>CAVUBW010000001.1:0-22405 GCA_963739835.1 uncultured Acidimicrobiales bacterium
CGGAGCCTGGGACGCCTTCGACGCGGGCGATCCTGGTTGTGGGCTCGGTGGCAGGTGGCCGCTGCCACTCTTCCCGTGCCGTTCCCGCAACGTCTGGCCGCAGTACGGCTGGGTGGGAGTCGGTATCGCGCCTGGTCACGGTCGCTGTCGGGAGCAACCACGGGATCAACCCACCCTGGGATCGCTCGACACCAGTGGGCCGCCCCGGCCCGTCACCGCTTGGCTTCCCTATTGGCTCCCCACGTCAGGCCCGGGCCACGGTCGGCTGAGCCACGGTCGGCTGAGCCATCGCCACCCGTGTACCGGGGCGAGGGCGTCCGTTGGGCTCTGCGGCGACGGCGTCGAGGTGGTCCTGGGAGAACTGAGCCCCGCGCCACCATCCCCCGGCTGACAGGGAGGAAGCCGGCGGATGCCGCCACGCCGGGCCGGGACGAGGCCCACCGTAGAGTTCCGCACATGTCGTGGGGTGAGTCAACCGGAACCAGCTCGGGCACCATCGCATCGGGGGTCACCACCGAACGACTGGCCGACCTGCGACGCTGGAACGTCGGGCTGACGGTGCTCCACGCCCTCCAGGCAGTCGTCATCCTCCTGCTGGCCAGCGATTTCGCCATTGCCGTCACCTCGACCTTCCCCGAGGGTCCGCCGGGTACCCCACCGCCGCGCCCCGACAGCCTCTTCGACGTTCGGATCGGCGTGGCCGTCGCTGTCTTCCTCGGCCTGGCCGCGATCGACCACCTCGTCACGGCCACGGTCGCGCGCCGGACGTACGAGGACGATCTCCGCCGGGGCATCAACCGGTTCAGGTGGGTCGAGTACTCGTTCAGCGCGACGCTCATGGTGCTGCTCATCGCCTCCTACACCGGCATCACCGACATCACCGCGGTGATCGCCATCGCCGGGGCGAACGTCGGCATGATCCTGTTCGGCTGGGTCCAGGAGCGGGCCAACCCGCCGGGGCGCTCCTCCACGACCATGGTCCCGTTCTGGTTCGGCGCCCTCGTCGGGGTCGCTCCGTGGATCGCGATCGCGGTGAACATGTTCGGCGCCGACGAGGTTCCAGGGTTCGTCTACGGCATCTTCGTCGCCCAGCTCGTCTTCTTCTTCAGCTTCGGCCTCAACCAGTGGCTGCAGTACCGAGGGATCGGACGCTGGTCGGACTACGCCTTCGGCGAGAAGGCCTACCTCGTGCTGAGCTTGGGAGCCAAGTCGGTGTTGGCCTGGCAGATCTACGCCGGGTCGCTCTCGACCTGAGCCCAGGCGACGGGCGACAAGAACTTCGATCCGTCGTGGCGGAGGACCCCCTTAGTGATGGTGCCCGTGAACCAGTCGTTCTGGCGCAACTGCCCGAGCTGCGGTCGTCTCAGATCGGCGCGTGGATGACGAGCCGAGGTGTTGCGCCCAGGCGGCGCGCGCATGCCTCCACAGTCCACGGTCGAGCGAACGGGGCCCGGTCGTTTCCTGGTTCGCCCTCTTCCGGACGATCTCACGCACGGCTGAACGTATGGGATTCGCTGGTCCAGTAGACGGCGCACCCTCGGTGACCTCGGCGGAATCAGCGAGAGCGGGCGACGGGAATCGAACCCGCATTGTCAGCTTGGGAAGGGGCTGGGGGCGCGAGCACCGCAACCTGGACCTGGGCTGATCCGGCTCGTTGACCGTGGGTGACCGCTGATGCGCTCGGTTCCGTGTCCAATCTGGCACGAACTGGCACGCCTCGGTGCGAATGAGCGACTGACGTGTGCGGCCGTGTATCAGAACCAAGCCATTCTGCGCTGCAGAGCGTTCAGAGAATGCAGTTACGTGCGGCGCTTCGTCATTGCGTCCACGGCAACGCCTAGAGAGGCACCGATCCCGACCCCAATCGCGATGCCGGGTCCGCCGCCGACAAGAACACCGACCGTTGCGCCAAGTCCGCTACCGACCGCTATGAATGTTGCAAGCCGATTCGAGCTTTCCCGCGTGTCAGCCACCACGTCACCTCGCGCCCAGGTGGCACAGCTTCCGTGCCTTCGAACCCAGTAAAGCTGCCCAAGCGCAATCTCGCCAGAGGCGAAAGACCTGGAGCGGCGGTATACAGATCTGCCGATCTGGCGGCCCCCGACGAGCAACTCCAAAGTTCGATCAGGCCGCCAGCCGGGGGCGAGGACGGGCGCCTCTGGCGCCCGCCCGCAGGCCGGCGCCGGCTCTGCCGGCGCCCTTGACCCTCAAGAGCCAGATTCGGCAGAGCCGAAGTGGGCGTAACGCGGTTGTCCAGTCCGCGCAGCGTCGAGGGATAGCGCGGTACGGCTCCACACGTAGGGTCGAGCAGCTCCGCCGCCTCGTCGTTCGTGAAGAAGTTGAAGGCGTCGAGCTCGTGGTCGGACATTGTGATGGTGTCGATCTGCGCCGGCGTGAGCATGCCGCCGTCGAAAACGAAGACGAGCGTGTCGTCCCACGGACCATGCGGTGGAACCCAGTCGATGCAGAGCAGGGTGCGGATCGTCAGGTCGAGCCCGAGCTCCTCGCGGATCTCTCGGCGAGCGGCGTCGATGGGTGACTCGTTTGCTTCGGCCATGCCACCGGGGAGGTCCCAGTCGGGCTTGTAGTTCGGGTTCACGAGGAGGAGGCGCCCAGCCTGGTTGCGGATGATGACGTCGGCAGCGACGCGCTTGCGCGGTTGACGTGCGTTGCCCTCGGCGAGGTGGGCGTACCAGGTCTCCGGGTCGGTCTCGTACAGTCGGTCGGCCATGTCAGGCGTCCAGGCTATGAGTGGCGGCGATGAGGTGGAGCGGGTCTGGTCGTGCGAGCGCGGTCGCTAGCGCGTTGGCAGCCGGTCGGGCCTCCGAGGCAGCAGCGTGCGGCGTCAGCGAGACGTGAAGGGACCGGACGAGTTGGGAGACGCGGCGGGACGACACACCGCCTGTGTGTTGCAGAGCGTCGACGGTGATCGTGCATGCGTGGTCGAGCTCGCCCTGGGCGAGGAGGATGCCGGCGAGTCGGAGTTGACCGAAGGCTCGGCTTCGGACGCGGCTCCCGTCGCGGAGGGTGACAACGAGCTCGGCGTGTCTCCGTGCGGCGGGGAGATCGCCCAGGGTCTCGAACGCCTGACATGCCTCGGCTGCGAGCGAACCGTGGTCGAACGGGCTGACCCATGGCGATCGGGCATCGGGCGCCTGGCGATCGAGTTCGGCCTCGGCCTTGTGAAGTGCGCGCGCACAGTCGGCACGACGTCGAAGGCATGCGAGAGCTCGGGCCTGCATCGCGTGCAGACGAGCAGCGAGCACCGGGTGGTGTGGGTGCCGGTTGAGAAGGGACAGGGCAGCCTGGCGCTGCCGGCAGCGTGTCCCGGGGGCGCTCATGCTGCATGGCCAGGTGGCACAGGCTGGCATGGACATGTGCAGTCAGTTCCACGTCATCGCTCATCGACGTGAACTGCAAGGCGCGGCTGAAGTGCTGTTGCGCGAGGCCGTCGTGGCCGGCGTCATGGGCCATCCAACCAGCCATCTCCGTCAGGGCGGCGGCGGCCGTGAATCGGTCCTCGCTGCTGTCCACGAGGCTGGGCGCGATCTCGTCTCGCAGGTACCGGATCACGGACCCGTACATGTAGCCGCCGCCAACGCGGCGGTCAGCCTCTCGGAACGACTGCATGGCACGCTCGATGGCGTCGCGCCCTATCGGGGCCTCGAGCTCGCCGACAGCTGACACCGAGCCGCCATCGGTCCGAGGAGTTCCGGTCGATGCGATCCGCTGTGCCGCGTCGACGACCTTGGAGGGCACTCGGACTGTCCCTCGCTCCCACGCGCGTACGGTCGCGGGGTTGAGCTCGGGCCGCCCGATCGCGTCTCCCAACAAGGGCGCGATCTCCGCGTGGGTCAGGCCGGCTCGTTGACGTGCGAGGAGTAGCAGTTGTCCGGGTGCGGCGCGGGCTGGGTGCAGGTAGATGATCTGGCCCATCCGCACAGCCTCACGTCGCGATTCGCTCGCGGTTCGTACTCCGGTCGTGACTGTCCAGGCCGTGCTCGTGCGACGGGAGGTCGAGGTGCTCTCGCAGTTCGATGATCTCGCCCTCGAGGCGGCCGATCGACTCCTCGATCTGCGACCGCCAATCATCGAGCCCGGGCGTCTCGTCGGCAAGCAGGCCTTGCGCCGTGGTGCCTGCTACCTCGGCCGCGACCTCGATCGCCTCGCCGACGAGGTCCGGTGGCTCCCCTGCGCGCCGACCTGTGCCAACTGGCTGCGCTACGGCGTCCAGCCCGCTGGCGCCCAGGCCGGTCTCGTGCCCGGGCACTGCACCCACAAGGCGCACGACCGCGACAACCTCGGCGTCGGTGGCCGCCGGGTTCTCGTGTCCCGCAAGTGGTCCGGCAAGACCCTCGCCGCCCACAAGGCCGACCGCGCCAGCGTCGTCCGGGCCGCCCTCGAAGAGGCCGGCATCGACCCCGACGACCACGACGAGCTCGCCATCACCGGCAGCGACGGCCGCTGGTCCTGGGAACTGCTCGGCCGCAACCGGATCGACCTTGAGACGTACACGACGGCCATCGCCCAGGCCATCACCACCCGGCAGCGGTGGCGGGCTGAGTACGAGCGGGCCAAGGCGGTCGTGGCGGCACGTGCGGGTCCGGCGCCGCCTGATCCGGCGGTGGCGTGAGTTCGGCAGTTGGGCAACGTGAGCGAGGGGAGTGGGGAGCATGTCCGAGACGACCGGTGTGGTGCGGCTGTTGCTGCGCCCGGAGGAAGTGGCCGAGGCGCTCAACGTCGGGCGCTCGACGGTGTTCGAGCTGTTGCGCACCGGGGAGTTGCGGTCGGTGAAGATCGGCGCGCTGCGCCGGATCTCGACTGATGCCGTGGCGGAGTACCTGGACGGGCTCGGTGCCTAGGTCTTTCGGCAATCGGCGGAAGGGGAAGCGGGTCGCCACGCCGGATGGCATCCGCGTGTTCGGCAAGTCGGCGAATGGCGAGGGTTCGGTGTACCGCCAGGCCGATGGCCGTTGGTGTGCGACGTGGTGGGTGCCGGGGGAGCGCCGGCCTCGCCGGGCGATGGGCAAGACGCAGCAGGAGGCGATTGGACCGGCGGGCCAAGCGCCGCGAGCAGGCAGGGATGGGCCTCGGGGTGCTCAGCACCGTGGGGGCGCTGGCTGACTGGTGGCTGCACAACGTGCACCGGCATGCGGTGCGGCCATCGTCGTGGGCCAAGGCCGAGGACCGGGTGCGCAAGATCAAGGAGGACCTGGCGAAGGTCCCGGTGGCTGAGCTCGACTATCGGCTCATCACGGAGTGGCAGACCAAGCTCAGCCGCACGCTGGCCCCGCGGACCGTGCGGCATCACCGCCAGGTGCTCGCCCAGGTGGTGGACGAGGCGGTGAAGATGGGCGCGCTGGTCGGGAACCCGGTCCGGGCGGTCAAGCCGCTGCGGGTGGACGACTCGGTCGGCGTGGCGCTCGACCAGGACGAGACCCGGGCGTTGCTGGCGGCCGTGGCCGATCACCGGCTCGGCGCCGCGGTGGCGCTGTTGTTCCTGCAGGGTTGGCGCGTGTCCGAGGTGCTAGGGCTTGCCTGGGAGGACGTCGACCTCGAGGCCGGGACCGCCCATGTGCGGCGCGCGTCGGTGTACGTCGACGGGCGGGGTCAGCAGCTCGGGCCGCCTAAGACGGCCGGCGCCCACGGCGAGCACTGGCTCATGCCGACGACGGTGGCCCTGCTCCGGAGGCGCGAGGAGTTGCAGGCGCAGGAGCGGGCCGTGGCGCCCGTTTGGAAGACGATGACCTACGCGGGTGAGCCGGTCGGCCTGGTGTTCACGACGCCGATTGGCGGGCTGGTGCTGCGCCAGACGATCGCCAAGGTTGTGAAGCAGGGGGCCAAGACGGCCGGGATCGCCGCCGAGCTAGGGACGCATGCCGGGCGGCGGACGGTCGTGACGACGCTGTTCGTGGACGGCGACGAGGCGTTGGAGGACATCGCCCACTTCGTCGGGCACGCCCGGCCGGCGACGACCGCCGGTTACGTAAAGCGGCTCGGCCGGCGTCCCCAGGCGGTCGCCAAGCGGGCCGCAGCCGTGCTCGACGGCCAGGGCGGCGAGCACGGCGGAGGCCCCGGAAGGGTTCGGAATGAGCCTGCCGATTCCGCGAGCAACCGCGCGAGCAACCGCCGTGCACCGGGGGCAGAGCCGCCGGACGCCGCTGGCGTGTAAGCCCTGGTCAAGGGCTTGGTCTCGGACGGGCCTGGACCCGTCCGGACCAGCGGGCGGAAGGTATGGGATTCGAACCCATGGTGACCCGGAGGCCACAACGGCTTTCGAGGCCGCCCCATTCGTCCGCTCTGGCAACCTTCCGGGCTCGACGCTACCAGCCCCTCCCGCCGGCCCCGAAAGCCGATCAGCTGACCGCGCCGTACAGCCGACATCCCGAGTCGACGCCGTTTCCTACGCGGAAGTGGTCGCTATGGCGACCACTTCCGCGTACAAAACGCGACGCGGGCGGCCTCGTTCACGAGTCGACGTAGAGTCGGCCGTCCTGGCCCTTCGCGATCTTGATCGACCTCAGCGAGGTCTGGGCCGGTCCCTGGAGCAGACCGCCGGTGCCGTCGAAGCGTGCGCCGTGGCACGGGCAGACGAACTCGTTCGCGCCTCGCGAGTAGCCGACCTGGCAGCCGGCGTGCGGGCACACAGAGCTGAACGCCCGGAAGTTGCCGGCTGTCGGCTGGACCACGTAGGCGAGGGAACCGGTGCCGGGGTCGTCGAACGACTTCACGACGCCTACCGGGACAGCGGTGGCCGGTCCGATGGGCGTGCCCGACTGCCTGTCGGTGCTCGGGGGTGTGGTGGTCGGGGTGCCGCCGCCCGTCCCGCTCCCGACCGAGCCGCCGGCGGGGGGAAGGCCGGCCACCGGGTCGCCGCCGCGGCGGGCGAGCGTGCGCCCGACGCCCGCGGTCAACGCGGAGACGACGACGCCGCCCACCACGAGCGCCGCCGCGGTACGGGCCTGGCCGAGGAAGGTGCGGCGGTCGACGAGGGCGCCGCCCGCCCCGTCGTCGACCGCCGGCGTCGCGAGCACCGGGCAGCGGTCGGGCCCACAGGCGCGGCCGTTCCGGTAGCGGCAGCGGCCCGCGTTGTAGCCACCGCAGAAGCGCTGCACGGTGGCGAAGGCGACCGGGATGGCCTGGGTGTCCGGGAGGCCCAGCTCGGCGCCCGCTCGGCGCCGCAGGTACGCGTCGAGCGACAGCCGGGGATCGTCGCCGGCCCCGGCGAGCAGGAGCGGCGTCCACGCGGCCGCGAAGACGATGTCGGGGCCCAGATAATAGGGGTGGGTGTGCCAGCTGACCGTCAGCAGGAACCCGATCGACAGGGCGAGGCCGCCGACTGCCGCCACCCGGGTCCACAGACCGAGGAGGGCTGCGACGCCGACGGCCAACTCGGCCAGGGCGATGGCGATGCCGACCGCGGTGGCCTGGTGCACCAGCCCCCCGAGCAGCCCGCCGATCGGGCTGCCCTGCGCGGCCGCTCGCAGCTGCGCGTGGATCGAGCCCGAGGACTGCGAGTCGAGGAAGTGCGGGTCCGCCAGCTTCTGCAACCCGGCGAAAACGAAGGTCACTCCGAGGAACAGGCGGAGGGGGAGCATCGTCCAGCCGCTCGTCCACAGGTATGCGGACGGTCGTACCGAACTCACGTCGGGGCGCGGACCGCGCTGCCGGCTCGATCTGGCGGTCATGGACACGCCGCCCAAGGTATGGCGAGCCCGGCCAGTACCTGCCCAGCCCAAGGTTAAGGAATTGCCAGCATGGCGGGCCGGGCGGGCCCTCGACGGTCATGCTGGTGCCGTGCAGCTGCTGGTCGTCGAGGACGACGAGGCGATCGGGGTCCCGCTGGTCCGGGGGCTCGAGCGGTCGGGCTTCGACGTGACCCGGGTGGCGACGGGCCGGGAGGCCCTGCTCGCCGAGGGGATGGACCTCGTCCTGCTCGATCTCGGCCTGCCCGACCTCGACGGTTACGAGGTCTGCCGCCAGCTGCGGGCCCGATCGAGCGTGCCGATCATCGTGGTCACCGCCCGGGGCGACGAGGGCGATCGCGTGCTGGGGCTCGAGCTGGGCGCCGACGACTACGTCGTCAAGCCGTTCGGGATCCGGGAGCTGGTGGCCCGGGTGCGGGCGGTCGCCCGTCGCACGCTCAACGAGCCGGAGGGCCCCCGGCGCATCGGCACGCTGGAGATCGACCGGCGAACCCGCCGCGTGACGGTCGCCGGGAGCGAAGTGGCGCTCGCCCCCAAGGAGTTCGACCTGCTGGCGCTCCTCGCCGAGGACCCGGGGGCGGTCGTCAGCCGGACGCAGATCATGGACGAGGTGTGGGACCCGCACTGGTACGGGCCGACCAAGACGCTCGACGTCCACGTGGCCTCGCTGCGCCGCAAGCTCGGCGACCCGCGCTGGATCGAGACCGTCCGCGGCGTCGGGTTCCGCCTCGGGTCGGTGTCGTGAGGCACCGCGTCGTCGTCGCCCACGTGGCGCTGGTGGCGATCGTGCTCGTCGTGCTGGAGCTGCCGCTGGCGGTCACCTTCGCCCGCCGTGAGCGCGACGCGCTCGCGGCCGACGTCGGGCGGTCCGCCGCCACGCTGGCCGCACTGGCGGAGGAGATGGTCGAGGACCCGGGCGAACACGATGTCGCCGGGCTCGCCCGGCGCTTCAGCGATCGCGTCGAGGGATCGGCCGTCGTGGTCGACGCCAGTGGGCGGTCGTTCGCTCCGGAGGTGGCGCCGGGCGAGAATCTGGCCGCGCCGCTGCGCGCCGCGCTCGACGAGGCCCGGCGGGGTCGTCCCACGGCCGGCCGGGTCGGGGGCCGCGTCTACGCCGCCGAGCCGGTCGGATCCGGGCGGGAGGTCCACGGCGCGGTGCTGGTGACCCACGGGGACGCCGCCACCGAGGCGCGCATCCACCGGCTGTGGTTGCTTCTCGGCGCCATCGCCGCGGTGGCCCTCGGCGTCGCCTGGCTGGTCGGGGACCGGCTCGCCCAGTGGGCGACCAGGCCGCTGCGCAGCCTCGACGACCGGGCCGAGGCGCTGGGCCGGGGCGACCTCGGGGCGCGGGCCGACGAGCGGTCGGGCCCCCCGGAGGTGCGTGATCTGGCCCGCACGTTCAACGACATGGCGGCGCGGTTGGAGGAGCTGGTCGGCGCCCAGCGCGAGTTCGTCGCCGACGCGTCCCACCAGCTGCGCAGCCCGCTCGCCGCCCTTCGCCTCCGCCTCGACGCCCTCGACGTCGCCGACCCGGAGACCGCCCAGAGCGACGTCGACGCCGCGATCACGGAGACGGTCCGCCTGTCCCGGCTCATCGACGGCCTGCTGACCCTCGCCCGGGCCGAAGGAGCCCGCCCGGAGCGTCGGCCGGCCGACGTGGTCGCCATCGTCGACGGGCGCCGGGCCGCCTGGTCGGCGTTCGCCGACGAGCAGGAGGTCGACCTGCGGGCGGAGCTGCCCGACCACCCGGTGGACGTCGAGATGGTGGACGGCCACCTGGAACAGATCCTCGACAACCTGATCGACAATGCCATCGAGGCCACCGCGCCGGGACGGGCGGTCACCCTCGCGGTGCGGCCCCGCCCGGGCGGCCCCGAGGTCCACGTCGTGGACGAGGGTGGAGGCCTGACGCCGGACGAGATGCGCCGTGCGTTCGACCGCTTCTGGCAGGGACGCCACGACCACGGTGCCGGCTCGGGCCTCGGGCTGCCGATCGCCGCCCAGCTGGCGAGGGCCAACGGGGCGACGATCCACCTCGCGCCGGCTCCCGGGGGCGGGGTCGACGCCGTCGTGTGCCTGGCGCCCCGGGTCCCCTGACCGCCAGGTCCGCGCCGCCAGCAGCGCCGGCCGCCTCACACCTTCTTCGGCACCTTGCCCGTTCTGGTGAGGATGAACCGCATGACCTTGTGCCCGGTGTCTGCCGTCGGCTCGAACATCAGCGGGCAGCCGCCGTCGATCACCGTCATGCCGTGGGCGCGGCCGTAGACCGTGGCTTCGTCGCAGACGCTGCCAGCGCCGAACGCGCGGTGCATCCACACCTCGTGGATGCCGAGGTCCTCGCACTCCCGGACGGTGGCCTCGGCCTGGTCGGGGCGGGTGGCGATCACCACCGCCTCGACGCCGGCCGGGACGTCGTGCAGCGAGTGGTAGCACGCGTCGCCCTCGACCTCGTCGGCGTTCGGGTTCACCGCGAAGACCTCGTAGCCCCGCTCCCGCAACCGCTTGTACACGACGTTGCTGCCGTGGCTCTCCGGGTGCCGCGACACGCCGGTCACGGCGATCCTCTTGTGGGCGAGGAACTCGCCGGCCGCTTCCTTGACCTTGAGCATCGTCATCACCTTCTCCGTCACGCGGTCTGGGGCGCCGAGCGGGGGCCGCTGGGCACCGTGGGGGCCGGGGCCTTCGGGGGCGTGGGCGGCGCGGTGGCCGGGTCGGGGCCGCCGGCGTCGAGGCGGAACGGCGGGTACTCGTCCCGCATCAGCAGGACGTAGGCGAAGACCCGGTAGCACCAGCGGTTCATCCCCATGACGAAGTCGAACACCGGCTCCGGGTACTCGTGGCGGAACGCGTTGATCACCATCGCCACCACGGCCAGGATCGTGATGACGCCCGGCCCGGCGAGCTCCCACCCGCCCGCGAACGCGGCGACGATGAGAAGCTGGGGGATGGCCAGCAGCCACCACTTCACGAGCACGAGCCCACGCGACAGCCGCTCGGGGTACTCCACGTCGAAGTCCGCCGGGTAGTCCGGGTCGGGCTGGAGGCTGAACGGCGGGTACCGGTCGGTGCCGAACGCCGACACGCCGTAGAACGCCACCCGCCACGTCCAGCGCAGGACCCCGACGTTGAAGTCGAAGATCGCCCGCGGGTACACGCCGGTGAACAGGATCGCCACGCCGGCGACGAACGTGAGCACCGCGGTCGCCAGCCAGAGGAAGGCCAGCACGAAGACGTGGGGTAGCACCAGCACCCACTTCACGAGCCAGAGCCACGGGCTGAGCGGTTGGTCCACCCGGCCGTCCAGCCGGGCGGGATAGGTGCCGGTCGCAGGCATCGGATCGCCTCCTGTGTCGGTAGAGACGCGACCGCGGCCGCGGCGGCGGCTCTACTGCCCAGCCAAGAGGCCCGAGCGCCCCCGTTCTAGGGCCGAAGGGCCCCGGCGCCGCCGCCTTCGGCCCCGGCTGTGCCGCCGCCGGACGTGTCGTGCCAGACCGCGTCGGCGCCGCTGTGGCCGGCCTGGACCACCGTGGTCGTGGCGACGGCGCCGGCGACCACTGAGACCGCCAGCGCGCCCGCGGCGAGCCAGCGGCCGCCCGCGCCGGGCGTCGTCCCGGTCGGCGTCGGCCCCGTCCTCGCCGGCGCAGGCTCGTCAGCCGCCGAGCCGGGGCGCCTCCGCATGACCTCGTGACCGCCGCGGCCGCGACCGCCGCGATGCCGAAGACCAGCGCCGGGGTCTCGGCGGCCTGGCCCTGCTCCGCATGCTGCTCGACCCGGGCGGATTCCGGGACCTGCTCCTGGAAGCTCTCTCCCGACCCCGTGGCCAGCGCGACGCCGAGCCCGCCCGCGAGGGCGAGGACGGCGGCGGTGAGGGCGGCGACGCGGCGGACACGGGGCCACAGGGCGGCGATCGTGACCAGCAGCGCCAGCGGCACGAGCACGACCGGCACGTGGACGAGCAGCGGGTGGGCGGGCAGGCCGAACAGGCGGTCGAGTTCCATCGGTCCTCTCGGGGGTCGGGGGCTAGCGGTGGGCTAGCGGTGGGCGATCGCCGGCCGGGCCACGCGGCGGCGGCCGGCGAGCAATCGGACCGACGTCGCCGCCACCGCCGCGGCCGTGAGCACGACGGCGGTCCCCCGGTAGACGACGTTGATGGAGTCGGTCCCGGCGAAGCCGGCGTGGAGCGACACCAGCCAGACCAGCCCGTAGCTGGTCACGTGGACCGAGCGCCACGCCCGCTTGGACAGCCGGCGCATGGCGAGCGACGTGGCCTCCACGGCGACGAGCAGGTAGAGGGACAGCACGCCGAGGGCCACGGGCAGCGGCCGCCAGCCCGACGCCAGGGGGACGAGCACGTCGGCGGCCCCGAAGTGGGTGAAGCTGTCACCGACCAGGGCGGCGATGTGCACCCCGACCATGGCCACCGTGAGCCCGCCGAGCGCCCGGTGCAGGTCGAGCAGCCAGGCCGGTCGATCGTGCGGCCGCAGCACCCGCGTGGACAGGAGCACGCCCCAGACGAGGCTCGCCACGAGCAGCGCCCAGGCGACGATGCCCGAGGCCCGGGCGAGGTACCACCACACGTGGTTGCTCACGCCGGCACTCCTCGCTCGGCCACCAGCGGCGACCAGGCGGTCGTCGCCAGCCAGGACCCGTCCCGGCCGACGACCAGCGCGGCGACCCCCCACGCGTCGAGGAGGGCGGCACCCCCCTTCGGCCCGTAGGCGAAGGGCACCTTGGTGAGCGCCTCGGCCGACGCGGCGGTCGCCGCGGCCACCGTGACCGCGGCGACCGGCTCGCGGGCGGGGGCGCCCGTGGTGGGGTCGAGGAGATGGTGTTGCTCGACGCCGCCCGACCGCCACCGGCGGGCGGAGGGGGCGGATGTCGCGACGCCGCCGGCGGCCAAAGCAAGGACCGGGCCGGGCGCCGCCCGGTCGCCCGGGTCCTCGACGGCGACGGACCAGGCCCCGTGCGGGGCCCGGCCCTCGACCCGGAGGTCGCCGCCGACCGAGACCATGGCGCCGTCGGCTCCGGCCGCCAGGATGTCGGCCACGGCGATGTCGGCGGCCAGCCCCTTGCCCAGCCCGCCGGAGTCGATCGCGGTGCCGTGGGGCAGGCGGGCGATCCCCCGGGCGCGGTCGACCACGATCCCTGCGGGGTCGCCCGGCCACGCCGCGCTGGCCGGCAGCACGGTCCGCGCCGTGGGGTCGTCGCGGCTGGCGACGTCACCCGCCGCCACCAGCGCGGGCAGCAGCGTCGGGTCGAAGGCGCCGGCCGTGACCTGCCAGGCGGCGACGAGTTGCTCCACCAGATCGAGCGTCTCGGGGGCGACCGGGACGGCGGCGCCCTCGGCCAGGTTGAGCCGGGTCAGGTCGCTGTCGGGGCGGAACCGGCTCCACAGGCGGTCGAGCTGGTGCAGCCGCGCCTCGGCGAGGCGCAGGAGCCCGGGGCGTCCGCCGACGACGGTGATCTCGGCCGTGCTGCCCATCACGTGCAGCCGGGCGCGGAGGATCCCGGCCCCGGCGATCTCAACGGGAGCCGTGGGTGGTGACATCGGGGGGGCTGGAGGGGAAGAAGGGGGAGGGCCTGGCTGGCTGGACCGTCGGCGGCCGGACGGTCGACACCGCGCCGGAACCGCTCGACGCGGGCACCAGGGCCGGCGCCGCCGTGGCGTGCTGGGCGACGCCCAGCGCGGCGGTGATGCCAAGCACGGCGGCGGCCGACGCCCCGGCGGCGACGATCCGGGCGCTTTGCGCCGGGTGCCGCCGCCGCGGCGGGCGGCTGCCGGGCGAGCGCTGGGGGACGCGGCCGTCAGTCATCCTCCACGCCCCCGTGCTCATCGACGAGCCGGCCGACCGCGGTCGGCTCCTCGTGCGTGACCACGCGGATGCCGTCGGGTCCGGTCACTGCGGTGACCACGACCCCGGGCCCGACCGGCGGCCGGAACTCGACCACGACCGGTCCGGGCGGACCGGTCTGGGCCGGCAAGGCCTGCCAGCCGGGCGCAGGATCGAGGCCCACCACGTGGAGCCCGCCGCTCGTGCCGAGGGTGAGCGAGCCGGCGGGCCCCAGCGTGAAGGTCTGCGCCGCGTCGGCGGGGGCGTCGAGCTCCACCGCACTGGACGGGGACGCCCCGACCGCGCTGGCGCTTGCCTCGCGGGCGGGGTCGGCGAAGACCCGGAGGTTGGCGGCCGCCGCCAGCGCGCCGGCGCCGAGCACGGCGACGAGCGACAGGCATGTGGCGACCGATGGCTTCATGCGGCCCTCCTCGGGTCGTTGCCGGCGAAATCCGGCGTGGTTGCACCGTACGAACCGCCGGTCGAGGGCACGGCGCGGCGACGTCCAAGGGACGTCCAAGATCGCTCCCGTTCTCGTCCTGCCGCACCCGCCGATGCCGGGTCGCGCCGCCCGTGGCGGAAAGATGGTGGCGTGCGGATCCTGGTCGTGGAGGACGACGACGCCATCTCGACGTCCCTGGCCGACGGCCTCGGGGACGCCGGGTTCGAGGTGTCCGCCGTCGGCACCGGCCGGGAGGCGCTCGCCGCCGAGCGCGTCGATCTCGTGCTGCTCGACCTGGGGCTGCCCGACATGGACGGCTACGACGTCTGCCGGGCGCTGCGCGCCGCCTCGGACGTGCCGATCATCGTCCTCACGGCCCGCTCCGACGAGCTCGACCGGGTGCTCGGCCTGGAGCTGGGCGCCGACGACTACGTGGTCAAGCCGTTCGGCTTCCGCGAGCTCGTCGCCCGCATCCGCGCCGTCAGCCGCCGCCGTGCGCCGGGCCCCGACCCGGGCCCGGCGGCCCCGGGGGCGCTCGAGGTCGGCGCGCTGCGGATCGACGTCCGGGCCCGCCGGGCCTGGCTCGCCGGTGCCGAGGTGTCGCTGACCGCCAAGGAGTTCGACCTGCTGGCCTACCTCGCGGCCGAGCCCGGGGTGGTCCACCGGCGCAGCGACATCCTCGAGCACGTGTGGGACGCCCACTGGTACGGGCCGACCAAGACCGTCGACGCGCACGTGGCGTCGGTGCGCCGCAAGCTCGGCGATGCCCGGTGGATCGAGGCCGTGCGCGGCGTCGGCTTCCGCCTGGAGGTCCCCGGATGAGGTGGCGCCTGGCGGCGGCGCTGGTCGGGATCGTCGCTCTCGTGCTGATCGTCCAGGACATCCCGCTCGGCTTCCACCTCGCACGCGTCGAGCGCGACCGTCTGGAGACGGGCCTCGAGCGCGACGCGTACGTGCTCTCGGGCCGGGCCGAGGACGCCCTCGAGGGTCGCACGACCGTCGAGCAGGCGGGCCTCGACGACGTCGTCGCCGACTACCGGGCCAGGACCGGGGCGACCGTGGTGATCACCGACGGCGCCGGCACCGCCATCGCCGCCGGAGGGCCGGGCACCGCGGTGGGCGAGTCCTACGCCAACCGGCCCGAGATCGCGTCGGCGCTGTCGGGCCGCTTCTCGGCGGGTGAGCGCCAGTCCCGCACCTTGGGCGAGCCGCTCGTCTACGTCGCGCTGCCGGTGCGGTCGGGCGACCGCGTGCTCGGCACCGTCCGGCTCGCCTACCCGGCCAGCGCGATCGACCATCGGGTGTCGGACCGGCTGCGCACGCTGGTCGCCGCCGCGGTCGTCTCCCTGGCGGCCGCTCTGGTGGTCGCGGTCGCGCTGGCGGCGACGATCTCCCGCCCGCTGCGCCGCCTGCGCACGGCGACCGAGGGGCTGGCGGCCGGCGACCTGGCGTCGCGGGCGTCGACCGACACCGGGCCGCCGGAGGTCCGGGCGCTGGCGACGTCGTTCGACGCGATGGCCGACCGCATCGAGCAGATGGTCGCCGCCCAGCGGGCCTTCGCCGGGGACGCCTCCCACCAGCTGCGCACACCGCTGACCGCCTTGCGGCTGCGGATCGACCAGGCCGCGGCGCTGATGGAGGACGACCCCGCCGCGGCGCGCCGGCGGCTGGAGGCCGCCGCGGGCGAGATCGACCGGCTCGGTCGCCTGACCGACGGGCTGCTCACGCTGGCGCGGGCGGACGCCGAGGCCGAGGTCGTCACGGTCGACGTGGCCGCCACCGCCCGCGAGCGCGCCGACGAGTGGCGCCCGCTCGCCGACGAGGGCGGCGTCTCCCTTGTCGTGGACGCCCCGTCCGCGGCGCCCGCCCTCGCGGTGCCCGGCGCGCCCGAGCAGATCGTGGACAACTACATCGCCAACGCGCTGGAGGTGGCCCCGGCCGGCTCGACCCTGCGGATCACCGTCGCTGCGGACCGCGCCGGCGTCGAGCTCCACGTGGTCGACGAGGGACCCGGCCTCACCGACGAGCAGCGGGCGCACGCCTTCGACCGCTTCTGGCAGGCCGGGGGCGGTCAGGGTTGGGGCGGCCAGGGAGGAGGCACGGGGCTCGGGCTGGCGATCACCCACCGCCTGGCCACCGCCAGCGGGGCCCGAGTCGAGCTGCGGCGGGCCCCGACCGGCGGCATCGACGCGGTGGCCAGCTTCCACGCCGCGCCGGGCCGGGACGGCTCGGCCGGCCGCTACACCACGACGGGCCGGGTCGCCGCGCCCCGGGCCTCGTCGCTGGGGGCGTAGGCCTCCCACGCCCGGGCCAGCCGGCGCAGCGTCTCGTCGAGCACCGTGGGCTCGGCCGTGTAGGGCAGCCGGAGGTGCCGGCGGTCGTCGCCGGTCGGGGACATCTGGTCGCCGGGGATGACCTCGACCCCGAACCGCATCGCCACCTGGGCGAACGCCGAGGCGCTCCCCGCGGGGATCTCGACCCACAGCGACGGGCCGCCCTTCGGTCGCCGCCAGCGCCACGTCGGCAGCAGCGCCGCCAGCAGGTCGCTGACCAGGCCGAGGTTGCGGTTGAGCATCCGCCGGTGGTCGTCGCGCATCTCGTCGAAGTGCGGGACGATCCGGGCCGCGATCGCCTGGTCGATGAGCGGCGAGCCCAGGTCGTTCATCGCCTTGAACTCGGTGAGCCGGGCGATCATCGCCGTCGGCCCCCGCAGCCAGCCCACCCGCAGGCCGCCCCACGCGGCCTTGGAGAAGGAGCCGGCGCTCAGCACCGGGGCGTCGGGCGGGGCGAACGCGGCGATCGGCGGCGGGCGCTCGTCGTCCAGGGGCGCGTTCTCCAGCGCGTTGTCCTCCACCACCGGGACGCCGCGGTCGGCGGCCAGCTCGGCCAGGTCGCGGCGGCGGTGGGGTGCGAGCAGGACGCCGGTCGGGTTGTGGAACGTGGGCATCACGTACACCGCGGCCGGGTCGCCAGCATCGACCGCCCGCATGACGCCCCGGATGTCGATGCCCTCGTCGTCGACCGGGACCGACGTCACCCGGGCGCCCCGCGTGCGGAACACGTCGAGCGTGCCGCTGAAGCTGGGCGACTCGACGATCACCTCGGCCTCCGGCCGGACCAGCAGCAGCGTCGCAAGCGTGACCGCCTGCTGGGCGCCCGTCGTGATCAGCACCTGGTCGGGGGCCGTCGGCGTGCCGCCGCGGGTGAGCATCTCGGCCAGCGCCTCCCGCAGCTCCGGCAGCCCGCCCGGCAGGTAGCCGGTGTGCTCCAGCAGCTTGGCGCCCTGCTCGACCACCGCCTCCCGCATGGCGTCGGCCACCCGGGGGTGGGCCGGGAACGTGGCGCACGCCAGCGAGATCACGTCGTCGCGCACGTCGATCAGCGTCTTGTAGAGCGGGCTGATGGCGAAGTCGTCGAGCGGGTCGGGGCGCCCGGGCCCTGGGCCGCGCCACGACTCGGTCGCCGGCCGCGCCATCGGGCGGACGCGGGTGCCGCTGCCCTGGCGGCTCTCGACCACGCCGTCGGCGCGCAGCGTGTCGTAGGCGGCGACCACCGTGCTGCGGCTGACCGCGAGACGGGACGCGAGGTCACGCTCCGACGGCAGCCGCTCGCCCGGGCGGAGTCGGCCCTCCTCGGCCGCGGCCCGCAGCGAGTCGCTCAGCTTGCGGTGCAGGGGGCCGGGCCCGTCCGACCACATGCCCAGGATCCGCTCGATCGGCCTGTTCATACCAATGCTCCGGAATTGGCTATGGATTGGACCGTTGCTACCCGCCAATCTACGGGCCAATCAGCCACATGTCCAGCAAGACTGGTCGGAGAAGTGGACGGTCAATTGGATCGGGCCACTGCGTGAGGAGCGACGTCATGTTCGCCATCGACTGCCCGCGTCACGGCCGCCGCGTACTCCTTGACGAGTCGCGGATCGAGAAGCAGTCCAACGGCCCGGACGGCCCCGTCACGCACTGGCGCTGCTGGTGCGGTGCACGGGGGCGGCTGGTCCGGGGCCGTGCACCGGCCACCGCGATCATCTAGCGAATCGGGGCGAGGCCCACCCCCTGGGGCCCCCGCCCTCAGCCTCGGGTGTCGTCGGGGCCGGGACTGGTCCCCCCGGCCTCGGCCGCCCGCAGCTCGTCGAAGAACCCCGTGATCAGCGCCGCCGCCTCCTCGACCCGCGACGCCGGCGGTCACCGCCACCTCGTGGTTGAGGCGGGGATCGGCGCACAGGTTGTAGAGCGACCCGCAGGCGCCGGCCTTCGGGTCGGCCGCCCCGTACACGACGGCGTCGACCCGGGCGCCGACCAGCGCCCC
This sequence comes from uncultured Acidimicrobiales bacterium, assembly GCA_963739835.1. Lineage (GTDB taxonomy): Bacteria > Actinomycetota > Acidimicrobiia > Acidimicrobiales > VFJN01 > ZC4RG19. The sequence goes on from CAVUBW010000001.1 coordinate 18,288, forward strand.
CGCGCACATCGGGCACGGCTCGACGGTGACGACCAGGGTCGTCCCCTCCAGCCGCCACGTGCCGACGACGTCGGCCGCGTCCCGCAGCGCCAGGATCTCGGCGTGCGCGGTCGGATCGCCGGTCAGCTCGCGCTCGTTGTGGCGCTGGGCGATCACCTCGCCGTCGCGGAGCACGACCGCGCCCACCGGCACGTCGCCGTGCAGGACAGCGGTGGCGCCCTCGTCGAGGGCGAGTCCCATGGCGGCGTCGAGATCCACGCACCGACGCTAGTGCAGCTGCGCCGGCTCCCGGCCGGCCCACCGGCATACTGGCCCGGTGGACACCGAGGACGTCCGGCTCGCGGTCTACGGCCGCTTCGTCTCCACCGGCGACGCCCCCACGGTCGAGGCGCTGGCGGACGAGCTGGGGGCGACCCCGGCCGCCGTCCGGGACGCGCTCGCCGCGCTCCACCGGGCCCGCCACCTCGTCCTCGACGGCGGCGGCACCGGCGACCGCATCGTCATGGCCCACCCGTTCACGTCGGTGCCGCTGGGCTTTTCGGTGATGGGCGCCCGCACGCTGTGGTGGGGAGGCTGCGCCTGGGACGCCTTCGCCACGCCCCACGTGCTGCCCGACGAGGACGAGGTCCTCGTGGCGACCACGTGCCCGGCGTGCGGCGCGGCCCACGCCTGGGTCGTCGGCACCGCCGGGCCGCCGCCGGGCGACCAGCGGGCCCACTTCCTCGTCCCGACCGCCCGCATGTGGGACGACGTCGTCCACACCTGTGCCCACCAGCGCCTGTTCTGCGACGACGCCTGCATCGCCGCCTGGCTCGACCGCACCGGCAACCCCCGGGGCTACGTGATGGACCTCGCCACCCTGTGGCGCTTCGCCGCCCACTGGTACGACGGCCGCCTTACCCGGGGCTACGTCCGGCGCGAGCCGGAGGCGGCCCGCGAGTACTTCGCGTCCGTCGGCCTCACAGGTCCGTTCTGGGGCCTGCCCGACCCGCCCACGTGAACTCCGGCCGGTCGAGCAGCAGGTCGACGACGAGGGCGGTCCACCCGGTCTGGTGCATCGCCCCGAGCCCGGCCCCGTTGTCGCCGTGGAAGTACTCGAAGAACAGCAGGTTGTCCTTCCACGCCGGGTCGGTCTGGAACCGCTCGACCCCGCCGTAGACCGGCCGCCGGCCGTCCGGCCCGGGCAGCCAGATCGACACCAGCCGCTCCCGCAGGTCGTCGGCCACCTCGGCCAGCGTGCGCCGCTGCCCCGAGCCGGTCGGGTACTCGACCGTGTACTCGTCGCCCAGGAACTGGTGGTACTGCCACAGCGACCGGATCACCAGGTAGTTCACCGGCATCCACACCGGCCCCCGCCAGTTGGAGTTGCCGCCGTACATGTCGGTGCGGCCCTCGGCCGGCTCGTACTCGATGCTCGCCCCCGGCACGCCGGGGACGTCGTACCGCTCGGTGAGGCGCTTGGAGATCGAGCGCAGGCCGTGGGGCGACAGGAACGCGTCCTCGTCGAAGAAGCTGGCGAGCGTCGTGGCGAGCTGGTCCGGCGACACCAGCGACACCAGCAGCCGGCTCTCGTCGCCGGTGGTCTGCAGGCGGGCGGCGAGCCGCTCGCCGGTACGCTCCCCGGCCTCGAAGCGCCGGGCCACGCGCTTGCGCAGCCGCTGGGTCCGCTCCCCGTGGCGCAGTGCCAGCTGGCCGGCCGGCAGGATCGGGAACACGCCGACCAGCGTCTGCACCCGGATCGGCGTGACCTTGTCGCCGTCGACCAGGCGGTCGTAGAAGAAGCCGTCGGCCGGGTCGTACAGCCCGGCGTCGTCGACCGCGTCGACGATCATCACGAACTGCTCGAGGAACTTGACGACCATGTCGTCGTAGACGTCGTCGTGCTCGGCCAGCCGGGCGGCGAGGACGAGCATCGCCAGCGAGTAGTAGGCCATCCAGGCGGTGCCGTCGGCCTGCTCGATGCGCATCCCCGCGGGCAGGTGCGAGCGGTCGAGCGGGCTGATGTTGTCGAGGCCGAGGAAGCCGCCGCCGAACAGGTTGTTGCCGTCGGGATCCTGGCGGTTGAGCCACCAGGTGAAGTTGATCAGCAGCTTCTGGAAGACCCGTTCGAGGAAGCGGACGTCGGTCCCGCCCGTCGATCCCGAACACCCGGAGCGCCGCCAGCGCGTGCACCGGCGGGTTGACGTCGTCGAAGCTCCACTCGTAGGCCGGCAGCGCGCCGTTGGGGTGCTGGAACCACTCGCCGCAGCAGCACGACGAGCTGGTACTTGGCGAACGCCGGGTCGATGTGGGCCCAGGCGACGGCGTGGAAGGCGAGGTCCCAGGCGGCGAACCACGGGTACTCCCACGGGTCGGGCATGGCGAGCACGTCGAAGGCGTCGACGTGGCGCCACCCGGCGTTGCCGCCCGTGGACGTGGCCGGGCGGCGGCGGCGGCTCGCCCGGGTCGCCGTCGAGCCACCGCGCGACCCGGTAGGGGTACATCTGCTTGCTCCAGACCAGGCCGGCGCAGGCCTGGCGCAGCGATCCGGGCTCGCTCGGGGTCGAGCGGCTCGGCGGGCAGCGAGGCGTAGAACTCGTCGGCCTCGGCCTGCCGGCGGGCGAACGATCTCGTCGAACGCCGCGCCCGCCCACCCGGCGCTGCGGCGCCCGCCGCCGGGTCCGGCCGGTGCAGCCGCAGCCGCAGCTCGGCCCGGCCCGCCGCCGGGCACCGTCGAGGCGGTACCACCAGCGCGGCCTTGGTGCCGGCGCCGGCCGGGTTGACGGTCGCGGCGCCGCGCGACGACGTGGTCGTTGATGCCGTCCTTCGGGTACGGCGGCGAGGCCGCCGCCGCCGAACACGCGGGCCGCGTTGGTCTCGTTGTCGCAGAACAGGGCGGTGGGCGCCGCGCCGCCGGGCCCCGGGGCGGCCTCGAGGCGGTAGCCGCCGAGCCGGGGGTGGTCGACCACGACGGCGTCGCCGCCCGGTCGAGCGCGAGCGCCGGCACGTCCTCGTCGCGGCCGGACCAGCTCCACGAGTTGCGGAACCACAGCGTCGGCAGCACGTGCAGCGGCGCGGCGTCGGGGCCCGCGTTCTCGACCGTGATCCGCGCCAGGACCTCGGTCGGCGACGCCTTGGCGTAGGTGACCTCGACGATCCAGTACCGGTCGTCGTCGAACACGCCGGTGTCGAGCAGCTCGAACTCGGGCTCGTCCTGCGTCCGCCGGGCGTTCTCGTCGATCAGCCGCTCGTACGGGAACGCGGCCTGCGGGTAGTGGTAGCGCCACCGCAGCCAGGGCGTGGCTCGGCAGGCCGTCGAGGTACCACCAGTACTCCTTGACGTCCTCGCCGTGGTTGCCCTGCGGCCCGGTCAGCCCGAACATCCGCTCCTTGAGGATCGGGTCGGCGCCGTTCCACAGCGCCAGCGCCAGGCACAGGTCGTGGCGGATGTCGGACAGGCCGGCCATGCCGTCCTCGTTCCAGCGGTAGGCGCGCGAGCGGGCGTGGTCGTGCGGGAAGAAGCCCCAGGCGTCGCCGTCGTCGCTGTAGTCCTCGCGCACCGTGCCCCAGGCGCGCTCGGAGAGGTACGGGCCCCACTCGTACCAGGGGTTGGCGTCGGACAACCCGTCCTCGGCGGCGCCGGTGGCCTCGGCCAGGCGGTCGTGCTCGGCGGTCATCAGGTCCCCCTGTCGGCGGGCGGCTATTCGATCCGAAGGACGTGCCAGCGCCACGGCCCCAGCTCGACGTACAGGCCGTCGACCAGGTCGTCGCCCCGGCGGTCGAAGGCGACGCCGGTGGTCGGGTCGGCCAGGTGCAGGGCTCGGCCGCGCAGGTCGTCCCAGCCGACGGCGACGTGGCCCGCGGCGGTGGCGTCGCCGAGGTTGACGACGATCAGCCAGCGTCCGGTGTCGCCCCGCCACGACCACGCCACGAGGTCGCCCCAGCGGTCGTTGCCCGGCCAGCCGGACGTGTAGGCCAGCGCCCACTCGCCGGAGCGCACGGCGGGGTCGGCGACCACACCGAGCAGCGCGTGGTGGAAGGCGGCGAGGTCGGCGTCAGGCGTCTCGGCCGGCCCCCGGCCGAGGAACACCGGCAGGTGCACGCGGGCGCCGGTGGTCTGCCCGTGGTGGACGAGGCGC
>CAVUBW010000002.1:0-40097 GCA_963739835.1 uncultured Acidimicrobiales bacterium
CGCAAGGTCGCCCACACTGCGTGAAGCGAGCGGTGGAGCTGGGCCGCTTGTCGCCGACCGTGGCCGCCGACACCGACCGGGCGGAGTCGCGCAAGGCGCGTCGCAAGCGGTCAGCGGCGGACATGCGCAGGCTGCCGGACCCCGAGACGATGGCGGGCATCCTGCAGGCGATCCCCACCCACCAACCGGCAGCCTCACCTACCAGGTCATGACGGCGGTCACGTACTATCGCCGGGCTGCGCCCGTCCGAGGTCGTCATGCTGCGCCTCACGCTCTCAGGCTCCCGACCGAGGGTGGGGAGCGATCGACGTCGTCGAGGCCGACATCGACTGGGACGAACCGGGCGAGCCGAAGACCGGCAACCGCTCCGTCCGATCCCGCCCGAGCTGGCCGATCCTCCTGCGTCCGGGATCGTCGATCGAGCGGCTCGCCGAACGACCTGCTATTCCGGACGAGGACGGGCCGCCGCCCGACCCGCCTCGAACTGGGGCCGGACGCTCAAGCGGGCCTGCGGGAACGTGGGGCGGGCGCCGCTGCGGGTCTACGACTGCCGGCACGCCTGCGCCACGACATGGCTTCGCGCCGGCGTCCCCCTCGGCGAGGTCGCCCGCCGGCTGGGCCACAGCGTCGAGACGCTCGTCTCGACCTACGTTGGTGCCCTCGACGGCGACGACCTGGCGGCCAACACTCTCATCGATACGGCGATGAGTGGGCACGGTCATGGATGATCGAGGGCGCTTGAAGCGATCGGATCCGTTGTCCGTCGTGGTCGCAGGGCTCACTGGAACGGACAGCGAGAGCACCTGGCCCAACTTCTCGTGTGTTGAGTGCACCACGACGCCGCGGCGCACGCTGCTCGACGTGGCGCCGACCGCCGAGCACCTGGCTGCGCTGGGGCGGCCGGCGTCGACGTCTGGCGCGCGGCGACGAGGGAGTGATGGGATCGGTATCCGTCCTGGTCACCGCCGGCCCGGGAGCGGCGGTGGGAGCAACCGCTTGATGCTAGCGCGAGATCCGTGAGATACCGCAGGTCCGTCCGGAGCGCGGCACGTTCTGGAAGGCGTGTGGCGCACGACAGGCCGGTCACCACCGTGCGGCCGAGCGCGCAGTCCGAGGCGCCGGCATCCTCCCCAGCGAGTCCTGCTGACCGCCAGGCCTGCGTGACAATGTGTGCGGATGGCAGCGGCGAAGCGGCCGAAGCGAGACAGCGGCTCGCGCGGACTTCTCGACGTATTGCGACATCCCATCGTGGCCCTTACCGCACCCTCCCGACAGGGTGCTCCCGCCACGGATGAGGATCGCCGCGCGGCGCAGGGTCCCGAAGGGCGCGTCATTACATGTTTCCTCCGCGCTTCCTTCGACCCTCTGCCGGGCAGATGGAAGCAGGGAGGCTTGCAGCTCGACCAAGACGGCGCACGATGGGCGCCCGGTCTTCGGCTGCGTGGCGGGGGCTCCCCGTTGCCGTCACAGGTGCTCGTGCAAACCGTTCGCGAGGTCACAGGCGGCGAAATGCTGCGGATCAAACCTGGCTTCTTCCAAGTCATCGAGGCAAACACCGAGCGGGGAGACCTTCGCCTTGCGGTGCCGAAAGACAGTGTCGCCCTTGTCGTGGAGTGCCTCCAGTCCGGCGCCCAGGCATGAATGCAGACCAACGCGCCTGGCGCAGCCCAGCGACATCTACCCCTGTAAGGGCAGGCTCCTCGAAGCCAACATGTGCGAGCTCGTGTAAGCGAACCGCTCCGGGTCGGGTCCAGGGACGCCGTCGCTGGCGGTTGTTCGCCCGGCAGAACCGCCAACGCTCGAGATCACGCCGCGGGATGACGCCCAGCTCGCGGAGTGGACGCGACGAGCCGAGGGCGCCGCGGCGCGTATGAGCCTCTTCGACGATCCTTCGACGTCGAAGCCGGACTTCGAGGTCGTGCCGTGGCGGTTCCGCTACCACTACCGCCGCCGCAGCGATGGCTGCGCCGGCCACGAGCAGACGATCGTGGACTGGGAGGTCGTCGCGCTCTGGCGCCACGTACGACACCGGACGAACTGGCAGGAGCTCGTGAGGCAGAAGTTCGAGGACGCGCTGTGGAGCGATCGCGCTGCCGTGCTCTTCGTCGGCAACCAGGAGCAATACCCGGCGTCCTTCCTCGTCCTCGGGGTGTTCTGGCCGCCTGCAACCGACTACCAGCCCCGGCTGGCGATCTAGGAGAGCTCGGTTGCCGTCGATGCCGAACGCCCACCACGATGAGCGGGTGGCTGGTCGGATCTACAGCGTCGGGTACGAGGGCCTGACGCCCGAGGGCCTGGTCGAGCGCCTGACTGGCGCGCGGATCACCACTGTCTTTGACGTCCGACTGAACCCTGTTAGCCGCAAGCCGGGGTTCTCCCGGCGCCGACTCGAAGCGGCGCTCGCGGGCGCCGGCATCGACTACATCCACGAGAAGGCCCTCGGCAACCCGGTCGACAACCGTGCGTCGTTCAGGGCGGGTGACGCTTCTGCAGGGCGCGAGCGCATGCGAGCGATTCTGGACAACGGCGCCTCGGACGCTCTTGAGCGCGTCATCGACCGAGCAGCTCGCGAGCGCGTGGCCATCCTGTGTGTCGAGCGCGAGCACGCGCGATGCCACCGAGCCGTTATCACCGAGGATGCTGTAGAGCGACGGCCCGCCATTGAGGTACTCCACATCTTGTAGCCCTTCTCATGAGCCAACGCTGCGCGGTTGGATCAGTCGTGACGTCAGGGACAGGCCGTCGCTCCCTCGGTGCCCTCCCAACCGCAGGCGAGTCCGGTCACCCAGAGCCATGAGGGCTCGTATGGATCGCTCGTGTCGCTTGGCAGCTGCGTGAGGCCGCCCCGGACGGGTGACCCGACCTCGGGGAGCCGAGCATCGTCTTCGAGGCGTAGGACTGCGCACTCGGCACCATCCGAGCTGTGCTCGATGCAGTACTCGCCATCTTCGTTCTCGCCCATCGCCACGCCGTAGTACTGCCGCACGCGGACGGGCTTGATGGAGTCGAACGCTCCCTCGTGCGAGAGACCAGCGATCCAACCGACGGACAGCCCGAACGCGCCGAACATCAGCGGAACGACGAATCGGCGAAGCCTGGTGCGCATGTCCTCAGATTGCCGGAGCGACAACAAGGTGCGGCCGCGGGCTCGGTAGCGATCCCCGGCAGCCGGGAACCGGGTCTGGTCTGGGAGCGTGTCGATTCAGCAATGGGCCACCCGGGCCCGACCAAGCCCTGTCCCGGAGCGACTGGGCGCTGCAAACTTCTGCGATCGCTGCCGCCGGGGTCCGGGCAGGCGCAGCTCCGCAGCTACCTGCCAAGGCTGATCCCTCGATCCGGTGGCTCCCGTTGTCGCGCGAACGCGTCGAGCCGTGCGGCGACCGCACTTCGGGCCGACGCGGCCATGTCGACACCACCACCCGCTTGACGCTGCGTCCCGCGCCCGTCCCGCGAACAGCGGCCAAGGCCGGGTTGCACGGGTCAACCACGGTCAAACAGCGAAAGAGCCGTGAGCAGGGTGTTCGCCCTGGTCACGGCTCCGATCAGCGGCGCCCTCGGCAGGATTCGAACCTGCGCACACGGCTCCGGAGGTTGGTGTCCAGTGGGAGCGTTTGCGCTGGAGGCTGGCAGGGGACCGCCAGCGAATTGCTCGACCGCATCACGCCCGAGCGCCGCCCCCGGGGCTGGCCCCAGACACCCCGGGGACTCAGCGGCGCCCTCGCTCGCCTCGCCCCGGCCCTGGGCGCCCACGGCGTCATCTTCGAACGCCACACCCGCGGCTCCGACCGCCTCCTCACGCTCCGCGCGGGCGACCCGGCACCGTCAAACGTGCGGATACAACCGTCGCGACCGTCGCGACCGTCGCGAGACCTGCCATGACCAGCCCGAACACCCGCGACGGTCGCGCCCCCAACCGTCGCGCGACCGTCGCGCGACCGTCGCGACGCACCTACCCCTCTGACCAGGGCACACGCCGCAGCCGCGACGGTCGCGACGGCTGCGACGGTCGCGTCCGCACCTTTGACAGTGACCCCAACTCCCCACGTGTGGCTACGCAGCGTGGTGGCGAATCCGGCCGGCTGCTCACCGTCGGCCAGGCGGCCGAGCGCCTAGGTACCACGGAGCGGTTCCCGCGCCGGCTCATCGCCGAACGCCGCATCACCTTCGTCAAGCTCGGCAGCCACGTCCGCATCCCCGGATCCGCCCTCGACGACTTCATCGCCGCCAGCACGATCCAGGCAGCCGAATGAGACCGCGACGCGTCCAACGGATCACTGTCGGGGCCTTGCAGGACCGCCGCGGCCACCAGAGGACCCGCAAGCCATGGCTGGTGCGGTGGGCAATCGACGCCGAACGATTCAGCCGCTCGTACCGCACGAAGGCGGAAGCCGACAGGATGCGATCCCGGCTCCTCGTCGCCCAACAGGACGGCGAGTGGTTCGACCGCCGCACCGGCGAGCCCGAGTCGTGGAGGCCTGCCCAGAGCGAGATGCAGGTCCATGCCTGGGCTCGCCTGTGGGTGGCGGGCGAGTGGCAGGACTGGGCACCGCGCACCCGCACGTCGTCCGTGGAGGCGCTGAGCCGCTTCCTGCCGCTCGTCCGTGACCCCAAGGCGCCGCCACCGCCTGCCGGCCTACGCGCCTACCTCCACCGGACCCTACCGCCGACGGCCGACGTCGACCCTGGTCGACGAGCACGAGCGTTGGCTGGGACGCTGGGTCCTTTCGCTCGGCGAACTGAACCGCGAGCTGCTGGCGGATGTCGAGCACCGGCTGGGGATCGGCGACAAGGGCCAGCCACTCGCCTCGGCGACGGCTGGCCGCTACCGCAAGGTGGCTCATACATGCGTCCGTCGGGCCGTCGAGTTGGGCCGGCTGGTCGCCGACCCTTGGCCCCCGACACCGACGGGGCGAAGTCGCCGCAAGGCCCGTCGCAAGCGGTCGGCCGTCGACATCCGCAGCCTGCCGGACCCCAGCACGATGGCGGCCATCCTGCGGGCGATCCCAACCCACCAGCCGGGCAGCCTCACCTACCAGGCGATGACGGCGGTCATGTACTTCGCCGGGCTCCGACCGTCCGAGGTCGTGATGCTTCGCCCACGTGCCTTGCGGCTCCCCGCCGAGGGCTGGGGAGCGATCGACGTCGTCGAGGCCGACGTCAACTGGGATGAGCCGGGCGAGCCCAAGACCGGCTACCGCACGGTGCCGATCCCGCCCGACCTCGTCGACCTGCTGCGGAGGTGGATCGACGACCGAGACATGGCGGCCTCCGACCTGCTGTTCCGAACGAGGACAGGCCGCCGGCCGACGCCGTCGAACTGGGGCCGGACACTGAAGCGAGCCTGCACGAAGGTGGGCCGGGAGCCAATGCGGGTCTACGACTGCCGCCACGCGTGCGCCACCGCCTGGCTTCGGGCCGGCGTCCCACTCGGCGAGATCGCCCGCCGCCTGGGCCACAGCGTCGAGACGCTCGTCTCGATCTACGTCGGTGCCCTCGACGGTGACGACCTGGCGGCCAACAAGCTCATCGACGCAGCGATGGGAGAGGCAGGCGGGTGTCTGAGAGGCGACGCCGCGAGCTAGGCAGTAGCGAGCGAGCCTCATACCGCCGAGTAGATGCCAGCGCTGCGCGCTGAGGGCGCCCGGAGGGCCGCCCCCGTCGCGTCGGTCGTAGCTTCCTGGTTGCTTGAAGACCTGGAGGCGGTGATGGCCGACTACGCGACCCTACTGCGGGACCATGTGACGTTGACCTGCCGGTGCGTGACCGCTTCTTCTTGCCCCTCGAGGTCCGGGTGCGTGCCGTCCACGCCGCGGTCGATCACGGCGATCGTGATGCCCTCGCCCTGGCTCAGCTCGTGCGCCGGGCCGGGTTGAGGTACCCGACGTGCCATTTGCTGGTCGCGGATCCTGTCGGCGCCGGCGGGGGCGGGCCAGCCCATCACCAGGGCGGCCGCCAACGCGACCGTCGCCTTCCCAGCGTTTCGCGCGCCACCCCATCGTTCCCTCCCCGGCCGTACGGGCCTGACTACCGTCGGTTGGGGGGGAGAGGGTAGAGGCGCCCGGCGCGGAAGTGGCGTCGGGGGCGGCCGACTCCAACTCCGACACAGCCGCCAACGGCCCTACTGGGATGGAGCGCATGAGCAACTGGCAGATCAGCGAGTCCGGGACCTCGGTGCCGCTCACCGTGGGCGAGGGCGAGTTGAGCTTCACCGTGACCAACGGCGGTTCCGCGCCCGACCGTGTGGTGCTCACGGTCACGCCGCTCGACGGGGCCGCGGAGGAGTGGTTCACGGTCGACCGACCCCAGCGCCAGGTCGAGCCCGGCGCTGTCCGCCGTGTTCGAGGTGGCTGTCGCCGTGCCGCTCGGCACCGCAACTGGGACCTACGCGCTCCAGGGCGTCGCCTACTCGGCCGACAGCGATCCCAGCGAGTCGTCGGTCACCAGCAAGCGGGTCACCCTGGATGTGGCGCCGTCCGTGGCGCCGAAGCGCCCGATGCGCTGGCCGTACATCGTCGCCGCGGTGATCGCGCTCCTGGTGATCCTCGTGATCGTGTTCCTGGTGACCCGGGACGACGGCAACACCACGACGACGACGCCGCCTGCGCCCGTCCCAGGGATCGTCACCTTGACCGGCGCCGGGCCGGGTGGTGGTTCTGGCGAGGTCGCGCTGGCGTGGAATGCGGTCGCGGACGCCGTCGGCTACCGCGTCCTCCGGGCGCCGAGCGAGAGCGAGCCGTTCGAGGAGGTCGCGGACGTCGACGTGACCAACGGCGCCGTGTCCACTGCGGCGGGCGTGACCAACATCTCGTCGGCGCAGCACACGTACGTCCCGCTGGGTGCGCCCCTCGCCAGGCCCGACACGTCGCCGGCGTTCGATTACGTCGATGCTGGCCTCGGTCCCGGTTGCTTCCGGGTGGCCGCCTATAACGCCTCCGGGGAGGGGCCGCCGTCGGCTGTGTCCTGCGGCTCGCCGCCGTCGGGAACGTGACACCCGGCACTCGGGATCAGAGGTGGTTCTACGTTGACTTCTCCGATCCGGTGCTGATCGGTGACACAGAGCCCGACATCGAGGCCGCGCAAACCATAGGCACGCCCTCCATCGGATATGCGAACAAGTCCGGCAAGGCGGCGAAACTCAAAGCCGCCGGCGCCGATGCCGTGGTCGCGAGTATCGACGAGATCGTCGCCCGGATCTCCCGGTCGTCCAGCGACAGCTGACACGGCTGGGCGCGCCAGAGGCCGCACGGTCGCCGTCATGTCTCGGGTGCCGGCGGGGGGGGCGGGCCGAAGAGGCACGGCCTCTGGGCGGGCCTCCGGGGTGAGTGCTGCCAGCCCGGCCTGGCTGCTGCCCAGTCGTGGGTGCGGGAGAATGGCCGTTCCGAGGAACCTCTCGACGTCGACGCTTTCCCCCCGAGTCCCCCCCGGAGTTGCGGCTAGTCCCGGTCAACAGGGGTCATTGGCGGGGAACCTGCCTCATGCTCATGACCAGCACAAACGTCCTGATGGGAGGCTGGTTCTGCGGCGCCCTCGGCAGGATTCGAACCTGCGCACACGGCTCCGGAGGCCGATGCTCTATCCCCTGAGCTACGAGGGCGGGACGTCACAGGGTAGCGCTCCCTGCCCTGTGGGCCCGAACCCGTTGCTTCAGTGTTCCGGGGGGTCGGTAGCATCGCGGAGCCCCCTGGTCCCTGCCCGACCCGATACCCCCACAGCATTGGTGACCCATGATTCGCGCCGCACTCGAGGATGCCCTGCGTTCCGCCCTTGGCAAGCTTGGCGTCGCCGCGCCGGAGGTCATCGTGCTCGAGCGGCCTGCTCGGCGGGAGCATGGTGAGTGGTCGTCCAATGTTGCGCTTGCTACCGCTCGGGCCGCCGGGCGGAACCCTCGGGAGTTGGCCGGCCAGATCGCCGAGCTGCTCAACGCCTCGCATCCTCCGCACGTGACCGCTGTCGACGTCGCGGGCCCCGGGTTCGTCAATTTTGCGCTGGCGCCCTCCTGGTTGCACGACGTGTTGCGGGACGTCGTCGCCGGGGGCGAGAGCGACTACGGGCGCCTCGAACTCGGAACTGGCGAGCGGGTGATGATCGAGTTCGTCTCCGCCAACCCGACCGGGCCGATCCATGTCGGGAACGGGTGGTTCGCCTCGTACGGCGACAGCCTGGGCCGCATCCTCGAGCGGTGCGGATACTCCGTCAGCCGCGAGTATTACGTGAACGACACCGGGGGGCAGGTCCGGCGGCTCGGCGAGTCGCTCCTTGCCCGGCGGGCCGGGGCGCCGCTGCCCGAGGGCGGCTATCCCTCCGGGTTCGTGAAGGGGCTGGCTTCCGCCTACGACGGCCCCAACGAGATCGATGCTGCCGGGCGCTGGGCCGCGGAGCGCATCTTGCGCTTCATCCAGGGGCAGCTTGCCTCCGTCCACATCGTCTACGACGAGTGGTTCAGCCAGGCCTCCATCGAGGAGTCCGCCGCCGTCGCCGAGACCATCGACATCCTGGCCGCCAAGGGGCTCGTGTACGAGGAGGACGGCGCGCTCTGGCTCGACACCGCCCGGTTCGGCGATCCCCGGGAGCGGCGCGTCCTCCGCAAGTCTGCCGACCAGGGCGGCGACTACACCTACCTTGCCGGCGACATCGCCTACCACCGGAACAAGTTCCTCCAGCGGGGCTTCGACCGGGTCATCAACGTGTGGGGCGCCGACCACCAGGGGCAGGTGCCCAGCCTGATCGCCGGCGTCGAGGCGCTCGGCGTCGAGCGCGGCCGCCTGGAGGTCCGGCTCGGGCAGATGGTGTCGCTCGCCGGCGGGCGGATCGGCAAGCGGCTCGGCAACGCCGTCGACCTCGACGACCTCGTGGACGACATCGGGCCGGACGTCATGCGGCTGCTCTCGCTCGTCGCCTCGATCGACCAGGCCGCCAAGATCGACCTCGACCAGGTGCGGGCCGAGTCCAAGGAGTCGCCCGCCTATTACATCCAGTACGCCCACGCCCGCATCCACTCGATCGGCAAGCGGGCCGCCGAGCTGGGCGTCGAGCGGGCCGACCTCGGCGCCGTCGACCTGGCGCCGCTCACCCACGAGCGCGAGCTCGACCTGCTGCGCACGCTCTCGACCCTTCCCGAGGTGGTCGAGCTGGCCTGCGCCGAGCGGGCGCCCCACAAGGTGACCACCTGGGTGCGCGAGCTGGCCGACCGGTTCCACGGCTTCTACCACGACTGCCGCGTGCTCGGCGACGACGTCCCGCCCGGGACCACCCAGGCACGGCTCTGGCTGGTGGAGGCGTCCCGGATCGGGTTCGCCGTCGGGCTGGACCTACTCGGTGTCGCCGCGCCGGAGTCGATGTGACGACCTCGCCCCGATGATCGCCGACGATCGGCCGCTGCCCTGGCACCTGCTGCCCGACACCGCCTCCGTCGGCGCCGGACGGGTCGGCTGGCGATCGGCGGGTGCTCGACCGCCGACCTCGCCGCCGAGTTCGGCACGCCGCTGTTCGTCTACGACGAGGACGCACCTGCGGGCCCGGTGCCGCGAGGCGCGTCGCCGCGTTCGGCGACGGCGTGTCCTACGCCACCAAGGCGTTCCTCTGCCGGGCGATGGCCCGCCTCGCCCACGAGGAGGGCCTGCACCTCGACGTCGCCACCGGCGGCGAGCTGCACGTCGCCCTGGCCGCCGGGGTGCCGGCCGACCGGCTCGTGCTGCACGGCAACAACAAGAGCGATCGACGAGCTGCGCCGCGCCGCGCGCCGCCGGGCGTCGGCCGCATCGTCGTCGACAGCTTCGACGAGCTCGACCGCCTCGAGCGCGCTGCACGCCGCCGGCCTGCCCGTGCCCGCGGTGCTGCTGCGCGTCACGCCCGGCGTCGAGGCCCACACCCACGAGTTCGTGCAGACCGGCCAGGACGACTCCAAGTTCGGCTTCGGCGCTCGCGGCCGGCGACGCCGGCCGAGGCCGTCGAGCGGGCGCTCGCCTCGCCGGCCGTCGACCTCGTCGGGCTCCACGCCCACATCGGCTCCCAGGTGTTCGCCGCGGACTTCTTCGCCCAGGCCGTCGAGGTCATGGCCGCCGTTCGTCGCGACCGTCGACCTGCCCGAGCTGTCGATCGGCGGCGGGCTCGGCGTGGCCTACGTCGAGGGCGAGGAGGCCCCCACCATCGCCCAGTGGGGCCAGGTCGTGCTCGACGCGCTGCCGAGGCGCCGGGCATCACGCGCCGCGTCACGGCCGAGCCCGGCCGGGCGATCGTCGCCGCGGCCGCCGTCACCCTCTACACGGTCGGCACCGTCAAGGACATCCCCGGCATCCGCACCTACGTCGCCGTCGACGGCGGCATGAGCGACAACCCCCGGCCCGGTGCTCTACGGCAGCGGCTACGAGGCGTTCCTGCCCCGGGCGGTCGACGCCGACCGGCCCCGGACCGTCACGCGTCGTCGGCAAGCACTGCGAGTCGGGCGACGTGCTCGTGCGCGACGCCCAGGTGCCCGCCGACCTCGCGCGTCGGCGACGTGCTCGCCACGCCGGTCACCGGCGCCTACGGCCACTCGATGGGCTCCAACTACAACAAGGTGCCCCGCCCGCCGGTGGTGTTCGTGCGCGACGGCGACGCCCGGCTGGTCGTGCGGCGGGAGACCGACGACGACCTGCTGCGCCTCGACGTCAGCGAAGGTGCCTGAGCAGGCCTTTGCTGTAGTAGCGCACCTTGCTTCCGTCGGCTAGGAGGTAGTGCATCGGCATCGTCGGAAGGCGATCTCCGATCGGACAGCGGCGCACCCGCTCACGGCGGACTGCCTTCAACGCCGCCGGACGATCTTCCGTGCGGGTAGTACCGCGTGGCTCGCACCAGGTACTCGATCCTGGTCGGGTCGACGAGTGCATTCAAGCGTGCGACCTCGGCTCGTGCTTCGTTGAGATCGGGGAGCACTGCCTGAACCGCGATCTGTTCGACAGGGTCGTTGATGTACTTGTCCAGTCGCACGATTGCGAAGACCTGAACTCTCTCGTGTTGCACGGCCGCTTCACCAACCCGAGACGAGGCTCCCGATCCAGTCACCACTTGTCGCGTCGTACACGGCCGTGTGGACCGTCGACCAGTCGAGGCCGACCACGACCACGTGGTCGCCGGTCGTGGTGAGGAGTCGGTCACCCGGGTCGAGATCCTGGCTCGCCTGCCACTCGTGGTCGGTGTCGTTCCAGTACCGGTGGTCCTCCGTGGTGACGATCTCGCCGGCCGAGGTGCTCCAACGTCAGCAGCTGGTCGGTGTGGGGCGACGTGCCGACGACCTCACGCCGCGCCGGTCTCGCCCGTCTCCGGGTCCGTCGCCAGCACCTTGTCGCCGACCCTGACCTCCGAGATCGGCTTGCGCGTGCCGTCGGCCTGACGCCTCGGTGTCGGTGCCGCGACACCGTGTCGGCGAGGCGTGGCCGGTGGCCGTCGCCCTCGTCGAGGAGGTGAGCTGCGTCGGAGGCCCGTCACGGGTGTGCCCGGCGTGAGCGTGCCGCCGAGGTCGGCGCCGACGTCGTAAAGAGTGACGGTTATCGCGCCGGTCGTGGCCCCGCTTGGGTCGACGAGGGCGAAGTAGCTGCCCGTGGTCGGAAGCACGAACGTGTCGATGAGGTCGCCCGCCGTCGTGTTCACGCAGGTGTCCTGGCCGAGTACGGAGAACCCCGGTCCGAAGACGGCGACGATGCCGTTGAGGGCGACTTCGGTCATTCCGATCTCGGGGAAGAAGCTGGTGCCGGTGACCGTGACGGTGCCGCCGCCGGCCACGACCGTCGGGGCGACGCCGGCGACGGTCGGCACCGCGGCCGGCTCGACGACGAACGCCGCGGGCGCGGTGGCCGAGCCGCTCGGAGTCGTCAGCGTGACCGGACCTGTCGTCGCCCCCGCGGGCACCGTGACCGTGAGCGACGTCTCGGCGGCGTCGCTGACGGTGGCGGCGGTCCCGTTGAACCGAACGGTGGTGGCGCCCGGGTCGACCGCGAACCCGGTGCCTCGGATCAGCACCTCGTCCCCGGGACCGCCGCGGTCGGGCGTCAACTCGATGACCGACACGTCGGTCGACGGGTGCCGCTCGATCCCGGCCAGGTTCCCGGCGGCGGTCGTAGCGGTAGGTGGCGGTCTGGGCGTCCTCGGCGATGGCCGCGCGGAGCCGGCCGACCTCGTCGTACACGTAGCTGATCCGGCCGACTACCGGGTCGGGCGGCGGATCCCCGCAGGCGACGAGTGCTCATGGCATTCGGGTAGCCGCAGGGGATGTCGGGGCTCGGCGGCCCGGGCTGAAGGGTGCGGCGCAGAATCGTATGGCCGGCCCGTCCGGGAGGGACCGCGCCCCCCGCCGCCGTACCCATGCGGGGATCGTCGCCGGCCGGCCGTACCATGACCCGCCGTGACCCCTGAAACCGTGCGCGTCGGCGTGCTGGGCTGCGGCAACGTCGGCGCCGCGCTCGGCCGAGCTGGTCGCGCGGCGGCGGGACGACATCGCCGCCCGGACCGGGTTGCGGCTCGAGGTGACCCGGGTCGCCGTGCGCAACCTGGCCAAGGAGCGGCCGGTCGAGCTCGCACCCGGGGTGCTCACGCTCGACGCCGCCGGCGCTGGTGGTCGACCCCGACGTCGACGTCGTCGTCGAGGTCATCGGCGGCATCGAGCCGGCCCGCGAGCTGATCCTCGCCGCGCTCAAGGCCGGCAAGCCGGTCGTCACCGCGAACAAGGAGCTGCTCGCCAACGTCGGCGCCGAGCTGTTCGCCGCGGCCGAGGCGGCCGGCGTCGACCTGCTGTTCGAGGCCGCCGTCGCCGGCGGCATCCCGTTCATCCGGCCGCTGCGCGAGTCGCTCGCCGGCGAGCCGATCGACCGCGTCCTCGGCATCGTCAACGGCACGACCAACTACATCCTCACCAGATGACCGAGGCCGGCGCCGAGCTACGCCGACGCCCTGGCCGAGGCGCAGAGCCTCGGCTACGCCGAGCGCGACCCGACCGCCGACGTCGAGGGCTACGACGCCGGCGCCAAGGTGGCCATCATCGCCTCGATCGCCTTCGGCGCCAAGGTCGTCGCCGGCGACGTCTACCACGAGGGCATCGCCGGCATCACCGCCGACGACATCGCCTACGCCGCCCGGCTGGGCTACGTCGTCAAGCTGCTCGCCATCGCCGAGCGCGACGACGGCGACGCCGGCGTCGAGGTCGCCGTGCGGGTGCACCCGGCGATGGTGCCCGGCCAGCCACCCGCTGGCCTCGGTGCGCGACAGCTTCAACGCCGTGTTCGTCGAGGGCGAGGCCGTCGGCGACGCTCATGTTCTACGGCCGGGGCGCGGGCGGCAGCCCGACCGCCAGCGCCGTGCTCGGCGACCTGATCGACGCCGCCGCTCAACCTGCGCCAAGGGCACGCCACGCCAGCGTCGGCGCCCTCGCCAAGGCCCGGCTCCGCCCGATCGACGAGGTCGAGCCGAGTACTACCTCAACCTCGACGTGGTCGACCGCCCGGGCGTGCTCGCCGCGGTGGCCGGCGTGTTCGGCGACCACGGCGTGTCGATCCGCTCGATGGAGCAGGAGGGCCTCGGCGCCGAGGCCCGCCTCGTGTTCATCACCCACGTGGCCCGGGAGGCCGACGTGCAGGCCACCGTCCGCGACCTGCGCCACCTCGACGTCGTCGACCGCATCAGCGTCGGTGCTGCGCGTCGATCGGCGAGCTGACGCCGGCATGAAGTACGTCTCGACCCGCGGCGCCGCGCCCGAGTCCTCGACTTCGCCGACGTGCTGCTCGCCGGGCTGGCCCGCGACGGCGGCCTCTACGTGCCCGAGGCGTGGCCGGCGCTGCCGCCGCCCGCGGCCGCGCCGCGACCTACGCCGACGTCGCCGCCGAGGTCATGTGGCCCTACGTCGAGGGATCGTCGACACCGGGACGACGCTCGACGCGCTGGTGCGCCGACGCCTACGCCACCTTCGACCACCCGGACGTCGTGCCCTGCGTCGAGCTCGAGCGCCGGCGCTGTGGCTGCTCGAGCTGTTCCACGGCCCGACGCTGGCGTTCAAGGACGTCGCCCTCCAGCTCGTCGGCCGCCTGTTCGACCACGAGCTGGCCCGCCGGGGCGAGCGGGTCACGATCGTCGGCGCCACCTCGCGGCGACACCGGCTCGGCCGCCATCGACGGCCTGCGTCGGGCGCGCGAGCCGTCGACATCGTCATGCTCCACCCGGCCGGCCGGGTGTCGCGACGTGCAGCGCCGGCAGATGACCACGGTCGACGCCCCCAACGTCCACAACGTCGCCGTCGAGGGCACCTTCGACGACTGCCAGGACCTGGTGAAGGCGCTGTTCGCCGACGCCGCCTTCCGCGACCGCGTCGGCCTGTCGGCCGTGAACTCGATCAACTGGGCGCGGGTCGATGGCCCAGATCGTCTACTACGTCACGGCCAGCCGGCACGTGGCGGGCGGGGCCGCCGGCACGTGCGACGTTCGCCGTGCCCACCGGCAACTTCGGCAACGTCTTCGCCGGCTGGGTCGCCCGCCGGGATGGGGCGCCGATCGACCGGCTGATCATCGGCTCGAACAGCAACGACATCCTCACCCGCTGGTCCTCGCGACCGGCGACCATGGCCAGACCGGCGTGACCCCCACGCTCAGCCCGAGCATGGACATCCAGGTGTCGTCCAACCTCGAGCGGCTGCTGTTCGAGCTGCTCGGCCGGGACGGGGCCGCGACCGCCGAGCTGATGGGCCGGTTCCGGGCGCTGGGCGCGGTCGAGGCGGCCCCGACGACCCCGACCTTCGTGGCCGCCAGCCTCGACGATCGGGCGACGCTGGCCGAGATCGCCGACCTCCACCGGCGCACCGGGTACCTGGCCGACCCCCACACCGCGGTCGGCATCGGCGCCGCCCGGGCCTGCCGCCGGCCCGGCGACCCCGAGACCCCGGTCGTGTGCATGGCCACCGCCCACCCGGCCAAGTTCCCCGACGCCGTCGAGCAGGCCATCGGCGTGCGGCCGCCGCTGCCGCCGGCGTTGGCCGACCTGTTCGACCGGCCCGAGCGCTACGACGTCCTGCCCGACGACCTCGACGCGGTGCGTGACTACGTCGAACGGTGCGTGGCCACGGGATGAGTCCGGGCCGGGACGGCGCGTACAGTCCCGGGGATGCGACGACTGGCGTGGGGGCTGGTGCTGGCTGTGGTCCTTGCCGCGGGGTGCGGCAGCGACGGTGGAGGGGGCGACGACCGCGCTGGCTCGGCCGAGCGTGACCGGTCCGCGGCCGCGGCGAGCGCGCCCACCCCGCAGAACTACGTCGACGCCCTGGTCACGGCGTCGGAGGGCAACGGGCTGGGCGACTCGCCCGAGCAGAACCGCTGCTTCGCCCAGGCCTACGTCGACACCGTCGGCGTCGACGCCATCGCCGCCAAGCTGTCGGTCGACGACATCCGTGGCATGTCCGGCGTCACGCCCGACGAGATGGCCATCACCGTGTTCACCCCCGAGCAGCGGGACGCCTTCTACGGCCGCCTCCAGACCTGCAGCGACATCAAGGGCTACTTCCTCGGCATCTTCACCGGCGGCAGCAGCAACCTCGACGAGGCCCAGGTCGCCTGCCTGCGCAACGCGCTCGACGACCCGACCGTCGAGGTGATGGTCACCGCACCGTTCGACGGCGACACGACGCCGATCGAGCAGACGCCCGACTTCAACGGCGCCATCGGTCGGCTCATATCGGCCTGCCCAGACGCCATGGCGGCCGGCGGGTTCTAGCCCCCGCGCGCGCGCCCCCGCGGCTGTCGCGGTCCGGGGGGTAGCTGCGAGACTGTCGGGGTGAAGTATGTGATCTGCGTCCCCGACGGCTGCGCCGACGAGCCGCTCGCCGCGCTCGGCGGCCGCACCCCGCTGGAGGCCGCCGCGATGCCGACGCTGGCCGGCCTGGCGGCGCGGGGCGAGGTCGGGCGGGCCGCGGTCATCCCGCCGAAGATGGCCCCGGGCAGCGACGTGGGGAACATGTCGATCCTCGGCTACGACCCCAGCCGCTACCACACCGGCCGGGCGCCGATCGAGGCCGCCGCCCTCGGGCTGCGGCTGCGGCCGGACCAGGTCGCGTACCGGTGCAACCTCGTCAGGGTCGGCGACGGCGGCCGGATGCTCGACTTCGCCGGCGGCCACCCCCGCTCGGACGACGCCGCGGTCGTCATCAAGGCGCTCGACGCCGCGCTCGGCGCGGGCGCGGGCGGCGAGGTCGAGTTCCACCCCGGCGTCCAGTACCGCCACATCGTCGTCGCCCCCGCGAGCTGGGCCGACGCCGTGTGCACCCCGCCCCACGACCTGACCGGCCGCCCCGCCATGCTGCCCCGGGGCCCCGCCGCGCCCAAGCTCATCGAGCTGATGGACGCCAGCCGGGCGATCGTCGGGGCGTCGGGCCTCGACGCCAGCCAGGTCTGGCTGTGGGGCCAGGGCTACCAGCCCCGGCTGCCGTCGTTCGCCGAGGCGACCGGCCGGCGGGGCGCGCTGGTCACCGCGGTCGACCTGATCCGGGGCCTGGGCGTGCTCACCGGGATGGAGATCGTCGAGGTGCCGGGCGCCACCGGCTGGTTCGACACCGACTACGAGGGCAAGCGCGACGCGGCGCTCGCCACTCTCGCCGCGGGGGCGGACGTGTTCCTGCTCCACGTCGAGGCGACCGACGAGGCCGGGCACGCCGGCAACCTGGACGAGAAGGTGGCGGCGCTCGAGGCCTGGGATCGCCGCATCCTCGCCGGGCTGGTCGACGGTCTCGACGCCCTCGGCGCGTGGCGGCTGCTGCTGCTGCCCGACCACCCGACCCCGGTCGAGTTGCGCACCCACACCGCGGACCCCGTGCCGTACCTGCTGGTGGACAGCGAGATCGACGGGCCGGGGGGCACGTACAGCGAGCCGGCCACCGCAGGCTGCGAGCCCATCCCGGGCCACGAGATGCTCGGACGCCTGCTTGCACGCTGAGCGCGGTGCCGAAAGCGCGCCGAGCGGTGTTTCGACCGGAGTGCGCCCGCGCAGAGTGGACCCGTTCTGCCGGGGGGTACCGCTACATCAGAGCGGATGACCGAGCGGCCCCCGATTCCTTCGGATAGCGGAGCGGTCCCTCTCCCGAGTTCGACCGATGTCCGCTGGACGCCCAGGTGCCAGCTTGACCCGTGCACGCACGGCCCCGGTCGATCCACGCCGATCTCCCTTCAAAACGTGAGGTGACAGCCACCGATGAGCGTGGAGCCCAGCACCCTCGAACGGTCCGCCCTAGAGCGCAAGGACCGCGAGGAGCTCACGACCATCGCCCAAGCACTCGGCGCCAAGCCGCCGTCGCGCGCCCGCAAGGCCGACATCGTGCAGCTCATCCTCGAGCTGACCGGCGTCGAGCAGGCGGCCGCCACGGCGGCGGAGACGAACGGCCGCGACAAGGAGGCCACCGTGGTTGACGACGGCGAGAGCGGGACCGCGACGGCCGGGAGCGAGCCGGCGGCCGCACCGGACGAGGCGGCCGCGCCGGAGGCGACGCCGTCCGGGTCGGCGCCGGCCGAGGAGGAGCCCCCGGCCGAGTGGGAGCTGGAGTTCGGCGGCACGACCGACGTCGTCGACACGCCCGCGCCCGCCGGGGCCGACGCCACCAGCAACGGGGGCAACGGCTCGGCCCAGGCGTCCGGTGGCCCCGACCAGGGCGGCCAGGGCGGCGGGCACCAGCCGCAGGGCCAGCGCCGGGGCGGTGGCACCCAGACCGGCGGCGCCCCCCAGGCCGGCGATGGCGGCGAGGGCGACGCCGACGCCAACGAGGCCGGCAACCGGCGGCGCCGGCGGCGGGGCCGGCGAGGCAAGGAGGAGACGCCGCACGTCGAGGAGTTCTCGGGTGAGCCCGTCGAGGTCGAGGGCCTACCTCGACCTGCGCGACGAGGGCTACGGGTTCCTGCGGGTGCAACGGCTACCTGCCAGCCGGACGACGTCTACGTGTCGGTCAAGCAGACCCGCCAGTTCGGGCTGCGCAAGGGCGACCACATCACCGGCGCTCAGCCGGCCGGCCGGTGCGCAACGAGAAGAACCCGGCGCTGCTCGCGCATCGACACGGTCAACGGCGTCGACCCCGAGCAGGCCCGCAGCGCGCCGCCGGTTCGAGGACCTCACGCCGCTGTTCCCCGACGAGAAGCTGCGCGCTCGAGACCACCGACGACCCGCAGCAACATGACGGCCCGCATCGTCGACCTGCGTCGTCGCCGATCGGCAAGGGCCAGCGCGGCCTGATCGTGTCGCCGCCCAAGGCCGGCAAGACCACGATCATGAAGACGATCGCCACGTCGATCGAGACGCAACAACCCCGAGGTCAAGCTCATCGTGCTGCTCGTCGACGAGCGGCCCGAGGAGGTCACCGACATGCGCCGCACGCGTGCCAGGGCGAGGTCATCGCGTCGCACCTTCGACCGGCCGAGCGACGAGCACACCCACGTCGCCGAGCTGACCATCGAGCGGGCCAAGCGCCTGGTCGAGGACGGCGAGGACGTCGTGCATCATCCTCGACGGCATCACCCGCCTCGGCCCGGGCCTACAACCTGGCCGCGCCGGCGACCGGGCGGATCATGTCCGGCGGCATCGACGCCGGCGCGCTGTACCCGCCGAAGAAGTTCTTCGGTGCCGCCCGCAACATCGAGGAGGGCGGCTCGCTGACGATCCTCGCCACGGCGCTGGTCGAGACCGAACAGCCGCATGGACGAGGTCGATCTTCGAGGAGTTCAAGGGCACCGGCAACATGGAGCTGCGGCTCGACCGGCGCCTGGCCGAGCGGCGGATCTACCCGGCGATCGACGTCGACGCCTCTCGCACCCGCCACGAGGAGCTGCTGTTCGACCGCAAGCAGCTCCAGCATGGTGTGGAAGCTGCGCCGGGTGCTGTCGGCGCTGTCGCCGCCGAGGGCGGGAATGCCGCGCCCGGCCTCGAGCTGCTGATCGACCGGCTGAAGACGTTCCGCACCAACGACGAGTTCCTGGCCGAGATCGCCAAGAACAGGTCTGGCAGCGGGCTGACGCCGTGCCGTACGACTGCGACGCTTTCCGTTTTCGTCAGGAGACCGCTATGAAGGCCGACATCCATCCCGACTACGTCGAGGCGACCGTGCGCTGCTCGTGCGGCAACACGTTCACCACGCGGTCCACCAAGTCGCGACCTGCACGTCGAGCTGTGCAACGAGTGCCACCCCTTCTTCACGGGCAAGCAGAAGCTCGTGGACACCGGCGGCCGCGTCGAGCGGTTCGAGCGCCGCTACGGCAAGCGTAAGCAGCGGTAGCGACGGGGCCCTGCGGGCGTCTCTCCTCGCCGGCGCCGTGCAGCGGCGGTGGGGCCCGGCGCGGCGCGAGCATCACGGCCTGGGCGAGGCGACCGCGCTCGTCGAGCCCGGCGCGGCCGGTGGGCCGCGCGCCTGGGTCCTGGCCGGCGACGACGCCGAGCGGGCGCTGGGCCCGGCCATCGTGTGGGCCGACCGCCACGAGGTCGCCGACCTGCACGTCCTCGCGCTCGGCCCGCCCGCGGGCCCGGCCGGCGCGGTCGGCGTGCTCGCCCGGCAGGCCGGCGAGTTCGTCCCGGCGCCGGCGGTGTGGTCGCTCGACCCCTCCGGCCCGACGGTCGCCGAGCCGGCGCCGGTGCCCGTCCGGGCCGAGGCGCCGGCACCGGCCGACCTGGTCGACATTCTGACCGACGCCGGCCTGGAGATCGTGGTCGAAGGCGGCATGGTCCGGGGCGAGGTCAACGGCCTGGAGGTCGCCCGCATCGTGGCCGGCGAGACCACCGCCGGCGTCACCCTTGACGCCCCCCAGCTGGAGGTGGGCGTGGGCAAGGCCGACCGCGAGCTGACTGCGATGGTCCACGGCGCGCTGGCCCCGGTCGCGCAGCTCGCCCGGGTCGTGGAGATCGTCCGGGCGCAGCGACGCCCGGGCGCGGACCGCCACCCGCTCAACCAGCTCGTGCCCGAGCGCTGGCTGCGGGCCGTGCTGTGCCGGAGGCCCGACCTCGTCGGGCTCGCCGCGCTGCACGCGGCCGAGGGCTCCCGGCCCCGACCCAACCTGTCCGCGCGCGACGTGGCCATGGCCCGGGGCGAGGCGGCCGGCGGCGCGCCGGTGGTCGTCGCCTGCGCCGTGGGCATCGCGCTCGACCTCGTCCCCGCCGCGGCCGACGCCCGCCTGGCGCTCGACCCAGGTGCCCGCCTGGTACTGGCGGTCCCCGCCCGCGACGACCACCCCGGCGTCCGCCACCTGGCGGCCCGGCTGCGGGCGCCGGCCGACGTCGTCCTCGTGCCGGGCGACTGGCGCGCCGCGGGGTGAGCCGGCGCCTGGTCACCTAGACTCGGGGCGGACCGAGGAGGAGCAGCCATGGCTGGAACTGAGCAGTGGCGTGAGGGCGAGGTCGTGGCCTGGACCGAGCGGGACGGCGTGGCCCCCCGCCCGAAGGGCCCGAATCGCATCCTGCCGTTCGCGCTGGTCGCGACGCTCGGCGCGGTGTTCGCCGGGATGATGAGCACCGACACGCTGTGCCCCGAGCACCGGACGTGGGTCCTGGCGCTGGGCACGCTCGGGCTGGTCGGCACCGTGGGTGCGATCGTCGCGCTGGTGCAGGGGCGGGCCATCGCGCCGCTGCTCACCGTCGCCGTGTCGCTGACCGGCGTGGCCATCGGGTTCATCGACGCGATCCACGATCCCACCCGCGGCCACACGGTCGCCTTCGCGTTCGGCATCGCCGCGCTCATGGCCGTCGCACTGACGGTGAGCAGCGTGCCCATGGCGCTGTGGGACCGCCGGGTGCGCCGCCAGCTGGCGCCCGCGCCCGCCCCGGTCACCGCCGTCCCGGCCACCACGCCGGCCGACGAGCGTGAGGCTGTGCTGACCCGGCCCGAGTGAGCCTGCCGGAACCGGTCCGGGCGCATCGCGCCCGTCCCCTCGCCTGGGTGCTGGCCGCCCTGGTGGTGGTCGGCCTGCTCGTGCTCGACGGGGTCAACGTCGCGCGCGACGACCGCGTGTGGGCCCGCCACGCGCTGCACGTGGACGGCGTCGTGGCGGGATCGCCCCGGGGCGGCGGCGTCGTGGTGCCGATCGAGTACCGCCACCCGGTCACCCGCCAGCGCATCACGCTCGACGTGGACACGTTCGGCGCCGGCGCCGGCCTCCGGACCGGCGACGCGGTGGCCCTCGACGTCGACCGCGACGACCCCGACCGGGTGGCGATCGCCGGCGACCGGCCGCCGACCGTGGACGTCCGGGGCCTCGCGCTGGTGCTGGCCGTGCCGCTCGGGGCGCTCGCCCTGCGGTGGTGGTCGGTGGCCCGCACAGCGCGCCTGGTGCGCTCGCCCGCGACCACTTTCGCCATGATCGGCGCGGTCGCGCCCGCCCGCTTGCTGCACCGCCGGCCGATGCTGCAGCTCTACCCGCTCGACGCGGCGGCCGGCGCCGCGCCGTTGTGCGCCGTGCCGCTGCTCACCACGGCCGGCGTCCCGGTCGCCGGGCCGGCGTTCGCGGTCCAGGTCAAGGGAGTGCCCCGTCCTCTGGGGCGGGTCGCCGCCCGCATCGGGTCCGGCGATGACGTGCTGTGGCCGGCTGCCCGGGCCGGTCTCGCCGGCTCCTGGCCCCGGCCCGCCCGCGTCGTCGACCCGGTGCCGCCGGTGCGCGTCGACCGAGGGGCGCTGCCGCCCGGCGTCGTGGCGGGCCGGCTCCGCGTGCGGACGTCGTGGGCGGCGGCGGTGGGGCCGTACGTGCTCGTGCTGGGGGCGGCGGTCGCGTTCGGCGCCCTCGTCACCGCCGTGACCCTCGTGTCCGCGGTGGACGCCCGCCGGGCCGACGTGGGCCGGGTCGACGGCGTTGGCGAGGTGGTCAAGGTCGTCGACAGCCTCGGCGACCAGCGGGTCTCGGTCCGGTACCCGTACGGGGGCCGGGACGTGACGGCCTGGGTGGAGGTGATCCGGTCGGCCGACTACACGGTGGGTCGCCGGTTCCCGGTGCGCATCGATCCCGACCATCTGGCGGACGTCCGCTTGACCCGCGAGTCCTACGACCGCGTGGAGCCGATCGCCTGGGGCTGGCTGCCGGCGGTGGCCGCGGCGGTGGTCCTCGGCGGCGTCGCCGCGACCTGGCGGCGCTCGCGGGCGGTCGCCCGGCGGGGCCCGTGGGCGCAGCTGTGCGTGTGGCCCGGCGAGGGCGACTCCCTGCTGCTCGGCGACGGGCCCGCGGGGCAGGTGGTCCGGACCGGCTACGTGCGGGGCGCGATCGCGGGCCGTGCCGCGGTGGCCTCGCTGCGGGCGCTCTGGCAGGTCGGCGGCCTGCTCACGCTGGCGGCCGAGCGGGGGGTGGTGTCGGCCTCGCTGGTGGTCGCGGGCCGCCCCGACCCGGGCGGCGTCGTGGCGCTCATCGAGCCGGACGGCGGCGTCCGCCTCGTGGCGTGCCGGCTGAGCGTCCCCCGGACCGTGGTGGGCGCCGCGCCGGACCCGCCCCGGTAGCCTCGGACGTCGTGTTCGATCGCCTCGCCGAGCTGGAGAAGGAGTTCCACGACGTCGAGGCGCGTCTCGCCGATCCCGACCTGATCGCCGACCAGTCCCGCTACCAGCACGTCGCCCGGCGCTACCGCGAGCTCGAGCCGATCGTCGCCCTCTACCGCCAGTACCAGGGCCGGCGCGACGACCTCGACGCCGCCCGGGAGATGCAGGCGGACGCCACCGGCGACGATCGGGCGCTCGTGCGGGCCGAGATCGACTCGGCCGAGGAGGACATGGCCCGCCTGACCGACGAGCTGCGGGTGCTGCTGCTGCCGCCCGACCCCAACGACCAGCGCAACGTGATCGTCGAGATCCGGGGGGCCGAGGGCGGCGAGGAGGCCAATCTGTTCGCCCGGGACCTGTTCGAGATGTACCGGGCCTTCGCCGGCCGGCAGGGGTGGAAGGTCGAGGTGCTGTCGTCCGACGACTCCGACCTGGGTGGGCTGAACGAGGTCGTGATGGCGATCAAGGGCGACGGCGTGTGGCAGCGCATGCACCACGAGGCCGGTCCGCACCGAGTGCAGCGCGTGCCGGTGACCGAGAGCCAGGGGCGCATCCACACCTCGTCCGCCACGGTCACGGTCCTTCCCGAGGCCGAGGAGGTCGACGTTGCCATCGACCCCGGCGACCTGCGCATCGACGTCTACCGGTCCTCCGGGCCGGGCGGTCAGAGCGTCAACACGACCGACTCGGCCGTGCGCATCACCCACCTGCCCACGGGGACGGTCGTGTCGATGCAGGACGAGAAGAGCCAGATCCAGAACCGGGCCAAGGCGCTGGCCGTGCTCCGCTCCCGGTTGCTCAAGGCCGAGCAGGACCGCCAGGCCGGCGAGGCGTCGGCCGCCCGGCGGGGCCAGGTGGGCGCCGGCGGCCGGGCCGACAAGGTGCGGACCTACAACTTCAAGGACAACCGGGTCACCGACCACCGCATCGGGCTCACCCTCTACAAGCTCGACCGGGTGCTGGCCGGCGACCTGGACGAGATCAGCGACGCGCTGGTGGCCGACGAGCAGGCCCACCGGCTCGCTTCGGACGATTGACGCGGGCGGCGGGCCGATGATCGCCACCACCACCTGGCGGCGCCTCCAGGCGGACGCCCGCGCCCGGCTGGCCGCCGCCGGGATCGGCAACGCCGACCAGGAGGCGCGCTGGCTCGTGGCGGACGTGGCGGGTGCGCAGGGTCTCGACCGGACCGCGCTCGCCACGGGGCTCGACCGGCCCGCGGGTGCCGACCAGGCCTCGGCGCTGGGTGCCCTCGTGGACCGCCGGGCCGCGGGCGAGCCGCTGCAGTACGTGCTCGGCCGCTGGGAGTTCCGGCGGATCGACGTCACGGTCGACCGCCGGGTGCTGATCCCCCGGCCCGAGACCGAGGTGATGGCCGGGTTGGCGCTCGACGAGGTCGACCGGATCGACGCCCGGCTGGCCGTCGACCTCGGCACCGGCTCGGGGGCGCTGGCCCTGGCGCTGGCGGCCGAGCGGCCGCGGCTGGAGGTCGCGGCGACCGACCGGTCACCCGACGCCCTGGCGGTGGCCCGGGCCAACCGCGACCGGCTGGGGTTGTCGGAGCGGGTCCGCCTGCTGGAGGGGTCGTGGTTCGACCCGCTGCCGGCCGAGTGGCTCGGGCGGATCGACCTGATCGTCGCCAACCCGCCGTACGTGTCCGACGCCGAGATGGCCGACCTGCCCGCCGAGGTGCGCGACTGGGAGCCCCGGGGCGCGCTGTGCTCCGGGCCGACCGGGCTGGAGGACGTCGCCGCCATCGTGGGCGGCGCTCCCCGGTGGCTCGCCCGGCCGGGCGCGCTGCTGGTCGAGATGGCGCCGCACCAGGTCCGGGACGCCAGCCACATGGCCGAGCGGGCCGGATTCGGGACGGTGTCGGTGTGGCCGGACCTGGCCGGGCGCGACCGGATCCTGTGGGCGCGCCGGTGATCGTCGCGGTCGCGGCCGGCGGGCCGGGCGCCGCGCCCGACCCCGGCGTCGTGGCGCAGGCCGCCGCGGCCCTCGCCGCGGGCGGCGTCGTCGCCCTGCCCACCGACACCGTGTACGGCCTTGCGGTCCTGCCCGGGGTCGACGGGGCCGCCGCCCGGCTGTTCGCCCTCAAGGGGCGGACCGCGGCCGTCCCGGTGGCGGTGCTGTGCGCCGACGCCGACCAGGCCCTCGCCCTGGCCGACCCGGCGACGCTCGGCGACGACGTGCGCCGGCTGGCCGCCCGGCTGTGGCCGGGCCCGCTCACGCTGGTGCTGCGCCGCCGCCCCGGCCTCGACTGGCCGCTCGGCGAACCGGCCGCGACCGTCGGCGTGCGCTGCCCGGACGAGCCCCTGGTGCGGGCGCTGGCGGCCGAGGTCGGTCCGCTGGCCACGACCAGCGCCAACCGGCACGGCGAGCCCACGCCGCCGGACGCGCCCGGGGTGGCCGGCGCGCTGGGCACGGGGCTGGCGCTGGTGATCGACGGTGGCCCACGCGCGGGCGTGGCGTCGTCGGTGGTCGACGCCACCGGCCCCGGGTGGGGGATGCTCCGGGTCGGCCCGTTGACCCTCGACGACGTCACGGCTGCCGCACGGGGCGCCTGAAATCTCACCTTAAGTGTCGCTAAATACACCCTGGAGCAGAATCGAGCGCAGGTAGCTGACAGGATTGCCTACTGTCCATGTCTGCCATGGGAACAAGAGGTGACCTGCTGGCGCTGGTCGACGGCGCCCCCGGTCGGCTGAAGACGCTGCAGGCCGCGCTGACCACCTGGACGCACCGCGCCCGCGTCGCCGAGGTCAACCGTCGCTCGGCGGCCGTGGGGAAGGACGACCCCGGCGGACCGGTCGCCGCCGGCCCGGGCGCAGGCGCCGACGAGCCGGCCGAGAGCCTGGCCACCGCGTATGCCGTGGTCGCCCTCCCGGACCGCTGGCGGGTCGTGGGCCGCGGGCATCTGGCGGTCAGCGACGGGCGCCGGAGCTGGGCCGGCACGTCCACCCTCGTGACCGAGCACGACTCCGCCCGGGCCGCCATCTTCGACGCCGGCGCGATCGGCGCCTGCCTCTACCCGGGCACGCTGCTGCGGGGCCTCGACTTCAGCGACCCCGAGCTGCGCGACATCGAGGGCCGCGAGTGCTGGTACGTGGAGGGCAGTCTCCGGGCCGGCGCGCCCGGCACGGCCGACTGGCCGGACCTGCGGGTCAAGCGCGAGCTCGTGGGCATCGACCACCAGATCTGGTTCGACGCCGGCTGCGGCATCGTCCTGCGCCACGAGGGCTCGATCGACGGCGAGCTGTGCTCGACGACCGCCCTGTCCGACCTCGTGTTCGACCAGCCGGTGCGCGAGGACGAGTTCCGCCCGCCGCCCGGCGCCGTCGTCCGCTCGCGCCACGAGCTGCTGCGCGACCACCTGGCCTCGCTCGGCGTCGACCCCGACACGGTCGACCTCGACGACCCGGCCCAGGTCCGGGCCGCGCTCCGCGGCGAGTAGCTGGGACCCGCCGTCGCACCCCCGGGTCCGCGCCCACGCGCGCAGTCGTTACCATGAATCGACTCCAAGGAGCGTTCCCGTGAGGGAGCACGAAGTGCGAGCGAACCATGGGCACAGTGCGGTCGTCGCCGCGAAGCGGCGATCGCTCATTGGCGTACCGGAGGTACGACAATGAGCGGTCTGTGGCCGCAACTGATCCTGATCGGCGTGCTCGTGCTCGTGAACGCCGCGTTCAGCGGCACCGAGATGGCGCTGGTCTCGCTGCGGGAGGGCCAGCTCCAGCGGCTCGAGCAGCGGTCGTCGACCGGCGCGCTGGTGGCCAGGCTGGCCCGCGACCCCAACAACTTCCTGGCCACGATCCAAGTCGGCATCACGCTCGCCAGCTTCCTGGCCTCGGCGGCCGCGGCCGTGTCGCTGTCCGAGCCGCTCGAGCGCAAGCTCGGGGCCCTCGGCGGGGCCGCCCGGCCCGTCTCGATCGTGGTCGTCACCCTGCTGCTGGCCTACGTCACGCTGGTCGTCGGCGAGCTGGCGCCCAAGCGGATCGCCATGCAGCGGGCCGAGCGCTGGGCGCTGCTCGCGGGCCGGCCGGTGTCGCTCATGTCGACGCTGACCCGGCCGATCGTGTGGCTGCTGTCGGTGTCGACCAACCTCCTCGTCCGGCTGACCGGCGGCGACCCCGACGTGCGGCGCGAGGCCGTCACCGAGGCCGAGCTGCGTGAGCTGGTCGGCACGCAGGCGTCGTTCACCCCGCAGCAGCGGCTGATCATCGACGGCGCCTTCGAGATCTCCGAGCGCAGGCTCGACCAGGTGTTGCGGCCCCGGCCCGACGTCCTCGTGCTCGACACCGACTGGCCGGCGGCACGCTCGCTGGCCGAGCTCGTCGCCAGCGGCCACTCGCGGGCGCCGGTGGCGCACGAGCGCAACCTCGACGACGTGGTCGGCGTGGTCCACCTGCGGGACCTGCTCGACCAGGGCGACCGCCGCACCGGCGACCTGTCCGGCGACCTGGTGGCGTTCCCCGAGACCGCGGGCGTCCTCGACGCGCTGCACGAGATGCAGGCCACGCGCGTCCAGCTCGCGCTGGTGGTCGACGAGCACGGCGCGGCCGCCGGCATCGTCACGATCGAGGACCTGCTGGAGGAGCTGGTCGGCGAGATCTACGACGAGACCGACCGCGACATCGTGAGCGTCCGGCGCGAGCCGGACGGCTCGCTGGTCATGCCGGGCCGGTTCCCGGTGCACGACCTGGTCGACGTCGGCGTCGACGACATGCCCGAGGGCCCGTACGCGACCGTCGCCGGCCTGGTGCTCGACCTGCTCGGCCGGGTGCCCGAGGCGCCGGGCGACGTCGTCGAGGCCGCGGGCCGCACGATCGAGGTGCTGGCGGTGCACGGCCGGGCGATCACCCAGGTGCGGATCGGGCCGCCAGCCCGGGGCGCCGAGCCCGGCGCGGGCGACCCGGCGTCGCCCACCGCCGCCGGTTCGCAGGTCTGAGCCGGCTCGCATCGGCGGTTAGCGCCGCCGGCCTCGGGTAGCTGACGGTCCGTGGACACTGTGGACGGGACGATCGCCGCGGGGCGCTACCAGCTCGGCGACGAGATCGACCGGGGTTGCTCGGTCGTGTACGAGGCCCGGGACACCAGGCTCGGCCGCGCGGTCGCGGTCAAGCGCGTCGCGGAGGCCGGCCCCGGCGGCGACGACGCCCGCGCACGCGCCCTGCGGGAGGCCCGGGCCGCAGCCCGGTTCTCGTCGCCCCACGTGGTGGGCATCTACGACCTGGTCGAGGAGGGCGGGGCGATCTGGCTGGTCATGGAGCTGGTCCGGGCGCCCAACCTCGAACGTCTCGTGCGGACCGCCGGCCCGCTGGACGACGCCCGGGCCGCCCGGATCGGCCTCGCGGTGCTCGCCGCCCTGGAGTCCGCGCACGCCGCCGGCATCGTGCACCGTGACGTCAAGCCCGCCAACGTCCTCGTGGCCGACGGGCCCGACGGCGGCGACGACGTCAAGCTGGCCGACTTCGGGGTCGCCTCGGTCAACGACGACCTCGCCCTGACGGCCACCGGCCTGGTCGTCGGGTCGCCGTCCTACATGGCGCCCGAGCAGGCGATGGGCCGGGCCGCCGGGCCCGCCGCCGACCTGTGGGCGCTGGGTGCGCTGCTGTACTTCGCGGTCGAGGGCGAGCCGCCCTTCGCCGGCGACAGCGCCATCGCCACCGCCACCGCGGTCGTCCACGGCCGGCCCCGGCCGCCGTGCCGGCCCGGCCGCCTGACCCGGGTGATCGAGCTGCTGATGGTCAAGTCGCCCGAGCAGCGGCCGGCGCCCGACCGCATCCGCGCCCTGCTCGCCCCGGTGGCCGCGTCGGCGACGGCCGCCCGCGACGACGGGGACAGGACGCTCACCGCGCTCGCCCCGGTGCCGGCGCCGCTGCCCGCACGCGGGACCCGCCGCCGCACCCGCTGGCTCGTCGGCTCGGGCGTCGCCGCCGCGGCGCTGGCCGGGGGCCTGATCCTCCAGCTGGGCGGGTCGGCGTCGCAGGCGCCCGGCCGGGCCGACCCCGCCGACGCCCAGCCGGCCGGGACCGCCGCCACCACGGCGCCGACCACCACGGCGGCGCCTGCCCGGCGCGGCCACCACGGCCAGCCGGCGGCCGCGGACCCCGCGGCCGACCCGGGGACGGGGGCCGTCGCGCCGGGCCCTCAGCCGGGCGCCGGGCCGGCGGCGGCCACGGCGCCGACCACCGCGACAAGCACACCGACCACTGAGCCGGCGCCCACGACCGAGGCGCCGGCGCCCGACCCCACGGTCCCGGACCCGGGCCCGACCGACCCGCCCGCGGAGCCCCCGACGACCGTCGCCGCGACCGCGGCCTGAGCGCCTAGTCGGCGTGGTCGAGGATGCCCTGCGTGCCGGACCGGGCCATCGCCACGTCGCTGGTGCCCAGGTAGGAGCTGACCACCCGGGGGTCGTGCAGCACGACCTCGGGGGTGTCGCGCACGATGACCCGGCCCAGGTCGAGGGCGATGATCTCGTCCGCGATCGACCGGACCAGCGGCATGTCGTGCTCGATGATCACCATGCTGGCGCCGGTGGCCTCGCGGATGCGCCGGATCATCGGCCCCAGGGCCTCGGCCTCCCGCTGGGCGATGCCCGAGCTCGGCTCGTCGAGCAGCATCACGTCGGGCTCGTGGGCGAGCTGGCAGCACAGGTCGACGATCCGCCGGGTTCCGGTCGACAGCTCGCGGACGAACTTGGACCGGTAGGCCTGCAGCCCGACCAGCTCGATCAGCTCGTCGACCCGGGCGGCCACCGCGGACTCGGACTCGCGCACCATCGGCAGTCCCACCGCGGTGGCGAACGGGTCGCGCACCTCGACGTGGCGCTCCAGCGCGAGGGCGATCGTCTCGTCCACGGTCAGGCCGGGGAACAGCCGGGCGTCCTGGAACGAACGCCCCAGGCCCCGCCACGCCCGGGCGTCGGCCGACAGCTTGGTGATGTCGTGGCCCTCGAGCAGCAGCCGGCCCGAGTCGGGGGCGATGAAGCCGGACATGAGGTCGAACAGCGTGGTCTTGCCGGCGCCGTTGGGCCCGATGACGCCGAGGATCGTGCCCCGTACCAGCGTGAACGACACGTCGTCACGGCCCGGATGCCGCCGTACGAGCGGGTCAGGCCCGCAGCCTCGAGCACGACGCCCGTATCCGTCTCCTCGCCGTCGCCGCCCTCGCCGTTGGCCGGCCGGTGCTCGGACGCCACCCGGGCGGACGCCGCCAGCACCGGCGAGTCCTGCGGCCCGCCGCCCATCGCCCCGGCCCCGTCGAGGAACACCGAGCGCAGCACGTCGGGCCGGTCGAGCAGCTCGCGGGTGGGGCCGTGGAAGCGGATCTCGCCCTTCTCCATGAAGTAGGCCTCCTCGGCCAGCGTGAGCGCCACGTTGACCGACTGCTCGACGAGGATGATCGTCGTGCCCCGGGCCCGGATCGCCTCGACGATGACGAGCAGCCGCTCGACGACGATCGGCGCCAGGCCGAGCGACAGCTCGTCGATCATCAGCAGCCGGGGCTTGGCGATGAACGCCATGCCCAGCGTGAGCATCTGCTGCTGGCCGCCCGACAGGTTGCCGGCCTCGTCGCCCCAGCGGTCGCGCAGCACCGGGAAGTAGCCGAGCACCTCCTCGGTCGCCTCGGACAGGTACGCGCGGGTCGTGCTGGTAGGGCCAGCCCGCGAGCCGCAGGTTCTCCGACACGGTCAGCGACGGGAAGACGCCCTTGCCCCCCGGCACCTGCACGACCCCGCGGCCCACGATCTCCTCGGGCGGCGTGTAGGTCATGTCGCGTGCCGTCGAAGACGATCGCCCCGCCGGTCGGCTCGACCAGCCCGGAGATCGCCTTGAGCAGGGTCGACTTGCCGGCGCCGTTGGTGCCGAGCAGGGCGACGATCTCGCCCTCGTCGACCTCGAAGTCGACGTCGAACAGCACCTGCACCGCGTCGTAGTGGACGTCGAGGTGCCGGACCACCAGCAGCTTGGCCTCGCCCCGCATCCGGGCCGCCCGGACCTCGGCCATCGTCAGCGTCGCCGTGCGGACCTTGTCGATGTCGGACGCGAAGTACTGGCCCGACGTCATGATGATCACCGCGCCGATCAGCGTGATCGGGCACAGCAGGAGCAGAGCCCGGGTCAGGCCCCAGTCGTCGGCGACGCCGCCGATGATCGGCTGGAGCAGCAGCGCCGGCAGGATGAACAGGTTGACGATCGAGAACCCGATGGCCCGGATGCGCGGCGGGTTGATCAGCGAGATCGTGGCCGACAGCACCGGCAGCGTCGACGCGATCGCCAGGGCCAGTGCCGCCCGCATGACGACAACGATGTAGAGGTTCTTGGTGAGCACCAGCAGGAACAGCGCCACCACCTGCATGGCCGCCGCCCCGCCGAAGAACAGCACGATGCTGGCCGGCCGGGTCCGCAGGAAGCGGCCGGCCAGCGGGATGCCGATGAACAGGCCGATGAGACTGAACGGCTCGGTCACGGCCGCCAGCACGCCCCGCTCGGCGGCGTTGAGGCCCAGCTCCTCCTGGTAGAAGAGCTGGAGCAGCGGCGCCAGCGTCACGGTCGGGATGAGGATGAACGGCACCGCGATGCACACCCGGCGCAGCGTGCGGATCTGCCAGGCGATGCGCCACGCCTCGGCGAGGGAGGCCGGCGCCTCCTCGGTCTTGGCGGTCTCGGCGTTCTCGGTCATCAGCGACCGCTCGTGATAGCCCCGGATCGGCTCCTTGAGCTTCCGCGTCAGCAGCACCAGGGCGAGCGTGGGCAGGCCGGCGATGATGAACGCCCAGCGCCAGCCGAGCGTGACCGCGATGACCCCGGCCATGATCGGCCCCACGAACCGGCCGACGAAGCTGGCGGCCCGGTAGAAGGCGAAAACGCCGGGCCGGGCGTCGACGGGGTAGTAGTCGGTGAGCAGCGAGGGGTGCGTGCCCTGGTTGACCGCCCGGCCGCTGCTGGCGCCGGCCCGGGCGGCCGTGTAGGTCCACACCCCGGGGGCCAGCCCGCTCGCTATCGAGAACGCCCCCCAGATCGCTGCGCCACCGGCGGCCATCGTGGTCCGCTTGCGCCGGTCGGCGAAGTGGGCGATCGGGATCTCGATGAAGAAGAACATGAACCCGATGATCGAGGTCAGCGTGAGCGCGCCCTGGAAGTTGAGCCCGAACGTCTCGCGGATGTTCGGGAGCAGCACGTTGGCCGCCTCGCGGTCGAGCTCGTCGACCGCGTTCAGGCCGAACAGGATCATCAGCGGCGCGATCGGGGCGCCGCGGGTGAGCACCGAGGGCCGGTAGGTGTCGAGCCGCTCGCGGAAGGTGGGCGGGGGCGCGGACGGGGCGTCGAGCGTGTCGGTGGTCATGCGCTGGTCCCTCCGGTCCCGGCGGGGCTGGCTGCGGTCTCGTCCTCGTCCTCGGCGCGGGCGGCGTCGTCGAGCAGGTCGGGCGGCCGGTCCACCTCCCGGCGCTCCAAGGGCGGTTCGGGCCCGGGGCTCACGCCGCCGAGCAGCGTGAAGTCCCCGCCCGAGTCCATGCGGTCGGCCACCTGGGCGAGGAAGGCCATGCCGCGCTCGCGGGACAGGCCGACCTTGGCGATGTCGGCGGCGTCGGCGAACAGGCTGGGCACCATGATCTTGCGCCGGGTCGCCACCAGCCGCAGGTAGCCGTCGCGGGCCTGGTAGAGCAGCGAGCCCAGCCCGCCGGGCAGCGCCAGCAGCACGAGCAGCAACCCGACGCCGCCGACGAAGAAGCTCAGCGTCCGGGGCAGGAAGTACTGCGTGCCCTTCACGTAGATGGCCCCGAGCACGGCGCCCGGCAGCGATCCCAGGCCGCCGATCACGACCATCGAGAACACCGCCAGGCTCTCCTCGGTGGCGTAGGGCTGGATGCCGAGGCTCTGCTGGTGGTGGACGAACACCGCGCCGGCGAACGCGGCGACGAAGCCGGACACCGCGAACGCCGTGAGCTTGGCCCGCACCGGGCTCACGCCGAACGACTGGGCCGCCCGGTCGTTCTCCCGCACGCCGATCATCACCCGCCCGACCCGCGAGTGTCGCAACCGGCGCGCGACGAACAGCGTGAGCGCCAGGCACACGATGACGAAGTAGTAGTAGTTGCGCTCCGAGTCGATGGGTATCAGGCCGAACACGTCGGTCCGGGGCACGCGGCGCTCGGGCAGCCACCACGCGAAGCTGCCGCGGTCGAGGAAGTAGACGGCCATCGCCTGGGCGAAGGCCAGCGTGACCACGGCGAGCAGCAGGCCGGGGATCCGCAGCGCGGGCAGGCCGATGACGATCGACACCGCCGCGCCCACGAGTCCCGCGATCAGGAGGGCGATCGTGATGTCCCACCCCACCCGGGTGGTGATCGTCCCCCCGACCGCGGCCCCGATGCCCACGAACGCGATCTGGCCCAGGCTGACCTGCCCCGACCAACCGGTCAGCACGACCAGCGACACGCCGACCATGGCGAAGATGGCGACCACGCCGGCCAGGTTCAGCTGGCTGCTGGAGGCGATGTACGGCAGCCCCACGACGAACAGCACGGCGGCGGCCGCCAGGACCCGCAGCATCCAGGCGACCTCGGGCAGGCGCCGCAGCTCGGGCGGTATCGGCCGCACGTCGGTCACGATCTGCCACGTCGACAGGCCGTCGGACCGGTTGGTCTGGCTGCGCCGCTGCACCAGCAGCACGATGAGCACGACCAGGAACAGGATCGGCGCCACCAGCGCGGCCCGCGACGACCACACGATCGCCTGCTCGACGACGCCGAGCGAGATCGCACCGAGGAAGATCAGCGGCAGGTTGGTCATCCGGCCGATCACGCAGGCGGCCAGCGCCCGCACGAGGATCGCCGGCCCCAGCACCTGGCCGATCGGCACCCCGACGATCCCGGCCCGCAGGAACACGGCCAGGAAGGCCAGCACGCTGGCGATGATCCACACGATCATCTGCACCCGCTTGACCGGGATGCCGAGCAGCGCCGCCCGCTCGCTGCTCTCGGCGCTGGCCCGCACGGCGATGCCGGTGTTGGTCATCTGGAAGAACACGAACAGCCCGACGATGCTCGCCACCACGGCGAGCAGCGCGATCAGGTCGTTGCCGTGGAAGGTGAACGGGTAGATCGTCAGGCTGAACGGGAACGGCGAGGGATAGGGGTCGGACGGTGGGTTGATGTCGAACGTCCCCGGCCAGGCGTTGTTGGCCAGGCTCGGCAGCGCGAGCGCGCAGGGCGGCGAAGATCTGGGCCAGCCCCAGGGTGGCGACGGTGAGGATGAGCCGGGGCGCCTTGGTGAAGCGGCGGATGATGGCGAACTCGACGACCGCGCCGAGCACGATCGCCAGCGCCAGCCCGCCGAACAGCGCCACGAAGTAGGGCACGCCGGGCCCGACGATCAGCAGGACCGCGGCCATGGTGGGCACCGTGCCGAGGTCGCCCTGGGCGAAGTTGACGATGCGGTTGGCCCGGTAGACGAGGGCGATGCCGAAGGAGATCAGCGCGGTGAGCCCGCCGATGATCACCCCGCGCACCAGCACCCCGGCCGGCGCGGGCCAGAGGATGTGTTGCACGGTGAGCAGCGCGCCGATCACGGCCAGTGTTGCGGGCGTCGAGGATGAGCGCCACGATGTGCGCCGGGGCGTCACGGCGGTGGCGGTGGCTGCGACGGTCATCGTCCCCCCGGTCGAATCTCCGCTGCTATCTTGACCTGTGGTCAAGGTAGTCCGTCAGGTACCACCGGCGCTCGGGGTCCGGTGCGATCTGCGGGAAAACAGGGGTTCGTAGTACGTGGCGAAGTCCGAGGGGGGAACCAATGGGCGACACGCCGAAGAAGCGCTCTGGGCTGGCGCGCTACTGGCCCGTCATCGCGGTGGTGGTCGTCGTGATCGCGGCGATCGGCATCGGCACGGTTGTCGGCGGGGGCGGTGACGACGCCGCGTCCGATGCCAGCAAGGCCACCTCGTCCGACGAGCCGCCCGCGCTCGCCGCCTTCCCGGCCGACGAGGACCCGATGAAGGCGCCCGACTGCGACCCGGACACCGGCCGGCTCGCCATCCCGACACTGCTCGCGCCCAACTGCGTGCCGATCTGGCCCGAGGGCAAGGACAACGGCGGCGACACCTATGCGGGCGTCACCGGCGACGAGATCGTCGTCGCCCACTACAACGCCGAGGCGAACGCCCAGATCCAGGCGCTCGGCGACGAGATCCTCGGCCCCGACGCACCCACCGACGAGGAGAACGCCGCGTTCCGCCAGCAGGAGACCGAGGCCTACAACGCGCTCTACGAGACCTACGGCCGCACGGTGAAGCTGGTCGAGTTCGACGCCTCCGGTCCGGCCGACGACGACGCCGCGGCGCGGGCCGACGCCATCCACGCGGCCGACGACCTCGGCGCCTTCGCGGTGATCGGCGGGCCGGCCCAGACCAACGCCTTCGCCGAGACCCTGGCCGACCGCGGCGTGATCTGCGTGTGCCTCAACGGCCAGCCCAACGAGGTCTACGACGACCTGGCCCCCTACGGCTGGGGCACCACGATGTCGTCGACCGACCTCTACGTCCACCGGGCCGACTTCGTCGCCAACCGCCTGGCGGGCAACAAGGCCGAGTTCGCGGGCGACCCGGCCTACCAGGACGAGGAGCGCACGTTCGCCATCGTCTACTTCGAGACGGCCGACGGCAGCCGCAAGGCGGGCGTCGACTTCTTCGAGAGCCAGCTGAAGGACGACGGCGTCGAGCTGACCGACCGCATCCCCTACGTCCTCGACCTCACCAAGGCCGCCGAGGACTCGGCGACGATCGTCGCCCGGCTGAAGGACAAGGGCGTCACCAGCGTCATCTTCGCCGGCGACGGGTTCTTCCCGATCTACCTCACCGCGGCCGCCACCCAGCAGGACTACAACCCCGAGTGGATCATCACCGGGTCGCTCGGCACCGACGTGACCGCCCTGGCCCGGCGCTACGACCAGAAGCAGTGGGCCCACGCCTTCGGCATCTCCAGCCTGACCGCCCGGGTCGACCCCGACACGGTCGACCAGGAGGAGAACCCGGTGTCGTGGTACCTCGGCGAGCAGCTCGACGCCTACCCGAACATCTTCGACCTCGGGCTGGTGTTCTCCGGCATCCACCTGGCCGGGCCCAAGCTCACGCCCGACACGTTCCGCGACGGCCTGTTCTCGCTCAAGCCGGCCAGCGGCTACACGACCGTGACCGCCACGTCGTTCGGCACGCGGTTGTGGCCCAGCCAGGACTACACCGGCATCGACGACGTGACCGAGCTGTGGTGGGACCCGACCGCCACCGGCCAGGACGAGGCCGGCAACGAGGGCTCGGGCATGTACCGCTACGAGAGCAACGGCGAGCGCTACCTACCGGGGAAGGTGGGCAAATCGACGTCCGTGCCCTTCGACGACGCCGACACGATCACGATGTTGGACACGCGGCCGGCCGCCGACACGCCGCCGACCTACCCGCCGCGCCGGTCCCGCACCGGCTGACCACGACACGACGGACACGACGGACACGACCGTCCCGACCGTCCCGACCGTCCCGACCGACAGGAGCTGACCCGTGCCAGATCTCAACGAGGCCGTCGTCGTCGCGGCAACCCGCAGCCCGATCGGCCGCGCCAACAAGGGCTCGCTCGTGGACAAGCGGGCGGACGAGCTGATGGCCGACGTGCTCGTGGCCCTGATGGATCAGGTCCCGCAGGTCGATCGCAGCGACATCCAGGACATCGTGTGCGGCAACGTGGCCCAGACCGGCGAGACCGGGTTCAACATCGCCCGCACGGCCGGGATCCTGGCCGGGTTCCCGCTCTCGGTGCCGGGACACACGGTGCAGCGGTTCTGCGCCTCGTCGCTCCAGGCGATCACCGCCGCGGCCAACGCGGTCAAGGTCGGCGAGGGCGACATGTACATCGCCTGCGGCGTCGAGAAGTCGTCCCGCCCGCCCGCGCCCGAGGGCGCGGAGGGCTCGGGCGGCGGCGGTGGCGGTGGCTCCCGGGGCGGCGGCCGCGGCCGGGGCCTCGGCCCGGGCGGGCTCAACCCCAAGCTCCTCGGGCGCGACAGCCCGTTCCCGTTCGTCTACATCCCGATGGGCTTGACCGCCGAGAACGTGGCCGACAAGTACGGCGTCAGCCGCGAGGACATGGACGCGTTCGCCGCGCTGTCCCAGCAGCGGGCGGTCGCGGCGCAGGCGTCGGGCGTGTTCGCCTCGGAGATCACGCCGATCACCAAGGACGACGGCACGGTCGTCGACACCGACGACGGTCCCCGGCCCAACACGACGGTCGAGAAGCTGGCCGAGCTCCAGCCGTCGTTCAAGGAGGGCGGCACGGTCACGGCCGGCAACGCCTGCCCGCTCAACGACGGCGCCGCCGCCGTGCTCATCACCAGCCGGCGCCGGGCCGACGAGCTGGGGCTCACGCCGCTCGCCCGCATCGTCGCCACCGCGTACTCGGGCAACGACCCCGAGATCATGGGCGTGGCGCCGATCGACGCGGTGCGCAAGGTGCTGGCCGCCACGGGGATGTCGATCGGTGACATCGACGTGGTCGAGCTCAACGAGGCGTTCGCCGCCCAGGTCCTGCCCGTGTGCGAGCACACCGGCATCGACATCGAGGGCCAGCTCAACCCCAACGGCGGCGCGATCGCGCTCGGCCACCCCTTCGGCATGACCGGCGCCCGCATCATGGGCGCGCTCATCAACGACCTCCAGCGCCAGGACGGCCAGTGGGGTCTCGAGACGATGTGCGCCGCGGGCGGCATGGCGATGGCCTGCGTGGTCGAGCGCCTCGGTTCGTGACCGACGACGTCTCGGCGCGCGTCAACGCGCTCTTCGCCCTCGACGCCGTCGGCGTCGACACCTTCCGCACCGTGCCCGCCCGGCCCGAGGGCCCCTTCGGCGGCCGCCGGCCGCCGTGGGCCCGCCCGGGGGCGGTCGGCCCGCCCCGGCTGTTCGGCGGACAGGTGGCGAGCCAGGCCCTGATGGCCGCCGTGCGCACGGTCGCGGCGGACCACCACGTCAACTCGCTGCACGCCTACTTCCTGCGGCCGGGCCGCTACGGCGTGCCGATCGACTACGTCGTCGACCGCATCCGGGACGGCTCGTCGTTCACGACCCGCCGGGTGGTGGCGCTCCAGGCCGGCGACGCCATCCTCAACCTCGACGCCTCGCTCCACCGGGACGAGCGGGGCGAGGAGCACACGCCGCCGTCCCCGGTCCCCGCGGCGGGCGTCCCCGAGGAGGCCGACGACCCGCCCGACCCGCCCTGGGGCCGGGGCCGCCCGATCGAGGTCCGCCACGTCCGGGATGCGCCGCCCGGCGTGCGAAGCGTGTGGGTGCGGGTGCCGGGCAAGCTGCCCGACGACCCGGGCCTGCACGCCTGCATGCTGACGTTCCTGTCGGACATGGGCCCGGTCGGGGTTGTCTCGGGCACCTTGGCGACCCCCCGCGGGTCGCGGATGATGGCCAGCCTCGACCACTGCATGTGGTTCCACCACCCGGCCCGGGCCGACGAGTGGCTGCTGTA
This sequence comes from uncultured Acidimicrobiales bacterium, assembly GCA_963739835.1. Taxonomy (GTDB): domain Bacteria; phylum Actinomycetota; class Acidimicrobiia; order Acidimicrobiales; family VFJN01; genus ZC4RG19. Next base: position 38,008 of record CAVUBW010000002.1, read on the forward strand.
CCAGCTGGAGGCGGTCGCGACCGCCCGAGCCCGGGGCGTGGCCCGGGGCACGCTGTGGACCCAGAGCGGCCTCCTGGTCGCATCGCTGGTCCAGGAGGTGCTGGCCAGGCCCCGAGATCCCGATTACGGGTGAAACAGCCGGGCACGAGGGCGCGCGCCCCACTAGCGTGACGCTTGTGTCGGAAACGCGCAGCCTGACGCGCCACGGCCAGGACAGGAAGGCGGAGCTGCTGCACCACGCGGAGCAGTTGTTCGCGCAGCGCGGGTACGAGGACACCCGCATGATCGACATCGCCGACGCGGCGGGCGTCGCCAAGGGTCTGGTCTACTGGTACTTCGAGAACAAGGAGACCCTGTTCTACGAGATCGTCGTCGACATGGGCCGCCGTCTGCGGCGGGCCCAGCGGCAGGCGGTCGAGGAGATCGAGGACCCCCTGGGCCGGCTCTACGTCGGCACCGCCGAGTCGGTGCGGTTCATCGCCGAGCACCACCGGCTGTACGGCCTGATCACCCTGCAGCTCCGGGGCGACCGCCGGCTGCGGGAGACCCAGTTCGAGTCGCGCCGGCTGCTCGCCGATGACGTGACGACGCTGATCGCCGAGGGCCAGGAGCTGGGCCAGATCCGCACCGACGACGACCCGGCGGCGCTCGCCCACACGAACGCCGGGGTCGTCTACTACCACGTGATGCTCTACGCGGAGGGCCTCATGGATCCGCGGAAGCGCCGCGACATCGAGCACCTCGCCCACGGCGCAGCGCGCTACGTGGTCCGGGCGGTGGGCGCGGACGCAGCCACGGTCGACGGGGTCCTCGGCCGCTTCGACCCGTCGGTCGCCACGGCCGACCGGGTCTAGATCACCTCAGGCGTTGCCACCGCCGCTACCGGCGACGAGCCCGTCCCACGACCAGCGCGGGATGTGCAGGCCCTGCGGGACGTCGTCAGCGGAGCCGTGATACTGGGACATCGTGGTCGTGGTCGCCCACGCGAAGTAGTCGTGCAGCACCTGCCGGAGCCGACCATCCCCGGCGAAGCCGACGTCCGCGAGCGCCTGATCGAAACAGTCGATCGCTCGGCGGTCCATGTCTTCGTGCGGCCCGTTGCCGCTATGGATCCGCACGACCGAGGTCTCGTCACCGAACGTCTCCGAGTACGTCGTCGGACCACCGAGGGCCTCCGCCCAGTACGCCGCCAGCCGCTCCGTGTGCTCAGGATGGAACCCGTGGCTGAACGCGTGGCTGACCACCTCATCGGCCATGACCCTGGCGTGCCATGCGCCCGCCAGGCTCACCATTCCGTCGGCGCCGCCCGCGGCCTCGTACAGCGTCTTCATGGTCCCAGGATGGCAGCAGACGCGTTCTGTCCGTGGAAGTGGTCGCTGTAGCGACCACTTCCACGGACAAAAGCCTGTGGCGTGAGCCCGTCCCGCCCTCAGCCGGTGACGGGCAGCAGCTGATCGACGAGCGCGACGGCGATTTCGGGCCCCACGGGCTCTGCGAGCATTAGCCGGCGGAGGAGGATGGGCCCCACGAGGGCGTCGGCCAGCAGTTCGGGGTCGGTGGTGGGTGGTAGTTCCCCGGTCTTCACCGCGTCGCGGAGGACGTCGACGAGGACCGCGCGGCGCTCGGCGCTGAAGCGGTTGTGGAAGTCGCGCACCTTGGGGTCGCGCTCGGCGGCGTCGATGAGCGCCGGCATGCAGGTGGCGTATGTCGATTCCCGGACGAGGCCGGCGACCTGTTCGATGATGCCGATGACCCGTTCGCGCAGCGTTCCGCCCTCGGGCACGACGACTGACGCCTTCAGTGTCCGAAAGGCGTCCTCGACCAGTTCGAGCTTGCCGGGCCAGTGGCGGTAGATGGTGCTCTTGCCGACACCGGCCCGGAGGGCGACGCCCTCGATGGTGAGGGCCCCGTAGCCGACCTCGCCGAGTTCGCACAGGACTGCCTCCAGGATCACCCGGCGCGACCGTTCCACGCGGGGGTCCTGCTCGATGGCGGCGCCGGCGGCGGCGACCAGGTCGGACACCGCGTCATTCTCGCACTTCGCCCGCAGCGACCGGCACCAGACCGCGCTCGAAGTCCTCGACGGCGTC
>CAVUBW010000003.1:0-45402 GCA_963739835.1 uncultured Acidimicrobiales bacterium
CCGCCACCAGGGCGGCGACGACAATGGCGGGCCGTCGCCCGCCGTGGGCGTGGCGCCCGGGGCGGGCCAGCGTTCTCGGCGTCGGCCCGGAGCTCCGCCGACGCACTGCCGCAGCAGCGCGGCGACGTCCTCGTGCCAGGTCGCGTCGCGCAGGGTGACCGCCGGCTGCCGGGCGATGCCTCGCAGGTCCGGCGGCAGGTCGGCGGCTGCCGGGACAGCGGTCCCGCCCACCAGCACCGGCACGACCGGGACGCCCAGCTGCAGGGCCCGGGCAGGCTCGACGTGGACGTAGTCGTCGGGCTGGAACAGGCGGCGCAGGCCGGCCGGCCCGGCCGCCCGCAGCCAGCCCGGCCCGAGATGACCACGAGCAGGGCGTCGCAGCGCGCCAGCACCCGGTGCCGACCGCGACGGCCGGCGCCTCACCGCCGGCCACGGCGACGTCCACGACGACACGATGGCGTCCGATCCGGGACACCAGCGTCTCCGCCAGGCGCCCGGCGTGGCCCCCGGCGTCGCTGCGCCGATAGCTAAGGAATACCTGCGCCGCTTCTCCATCCGCGGGTAATCGCAGCCCCACCAGCCGCAAGCCCCCCGGCCGTGACGGAATGATCACACCCCGGAGGGCATTCGGCAACACACGTTGAGCGGCAACCAGTGCTACGGCTCGACCAGGGTGCCCGCGGCCCGCCAGGCCGCCTCGACCGCGTCGAGCCGGCGGGCAGCGCTCGGCCGCAGCCGCGCCGCGGCGCCGGTGACCGGCCGCGTTGACCAGGGAGAGGGTGCCGACGTGGCTGTCGAACACGCCGGCACCCTCGGCGGCCACGGTGAACGTCACGTCGGCCAGCCGGGCCAGGGGCGACGCGGGCTGTCGGTCACCGCCAGGGCGGTGGCGCCTGCGGCGACCGCCCGGCCCACGTGGTCGACGACCCAGCGCTCATAGCGCCGCATGTCGATCGCCACCACCACGCTGTCGGGGCCGCACGCCGCCATCCGCCGGGCCACGGCCACGTCCGAACCGCCGACCTGCTCGACGCCCTCGCGCACCAGGTCGAGCGACGACGTGAGCATCGCACCGACCCCGGCCTCGGCCTCGCCGGCCACGACGGGGCCGCGGCGCCGGCGGTCGGCCAGCAGGTGAACAGCCCGCGCGTACGCCTCAGTCGCCACCGCGGCCAGCGTGCGGTGCACGTTGTCGACCTCGGCCCGCAGCGTGCGGCTGACCACGTCGGAGCCGCGCTCGTCGCGGATGCGCTCGACGGCCGGCCGCAGCTGCTGGCCCGACTCGGCCTGCACGCGGCCTGCAGCTCGCTGAACCCGCCGTAGCCGAGCCGGTTGGCGAGCCGGACGACCGATGCGCCCGACGTGCCCACGGCGTCGGCCACCCGGGCGACGGTCCCGAAGGCGACCGCCTCGGGGTCGCGCAGCACCACTTCGGCGACGTGGCGCTCGGTCGGCGACAGCAGCTCGCGCCGTTCCTCGATGCTCGCAGCCACGCCGGACATGGATGAGATGATACGGTATGCGTCAACTCTGAAACATACATTTCAGATCCGGACATCTGGAGTGCCATGACGACGACGACGTTCCGCTACGGCCCCCGCCCACCCCGACGATGTGGTGGGCACGTTCCCGGAGGCGACCGCGGCCGACGTCGACGCCGCGGTCGCCCCGGCCACCGCGGCGCAGCACGAGTGGGCCCGGGTCCCGCGCCGGCACGCGCCGAGGTCATCGACCGCCGGCGCGATCCTCGCGGCGCGCAAGGCGAGCTCCCGACCTGGTCACCGCGAGGCCGGCAAGGTCCTCGTCGAGGCGGGCGGCGACGTGCAGGAGGCCATCGACATGGGCCGGCTTCGTCGCCGGCCAGGGCCGGGCGCCTGTGGGCACGACCGTCCCGTCCGAGCTCGCCGACAAGCTGGCGTTGACGACCCGGCACCGGTCGGCGTGGTCGGGCATGATCACCCCGTGGAACTTCCCGGTCGCCATCCCGTCGTGGAAGATCTTCCCGGCGCTGCTCGCCGGCAACGGCGTGGTCATCAAGCCGTCCGAGCACGCGCCGCCGTGCGCCGAGGCGTTCGTCGTCGGCCTCGTCGAGGCCGGCGTCCCCGCCGGGCTGGTGAACGTCGTGCACGGCACCGTCGAGCCGGGCGCGGCGCTCACCGTCCATCCCGGCGTCGGCGCGGTGAGCTTCACCGGCTCGGTGCCCACGGGTCGCAAGGTCGCGGCGGCGGCGATGGCGACCGGCCCCCGGCTGGTGTCGCTCGAGCTCGGCGGCAAGAACGCGATGGTCGTGCTGCCCGACGCCGACCTCGAGCTCGCCGCCGACGGCGCGCTGTTCGGTGCGTTCGGCACGTGCGGGCAGCGCTGCACGATCGACGTCGCGCCTGATCGTGCACCGCGACGTCGCCGAGCGAGCTCGGTCGATCGCATCGCCGAGCGGGCCGCCGAGCTGCGCTCGGCGACCCCACGCGACCCCGCCACCGACGTCGGTCCGGTCATCGACGCCGGGTCGGCCGGAGCGCATCGTCGGGATGGTCGACCAGGCCGTCGACGAGGGCGCGAGGTCGTCACCGGCGGCCGCACCGTCGACGTCGCCGGCTGCGACGGCGGCTCGTTCGTCGCAGCCGACCGTCGCTCACCGGCGTCGGCCGAGCACCACATCGCCCGCGACGAGGTGTTCGGCCCGGTGCTCGTCGGTGCTCGAGGTCGCCGACCTCGACGAGGCCGTCGACGTCGTGAACGCGGTCGAGTACGGCCTGTCGGCCGCGGTCTACACGCGGGACATCAACGTCGCGCTGCGGCGCCGTCGAGCGCATCGACACCGGCATCGTCTACGTGAACGCGCCCACGATCGGCGCCGAGATCCCGCTGCCGTTCGGCGGCACCAAGCACACCGGCAACGGCTTCCGCGAGGCCGGCACCGCGCGGCATCGAGCAGTTCAGCCAGATGAAGACCGTGTACGTCGACTACTCGGGCCGCCTGCAGAAGGCCCAGATCGACAACCGCACCCGCTCGGGGAGGCCGTGAGACCATGACCCGCTCGACGCCGACCGCACCACCGCGTGGCTCGCCCGCGACGAGGAGGCCCTGGCCCCCGTCCTGTCCCGCTACTTCGACCTGGTTGCCGGACGGGCGAGGGCTCCTGGCTCGTCGACGTCGACGGCCGCCGCTTCCTCGACCTCGCCTCGGGCATCGCGGTCACCAACATCGGTCACTGCCACCCCGGGTGGTGGCCGCCTCGCCGAGCAGGCCGCCTCGCTGATGCACACCTCCGTGGTGGCCCACCACCAGCGCAACGTGGAGCTGGCCGAGCGCATCGGCGCGCTGTGCCCCTTGTTCGCCGAGCCGCAGGTGTTCTTCTGCAACACCGGCGCCGAGGCGGTGGAGGGGGCCATCAAGCTCGCCCGCCGCATCACCGGTCGGCCGGGGATCATCGGCTTCCGGGGCGGCTTCCACGGCCGAACGCTGGGCGCCGCCACGCTCACCACCGCCAAGGGCAAGTACCGGGAGGGGTACGAGCCGCTCCTCGGCGGCGTGCACCACGCCCCGTACGCCTACCCGCTGCGCACCGGCGGGGACCCGGAGGTGGCCACGCCGCGCCGCGCTCGTGGCCCTCGACGACCTCCTGGACCTGCAGGCCCCGCCGTCCACCGTGGCGGCGATGATCGTGGAGCCGGTGCTCGGGGAGGGTGGCTACGTCCCGCCGCCGGTCGAGTGGCTCGAGGGATTGCGCGAGCGGTGCGACGACCACGGCATCCTGCTGGTGTTCGACGAGGTGCAGTCCGGCATCGGGCGCACGGGCCACCTTCGCCGCCGAGCGCCTCGGCGTGGCGCCCGACGTGCTGCTGTTCGCCAAGGGCGTCGCCAACGGGCTGCCGCTCGGAGGCATCGTCGCCGAGCGGGCGCTCATGGCCCGGTGGCCGACGGCAACGCACGGCACCACCTTCGGCGGCAACCCCGTGTCCTGCGCCGCCGCCCTCGCCATGTTCGACGTCCTGGAGCGGGACCAGGGCGCCGCCCGGGCCGCGCGCTCGGGGCGAGCACTCCTCGACCGCCTGCGGGCCGACCTCGGCGACCACCCGGCGGTGCTCGACGTGCGCGGCCTCGGCCTGATGGTCGGCGTCGAGCTGGCCGTCGGGGGTGGCCGCCGCCGTCCAGCGGCGTGCCTCGACGAGCGGGTGCTCGTGCTCACCTGCGGTCCCGGGGAGAACGTGCTGCGGCTGATCCCGCCGCTCACGATCTCCGACGACGAGCTCGCCCTCGGCCTCGACGTCCTGCGGGACGCGGTCACGGCGCAGCGCTGACGATCCCGGCGGCGATCGCCTCGGCGACCGCCCGGCCCGGGCAGCGGTGGGCCCCGGCGCCGAACTCCAGGTCGGCGGCGGCGAGGTCGAGCACGACGGTCGCGCCCGACGGGACCCCGGCGCCGTCGATGTCGACGTCGGCGGTGGCGACCCGGCGGGTGCGCACGCCGGCGCTCGGCCGGTCCCCGCCCCGCTCGCGCCCGGTGAGCAGCGCGGCGACCAGCCCAGCCGTGGCGTCGTGCCTGGTACAGCACCGACGCCACCGCCACGGCCCCGGCTGGGTGGCCGGCGAACCGGTCGAGCACCCGGGCCACGGCCTCGTCGTCCGGCGGTGAGGACGGCTCGCCCCGGAAGATGACCGCGACCATGCGGCCCACGTCGGCCACCAGCCCGGCGACCTCGCCGTCCCGGGCGCCGAACGCGCGGGCCAGGACCTCGGTCGTCAACGCGCTGGCCCCGCCCGCCGGTCGGCGCCGGGCCGCGTCGGCGGCCGCAGCCCGGACCGCCTCGGGGTCGAGCCCCGCCAGAGCCGCGTCCACCGCGGCCCGGCGGGGGCCGTGCGCCTCACCGTCGCTGAACCGGGCCATGGCGGCCCGGAGTTCGGCCGCCGCCCCCGGGCGCAGCGTCGCCGGCGCCGGCGGCGTGCGGAAGGTGCCGTCGTGCAGCACCTGCTCGACCGCGGACCGGGTGCCGAAGCAGATCGTGTCGTCCATGCCCGCATGCTCGGCCCCGGACCGTTCGGCCCGCGCCGAAGCGGCCCTCAGAACGCGAGCAGCTGCCGCAGCGCCGGCAGCAGGCGGTCCTCGGCCGAACACCTCCTCCAGCGGCGGGGCGAAGGGGATCGGCGTGTCGAGCCCGCCCACGCGGCTCACCGGGGCGTCGAGCCACTCGAACGCCTCCTGGCCGATCGTGGCCGCGATCTCGCCGCCGAAGCCGCCGGTCAGCGGCGCCTCGTGCAGCGACCAGCGCGCGGTACGTCTTCCGCACCGAGTCGAGCACCGTCTCGCGGTCCCAGGCGGCAAGCGTGCGCAGGTCGATCACCTCGACGTCGTGGCCCTCGGCGGCCAGCGCCTCGGCCGCCGCCGAGCGCCCAGCCGACGCCGACGCCGTAGGTCACGACGGTCGCGTCCGCGCCCGCGCGGGCGATCCGCGGCCCGGCCGATCGGCATCGTGTAGTAGCCCTCCGGCACGGGGCCCCGGGCGCAGCGGTAGAGCAGCTTGTGCTCGAGGAACAGCACCGGGTTGCCGTCCTCGAGCGCGGCGAGCAGCAGGCCCTTGGCGTCGTACGGCGTCGCCGGGGCGACGACCTTCAGCCCGGCGCACGTGGCGTGAACCACGCCTCGACGTTCTGCGAGTGGAACGGGCCGGCGCCGGTGCCGCCGCCGACCGGCAGCACGCATGACGACCGGCACCGCGCCGCCCCAGCGGTAGTGGGTCTTCGCCAGGTTGTTGACGATCTGGTTGAAGCCGCAGGTGATGAAGTCGCCGAACTGCATCTCGACCATCGGCCGGAAGCCGTCGAGCGCCAGGCCCATCGCGGCCCCGATCGCGCCCGACTCGATGATCGGCGTGTTGCGCACCGCGCGCCTTGCCGAACTCGCTCGACGAAGCCCTCGGTGACCTTGAAGACGCCGCCGTACTCGGCGATGTCCTGGCCGAGCAGCACCACGCGGCGTCAGCGGCGCATCGCCTCGCGCAGGCCGTCGCGATCGCGTCGACGTAGCGCATCTCGCGTCGCCGTCCCGGCGCCGGCGAGGGCCGTCGGCGTCGCCGGCTCGGCGCACGGGGCGGCCGGCGCGTACACGTCGGCGCAGCTCCGCCTCGGCGGTGGAGGCCGGCTCGGGCGCGGCCAGCGCGTCCGCCGACCCGGCGTCGACCTCGGCCCTGCAGCTCGGCGACCAGCGCCTCGCGCTCGGCCGGCGGCAGCAGGCCCCGGTCGTCGAGGCGGGCGCTCGAAGCGGGCGATCGGGTCCGCGCGCCACCCAGTCGACGAGCGCTCGGCGGGCACGTAGTCGGTGCCCGAGGCCTCCTCGTGGCCGCGCATGCGGAAGGTCTTGCACTCGAGCAGCGTCGGCCCGGCGCCGCCCCGCGCGCGCGCCGCGGCCCGCGGCGACGGCGTCGCTGCACCGCGAGCACGTCGTTGCCGTCGACGACGTCGCCGGGCATGCCGTAGCCGACGGCCCGGTCGGCGAGGTCGGCGCAGGCGTACTGCTCGGATGTCGGCGTCGACAGGCCGTACTGGTTGTTCTCGATGACGAAGAGGACCGGCAGCCGCCAGACGGCCGCCAGGTTCAGCGCCTCGTGGAAGTCGCCCTCGCTGGTCGCGCCGTCGCCGGTGAAGACGGCGGCCACCCGGTCCTCGCCGCGCAGCTGCGCCGCCAGCGCCAGGCCGTCGGCCACCGGCAGCATCGCCCCGAGGTGGCTGATCATGCCGACGATCCGGTGGTCGAGCACGCCGAAGTGGAACGTGCGGTCGCGCCCGCCGGTGACGCCGCCCTCGCTGCCCGAGCAGCTGGCGGAACAGCACGTCGAGGTCGAGGCCGCGGCCGGTGAAGACGCCGAGGTTGCGGTGCATCGGCAGGATCCAGTCGTCGGCGCCGAGCGCCGCGACGACGCCGACCGACGATCGGCCTCCTGGCCGATGCCCGAGAACCACTTCGACAGCTGGCCCTGCCGCAGCAGGTTCAGCATCTTCTCCTCGATCAGGCGGGGCAGCAGCAGCGCCCGGTAGAGCGTGGTCAGGGCGTCGTCGCTCAGCTCCTCGGCCAGCCGGGCGGCGGGGACGGACGGCGCGTGGAGGCGGCCCACGGCGTCAGTGTCGCGCTCTCAGTCCACCCAGGCACCGCGTTCAGTGAGCACGGTCTTCAGGACCTCGGCGCGGTCGGTCATGATGCCCGTCGACGCCGAGGTCGAGCAGGCGCGTGCATCTCGTCCGGGTCGTCGATCGTCCACACGTGGACCTGCAGGCCCGCTGCGTGGGCGGCGGCCACGAAGCGCTCGGTCACGAGCGCGACCGGCCCCTGGCGGACCGGGACCTGGACGCAGGCGGCCGTCGAACCGGCCGGCGGGCAGGCCGCGGGCGGCGCCGGCCAGCCGGGCGACCTGGCCGGGGCCCCATCGAGGTGCACAGCCCGGGGCCGAGCGCGGCCCGCAGCCGGGCGAGGCGCCGGTCGGAGAAGGCGCCGACGCACACCCGGTCGACGCGCCGGTGCGCCGGACCAGGTCGACCAGCGGGCTCGACCGCGGCGTCGTGCTTGGGGTCGATGTTGACGCGCACGTCCGGGCAGGCGGCCGAGCAGGTCCTCGAGCAGGGGGATCGGCCCTCGCCGTCCGCACCCGGGCCGCGCGCACCTGCCGCCCACGGCAGGTCGCCGATCGCTCCGTCGCCGTCGGTCAACCGGTCGAGGCGGTCGTCGTGGAAGGCGACGCAGCACCCCGTCCGCGGTGACGTGGACGTCGGTCTCCAGGTAGCGGTAGCCCAGGCGCGACGGCGCCCTCGAAGGCCGCCATCGTGTTCTCGCCGGGCCGTCCGGGGTGTGCCCGCCCCGGTGGGCGAAGGCGAGCGGTCCGGGGAAGTCGAGGAACGGGAAGCGGGACATGTCGGTGCGGGACGCTAGCGGGTACCTGGCGCGGGTAGACCGGGGAGCATCGCGTCCCCCGTCAGCGAGGAGTCCCCTCATGGCAGACGTCATCGCCGGTGCCGATCGGGCCCGACCGGGTCACGACCGGCGACGAGATCGCCGTCCGCTCGCCGTACGACGGCAGCGAGGTCGGCCGGGTGCCGGCGTGCGACGCCGGCCACGTCGACCAGGCGGTCGCCGCCGCCCGCGCCCTGGCCGAGCCGCTGCCGCGCACGACCGGGCCGCGATCCTCGACCGGGCCGCGGACCTGCTGGCCGCCCGGCGTCGAGGAGTTCGCCCGGATCATCGCCGAGGAGGCGGCCAAGCCGATCAAGACGGCCCGGGTCGAGGCCGAGCCGGGCCGTCGGCGACGTTCACGCTTCGCCGCGGCCGAGGCCCGCACGCTCACCGGCGAGATGGTCCCGATGGACGCGTCCGCGCGCCGGCGAGGGCAAGCTCGGCGTTCACGCTGCGGGTGCCGATCGGCGTCGTCGGCGCGATCAGCCCGTTCAACTTCCCGCTCAACCTCGTGGCCCACAAGGTCGCGCCCGGCGATCGCCGCCGGCTGCCCGGTCGTGCTCAAGCCGGCGTCGCCAGACGCCGCTCTCGGCGCATCGCGCTCGCCGAGCTGCTGCTCGACGAGTGCGGCCTGCCCGCCGGGCTAGCTCAACGTCGTCACCGGCGGCGGCGGCACGGTCGGCAACGCGCTCGTCGACCACCCCGACATCGCGCATGATCACGTTCACCGGCTCGCCCGAGGTCGGCTGGGGCATCCGGGCGCAGGCGCCGCGCAAGAAGGTCGGGCTCGAGCTCGGCAACAACGCGCCGGTCATCATCGAGCCCGACGGCGACTGGCGCGACCGCGGCGGCCAAGATCGCGGTCGCCGGCTTCAGCCACGCCGGCCAGTCGTGCATCTCGACCCAGCGGGTCTACGTGCACGCGTCGATCGCCGACGACGTTCACTCGCCGCGCTCGTGCCGAGCGCGTCGAGGCGCTCGTCGTCGGCGACCCGCTCGACGAGGCCACCGACGTGTCCGCGCTGATCTCGACGCGGCGAGCGCGACCGGGTCGAAGGCGTGGGTCGACGAGGCCGTCGGCCGGCGGCGCCAAGGTCGCGACCGGCGGCGACGTCGGCGACGACGGCGTGCTCGCGCCGACGGTGCTCACCGACGTCGACGCCCGACATGAAGGTGTGCGCGCAAGGAGGTGTTCGGCCCGGTCGTCGGCGTCGCAGGCCTACGACGACGCTCGACGAGGCGCTCGCGCTCGCCAACGACACCCGCTACGGGCTGCAGGCCGCGATCTTCACCGCGCGACCTCGACGACGGCGCTGCGGGCCGCGCGCGACGCTCGACTTCGGCGGCGTGCTCGTCAACGAGGTGCCGACCTGGCGCGCCGACCAGATGCCCTACGGCGGCGTGCGCGACAGCGGCAACACCCGCGAGGGCCCGCACTACGCGGTGCGCGAGATGACCGAGACCCGGCTCGTCGTCCTGCAGGCCTGACGCCCGGGGCGTCAGCGCGGCGCGTGGCCGTGGCCGTTGCCTCTGGCGTTGGCCTCTTCGAGCCCGCGCCGCACGCCGGCCGTGAAGCTGGTGAGCAGCGACTGGACGTCGGCCGCGGCGCTGTGGGCGGCCGGCGTCGGCCGGGGCGCGGGCCCCACGGGGGCGTTGGTGGCGCCGACCAGGCCGTCGCCGCGCAGGCGCACCACCCCGGTCTCGGGCATGTGTGTCCCGGGCACCCGGCGTGTCAGTGGCTCGGGCCGGTCCGGCGGCGCGCCGGCCGGACCCGTCGGCCCGCCGTTGTCGGCCGGCGGTTGCGGGGACTGGGGGCCGTAGCGGCCGAGCGCCGCGAGGACGTCCTCGTCCCGGGGCCGCGCCGCTTGCCCGCCCGGGGCGGCGAGGCCGTTGCCTGTCCGGGAGGTGGGCGCCAGCGAGCGCGGCCAGATCGCTGCGGGCGGCGGCCCCGAGGGCACCGGGTCGCGGCCGCCGGCCGGCGGCACGCCCGGCGGGGTCACCACGGGTGCCGCCCCGGGCGGCCGGGTCGGCAGGCGGGGAGGCAGGTGGCCGGGCGTGCGGTCGCCGGGCGTAGGGCCCGGGTGCGCGGCGGCCGGTGCGCCCGTGGGGCGCTGCGCGAACCGGGACGGCAGCGGGATCGGCGGCCGTTCGGGGCCCGGCTCCTCGGCGGCGGGTAGCGGGATCACGCGGTCCGGCGGCGCGGGAGGCTCACCGGGCCGGCGGGGCGGCACCGGCGGGATGGCTCGGGGCGGCGGCGCGCCGGCCGCCAATGGGGCGCCCACCCGGTCGGACGCGTCGGCGTCGGCCGGGGTGGCCGACCACGGCGCCGGCATGGCCACGCCCGGGCGCAGGCGCACAGCCCGCTGGCCCTCCGGCGGCGTGACCGGCGCGCCGGTGACCTCGTCGGTCGTGAGCAGCTCCGGCGGCAGCGTGATCGTGGCGGTCACGCCGTTGCCCGGCGAGTTGTCGAGGTGGACGCGGATGCCGTGCCGGGCCGCCAGGTTCCCCGCCACGTAGTGGCCGAGGTACTTGGACGGGGCGATCGTGAAGCTCTCCGCCCCGGCCAGCCGGCGGTTGGCGGCCGCGAGGTCGTCGGCGGTCATGCCCAGCCCGGTGTCGATGACCGCAAGCGTGTAGCTGGTCCCGCCGGGCGGGCCGTCGGCCCGGTGGCGGCCGCGGATGTCGACGGACTGGTCGGGCGGCGAGAACACGAGCGCGTTCTCGAGCAGCTCGGCCAGGAGGTGGGCCAGGTCGGCGGCGGCCGATCCGAGGAGCGTCGCCGCCTCGACGGCCCGGACCGACACCCGGTGGTAGTCCTCGACCTCGCCGAGCGCCGCCCGGATCACGTCGGTCAGCCGCACCGGCACCGTCCACTTGCGGGGAGGTTCGAAGCCGGCGAGCACGAGCAGCGACTCGGCGTTGCGCCGCATCCGGGTCGCCAGGTGGTCGAGCCGGAAGAGGTTGGCGAGCGCGTCCGGCTCGGTCTCCTTGCTCTCCAGCTCGGTGATGAAGTCGAGCTGGCGGCCGAGCAGGTGCTGGTTGCGCCGCCCCAGGTTCACGAAGCTGTCGGCGATGTTGCGGCGCAGGACCGCCTGCTCCACGGCCAGGTCGAGGGCGGTCTCCTGCACGGTGTTGAGCGCGCCGGCGACGTCGGCCACCTCGTCGCTGGTCGCCAGGTGCAGCGGTCGGACGGCTGGCACCACGACGTCCTCGCCGAGCGGCGTGTCGAGGATCTCGTTCACCGCGTCGGGCAGGCCCTGCTCGGCCATGTCCTTGGCGTGGCGGGTCAGCGCCCGCAGCGGTCGGGTGATCGAGCGCGACACGATCCAGCTGAGGACGATTGCGGCGGCGAGCGTGGCGACCGCCACCCCGACGTAGAGCCGCTGGCGCCAGGCCGCCGCCTGGTCGAGCTCGTCGGCCCGCGCCACGAGCTGGTCGGTGAGCCGGGCGCGCAGCCCCATGTACCCCTGGTCGGCGGGCACGTTGAGCGCGGCGACGAACGGGTCGAGTGTGACGGTCCCGCCGTCGATCGCGGTGCGGACCTGCTCGCTGACCGAGTCCACCAGCTGGCTCGGGTACGAGTGGCCGACCACGCTGGCGTAGGGCTCGGGGGCGTCGGTGAGCTCGGCCCCGAGCCGGTCGAGGTTGTCGAGCAGGCGGGACTCCTCGGCGATCTCGGCGGGCTGGTTGATGCCGTCGCCGATCACGCCGTCGATGATCGTCGTCCGGGCGAGGTCGCCCACCGTCTCGCTCGAGCGGTTGACCGCGCCGACGAGCGTGGTCCAGCGCCGCAGCTCGGCGTCGTTCACGGCGAGCGCCACCCGGGTGTCGCTGTCGAAGAACGGCTCGACGAGGGCCGAGTAGCGCCCGAAGATGTCGTCGGCGAACCCGACGTTGGACAGGTCGCGGGGCGTCGTGCTGGCGTCGATGTCGGCCCGGATCTGCTCGAGCGCGACCAGGTTGTCGAGCGCAGGCTGGTATGCGCTGGCCACCGCCGGGCTGGCATCGCTGAGCGTGGCGCGGAACGCGGCGATCGCTTCGTTCGTCGCCTGGCGGCTCTCGTCGTAGCCGGCCACCGGCGCCGTGAGCTGACCCGCGAAGCCGATGAGGTCGACGGCGGCCCAGGTGCGTTCGTCCTGGAGCGTGCTCAGCACACCGGACGGGCCGATCGTGGCGCGGGCGAGCTCGGTCTGAGCCCGCACGTTGGCGACCTCCTGGCCGGTGTGCTGCACCTCGATGACGGTGATGACGAACAAGCCGAACAAGGGCACGGCAAGGGCCCCCGCCAGCTTCATCCTGATCGGGACTCGTCGCATCGGTTCCCCTACATACCCCCCCGGACGGACTGTCACGTCAGTCGGTAGCCGACGCGACAGCCGTGATGTGCAATCAACACCCAGATAACGCGCGGTGTGGAATGTCGTTGCCCTCTCACGGTGCGAGCGATGCGAGACGCTCAGCGTCAGTGTGCCAGACCCGGGCCGGCTGTGCTTGCACCCCCACGTTCCGCGCGAGGTCAGGACGGAGGGACCCGGCCGGGTGGCGGAGCGGAGCGGTGCCGGCCACGCTGGCGCGGTGCCGGAACCCGAGGACGTCCGCACGTGGACGGTCGAGGAGGCCAACGCCGCGCTCGGCTGGGTGGCCGAGGTGGTGGCCCGCGCCCAGGAGTCGTGGGACCACTACCGGGCCCACGCCACCCGCCGGGCCCGCCTTGTCCGCCAGAACGGCCACGGCCTGGTCCCGGCCGACCCGACGCCGATCCAGGGCTGCATCGACGAGCTGGCCGCCGAGGGCATCGTCCTGCGGGACGTGGCCCGCGGGCTGATCGACTTCCCGGCGCGCGCGCCGAGCGGGCGGATCTACTGGCTGTGCTGGCTGGCGGGCGAGGACGCGGTCGAGTGGTGGCACTGGCCGGAGGACGGCTTCGCGGGGCGCACCCCGCTCACCGACCCGCCTCCGTGACGCAAACGACAACGCAAACGACCAAACGACAACGAGGCCGGTTAGGAGGCCGGCGGAGCCGGCCTCTTTGGGGATTGTTGGGGCGGTCGGGCGGGCGTCAAGGACAAGCCGTGCTGCGCACGGGCCCCTCCGGGGCTCCTTGACCCCCGCCCGACCGCCCGTTTGACACTCACGGTGACCCTTACACCGTTGGCGAACCCGGGGGAAAGTCCTTGCGCGGGCAACTGGCCTCGAAAGTGGTTGCTTATCAACCACTTTCGCGACCCAGAACGAAAAGACCCCAGAACCGGGGCGACCCACGGCCACCGTGAGTGGAAAAAGGCGGTCGGGTGGGGGTCAAGGAGCCGCCACAGGCGGCCGAGCGCAGCGAGCTTGTCCTTGACGCCCACCCGACCGCCCCCACCATCACATTGGAGGCCGCCCCCGGCGGCCTCCTTACCAGCCCCAGGGCCAACCCAGCGCGCAACGCAAGTGCCCACACCACACCGAAGCCAGCAACGACGGCCACCAAACGCGCTCAAACGATCCGCGTCGAGTGCCCAGCCCAGTACTCGTCCTTCAGCAGCCGCTTGTAGAGCTTCCCGGTGGGATGCCGCGGCAGCTCGGCCCGGAAGTCGACGGTCCGCGGGCACTTGACGTCGGCCAGGTGCGAGCGGCAGTAGGCGATGAGCTCGCGCTCCAGTTCCGGGCCGGCGTCGGACATCGAGACCGGCTGGACGACCGCCTTGACCTCCTCGCCGAACTCGTCGTTGGGGACGCCCAGCACCGCCACGTCGGCCACCTTGGGGTGGACCGCCAGGACGTTCTCGGCCTCCTGGGGGTACACGTTCACCCCGCCGGTGATGATCATGTACGCCTTGCGGTCGGTCAGGTAGAGAAAGCCGTCCTCGTCGACGTAGCCGACGTCGCCGAGCGTCGACCAGCCCCGGCCCTTGGGTCGCGCGACGACGCGGTCTTGTCGGGGTCGTTGTGGTAGCTGAACTCGGCGCCGCCGCCCATGTAGATCGTGCCGGGCACGCCCGGCGGCTGCTCCTCGCCGTCGTCGCCGACGATGTGGAGCTCGGCGCCGAGCGGCCGGCCGACCGTGCCGGGGTGTGCCAGCCACGCCGTGCTGTCGCAGTAGACGAACCCGTTGCCCTCCGTGCCCGCGTAGTACTCGTGGATCACCGGGCCCCACCACTCGATCATCGCCTGCTTGACCGCCACCGGGCACGGGGCCGCCGCGTGGATCGCCACCTGCAGTGACGACAGGTCGTAGCGCGACCGCACGTCCTCGGGCAGCTTCAAGAGGCGAATGAACATGGTGGGCACCCACTGGCTGTGGGTGACGCGGTGGCGCTCGATGAGCGCCAGTGCCTGTTCGGGGTCGAAGTGCTCCATCACGATGACCGTCGCCCCCAGCCGGTGGAACGCCATGGTGAAGCGCAGCGGCGCGGAGTGATAGAGCGGCGCGGGCGACAGGTACACGCTGTCCGCGGTCCCGGAGAACAGCATCGCCACGAGGCCGTAGACGGCGTCGGGCGTGCCCAGCGCCGCCGCGTTCACCTCGCTGACCACGCCCTTTGGCTTGCCGGTGGTCCCCGACGAGTAGAGCATGTCCCGCCCCTCGACCCGGTCCTCGGGCAGGGGGGTCGGTGGCTGGGCGTCGACCGCCTCCTCCCACGACTCGTAGCCGGGGACCGTGCCGTCGAGCATGTACAGCGCGACGCCACCGCCGACCGCGTCGGCCAGTGCCCCGGCCTGGTCGTCCTTGTAGGCCGACGTCACGAACACCCGGGCGCCGCAGTCGCCGATGATGTAGGCCATCTCCTCGGTCGTCAGGCGCGAGCTCATGGCCGTGTAGCGCAGGCCGGCGTAGTGGGCGCCCCAGGCGAGCGCCAAGAACCGCGGGTGGTTCTCCAGGCAGAACGCCACGTGGTCGCCGGGCGCCAGGCCCAGCGACCGGAACACGTGCGAGACCCGGTTCGCCGCCTCGTCGAGCTCGCGGTAGGTGACGACCTCGCCGCTCGTGCCCATGATCACGGCGGGCTTGTCGGGCGTGGTCTCGGCGTGTGCTCCCGGGAACATGCGTCGCACCGTAGCGGCGCCCGCTGGGCCCGGCCCCGGCCGGTCGCATCGGGACGGGCCGCCGCTAGCGTGGGGACCAGTGGACATCACCGACCGGTTCGCCGAGCTGGTGCGCGGCCCGGAAGAGCGATGCCGGCTCGACCTCGGGGCATTGCTCATCGCGGCGCACGCAAATCGCGAGCTCGACGTCGACAAGCATCTCGCCCGCATCGACGACCTGGCGGCCGGCTGCGGTGCCCCGACGCTCGACGCCGTGTGCGAGCACCTCTTCGGCGAGCTCGACTTCCGCGGCGACCGCGACGACTACAGCAACCCCCGCAACTCGCTGCTCGACGAGGTGCTCGACCGGCGTACCGGCATTCCGATCACGCTGTCGGTTCTGGTCATCGAGGTCGCCCGCCGCCTCGGCGTCGGCGTGGTCGGCGTCGGCATGCCCGGCCACTTCCTGGCCCGGGCCGACGACGACCCCGACGGCTTCGTCGACCCGTTCAACCAGCGCCGGCTCGACCGGGCGGGGTGCGAGCAGCTGTTCCGCTCGGTGCACGGCCAGCGGCCCCGCTTCGACGCCCGGTTCCTCGCCCCGGTGCCGCCGCGGGCGGTCATCGCCCGGATGCTCACGAACCTCCAGCGCAGCTTCGTCGGCCGGGGCGACCGGGCCGGCGCGCTGTGGGCCCAGTGCCTGCGGGTGCTGGTCCCGGGGGCGACCGTGGCCGACCGCCGCCAGCTGGCGGCGATGCTGGCGGCCAACGGCCGCTTCGACGCGGCGGCGCTCGAGCTCGAGGCCGTGGCCGACGACGGCGAGGGCGGCGCCCGCGACCGCTACGCCGCCCGGGCCCTGCGGGCGAAGCTCAACTGACCCGCGGCGGCGCGTACGATCGCCGCCGATGCGGGCGTACCCGTCGACGGTGATCACCCTGTCGATCGCGTTGCCGATCGCCGCCCTGATCCTGGCGTTCGCCGTGGCCGCCTCGCGGGCCCCGGCGCCCACCGCGGCGGCGAGCGACCCGACGACCACGGTCACGATCACGGCCGCGGCCGCGACCGCCGAGTCCGAGCCGCTCACCGGCTCGGACAACCGGGTCCACCCGCCGCCCGCCGACGTCTCGCTCGGCGAGTGCACCACGCGCGACTACGCCGGCGCGGCGGCGACCGGCACGCTCACCAACAACTCGTCGAAGCTCTCCAACTACGTGATCGCGGTGAACTTCGCCGACGACGCCGGCGTCATCGTCGCCAACGCCACCGCCTGGCCCCGCGACATCCCCGCCGGCGCGTCCGCGACCTGGGAGGCCCTGAGCTTCGACGACAGCGGCTACGCCACCTGCACGATCGTCAAGGTCGACAGGTTCTCGGCCGTCGGCTGACACCGTCGCGGTTCGCCCCTTGACCCGACGGTCAAGTACCGTGACCGGCCATGACGGTCGCCGACACCACCGCCGCCACCGCGCCCGGGCCCGACGCCCCCGGCGACGACGAGGCCCGGGTCCTCGCCCTGTGCCAGCAGCTGCTCGCCGAGCGGCCGCCGGCCGACACCGACCCGATCGCGTTCCTCGGCGCGCAGTTCGACCTCGGGCTCGCCTGGGTGCACTTCCCCGAGGGCCACGGCGGGCTCGGCCTGTCGCCCGAAGCTGCAGAAGACGATCAACGAGCAGCTCTCGGCCGGGCCGGTGCGCCCCGAGCCGCGATGTGCCGCAACCCGATCGGCCACGGCATGGGCGCGCCCGACCGTCGTCACCCACGGCAGCGAGGCGCAGAAGCGCCGCTACCTGCGCCCGCTGTTCACCGGCGAGGAGATCTGGTGCCAGCTGTTCCGCGAGCCCGGCGCCGGCTCCGACGTCGCCGGCCTGTCGACCCGGGCGGTCCGCGACGGCGACGAGTGGATCGTCAACGGCCAGAAGGTGTGGACCACGCTCGCGCACGTGGCCCGCTGGGGGATGCTGGTCGCCCGCACCGACCCCGACGCGCCGCAAGCACAAGGGCCTGACCGTACTTCGTCGTCGACATGCACGCGCCCGGGGTCGAGGTGCGGCCGCTCGCCAGATGACCGGCGAGGCCGAGTTCAACGAGGTCTACTTCACCGACGTCCGCATCCCCGACGCCGAGCGGCTCGGCGACGTCGGCGAGGGCTGGCGGGTGTCGCTCACCACGCTCATGAACGAGCGGGTCGTCGATCGGCGGCCCGATCCGCACCCCGGGGCTGCGGGCTCGATCGGCGAGCTCGATGAAGACCTGGACGAGCCGCCACCGGCCGCCACGACCGCCGCGACCCGCGACCGGGTCATGCGCCTGTGGGTCCAGGCCGAGGTGCTGCGCCTCACCAACATCCGGGCCAGCCAGAACCGCGGTCGAGGGCACGCCCGGCCCCGAGGGCTCGGTCGGCAAGCTGGCGATCGGCCGAGCCCAACAAGGACATCATGCGAGTTCGCCGTCGACCTGCTCGGGCGCCGACGGGATGCTGCTACCCGGCGGCTACCCGATGGCCCGGCCCCGACGACCGCGCTGGACTGCGAACAGCCCGCAGAAGGCGTTCCTGCGCGTCGCGGGCCAACTCGATCGAGGGCGGCACGACCGAGATCATGAAGAACATCCTCGGCGAGCGGGTGCTCGGCCTGCCCGGCGACGTCCGCGTCGACAAGGACCTGCCCTGGAGCGAGGTGCCCCGGTCCTGACCCGGGGCGGCCCGTCCGCTCAGAGCTCGATCTCGGGGACGCCCGCCACCCGCAGGTGGGCCAGCTCGTTGAGCGACGCCAGCGAGCGCTCGCCGCTCGACGCCACCAGCACCCGGCTCACGCTCGTATAGCCGGGCAGGAACAGCATCCGCGGCCCCAGCCCGAGCACCGCGGCCACGATCACGTTGACGACGCCGCCGTGGCACACCAGCGCGATCCGCTGGGACGGGTGGGCCGCGGCCAGCCGGTCGACGCCGGCCATGACCGTCGCCTGGAAGCCGGCGATGTCGGGCGGCACCTCCTTCCAGCGGGGGTCGCCCGCAGCCCGCAGCTCCTCGATCGGGATGTACGCCATGGCCTCGGCGTCGTACTCGGCGAGCGCGACCTCGGGTTCGGCGGCGAGGCCGAACGCCGCCGCCAGCGGCTCGGCCGTCTCGACCGCCCGGCGCAGCGGGCTGGTGTACACCGCGTCGACCGGTCCGTCGCCGCCCGGGCCCGCCAGCCAGGCGACCAGCGCGTCGGTCTGGCGGCGGCCGAGCGGCGACAGGGGCGGGTCGGCGGGCCCGGTCGTGCTCTCGACCCGCAGGGGGCGGGCGTGACGGACGAGCAAAAGTTCCATGAAGCCCGGCACCCTACGGCCCGAACGGCTCGCCGGCGGTCGCTACGGTGCCGGGCGTGGAGGTGCTGTCGAGCCGGATCCTCATCCGCCCGTCCGACTTCGAGGCCGGGCGTCGCTGGTACCGCGACGTCCTCGGCCTGCGCGTCGCCCGCGAGTACGGCACCGGCGGCCGGGTCACCGGCGTGGTGTTCTTCCTCGGTGGTGGGGCGCTCGAGCTGGTCAGCGGGTCGAGCCCGATCGACGTCGGGGGCGCGGCGCTGTGGCTCCAGGTCCCCGACGTCGACGCCGAGCACGCCCGCCTCGCGGCAGCCGGGGTCGAGGTGCTGGCCCCGCCGGTCTCCGAGCCGTGGGGCCTGCCGCGAGTGCTGGATCGCGGACCCTGACGGGCGCCGCATCGTGCTGGTCGAGATCCCCGAGACCCACCCGCTGCGGCGGAGGGTCGAGTGAGCCGGCGGGCGAAGATCGTCGCCACGCTCGGTCCCGCGTCGGACCCGCCGGATGTGCTGGCCGACCTGCTCGACGCGGGTGTCGACGTCGTGCGCCTCGGCCTGGCCCACGGCGACGCCGCCGAGCACCTCGACCGGATCGCTCGCGTGCGCGACCTGGCCGCCGCGCCGCGGCCGCACGGTGGGGGTGCTGGCCGACCTGCCGGGGCCGAAGGTCCGCACCGGCCCGTTTCCCGACGGCGGTGCGTTCCTGGCCGAGGGCGCCGGCGTCACCCTGGTCCCCGGTGACGGCGCCAGCGACACCACCCGGGTCGTCGTCGACGAGCCGCGGCTGGCCGAGATCGTGACCCCGGGCGACGTGGTCGTCCTCGGCGACGGCGTCGTCGAGATCGCGATCGAGGCGGTCGGCGCCGCCGAGGTGCGGGGCGTGGTGCGCAGCGGCGGGCGCCTCCAGGGGCGTCCGGGGGCGCACCTGCCGTCCGACCGCTGGCTGCCGCCGGTGCCCACGTCGGAGGACCTGTCGCTGATCGCCGAGGTCGGGCTGCGGGCCGACTGGGTGGCGGTGTCGTTCGTGCGCACGCCCGACGAGCTGACCAAGGTCCGCGAGGCGCTGGGCCCCGACGGGCCCCGGCTCATGGCCAAGATCGAGACCCGGGCGGCGGTCGAGCATCTCGACGACCTTCTGGCGGTGGCCGACGGGGTGATGGTCGCCCGCGGCGACCTCGGGATCGACTTCCCGATCGAGGACGTGCCCCACCTCCAGAAGCGGATCATCCGGGCGTGCGGCGCCCGGGGCCTACCGGTCGTCACAGCCACGCAGATGCTCGAGTCGATGGTGTCGGCGCCGTCGCCCACCCGGGCCGAGGCGACCGACGTCGCCAACGCCGTGGTCGACGGCAGCGACGCGCTCATGCTGTCGGCCGAGACCGCCATCGGCCACGATCCGGCGCTGGCCGTGCGCACGATGGCCCGCATCGCGGCGCGGGCCGAGCAGTTCGACGAGCACACCGGGAGCTACTCCCGGGGGCGGGGCCAGCGCCCGGCGGCGACGACGACGTCGGTCACGGTCGCCATGGCCCACGCGGCGCGGCGGGCGGCCGAGGAGCTCGGCGTGGCGGCCGTCGTCTGCTGCACCCGGGCGGGCACCACCGCGCGGGCGATGGCGGCGCTGCGCCCGGGGTGCCGGCTGATCGGCGCCAGCCCGTCGCTGGCCACGGCCCGCCAGCTCGCGCTGTCCTGGGGGGTCGAGCCGCTGGTCGTGCTCGAGTACACGACGACCGACGAGATGGTGTGGTGCGTGGTCGAGGCCGTCGTCCGCCAGGGCATGGCGCGCCACGGCGACCTGATCGCGGTGCTGGCGGGCGCCCCCGAGGCCGCGGTGGGCACGACCGACGTCCTGCGCGTGGTGGTCGTGCAGTGACCGCGGGGACCGTGGGCGACACGGGCATCTGGTCGCAGGAGGTGGGCGACGGCCCGCTCGTCGTGCTGGTGCACGGATCGATGGACCGCTCGGGCGGCATGCTCCGGGTGCGGCGCGTGCTCCAGCGCGACCACCGGGTGGTGCGCTACGACCGGCGGGGCTACGGCCGGTCGCTCCCGGCGGGCCCGCCGACGTCGTTCGACCAGCAGGTCGACGACCTCGCCGGGGTGCTGGCGGGGTGCCCGGCGGTGCTCGCCGGGCACAGCTTCGGCGGCGTGGTGTGCCTGGCGCTGGCCGAGCGGCGGCCCGAGCTGGCCCGGGCGGTTCTGGCCTACGAGGCGCCCAAGATGTGGGAGTCCTGGTGGCCGGGGACGACCACGGGCAGCCAGGCCCTGTCCCGGGTCGGGCCCGGGTCCGAGGCCGAGGCCGACGTCGCCGAGTGGTTCCTGCGGCGGATGATCGGCGACGAGACCTGGGAGCGGCTCCCGGCCAGCATGCGGGCCGAGCGGCGGGCCGAGGGCCGGGCGCTGGTGGCCGAGCTGCGCTCGGTGCGGCCCCCGTCGCCGGTCCCGTTCCGGGTCGAGGCGGTGGCGGCGCCAGTCGTGTCGGCCTGCGGGTCGGCGGGCGAGGCCCACCACATGCGGGCCGCGGAGGAGCTGGCCCGGGGCGCGCCCCGGGGCGAGCTGCGGGTGGTCGAGGGCGCGGGCCACGGCGCGCACCTGTCGCACCCCGAGGCGTTCGCCGACCTGGTCCGGCGGGCGGTCGAGCTGGCTGCGGCGGAGGCGCACTAGTGCCGGTCCTCGCGCGGTGGTTCCGGCGACGGCGCCCGGGGCCGGTGGCGTTCGTCCTGTCCGGCGGCGGCAACCTCGGGGCGCTCCAGATCGGGATGCTACGGGCCCTCGCCGAGCACGACATCTGGCCCGACGTGGTGCTGGGCTGCTCGGTGGGGGCGATCAACGGGGTGGCGGTGGCCGAGGACCCGACGCTCGTGGGCGTCGCCCGGATGGAGCGGCTGTGGCGCGAGCTCGATGGCCGCGACCTCATGCCGAGCGGCCTGCTGCCCGGCGCGGTGGCCATGGCCCGGCGGGGCGAGGCGATCAGCGACAACGCCGGCCTGCGCCAGCTGCTGGAGGTGCAGCTCGAGGCGCGCACGTTCGAGGAGCTGGTGGTGCCGTTCCAGTGCGTGGCCACCGACGTGCTCGGCGTGCGCGAGGTGTGGTTCACGTCCGGCCCGCTGATCGAGCCGATCCTGGCGTCGGCGGCCATCCCGGCCGTGTATCCGGCGGTCGAGATCGACGGGATCCGCTACCTCGACGGCGCGATCGTCGACGACGTGCCGGTCGGGCGGGCCGTCGAGCTGGGCGCGGGGACGATCTACGTGCTCCAGGTCGGGGCGTTCTCCCGCCCGCGGCCCGAGCCCCGGCGGCCGCTCGACGTCGCGGTGCAGTCGTACTGGATCGCCCGCCACCACCGGTTCAAGCGCGACCTGGAGGCGATGCCGCCCGGGGTGGACGTCCACCTGCTGCCGACCGGGCAGACGCCGACGATGCGCTACAACGACTTCACCCGGTCGGCCGAGCTGATCGCCCTGGCGTACGAGGCGTCGAACGACTACCTGTCCGGCCGCCCGGCCCGCCCCGCGCTGCCGGCGGGGACCCGGTCGCCGGTGGGGGTGGCGGAGGGCGGCGCGGACGGCCACCAGAATGGGATCGATGACTGACCAGCCTGTCCAGATGAGCCCGGGCGGCCCGCCCGAGACGGTCCTCGACGACGAGCCGGCCGAGGCACTCGCCGCGCTCGACGCCGCGCTGGCCCGGCCGATCGACGAGCAGCGCGACGCGGTGGCGGCGGTCGTGGCCCGCTGGCCGCGGTTCCTCGACGGCTGGGCGCAGCTCGGCCAGCTCGGGCGCGACGACGTCGAGTGCTATGCGTGCTACCGCGTCGGCTACCACCGGGGCCTCGACCGGCTCCGGGCGAGCGGCTGGCGGGGGTCCGGATACGTCCGCTGGCAGCACCCGGCGAACCGGGGCTTTCTGCGGGCGCTGGACGGCCTGCGGGCGTCCGCCGAGGCGATCGGCGAGCGCGACGAGGCCGAGCGCTGTGCCCAGTTCCTCCGCCAGCTCGACCCGGGCTGGCCGGGCGGGGCTGCCGGCGGGGGCTAGCCCGCGCGCACCGGCCGTCTGGAACACCGGCGGCGGCCCGGGCGAGGTGACGACGATGTCGAACGACGCGCCGGGCTTCGCGAACAGCGGCACCTTGGCGGACACGTAGACGGTGCCGAAGTTCTGGTCGGGAACCGGCGCGCAGGACCTCGGGGCCGACGCGGATATGTGCGCGTCGGAGGCCGGCCTGGTCGAGCGCCGGGCGTGGGGCCTCGCTCTGGTGACGGGCGGCGTGGTGTTCCTCGTGGGGGTGTACATGACCCGGACCCCGGACCAGCGCAAGCAGCGGGCGCCGCGCTGGACGGTCGCCAACCGCGCCGCCCCCGGGCTGCGCAAGGCGGAGGAGGCCAGCACCCCGGCCGAGCCCGATGCGTCGCCGTAGCAGGGCGTGCGGGCGGCGTCCGAGCGCCGATCTCATAGTCTCACCGCATGGCCGCACCAGGAGGCACCGGACCGATCGGGCCGTTCCCCGCCGGCGTCGACACGCCGGACGCCCAGGACGACTACGACAAGCTGCGGCGGCGCGTGCTGTGGTCGCTGCCGTACGGGCTCTACGTCGTCGGCAGCCGGGCGGGGGAGCGGCGCAACCTGATGACGCTCAACTGGGCGACCCAGGTCAGCTTCGAGCCCAAGCTGGTCGGCATCTGCGGTCGAGAAGACCGCCGTCACCCACGGGCTGATCGCCGAGGGGGGCGGCTTCACCCTCAACACCGTCGCCCGCGACGACCGGGCGATCGTGCGCAAGTTCACCAAGCCGGTCGAGCACGACCCCGCTGCGGGCACGCTCGACGGGGTTCGCCTACCGGGACGGGCCGACCGGGGCGCCGATCCTCGCCCAGGCCGCGGCGTGGATCGCCTGCAGGTCCGCCAGTCGGTCGACTGCGGCGGGCACACGTTCTTCGTCGGCGAGGTCGTCGACTGCCGCGTTCGGCGGGCCCGAGGACACGCCGGTGCTCCGCATGGAGGACACCCGCATGAACTACGGCGGCTGACGTGGGTGAATCATCCGACGCACCCCGCTTCCCCGAGGCCGGCCGGTCCGCCGACGAGCTGCTCGCGGCGCTGCGGGGCGGCCGGGGCGATGACGCCGACTGGCGGGGTGGGCGCACCTTCAGCCTCGTGTACAACCCCGCCGACGCCGAGCTCGAACGGCTCCAGCAGGCGGTCGCGCTCGAGTACCTGCACGAGAACTACCTCAACCCGTTCGCCTTCCCCAGCCTGCTGCGCATGGAGCGCGAGGTCGTGGCGCTCGGCGCCGACCTGCTCGGCGGCGAGCCCCGGGCGGGCAAGCTGACCAGCGGCGGCACCGAGAGCCTCTTCCTCGCCGTCCAGGTCGCCCGCGACCACGCCCGCCGCCATCGGGGGATCGCCGAGCCCACGGTCGTGCTGCCGGCCACCGCCCATCCCGCGTTCGCCAAGGCCTGCCACTACCTGGACGTGACCGAGGTCCGGGTGCCGGTCGCCGCCGACGGGCGGGCCGACGTCGGCGCCACGGCCGCGGCCGTCGACGACCGGACCGCCCTGGTCGTCGGCTCCGCGCCCTGCTACCCGTACGGCGTCATCGACCCGATCCCCGAGCTCGGCGGCGCTGGCGGCGGAGCGCGGCGCGCTGTGCCACGTCGACGCCTGCCTCGGCGGGTGGCTGCTGCCGTTCCTCGGACCGCCTGGGCGAGACGTGCCGCCGTGGGACCTCCGGGTGCGACGGCGTCACCTCGCTGTCGGCCGACATCCACAAGTACGGCTAGTGCTTCAAGGGCGCGTCGCTGCTGCTGCACCGCGACGAGGACCTGCTGCGCCTCCAGTACTTCCTCTACGACGACTGGCCCGGCGGCGCTCTACGGCTCGGCCACCACCGCCGGCACCCGGCCGGCGCGCACCGATCGCCGCGGCCTGGGCGACCATCCACCACCTGGGCCTCGACGGCTACCTGCGGCTGGCCGGCGAGGTGCGCGACGCCTCCCGGCGCATCCGGGCCGGTGTCGAGGCGATCGCCGGCCTGGGCGTCACCGGCGACCCGGTGGCCGGCGTCCTGGAGTTCGCCGCGGTCGACGACGGCGTCGACATCGGGGCGGTCGGCGACGGCATGGACGACCGCGGCTGGCACCTCGACCGCCAGCAGGGCGGCCTCCACGCCATCGTCTCGCCGTCCCACGGCGCCGGTGGCCGACGCGTTCCTGGCCGACCTGGCCGCGGCCGTCGCCGCCGGCGGGCGAGTCCCAGGGGCGTCGAGGCCCGCTACGGCGGGATCGACTGAGGCGGGCCCCGGTGGTTGCCGTTCCGCCGTTCGCCGGGGCCGTGCTGTGCGGCGGGGCGGCCCGCCGCATGGGCCGCGACAAGGCGCTGATCGCGCTCGACGGCCGGGCGCTCGCCCTGCGGGTGGCCGACGCGCTGGACGCGGCCGGGGCGACCGACGTCGTGGCGGTGGGCGGCGACGCGGCGGCGCTCGCGGCCCTGGGCCTCGCGACGGTCGCCGGACGCGGCACCCGGCGCGGGCCCGCTCACCGGCATCGTGACCGCGCTGCGCCGCCCGGGGGCCGACGACGTCGTGTTCGTGGCGTCGTGCGACCTGATCGCGCCGTCGGCGGCGGCCGTGGTCGCGACCGTGGCGGCGCTGGCCGCGGCGCCGGACGCGGACGTGGCCGCGCCGGTGGCCGGCGGCCGCCGCCAGTGGATGCACGCCGCCTGGCGCCGCGGCTGCGCCGGCCGACTGGGCGCGGCGTTCGACGCCGGCGAGCGCGCCGTCCACGCCGCGGTGGCGGTGGCGGGACTCCGGGTGGTCGAGCTGGCCGTCGCGCCCGCCGCGCTGGCCGACGCCGACACCCCGGCCGACCTCGCCGGTCCCGCGGGTTAGGGAACCGGTGAGCGCCCACTAGTCTGCGACGCGATGGACGTTCCCGAGATCGACGTGGCCGAGCTGGCCCTGGTCCGCGAGACCGGGGCGACGCTCATCGACGTCCGCGAGCCCGACGAGTACAGCCAGGCTCACGTCCCGGGCGCCATCCTCGATCCCTCTCGCGACCGTGCCCGACGAGCTCGACGAGGTCCCGACCGAGGGCACGGTCTACGTGATCTGCGCCGGGGCGGGCGCAGCCTGCGGGCCGCCGAGTTCTACCGGACCCGGGGCATCGACGCGGTCAACGTGGCCGGCGGGACGCGGGCCTGGATCGACGCCGGCCATCCGGTGTCCGTGGGCGCGGAGCCGTAGACGGACCCGCCCGCCCCGCCGCGCCTATCGCTGGGTCGCCGACCAGCGGACCTTCGACGCCTTCGTCGAGGCGGCGTCGGGGTCGGACGCCTTCGCCCTCGACACCGAGTTCCACCGCGAGCGCACCTACTTCGCCCGAGCTCGCCCTCCTCCAGCTGGCCTGCGGCGAGGACCTCGTCCTCGTCGACCCGCTGGCGGTCGACGTGGCCCCGATGCGGCGAGCTGCTGGAGAGCGACGCGGCCTGCGTCATGCACGCCGCGAGCCAGGACCTCGAGGTCCTGGAGCGGGCCTGCGGCGTCGGTCCCCGGCGCCTCGTTCGACACGCAGGTGGCGGCCGGTTTCGTCGGCCTCGGCTCGCCCGGGCTCGGCGTCCTGCGTCCAGCGGCGGCTCGGCGTCAACCTGCCCAAGGCCGACCGCCTCACCGACTGGCTGCACCGCCCGCTGGCCGGCGACGCCCTGACCTACGCGGCGGCGGACGTCGCCCACCTGGAGGCGCTGTGGGCCTCGCTGCGCGCCGAGCTCGAGGCCCGCGGCCGGCTGGAGTGGGCGCTCGACGAGTGCGACGGGCTGCGCCGCCGCCACGGCGAGCCGTTCGACCCCAGCTTCGCCTGGTGGCGCATCAAGGAGGCCCGCCGCCTCAAGGGCCGCGCCCGGGGCGTCGCCCAGTCGGTGGCGGCCTGGCGGGAGCGGCGGGCCCGCCGAGCTCGACCGCCCGGTGCGCCACGTGCTGCCCGACCTGGCCGTGATGGCCATCGCCGAGCGACCTCCGGGCAACCGGAGCGACCTCGCCCGGGTGCGGGGGCTGGACGGCCGGCACCTGCGGTCGGGTGCGGCCGAGGAGCTGCTGGCGGCGGTCCGGGCGGGCACGGAGCTGCCCGAGGAGGCGCTCCGACTCCCGCCCCGCGACGGCGTCGACTCGACGTTCCGCCCGGCGGTGACGCTGGCGTCGGCGTGGGTGAGCCAGCTCTCCCGCGATGCCGACCTCGACGCGTCGCTGGTCGCCACCCGGGCCGACATCGAGGCGCTGGTCCGCGGCGACGACACGTCCCGCCTGCTCACCGGCTGGCGCGCCGAGGTCGCCGGGACGCCGGTCCAGCGGCTGCTGGAGGGCCACGCGGCGCTGGCGTTCGACGGCGAGGGCTCGCTGGTGCTGGAGGCCCGCTCGCACCGGCCGCCCGACGGGGCCGGCTGAGCTAGTGCCCTGAGTCGAGGAGCACGGCGCTGTCGGCTGGCAGCGTGCCGGCAAACGCTTCGCCCTCGCCCCGGCCCCGGCTCTCGACCACGACGCGACCGATGGCGTCGAGCGTGGCCGGCGTGTCGCCCATGTTGACCGCCACGACGCGGGCGTCGTCGCCGAGCGCCCGCCGCCAGGCGACAACCCCGGGCGGCGCCGGCACGGGGGCGTGGTCGCCGAGGGTGAGCGCCGGTGATCCCCGCCGGGCCGCCAGCAGGCGCCGGTAGAGGTGGACGATCGACGTCCCGTCGGCCCGCAGCACGTCCGCGTTGCGGCGGTCGGGCTGCGGCGGCCACGGCAGCCACGGGTCGGCGACGCCCCAGCCGTGGTCCGGCGCCGCCGTCCAGGGGATCGGTGCCCGGCAGCCGTCGCGGCCGCCCGGGTCGAGGCGGCGCTCGGGCGGCACCACGGCGTCCTCCAGGCCCAGCTCCTCGCCCGCGAACAGCACCGGCGACCCCCGGAGGCCGAGCAGGAGGAAGGCCGCGGCCCGGGCCCGGTCCTCCGAGCCATAGCGGGTGGCGTGCCGGTGGTTGTCGTGGTTGGACAGCACCCACGTCGGCCAGGCGCCCCGGCCGTCGATGAGCCGGTGCGTCTCCGCCACCTGGGTGCTCCACCGGCCGGCGTCCCACGGCGTGTAGAGCGGCGGGAAGTTGAAAGCCAGGTGCAGCTCGTCGCCGTCGCCGTAGTAGCGGGCCACCTTCTCGGTCGACAGCAGGAAGACCTCGCCGAGGATGAGCCGGTCGCCCGGGTAGCCGTCGACCAGGGCCCGCATCCCCCGGATGAGCGGGTGGGTCTGCGGCACGTCGTTGAGGCTCGCGTGGGGCTGCCCCCTGGTCTCGGGGCCGTCGTCGGGGAGGTCGGGGTCCTTGCCGATGCCGTGGACCACGTCGATCCGGAAGCCGTCGACCCCCCGGTCGAGCCAGAAGCGCATGACCCCGTGCATCGCCGTCGACGACCTCGGGGTTCGCCCAGTTGAGGTCGGGCTGCTGGGCCAGGAACTGGTGCAGGTACCACTGGCCGGTCGGCTCGTCCCACGTCCACGCGGGCCCTCGCACGAACGCCGCGACCCAGTTGTTGGGCGGGCGGTCCGCGGGTGCCGTCCCGCCAGACGTACCAGTCGCGCCGGGGGTCGTCGCGGCTGCGCCGGGCCTCGACGAACCACGGGTGCCGGTCGGACGTGTGGTTGGGCACGAAGTCGACCAGCAGGCGCAGGTCGCGGTCGTGGCACGACGGCCAGCAGGCGGTCGAAGTCGGCGAGGTCGCCGTAGGCCGGGTCGACGTCGCAGTGGTCGGCCACGTCGTAGCCCGCGTCGGCCTGGGGCGAGGGGTAGAACGGCGACAGCCACACGGCGTCCACCCCGAGCCAGGTCAGGTGGTCGAGCCGGGCCTCGATGCCGGCCAGGTCGCCCGTGCGTCCCGTCCCGCCGGGCGCGAACGAGCGGGGGTAGATCTGGTAGAAGACGGCCGAACGCCACCACGGTGGATGCACGGCTGCGAACTCTAGGTGACCGGCACAAGGTGACCCGGACGATCCCGCGGGCCGCTGACGTTCAATTCCAGCCGCGGGCGTGGTAGGAAATGGGTCAGGACGCCCCGAGCGGCGCGTCACCGGGACGAGCAGCCGGCCAGACCGGCGATACACTCACCCGCCGAACGCAACCTACGTGGGAGCTGGCCCGTGAAAAGGGTCGACATCGACGATTCGAGGAGGCGCGCGCTCTCAAGCGCAGCAACGACCTCGATCTCACTGCCATCTTCGATCCGGCGGACACCGAGCCGTGCCCCGAGTGTGGGGCCGAGCCCGGCGACGACCATGCCGCATGGTGCATGGCCGACTCCACCGACGACGACTAGACCGCTCCTTCCGTACGGCGACCGGCCAGCGAGGTTCTCAGCGGCGTCGCAGGGCTGGGTGAGGCAGGAAGCTCGCTGACGCGCGCGCCCGCTCGACCCGGGCGACGTGCTCGACGAGCTGCCGGTAGGGCCACTCGCCGACCAGCTCGACGATCTCGTCGCGCAGCGCCAGGTACACGGGCCGGTCGTTGGTGAAGGCGTCGGGCGCCTCGGTGCACCACCAGTGGAAGTCCAGCCCGCCCGCGCCCCAGTCCCGGCGCTTCCACTCCCGCAGGGTGGCGACGGCCTGGCCCGACTCGTCGGTCGTCTCGACCAGTCGCAGGGGGAGCTGCCAGCACACGTCGGGCTTCCAGTCGAGCGGGCGCTCGCCGGCGTCCAGCGCCCCCCGGTGCAAGGCGCAGCCGGCGCCCCCGGCGAAGTCCGGCCGGTTGAGGAAGATGCACGCCTCGCCGACCAGCCGCGTGACCAGCGCGCCCGACCGGGTCCGGCGGATCGGGCCGCCCCGGCGCACGGCCAGCCGCCGGTGCTGCCACTGCTCGTCGGTCAGGCGGTCGGCGTGGTCGAGCACGGTGTTGGCGTCGTCCTCGTCGACCAGGTGGGCGCCGTAGCTGCAGCAGCCCTGCTCCATCTCGGGGGCGGCGGCGGTGAGCACCCCCTGGCACCCCTGCCCGTAGATGCAACGCCACGGGCTGGTGAGGAACGTCAGGTCGAACACCCAGGTCCGGGCCTCGTCGGGCGAGTCGAACGAGACGTATTCGTGCAGGTCCGGCGGCGGGGCCACCGTGCCACCCTTCCACATCACGTCTGCCAAGCTGGAACCGTGGCCGGGGAGTTCGACGACATCCGGGGGCGGCTGGAGACGATCAGCGAGGAGCTGGCCGACCTGGCGATCGAGCGCCTGCGCGAGTCCATCGACGCGGGCGGCGACGAGCTGCCGGTCGACGAGCGGCGGTTGACCCGCGCCCGGCGGGCGGTCGAGAGGGCGATCGGCATCCTCCGCGAGCCCGACGACGCCGACGGGGCCGCGTAGCCTCGGGCGCCATGGCCACCGAGGAGGACGTCCGGCGCATCGCCCTGGCGCTGCCCGAGACGGTCGAGAAGCGCTGGTACGGCACGCCGGGGTTCAAGGTCCGCGACGTCGGGTTCCTGCGGCTGCGGTCCAACAACGAGGGCGGGCTGGTGGTCTGGGTCGGCGACCTCGGCGAGAAGGAGGCGCTGCTCGCCACCGAGCCCGACAAGTTCTTCACGACGCCCCACTACGACGGCCACCCGTCCGTGCTCGTGAACCTGCCCGCGATCGAGGTGGACGAGCTAGCGGAGATGATCGTCGAGTCGTGGCGCATCCGGGCGCCCCGCAAGGTGCTGGAGGCCTACGAGGACAAGCTCCCGGACGTCCCCGGTGCCGGGTAGTCGCCGGCGTCCGGCGGGGGCGCGCTGTCGAGCGCGTTGAGCTCCCGCACGAGCTCGCGGAACCGGGCGCCGCGGCGGACGTCGAACCGCATGACCAGCCGGTGGAGGTCGAGCTGGTCGCTGTCCGACACCTCGGCGGCCAGCGGGGGCGTGCGCTCGATGTGGCCCTCGGTCACGAGATCGGCGAACTGCTCGTCGAGGGCGGCCACCTCGGCGTCTGTCGGCTCGGCCCGCAGCCGGACCACGAGGCGGTCGCCGACCCAGCGCAGCCCCTGGTAGTTGCGCCAGAACCCGAGGATCTCGGCGACCGCCTCGTCGACGTCGTCGGTGATCGTGTACAGGTTCGTGTCGTGGGGCGATACCCAGCCGGGGTCGACCAGCTCGTCGCTCACGAACGTCTCCCAGCCGTGCCAGTAGGTCTGGCCGGGCACGTCCAGCAGCACCAGCGGCGCCGGCGTCGCCTTGCCCGTCTGCACGAGCGTGAGCAGCTCGAACGTCTCGTCCAGCGTGCCGAACCCGCCGGGGAGCGAGACGAAGCCGCTCGACTCCTTCATCAGCATGAGCTTGCGGGTGAAGAAGTACTTCATGCTGACGACGCGGTCGGAGCCCGACAGCGGGCCGACGCTCGTCTCCTCGAACGGCAGGCGGATCGTGACGCCGAGGCTGTGCTCGGGCCCCGCCCCCTCCGTTGCGGCCGCCATGATTCCCGGTCCGGCCCCGGTCACGACCATCCAGCCGGTGTCGGCCAGGCGGGCGGCCAGCTCGCGGGCGTGGCCGTAGAGCGGGTCGGTGCGCAGGGTGCGGGCCGACCCGAACATCGTGACCTTGCGGACGTCGCGGTAGGGGGCGAACAGCCGGAACGCCTCGCGCATCTCGGCCAGGGCGTCGCGGGTGATCTTGAGGTCGAGGCGGTCGGCATCGTCGCCGGCCAGGCCGGCAACGGTGCGGAAGATCTCGACCAGCACGTCTCGGTTGCGGGCGGCGCCGGCATCGTCGAGCAGTCGGCGGACGAGTCGCGTTCCATCGTGGGACCAGCCTGGCCGGACGCCAGTGGGGTAGCGCCCGGCGTCAGGCCGGCAGCGACGGCGCCGTCGATCGGGGCGTAGAGCGTGGTGCGCTGCTCGAGCGTGCGGCCGAGCGGCTCGACCATCTCGGCGAACGTCTCGGGCGTCATCTCCTGGCCGTGGGCTCGCGCCGGCGGCCCGGGAGATGTTCTCGTCCATGAGCGTGCCGCCGAGGTCGTTGACGCCGGCCTGCAGCAGCTGGCCGCGCGCCGTCGATGCCGAGCTTGACCCACGAGGCCTGGATGTTGTCGATCAGCCCGTGGTAGGCGATGCGGCCGACGGCGTGCATCAGCACGATCTCGCGGAAGGTCGGGCCGCGCCGGGCCTTGCGCTGGAGGTAGATCGGCGCCGCCATGTGCACGAACGGCAGCGGCGACGAACTCGGTGAACCCGCCGGTCTCGCTTCTGCAGGTCGCGGGTGCGCACGAGGTGGCGGGCCCAGTGCGCGGGCTGCTCGATCGCGCCGAACATGATCGTGACGTTCGAGCGCAGCCCGACCGAGTGCGCGACCCGGTGGCACTCGAGCCACTCCTCGGTGTTGATCTTGTCGGGGCACAGGACGGCGCGGACCTCGTCGTCGAGGATCTCGGCCGCGGTGCCGGGCAGCGACGCGCAGCCCGGCGTCCTTCAGCCGGCGCAGGTAGGCGTCGAGCGGCTCGCCGAGGCGGCGTGCGCCCTCGGTGACCTCCAGCGCGGTGAACCCGTGGACGTGCATGTCGGGCACCGCGTCCTTCACCGCCCGGGTGACGTCGATGTAGTAGTCGCCGTCGAAGTCGGGGTGGATGCCGCCCTGCAGGCACACCTCGGTGGCGCCGAGCTCCCAGCGCCTCGCGGCCGCGCTCGGCGATGTCGTCGAGCGTCAGCAGGTACGGCGTGCCGCGCAGGTTGAGCGACAGCGGGCCCTTGGAGAACCCGCAGAACCGGCACTTGAACGTGCAGACGTTGGTGTAGTTGATGTTGCGGTTGCGGACGTAGGTGACCGTCGTCGCCGACGGCCTCGCTGGCGCAGCTCGTCGGCCAGCGCGGCCACCGCCGCCACCTCGGGACCCCGGGCCGCGAACAGGGTGACGATCTCGTCCTCGCCGACCTCCTGGCCGGCCCGCACGCCGGCGAGCACCTCGGCGACCGCGCCGCCCGCACCGGGCCGGGTCGCCGGGGACGAGGCGTGGGCGGCGCGACGTCGGCGCCGGAGTACCAGGCCGTGGAGCGGCGGCCGACGAGCACGACCTCGGCGCCGGTGCCGACGTCGGGCGTCTCCAGGGTGCCGCTCGGGGAACACCGCGCCGGGGTCGTCGCGGCCCAGCCCCTCGGCGTCGGCGCGGTCCACGACCGGGAAGCGCAGCGCCGGGTCGAGCCAGCGGTCCGGCGTCGCGCGACGAACTCGGGGTAGATCGGTCAGCCGGGGCGCGAGCGCGAAGCCCGCGCGCCTCGGTGACCTCGCGCAGCCGGTCGAGCGCCGGCCAGGGCCGCTCGGGGTTGACGTGGTCGGCGGTGACCGGCGAGACGCCGCCCCAGTCGTCGATGCCGGCGTCGAGCAGCACGCCGAAGTCGTCGGACAGGTTGGGCGGCGCCTGGAGGTGGACGTCCGGCGGCAGGATCAGCCGGGCCAGCGGCGATGGCCTCGAGGTAGCTCGTCGGGCGGGCACGGCGGCGCGTGCGTGCATGGCGGTGCCCGGCTTGGGCAGGAAGTTCTGGACGATCACCTCCTGCACGTGGCCGTGGCGCGCGTGCGCGGCGGCGATCGCCTCCAGCGCCGCGAGCCGGTCGGCGCGGTCCTCGCCGATGCCGACGAGGATCCCGGTGGTGAACGGGATCGCCGAGCTCGCCCGGCGGCCTCCAGCGTGGCCAGCCGGCGCTCGGGCGTCTTGTCGGGCGCGCCACGGTGGGCGGCGAGGTCGGCGTCGGAGCGACT
Organism: uncultured Acidimicrobiales bacterium; assembly: GCA_963739835.1. GTDB lineage: Bacteria > Actinomycetota > Acidimicrobiia > Acidimicrobiales > VFJN01 > ZC4RG19. The sequence continues at coordinate 32,967 of CAVUBW010000003.1, forward strand.
CGATCATCATCCCCTGGCTCGGCGACGACCGGCCGCAGCCGCGGCCAGCTCGTCCGCGGACAGAGCGCCCGGCGTTGGCGTGCGGCAGCAGCCCGGTCTCGTCGAGCACGAGCCGGCACATGGCCGCGAGGTAGTCGACGGTCGAGGCGTAGCCGTGCTCGGCGAGCCAGTCGCGCGGCGACGGGGTAGCGCGTCCTCGGGCCGCTCGCCCAGGGTGAACAGCGCCTCGTGGCAGCCCGGCCGCGCGCCCCGGCCCGGGCGATGCGCGAGCACCTCGTCGGGGGAGAGGTAGGCGCTGTCGAGCCGGGCCGGCGGCTGGGCGAACGTGCAGTAGCCGCACCGGTCGCGGCACAGCATGGTGAGCGGGATGAACACCTTGGGCGAGTAGGTGACCCGGGTGCCGGTCGCCGCGTCCCGCACCCGGCGGGCCCGGGCGCACAGGTCATCGAGCGGCAGATCGAGCAGGTGGGCGTGCTCCATCCGGCGCACACTATCGGCGGCCTGGTTGAGCGCCGCCTGCGGCGGCGAAACGAAAACGACAAACGAGGCCGGTTAGGAGGCCGCCGGGGGCGGCCTCTTTGTCGATGATGGGGGCGGTCGGGTCGGCGTCAAGGACAAGCCGGCTGCGCCGGGCCCCTGCGGGGCTCCTTGACCCCGCCCCGACCGCCCTTTTGACACTCACGGTGACCCTTACACCGTTGGTTTCTAAGGCGGAGAGTCTCGCGGGAAACTGCCCCCCGTAGTGGTCGCTATGGCGACCGTTTCGGGGACAGAACGCGGAGACCCCCGAATCGGGGCTCGTCGCGGCCACCGTGAGTGGAAAGGGTGGTCAGGCGGGGGTCAAGGAGCCGCGTAGGCGGCCGAGCGCAGCGAGCTTGTCCTTGACGCCCACCTGACCGCCCCACCCTGTCACTTGAGGCCGCCCCGGGCGGCCTCATGGGAAGCCCCAGGGGTCAGCAAGCAGCGAAACGTGAGTGCCAACACCCCGCCGACCACACGATGATGGCCACCCGAGACCCGTCACGCCTCGACCGAAGCCCCCACCAGCGGCTCGTAGATCACGGTCGGGGCCTGCCGCCCCCGGAGCGCCACGGTGCCGACGTCGTGCCAGCTGTCGGCTTCGCCTCCGGCCCGGCGGACCGCCTCACCCGACGCCAGGACCTTGAGCTGGCGGCCCTTGGCGACCTCCGTGAGCCTGGCCGCCTCGTTCACCGCGGGGCCGATCACCGTGTACTCGTAGCGGGCCTCGGTGCCCACGTTGCCGGCGACCACCTGGCCCGAGCTCACGCCGATGCCGGCCTCCAGGCCCGGGTGGCGGTCGGCCAGCACGTCGACCGCGCTCGCCAGCAGGCGGGCCGCCCGGAGGGCCCTCGCCGCGTGGTCCGGCTGGGTGCCGGGGACGCCGAAGATGCACAGCGCGCCGTCGCCCTCGAACTTGTTGACCCAGCCCCCCTGGCCGTCGACCGCCGGCACGACCGCCGCGAAGAAGTCGTTGAGCGTCCCGACCACGTCGTCCGGCGGGAGCACCTCGGCCATCGCGGTCGAGCCGACCAGGTCCACGAACACCACGCTGGCGTCGGCCTGCTCGCCGCGCAGGCCCGTGCCCCGCTCCAGGGCCTGGGTCGCCACCTCGCGGCCCACGTGGCGGCCGAACAGGTCCTGGATCTGGCGGCGCTCGCGGAGGCCGTCGACCATCTGGTTGAAGCCCGACTGGACCTCGCCGACCTCGCCGCCGTCGTCGACCACCAGGCCGACGTCGAGGTCGCCCGTCCCGACCCGGCGCAGCGCGTCGCGCACGCCGTCCAGCGGCTCGGCGATCGTGCGGGCGGACGAGACCGTGGCGATGAACCCCGCGCCCAGGCCGACGAGCGCCAGCAGGGCCACCGCGTACAGCGGGATCTCGTCACCGTCGAGAAGGACGACCAGGGCGATGGCCAGCAGGGGGACGCCCGAGCCGACCGCCCACGTCAGCAGCAGGCGGAGCCGCACGCCAGGGATGCGGGGCCGGGTCGCGGTCATCCCGTCGAGGACCACCGCGAACAGCGGGCGGAACGAGCGCTCGATCATCAGGTATGCCAGCGCGCACGTCGTGACGCCGCCGATGATCGTGCCCTCGCTCACCCGCACGACGGTCACCGCGTCGGTGCCGAGGCGCAGCGCCACCAGCGGGAAGAACAGCGCCCCGACCAGCCAGAACACGAGCGGCCGTAGCGCCTGGTGCCACGGCTCGCGCAGGACCGCCGCCCGCTCGGCCTCGGTCGGCGTCCGGCCCTCGACCGCCCACGCCATCGTGCGCATGAACGAGCGGTGGCCCCAGCGGTAGGCGGGGACGATGAGCAACGCGATCGGCACGAGCTGGCCGGCCAGCCGCACGGTCGGCGGCGCGTCGGGCGCCAGATCCGGGCCCGACGCCAGCTGGAGGAAGGCGATGACCGCCGCCGCGCCGGCGACGTTGGCGAACATGAGCCGCCGCCGCACAGCCAGCTGGACCCGGTCGACGGTCTCCCGCAGCGGCGTGCGCGCCGGCCGATCCGCGCACCCCCGGGTCATCAGGCCAGGTCGCCGGCCGCCGCCGGGTCGACGATCCACAGCACCCGATCGGCCCGGATGTGGCTGGCGGGCATCGCGGGATCGTTCGCCGCCACCCGGGCGAGGGCCTCGCGCTTGGACTCGCCGGCGGCCGTCACCAGCGCCAGGCGGGCCCGGGCGATGCCCGCCAGCGTGAGCGTCATGCGCTCGTGGGGGTTGTGCCCGCTCGGGTCGTCGTTCATCACGACCAGCCGCCCGGGGTCGGCGTCGAGCGCCGGCGAGCCGGGGAACAGCGAGGCGGTGTGGCCGTCCGGGCCCAGCCCCAGGTGGACCAGGTCGAACGCGGCCGAGCTCGCCCAGACGCAGCTGGTACGGGTCCGGACCCTCGTCGCAGCGCATCGGGTAGGTGGCGTTGACCGCGCCCACCCGCTCGAGCAGGGCCTCGCGGACGAGGCGGTAGTTGGAGTCCGGGTCGTCGAGCGGCACGCAGCGCTCGTCGCCCCAGTAGACGTCGACCTTCCACCAGTCGATCTGGCTGCCGGCGTCGTCGGCCAGCCGCTCGTAGCAGTGCGCGGGCGGTGTCGCCGCCGGAGACAGCGCGACGAGAAGCCGTCGTGCGGGCGGGCGTGGAAGGCCTCGATGACGCGCTCGGCGAACTCGCCCGGCACGTCGTCGACGACTACCAAATCGCCGTACACGCTTCCTCCCCGTGCGGGTGGCCGACGCGCGGGCTGCGCTCGGGGTCCGGCCGGACCGAGGCTCGTCAGGTTCGACCGCTCTGCAGCTCGCCTACGACCCGCTGTGCAGGTCTTCGGCCTTGCTGCCGAGGGCGACCAGCAGCTCGTCGAAGCTCTTCGCGAACGACGCGACGCCCTCGCTCCTCGAGCACGCGGCCGACGTCGTCGAGGTCGACGCCCGACCGCCGCGAGCGCGTCCCAGGACGGCCCGGGCCGCGTCGACGTCGGCGTCGACGGTGCGGGCCAGCGTGCCGTGGTCCTCGAAGGCCTCGAGCGTCGCGTCGGGCAGCGTGTTGACCGTGTCCGGGCCGATCGAGCGTGTCGACGTAGAGCGTGTCGGGGTAGGCCGGGTTCTTCGTCGAGGTCGACGCCCACAGCGGCCGCTGGACCCGGGCGCCCCGCGCGGCCAGCGCCTCCCACCGCGGGCCGGTGAAGCGCTCGCGGAACAGCTGGTAGGCGAGCTTGGCCTGGGCGACCGCGGCCTTGCCCCGCAGGGCCAGCGCCTCGTCGGTGCCGATCGCGTCGAGGCGCCGGTCGATCTCGGTGTCGACCCGGCTCACGAAGAACGACGCCACGCTGGCGACCGTCGACAGGTCGCCGCTCGTACGGCCTCGAGCCCGGCGAGGTAGGCCTCGATCACCTCGTCGTAGCGGTCGAGGCGAAGATCAGCGTGACGTTGATGCTGCGGCCCTCGGCGATCATCGTGCTGGATGGCGCGGCAGCCCTCGGCGGTCGCCGGGATCTTCACATAGAGGTTCGGCTCGGCGATGCGGTCGTGCAGGTCGCGGGCCGGCGCGATCGGTGCCGTCGGTGTCGTGCGCGAGGTCCGGCGCGACCTCGACCGAGACGAAGCCGTCGACCCCGCCGCTCGCGTCGTAGACCGGCCGGAGCACGGCCAGCGCGTCGCCGATGTCGGCGATCACGAGCGCCCAGTAGACGTCGTCGATCGACGCCGCCGCCCGACGCAGGTCGGCCGAGCTGCTCGTCGTAGTCGGTCGCCGCCGCTCGATCGCCTTCTCGAAGATCGTCGGGTTCGAGGTGACGCCCCGGACGCCGCGCGTCGACCCAGCGCTGCCAGCTCGCCGCCGGTGATCCAGCCGCGCCGGAGGTTGTCGAGCCAGGGGCTCTGGCCCTGGCCGTCGTAGAGGTCGTGCGAGCTTGGTCATCGGTCGCTCCTCCTGCGAGTTCGTCGAGCGAGCAGGCGCGGGCGCGCTCGGCCACGTTGCTCGGCGGTGATAGCCGAGCTTGTCGAGCGCGACCGCGCCCGGCGCCGACGCGCCGAAGCGGTCGATGCCGACGACGTCGTCGGCCCAGCGGTCCCAGCCGAAGCGTCGACGCCGGCCTCGACCGCGAGCGTCGGCACGCCCGGCGGGCAGCACCGCGGCCTGGTAGTCGTCGTCCTGCGCCGGCGAACAGGTCCCACGACGGCATCGACACGACCCGGGCCGCGATGCCGTCGGCGGCGAGCAGCTCGGCGGCGCTCGACGCACACGCGACACCTCGCTGCCGGTGCCGATCAGCACGAGGTCGGGGCTCGCCGTCGTCGCGTCGACGAGCACGTAGGCGCCCCGGGCGACGCCGTCGCCGCCGGCGGTGCCCTCGAGCACCGGGACGTTCTGGCGCGCTGAGCACGAGCGCGGTCGGGCCCGTCGCCGTCGATGGCGACCCGCCACGCCTGCGGCCGTCTCGTTGGCGTCGGCCGGGCGGATGCACCCGGAGGCCGGGCATCGCCCGCAGCGACGCGAGGTGCTCGACCGGCTGGTGGGTCGGGCCGTCCTCGCCGACGCCGACCGAGTCGTGGGTCCACGACGAAGACGACCTTGTGCCCGGAGAGCGCGGCGAGGCGCACCGCCGGCCGCATGTAGTCGCTGAACACGAAGAACGTGCCGCCGACCGGCAGCACGCCGCCGTGCAGCGGCCATGCCGTTCATGACCGCGCCCATGCCGTGCTCGCGGACGCCGAAGTGGATCTGGCGGCCCGCCGGGGTCGTGCGTCGGCGAACGACGCCGTGCGCCCTTGAGCTCGGTGCCGGTGTTGCCGGTGAGGTCGGCGCCGCCGCCGACCAGGCCGGGCACGACGTCGGCGATCGCGTCGAGCAGCCTGCCGCTCGCCTTGCGGGTGGCGACCGTCTCGCCCGGCTCGCCAGGTCGGCAGCTTCGCTCCCAGCCCGGCGAGGCCGCGTGCCGGCGCAGGCACGCGTCGCCAGGCCTCGCGGTCGCCGGTCACAGCCGGCGCAGCCGCTGCTCCCACGCGTCGCGCTCGGCGCGGCCCCGGCGCGCCGGCCTCGCGGTAGTGGGCGAGCACGTCGTCGGGGACCCAGAACGTCTCGTCGGGCGGCAGGCCGAGGATCTCCTTGGTCGCGCGCGACCTCGTCGGCGCCGAGCGGGTTGCCGTGGGCCTGCGGCGGTGTCGGTGAACTTCGGCGACGGGTAGCCGATGTGGCTGCGCAGGACGATCAGCGACGGGCGCGTCCTCGTCCGCCATGGCCCGCGCGGACGGCCGGCCTCGAGCGCGTCGAGGTCGTTGGCGACCTCGCCGAGCTCGTCGACGTGCCAGCCGTAGGCCTCGAAGCGCTTCGGCGACGTCGTCGGTGTAGGACGAGCTCGGTCGGGCCGTCGATCGTGATGTGGTTGTCGTCGTAGACGTAGACGAGCCGGCCGAGCCCGAGGTGGCCGGCGAGCGACGCGGCCTCGTGGCTGACGCCCTCCTCGAGGTCGCCGTCGCCGCAGATGACGAAGGTGTGGTGGTCGCACACCTCGGCGCCGAAGCGGGCCCGCAGGCCAGCGCTCGGCGAGCGCCATGCCGACGCGCGTTGGCGAAGCCCTGGCCGAGCGGGCCGGTGGTGACCTCGACGCCGGCGGTGTGGCGGCACCTCGGGGTGGCCCGGGCGTGCGCGAGCCCCACTGGCGGAACTGCTCGCAGGTCGTCGAGCGTCGAGGCCGTAGCCGGTGAGGTAGAGCATCGAGTACAGCAGGATCGACGCGTGCCCGGCCGAGAGCACGAAGCGGTCGCGGTCGGGCCAGTCGGGGCGCGCGGCGTCGTAGCGCATGATCGCGCGTGCACAGCACGTGGGCGAGCGGGGCGAGCGCCATCGCCGTGCCCGGGTGGCCGCGAGTTGGCCTTCTGCGGCGCGTCCATCGCGAGGCCACGGATGACGTTGATGCGCACGCTGCTCGAGGTCGGGTCAGCTGCTCATGCGCGTCGCCACCCTAGTGGTCGCCCGGCGGCTCCGACGTCGGCCACCTGGTGAGCGCCGGCTCCGGCGGGCCGATCCGGGTCAGTCGGAAGAACAGCGACGCTGGCGGTGAACCCGTGCAGGAAGTTGCGGCCGCCGACCGGGCCGATCTCGCCGGCGCAGAACATGCCCGCCACCGCGCACCGGGCCGACCGACCTCGGCGACCAGCCGCGGCGTCGTGGTCGGGCGTCGCCGAAGAGCCGCTGCCCCGCCCGTTGCAGGTGAAGACGAGCGCGCGCCGTCGGCCGGGCTGGCCGGCGAGCAGGCGCGCGCAGGTCCTCGTCGGCGGCGGCGGCGTCGCGCACGTGGAACTGCACGGTCGTGCCCGACCTCGACCTGCGTCGCCGACGGCGATGGCGCCGGCCTCGCGGTCGGCGCCGAGCACGTTGCGGACGAGGAAGTCGCCGCGGCCGAAGTCGACGCTGGTGCTCGTCGACGACGACGCCGAGGTGCAGGCCCCGCTGGCCAGCGGCGGCCGCTCGTCGTCGGTCGGCCGCCGCGATCAGCTCGTCGCAGCCGCTCGAGCGCGGGCCGGCCGGCGAGCTCGTGCGACGAGGTTGCCGCTCGGCGCGGGTGACGATGAACGGCTCGCCGATCGGCCGGCAGCCCTGCGACACGACGGTGCGCGATCGCCGACGCCGGCCGAGCAGCGACGCCGACCGCGCCGCGTGTCGTGCACCGTCGCCGTCGAGCACGAGCCGGTTGCCGCCGGGCTCGGCCGCGGCCGACGCCATGCCGCCGACGACGGCGAGGCCGGGGCGGTCGCGCGGCCGAGCGCCGTCGAGGACCGCGTCGACCGGGAAGCGAGAACGGGTCGGCGAGCAGCAGCAGGCGTCGCCCGGCGTCGAACGTGCGGCCGGACAGCGCCGCTCAGCGCCAGGCCGGACGGCCGTGCGGGTGGCCGTCGAGGCGCAACGGGCGGGGCGCCACCGGGCAGGCGGGCCGCCCACAGGGCGACCGCGGGGTCGTCCTCGACCTCGCGCGGCCCGCCGAGCACCGGCGACCGCGGTCGCACCCGACGCAGGCAGCCGGGCCGGAGCAGCGCGCGCGACCGCGGCGGCGATGTCCTCGACCGCGCCGATGTGGGGCGGCGGGCACGAACAGGACGGCGAGGTCGGGCGGCCCGTCCAGCGCTCGAGGACCTCGCCGACGACCTCGCCGGTGGCGTCGGCGGGGCCGGGGTGCTCGGAGAGGGCGGCGGCGAAGGGCACGGCGTCCCCGTCAGGCGGGCGGACCGGGGAGCAGCGTGTAGGGCACGATCGTGACGGGCCCGGTGTCGACGCGGCAGTGGGCCTCGACCGTGCCGTAGTCGTCGAAGTCGAGCTCGGCCCGCACGAGGCGGTAGTTGAACTTGCCCGGCTCGACCTGGAGGGGCTGCACGTTGCGGGCGATCTGCTCGCCGTCGCGCTGGTAGACGACCTCGAGCACCCCGGCCGCGTCCCCGTCGGGCGGGCAGCGCACGATCACCACCAGGTGGGGCTCGACGGTCACGGGCGGCGGCGACGGCGGGGCGGCCGAGAACTGGACGCCGGTGAGGTCGATGGCGGTCGGCCGGCCCGGGAACCTGGCGCAGGTCGATGCCCTCGATGAACAGGGCGGCGAGGATGTCCATGGGGGACCGTAGGCGCGCCGGGAAACCGCCGGGGCTGCGGGAGGTTACGCCGGTACCCTCGCGCATGGCGACCAGCGAAGCGGGTCGACACGGGAGGCGATCCTGTTCGAGGCCCGGCGCTGCTTCGCCGAGCACGGCTACGACGGCACCTCGCTCAACGACATCGCGGAGGCGGTCGGCATCCGCCGATCGAGCGTGCTGCACCACTTCCCGTCGAAGGACGCGATCTACCGGGAGGTCTTCGAGCGGGCCCTGCCGAGTGGGGCAGCGGTCCGGGGTCGAGAACCCGCCGCCGGCAGGGCGCCGAGGAGGGCTGGCCCAAGGTCGACCTCGTCCTCACCGCCGGCTTCCGCTTCTTCGCCGAGAACCCCGAGTTCGTCCGCATCGTGCGCCGCGAGGCCCTCGACGCCGGCGCCCACCTCGGCATCGACCTCGGCGTGGCCCTGCGGCCGTACTTCCAGCAGGCCGTCGCCTACTTCGACCGGGAGATGGACGCCGGGCGGCTCCGCGTTCGACGCCGAGCAGCTCATGCTCACCGGCTACGGCGCGCTGCTCGAGCTACTTCAGCGACCTGCCATTCATCGAGGGCCTGCTCGACGCGACCCGCTCGCCGAGGACGCCTCGAGACGCCGGATCCAGACATCCGCGCTTCTTCCGCGCTGCCCTCGAGCCGTAGCCTCGCGGCCCATGCCCACCCTCTCCGAAGCCGACTCGAAGGCGCTGCTCGGCGGCTACGGCGTGCCGTTCGCCCCCGAGCGCGTCGTGCCGACGCCGACGGCGCGGTGGCCGCGGCCGCGCGAGCTCGGCTACCCGGTCGTGGCCAAGCTCGTGCGGCGACGCGCATCGCCCACAAGACCGAGCGCGGCCTCGTCCGGCTCGGCCTGCGCCGACGCCGACGCGGTCCGTGGCGGCCGCCGCCGAGCTGCTCGCCGCGGCGACGCCCGACGACGGCGCGGTCGCGCGTGCTCGTCGCGCCGATGGTGCGGGGCACCCGCGAGCTGATCGCCGGGCTGGCACGCGACCCGCAGTTCGGGCTGACGCGTGATGCTCGGCGTCGGCGGCATCCTCGCCGAGGCGGTCGCCGACGTCGCGTTCCGCCTGGTGCCGCTCGACCGGGTCGACGCCGACGAGATGATCGACGACCTCGCAACCCAGGCGCTGCTCGGCCCGTTCCGCGGCGAGCCCGCGGTCGACCGCGACGGCTCGTGGCCGACGTCCTGCTCGGCCTGTCGCGCGGCGGCCGAGGCGCGACCCGACGTCGCGTCGGTCGACGTCAACCCGCTGATCGTCGTCGACGGCCGGCCGGTCGCCGTCGACGCGCTCGTCGAGCTGCGACGGCTCGGAGCGCCGATGAGCCGCACCGCAGCGAGCAGTTCCGGGCGCTGTTCGAGCCGCGCGGCGTGCGTCGTCGCCGGCGCGTCGACGCCACCCGGGCAAGTTCGGCTTCGTCGCGCTGCACAACATCCTCGCCAGCGGCTACGCGGGCGCGGTCTTCGCCACCAACCGCGAGGGCGCCGACGGTGCTCGGCGTCCGACACGCGTGCGCCGACGTCGACGAGCTGCCCGACGGCGCGGTCGACCTCGTGTTCGTGTGCACGCCCGGCGGCGGCCAACCCCGAGCTGCTGCGCGCGTGCGCGGCGAAGGGCATCCGCGCCGCGTTCGTCACGTCGGCCGGCTACGGCGAGGCGGGCGAGGAGGGCCGGCGCCGCCGAGGCCGAGCTGGTCGCGCTCGCCGACGAGCTCGGCATCCTGCTCGCCGGGCCCGAACGGCCAGGGCGTCGTGTCGACGCCGGCGCCGCTGTGCGCGCAGATCGTGCGCCCGTACCCGCCCGCCGGGCCGCATCGGCGATCGCCAGCCAGTCGGGCAACTTCGTGTCGTCGTTCCTGAACTACGCCGGCGCAGACCGGCGTCGGCGTCAGCCGGGCCGTGTCGGCCGGCAACGCCGCCGCGGTCGGCGTGCGCCGACTACCTCGACTTCTACGCCGACGACCCCGCGACCGCGGTCGGCCTCGCCTACGTCGAGGGCATCGCCGACGGGCGCGCGTTCTTCGACGCGCCTGCGCGGGCGTCGCCGAGCGCAAGCCGGTCGTGCTGGTGAAGGGCGGCGCGACCGCGGGCGGCGCAGCGCGCCGCGGCCAGCCACACCGGGTCGCTCGCCACCGACGACCGGGTCTTCGACGGCGATGTGCCGCCAGGCCGGCGTGACCCGGGCCGCGCACCGATCGAGGAGGCGTTCGAGGCCGCCGCCACGTTCGCGACCCAGCCGCTGCCCGCCGGGCAACCGGCGTCGCGGTCGTGACCACCGCCGGCGGCTGGGGCGTCGTCACCGCCGACGCGATCGCCGGCGACCGACGCTCGAGCTCGCGCCGCTGCCCGACGACCTGCGCGCCGACGATCGACGAGCAGCTGCCGCCGCGGTGGAGCCGCAACAACCCGATCGACCTCGCCGGCGGCGAGACCCGCGACACGATCCCCGAGGTGCTCGAGCTCGTCGCGCGCCACCCCGACGTCGACGCCGTGATCGTGTACCTCGGCCTCGGCATCCAGTCGAACCAGGCCCGGCATGATGCGCGGAGGGCCGCTTCTACCCCGACCACGGCCTCGAGCGCATCGTCGCCTACCACGAGCGCCAGGACGCCCGCTTCGCGGAGGCCGCCGCCGAGATCTCCGCCGAGGCCGGCAAGCCGATCCTGACCGCGACCGAGCTGGCGGTCGCCGCCCCCGACAACCCCGGCCCGGCGACGGTCCGCGCCACCGGCCGGCTCTGCTACCCCTCGGCCAACCGGGCGGTCACCGCGCTCGACCACCTGTGGCGACGCTCCGCTGGCGGCCCGCCGGGGGCTGACTCGGGCGTGGGGGGGTCCGCGGGGGCAGGGCCGCGGCGTCACTACCGTCGCCCCCCGATGGCCCGCCCGAGCCCCGTCACCTCACTCTGTCGCGGTCGGCGTCCTGGCGTCGAGCCTCGCGGTCGCGCCGGCCCTCGCCGGCGGGGGTGATGCCGACGTCGCCACCGCCGGCGCCACCGCGCCCCCCGAGGCGACGTCCGAGACGCCGGTGCTCTCCGCCCGTCGCCTGCCCGAGCTGCTCGTCACCCCCGCCGCCGACCGTCGCCTCTCGACGTCGCTCGAGGACGCGCTGGACGAGCTCCCCCGGACGTCGTGTGCGGCCGTGAGCGACGGTGGACGGGCGGTCCTCGACGTGCACGCCGACGAACCGATCACCCCGGCGTCCACCATGAAGCTGCTCACCGCCCGCGCCGTGCTCGAGGAGATCGACCCGGCGACGACGTTCGTCACCCGGGCCGTCAGCGACGCCGAGCCCGACGGCGGCGTCATCTCCGGCGACCTCTGGTTGGTCGGCGGGGGCGACCCGGTCCTCCAGACGCCCGGCTACGAGATCACCTGGGAGGGACCCCGAGGACCCACCACCCCACACCGACCTCTCCGAGCTCGCCGACGCCCTCGTCGCCGCCGGCGTCACGAGGGGTGACGGGCCGGGGCGGTCGGCGACGACACCCGCTACGACGCCGAGCGCCACCCGGCGACCTGGCCGAAGCCGTACCTCAGCGGCGGGCGAGTCGGGGCCCCTCTCGGCCCTGAACGTCAACGACGGGTTCACCGGGCTTCTCGCCCGAGCGCAGCCTCGCTGTCCACGGTTCCGGCCGCGGATCCGGCGGCCGACGCGGCCCGGGTCCTCACCGAGCGGCTGGCGGCCCGCGGCGTGACGGTGGCGGGGGCGCCCCGCTCCGGCCAGGCCCCGGCGGGATCCGCGACGGTGGCGTCGATGACGTCGCCCCCGCTGTCCCAGGTCGTGGCCGACATGCTGACCACGAGCGACAACGAGACGGCCGAAGCGGCGATCAAGGAGATCGGCCACAAGATGTCCGACCAGGGCAGCTGGCCCGCCGGTGCCGCCGCGCTGACGCAGCTGCTGACGGACAACGGCGTGCCGATGGACGGCCTGCACATCGTGGACGGCACGGGTCTGTCGATCCAGGACCAGCTCACGTGCCGGGCGCTGGTCGACGTCCTGTCCCGGGAGGGGACCGGACCGGTCGTGCGGGCCGGCCTCCCGATCGCGGGGCAGACGGGCACGCTGGCGGACCGCTTCGTCGGCACCCCGGTGGCCGGCCGGCTGCGGGCCAAGACGGGCACGCTGCGCAACGCCACGGCGCTGGCCGGCGAGGTCGGCAACGCGCTGCCGGGCGGCGAGGTCACGTTCGCCTACGTCGCCAACGTCCCCGACCCGGGCGAGGTCACGTTCGAGCAGGTGGGCATGGACACCGCCTGGCCGACATCCTGCTCACGTACCCCCGCGGC
>CAVUBW010000004.1:0-40064 GCA_963739835.1 uncultured Acidimicrobiales bacterium
CGGCTTGTTCACCGATCGTCGGTCCTCAAGTCGGCGATCAGGCGTGCGGCGGGCCGAACGGGCGCGGATGACGAGTCAGGTGTCGGCTTCGAGAGCAAAGGTGTTGCCGTCCGGGTCCTGGAACCAGGCGATACGGCCACCACCGGCCCGCGCGGATGCCCTTCGGGTCCTGCTCGAAGGCTCGTAGCGGATGAACTCGACGCCCGCAGCCGTCAGCTCATCGACGATCTGGTCGATGTCGTCGACGTACCAGGTCGCCAGCGTCGCCGGGGACTTCCCGGCAGTGTCGGACTCGTACACGTTGAGCGCCGGGCCACCACCGGAACCGTAGACGCGGCTGCCGTCCGCGATGTGGGCGCTGGGGCCCCGCTGCAGAACCGGCAGCCCGAGCTTGCCTTCGTAGAATGCGACCGCCTGCTGAATGCCGGAGACGGCGATCGACGCGTTGAGGTGACAGTTGCTCAAGGCCATGGGCCTCCCGTTCGGGTCGCGTGCGCTCCGCCGGTACCAACCGACATGCTGCCACCGGACCGCCGGTGCTCGTGAGCCGGCGGTGGCGACGGGTCCGGCCGTCGAGGTGCCGCCGGCACACCGCACCATGTGCTGTTCCAGCGCACCGGTGCGGGCAAGCGGTAGTGGCGCGGTCTGGCACGCCGAACGGAAAGTTCACGTCGCCGACCCTCGGCGTCCACGGTGCGTCCATCGGGGTGCCGAACAGCACCGGGTAGACCGCATCGAGGGGCCTCGACTGCCAGTCGGCCATCTCGGCCAGGACCCGGTCGGTGATGTTGGAGATCGTGTCCTGTGACATCTCCGAGCCGTAGACGTCGGCCAGGTGCGCGGAGACCTCCCCGGTCGTGAGACCCTTCGCCGTAAGGGACAGCACCAGCTCGTCGACACCGTCCAGGCGGCGCTGGCGCCTGCGGACGATCTTGGGCTCGAAGGTCCCGTCCCTGTCACGGGGCACGTCGGGCTCGACCGGGCCCAACTCGGTCACCACTGTCTTCGATCGCTTCCCGTTGCGCGAGTTCGACGTCGCCCGGCCCGCGGGGTCGTGTTTCGCGTAGCCGAGGTGCTCGTCGAGCTCACCCTCGAACGCGGTCTCCAACACCCGCTTGGTCAGCCCACCCAACAGGCCGCCGGGCCCGGTCAACGAGACCCCCTCGGCGTCGTCCACCGGCGGTTGCTTCGAATCGGTCGCTGAACCTGCTTTCCGGCGAGCCACAGCCCACCATCTCATGTAAGGGACATCGGCACCGTGGATCCACCACGGGGTCGGGGTCCCAGGGTTGCATGGTCTTCCCGGCTGGTCCGGGGGGTGGCGTCGAGATCGGCTCTGGGGGAGGTCCGTGAGGGCTTGGCCCCGTTGGTCTGATTGCCACACCCGGCTGGCCACGGATGTCCCGGATGAGGGAAGTGGCTCGGCCCGTCGAGGTCGATGCCGGTTGCAGCACATGAGTGGGAGCCGCGGTTGGCGCGTGTCTCCTTGGGACCGTGGCCTGATGCGTGCGTCGCTCCTGCGGGCGAGCCGGTGGAACCGACACGACCGGAGGAGACGAGATGAACTGCAGACGCCTGGTCGGCATCGACTTGGGCATCGCCAGCGCGCACACGGTGCGGGTGCTCGACGGCGAGGCGAACACGATCGCCAAGCGCAAGGCGTGGCCGACGGTCGAGAGCCTCAGCGAGGTGGAGGCGGCCGCGTCTGGCCGGCTGCCCGCAGGGCACGCGGTTGGAGGTGGTGGTGGAGCCGACGGGACCGGCGTGGTTGCCGATCGCGGTGTTCTTCGCCCGGCGCGGACACGTGGTGCACCGGGTGTCGTCGGCCAAGGCCGCCGACCTGCGCCGGTTCCTGTCCCGGCACACCAAGACCAACGGCATCGACGCCGACACCCTGGCTCGCCTGCCGCTGTTCGACCCGGCCGGGCTGCAGCCCCTGGTGCTGCCCGGCGCGGAGCGGGCGGCGCTGGACCGGCGGGTGCGGGCCACGGATCGGCTCACCGAGCAGGGTGCCCTGCACAAGCTTCGGATCAAGGACCTGGCCCGCCAGCTGCTGCCCATGACCGCCGCTCACCGGGGACCTCGGCGTGGCCGATCTGGCTGTCCTGGAGCGCTTCGCCGACCCGAACGCCCTGGTCAAGCTGGGTCTCAAGCGGCTCACCGCCCTGATCGAGAAGACCTCCAAGGGCCACCAGGGCAGCGACCGGGCCCGCCAGTGGATCGACGCCGCGCAAGCGTCGCTCGCGCTCTACGGCGACCACCCAGCGGTCGCGTTCGCCGACCTGGCCGCCGAGGTCGCCACCGAGGTCCGTCTGCTGCGCGCCGTCCAGGCCGAACTCGCCGCCCACGCCACCGAACGGGACAACGCCTACCGCTGGGTCGACCCCGCCGGCCTGGCCCGCAGCCTGCCCGGTGTCGCCGACATCGGCGGACCCGCGCTGGTCGCCGGCCATGGGCGACCCCGCCCGCTTCGCGACGCGGCAAGCAGTTCCGCTCGTTCACCGGCCTGGTCCCCAAGGCGTCCGAGACCGGCGACACCGACCGCAAGGGCCAACCCATGTCCAAGGCCGGGAACTCGCTTGCTGCGCACCACTCTCGTCCGCGCCGCCGACAACGCCCGCAAGGTCGACCCGCAGCTCGCCCGCATCTACTACGTCCAGATGGTCGAGCGCGGCAAGGACCACCTCGGCGCCCTCTGCGTCGTGGCCGCCCACCTCGCCGAACGGTTCTGGACCGTCATGACCCGCGGCATGCCCTACGTGATCTGCGACATCGACGGCCGCCCTGTCGACACCCGACGAGGCCAAAACCATCATCGCCGAGCACTGGACCGTGCCCGCCGACGTCCGAGCCCGCCGGCGCAGCAAGAAGAACGGGGAAGGCCCCTCAACAAGTGCTCACGGCACAGGTGAAGTCAAACGCCCGAAGCGCCGACAGACGAGGCGACCTTCCCCACCCACCATCGTCCCCGGCCATCAGCGACCACGTCAACCGACGAACCGCTTGACAACCGATCCCCCATAGGGAATCAGGACAGCACAGTGCTGCCCTACTGGCGCTCGGCGATCAGCCTGCCCGAAGACCGAACTGACCTGCACCCATTAGGACAGCTCGAGCCAGAGTCGGGCGAGGTCGCGCAGGCGATCGATCCCGACGCCAGTCGTGGCGCTCACCCACACCACATCGCCGCGTTCGAGGTCGCAGGCCGCGGCCAGGTCCCGCTTGCGCCGCTCCCGCTGTGCCGCCCGCACCTTGTCGTGCTTGGTGGCGACGACGGTGTGGGGCAGGCCCTGGTCCCGCAGCCAGTCGAGCATCTGGCGGTCGAGCTTGGTCGGGCCCACCTCGCCGTCCACCAGCAGCACCACCATCGCCAGCGCGTCGCTCCCGGTCAGGTAGCCCTCGATCATCTGTTGCCACGACGCCCGGGTCCCCTTCGACACCGCCGCGTAGCCGTAGCCGGGGCAGTCGACGACGGCGGCACCGCTGTCGGGGCCGCCGGCCCGGTAGTAGTTGAGCAGCTGCGTCCGACCCGGCGTCTTCGACACGTGGGCCAGGCGCTTGCGCCCGGCGAGGGCATTGAGCAGGGTCGACTTGCCGACGTTCGACCGCCCGACCACGGCGATCTCGCTCCGCGCCGGGGGCAGGCGCCCGCCGTCGGTGGCGGACGTGACGAAGTCGAGGGCGATCGGCGCGCTCAGGCCAACGCCCGCCGCAGCGCCTCGCCCGCCTCGTCGATGGCGGCCTTGCCCTCGGGGATGGCGTCGCCCATCGAGAAGAACCCGTGGATGACCCCGTCGTAGCGGCTGGCCTCGCAGGGCACGCCCGCGGCCCGCAGGCGCTCGGCGTAGGCCTCGCCCTCGTCGCGCAGCGGGTCGAACTCGGCCGTGATGACCAGCGCGGGCGGGAGGCCCGGCAGCGCGCCGTCGGCGCAGTGGAGGACCGATGCCCGTGGCTCCTGCGTGCAGTCGCCGTCGCCCATGTAGTGGTTCCAGAACCAGGCCATCGTGGCCTTGGTCAGGAAGTAGCCCTCGCCGTTCTCGTCGATCGACGGCCGGCTGAGCGATCCGTCGGTCACCGGGTAGACCAGCAGCTGGAACCGCAGGGGCGGGCCGCCGTCCCGCAGCGCCAGGGCGACGGCCGCCGCCAGGTTGCCGCCGGCCGAGTCGCCGCCGACGGCCAGCCGGGCGGGGTCGACGTCCAGGTCGGCCGCGTTGTCGGCCACCCACCGGGTGGCGGCCACGCAGTCGTCGAACGCGGCCGGGAAGGGGTGCTCGGGCGCCAGCCGGTAGTCGACCGACACGACCGTCGCACCGCTCGCCGCGGCCACAGCCCGGCACGTGCCGTCGTGGGTGTCGAGGTCGCCGATCACCCAGCCGCCGCCGTGGAAGTACACGAGCGCCGGCCGGGGCCCCGGCTCGCTGGTGGGCACGTACACCCGCACGGGCAGGTCGCCCGCCGGACCGGGAATCGTGCGGTCGCCGACCGACGCCATCTCCGCCTTGGACTCGGCGGCGCTCAGGGCGGCGTACCCGGCCCGGAGCAGTTCGGGTGTCTGCTGCTCGATGGGCACCTCGACCATCGCCAGCAGGTCGAGGATGGACTGGACCTCGGGCGTGACCGGCATGCGCTCCCCTTCCCCCACGTCGGCTGATGCGGGCGTCATCATGGCACGCAGGGCGTCAGCCGGTGCCGTAGAAGAGCCGCTCCACCACCCGGCGCGACCGCCGGGTCACCCGCCGGTAGCCCTCCCGCAGGGCGGACGCCGTCATGTCCAGCGAGCGGGCCAGCCGGGACAGGTCGCCCTGGCGGGCCGGCAGCGCGTCGGCCGCGTTCGGGGCCGAGCCGACCAGCCACCACCGGTTCCGGGTGCGCTCGCAGAACCGGTAGGCGGTCCGCAGGATCTCGGCGTCCTCCGGGTCGATGGCGCCGGCCAACTCCAGGGCGTCGAGCGCCCCGACCGTCGACGGCGAGCGGATCCCGGTCCGGAGCTGGAGCAGCTGGGCGGTGAACTCGACGTCGGACAGCGAGCCGCGGCCGAGCTTGAGGTGGAACTCCGGGTCCTCGCCGGGCGGGATGCGCTCGCGCTCGATCCGGGCCTTCATCCGCCGGATCTCCCGCTCGTCCTCGGCCGTGAACGGCCGGTCCCACACGGCCTCGGCGATCAGGTCCGAGAACCGCCGGCCCAGGTCGGGGTCGCCGGCCACCGGGCGGGCCCGGGTCATCGCCTGGCGCTCCCAGGTCTGGGCCCAGCGCTCGAGGTAGACGCCGTAGCCGTCGAGGCTGCGGGCCAGCGGGCCCTGGCGGCCCTCGGGCCGCAGGTCGGCGTCGATGTGGTAGATGCGGTCGGCCGGCGTCGCTCCCGCCGACGAAGCGGACGCAGGCCCGACGCCAGCCGCGGCCCTCCTCGTGCTCGTCGGCCGTGGGCCCTCGTGGACGAAGAGGACGTCGAGGTCGCTCGCGTAGGACAGCTCCCCGCCGCCGAGCCGCCCCATCGCCGATCACCGCGAACGGCACCTGGGGGTCGAGCGCGGCGAGCGCCACGTCGCAGGTCGCCTCGGCCAGCGCGCTCAGGTCGGCGCCGACGGTGGCGACGTCGGCCGTCGCCGAGGACGTCGCGGGCGGCGACGCCGAGCAGGTGGCGTTGCTGCCAGCGCCGCAGCGCCCGCTGCCGCTCGTCCGGGTCGTCCCGCCAGCCGAGCGTGCTCGCCGCGGACGACGACCAGCGCATCGCGCTCGCTGGTCTGGAGCCGCTCGGCGCCGGCCAGCCGGGCGACGAGGTCGGGGTTGGCGATCAGCATCGTCGCCGAGCAGGCGGCTCGTGCCGAGCAGCGGCACAGCCGGCGGGCCGCCTCCGGGCGAGTCGCGGAAGGCGTCGGCCAGCGTCGGCCGCCCGCCGCTCGCCCGCGGCCAGGTTGCGCAGGCCGAGCAGGCCGAGGTCGGGGTCGGGCGACGCCGACAGCCAGTCGAGCACCAGCGGCAGGAGCTGCTGCATCAGCCGGGACGAGCGGGTGAGGCCCCGGGTGAGCTCGCGCACCGCCGCCCGGGTGCGCTCGGCGTCGACGAAGCCGAACGCGGCCAGGGCCTCGGCGGCCGCCTCGGGCTGAGCAGCGACCCGGCGCCCGGCGAGGGCCTCGAGCAGCGGCCGGAAGTACAGCCGCTCGTGGATCGACCGCACGACGGCTGCGGTGGCGGGCGAGGTCGCGGTCGAAGCTGCTCGGCGGCGCCGGCCGCCGGGCGTGCCGCGGTAGCCGAGCACCCGGGCGATGCGGTCGGCGGTGGTCCCGGTCGGCGGGGAGGGTGTGGTCTGCTGCTCGTCCTCGAGCTGGAGGCGGTGCTCGACCGTGCGCAGGAACCGGTAGGCCGTCGCCAGCCCGTCGGCGTCGTCGGCGGTCGACGTAGCCGGCGGTCGGCCAGCTCGGCGAGGGCCCGCAGCGTGGTCGGCGACCGCAGCTCGGGGTCGGGCTGGCCGTGGACGAGCTGGAGCAGCTGCACGGCGAACTCGATGTCGCGGATGCCGCCCGGGCCCCGCTTGAGCTCCCGGTCGGCGAGGCCCCTGCGCAGCGACCTCGGCCTCGGCGCGGGCCTTCATCGCCCGCAGCGCGCGCAGGTCGTCGGCGGTGAGGCGCCGGCCCCACAGCACGAACGCTGGCCGCGTCGACGCCCACTGGCGCCCGAGCTCGGCGTCGCCGGCCACGGGGACCGGCCTTGAGCAGCGCCTGGAACTCCCACGGCTGGGCCCAGCGGTCGCCAGTAGGCCTCGTAGCTCTCGATCGAGCGGACGAGCGGGCCGTCGCGGCCCTCGGGCCGGAGGTTGGCGTCGATCCGGAAGCACCGCCGGGCGATCTCCATGACCGCCCGGGCCGGCGCTCGAGCGGGTCGGCGCGCCGTCGCCGACGAACAGCACGTCGACGTCGCTCGCGTAGTTGAGCTCGCGCGCCGCCGAGCTTGCCCATGCCGATGACCGCGAGGTCGTCGGCGCCGGCCAGCCGCACGGCCGCGACGAGCACGTCGCCGGCCAGGTCGGCCAGCGCGGCGGCCGTCGCCTCGAGCAGGTCGTCGAGCCCGAGCAGGTCGCGGGCCGCGATGCGCAGGTAGCTCGAGGCGCTTCCAGCGCGCGAGCCGCGTCCGGCGTCGCCAGCGTCGGCGGCGGCGCCGCGGGCGGCGCGTCGAGGTCGCCCAGGACGTCGAGTGCGGCGGCGTCGCTCTCGCATCAGCCGGGTGAGCGAGCGGCTGGCGGCGGCCACCGCGACGAAGCGCGGCGGCGAGCGGGCGGCGAGTCGGTCGCCGAGGTCGGGCGCGCGAGCGTCGCCGGTCGAGCGCCGGCGCGACGGCCGTGCGCCGCGCACCGCGTCCGGGTCGGCGCTGTGCTCGAGCGACGGCTCGGCAGCATCGGCGTCCCGCACGAGCGTCCGACCCGACGAGTCGTGCCGTCCCGTGGGCCGCGGCGCGACCCGTACCCTGGGGGCATGCCCCGCCTGCGCGTCGCCGCTGCGCCAGCTCAACCTGGTCGTCGGCGACCTCGACGGCAACGTCGCGCGGATCCTCGACGCGCTCGAGCGAGGCCGAGGCGGCCGGCGTGCGACCTCGTCGTGCTTCCCCGAGCTGGCGATCACCGGCTACCCGCCCGAGGACCTGCTGCTGCAAGCCCGGCTTCGTCGCCGACAACCGCCGAGGCGCTCGACAAGGTCGCGGCCGCGCACCGGGCGCGTGCGCCGCCGTCGTCGGCTTCGTCGACGCGCGACCGCGACCTCTACAACGCCGCCGCGGTCTGCGCCGGCGGGCGAGGTGCTCGGCGTCTACCGCAAGCGCATCCTGCCCAACTACGCGGTGTTCGACGAGGAGCGCTACTTCGCGCCCGGGCACCGAGCGACGGCCCGCTGTTCGTCGATCGGCGGCGTGCGGGTCGGCGTGACGATCTGCGAGGACGCCTGGAGCCCGACCGGCCCGATCGCCGACGCAGGCCGCCGGCGGCGCCGAGCTCGTCGTCAACATCAACGCCTCGCCGTACTACGCCGGGCAAGGCTGCGCCGAGCGCGAGCGCATGCTGGCGACCCGGGCCGCCGACGCCGTCGTGCCGCTCGTCTACGTCAACCTCGTCGGCGGCCAGGACGAGCTGGTCTTCGACGGCGCGTCGATGGTGTTCGACGCCGAGCGGCCACCTGCGTCGCCCGGGCGCCGCAGTTCGCCGAGGACGCTGCTCGTCGTCGACGTCGAGGTCCGGCCGGCGTTCCGCACGCCGCGCTGCTCGACCCGCGCGGCCGCGTCGCGCGGCGACGCGCTCGCCGGAGGTCGCGGTCGAGCGAGCGCGCGAGCTCGCCGACGTCGCCGCGTCGCCGCGCGGTCGCGCCCGCTGCTCGACCCGGTGCGCGAGGTCTACGAGGCGCTCGTGCTCGGCACCCGCGACTACGTCACGCAAGAACGGCTTCACCGACGTGGTGATCGGCCTGTCGGGCGGCATCGACTCGTCGCTCGTCGCCGCGATCGCCGTCGACGCGCTCGGCGCCGAGCACGTGCACGGCGTGCTCATGCCGTCGCGCTACTCGAGCGACGCACTCGCTGACCGACGCCGAGGCGCTCGCCGCCAACCTCGGCATCGACCACCGCACGATCGCCGATCGAGCCGGCGCACGCGGCGTTCCTCGAGATGCTCGCGCCGAGCCTTCGCCGGCCGCGAGCCGGACCTCACCGAGGAGAACCTGCAGGCCCGCATCCGCGGCATGGTGCTGATGGCGCTGTCGAACAAGTTCGGCTGGCTGGTGCTCACCACCGGCAACAAGAGCGAGATGGCCGTCGGCTACTCCACGCTCTACGGCGACATGGCCGGCGGCTTCGCCGTGATCAAGGACGTGCCCGAAGATGCTCGTCTACGCGCTGTGCCGCGACCGCAACGAGCGGGCGGGCCGGCCGGTCGATCCCCGAGGCGGTGCTCGACCAAGCCGCCGTCGGCCGAGCTGCGCCCCGACCAGCGCGACGACCAGAGTCGCTGCCGCCCTACGAGGTGCTCGACCCGATCCTCGAGGCGCTACGTCGAGGACGACCGCTCGCGCGGCCGAGCTCGTCGGGCTGGGCCACGACCCGGACCTCGTGCGCCGGATCACGCGGCTCGTCGACATCGCCGAGTACAAGCGCCGCCAGGCCCCGCCCGGCGTGCGGGTCACGCCGAAGGCGTTCGGCAAGGACCGCCGGCTCCCGATCACCAACGGCTACCGGGGCTGAGCCGCTGACCGCACCAGCCATGCAGCGAGCCGCCGCGATCGAGGCGGTCCTGTTCGACTTCACGGGCGTGCTGACGACGTCCCCGTGGCCGGCGCTGGAGGCGAGCGCCGGCGGCGAGGTGGAACGGCTGGTCGGCCCGTACCACGAGGACACGGATCATCCGTGGCACCGCCTGGAGCGGGGGGAGATCACGCTCAGCGACTTCCTGACGGCGGTGCAGGCCGAAGCGGTGAAGGACGGCGGCGAGCCGCTGGACCTGTCGCCGCTGCGGGGGCTGCTGTCGGAGCTGCGGATCCACGAGGACGTCGTGGGGTACGTGGCGGCCCTGCGGGCGGAGGGTTTCCGCACGGCGCTGGTGACCAACAACATCCGGGAAGGCGAGTCCAGCTGGCGTGCGATGCTGGCGGTCGACGACCTGTTCGAGGTGGTGGTGGACAGCTCGGCGGTCGGCATGCGCAAGCCGGACCCGGCGATCTTCACCCACACGCTGTCGCTGCTGGGAGGCGTCGCCCCGGGCCGGGCGGTCTTCCTCGACGACGTGGACACGAACCTGGCCGGAGCCCGCCGGGCAGGCCTTCAGACGGTCCTGGTCGGCGACCCGCCGGGCCCGGCGCTGGAGGAGCTGGACCGCCTGCTGGGCCGCCCCACCGCCGGGCCCTGACGCGACGACGTGTCCGAGGCCGCGGTCCCGTACCCGCCGCCGCCGGGCGAGCCGGGCCCGCCGCCGGCCGCGGCCGCGCCGGACGCCGCGCCGCCAGCCGGCGAGCCGACCACTGCACCCGCCGCCCCATCCGCCGCCACGCCCGGCACGGCCGACCGGCCGGCCCGGTGGCAGGCGGACCTCGCGCTCGTCGTGGCGGCGTTCTTCTTCGGTACCACGTTCATCGTCGTCCAGGACGCGGTCGCCGCCGCCGACCCGATCCCATTCCTCGCCGCCCGGTTCCTGATCGCCGGTGCCGTGCTCGGCGTGCTCGGCCGGCGGCGCCCCGCCAGCCCCCGGCGAGCTGCGCCATGGCGTCATCGCCGGCGGCGCGCTGCTGGCCGGCTACGTGCTCCAGACCGTCGGGCTGCAGTACACGACCCCGGCCACCTCCGCGTTCATCACCTACCTGCTCGTGGTGTTCGTGCCGCTGCTGTCGTTCGCCGCCCTCGGGCGGCGGCCGCACCCCCTCACGCTGGCCAGCCTCGTACCCGCGGTGGCGGGCCTGTTCCTGCTCACCGGCGGGGCCGACAGCGCGTTCGGCCGCGGCGAGCTGCTGACCCTCGGCTGCGCCGTGGCGTTCGCCGCCCACATCGTCATCGTCGGCGAGACCGCCGGCCGCCACGACGCGATCCGTTTCACGTGCGTGCAGGTCACGACCGTCGGGCTCGCGTGCGCCGCCGCCAGCCTGACCATGGGCCACGTGTCGCTGCCGGCCGGCGCCCTCGCCGCCGCCGCCTTCACCGGCGTGTTCGCCACCGCCCTGGCGTTCGCGGCGATGGTGTGGGCCCAGCGCGTGGTGAGCCCGTCGCGGGCGGCGCTCATCCTGCTGCTGGAACCGGTCTTCGCCGCCGTCCTCTCGGCGCTCAGCGGCGACCCGCTGTCGGCCACCACCGTCGCCGGCGGGGCGCTGATTCTCGTCGCGGTCGTCGGCGCCGAGATCCTGCCGCCGGTCCTCGCGTCCCGCCGCCCGTCCGTGCGACACTGAGCGGCCCATGATCCGTGTCGCCGAGACCATCGAGCAGAGCGGCCGGCGCATCGGGCAGCACGCCTGGATCGAGATGCGCCTCTTCGAGATCCTCGGCTCGTGGGTGGCGCCCGTTCCCGAGCTCGAGGTCAAGGCGGTCCTCGCCGCCCAGAGCCACCACCACGCCTGGCACGCGGAGCTGTGGCACGGGCTGCTGCCGAGCATCCCCGACCTGCGCACGGCCGACCTCGTCGCCCCGGCCGACGACGCGACCCGCGCCCTGGTCGACGCCCTCGCCGAGCCCGAGGGGCCCGACGGCACGGTCGCGCGGCTGGAGCGCCTCTACCGGGAGCTGATTCCCCGCCACATCGCGGCGTACCGAGACCACCTGGACCGCACCACGCCGGTCACCGACGGCCCGACGATCCGGGCGCTGCGCCTCGTCCTCACCGACGAGGAGGACGATCGTCTCGCGGGCGAGAGCCTTCTGGCGGGTCTGGCGTCCTCGTAAGCCCCGGCACCGGGCCGTCGCCTCAGCCGGCGACGATCTGCCAGAAGAGTGCCGGGCTCATCGGCGGCGGCGGTTCGAGGGCGGCGCTCGTGCGCAGGAACGCGGCCAGCTCGATCATCGCGCCCAGGTCGGCGCGACCCGGCAGGGCGTCCCCGGCCACGATGTGTTCGGCGTCGCGTCTCGTGAAGCTCGGATCTGTCACTCACCCGACGTAATCGCCACCGAGCGTGCCGGGGATATGCCTCAGCGCAACTGCGCGATCGGGCACTGCTCCAGGTGGCGGCGCAGCGCGGCCAGCGCCCGATGCTGCAGGGCCTTGATCGCGCCCTCGCGCTTGTCGAGCATCCGGGCCACGTCCTCGACCGAGAGGTCGGCGACGATCCGCAGCAGCACGACGTCCCGCTGGTCGGGCGACAGGATCGCCAGCAGGCGGCGGATCTCGTCGTGCGCCATGTCGGCGAACGCGTCGTCCTCGACGTCGCCGCAGCACATGCCCTCCTCGAGCCGGGAGTCGCCGACGACGTTGGGCTGCCGGCTGGTGCTGCGGCGATCGTCGATCAGACGGGCGTGGGCGATCGTGAACAGCAGGGAGCGGAACCCGTGCTCGTCCCCCTCGAAACTGGCCAGGTTGCGGTGGACCTGGGCGAACACCTCGTTGGTCAGGCCGTCGGGGTCGCTCGCCCGGTGCCACCGGAGATAGGAGGCGACCTGGCCGGCGAGCTGGCGGTAGAGGCGCTCGAACGACCACGCGCAGCCGTTCTTGGCCGCGGACAGCGAGCGCACCGAGCGGATCGGGCTGGCCACGCCGAACCGACGCCACGGGCCGGTCGTTCGCGGCGACGTCGGCATTCGCACGGATCGGCTGGATCCGTTCCTCGGTGAGTTGCACGCCGCTCCCCTCCCCCCGGGGACGTCACTGACCGTGGGACTTGGCGTTCTGATCCTCCCGAGCGTCACATTAGCAATGAGCGCGCGGGGTCGTCGGCTGACGCTTTGGGTGGCCGCTCGGGAAGGGGTCGGAGCGAGATGTGCGGTAGGAAAGTGCGTGCGGAGGTGGTCACCCTTGACCGCCCCGGTATCCTTTAGCCCGCTTCGGGTTCCCGGGTGGGGACCCCTATGCATCGAGTCGACCGCCGCGATTTCTCGCACAGGGCGAGAGTCCTGCGGGGACCCCCGACGGACCGAGCAATACGCGAGAAGGACCTTACGTTGCCCAAGGAGCGCGTCGAGCGCGACGAGGAAGATCTCGTCCGGCTCTACCTGACCGACATCGGGCAGTACCCCCTGCTCACCAAGGACGACGAGGTCCGCCTGGCCCAGGCGATCGAGGCCGGCAACGCCGCGCGCGCCGAGCTCGAGGCCGGGGCCACGACGCTGACCCCGGCCCGCAAGCGCGAGCTGCGCCGCGCGGTCCGCGACGGCGAGGACGCCGAGCGCACGTTCGTGCAGTCGAACCTGCGCCTCGTCGTGTCGATCGCCAAGAAGTACCAGGCGTCCGGGCTGCCGCTGCTCGACCTCATCCAGGAGGGCAACCTCGGCCTGATGCACGCCGTCGAGAAGTTCGACTGGCGCAAGGGCTTCAAGTTCTCGACCTACGCCACGTGGTGGATCCGCCAGGCGATCACCCGCGGCATCGCCAACACCGGCCGCACCATCCGGCTGCCGGTCCACGCCGGCGACACGCTCGCCCGGCTGCAGAAGGCCCGGGCCCGCCTCGAGCTCAAGCTCGGTCGTCCGGCCACGCTCGCCGAGCTGTCGGCCGAGGTCGAGATGCCCGAGGACAAGGTCACCGAGGCGCTGCGCTTCGCCGCCGAGCCGCTCGTCGCTGTCCGAGCCGCTGCGCGAGGACGGCGACGCCGAGCTCGGCGACGTCGTCGAGGACCGCTCGGCCGAGTCGCCCGTTCGAGGTCGCCGCCACCGCGCTGCTGCCCGAGGAGATCGACCGGCTGCTCGCCCCGCTCGACGAGCGCGAGCGCGAGATCCTCACGCTGCGCTTCGGCCTCGACCGCGGCGAGCCCCGCACGCTCGAAGAGGTCGGCGAGCACTTCAACCTCACCCGCGAGCGCATCCGCCAGATCGAGGCCCGGGCGATGTCCAAGCTGCGCCACCCGTCGGCCGACACCGGCGCCCGCGACCTGCTCGCCGTCTGACGCCTGCCCGCCGCAGCGGCGGCCGACAGGCGCACCCGTACCACGGCAGACGACCCGTCCGGCGGTCCCTCGGACGGTTTCCGCCGTCCGGTCTCCGGCCGGCTGTTCGTTCCGCGCCCCGTCGGCGCCCGGGTCACCGCATGGTCACCTCCGTCGCTCCGTCCGCTCGAGGATCTCGTCCAGCCGCAGGACCTCCTCGGTCGTGACCACACCGACGAAGCGGTCGTCCCCGTCGACCACAGGCAGGACGTCGCTGTCGGCGCGCTCCATCGCCTCCACCGCGTCGCGCACCAGCCAGGTCGTCCGCCCGTAGGGCACGTTGACCCGGGCGATCGTCCCCACCTCGGTCGTCGGCCACGCCTCCCGCCGGATCGCCACCACCTCGTCCAACACCGCTAGGCCCAGGAACCGGTTGGCGTCGTAGACGATCGGCACCGACCGGCGCCGGGTGCCGACGAGGTGCACGGTCAGGAACTCCTCGATCGTGGCGTCGGGGGGCACCGTGCGTATGTCGGTCGACAACACCGCGCTGATCGGTAGCTCGAATCGGCGCTCCAGATGACCCAGCCGGCCCGCCCGCTGCTGGACCGACACCGACGAGTCCCCCACCACGAGTTGTGACGCGGCGGTCGCCACCAGCGCCGGCACGACGAACCCCGGCCGTCCGGTGGTCTCGGCCACGAACATCAGCGCGGACAGCGGCGTGCGGTAACCGGCGCCGAGGAAGGCGGCCATCCCCACGACCACGAGCAGGTCCGCGTGAGGCATGCCGAGCGCGTCGCTCGCGAGCCGCCCGGTCAGCGCCCCGGTCACGACGAGCGGGATGAACAGGCCGCCGACCCCGCCGCCCCCGTAGGTCGCCATCACGGCCCCGACCCGCACCACCAGGATCACGAGCACCACCCACACGGCATGGCCCGGTTCGGCCGCCCAGCGGATCACGTCGTACCCCGGCCCCAGGGACAGCGGCTCGTCCGCCGCCGCGTTCGACACGACCACCAGCAGCGCGAGCGCCACCCCGGCCACCGCGATGCGGGTGGGCCACGGCGTGTCCTGCACCCGGGGCGCGCTGCGCAGGTACCTGATCGCCGCGCTGAAGAGGCGGGCCCCGATGCCGCAGGCGAGCCCGACGAGCAGGGCCCCGGCCATGTCCTTGCCGTCGAAGGGCGGGTTGCCGGCCACCGGCAGGATCCGCTCGGTACCGGTCGTCAGGGCCACGGTCAGGTAGCCGACCGCCGCCGCCACCATCGCCGGCAGCACGTTGCGGCGGGTCACGTCCTCCCGGTACGGCACCTCGATCGCGAACAGCGCCCCGGTCGCCGGTGCCTTGAAGATCGCCGCGACGCCCGCGGCCGCGCCCGCGACCAGCAGCAGCTTGGCGTCCTCCCGCGAGAAGTAGCGGGCGAAGCGGCGCTGCACCGCGGCCCCGATCGTCGACCCGACATAGATGGAGGGGCCCTCGAGGCCGAGCGCGCCGCCGTACCCGATCGTGGCGATGCTGGCGAGCACCCGGCCGAGCACGGGCCGGGGATCGAGCCGAGGCGTCCCCTGGTCGTGGAAGCTGCGCACGTACTCGTCCGCGGTCGACCGGTAGTCGCTCCCGGTCACCCAGCGCAGGCACAGGGCCGCCACGACCAGTCCGACCGCCGGCGCCAGCGCCTGCAGCCAGAGCGGCCGGTCGGCGAGCGTGTCGAGCAGTCCGTCGACCGTCACCCTCTGGATGGCGACGACCGCCAGGCCCACGAGCAGTCCGGTGAGCGCCGCCAGCAGGAAGGTCTGCTGCTGTCCGGCGGCCGATCGCGCGCGCCTCGTCCTGCCGGTGCACAGGCAAGAGGGGTCGGGACACGCGCATAGGGGAACGACATTAGATCCCCCCTGTGACAGTCTCGGAAGCCGCCACGCAGTGCGAAACATCCACCGCATCACGTGGTCGGATGGACGGCCGGCGCAGAGGGCCGGGTCCGAGGTGCGCTACACAGCGGCTACGCTCGCCACCATGAAGAAGCTGCTTCTCCTCGTTGTGATCGTTGCGCTGGCCACCATCGCCACGAAGAAGGTGCGGGCCTCGTCCTGAGCGCAGGTCCCGTCCGACCCGTCGCCCGCCGGCCGCCGAGCGCGCGCCGCGGCGGGGGCGGGGGCTGACGACGATCCCACAACCAGCGGGCGGCCAGTGCCGCCCCGACGGCGACGACGACCGCACCGCCGCCGAGTGCCGCATGTCGCGGCGCAGGCATCGGGACCCGTTCGCGCAGCGGCACCCGCCGGGTGAAGCGGCGAACCTCCCAGCCGTTGGCGCGCGCCGCCTTGAGCAGCTCGCGGTCCGGGTTGACCGCGACCGCGTGGCCGACAGCCTCGAGCATCGGCCGGTCGGTCCCTGAGTCGCTGTACGCGTAGCTGCGCGCCAGGTCGATGCCGTCGCGCTCGGCGGCGGCCTGCATGGCGACGACCTTGGTCGCGCCGTAGCAGTACAGCTCGGTGCGACCCGTGTAGCGCCCGTGGTCGTCCAGCTCGGCCCGCGTGGCGAGCACCTCGTCGACCCCCAGGTAGCGGGCGAGGGGGACGACGATCTCCTCCGGCGACGCCGAGACGATGAACACCTTCCGGCCCGCGGAGCGGTGCTCGCGGATGAGCTCGAGCGCCTCCTCGTAGACGATCGGCTCGACCACGTCGACCAGGGTCTCCCGGACGATCTGGCCGATCTCGGCCTGGTCCCAACCGACGGTCAGGCGGAGCACCGAGTCCCGCAGCTTGTCCAGCTTCTCCGGCGAGGCGCCGAACTGCGAGTAGACGAGGTGGCCCCACGCCGCCCGCAGCAGCATGCGCCGCGACACGAGGCCGGCGCGGTGCAGCGGACCGCTGAAGGCCACCATCGAGGCTTTCGCGATGACGGTCTTGTCGAGGTCGAAGAAGGCGGCCTCCACGACCGGCGACCCTACCGGCCGGCGCCACGAGGGCGATGCCTGAGCCCTCGGATGTGACAACGTTCACCCCTTGACCGTCTCACGTCGTCTGCGTATGTTTACGACCCTTATCGCACATGCCCGGGGCATCCACAGCCCTCGTAGGCAGGCCGTCGCGTTTCATCGCCCTGCTCCTGCCCGCTGTGGAGGTCCCCGTGCTCGTCGCTTGCTGGTCCGCCAAGGGTGGTGTCGGCACCACTGTCGTGGCCGCATCGCTCGCCCTCACATTCGCCGCTCGGTCCCCGACCGGTGCCGTCTTCGCCGATCTCGGCGGTGACGGCCCGGCGGTCCTCGGTCTCACCGACCCAGCCGTCGCCAGGGCTCGCCGGGTGGCTGGCCGCTGGCGACGACGTGCCGGCCGACGCCCTCCGGCGCATCGAGGTCGACACCGATCACGGGCTGACGCTCCTGCCGCGGGGCGAGGGCCAGCTCGCATCGCATCGGGCAGGACTTCTCGGCAGCCTGCTCGACCTGTCGCCCCGGCCCACGGTGGCCGACTGCGGCCGCATCGCGCTCGCCGACTCGGCGGCCGGCATCGTGGTGGGCCACGCGCGGCGCTCGATCCTGGTCACCCGCGCCTGCTACCTGGCGTTGCGGCACGCGATCCACGCGCCGCTGAAGCCGTCCGCGGTGGTCGTCGTGCGCGAGCCCGGGCGGGCGCTGTCCAGCCGCGATGTCGAGTCGGCCATCGGGGCGCCGGTTGTCGCGGTCGTCGAGGTCGATCCGGCGGTGGCGCGGGCCGTCGACGCCGGGCTGCTCTCGGGCCGGCTCCCCCGCTCGATCTGCAAGGCGCTGACCGGTGCGACCTGACCTCGCTCCCGTGCCGTCGCACGCAGGCGACGACCTGTCGCCCCTCGACATGCGGGTCCACCGCCGGCTGCTGGCGGCGGACGCGCGACACGCGCTCGACGACGACGCCCTGGGCGCGCTCGTGCGTGCGGAGGCGCCGCTGCTGGCGACCGAGGCCGTGGCGCAGGTCGTCGCCCGGGTGCGGGCCCGCATCGGCGGGCTCGGCCCGCTCGAGCCGCTGCTGGCCGACCCGCTGGTCAGCGACGTGCTGATCAACGGACCAGGGCCCGTCTGGGTCGAGCGGGCGGGCCGGCTCCGTCGCACCGGCGTGAGCCTCGACCGTGCAGCCATCGACCTGCTGGTCGAGCGGGTGGTGGCCCCGCTCGGCCTGCGGGCCGACCGGGCCAGTCCGGTGGTCGACGCACGGCTGCCGGACGGGTCCCGGGTGCACGTCGTCCTCCCGCCGCTGGCGGTCGATGGCCCGGCGATCACGATCCGCCGGTTCGGCGCCACCGATCTGCCGCTGTCCCGGTTCTGCGGCGACGGGATCGCCGAGCTGCTGGTGGGCGCCGTGACGGCCGGGCTCAACATCGTCGTCAGCGGCGGCACCGGGGCCGGCAAGACCACGCTGCTCAACAGTCTCTGCGGCTCGCTGCCCGCGGGCGAGCGGGTGGTCACGGTCGAGGACGCCGCCGAGCTTCGGCTGCCGGGCGACCACGTCGTGCGGCTCGAGACCCGCCCGGCGTCGCCCGACGGGCTGCCGGCGGTGACCGTGCGCGACCTCGTACGGGCGGCACTGCGGATGCGGCCCGACCGGATCGTCGTCGGCGAGGTCCGGGGCGCCGAGGCTCTCGACATGGTCCAGGCGATGAACACAGGACACGGCGGTTGCCTCTCGACGTGCCACGCCAACGGCCCGACCGACGCCCTCCGGCGCATCGAGACCATGGCGCTCCTGGGCGGCGTCGACCTGCCGCTCGACGCCGTCCGGGCCCAGATCCTCGGAGCGGTCGATCTGGTCGTGCACGTCGTCCGCGCCGAGGGCGGACGCCGGCGGGTGGCCTGCGTGGCCGAGGTGGTCGCCTCGCCGGGCGACGCGATCGAGGCCGTGCCGCTCACCCATCCGTCCGGCGGGGTCGTGCGTGCCGTCCGGCGGCCCGCACGGCGCGCCGGTCCGATCGGAGCGGTCCGGTGACCCGGGCCGCGCACGCCCGAGTGCGCCTCGCCGCGGCGCGCACCCAGGCGGGCGCCGCGGCCCGGGGCGGACAGGGCGGAACGCGCTGGGGCGTTCCGCCGTCCACGCTGGTGCTCGGGTGCGCGGCGCTGCCGCTGGTCGCCCTGGTCGCGGGCCCGCGGCCGGCCGCCGCCCTCGCCGCCGCCGGCCTGGCCTGGCCGCTGGTGCCGCGCCTGCGCCGCTCGGCCGGCCGCCGCCGCGCGCGGGCGGCCCAGCTCCCGCCCGCGCTCGAACGGCTGGCGACGTCGCTGCGCTCCGGGTCGTCGCTCCCCGTGGCGCTGGGCGAGGCCGGCGCGGCGACCGACCCTCCCCTGGGGCCGGAGTTGGCCGCAGTGGCGGAGGCCACCCGCCGCGGCCGACCGATCGTGGCCGGCCTGGACGAGTGGTCGTCGCGCCACGACGACTCCGGCACCCGCCTGGCAGCGACGGCGCTCGCGCTGGCGACGGTGATCGGCAGCGCCCCGGCCCGGGCCGTCGACGGCGTGGCGGCGACCCTCCGCGAGCGTCTCGACCTCGACGCCGAACGGCGAGCCCTGGGCGCCCAGGCCCGGGCGAGCGCATTCGTGTTGGCCGTGGCTCCGTTGGCGTTCACGGCCGTGCTGATCGCCGGCGACACCGGCGCAGCCGACTTCCTCCTCGGCACGCCCGGAGGGTGGTGCTGCATGGCCGGCGGGCTCACCCTCGACGCGGTCGGCGCCTGGTGGATGGCCCGCCTGACCAGAGGCGCGGGGCCATGACGAGCACCCAGGCCGCGGTAGCCGCGTTGGCGCTTGCGTGGATCGCCGTCCTCGCCACGTTGCTCGCCGACGGGGGCGCCCGTCGGGGGATGCTCGGCCGCACCCCGCCGGGTGGAACGGACCGCCGCCGCAGCCCGTTCCGTCGACTGTCCTCACGGGAGCCCGACCGCACCGCCGGCGTGCTGTCCCCGGTCGAGGCGGTCGGCCGAGCGATCGGCCGTGCGTTCGACCCGCTGATCGCCCAGCCCTCGGCGCCGCCCCGGCCGCCGCTGCCGGGGTCGGGCCGGTCGCCTCCGACCGCTCCGTCCGACCGGCGCGTCGGCTGGGCAGCGATCGCCGGCCTCGCGCTGCTGCCGATCGCCGCGCCCCTGGCGCCGATCCCTCTCGCCTGGGCTCTCCTCGCGCCGGCGGCCGCGGCCCGCCAGGCCCGGCGCCGCTACGACGAGGCGGTGGCCGACCAGGTGCCCGACATCGTCGACCTTCTGGCCCTGACGACCGCCGCCGGGCTCCCCGTCAGCGTGGCGCTCGAGGCCATCGGCGACCGGCCGGGAGGCCCGCTCGGCGCTGCCATCGCCGCCGCGGTCCGCCACGTCGAGCGGGGAGGCACCACCGCAGGCGCACTGGCCAGCCTGGCCGCCACCGGTCCGCCGGCCCGGCCGCTGGTCGACGCCCTCGCCCAGCACGACCGCTACGGCACGCCGCTCGGCCCCGCGCTGGACCGGGTGGCCATCGAGTCCCGGGCACGTCGGCGACGACGAGCCGAGGAGGCCGCTCGGCGCCTCCCCGTCACACTCCTGTTCCCGCTCGTGCTCACGACGTTCCCTGCGTTCGTGCTGCTGACGATCGTCCCGCTCCTTGCGGGATCGCTGAGTGCGCTCCGCTCGTGACCGCCGACGGTCACCCCACTGCTCATCTACGGAGGTTCCTCCATGCACCATCGCGTCCTCGCCCGACTCTGGGCCGTCGTTCACCCTGTCCTCGGCGGGCGCGTGCCCGACGACCGCGGCCAGACCACGGCCGAGTACGGGCTCGTCATCCTGGTGGCCGGCACGATCGCCCTCGGCGTCATCGCCTGGGCCGGCCGCACCGGCGCCTTCACCGACCTGTTCGAGTCGGTGATCGACCAACTGAAACCGTGACCCGGCCACATCCACACGCCGGCGGCCGGGCCCGGGACGACCGCGGCCAGGCGACCGTCGAGCTCGCGCTCGTGCTGCCGCTAGTCGCGCTCGTGCTGGCCGCGCTCGTCCAGGCCGTGGTGGTGGCCCGCGACCAGCTGCTGGTCGTCCACGCGGCGCGGGAGGCCGCTCGGGCCGCCGCGGTCGATCCGGCTCCCGGCGCGGCGATGGACGC
Source organism: uncultured Acidimicrobiales bacterium (assembly GCA_963739835.1). GTDB lineage: Bacteria > Actinomycetota > Acidimicrobiia > Acidimicrobiales > VFJN01 > ZC4RG19. The sequence continues at coordinate 20,618 of CAVUBW010000004.1, forward strand.
CGCAGAGCTGTCCGGGCCGCTCGACCCCCGGCGCCTCGACGTCGACGTCAGCGGGCGCGGGCGCCCGGGAGCCGGGTCCGGGCCGTCGTCCGCTATCGGGAGCCGACCGACCTGCCGATCGTCGGCGGGCTGATCGGGGACGTCACCCTGCGGGCCGAGGCGACTATGCGGGTCGAGCGATGACGGCCGTGCCGCTACCCCATCGCCCGGCGCAGCAGCGCCAGGGCCCCCGCCTTGTCGAGGGGCTCGTTGCCGTTGCCGCACTTCGGCGACTGCACACACGACGGGCATCCGGCCGTGCACGGGCAGGCCTCGATCACCTCCGCCGTCGCCTCGACGTGGCGGTCCGCCGCCTCGTAGCCCAGCTCCGCCACGCCCGCGCCGCCCTGGTAGCCGTCGTAGATCACGATGACGGCCGTGCCGAGGTCGGGCTGGTGCAGCGTGGACACCCCGCCGACGTCCCAGCGGTCGCAGATCGTGAACAGCGGGAGCACCCCGATCCCCGCGTGCTCGGCCGCGTGCAGCGCGCCCGGGGCGGTCGCCCGGTCCAGGCCGGCCGCCTCCAGCAGGCTGTCGGATACCTGGTACCAGAAGCCCCGCGTGGTGAGGGTCGAGCGGGGCAGGTCGAGCGGGGTGACGCCCAGCGACTCACCGGTGAGCGTGTCCTTGCGCTGGTACCCCGTCACCTGCTGGTGGACCTCGACCGCCCCCAGGCCCAGCTCGAACGCCCCGACCCGGCGGCGCTCGTCCTGGCTGATCACCCGGATGTCGACCGCGGTGCGGGCGACCGTGTAGGTGGCGCCGTCGTCCTGCTCGACCACCGCCTCGCGCTCGTCGAGGTCGAGCTCGACGACCCGCCACGACTGACCGGCGTGGAGGTACGACGCCCCCGGGTGCGCCTGCTCGCAGGCCCGGCCCGAGTCGACCGTGCCGACGGCGTCGCCCTCCGCCGTGCGCAGGACCACCTGCCCGGCCGAGCCGACGCGCAGGCCCACCCCGTGGGCCGGCCATCCCCCGGCGGCGTAGAGCGCCTGCGGGCCGCGGCCTCGAGGCCGCTCCCGCACCACGATCTGGTCTTCCCTGGCCAGCCGCAGGACCACCTCGTCCAGCATCCCCGGCCAATACCGCTCGTCCGCATGCGTCAGCGGCTTCTCGTGGGCCGCGCAGCGCAGGTGGGCGTCCGCCACGAACGGGTTCGCCGGGTTGACCACCACCGGTTCCGGCGCCCGCTCCACCAGCTCGCGGGGGTGGGCGGCCATCCACTGGTCGAGCTGATCGGAGCCGGCGACCAGGACCGCCGCCGACGGTCGACCGGACCGCCCGGCCCGGCCGGCCTGCTGCCAGAACGACGCGATGGTTCCCGGGAACCCGTTCAGCACAACGGCGTCGAGACCCCCGACATCGATGCCCAGCTCCAGGGCGCTCGTGGCGATCACGCCGTCGAGCCTCCCGCTGAACAGCTCGTCCTCGATCTCCCGCCGCTCCTCGGCCAGGTAGCCGCCCCGGTACGGCTTCACCCGGCGGCGCAGCGGGGCGGGCACCCGGCGGCGGACGTCGGCGGCCACGACCTCGGTCGCCCGGCGGCCGCGGCAGAACGCGATCGTCTTCTGGCCCGAGCGGACCAGCTCGGCCACCAGCCCGGCCGTCTCGCCGTTCGTGGAGGCCCTCGCACCGGTGAGCTCGTCGAGCGGCGGCGGGTTCCAGATCGCCACCAGCCGCTCCGCCCGGGGCGACCCGTCGTCGACCACCGCCGAGACCGGGACGCCGCACAGTGCCGAGGCCAGCCGCTGGGGCTGGCCGATGGTGGCCGAGCAGCACACGAACGTCGGGTCGGCGCCGTAGTTGTTGGCCAGCCGGCGCAGGCGCCGCAGCAGGTGGGCGACGTGGCTGCCGAAGATGCCCCGGAACGCGTGCATCTCGTCCACCACCACGAAGCGCAGGCGGCTGAGGAACTTCGCCCACCGGTCGTGGTGCGGAAGGATCCCGCTGTGGAGCATCTCGGGGTTCGTGAGCACCACGGTGGCGTTGCGGCGGATCCAGGTCCGCTCCTCGACGTCGGTGTCGCCGTCGTACGCACCGGGGACCACCCCCTGGTACCCCCGCTCGGCCAGCGCCCGCAGTTGGTCGTGGGCCAGCGCCTTGGTCGGGAAGATCAGCAACGACGTGCCCCGCCGCACCGGCGCGGCCGCCGCCTCGGCCAGCGGGACCTGATAGCACAGCGACTTGCCCGAGGCGGTGCCCGTCGCCACCACCACCGACATGCCGTCGCGGGCCAGGTCGATCGCCTGAGCCTGGTGCGTCCAGAACTGCTGGACGCCGGTCCGCTCCGCCACGGCCGGCGGCAGCGGGCGGGCCAAGGTGGCCGCCCGGGCCGCCCGCGGGGGCAGCCGCTGGACGTGGACGAGTGGGGACGGTCGCCCCCCGCAATCAGAGGAGCCGCTGAGCCCGACGCCGTCGACCGCGCCGGCCCGGACCGCCAGGGCGGCCTGCAACACGTCGAGCTGGTCGAGCGTGTCGAGCGGTTCGACGGCGACGAGTGCCATGCCGAGCGACAGGTTACGCCGATGGAATTCCACCCGTGTAGCCCGCACCGTTCCCGGAGTCGGGATGGGCTCAGGCGGTAGTGTCTCGCCGCCATGCAGCTACGCACCGAAGTGTCGGAACTGTCGGGGTGGACCGTCGTGACGATCTACGGCGAGCTCGACGTCGCCACGTCTCCCCAGCTGCGCGAGCGCCTGATCGAACTCGTGAACGACGGGCGGGCCCGCCTGGTCCTCGCGCTCGACGGCATCGACTTCCTCGACTCCACGGGGCTGGGCACGATCGTCAGCGTGCTCAAACGGGCGCGCACCCACGGCGGCGACCTCCGGCTCGTGTGCACCGAGACGCGCATCACCCGGCTGTTCGAGATCACCGGGCTCGACAAGGCGGTGCCGCTGTTGCCCACCCTCGACGCGGCCGTGGCCGGGGGCTGACCGGTGGCGGTCGTCGAGCTGGAGATCCCGGCTCGGCCCGCGTATCTCTCTCTCGTCCGGCTCGTCGTCGACGCCGCCGTTGGTTCACTCGCGCCGGGGCTCAACCCCGCCCGGCTGGACGACCTCAAGATCGCCGTGACCGAGGCCTGCTCGAACGCCATCGAGGCCCACGAGGCGATCTTCGCCGACGGTCCCGTGACCGTCCGCTGCACGATCGACGACCATCAGGTGACCGTCGACGTCGTCGACCGGGGCCGGGGCTTCGACCCCAACCGGGTCGATCCGCTGCCGGCGGCCACCGACCCGCGGCGCCTCCGCCACGAGAGCGGGCTCGGCATCCCGCTGATGCGGACGCTGACCGACGAGCTCACCTTCACCCCGGACGCCGACGGCACCCGGGTCAGCCTGACCGTCTTCCGGCCCGACGCCGAGGCCTGACCTCGCAGATCCGGGGCCGGCCTCAGCCGCTGGTGCTGGTGCTGGTGCTGCCGGCGTCCGAGCGGGACGGCTGCTCGATGCCGCAGTTCTCCGACAGGAAGTCGCCGACCTTGGCACTGGCCGCGGCCAGCTCCTCCTCCTGGTCGGCGAACAACTGCTGCGCCTGCGACACCTGTGCGGGGTCCCGCAGGTCGACGTTCTTGGCCATCGCGTTCGACTCGCGGACGAGTTCGACGATCTGTTCGAACTCGTCCTTGATCTCGTCGGGGGGATCGAGGGCGTCGAGCTTGCGCAGCCCCTCGTCCACCGCGTCGGCGTCGTCCTGGCCCACACCCTCCAGGTCGTCGGCCACCTTGCGGTAGTCGTCGCAGAACTCCTTCGTGCTCGAGTCACCGCCCCGACCGCACCCGGCCAGCGCGAGCATCAGCGCGGCGACCAGGGCAACACCGGTGAGCGCCCGCCTCACCGGCGTCACAGGCCGCACACGTCCGTCAGGTAGACCGACACCTTCGCGCTCGCGTTCGTGAAGGCGACGAGCTGGGCGGGGTCGGCCTCGGACAGGTCGCCCTGGCCGTCCTCCGTCCCCAGCGCCCGCTGCATCTCGATGTAGCCGGCCCAGTCGTCGGCGAGCTCGGGCGGCGGGTCGATCGCCGCCATCTTGTCCGCCAGGGCGCTGAGGTTGATCGAGCTCGGGTCGGCGCTGGAGTACTGCGACTGCAGGTCGGCCATCTTCGAGCAGAACGCCTCGCCGCCCTCGCCGGTGAACGAATAGTCGCTGTTGAACGCGGTCCCGATGTCGCCGGGGTCGCCGCTCGGCACGTCGAACCCGGTCGGCCGCGGCTCGTCCGAGCTCGGCGCTTCCGCGCCCTCGCTGGCAGGCGGGCGGTCGGCGGTGGCGGCGTCACCGATCTCGCCCGGCTCGGTGCTGTCGGAGGTCGCTGTCTTGTCCCCCGAGTCCTTGTCGCGCTTGGTAGACGCGCTGTCCTCGCCCTTGCCTCCGCAGGCGGCGACTCCCCCGACCAGAACGAGCGCGGCCACGATGAGCAAGGATCGCCGGATCATGAGTCGTTCCCCCGATCGAGGCTCCGTTCCCCAGGAGCAGCTTCCCACGCTAGTGCGACCGGACCGGCGTGACGCACTCGAACCGACGTGACTCCCCGACGCCGGCCGTTACCCCTCGTACTTGCGCAGCTCCCGCCGAGCGACCGACATCCGGTGCACCTCGTCCGGCCCGTCGGCGAGCCGTAGCGTCCGCAGGCTGGCGTACATCGCTGCCAGCGGCACGTCGTCGGACACGCCCATCCCCCCGTGCGCCTGGATCGCCCGGTCGACCACCCGCAGCGCCACGTTGGGTGCGGCGACCTTGATCGCCGAGATCTCGATGCGGGCCCCCTGGTTGCCGACCGTGTCCATCAGCCAGGCGGTCTTGAGCACCAGCAGCCGCACCTGCTCGATCTCGATCCGGCTGTCCGCGATCCACTGCTGGATCACGCCCTGGTCGGCCAGCGGCTTGCCGAACGCCGTCCGCTCCCGGACCCGCCGGCACATCGCCTCCAGCGCCCGCTCGGCGACCCCGATCGCCCGCATGCAGTGGTGGATGCGGCCGGGACCGAGCCGGGCCTGCGCCATCGCGAACCCGCCACCCTCCTCGCCGAGCAGGTTGTCCGCCGGGACCCGCACGTCCTCGAACAGCAGCTCGCAGTGCCCCTCGTTGTGCTGGTAGCCGAACACCGGCAGCGCGCGCACGTTGGTCAGCCCCGGCGTGTCCATCGGCACGAGGATCATCGACTGCTGGCGGTGCGGCGGCGCACCCAGGTCGGTCTTGCCCATCACGATGGCGACCGTGCAGCGCTCGCGGGCCGCCCCGCTGATCCACCACTTGCGACCGTTGAGCACGTAGTCGTCGCCGTCCCGCTCGATCCGCAGCGAGATGTTGGTCGCGTCCGAGCTGGCCACCGCCGGTTCGGTCATGGCGAAGCACGACCGGATCTCGCCGTCGAGCAGCGGGCGCAGCCACCGCTCCTTCTGGGCGTCCGTCCCGAACATGGTGAGGATCTCCATGTTCCCGGTGTCCGGCGCCGAGCAGTTGAGCGCCTCGGGTGCCAGGTGGCTGCGCCCGGTGATCTCGGCGAGCGGGGCGTAGTCGAGGTTCGACAGCCCGTCGGTCCACTCGGTGGCATGCGGCAGGAACAGGTTCCACAGCCCCCGCTTCCGGGCCTCGACCTTGAGCTCGTCGAGGACCGGGGCGTGGTGGTGCGGGTCGCCCGACTCGACGATCTGGCGGTCGTACACCGCCTCGTTGGGATAGACGCACTCGTCCATGAAGGCCTCGAGCTCGTCACTCAGCTTGGCGGCGGTGGGGCTGAGAGCGAAGTCCATGGCCGCACCCTAGAACCCGCTGCCGCCGGGCTGTCGGGCCGCTGACGGGCGACAACTACGATCGCGCCCCGATGCCGGCCCGAGTCCCCTCCCGCGTCGCGCGCGTGGCGGCTCTCGGCGCGCCCGACGACGGCCGAGCGGCCCAGCTCGGCATCGTCGCCCCGGGGACCGCCGACGGCGGGGCGGTCGTCGACGCCGTGGTCGACCGGCTGCGCGGGCAGAGCGTCGCGCGTCGTGCGCGTGTCCGGCCGGAGGCTGGAGGGCGACCAGGGCTTCGGCGCGGTCCGGGACCTGCTCGACGGCGACGGCGGCGGTGACGACGTGCGCGCCTACGGCGACCTGGTCGGCCGCCGGCTCGACGGCGCCGCCCTCGTCGTGGACGAGGCCCAGTGGCTCGACCCAGGGTCGCTGCGGGTCGTCGTCGCCCTGGCCGAGCGCGCCGCCGACCGGGGCCAGCGCCTGGTCGTCGCCCACCGCCCGGCGCCGGGACACACCGACCTTGCCGCCCTCGACGCGGTGCTCGGACGCAGCCAGCCGCTGGTCGCCCTCGGGCCGCTGGACGAGGCCGAGGTCGGCGAGCTCGCCGCCATCGTCCTCGGCGCGGCCGTCGACGACCAGCTGGTCGACGTCGTCCACGACCAGACCGACGGCATGCCGGCGCTGGTCCGGCTGCTGCTCGCCGAGTGGGTCGCCGCCGGTGCGGTCGCCGCCGGCCGGCTCACCGCCCCGCTCGGCCCGCCCGGGCCGTCGCTGGTCGCCGCGATCCGGGCCGAGGTGGACCAGCTGCCGGCCGAGGCGCGCACCGTGCTCGCCGCGCTCAGCGCCGGCGCCGACCTCGACGACGAGCTGGTCGGCGCGATCACAGAGATCCCGCCCGACCGGCTGGGTGACGCCGTCGACGCGCTCCACGCCGCCGGGCTGGTCGCCCCCGGCACCGGCGACGCCGTCCCGCTCGTCGCCGCGGCGGTGGCGGAGATGACGCCGGTCGCCGACCGGCGGCGGTTCCACGCCCGCCTGGCCGCGGCGCTGGCCGCCCGAGGCGCGCCCGCGACCCGGACCGGCGAGCACCTGGCCGCGGCCGGCGCCCAGGGCCCGGGGGTCGCGGCGGCGTACGTGGCCGCGGGCGACGCCACGCTGGAGGAGGCGCCGGAGCTGGCCGCCGCCTGGTACGAGCGCGCGATCGCCGCCGGCGCGTCGACGCCGGCGATCGCCGCCCGGCGGGCCGAGGCTGCGGCGCTGGCCGGCGACGCGGTCACCGCCCTCCGGCTGGCCGACGCCGTGATGGCCGACCCGGCCGCCGACGACCGCCGCCGGGCGCTCGCGGTCGTCGCCGCCCTGCTGCCGGCCCGGGGGTTCTGGCGGCGGTCGTCGCGCGCCTACGCGGAGCTGGCGACTGGCGCCACCGGCGAAGGGGCCACCGACCGCAACGCCGCGTCCTGGCCGCTCCTGGCGACGATCGGCGCGGTCGCCACCGGCCAGGTCCCGGACGAGGGAAAGGCCGGGACCGGGGCCGACCCCGATGCCGATCCCGCGGGCGGGCTGGAGGTCGAGGCGCTGCGGCTCACGTGCGGCGCGCTCGTCGCCTCGTTGCGTCGGGACGGGGCCCGGCTGCTCCCGGACATGCTCGAAGCGGCCGAGCTGCTGGAGTCGGCCCACACCAGCCTGGTGCTGCCGACCTCGCCCCACGCGGTCGGGGCCACGGTGGCGCTGGCGCTGAGCGAGCTGGCCACGGCCGAGCACCTGCTGGCCCGGGCCCGCGACCACGAGGTCGGCGCCGCGCCGCTGCGGGCCTACCACCGGCTAGGGCTGGGCTGGGTCGCCGTCCGCAGCGGCCGCTGGACCGTCGCCCAGGCGGCGCTCGACGAGGTCGCCGCCGTCGGCGCGCCGCTGGCGCCCCGGGAGCTGCTGGTCGCGGCGGCGATCGAGGCAGGGCTCGCTCGGCGGTCGGGCGACCTGGCCCGCCTGGGCGACGCCTGGGCCCGGGCCGAGGGAGTCCTGCTGCGACATCCGGCCGACCTGTTCTCGCTGGAGATCGTCGGCGAGCTCGCGATCGGCGCCGCCCGCCTGGGCTTGTGGGAGCGGGTCGCGCCCAAGGCCCGCGAGCTGGGCGACATCGTCCGGTCGCTGGGCGAGCCGCCGCTCTGGCTGCTCCCGCTGCGGTGGATCGGCCTCCAGGTGGCGCTGGCGACCGACGACCGCGAGGCCACCGTGCGCCGGGCCGCCGAGGTCGAGGCGACGCCGCCGGTCCACCCCCGGCTCGGGGCGCTGGCCGACGCGGCCCGCACCTGGGTGGCGATCCTGGGCGGCGGTGCGGACCCCGAGGCGGTCGCCGCGGCGGCCCGAGGCCTCCAGGGGCTGGGGCTGACGTGGGAGGCGTCCCGCCTCACCGGCCAGGCGGCCATCCGCTCGGCCGACCCGATGGTCACCCGCTCGCTGCTGGAGCAGGCCCGCGACCTGAAGGCCGCGCTGCCCGCGTCCGACTCGGCCGACGCCGCCAGCGCGGTCGGCGTCCTGTCCGAGCGTGAGCAGATGGTCGCCCAGTACATCGTCGACGGCCTCACCCACAAGGAGATCGGCGCGCAGCTCTACATCTCGCCCAAGACGGTCGAGCACCACGTGGCGAAGATCCGCCAGAAGCTGGGCGCTACGACCCGGGCGGAGATGCTCGCGGCCCTGCGGGCTCACCTGGCACCGTGAGTAGCCGACCACTCGCCGCGTCCTCAGTCGGCCACGCTTCGAGGCAGAATCAGCACGTAAAGCGGGCTTTGGCGCTCGCTCCGTTCGGTGTGTAACGTGACCGCAACTTGTTGCTGATGGATCCAGGTGCGCTGGTCCGGTGGTCGGTCCCGTCCGCCCGCCTCGACCGTCGGGCCGGCGCTCCTGGGTGCATCAGCCGCTGTTGGGGAACAGAGGTCAGCCCTCCACCTCGCGCCGGCCCTCGAGGGCTCGCCCGAGGGTCAGCTCGTCGGCGTACTCGAGGTCGCCGCCGACGGGCAGCCCGCTGGCGATGCGGGTCACCCGCACGCCGAGCGGCTTGATCAGCTTGCCGAGGTACATGGCGGTGGCCTCGCCCTCGAGGTTGGGGTTGGTGCACAGGATCACCTCGGCCACGCCCTCGCGCTCGATGCGGCCGAGCAGCTCCCGGATGCGGAGCTGGTCGGGGCCGACACCGTCGATCGGGCTGATCGCGCCCTGGAGGACGTGGTAGCGGCCGGAGAACTCGCCGGTCTTCTCGACCGCCACGAGGTCGCGGGGCTCCTCGACGACGCAGACGACGGTGGCGTCGCGCCGGGGGTCGGTGCAGATCGTGCACTGCTCGCCCTCCGAGACGTTGAAGCACGTGCGGCAGAACGAGACCTTGTCCTTGACCTCGGCGATGGACCGGGCGAGGCGGAGCGCATCCTGCTTGTCGAGCTTGAGCAGATGGAAGGCGATGCGTTGGGCCGACTTGGGCCCGATGCCGGGCAGGCGTCCCAGTTCGTCGATGAGGTCCTGGACGGGACCGGCGTAGACGGCCACCCGCCCCGCCTACCGGGGCCCCGACCCGCCGAAGATGTCGCCGAGCCCGCCGAGATCGATCCCGCCGAACGCGCCGAGCGCTCGGCTCTGGAGCTCGGCCACCTTGGCGCCCGCGTCGTGGAGGGCGGCGACGATCAGGTCCTGGAGCATCTCGACGTCGGCGGGGTCGACGACCTCGGGGGCGAGGCGCACGGCGCGGACCTCGCCGCTGCCGGTCATCTCGACGGTGACGACGCCGCCGCCAGCGGTGCCCTCGACGACCTCGTTGGCCGCGGCCGCCTGGGCGCTGAGCGCCTGCTGGGCCGATTCGAGCAGGCCGCCGAGGTCGCCGAGCGCGGCGGGATCGCCGAGTGCGCCGTGGGATGGATCGTCGGGTTCGTCGGTCATGGCTCCTCCTCGACCAGCTCGCCACCGAACTCGCGCAGCAGCAGATCGACGCCGTTGGAGGCGACGTCGTGGGCGTCACGCAGTTCCCCAGGGTCGATGTGCTCGTCCTCGGGCTCGGGATCGGTGGGCGCCGCCCGGCCCGCACTGGGGCTCGGCGAGCCTGGCCCGGCGTCGCCGTCGACCACGACGGCGACGGTCACCGGCGTGCCGAGGTGGCTGGCGAGGGCCGCCTCGACGTCCCGGCGGGAGTCGTCGCAGGCGGACTGGTGCCACGAGTTGGGCACCGCGAACCGGAGGCTCCCGCCGGCCGGCTCGACCCAGCGCCCGCCCCGCCACTTGCTGCGGATCTTCACGGGAAGGGCCGCGAGCACGCCGCCGCTCCACGCAGCCTCGACGGCGGCGACGCCGGGCGTGTCGCCGGAGGGGGTGGCGGCGGTTGCCGGCGGCGGCTCGGAAGCCGGTCCGGAGGGCGCCGGGTCCGGCGAGGCGCCGGCTGGGCTGTCCTCGAGGGCGGCGCCGCGGTTGCGGGCGACGGCGCCGAGCGTCGGTTTCCCGCTCGGCCGGGCGGCAGCGGCGGGCGGCGGTGCGTCGGGCTGGCCAGCGGCGCCGGCCTTGCCGCCGCCGCGGCGACCACCGCGGCTGCTGCTCAGCGCATCACGGGCCGCGGCGGCGCCGTGAGTGCCGCCACCACCGCTGGCAGCCGGAGGCGCGGCAGGGGCGGCAGCGGCCGAGGCGGGCAACTCGGGAGCGGGCCCCCGATCGCCGCCGGCGGGCGCCGCCCGCTCCAGGCGATCGAGCCGGTCGAGGATGGCATCGAGGGTCTGGTCGGCCGACGGCTGGGTGATCCGCACGAGGGCGACCTCGACGACGATCCGGGTGTCGGGCTTGCGGGCCAACTCGACGAGTGCCTCGCCGAGCACGTCGAGCGCCCGGGTCAGACCGGCGGCGCCCATCCGCTCACCCACCTGGGCGGCCCGCTCACGTTCGGCCGGCGCCAGGTGCTCGTCGGCGGCGCCCATGACGGCGAGGAAGGCGTCCCGCAGGGCGACGATGATGCTCTCCCCGAGCCCGCGGGGGTCGCGGCCGGAGGCGAGAGCGTCCGCAACTGCAAGGAGGACGCGGCCAGGGTCGCGCTCGCACAGGGCGTCGACGACGGCGTCGACGGGCCGGACCTCGTCGACGACCTCGCCGAGCGCGGCAACCTGGTCGAGGGCCGAGAGCGTGTCCCGGGCCGACCCGCCGCCGATCCGCAGCACGTGGTCGACGGCGTGCTCGACCTCGTCGGGCGGGATGCCAAGCTGGGCGTCGGCGATGACGTGGCGGACATGGTCGGCGAGGACGTCGGGCGGCAGCAGGTGGAACTCGAAGTGCTGGGTGCGGCTGCGGATGGTGGGCCGCACCTTCTGCGGGTCGGTGGTGGCGAGGACGAAGATGACGTGGGAGGGCGGCTCTTCGAGGGTCTTGAGCAGAGCGTTCTCGGCGCCCTGCGAGAGCATGTGCACCTCGTCGAGGATGATCACCTTCCGGTTGCCGGAGGTGCCGAGCGGGACCCGCTCGAGCAGGTCGCGCATGTCGTCGACCTTGGACTTGGAGGCGGCATCCTGCTCGAGCAGCCAGTCGGTGACCCGCCCGTCGGCGACGGCGAGGCAGGATTCGCACTTCCCGCACGGCTCGCCGTCCTCCGGAGCGGCGCAGTTGAGCACCTTGGCGAGGATGCGGGCAGTGGAGGTCTTCCCGGTCCCCCGGGGCCCGGAGAACAGGTAGGCATGCCCGACCCGGCCGTCGCGCACGGCGTTGCGCAAGGCCTTGGTGATGTGATCCTGGCCAAGCACCTCGTCGAACCGCTGGGAGCGGTACCGCCGGTAGAGGGACTGGTAGGAGGCCATCGGGGCGATGCTACCGGCGGGCGCGAAGCGCCCGTGACCCCAGGTGACGGCCAGGCGATCTGCGGCACACCACAGTTTCCGCTGAGAGCTGCTGCCTCCCGGCCCTGACTCGGTTCACGGGCTGCAGTTGCACAGGACCCGGCCGCCACCTGCGGTCACGGGCGTCGGACACGATAGCCTGTTCGACCCGGGGTCCCACCCCAGGGAGGGATGCGAGAGCGGCCGAATCGGCACGCTTGGAAAGCGTGTGTGGGTCCTGCCCACCGTGGGTTCGAATCCCACTCCCTCCGCACCGCAGGTCCGGACGGTTCTCCACCGTCCGGACTTGTACCCCCTGACCTGGGGTTTCGGTTCGGCACCGTTTCGGGCCGATTCGGGGCGGCCGTAGCGGTAGCTCCCAGCGTTGCTCCCAAAATCGACTTCCTCATTCCGAACCTTCGCGCTCTGCGTGGTCGTCGTCGGCATCGCCGTCGAGGATGGCCGCGGCGCGTTCGGCGACAGCCTGCGGACGCCGGCCAAGCCGCCTGACGTAGCCCGCGGTGGTCGACGGCTTGGAATGCCCGACGAAGCGGGCGATGTCCTCCAGCGCCTCGTCGCCGTCCACGAACAGCGTCGTCACGACGGAGCGCCGACCGGCGTGGGTCCCGAGGTCGGCCGCGATCCCCGCCGTCTTAGCTCCCTGCTTGATCAGCTTCGCGACGGTCTGGCGCAGCACCAGCCCGCCGATCGGCGTCGTGAACACGATGCTCAGCCGCTCACCCTCGTAGGTGTGCGGCTGCCACACCGGCGCCGTCGCCCGCTCCTGCGTCTGCACGTCGCGCCGCTTGCTCAGCATCTGCACGACCGTGGGCATCAGCCAGTGCTCGCCCCGCGCCCCTTCGGTCTTGGGCGGCCCGAGCTGCTGGCCCCGGCCGTCCACGTACACCGAGGCCCGCCGCACCACGGCTGTGCCCGCCTCGAGGTCCACGTCCTCCCACGCCAGCCCGAGCACCTCGGAGATCCGCCAACCCTGGAGGAACAGCAACGCCACAGCAGCCCCGAGCCGATGATCGGCCACGGCCGCCAGCAGCGCCCGGGTCTCGTCCCGGTCGAGCGCTACCCCCGCCGAATCAGTCACCCGCAGGGGCTTCACCGCCCGGACAGGGTTGCCGACAAGCGCACCCATCTTCACCGCCTCGTCCACGACCTGGGCGAGCGTCTGGCGATGGTGGCGCACGGTCCGTGGCGCCAGGGTTCGGGCGAGGCTCGCCTGCCACTCCGTGACCACGCGGTAGTCGAGCTCGAGCACCGGCAACTCGCCCAGATCCTTCTTGATCCTCCGCACGCGATCCCGCGACTTCGACCACGACGACGGCCGCACCGCGTGCCGGTGGACGTTGTGCAGCCACCAGTCGGCCAGCCCGCCGACCGTACGCAGCCGGCCGAGGTCGAGCCCGGCCTGCGCCTGACGTTTGGCTCGTCGCTCCATCGCCTCCTGCTGGGTCTTGCCGGTGGCCTTGCGAGGCCGTTTCTCCCCTGCCACCCACCAGGTGGCACACCAACGCCCATCCGCCTGCCGGTAGACAGATCCCTCGCGGTTCGCGGACTTGCCGAACACCCGCACGCCATCGGTCGTGGCGACCCGCTTGCCCTTACGGCGGGTCGCCACGACCCCGACTCCAGTTGCCGAAAGCCGGCTTACGCACTGAGCCCGGCCACGTACTCGACCACGGCGTCAGCCGGGATCCGCCGCGACTTGCCGATCTTCACCGACCGCAACTCACCCGTCCGGATCAGCTCGAACACACCCGTCCGGCCGATCGCCAACACCTGAGCCACCTCCTCGGGTCGCAGCAACAGCCGCTGCCGCCCGTTCTCCAACTTCCCCATCGCTCCTACTCCCTTCGCTCGTGACCCGATTGCCGAACACATCCGCCGGCCCTGCCCGCGCCGCCTTGGCCGCCTCGTACTGCGACCGCCATCGCTGCCGGGTGGTGATCTCCTCCGCGATCGCCGCCGCGTAGGTGTGCTCGTCCACTCGGGAGCGGCCGAGCAGTTCCCAGGACCATCGGCCGTCGGTCCCTGACACGGACAGCTCGTCGTGGTCGTCGGGATCGAAGCCGGCCTCCTCGAGCGCGGCCCGCACGACCGCCGCCCGATCGGCCCGATGGCCGGCGAGTGTCTTGCCCGACCACTTGCGGGACACGAGCACCCGCCGGCCGCCGAGCCCGAGGTTGGCCCGGTCGTGCGCCTTGTGCTTGCAGTGCCCGGGCACCATCCCCGGGCCGGCGCCATCGGGCTGCACACCGAAGCGCAGCCAGTTGGCACACGTCGGCGCGCACGGCAGCCAGCGCACTTCCTCGGCCAGGCGGTCGATGTGCGCCTCCCGGGCCGGTGACGGATGGCCGTCGCCGTCGTAGGTGGTGGCGATGTCCTTGGTCACGTACTTGCACAGGTAGCCGACCCGCCGATCCGCTTCGGGTGTGCCGGCGATGAGCCCTTGCAGATCGTCCTGTTCACCGAAGCGCACCACGTGCGCCGGCTCGGCGTCCTCGTCGATGTCGAGGGCGTCGAGCGCCTCGTCCCAGGTCGGCAACGGTGCGCCGGAGTCGGGATCGACGTAGCCGGAGGCCTCGCCGCACCACCGCGGCAACCGGTCCACGTAGACGGGCGTCTCGTGGGCCGGCCACCAGACCTGGTGGTAGGTCGCCGCACGGACCTGACGCACGATGCGGCGCGGGATCGTGCCCCGGATCGCCGCGTGCAGGTGCGGCGCGAGCCGGCGCTGCGCCTCGATCGACGCGAAGTACTGCACCTGATAGCCCGCGCAGCGCCGGAGGTTCTGCCAGAACCGGTCGACCAGCTTGGGGAAGTGCAACGCGTCGAGCGCCGCCCGCCGGTAGTCGTAGCCCGCCGGGTCGACCGGCACGCCTTCGCCGGTGACCCGCCCGTACGAGGGCAGCGTGAGCGTGAGGAACATCGAGGGCCGGTAGGTGCGGCCGTTCGGAGCTGTGTACACGCGGCCGATCGTGCGGTCCTCCATCGGCATCCGCGGCAGATCCGGGGCGTCCTGGCGACGCCGCGTCGACCGCACCCGACGGTCGCCGCTGTCGACCTCGTCCGCCGGGCCGTCGCCGTCCTCGCCGTCGTCCGCGTCCGGCTCCTGGTGCTCCGGTTCGGTGTCGAGGTGCCAGCCCTCCCGGCACTGCTGGATCCGCAACCGCTTGGCCCGGTCCGCGCACGGCGGGCACCGATCCTCCCGCGTGGACCCGCACGAGATCGGCACGACCCGCAGCTCGCCCGACTCGACGTCGGTGACCCGAGCGATCACCGGATGGGCACACACCCCTGCGGCGAGCGCGGCCTCGCGCACCAGCACGGGGTTGAGCGCCGGGTTCATGCCGCGGACCCTGAGGAGGGGCGGGCTCCTTCACGCCGACCGGCGATTGTCTCCGTTGGCGGAGCTGCCTCAAGGGCACGGCGCAGAAGTCCCAAGCGAGCCGCGGGACCCCGAGCCCACCGGCGGGACTTCTGCGCCTCTGCGGCCCTTGACCCAGCTCCGCCAACGGAAGTGAGGCCGGCCAAGACGTGAAGGAGCCGGACTGGCGACAGGTGTGACACGTACGTGACAAGCCGAGCTCCGACCGTGGGCGCCTGCTCGTCCCGGAGATCGACCACCGCGGGCCGGGCCCTTGTCGCCCGGTGGCGGCGTGCCCGGGGTGTACGCGGCGACCATGGCGGCGATGTCGTCGTCGGTGACGAAGCCGGCGCGGACCCGGGCGGGCTCGGGTTCGCCGTCGCACCACACCCATCCGATCCCCGGCGTCGTCAGCGAGATCCGTGAGCAGTCCGCCCCACGCTGGCGGGCGCCCTTGCCCAACACGAGATCCGTTTCCTCCGCCTCGACCAGGGCGAGGCCGATGCGGGTCGGGATCAGGTTCCGGAACGGGATGGTCTCCTTCCGTGGATCCTGCAGCGCAGCCACGACAACGACCCCCACGGCCCGGCCCCGGGAGATGAGATGCGCGAGCGCGTCGTTGATCCGGTTGCGATCCTCCCGCCGGGCGTACGCGGTCAGCGACGCGATCTCGTCGACCACCAGGACGATCAACGGCTCGTCCACCGTCGGGATGTGCTCCCGGGTAACGCCCCGCAGCCGGTCGGCCCGCGCGTCCATGACGTGCGCGGCGTCCTCGAGCACGGCCGCCATCTCGGTGGGTCGCCCGTACGCGAACCGGGCGAACAGCGGAGCCCCGGCAGCGAACTCCATCCCGCCCTTGGGGTCGAGCACCCAGAGCTGCGCGAGCCCGTCGCGCACCGCCGGCCCCAGACCACGGACGACGGACCACAGCAGCGAACCCTTTCCCGCTCCGGTCGCGCCGGCGGCGAGAGTGTGCGAGCCCAGCAGGCGCACGGTCCACGGCGAGCCGTCTTCCCGGCGCCCGACCGGCACGGCCGCCAGGTTCACCGGCTCGGACACGGGCAACGCCGGAACGATGGCGGCCAGCGGGTCCCGCCGCCCGACCACCAACTGGACGTACCCGGGCCGGCGCGGCAGCTCGCGCACCAGACACGACCGCGCCCCGAACCCGTGAGCGAGCGCGTCGAGGCGCCGGGCCCAGTCGGCCGGGTGCTGGCCGATCAACAACCGGACCGTGACCCGATCCGCGTACCGGCCCGCCCGCACCCGCACGACCCGCGGCACGTACTCGTCGCCGTCGAACCGACCGCCCAGGCCCGACAGCATCATCGCCGCTCGCCACCGCACCCCGTAGGCCCAGAACGACCGCCACAGCCCGAGCAGCACCCGCCCGGCCCACGGATGGAACGTCGCCGGGTGGACCCGCCACCACACCGCCGAGCCCGACCGCAGCCAGCACCGTCACGGCGGCCAAGGTGACGGGCCCGAGCTGCGGAGCCCGACCAGCACGGCCAGGGCGACCAGCGCGGAAAGGGACGGCCGATGTGCCAGCCACCAGGCCCAGCGAATGGGTAGAGGCCAGTTCTTGCGGGCGACGCTGCCCCGAGCCGGCGACCAAGCCGTGAAGCCCGACGTGCTCGGTCATCGCTGCTGCTCCTCCCGCTCGCACTCACTCAGGTAGGCCGCCGCCACGGCCGACAGCGCCCGCGCGAACGCCACGTGATCCCCGACAGCCGCCGCGGAGCTCCGATCCACGACCTCGACCGGCGCCCGCCGTGTCGCCGGAAACAACCGGGACTCGATCGCCGGCCAGACGGCTACGAGGCCGGGCCACCAGCACGGCCGCCACCGACCGGCGGTGACCCACACGCCCAGGCCCCACGGCGACCGCGACCGCTGAGAGCACGACCGCCACGACCGCGAGCCGACGGACAGCACGACGAGTCCACGGCCCATGCGCGCTCGACGAGCTCTCACCATGGCCAACCGTCCGGCTCGTCGTCGCCCAGGCCGTCCGTCGAAGGGCCGGACCGTCGTCGGCCACCAGCCGCCACCGTCGTCCTCGTCGCAGCGTTCGACCGTGACCCACACCCGTCGGCCCGAGTAGGTCTCCACCACCACCTCGAGGCCGGCCCGGCGGCGGCGCCGCTGGGCGCACGTCGGGCACTCCTCGGCGTCGAAGCTCGTGCCGCACTCGTCGCACACGATCACGCCGCCCAGCGCGATGACGATGCGACGACGCATCCCGACGAAGCGGGATCCCGCCGAGGGCGTGGCGGCCGAGCCAGTGGTCGTAGGGTTGTCCACGTCTACCTCCATCGAGGGGACACGCACCGGGGCGGACGGTTTGGACGCCAGGCCGCCCCGGTGCACATCGAGTTGTCAGGCGGAGCCCTCGAAGTCGAGGGCGGTCTGTGCGAGCCGGGCGACAGCGAGCTCGCAGTAGCGGGCGGAGCGCCTCGACCCCCACGGCCCGGCGGCCGAGCTGGCGGGCGGCCACGAGCGTGCTGCCGGTGCCGGCGAACGGGTCGAACACGACTTCGCCGGGCCAGGTCGACAGCCGGATCGCCCGGCGGGCCAGCTCGACCGGGAACGGCGCGGGGTGGCCGCCGGTCACGGTGAGCCGGGCGCACGTTCCACACCGTCGAGCACAGCGCCGGCCAGGCGCCCGACGGTGTCGCGCCAATCGGCCAGATCGTCAGGCGGGGTGCGTTCCCAGCCCCCGACGGCGGCCACGAGAATCGACTCCCAGTCGCCGCGCAGGTTCGGCGCCGCCGGCGACTCCCAGGAGCCCCACGCGGTGCCCGCACCCCGGGCCGAGCACCACGCCACCTGGTCGACCAGATCGAGCCCGGCCGCCTCGAGCACCGACGCCCACCGGTAGGCCAGCATGACCCGAGCCTTGGCGGAACGGCCGAACACAGGCACCCGACCTGCGGCAGCTCGGGAACGGATACGGCCGTGTTGACCCAGGCCCGGCCCCCATCGATCAGCGCCGAAGCGATCAGGTGCGGCAGCGGCGACTGGCCAGCGCCCAGTACTCCGGCCACGCCAGTGCGTCGTCGGCTGCCGTCGTAGTCGAGCCCGACGTTGTAGGGCGGTGACGTGACCACCGCCGCGACCGACCCCGCCGGGATGTCGAGGGCTCGCACGTCGGCGCAGTAGATCGTCACGTTGCCGTCGTCGAAGAACGGGCGCGGCGGTCATGGATGTGCCCGCGGGTTCGAGGCTGCGGTAGGCCTCGATGCTGACCCGGCCGAAGCGATCGCGTCGCCCGCTCGTAGCGAGACCCGAAGCGGTTCGGCTCGGCATCGGGCACCATCGGAGCGTCGAGCAGCTCGGCCACCCGGACGAGCTCGTCTCGGCTCGTGCAGTACACGAGCACCCGCACCCCGCCGCGCAGTCGCCGTCGGCCGGGTAGTGACTCCGCTGCACGCGTACGGGGCCGGCAGGTCGGCCGACCAGTTCTCCGCGAGCCACATCACCACGTCGGCCAGGTCGTCCTGGAGGTCGAGCAGCCCGCCCAGGGTGGCGTCGAGTGCCGCTCGCAGGACCGACCGCGATCTCACGGTGATCCACCGCGTGACGCGTCCGCGATCGCTCTGGTCCTCCCCCACGGGCCAGCCCAGCCACATCCGGCACTCGGCCCGGTAGCCACACTCGTCGTGCGGAGACCACCTGGACGAGGTGGGCGAGCTCGATAGGGGGACAGGACGGTTGTCATGGCGTAGTTCCTCCATCGAGGGGATGACCGGCACCGGGGCGGACGGTCTGGACGCCAGGACCACCCCGAGTGCCGTTGTGCTGTTGCAGGAGAAGTTCGTAGGAGAGCAGCAGCCCGACCGGCGGCCACGCGGCCACGAGCCGGCCGACCACCGTCGGATCGGCGGCGGCGACGTTCGCGGCGAGCGACGCGCCCAGGCCGAGCAACAACGCCACCCAGGGCAGCACGCCGGCGGAGCGGCCGGCCCGGCGACGCACGAGCATCGTCATCGACGCCGCGACCGCCAGGCCGTCGACCGAGACCGGCAGCAGCCACGAGCGCCAGTCCTCCCCCGCCCGCTCCGCCAGGGCCCGCATGTGTTCATACGAGGCGACCGCGGCCACCCCGGCGACGGCCAGGACCGCCCCGGTGGTGATCCGCCGCACCCACGCCGGCACCCCCGACTTGTCGCGCTCGTACGGTCGGTGCCTCAGAGGCCGGCGGGGCGGCCGGGCGGGGCGCTCGAGACCGCTGGCCGCAGGAGACCCGGACCGGCGGCGGCTGGTGGGACGAAGCGCCGTTGCTCCGCCCCACCGGCAACACCATCTGGGCCGGTGCCATCAGCCCGAGGCCGCCTTGCCGTTACCCGCCGCGACCCGAGCACGCTCACCCGGCCGCGGGCGCCCGCAGGCCCGTCGCCCACACCCGATAGGCGATGCGGCCACCGCAACGGTGCTGGCGACCGTCCCAGGGAACCCGG
>CAVUBW010000005.1:0-213234 GCA_963739835.1 uncultured Acidimicrobiales bacterium
TGGGCTTTCCAAGCGGCGGCGCGATTCATGCCCGGCAGGATCTCCATCGCCATCGGGGCGACTTGATCGGATGCCGCTTCATACAGCCCCGTCGCGCTGCGCCGGACGATCCCCGCGAATGGCGTAGTCGTAGGAATCTTCCCACTTGGGGGCGGGCCACTTCTCGCTGAAGTATTTGGCGGCGTCAAAGACCTGTTCCTCGGGCGGCTCTTGGGCAGCGGCGGGAGCAGGCTGCTGCGGCTGATTCTGCCGCTTGAAGTATTCGCGGATCTGATCGGCGTAGGGGGCCATCTGCTGGCCGTAGGTCGCGTAGGGCCGCGTGCGGACGATCGTGTCGGCCATCGCCTGCGCAGCTTGTTCGTCAGTCATGCCGTCCGACCAGAGCCCTGTGGCGCGAGCAGCCTGCGCCAGCGCCGAGGGGTTGCGTCGGAGGAGAAGTCGGCGCTGGCGAGGTTGGCGGCTGCGGCGTGATTGCCGCTGTGGCAGCCGGCGGTTCGGCTGAGGCTGCAGGAGGCGGTGCGGGAGTTGGCTCGGGAACTACAGGCGCAGGAGGAGTCGCGGCACTGGCAGCAGCGGCGTCGGAAAACTGGCGCGTTTGTAATTGTCGTCGGGAGTATCCGCGGGAGTCGGTTCGTCGGCCATGTTCGTGAGCTTCCGTCTCTACGGGGGGTTCGGGGTGGTCTGCTATCCGAACCAATACCGAGCCCCCTGTGGCGGTAGCGAGAGCCGCGACGGACTTTCGTATAATTGCGTGAGCTTCGAAGTACACTTCTCGGCGGAAGGAACCAAGCACAAACCATGATCGACGCGCGCTCAAAGAAACCGTCATGCCGTTCTCCAACTGCGGCGTCGTCTCCCCGGTAAGCCCCGTTACAACACGCTCTTAGAATGGTGCAACCACGGTCGGAAGAACCGTTACACAGGCCAGATCATTCGCTTGGAGCAGGTCCGTCTACCCTCGGGCAAAGCCAGTTCGCTCGAAGCCTACCTCCGCTACATTCAGCGTCTGAGTGCCATCGACTAGCCTTGACGGAGTGTCGTGAAGTCGCTACACTAGGGCCATGCAAGAGTTTCATGCGGAACTGATCGGCGGTCCAGCGGACGGGACATTCGTCCTCGCCATGTGCGACTATTGGACCGTTGCGCGTAAGCCTGAAATGACAGTCGGCATACATGACTGCGTTGACGCTGCGCAATTGGTGCCAATCGTCACTGGGCAGTACGTCGGGCCGCAGGTAGAAGTCGCTGCTTAGTGCGCGATGCCGGTGGCACTTATCCATTTGACTGGCAGGGCTGGGGGAGTTGAAGTTTTTCAGGAGACGCACCCGATGATCAGTCACATGGACGAGCACACGCACGCACAGATGGGAGCCTTGCTCAGCGGCCCGAAACCCGATGGCGGGGCTACGTGCGTGTTCCAGACGACAAGCAGTGGGTCAAGAACAACAGCGTGCCCGAACAGCAGGGCCGCATCGAGCGCTACTTCCAGTACAAGCTCGCCGAGCAGGGCGTCGAGTGGGGCGGCATCGAATGTGACGACCGTGCAATCTCCGCGAGTAAGCGCGACTTCTCCCTGCGCCTGGCTGGCAAACGCCTGATGGCGGTACTCAGGCCCGGCGACCACCTGATCATCGACAAGCTCGACCGACGGTGGGTGCAAACCGCAGGACTTCGAGAACCTGCTAGTGTGGTTCAAGAGCCACAACATCACGTTCCACATCGTGTCGATGGATTACGTCGGCTCGATCGACACGAGCGCGTTAGGTGGCGAATTGCTGCTGCGCGTGACAATGGCCTTTGCGGCCGAGGAGTCGCGGGCCAACAGCGAGCGGCACAAGCGCACTACATTGCGGCACGCAAGAGCGGCCGGGCTGCGACCAAGTACCCGCCGCCGGGCTGCAAGCATGTCAAGCACCGGGAACACGGCAAGTGGGTCAAGTTCATTGAGTGGGACGCGGTGCTGCGCGGCAAGATGTCCGAGGTCGTGCGGCTGATCGACCAAAAGAAAACTGGTCGTACAACCAAGTCGGCGACTACCTGGAGCAGGACGCCGCGTTGTGCAACGGGCGCGCTGACATTAGAGTGCGTTCGCTCCGCGGTACTGGACCTTCAAGCGGGTGCAGAACTACTACCTGAGCGAGAAGTTCTACCAGGACCTGGAAATCACCGACGTGTGTGACATCCCGCCGGGCCAGCGCAAGGCGGTTATGGAGCATGTGCGCGAGCGGGGGTACATGCGGCTGAGCCCTACACGAAAACGTAGAACAGTGAAAGGCGGTGCGGCATGAGCGGCTTTTCTGATTTCCAGTGCGATCACTGCGGGCGGCGTGCTGTCGCAAACTGATCGTCGAGGTGCAGTGGTACGACGCTCTACGTGAGCCACGGTTGATGTCGGTGGCGAAGTGTTCATTGGACGAGCTACGCGGCGAAGAACGCTGCATCATGCTCTACGACTCGGACACACATGCGTGTCCGTTTCTTGGCCGAAAACCACCACTGCCAGATTTATCCCACACGTCCTATGTGCTGCGTGATGGTGGAAGCAGGGGACGCCAAGTGTCAGCAGGCAAGGTTCTACGCTGGTTTACCCCTGCTGTGCGATGCTTCGGGAAATCCACCTACGCGAGAGAGGCTGCTAGTCGTGGAACTCGATGAGTTGATCTCCAGAACTTGGCAGTCAGGGACAACGAACGCGGCGGGCTTGCACGGCTAGTACCCGCCCGCTGCGTCTTAGCGATCCGGCGGGCACCAATCGGACCCGCCTAACGCCCGTCATTCTAACCGCTCCCCCTCTCTTGTGCCAGAGAGATTTTTACCCGTCGCCGGTAGCGGGGGTCCGGTATGATTCCTTGCGGAACCACTTCACACCTTCCGCACATACGACGGGGAATCTGAACCATGTCCTTGAACGACGACCTGATGCTGAAACTGGCCCTGTGCTCGCCCTGGGCAGCCGCTCAGCAGATCCATGACTTCGTACCTGCGCCGGGCGAGGAGGAGTTCGCCACCTTCACCGGCACGGCGGCAGCTAACACCACGGGCGAGATCAGTTCGATCGAGTGCCCGGACTTGCCGCAGAGTGCGATCGGCCTGGCGGTGATCGTCAACGGGGCGCGGTACTTCATCCCCGCCATCCCCGAGGCCGAATGGAACGCCACGCTCTCCTCGGCCAGCGCCAACGCCCTCGGTCAGCGCCTACACCGTCTGTTCCTCGGCGACCTTCAAGCACGCCTTCGGCAACCACGAGCGTCAGTGCCACGCCTTCGGCCAGCGCTACACCATCGGCCACACCGTCCGTCAGTGCGACTCCCAGCATGACGCCCTCGGCACGCCATCGCGGACACCGAGCATGACGCCCTCTGCGATATCACCCAGTGTGAGCGCCACGCCGAGTATGACACCGAGTGCGACTCCCAGTGCTAGGGCTACACCGAGTATGACGCCCTCTGCTACGCCATCGGTGAGCGCGACACCTTCGATGACGCCTTCGCGAACACCCAGTCGTACTCCGAGCGCGACGCCTTCGGCCACGCCCAGCGCGACCCCGAGCTAAGCGTCAGGGGGAAGAAACAGCGCCCGTCGACTCAGGGGCGGGCGCTGTGGGGGAAGACTCGGCTGCCACCAACAGTTTATTGATCCACGCGCGATTTTCGCAATGAACTCCGCATTGCTCAGTTTTCGATATTCCTGTGCGGAGATGATGTTCCCACAGCAGCAGCGTCTCGCTTGGGACCCGTGAGCGTCACAAGTAGAGCGTCGGTGTTAGGGTCCAAAGCAGCCGCGAAGTGAAAGCGTGTCATGTGTTTAATTCCGGTTCCCAGTCCTTGCCCAGCAGCCGTTTTCCAAGCTCCATGACCAACCTCTGAATGACGACCGCTTTGTGTGATCGAATCTGGAAGCACGATACCACATGCGCGAACACTCGATAGGTTCATCACCTTCGTCAGAGCGTTGTCGATCTTCTGTCGATCCGACTTGTCCGTAACCTCAATGTCGACGCATTCGCCGTGCGCCTCTTTATTCACCTCAGTATCAGTAGCTCTAAGTAGCGATTGAATCCCAGCCATCGCGTGATCGTCAATTGACCTGATTCGTTCGCGGGTCACTTTGAATACCCTTGACGTTTGACCCAGAGAGTGCGGTGAGTCGATATCACCAAGCCCATAACGCACCTTTACGACCTCGTGCTGCCGATACGTCAACTTCTTCATAATCTCTGGGTGCGATGCGACAATCTCGGGTAGCCTGTCCCTGATCTCGCTCTGTAATAACGCCCCGTACTTACTCACAGCATCCTCCAAATAAACAGGGGCCGGCGGGTAGCGACTGAATCCCACCGGCCCCGCAAAGGTGTTCAGTCCGGGCACTTGAGTGGCGATGCGCCACTGGACATCGTTTGGAAATTGAACAATGCCGTCCGCAAACTCGATCGTCATCTCGCCAAACTTCGGATTTATGTCCTCATCCAACCAGAAGCCGATGCCATACGGCTCGTGCAATCCTGTTTTATGTCCAGGCACCGATTCGATCACGTCCCACGTCGAGACCTGCCGACCGACCAGACACGCGCGGGAAGTAACCCCGCCAACAGTTGCAGAAAGGTGCGGCGCTTCATCACTCAGCCTTTCGTCGACTATGAGCCGTAACGTCCCTAGCCGCCCACTGCTGCGATGACTTGATCGATCGACCGCAGTACGCCAACAGCACGTCGCGGATGACCACCCACGCGGCCATGACCACAAACACCTTCCACACCTCGATCTTTGCAGTCAGAAAATACTCAACCATCATGCTTCCTCTTACGGGAATCTCGAACCCGCGAACTTCCAGCTTCTCCAGCCCGATTCGGACGGGCTCGGTAATTACTCCGGCAGAACCATTTCTGCATCGGGGAGCCACCGCCCCTGATATTACCTTGACCCGCCGCGTCAGCGTTGAAAACGTGAGCCGCCTAGGTCATCAGTTGTTCCCCGGCTGGGATGACTCCACGGCCTGCATGAATATCGATGATGAATGCCGGGCCAGATGCTCCCGTGTCAGCGGCTCTGGGGAGCCCACGGTTCCAAAGCTGACTCCCACAATCATACCTTGACCCGCCGCGTCGTCAAGACACGACACGACCATTTTCCCCAGACGCTTGACCGGGAAGGGCAAGCAGGGTAGTATTCGGGGCGTTGACGGAGACCCACCGTCCCAGCAAGCCTCTCCGAGGGCTGCCACGTCTTTGGGTCCGCCGAAATAAGGCGTGGCGTGGCTACCCGCGAAGGGGCTTTCTTTTTGTGCGAACAGCGTCGCAAAAGTCCACCCCGGACTTGCTCGTTCTCGACTGGCAAACGCCCATGATCTGTGATCCCCACTCCGACCGCGACGACACCAAGCAAATTCAGTTCTGTTTCGTCCTAGACCTTGACCACGAGGGGCTGGACTGATATGCCCCGCGACGACTGGGCCAAAGCGAGAGCGAAAGACGCCGCCCGTAAACGCAAAGAAGCGGGCCATTCGTTAAACACGATCGCGAAAAACGCCGAAAAGCCGCCAAAGTACACCACAAGCTGGTTTCAATCCTTCCAGGTACGTTCGTGCAAGTGCGAAAATACGGCGATCCGGTCTGGAGACATACGTCCGCCGCAGTCGCGTAGAATCCACTGTCGTCAGACGATATGGCGAGACGCTCTACCTCCGCTTCAAAGGCTGGGAGATCCAATTCGACGCCCGTGAGGCCCTGAATGCCAATCGGCGTCAACCTTGCCGATCGCCAAGCGCCAGCACAGCGACAAAAGGTGTCCTCGAGAGACGGATCTCTCGGCGCGAAAAACGAAGTCCTGAGGAAGCCTGAACAAATCGGTCTGACAGGCAACGCCCCCGGTTTCTGACCCAATCAATGGCCCGCGGGGAGGTAGGAGGGGGCACGTGCGGACCCCCGCCGAACCCGCCCAAGACCACCGGAACCAGTCCCCGAAACACGCCTAAAACAGCCCCATCCAGCACCCAAAAGGCCCATCTGCCACCCCAATCCTGCAGTAGGCCCAGTTTCAGAACTTCCCGACGATGAAGGTAACGATAACACGGGTTCGGAATTGGGACCTACCCCCGCCGACCTCTCCGGCATAGTGACGCAACCCCCTGCCCAGCAACAGGTTACATCGTGCCCAACGTATACGTAGCGAGTTTACTACACTGCAGGGTGTACAGAACACGGGTTGAGCCTCTCCGCCTCGCCGACGACGATGGGGTGGTCGCTATCGAGCAGCTCCGACGGCTGCAGGAATTCGCGCAGGTTCTCTTCCATTGCCCAACCTCGAATGCGGCCAACCTTGAATGCGGACGGCGGCTGTCGCGTTACGGAGCACAGTCTGGGCGGACGACATTCCCACCGCAAGGGTCGCCTTGGGCATTTCGCCTTTTCGTTGGCGGGCCCACGTCTAGCCGCGCTCCGCGGCTGAGCGCCGGACCGCCAGGACGCCATGATGTACGCGGCCTAGATGGAAGCGTTGCGACGCGCCGGCCGTCTGCTGTGACCCCGCGCTACGCACTACATCGACACGAGCACCGCGAAGAACGCCGTCGCGGCGGCGGTAGCGATGAGCAGCAGGACAAGCGGGTCGCGATAGGGCCTCATAGGGCGCCAACGCCACCCCGGTGCAAGGGTTCCGATCCCAGCTGCGATGAAGCAGATGGGCGCACGCAAACGCGGCGCGCGCGGCCCGGTTACCCACAGATTTCAGCCGCCAAGCGCGAGCGTCGCCGCAGTTGGCGTTTGACGCATGGCCTGCTTGCAACTTGAGTAGGCGGACACATCCCACAGCGCGCACGTCAGCAAGAGGCAGAGCCGTGCCCAGACCGATGCTCACGCTGCAACAGCGGCAATTGCAGCAGCAGCGACAGATGCAGCAGGGCCAGCCCGATTTCCCCGCGGGCCGCGGCCGCGACGTGCCGGCCCGCCAGGACCAGGCACCGCGGCAAACCACGCCCGCCACGCAGCAGAACGCGCACGCAGACCAGTGACGACGGCTGGTGCTGCCGACGCGCTGGGCCCGCAGGTCATGGTCCCGCCCTCGGCGCGGGTGATAGTCTCTGCGCTGCGGGGACGGCAACAGACGTCGCATCGTGAAAGAGCTGCTTGGGTGCTGGTTGGCCATGGCGTTTGCCATGGCCGCGACTTTTGCGTTGGCACAGACGGCGGCTCCCCCCGCGAGCGACAAGCGACCAGAGATGACGAGCACCGACCCTGTGTTTCGTGCCCAACTGGAGGCCGCGATCGATCTGTCCGACACCGGCGAATGGTCGAAAGCCCTGAAGGACCTGGATCGGCTGGTGGCGGGCTATCCGGACGAGATGCAGGCTCGGTTCGAACGGGCGATGGTCCTGCTCAACCTCGATCGCGATGCCGATGCGATCGTCGACCTCGAGCACGTCCTGAAGCACGCGCCCGAATATCCCGGCGCCAAGCACTGGTATGCGGTCGCGCAGGCTGCCCAGGGCAAGCCCATGCTCGCGGCGGAAACGCGGCTGCAGGAGCTGCAGGCGCTCGATCCGGAGCACTGGACCGCGGGCGGGCAGGCGTGGGCGGACTGCGCCGACTACTTCCTCAAGGCCGGGGCACCGGAACGGGCGCTGGCGGCGCTCGACATCTACTTCGACCGCTACGAGGCGAAGCAGAGAGGAAAGCGGGTGTACTCGCCGGCGCCGTTTCGGATGCAGGCAAGAACGCTTTTGATCCTTGGCCGGCCGCAAGAGGCGCTCGCCGCGGCCGAGCGAGCGCTTGCCCACCCGGGAACCGTGCCGGCCGATGCTTTCGTGCGTCTGCGCGCGCTGGCCGCCGTCGGCGAAACCGATCGTGCAGTCGCCGAGCTCAGGCGCCTGAAGCCTGATTTCGAACGCACCGTGCCCTACGCAGAGGCGGTGGCCGAGCTGCGGCGGCTGGGGCTCGCGGTCGATTAGCCCAACCGCCATCGCCCCAGTGCGGGTCCCGCCCCAGCCAATAGTGGCTGCCGTCACCCTATGGTGAATTGACGCCAGGCCGGCGTGTTGCCACTTAACGCGCTGGTTCAACCCAGGCGCGCAACACCCATGAAACTCCCCGGCCCGGACCATCCTATCACGATTGCGCCCAATCCCAACCGCGTGCGCGTCACCTTCAACGGCCGCGTGGTCGCCGACACCCGCGCCGCGCTCACGCTCAGGGAAGCGAGCCTGCCGCCCGTGCAGTACATCCCCCGCGCCGACGCCGACATGGCGCTGCTCGCGCGCACCCAGCACGCCACCTACTGCCCCTACAAGGGCGAAGCGGCCTATTTCTCGCTGGCCGCGGCGGACGCGGGAGCGAGAATGCGGTGTGGACCTACGAGACGCCCTACCCGGCCATGGCACAGATCGCGGGCTACCTCGCCTTCTACCCGAGCCGCGTCGACCGCATCGAGGAGATCCCATGAAGCTGTCCGACGACAAGGCGCGCCGGCTGACCCGCCTCATCTGGCGCGAGCGGGCGCGCTTCTGGCTGCCGCTGATAGCCGCCGGGCTCATCGTCATCGGCCTGCTCCTGTTTGCCACCGAGTGGCAGATCGGCCGCGCCGACCGAACCGTCGACGTGAAGGTGCACCAGGCCACGGTGCTCGCCGTGAGGCCCACCGCCTCCCGCGGCGGCGCCGTCGTCCACGTCCACCTCGACGACGGGCGCGAAGTGGATGCGTTGAGCTATCTGCGGCTCACCCCGCCGGCCGGCGCGCACGTGCTCGTCAACGAGGCGCGCCATACCTCCGGCCGCCTCACCTACGACGTGGTGCGCGTCTCCGACCGCTAGACCAGCAATCAGCCAGCGCAAGGCCGCAGACATCGCCGCCGCCGTTCACTAATATGCGCGCGGTCCGGGCTTGCCCGGCCGAACGCTGGGAGCGCGTGCGCGGATCGTAATGCGGCTGGGGCAACGGTTTTCCGCTGTACGCTCGCGTTTGTCGCTCCCTTTGCAGTCCTGCTCGTCCTCTGGGCGGTTCTGGTCCCGTACTTCGACGTCAGCCCTCGGTTGTTTCCTCACATCACCTCTGTGGTGCAGGCTGGCATCGAGGGAATACAGGACGGCAGCCTAATTCAGCACATCGGTGCGAGCCTGCTGCGCGTCGCCGTCGGCACGGTACTCGCGCTATTGGTCGCCATTCCCCTCGGCGTCGCCATGGGCGTCAGTCCGGTTGTCTCCAGCTTCCTGACACCGCCGTTCAGGTTTTTCTCGGTGCTGGCTGGCATCGCGTGGATCCCCATTGCGACGCTATGGTTCGGCTACGGCTTCGGCGCCATCACCTTCGTGATCTTCAATGCCGTGTTCTTCATCGTGACGTACAACACGCTGCTCGGCGTATCGACCATTCCCTTGCACGTGCGCAATGCGGCCGCCTCGCTCGGTGCGGGGCGATGGGCGATGTTGACCGAGGTGCTGCTGCCGGGCGCGCTTCCCAACATCGTCACTGGTGTACGCACCGGGCTTGGCTTTGCCTGGCGCGGGCTGATTGCAGCCGAGATGATCGCCACCAACGTCGGCCTCGGTTACATGCTGTTTGTGGCGCGCGATTTCTACAAGACCGAAGTGATTGTGCTCGGCATGATCGTGATCGGCGTGCTGTGGCTGCTGCTCGACCGGCTGCTGCTGGCGCCGATCGAACGCGCCACCATCGAGCGCTGGGGCATGGTGCAGCGCGCATGAGAACACTTCTTCTCAAAACCTGGAGCCACTGGGTGCGCCTGACGGCGCGCTGGCCGTCGATCGGCTCGCTCTTGCCGTTCATTCCCCTGATCGCGGCCTGGTGGATCGTCACCGAGCTGGAGATATTTCCGCGCGTGTTCCTGCCGGGCCCGGGGGAGGTCGTGCGCTCGTTCGGCTCGCTGGTTTATACGGGCGTCCTGCCGGAATATCTGCAGGACAGCATGGTGCGCCTCGCCGTCGGTGCGTTCTGGGGCATCGCGCTCGGCATTCCGCTCGGCATACTGGTCGGCCTTAGCCCGCGGGCGCACACTGCGCTGTGGCCGCCGCTGCTATTCTTCCAGGCCATCGGCGACATCGCCTGGCTGCCGATCTTGGTGATCTGGTTCGGCTACGGCCTCACCACCATGACGGTCGTCATCGTCTACACGGTGATCTTCCCAGTCGTTCTGAACACGGTGCTGGGCGTCCGCTCGATCCCCATCACCATGCATCGCGCCGCACTGAGCCTCGGTGCCTCGCGCGCGCGCCTGCTTTGGGAAGTCGTGTTGCCGGGCGCGCTCCCCAACATCATAACGGGCCTGCGCAATGGGCTTGGCTACGGCTGGCGCGCGCTGATCGCAACCGAGATCATCGTCGGCACCAGCGGCATCGGGTTTCTCATGTTCGACGCGCGCCGCGCCGGGTCGGTCGTCGAGATTCTGCTCGGCATGATCATCCTCGGCATTCTCTGGTACATCGTAGACGGTTGGATTTTGGCGCCGATCGAGCGGGCTACCGGACAGCGGTGGGGGCTGGTGACGCGGTGAAGAATCTAATTATCCGCAATCTGTCGAAGACCTACTTCGATGTTTACGCCGGCACGCAGGTGACGGCCGTGCACGACGTATCGCTCAACGTGCCGCGAGAGCGAGTTTGTCTCCATCGTGGGGCCGTCAGGCTGTGGCAAGTCGACCATCCTCAACATGATCGCCGGCTTCATTCCGCTCTCGAGTGGAGAGATTCTGGTCGGCGGCAAGCCCGTGAAGGGACCGGGGCCGGATCGCGGCGTGGTGTTTCAGTCGTTCGCATTGTTTCCCGTGGCGGACCGTGCTGGAAAACGTGGCGTTCGGGCCAAAAATGCGCGGCATCGGCCGGACGGAGCGTGAGAAGATCGCGCATGAGTATCTCGCGCTCGCCAAGCTTTCGGAAGCTGCAGGGCGTTATCCCAACGAACTGTCAGGCGGCATGCAGCAGCGCGTTGGCGTGGTGCGTGCGCTGGCCAATGAACCGGACGTGCTGTTGATGGATGAGCCTTTCGCAAGCGTGGATGCGCAGACGCGCATGACCTTGCAAGAGGAACTGACACGGATATGGGAGGCGAAGCGACCTACGGTCATCTTCATTACCCATGACGTTGGCGAAGCTGTTTTTCTGGCCAATCGGGTCGTGGCCCTGTCCAAGGGGCGGGTGCTGGAAGAGATTGCCGTGGACTTGCCGCGGCCTCGAGTTCTGGGACGATCTCAACGAGGACGACCGGTTCAAGGCATTGACCGGGCGCGTTCTTCAACTCGTGCGAACGGCCTGAACCATGCTGGGCGATGCCCTCAGATCGCGAAAGACGCACATCCTGCTGGTCGTGGCAGGCTGCTACCTTGCCTGGCAGCTTTGGCTGACCATCGCAGCGCCGCACAAGATTGCTGACTTCGGAAACGGTCCGGAAAAAGTCAACGTACTGATTACCCTGCCATTCCCGCCGGAGCGTTTCCACGTTCAACTGTTCCAGACCTACGGCAGGGTGTCTGGGACACAAGAAAACGCCGTTGAAGTTCGGGGAGTGAAACGAGCGGACCTGACGACCGTCGCCCGCCCTTACTGGGTTACGCGCGTCGAGCCGCTTCAACCAGGAGGGTGATTGAAATGCGACGGATTATGACACTGCTCTGCGCCTTGCTGCTGCTGCCGTCACTGGCACTGGCGCAGGCAAAGGATCCCATAAAACTCAAGGTCGGCATGGTTGCCGCCGTCGACATGCTGGCGTTGCCGATCGCAGTCGAGCGCGGCTTCTTCGAGAAATACGGACTCGACGTGACCATCGCGCGTCCCTACGCCACCGGCGTCGATGCGCTCAACGCGTTGCAGGCGGGTGAGACCGACATGGTACAGGCCGGCGTGCCGTCCATCGGCGCCATTCTGCGCGGCATGGATCTGGTTTTCTTCGGTAACTTCAGCGGCAACGCCACGAAGCTTGGATCCGATGCCACGCTCGCCCTCATTGCCAACGGCAATTCTGGGATCGTCAAGGGCGACCTGAAAAGTCTCAAGGGCAAGAAGATAGCGACCTCGTTCGGCACGATCAACCATCTCTACATTCTCGGCTTGCTCGAGAAGGCTGGCCTCGCGCCGACCGACGTGACGCTGATCAACACGCCGCCGCCGGAGATGACCGTGGCGTTGCTTGCCAAGGGCGTGGATGCGTTTGTGGCCTGGGACCCGGCACCGGTGATCGGCATGAAGGACGTGCCGGGCGCGATCGAGGTGATCCGCGGCGGCGATGTCATCTCCTATCTCGGCTTCAATGTCGCGCTGCGGCCGTGGGTGGAGAAGAATGGGCGCGACGATCGAGAAATTCCTCGCGGCCGTGTCGGAAGCCGACCAGTGGATGCGCAAAAATCCCAAGCAGGCTGCTGCCATCGGCACACGCTGGATTCCCGGGCTGAAGCTCGACGTTGCGGAGACTGCGATGCAGTACAACATCCAGCAGGTGGACCGCCGGATTTCCGCTCACAACTATCGTGCGCTATGGAAGGCACAGGACACGCTGCAACGGCTGGGCGTGATCAAGTCGGTGTTCGATGTGAACAAGCACATCGAGCCCAAGTTTATCCTCAACGTGATGAAGACATACCCGGATCTGTTTTCAGACCTGCAGCCTATTCCTGCAGAGGTTGCGATTGCACCGGGCTTCGCGTTCAAGCCTTGATGCAGCTGTCATCCCGGCACAAGGCCCGCGATGACAGGCTCCGTAATTCAACCTGAACGGCTCGATGCTCATGCCGGCCGTGCCCCAGCGTGACGAAGCTCTGCGGCGGGATCGCCTGCCAGTCCTGGCGCCCGTCGTCGAACGGCTCCGACACGACCAGCAGCCGCGCTGCAGCGGCGCGCACGTACAGCGTCTCCGGCGTCGCGTGGAGGCGCACCGCAGAGCGACGTGGCGGCCGTCGCTAAAGGCCGCCGTCACCCGCAGCGGCTCGGTGATCCCTGCGTCGCGCATCACGTCTCGATGAAGCAGCGCTCGCCGCAGGCGCGCCTCGCGTCCTCGGCCAGCCCGTTCGCCAGCAGCAGCAGGAACAGCACCTCGCTGTCGGTGGTGCCCTGGCGATGGCGAAACAGCTGGTCGGGGATCGCCATCTCGATCTGCCGGCGCAGGTTGTCCCAGCCGCCGATCTTGCCGTTGTGCATGAACATCCAGTCGCCGTGCGCGAAAGGATGGCAGTTGGCGCGCGTGGTCGACGTGCCGGTGGAGGCGCGCACGTGCGCGAAGAACAGGCCGGACTTGATCTGCTGCGCCAGCGACAGCAGATTCTCGTCGCTCCATGCCGGCCGCACGTCGCGAAACACGCCGGGCTCGGAGCGCTCGCCGTACCAGCCGAGGCCGAAGCCGTCGCCGTTGACCGCGTTCTTGGCCTCGCGGCTGTTGCGGCTCTGCACGATCAGGCTCTGCTTGGGCCTGGTGACCAGCTCGTCGAGGAAGATCGGCTCCCCGAGATAGGCGATCCAGCGGCACATGCTTCACATCTCCGCAACCTGGCTAGCGGCCCATAGCGGCCGCGCGGCTCACCCCTGCAGCGCCGCCCACATGGCGCGGTCGCGCTCGGCGGTCCAGATGCGCGGCGTGTCGATGCCCTGCGCTTCGTCGTAGGCACGCGAGACGTTGAACGGCTGGCAGTGCTCGAAGATCGGCCAGCTGCCGTACTTCGGGCGCATGGCCGCCGTCGCCGCGTCGAAGCACTCCTTGAGCGAGGCGCCCCGCGCCACGCCCCGCTGCACCGGCTCGTAGAGGTCGCGCAGGAAGTCGCGCGTCAGCGCGATGCCTTCCGACACCGTCTCGGCGCCGACCAGCGCGTCGCCGCGGCCAGGCACCAGCGCATCGGCCTTGAAGCCGTCGAGGCGCGACAGCGTGGTCGGCCAGTCGGTGAAATGCGCGTCGCCGCAGTAGCAGGCCGACTTGTATTCGACGATATCGCCGGAGAACACCACGTTGGCGTCCGGCACGTGGGCGATGATGTCGCCGGCGGTGTGGGCGCGGCCGATGTGCATCAGCTCGACGCGGCGCTTGCCGAGATAGAGCGTCATGCGGTCGCTGGAACGTCACGGTGGGCCAGGTGAGCCCGGGAATGGTCTCGGCGGCGCGGAACAGGCGCGGGAAGCGGCCGTATTCGGAATCCCAGTCCTCCTTGCCGCGCTCGGCGATCATGGCGCGGCAGGTGTCGGATGCCAGGATCTCCTGCGCCTTGTAGGCCGAGGCACCGAGCACGCGCACGGCGTGGTAGTGCGAGAGCACGACGTACTTGATCGGCTTGTCGGTGACCTTCGCGCACGCGCTCGATCACCTGCCCCGCCATCGCCGGCGTCGCCTGCGCATCGACCACGATCACGCCGTCGTCGCCGACGATGATGCCGCTGTTGGGATCGCCCTCGGCGGTGAAGGCGTAGAGATCCCGGCCGATCTCGTCGAAGGTGATCTTCTTCTCGGCCATATCGCCGGTGGAGGCGAAGTTCTTGCTCATGTCAGCGTTTCTCCCTTGTTGTCATCCCGGCCCGGGATCCAGCCATCCGCGAGCGCTGAGTTCGGTAATCCGCTGGATCCCGGCGACACCGGCCTTCGCCGGTGCGGGCAAGCGCCGGGATGACAACGTCCGTCTCCTCATTGCACGTACTTCACCACCTCCTGCTCGATGGCGCCGAAGATGGAGCGGCCGGCCTCGTCCAGCATCTCGATGCGCACGCGGTCGCCGAACTTGCAGGAACGGCGTCCTCGGCTTGCCCTCGAGGATCGTCTCCACCGTGCGCACCTCGGCGAGGCAGGTGTAGCCGGCGCCGCCCTGCTCGACCGGCCTGCCCGGCCCGCCATCGCCGTCCTTGTTCGAGACCGTGCCGGAGCCGATGATGCGTGCCGGCGGCCAGCGCGCCGCGTCTTGGCGGCATGGGCGATCAGCTGCGGGAAGGAGAAGGTCATGTCGACGCCGGCGTTGGGCCGGCCGAGCGGCTTGCCGTTGATGGCGGCGAGCAGCGGCAGGTGCACCTTGCCGTCGCGCCAGGCGTCGCCCAGCTCGTCCGGCGTCACCGCCACGGGCGAGAAGGCCGTCGACGGCTTGCCGTGGAAGAAGCCGAAGCCCTTGGCGAGCTCCGCCGGGATCAGGTTGCGCAGCGAGACGTCGTTGACCAGCATGAGCAGCGCACATGCCGACCGCGCCTCGTCGGCCGCGTCGCCCCCATGGGCACGTCGCCGGTGATGACGGCGACCTCCGCCTTCGAGGTCGATGCCCCAGGCCTCGTCGGCCACTGCGATGGGGTCGCGGGGCCCCAGGAACGCATCGGAGCCGCCCTGGTACATCAGCGGCTCGGTCCAGAAGCTCGCCGGCATCTCGGCGCCGCGCGCCCGCCGCACCAGCTCGACGTGGTTGACGTAGGCCGAACCGTCGGCCCACTGGTAGGCGCGCGGCAACGGCGCTGCACAATCGCTCGCCTGGAAGTTGAAGGTTGCAAATGGCGCCGGCTGGCCGGCGTCAACGGATTTGTTGAGCTGGCCATAGATCTGGGCGACTTTGGGCTGCGTAGATGGCCAATCGTCCAGGAGTTGCTGCAGCGTCCTGAGCCCCGCCACAACCGTATCGGCCGCCACGGCCTTGCTCAGGTCTCCGGAGACCACCACCAGCCTGCCATCCCTGCTGCCGTCACGTAAGGTCGCAAGTTTCATGAATGCGCCATCTCGGCTAAGCTAGGCTGCCAATTGGGCCGCCCCGGGGTAGGAGGGATCGTGCAGCGAAGAGCGTTCCTGCGTACTGGCGCCGCGGCGGCCGTCGCCGGCACGGCTGTCGCCGCGCCTGCGATCGCCCAGTCGGCACCCGAGGTCCGCTGGCGCATGGCCTCCAGCTTTCCCAAGTCTCTCGATACCATCTTCGGCACGGCACAGAACATCAGCCGGTTCATCGCCGAGGCGACCGACAACAGGTTCCAGGTCCAAGTCTATGCCGCCGGTGAGCTGGCGCCCAGCCACCAGGCGCTCGACGCGGTCGCCGGCGGCGCCGTCGAATGCGCCCACACCCCCCTCTATCATTACGCCGGCAAGGACGCCACGCTCGGCCTCGGCAGCGGCCTCCCGTTCGGTCTCAATGCCCGTCTTCAGCAGTCCTGGTGGAGCTTCGGCGGAGGCGATGAGATCGTCAACGCCGCTCTCAGGCAGTTCAACATCTACGGCATGCCGGCCGGCGTAACCGGGGCGCAGATGGGCGCCTGGTTCAAGCGCGAGATCACCTCGCTCGACGATCTCAAGGGGCTCAAGATTCGCGTCGGCGCGCTGGGCGGTCCGGTCCTCGCCAAGGTCGGTGCGGTGCCCTACCGGATCGCGCATGCCGACGTCTACTCCGCGCTCTCCAACGGCAACATCGATGCGGCGGAGTTCATTTGCCCGTACGACGATGAGAGGCTGGGGCTCGTCAGGGTCGCCCGGCACAATCACTACCCGTGCTGGTGGGAAGCTTCGGGCATGGTGCATTTGCTCGTCAACCTCGACAAGTGGAATGCGCTGCCTAGAGGCTACCAGGTGATCATAGCGCGAGCGTGCGAAGCGGGCGGGGCGTACATGCTCGCCAAGTACGACTCGGTCAACCCGCCGGCGCTCAAGCGGCTGGTGGCGGCCGGCGCGGTGCTCAAGCCGTTCCCCGCGCCCGTGCTGGAGGCCTGCTTCAGGGCCACGCTGGAGCACTATGGCGAGCTGGCCGCCAGGGACGCCACCTTCAAGCGCGCCTACGACTCCGCCAACGCCTTCCGCCGCGAGGCGCTCCCCTGGTGGCAGATCGGCGAGCACGCCTACGACGACCTGGTGCTCAGCTTGCGCGGACGCGTGTGAGCGGCACCATTCGTTTCACTTGACGCCGGTGAAGCTCTTCTCCAGCCCCGTCCAGCATTCCGCATAGTCCTCCTGCAGCGTCTCCAGATCGGCGGCGAAGGCGGTCAGGTGCTGGGGAAAGCGCGTCTCGAACATGAACGCCAAGGTATTGGTCAGCTTGACGGGCTTAAGATCACCCTTGGTGGCATGGTCGTAGGCGGCCTTGTCGGGCCCGTGCGGCAGCATGCAGTTGTGCAGGCTCATGCCGCCTGGCGTGAAGCCCACCGGCTTGGCGTCGTAGATGCCGTAGATCAGCCCCATGAACTCCGACATGATGTTCATGTGATACCAGGGCGGGCGGAAGGTGTGCTCGGCCACCGCCCAGCGCTCCGGGAAGATCACGAAGTCGACGTTGGCGGTGCCGGCCGTCTCCGACGGCGCGGTCAGCACCGTGAAGATCGACGGGTCGGGGTGGTCGAAAGCGATCGCGCCCACCGGCGAGAAGTGCCGCAGGTCGTACTTGTATGGCGCGTAGTTGCCGTGCCAGGCGACCACGTCGAGCGGCGAATGGCCGATCTCGGCAACGTTGAATGCAGCCGCACCACTTGACCGTGAGCCTGCTCTTCTCCTCGCGGTCCTCGAACGCCGCAACCGGCGTCTTGAAATCGCGCGCGTTGGCGAGGCAGTTGGCGCCGATCGGCCCACGGTCGGGCATGGTGAACTTGGCGCCGTAGTTTTCGCACACGAAGCCGCGCGCAGGACCGTCGATCAGCTCCACCCGGAATTTCACGCCGCGCGGGACGACGCAGATCTCGCCGGGCCCCAGCTCTATTCTGCCGAACTCGGTGACGAAACGCACCGGTCCCTGCTGCGGCACCACCAGCATCTCGCCGTCGGCATTGTAGAAGTATTCGTTCTCCATCGACTTGGTGGCGAGATACACGTGCGCGGCCATGCCGGCCTGCGTGTTGACGTCGCCCGAGGTGGTCATGGTGCGCATGCCGGTGAGGAAGGTGAGCGGCTCCTTCGGGATCGGCACGGGCCCCCAGCGCAATTGGCCGATCGGACGGTCGTGTTCGCCTGTGGCCGGCGCGGTCTTCCAGAGCGGCAGCGCGGTCTTCTTGAACTTCTGCGCGTGCCGCACCGAGGGGCGGATGCGATAGAGCCAGGAGCGCTCGTTGGTGCCGCGCGGCGCCGTGAAGGGCGAGCCCGACAGCTGCTCGGCATAGAGCCCGTAGGCCGTCCGCTGCGGCGAGTTCTGTCCCACCGGAAGGGCGCCCGGCAGCGCCTCGGTCTCGAAGTCGTTGCCGAAGCCCGGCATGTAGCCGGCCGGCGTCGCCTGCGTCCACTGCGCTCCGCTGGTGTCGGCCTTGGTCTTGCCGCCGTCCGCCATGTCCAATCCTCCGGTTGTGTCATCCCGGTCGGAGCGCGTAGCGCGTAGGTCTGGGTCAGCAAAGCGCAGACCCAACACCCCATTGCCGCCGATACCAGCGTTGGGTCGTCGCTCCGCTCGACCCAACCTACATGCCACTATGATAGCCCTTCCCCGCCGACAAGTGCAAAGCGCAATGCCCGCATTGGACAACCCGCAAAGCCCCGGCGAGGATGGGCCGGCGCTCGATCGAGGGACCGCCGCCCATGCTCAAGCTCTACAGCTACTTCCGCTCTTCCGCCGCCTACCGCTGCCGCATCGCGCTCAATCTGAAGGGCCTCGCGCACGAGACCGCCTTCGTGCATCTCATCAAGGACGGCGGCCAGCACAACGCGCCGGCCTACCGCGCACTCAACCCGCAGGGGCTGGTGCCGGCGCTGGAGCACGACGGCCGCGTCATTACGCAGTCGCTGGCGATTATCGAGTACCTCGACGAGTCGCACCCCGAGCCGCCGCTGCTGCCGGGCGACGCGGAGCAGCGCGCCAGGGTGCGCGCCTTCGCGCTGGCGATCGCCTGCGACATCCACCCGCTCAACAACCTGCGGGTGCTGAACTACCTCAAGGGCCCGCTCGGGCACGACCAGGCCACGGTGGACGCGTGGTATCGCCATTGGGCGGCAGGAGGGCCTGGCGGCCTGCGAGCCGCTGCTTCCGGCCGCGGGCGCCGATTCTGTTTCGGCGATGCGCCGACGCTCGCCGACGTCTGCCTGATGCCGCAGATGTACAACGCCCGCCGCTTCAAGTGCGACCTCGCCGCCGTGCCGCGGCTCGTCGCCATCGACGAGACCGCCCGCGCCCTTCCCGCCTTCGCCTACGCCGCGCCGGAGGCCCAGCCCGACGCGGGGTGAGGCTGCGCTCCGATCGAATTGGCCACAATGCCGTTGATATATCTCTGTGATCAGACGTACTGTGTACTTCTTCTTGATGAGGTTTGATCATGCCGATCGCCGCCACCGGTTGGGAAATCCACATTGTCCGCAAATCAGAGCAAGTACGGGGTGCGCGCCGGCGAACGGTCGGTACGTTCAAGGTATTTCATGACGGCACGGCAGTTGCCGGACTGTCGGGCACGGTCGCCGAAACGCGCGGGCCCGGCGACAACTCTACGGCCGGCAACAATCGTCGCATCGAGGCTGGCCGCTACCCGATCTCGACACAGGATGGCGAGAAGTACGTCACGATAGGCTTCACCGCCAACCGCAATCCGAGCGCGGTGCCGCGGCCGGGGCTCGAGCTCAACAGCACCGGCGGCGGTCGAAGTACTCGAGGAGCACCCGGGACGCGGGGTTCTTGTCGAGCGTCGGCTGCACCAAGCCGTGGATCTCGCGGCCGAATGGCGATGAAGACATCGGCTTCGACGGAAGCCGCAATCGCACGATAGCGTTGATTGAAGATTAAGGCCTTTCTCATCCGGCTCATTTCCGTCGTGGAACGGAAGGAGACTTCGAACGCTCTCGTGGTGATTGAATCGGCGAGCTCTGAAGCCGATTTTAGTCCACAACAAAAACCCGTTCGTCCGTCGCGCCCGTCTCCAGGTACGCCGCCACCAGCTCCGCCAGCGCCGGCGCGAGCAGGAAGCCGTGGCGGTAGAGGCCGTTGACGTGGAGCGTGCGTCCGCGCACACGATCTTCGGCACGTTGTCGGGGAAGGCGGGGCGCACGCCGGCGCCCGACCTCGACGATCTCGGCCTCGCCGAACGCTGGATGCAGCGCGTAGGCCGTGCCGAGCAGCTCGAGCGCCGAGCGCACCGTGACCGGCCCGGTATCGTCGCTCTCGATCACCGTGGCGCCGACCATGTGCAGGCCATCGCCCACGGCACGACGTAGATCGAGCTGGCGCGGATGCAGGAGCCGCACCGGCCGGCGCAAGCCGATCTCGCGCGGCTGCGCACGATCAGGCGCTCGCCGCGCACGCCGCGCAGTCCGCGCAGCTCCGCGCGCGCACCGAGACCGCGGCAGTCGATGACCGTCTCGTCCGGTGCCGCCTGCGCCTGTCGCCAGGCGGTGTCGAAGCGATCTCCACCCCGGCGCGCTTCGCCTCCTGCAGCAGAAACTCCATCGCCGCGCGCGGCGCCACGTGCGCCTCCTCGGCGAAGAACAGGCCGGAGCCGAAGCGCCCGGCAAGGTCGGGCTCGAGTTCGCCAATCGCCTTGCCGTCGAGGCGCTGCGTGGCCCTCGGTCAGGCGCGCGAAATGCTCCACCTCGCCCTGGTCGCGCCCGCCTGCAACGCACGAGCGTGCCGGCCACGACGGTGCCTGGAAACGTCTCGCGCCACAGCCCGATCGACCTCAGCCCGAGATCGCGCACCACCGGCGCATACACTTCGGTCTCGCAGAAGGGCCCCAGCATTGCACCCGCATACGCGCTGGCGGCGTCGGCGAACGGCTCCGTCGACCGCTCCACCAGCCGCACGCGATGCCCTCGCCGGGCCAGCGTCAGGGCCTGCCACAGGCCGGTGATGCCGGCGCCGACGACGATGATGGTGCGTGTCTGCATTGGCGGGCCGTCAGTCTCCCGCGCGCCACGCCTTCGCGCCGCGGGTCGGCGCCGCCCTCCAGCTTCCCAGCCGCCCGGACCACGATCACGTGCGTGCCGGAGTTCAGCAGGTCGGCGCGGATGGAGTGTCGCACAGGGCTTCATCTTCAGCGCATGCCAGGCGGCCGAGCGGTGGTCAATCTCCGATCTCGAGCTGGGACCGCCGCGGCTGCCGAAGTTCATGAGCGAGACGGCCTGCTGGGCGTCCAGCCGCCAGTCGATCAGCGCCACCAGCGTCTTCACGACGTAGAGGATGATATGCGACCCGCCCGGCGAGCCCAACACTGCCCAGGGTTTGCCGCAGCGTCGAACACGATTGTGGGCGCCATGGAGCTGCGCGGCCGCTTGCCGGGGGCCACCGCGTTGGCCAGCGGCCGCCCGCGCCGTCCTGCGGGCGAGAAGGCGAAGTCGGTGATCTGGTTGTTGAGCAGGAAGCCGCCCGCCCACAGCCGCGAGCCGAAGCCCGCTTTCGATCGTGGTGGTCATGGCGATGGCGTTGCCCTGGCGGTCGACGATCGAGATGTGGCTGGTGCCGTCCTGCTCGACGGTCTCGTCGGCGCCCGGCATCAGGCTGCCGATCTGGGGCGGCGTGCCGGCGCTGGCCTTCTCCATCGCCGCGGCGGGATTGATGAGGGCGCGGCGCCCGGCCAGATAGCCTGGGTCGAGCAGTCCGATGGGTACGGACACGAAATCCGGGTCGCCGATGTAGCGGTCGCGGTCGGCGAAGGCGAGCTTCTCGGCCTCGGCCAGCAAGTGCAGCGCGGGCCCGTTCATGGCGTCGGCCGGCCCCTTCCCAAGATCGTACGCCTCGACCAGCTTCAGCACCTGCCCCACGGCCAGGGCGCCGGACGACGGCGGGCCCATGCTGCAGACGCGGTTGCCGCGGTAGGCAAAGCACACCGGGTCGCGCGCTTTCACGCGGTACCCGGCGAGATCGGCGAGCGTGATGTTGCCCTGGTGGTTAGGCGCTGCGCCCACGGCGTCGACGATGGCCTGCGCGATCGCGCCCTCGTAAAAGGCGCCGGCCCCCTTCTCGGCGATCGCACGCAGGGTGGCGGCGAGTTCGGGGTTCTTGAGCAGTTGCCCGATCGGTCGCGCGCTGCCGGTCACATCGAAGAAATAGTTGCGCGCAGGGAGAGCGAAGCGCTGCGCGCCATACCAGCGCAGCAGCAGGTTCAGGCGCGGCGAGACGCGGAAGCCCTGCTCGGCCAGCCGGATGGCAGGCTGCAACAACCGCGCCCAGGGGAGGCGGCCGTGCGCCTTGTGGATGGCCTCGAGCAGGCGCACCGTCCCCGGCACGCCGACACTGGCGCCGCCGAAGATCGCCGCACCGAGCTGCATCGGCCGCCCGCCTGCCGAGGAAGCGGTCGGGCTTGGCGGCGGCGGGCGCGGTCTCGCGTCCGTCGTAGGTCTCGAGCTTCTTGGCGGCGGCATTCCAGTACAACACGAATCCGCCCCCGCCGATGCCGGAGGACTGCGGCTCCACCAGGTTGAGCACGAGTTGCACGGCAATCGCGGCGTCGGCGGCGCTGCCGCCTTCCCGCAGCATCTCGAGGCCCGCCTCGACCGCGTGCGGGTTGGCGGCAGCGACCATGTGGGACTTGGCGGTGACGGCCGCCCGCGCCGACCATCCCCAGGTCGTCGCCGCTTCCGGCTGCGGCTGCAACGGGCCCTGTGCGTGCGCGGCTGCAACGAGCGCGGTGAGGGCGACCGTCGCAGACTCCCACGATCCGCAGACAGGTTGCGCCGAGCCCGGGTGGTTTGCGCATCGAGGCCATGCACCAGTCTGGGCCGTCTACGGCTCTCGGGAAATGCCGATCATGGGTGCACAGTCGGATATCCTGCACCCGGCACGGACGCGTGTGGCGCAAATCGCACATCCGGGAATCAATCCCTCTTTTCAACGCACTGTGACCGGCGCACAGGTTGCCTGCGGCGACCGACGCGGCCACACTCTAGCTACTTTCGAGCATGCCGGCGTCGGATCGACGGAAACTCAACCGTTTTCGCATGGCTTTGGCTGTTGTGCGGTTGCCTGGCCGCCCCGCGGGGCGTTAACTGGCACCGGTGCTCGATGGTGCGGTGCGCTGCGACGGCCTCGACAATGCGACCCGCCGCGACGCCAGGGATGAGCAATAAAGAGGAACTGACGGGATGATCATGGGAGCGAGGCTGGGGCTGGCCGCTCGGACGCTGGCCGTGGTGGCGTTCTGCGGACTGCAGGCGGCACCGTCTTCGGCACAGCTGCTGTGGGATTGGGGCGGCGGCGATGCCGTCGACAGTAGCGGACGCGAGATCGTGCGCTTCAATCCGCAGTACAGCAAGGGCCAGGTCATTGTCAGCTTCGGCGATCGGCGGCTCTACTTCATCACCCAGCCGGGGGAAGCGATCAGCTATCCCATCGCCGTGCCGCGCGAGCAAAGCCGCTGGGAAGGCGTGCTGTCGGTCACGCAGAAGCGGGAGAACCCGTCGTGGACGCCCACGCCGACCATGCTGGCCGAGAACCCCCGTCTGCCGCGCTGGGTGCCGGGCGGACATCCGATGAACCCGCTTGGCGTGCGCGCGCTTTACCTGGGGGCGAGCATGTACCGCATCCATGGCACCGACGCGCCGTGGACCATCGGCACGGCCGTCTCCAAGGGCTGCATCCGCCTTTACAACCAGGATGTGCTCGACCTGTACCCGCGGGTCGCCGTCGGCACCAAGGTGACGGTCACGTACCAGCACTTCGCGACGCGGCGGTCGCCAGCAAGGGTCCGCCGGTCCCGAGCAAGGGCGTGGCCGACGCCAAGGGCGGCAGCGGCACCGCTTTCGACGTGTTCGGTGACGCGACGACCCGCCGCCCGCCAAGGCGCCCAACGCGCGACGACGACGCGCTCCCAAGGCCAAGAACGCATCGGTCGAATAGCGTTCCGGCGAAGACACTGCGGACAAACGAAAGGGCGGCGCGAGGCCGCCCTTTGATTGATCGGCTCGCCAGCCGTGCTCGACGAGGCCCGCCCTATTGCGCGCCGTCCATCTTGATGTTGGCGTCGCGGATCACCTTGGCCCACTTGACCATCTCGGTCTTGATCTGGGCGGCGAACTCGTCGGGCGAGTTGGCCACCACCTCGAAGCCGAGGTCGTCGAGACGCTTCTGCACGTCGGGCAGCGCCACGATCTTGACGATCTCGCGGTGGATGAGATCGACGATCGCCTTCGGCGTCCCCGCCGGCGCCAGCAGGCCGGTGAGCGTATAGGCCTCCTGGCCGGCGAGGCCCGCTTCCGCGGCCGTCGGCACGTCGGGGAGAGCGGACACGCGCTTCTCGCTGGTCACCATCAGCGCCCGCAGCTTGCCGTCCTTGATCTGCGGCGTGGCCGGCGGCAGGGCGGTGACCGCAATCGGCGTGTGGCCGCCGACGGTGTTCTGGATCGCCGGGCCGGCGCCGGTGAACTGCACCATCACCAGGTCGATGCCCTGCGAGATGCGGAAGATCTCGCCGGACAGATGCGGCGTGCTGCCGACGCCGGGCGACGCGAAGCTGTACTTGCCGGGGTTGGCCTTGATGAGGCCGACCAGCTCCTTGACGGTCTTCGCCTCGACCGAGGGGTGCACGGTCAGCACGTTGGGCGAGACGGCCACCAGGCTGATCGGCGCGAAGTCCTTCA
This sequence comes from uncultured Acidimicrobiales bacterium, assembly GCA_963739835.1. Classification (GTDB taxonomy): domain Bacteria; phylum Actinomycetota; class Acidimicrobiia; order Acidimicrobiales; family VFJN01; genus ZC4RG19. The sequence continues at coordinate 24,393 of CAVUBW010000005.1, forward strand.
CCGGGTCGTAGGGCACCTTGGCGAACAGGCTGGGGTTCACGACGAGGCCGGTGCTGACGACCAGCAGCGTGTAGCCGTCGGCGGGCGACGTGGCGACCGCCGCCGGTGCCGGTGTTGCCGCCGGCGCCGGCCCGGTTCTCGACGTAGAACTGCTGGCCGAGGTTGGCCGGAGAGCTTGTCGGCGACGATGCGGGCGATGACATCGGTCGGCCCCGCCGGCGCGAACGGCACGATCATCTTCACCGGCCGGTCCGGGTAGGTCTGGGCGAATGCGCGCCCCGGCGCCGATCGTCATGGCCAGCGCAATGGCGAGCCTCGCAAGCGTTTTCACGACTTCCTCCCGTGTCTGCTTGTTGGGCGCCATTTTATCGGGCGCTTGTAGGTTGGGTTAGGTGCGAACTGGCCGTAACCCGACATCGGCATCCGAGTCTGTCATGTCGGGTCACGGCGCTTCGCGGCTAACCCAACCTACCCCGCCCGGTTCCAGCCGCGGCCGCCGTCGCCCAGGCCCTCGTGGCCCGTCGTCGGTGACGAGCACTGTGTCCTCCAGCTTGATGAAGCCGCGCTTGGGATGCTGCATGGTGGTCTCGATGGAGATCACCATGCCGGCCTCCAGCGGCCGGTCCGCATCGTAGGCGGCATAGGAGAGCCGCGGCTGGCTCATCAGCCGCGGCGCCTCGTGGCTGACGAGGCCCATGCCGTGCGCCATGTAGTGGGTGTACTTGGCGTGCGGGCTCTCCCGCACCATGCGCTCGCCCAGGTCGATGATGTCGCCGCCGCGGGCGCCCGGCCGGATCGGGCCGCGCGTGGCCTGCTGCACCTCCTCGACGAAGCCCAGCAGGTCCTCCAGCTCCGCGTCGGGCTCGCCCAGCACCCCCATGCGGCACACGTCGCCGATGTAGCCCTTGTAGTTGCCGCCCGAGTCGAGCGAGAGGATGTCGCCGGCCGCAATGCGCTGGTCGGAGCCGGGCGCACGGTTGAGGCTGGTGCCGACCGTGTGCAGCAGATAGTCGAACACCAGGCCGCGGCTCACCTCCTCGCGGCGCAGCGTCTCGGCGATCTCGTGCTTGGCCATGCCGGGCTTCACCTGCCTCAAGGTGGCCAGCATGGCATCGACCACCACGCGCTCCGACGCCTGCCGCAGGTAGGCCGATCTCCTCCGGCGTCTTGCGCGCCCGCAGCCGCTCCAGCGGGAGCACCGCATCCACGATCTCGCAGTTGGACAAGCTCTCGGCGCAGCACGCCTTCCGCGTCGGCCGGCAGGAAGGCGGACTCCACGCCGATCCGGCGCACGCCGTCGCCGAGCGTCCTGATGTGCGCCACCGCCTGCTCCATGGCCGCGACGCTGCCGGTGAAGCGCAGGTCCAGGGTGGCCGGCCAGAGGCGGCCCAGCTCCTGCTCGAAGGTCTCCATGGCGCAGCCGACGTAGGCCGCGTTCTCCGGCTTGCCCTTGCGGTAGACCAGCGCCGGCAGGTAGCGGCTGGTGCCGATCGCATCCATGGTCTCGAAGAAGAAGAACCGGTAGCCGCCCAGCAGATACTGGACGTTGTGCTTGGACGTGGCGATCAGCACGTCGATGCCGGCGTCGTCGAGCAGCGCGTCGAGGCGGCCGGCATCGAACGGAAGGGGCTTGCGGATCGTCGGCTCGGCAACGGCCATGGTGTCCTCCCGAGGAGCGTTGTGTGCGCATGCCAGCCAGCGGAGCGGCTGCATGGCGTTTCTCGTTGCGGTCATAGTAGCATCGCCGCGAACGGTTCGAACACCCTCGGCTGACGCCCGGCAGCCAGCAAAGAGAGAGGACGCGCCTCATATGTCCACAAGTACGCCTGCGAAGCGGAAGCTCACCCGCCAGGACCTCGCCGACGCCGCCGAGAAGTACAAGAACTGGGGCAAGTGGGGGCCGGACGACGAGATCGGCACGCTCAACCACACGAGCCCGGAGGATATCGTCGCCGCCGCCCGGCTGGTGAGGAAGGGCAAGGTCATCTCGCTCGCCCTCAACTACGACGAGAAGGGCCCGCAGGGCGCCAAGAGCAACTATCCGGCGCTGGGCCGCATCAACCCGCTGCACGTGATGCTGCGCACCGGCACCGACGCCTACTCGGGCGTGCTCGACAAGCGCGGCATCCGCGCCTCCGACGACATGGTGGTGCATGCCGCTGCAGTGCGGCACGCAGTGGGACGGCCTCGGCCACGTGTTCTACGAGAACTCCATGTGGAACGGCTACGACTGCCGCGAGGTCACCTCCAACGGCGCCCAGAAGTGCGGCATCGAGAAGACCAAGAGCCAAGATGGTGGGCCGCGGCGTGTTCCTGGACGTGGCGCGCGCGCTCGGGCAAGGAGTGTCTGGAGGACGGCTACGGCATCACCTGCGCCGACCTCGACCTGACCGCAAAGAAGCAGGGCGTGGAGATGAAGCGCGGCGACTTCGTGGTGGTGCGCACCGGTCAGCTGGAGAAGTGTCTCGCAAGGCGGCAGCTGGGACGGCTACCCCGGCGGCGACGCGCCCGGCATGGCCTTCGAGACGCTGGAGTGGGTGCAGCGCACCGAGCTGGCGGCGCTGGCCACCGACACCTGGGGCGCCGAGGTGCGCCCCAACGAGACCGAGCCCGGCATCAACCAGCCCTGGCACTGGATCACCATCCCCATCATGGGCATGACCATGGGCGAGATCTTCAACGTCAAGGAGCTGGCCGAGGACTGCGCCGCGGACGGCGTCTACGAGTACCTGTTCGTGGCGCCGGCCATGCCGATCACGGGCGCGGTGGGCTCGCCGGTCAATCCGCTGGCGATCAAGTGAGCGATCGGCGAAGCTCAGCACTCCCCTGTCTCGTGAGACGAGCCGCGCAGCGGGTCTCCGGGAGCATCGCGCAGGCAAGGAATGGAGCCGCATGGACACCAAGCAATATCCCGTCACCCGGACCGAGGCGGAGTGGCGCAAGCTGCTCACGCCGGAGCAATACGAGATCATGCGCCAGCACGGCACCGAGGCGCCCGGGCAGCTGCGCGCTCAACTTCGAGAAGCGCGCCGGCACCTTCACCTGCGCCGGCTGCGACCAGCCGCTGTTCGTCTCCAAGAGGAAGTTCGAGAGCGGCACCGGCTGGCCGAGCTTCAACGATCCGGTCGCCGGGCGCGGTCGAGACCACCGAGGACCGCAGCTACGGCATGGTCCGCACCGAGGTGCACTGCAGCCGCTGCGGCAGCCACCTCGGCCACGTGCTTCGACGACGGCCCGCCGCCGACCGGCCTGCGCTACTGCATCAACGGCGTGGCCATGAACTTCGAGCCGGAGTGACTCAAGGCCAGCTCACAGCCCTGTAGACAATTTGGGCTGTCTATTATTTGTGCCGCGGGGCGGCAACGTGCGAGATGCTGCCGCGGAGACATGGTTGCCGTTTTCGAACTTTGAACGAGATTGAGCGCAGCGGGAGTGTCCAAGATGCGAGAGATTCCGAATTTCGCGAATACCTGGAAGCACCGGAACCTCTCTACGCAAAACGATGGCCATGACGGTGTCATGCCATTAGAAGAATTGAGAAGGCGTACGACATTGATAGTCGACAAGGAGTCTCGATCGTGGAGCGGCCTTCGCGTCGCTGCTTCGCCAGCTTTCGCCTACTCTTGCGAGGCGACGAGCCCGCAAAGCGTGCCCCCAACCTGTCAAGAGATGGAGATCGGATTCCTCGACGAAGATCTACAATCAGGCAGTTTGGTATCGTCACAAGGTTCGCTTGCATCAAGGGTTTCGCCTTGGGGCACCGGTCGGACAGGCCGAGGCCGAACCGGATGCGCAAACGGAACACGATGACGACGATGAGGTAGGTCGAACTTTTGCACTTGAGCGCGACCTGCAGCTCGCACTCCGCGCAAATCTCCAGCAATTGGAACCAGGTCTTGCGATTGCGGATGGAGGCGCAGAGGCACGTGTTGAAGCAGGCTTGATTGATATCTTGGCAAAGGACAATCAAGGTCGTTGGGTTGTTATCGAGCTAAAGGCGGATATCGCGCGACCTGCCGCAATCGCACAGCTACTGGCATACATGGCCAGTGTCTCTGCCGAGAAATTAGGTGAGGTCCGCGGCATTCTGATCGCATCGGACTTTGATCGAAGGGTCGGTCTCGCCGCTCGTGCCCTACCAACCGTTGCACTGAAGAGATATCGGTTTCAGTTCTCATTCGAGTGAACATCAGGCAGCGCTGCGGAAGTGTGCACATGTCAGAAAGAGTTCAGATGACCGGCGCGGAGTGCCTGGCCGACATGCTGGCCGGCTACGGCGTCACGCCACGTGTTCATGGTGCCCGCGGTCCTGCGCCGCACCTTCGCCGAGATGGAGCGGCGCACGTCGATCAAGCGCATCCACACCCACGGCGAGAAGTCTGCCGCCTACATGGCCGACGGCTACGCACGCGCCTCCGGCAGGCCCGGCGTCTGCATGGCGCAGGTGATCGGCGCGCTCAACCTCGCCGCCGGACTGCGCGACGCCTACCTGGCGCACGCCCCCGTCATCGCCATGACCGGCGGACGCGACCCCAAGACCAAGTTCCGCAAGGTCTACCAGGAGGTGGACGACGTGCCGGCGTTCGAGCCGGTCACCAAGTTCAACGCCACCATCGACGACGTTTCCCGCATCCCCGACATGGTGCGCCAGGCCTTCCGCGTCGCCACCTCCGGCACGCCGGGCCCCGTGCATCTGCAGTTCCGCGGCAACGAGGGCCAGATCGACCTGGAGGAGGCCGACATGGAGCCCCTGGTCGAGCCGCTGTTCGCCAAGGTGCCGCCGTTCCGCCCCGAGCCCGACGCCGCCAGCGTGATCGCCGCGCTGAAGGTGCTGCAGGACGCCGCCCGGCCCGTCATCGTCGCCGGCGGCGGCGTGCGCGCCTCGGGCGCCGGGCCGGAGCTGGTGGCGCTGGCCGAGCGCCTCGGCATTCCCGTCGCCACCTCGCTCAACGGCAAGGATGCCATCCCCGGCAAGCATCCGCTCTCGGTCGGCGTGGTCGGCACCTACTCGCGCGAGAGCGCCAACCGCGTGGTGGGCGAGGCCGACACGGTGTGCTTCATCGGCACCGAGACCGGCGGCATGACCACGCATTTCTGGGCGGTGCCCAAGATCGGCGTCACCGCGGTGCAGATCGACATCGAGCCGCAGGCGCTGGGCCGCAACTATCCCGCTGAAGGCCGCTGTGCTGGGCGACGCCAAGGTGACGCTCTGCGCGCATGCTGGCGCACGCCAACGCGGACACCTCGGGCCGCCGCAAGGCCTGGGTCGAGCAGGCGCAGGGCATCTGCCGCGACTGGCGCGCGAAATACGCCGCGCTGCTCGCCTCCGACGCCGTGCCGATCCGGCCCGAGCGCATCTGCGCGGAGCTGACGCGGCACATGCCCGAGGACGCCATCGTCGTGGTCGACACCGGCCACGCCGGCATGTGGATGGGCGGCATGTTCGACCTGACGAACCCCAGCCAGAGCTACATGCGCAGCGCCGGACACCTGGGCTGGGCGTTCCCCGCCGGCATCGGCGCCAAGGCCGCCTGCCCCGACCGCCCCGTCGTCGTCTTCACCGGCGATGCCGGCTTCTACTACCACCTGGCCGAGATCGAGACGGCCGCGCGCTGGGGCATCGCCTCGGTGACGGTGGTCAACAACAACCGCAGCGGCAACCAGTCCAAGCGCGGCTTCGACCGCGCCTACGGCGGCACCCAGACCGAGCGCGGCGCGCGAGCTGTGGACCTACACCGACGTCAACTTCGCCAACGTCGCCGAGAACATGGGCGCGCTGGGCATTCGCGTCGAGAAGCCCGGCCGACTTCGCGCCGGCGCTGCAGCGCGCACTCGCCGCCAAGCGCCCCGCGATCGTCGACGTGGCGACCGACATCGAGGCGATCGCGCCGGCGGCGGTCGGATGAGAACGCCTGACGCGCCAAGAGGCAGTCGACATCGAAATTCGGGTTCGACATCGACTGCATTAGCGCGCTAGCCAGACCACGTGCGCTGCCAGACGACGTGCATCTGGTAACGCATATCTAGCACAGGTCATCGCGCAACCTCACCGCCAAGCCTCCGTTTGCTTAACGGAACGTTGCTGTCATTCCGTGGCGTCCGTTGTTGCCGCCGAGGCTCGGGCAGGCGCAAGCCGGGCATTCATCATCCCCGCACAGGGGCGGCGGCGGTGCCGCGGCCAACGAGGAGCGACCCGCAATGGCCGGCGCGAAACTTTTCACTGGTGAAGAATCGCGGTTCCGCCGATCGACTATCGGATGCGCGACAACCGTCACACGAGCGATGCGCTCGCGACACAACTCATTTTCGTCCGGCGTCCCGCGCGTGTCTGCGGATTTCACAATCGAGGCGAAGCACGTACTAAGGCGAGGGCTTACCGCCCAGCGGGGTAGAGGCCGGTATCCCAGACTGAGGGCGCGCGGGCACATGGTGGCGCTCGCGCACCCGGGAAGTACGGACACGCAATTCTTCCCGACAATCGCATCCGGCAAAGGGCGCCTCGTGGTCCCCCCGCAGAGGCGCCCCTTCCTTTTCGAGCGCACGGTTGCCGGGGATCGGCTCGCGGTTCTCGCTGCCTGGAGTTGGGGGCACTCCGCGCGACCCTTTGCAGTGCACCAACGCCGTCGCTCGACCCTGATCCGCTGACCCCTTATGGTGCCGCCCAAGCGGTGCCGAGCGCCGGCGTCGGCTTCCGCAGAAGAGTCGCGTTGGGAGGGAGCCATGATGGCGATGCAGCGGCTGACTGTTGCCTTGTTTCTCGCTCTTTGCTGGATGTCGCCAACCATGGCCAACGAGCCCACCAAGCTGCGCGTGAACGTCTTCCCGGGGGTGCAGAACCTTCCCATCTTCGTCGGCCAGGCGAAGGGGATTTTCGCCCGCAACGGCTTCGACATCGAGCTGCAGTTCACCCCGAACTCGCCGCAGCAGCGCGAAGGGCTCGCCAAAGGCGCTTTCGAGATCGCGCACGCCGGCGTCGACAACTCCGTGGCGCTGGCCGACACCGGCGCCGGCTCCATCATCGTCATGGGCGGCGACAGCAGCCTGCAGGAGCTGTTCGCCCAGCCCGGGCATCAAGTCAATCGCCGACCTCAAGGGCCGCACCGTGATCGTCGACGCGCCCCAACACCGCCTATGCGCTGGTCGTCAAGAAGGCGCTCCACAACGAAGGCCTGAAGGACGGCCAGGACTACACATTGAAGGCCACGGGCGGCACGTTCATGCGCCTCGGCCTGATGAAGGAGAACAAGGAGCATGCCGCCACCATGCTCAACCCGCCGTTCTCGATCACCGCGGTGCGCGAGGGCTTCGCGAGCCTTGGCATGGCGGTGAAGCTGGTGGGCCCGTATCAGGGCACGGGCTGCTGGGTGCTGCGCAGCTGGGCCGAGGCCAATTCGGCGACGCTTGAGCGCTATCTCGCCGCCTACATCAACTCGCTGCGCTGGGCGCTCGACCCCGCCAATCGCGCCGAAGCGGCGGCCCTGCTGGCCGAGCGGCTCAAGATCCCCGGCGACGTTGCCGAGGCGACCTACGACCGCGCCGCCGATCCTATCAACGGCTTGGCGCCCGACGCACGCCTCGACATGGACGGCTTGCGCAATGTGCTGGCGCTGCGCGCCGAGATGCAGGGCGCGTGGGGCGGCAAGGCGCCGGCACCCGACCAGTATGTCGACCTCTCCTACTATCAGCGGGCGCTGACGGCGTTGGGCGGGCGCTGACGGCGCGACCCCACGCTACGCGATCGCTGCCAGCCTTGGCGGTCGCGACGCCAAGCTGGGCGAAGCCCTCCATCGTCGCCTGGACTGAGCCCGCCACATCGATGCCGCGGCAGGCGTCCTCGATGACCACCACGTCGAAGCCCTCGCGCTTGGCGTCCTCGGCCGAGTAGCGCACGCAGAAATCGAGCGCCAGCCCGGCAACGAACAGGCGCGTCAGCCCGCGCTCGCGCAGGTAGCCGGCAAGCCCGGTCGGGGTCTTGCGGTCGTTCTCGTAGAAGGCCGAGTAGGAATCGATGTGCGGCCTGAAGCCCTTGCGGATCACCAGCGCCGCGTGGGGAATGTCGAGATCGGCGCGGAACTCCGCTCCGCGCGTGCCCTGGATGCAGTGGTCGGGCCACAGGATCTGCGCCCCGTAGGCGACCTCGATCGTCTCGTAGGCCTTGCGGCCCGGATGCGAGGAGGCAAACGACTGGTGGCCGGCGGGGTGCCAGTCCTGCGTCAGCACCACGTGGCGGAAGCGGCGAGCCAGCACGTTGACGACCGGCACCACCTGGTCGCCGTTGGGGACGGCGCAGATTGCCGCCGGGGCAGAAGTCGTTCTGCACGTCGACCACCAGCAGCACGTCGCTGTCGCCGATGGGACGATCGCCATATTCGCCTCCGACGTTGGAGCGAGTTCCTGCCCCTCACCCTAACCCTCTCCCCGTAAGGACGGGGATGAGGGAAGCGGACTAGCCGCGCCCCGGCAGATAGGCGAACCCGCCGGCCCGCTCGCCCACCCGGCCAATGAACGGCCCGGCGAAATGCTGCGGATAGATCAGGCTGCCCTTGCCTGCTGCATGCTCCAGCACGCTGCGCCGCGTGCGCCGCGCCTGCTCGGGATCGGAGCAGAAGGCGCTGCTCCAGTGCGGATGATCGATCTGGATCGGGTTGTGCATGATGTCGCCGATGAACAGCGCCTCGGCGCCCTTCGACTGCAGCGTGATCAGGATGTGGCCCGGCGAATGTCCCGGCGCCGGCGAGATGGTGAGCCCGTCGCCCAGCTGGTGCGTGCCGTCCACCACCATGTCCTGCCTCGCCTCCAGGATCGGCAGCACGCTGTCGTTGAACACGCGCGCGTGCGCCTCGATCTTGCCGCCGGCGCCGCGCGTGGGATCGAAGTAGTCGCGGTCGGTCTTGGAGAACACGTACTTGGCGTTGGGGAAGGTCGGCACCCAGCGGCCGTTGTCGAGCCGCGTGTTCCAGCCGACGTGGTCGACGTGCAGGTGGGTGCACAGCACGTAGTCGATGTCCTCCACCTTCAGGCCGGCCTTGGCGAAATTCTCCATGTACGGCCTGTTCAGCATATGGAAGCGCGGCTGGCCGGGGCGGTCCTTGTGGTTGCCGACGCAGGTGTCGATCAGGATGGTGTGGTGGCGCGTCTTCAGCACCCAGCTGTGGATCGACGACACGATGCGGTCCGCTTGCGCGTCGTAGTAGGTCGGCGCCAGCCAGGGCAGGTGCGGCTCGATGTCCTTGGCGTTCCAGTCCGGGAGCAGCACGTTGGGCTGGAAGCCGTGCCCGAGGCTTTCCTCCACCCGCAGGATCTCGATGTCGCCGACGTTGAACATTGCGTTTCCCTATCCGGTGAGCGGTCAGCGTTGACCGTTTGGTTTCGGCGCCGACCAGGCCGGCGGCGCGACGGACAGGCCGCGCACCTTGTGCTTCTCGATCAGGCGCTGGACGAGCCCCGACGCCTTCACCTCCTCCACGAACGCCGCGCAGGTAAGCCGCGCCGGCCGCATTCTTGCGCCCCGTGCCGATGGCCTGCTGCACCGCATGAACTGGCCGTCGAGGATGCGCGCGCCGGGCAGCTTCTCGACATCGGTGAGCAGCCGCGGCCGCAGGCCCGCCAGCGCATCGAGCTTGTCTGCGACGAACTGCTCGTAGGCGGCGTCGAGCGTCCCCGACTTCACCAGCTCGGCCTGCTTGATGTTGCGCTCGAGCCAGAGGCCGTAGGCGGTGCGCCCGGTCACGGCGATGCGCACGCCGGGCTTGTCGACGTCGGCGATCGACTTGAGCGGCGAGCCCGCCGGCACCAGATAGGTGGCCTCGATCTCCACATAGGCCGGGCTGAACGCGATCTTCTCGGCGCGCTGCGGCTCGGCGCCGATCAGGCCGATGTCCCATGCGCCGGTCTCGGCGGCGTCGGCCAGCTCGCCCGGCGTCTTGAACGTGACGTACTTGACCGCCACGCCGAGCCGCTGGGCGACCTCGCGCGCCATGTCGGGCGACACGCCGACGGGATCGCCATTGTCGGCCTTACCGGTCACCAGCAGGAAATTGGAAAGGTTGATGCCGGCGCGAAGCACGCCGCCCGGCGCCAGCTCGTCTTTGACTTGTTGCGACACCTGCGGCTGCTCCTTTGTGGTTTCCGTCGGGGCTTGTGCCAGCGCTGCCACCGGCCACACCGCTGCCAGAAAAGCCGATGCGACCAGCGTTCGCATTCCCATGGCGTTCTCCACCCGGCGCCCGCTCCCCGGCCACGACCTTATCGCTTCGACGACAAGACGCAACGTGGCGATGGCGAACGCCGAGCGAGGCGCAATGACTTGTGTCATCCTCCGCTACCTTGTAGCCGTCGTGGCAACCGCGAATGGCCGGGAGGGAGGTCCACCATGAAAGTCGAGGGAGGCTGCCACTGCGGCGACATCGCCTACGAGGCTGTCATCGATCCCGGGAAGGTCGCCATCTGCCATTGCACCGACTGCCAGACCCTGTCGGGCTCGGCATTCCGCACGGTGGTGCCGACGCGGGAGGGCACCTTCACGCTGCTGTCCGGCTCGCTCAAGACCTACGTGAAGGTGGGCGAGAGCGGGACGCCGCGCATCCAATCATTCTGCCCGCGATGCGGAACGCCAATTCATTCCAGCCCGGTCGGCGACGGGCCGAAGGTGCACAGCCTGCGCGTCGGCACGATCCGCCAGCGCGACCTGCTGGTGCCAAAGGCGCAGAACTGGTGCCGTTCCTCGCAATCCTGGCTCGGCGACCTCGGCTCCATCGCCAAGGCCCAGATGCAGCCCGGATAGGGCTGCGTCGCGCGCCGGCTCAAGGCTGCGGCGGGGGCTGGGCCTCCAGGACCTGGCGAACGCGGCAGCACAAGTCATCGATTGCAGGATCGGCGAGGCCGAGCAGCTCGTTCGCGGAGTCGGTTACCTGATTCCGAACCCCGCCGGTCGATTCTTCATCCTGGTCGCCCTGGCCGTCGAGCACAGCAGCGGCTCTCCGGGCGACGGACTCGGGCCTGCGTCCGAGTCGCTTCACGTAGCCCGCCGTAGTGGCCGGCTTGGCATGACCGACGAAGCGGGCGATGTCTCCAGGGCCTCGTCTCCGTCGACGAACAGGGTCGTCACGACAGTTCGCCGCCCGGCGTGCGTCGCCAGGTCAGCGACGATGCCAGCGGTCTTGGCCGCCCGCTTGACGACCTTGGTGACGGCCTGGCGCAGCACGAGCCCGCCGGTCGGGTTGGTGAACACGAGGCTCACCGACTCACCCTCGTACGTGATGGTCGCCCACTCCGGCGCGGCGGCCCGCTCCTGGGCCTGAGTCTCCCGCCGCTTCGTGATCAGCGCGACGACGGTCGGCATCAACCAGTGCTCACCCCGCGCCCCGTCAGTCGTGGGAGGTCCGAGCTGCTGGCCCCGCCCGTCGACGTACACCGACGCCCGCCGCACGTGGGCAATGCCGGCGTCAAGGGCGCCGGCCTGCGGGCGGGCGCCAGAGGCGCCCGTCCTCGCCCCCCGGCTCGCGGCCTGATCGACCTTTGGAGCTGCTCGTCGAGGGGCGCCAGATCAGGCAGTTCCGCGCTTCGCCTCATGCACCGACCATCACAACCCGAGGCGGTATCGAACCTCGACGAGTTCCTGTCCGCCGAGCTCGATCCCCTTCTGAGCTCCGTCCGCTGTCCATCCCATCGCCTCGTAGAACCGTCGCGGCCCCGCATTGGTATCGAGCACCCAGAGCAGCGCCGCTCTGCAGCCCTTCGCTCTGAACCAGTCGACCGCCGCCGCCATCAACCGCCGACCGCCGCCTCGCCGCCACATGGAAGGATCGACATACATCGAAGCAATCTCACCGGTCAGCTCATCGTCGACGGCGTCCCCCTGCGTGGTGCAGTACGCGAATCCGATGGGTTGTTCTTCCTCGACGAGCACGAGCATTGCCTGTCTCGGCGAGCTGTCCGAGAGCAGGGTGCGCCACCGGTCGAGCCTCGCCGGAACGGAGAGAGCGTCCAAGTACGGGTCGGGCACTTGGCCCCGGTACGCGGACTTCCACGCCTCGACATGGATCGTGGCGAGACGCTCGGCGTCACTCGATCTCGCGACTCGAACGATCTTCGCCGCCATCCGCGCACAGAATGCCGGTTCTGGTACGCGGCCGCACAGCTCAAGTCACTCACGCGCACCGTACGAAGCGCAGCGTCTGGCAGCCGACGAGGCCACTTTGGCCGCCGAGCAGTAGCACGGAGTTTCGATCCGCACCGCACCGAGCGCATCCCTGGGCGTGCCCGTTCGTGCCAGATTGCGCACGGACATCGGAGAGCAGACGGTCGACTCGGCGCTGACCGGCGTCCTGAACAGGACGACACCGCTATGGACTGTCATCGTCGCCCTGGCCGTCCGTCATGCTCGGCGTCAGCCTCGTACGCCATACCTCCACTGGAGCGGACGAGTCTGGGGAGCTGCCGGGCAGACTGCCGGGCTCTGATCTGCCGAACTGGCTCTACAGGGTCAAGGCAGCGCCGCCTGCGGCGGCGCGTGGGAGACGTGGCTCGACAACGTGAGTGGCGCTGTTCAAGCACCCCTACAGGGCGTTGTCGCCCCTGGCTGACGGCGGCGGTTCGTCGAACTCGTCGTGACGGCGGTACCAGAACGACCGCGGCGCCTGCGGCCAGCCCTCGGGCACGTCCTCGTCGTCGGACTGCCCGCCGTAGGGCGTGAGGGACGACATGCTCCAGATGCTGCCGATGCTCTGGACCATCGGCCCGTGCTGGAGGAAGTAGGTGCGGTAGACGTCGTCGCCGTCGCGCAGGAAGACGTTGAGGCCGAACCACTCGTCGACCCCGAAGTCAGCCGAGAAGCGCTCGGTGCAGATCGTGTACCAGGGCACGTCGGTCCAACCCATGCGCTCGGCGTAGCGGCGTAGGTTCGCCTGAGGTGCCGGCGATGCCATGGCGAAGGTGATGTCGCGGGCGTGCAGGAGACCGAGGTCGGGGATGCCGTCGGCGACGGACGAGCAGCCGGCGCACCCGGCGTCGGGCCAGCCGTCGACGCCCTCCTCGAAGAAGAACCGGTAGAGGATGAGCTGGCTGCGCCCGTCGAACAGCTCGGGCAGCGACCGCTGCCCGTCGGGGCCCTCGAAGCGGTAGTCGTGCTCGACCCGCACCATCGGCATGCGCTTCCGGGCGGCGGCGAGCTCGTGCATCGCGGTGGCGACGGTCTCCTCGCGCTCGGTCATGGCCGCCAGCGCCGCGTCCCACTCGGTCTGGCTGACGACAGGAGGGCGAGCGACAGTCGTGGTTTCAGGTTCGTGTTGGCGCGACGACACGGTCGAGGCTTACCCGCGCGGTGGACTGGTATGCGAGATGGCGGAAGCCGAACTGGGGAGCCAAACCGGTCCGCAACACGGTTGCCGGGCCAGGTGCCGGCGACGGCCTCCATCGGATGGTGCGACGCTGTCGCGGTGGACCGGCCCGACACGCGCACGATCTGGGATGCCAACGCGCCGGACTGGATCGAGCTGAGCCGGGCCGGATTCGATGTCTACCGGGATCTCGTCAACACGCCCGCTTTCTTCTCCATGCTTCCGCCGGTCGACGACCTGCGCTGTCTCGATGTCGGCTGCGGCGAGGGCCACAACACCCGCCTGCTCTCGGCGCGTGGTGCGAGCGTCGTTGCGCTCGACATATCCGAGGTCTTCATCGACGCGGCCCGCAAGCTCGCCGACGGCCGAATCCGTTACGTCGTCGCGGACGGGGCGGTCCTACCCTTCGCCTCGGCAGCCTTCGACGCAGTGACCGCGTTCATGAGCCTGATGGACGTCGCCGATCCGGAGGGGGTGTTGCGGGAGATCGCCCGCGTGCTGCGTCCCGACGGCTTCCTGCAGTTCTCCGTCGCACATCCGGCGACGTCGACCCCCGTTCGCCGCTGGGTCGATGACGACGCTGGTGAGCGTCAAGCACTGGCCATCGGTGGCTACTTTTTCGAAGGCCCTGTCAGCGAAACCTGGACGTTCGGGGCCGCCCCGGCGGCGCTGCGCGCCCGGCGTCGACCATTTGAGATCACCTATGCCCGGCGCACGCTGGCCGGCTGGCTCAACGCGGTGCTGGCCTGCGGCCTCGCCATCGAGGCAATCGGTGAACCGTGTGCCGACGAGACAACCGCGGCAGCACACCCGGAGGTGGCCGACACCCGCATAGCCCCCTACTTCCTCACTGTTCGAGCGCGACGCACCTGATGTAGGCGGCATATCGGTCGCAGCGGCCGGCCGTGCGGGATCGTCGGCGGAGTGCACCCGACCGAATCCTCTCTGGGGTCAAGGGGGTGGTTCGCGAGGCGCGTCGAGGCGACGGCGACGATCGGTAGTTAGCGTCGATCTCATGACCCAGGGACTCCGGACCTTCCTGACGTTCCAGGATGGCGCCGCCGCCGCAGCACTCGATCTCTACCGCGACGTCTTCGACGACTTCGAACTCATCGCGATCGACCACTACGGCCCAGGCGACAGTGGACCCGAGGACACCGTCAAGGTCGCGATGTTCCGTCTCGCCGGTAGCGAGTTCAGCTGTGCCGACAGCCCCGTCCGTCATCAATGGGGGTTTACCCCTGCAGTGTCACTCTGGATCGACTGCGACGACAACAACGAACTCCAGCGACTCTTCGATCGGCTCAGCGATGGCGGCCAGGTGTTCATGCCGCTCGACGACTACGGGTTCAGTACCCGTTTCGGCTGGGTCGGTGATCCATACGGGGTGACCTGGCAGCTCAACCTGGCCCCGAGGTGACAACCACGTCCTGGGACAGATCTGGGCGGGTTCAACCACGTCCCGGGACCGGACAAGCGCAGGCCATCAGAGGGCCCACGCGCCTACTGAGGCGCCCCGACAAGCTCGCGTTCGGCGGCCGCCAGATCGATCAGCAAGAGCGATCCGACCCGTTGGACGGCTCGGGGTGCGGTCTCGACGATCTCGGCCACCCCGTCGGACCAGTCGAGTAGGTACTGGGCGATCGCCGACGAATTCGCGGCCTGGACCCGCAGTGCGTCGGGGTACAGGCAGGCCTGCCGCTCGGGGGCGGTCGCCAGGAGCTGGCTGTAACCCTGCCTGCGCAGGGCACGGATCTTGCTGAGCGTTCCCTGGAAGAACGGGAAGTCGCCTCCCGGGGCCGCCCAGCCGGGAAGGTCGAGGCTGGCGACGTCGTGGCGTCCGTAGTCGATCAGGTAGGGATGGTCGACAGCGGCGATGACCGGGCCGCCGTCGGCTGCGAGGTCGAGCGCTGCCGAGTAGTCGTCCCGAATATCCCGGGCAGCCAACAGCTCGTCGAATCTCGCGTGACGCCCGCCGTCGGCCAGGGTGTCGCGGGTGCTTTCGATCGATTCGCGCATGACGCGCGTCCCCGTGGGTGTGAACAGATAGGCCACGTGACCAAGGATCAAGGCTGCCGCGGCGAGGAGGACGACGGGCCTGGCAATCGGCGGCATGCGTCCGGCGGCGGCGGTTTCGCTGCCCCGGACGGCCTCGTAGGCGAAGAACAGGACGAGTGCGATCGACAGCGGGCTGGTGTAGCGGGCGAAGCTCCCATTGTCGGACGCGGTGAGAAGGCAGCCGAGCACGGCCATGTTCGCCACCACTGCGCATGCCGCGATCGCCACGAGCCACGGGTCGGGCAACCAGCGACGCACGACAGGTGCCACCACCAGGACGGCCACGGCGGCGCCCAGGTATGGGCCGACCCGCATCAGCTCGGCCGCGCGCGCCGCGATCTCCCTGACCCCGTGAAGGCTGGGATCCCGTATGGCAGGGGCCGCGCGGTTCGCGTTGCCGCCGATGAAGGGGTACGCGGGCGTCCCGGACGACAGCCAGGAGGCGATGCTCCACGGAATGAGCGCGAGCCCGGCCGTGCCGCCGGTGGTGGCCAGGGCCTGCAGCCGCATCCGGAGCGGCGACCCGCTCGCGGTGAGCGCGCCGATGACCACGACGGCACCGAGCGCCGGGCCCGCGTGGATCCGCAGCGCGACCACGCCCGCGAGCAGCAGGCCGGTAGCGACCGCCCATCGCAGCCCCGTCGCCCGCTCGGTGAGTGACCGCCGCATCTCGGACACAGCACCGAAGCTTGCGACGAGCAACGGCACCACCAGGAGCACCGCGGCGCTGTTGACACGAGGCACCGCGAGCACGGCCAGGGCGAGCACGATCGTGATGCAGGCGACCAGCGATGCGACCCTCCGGAACCCCGACACCACGAAGAGGCCGGCGAGGAAGGCGGTGGCGGTCAGCATCTCGGTCGTGGCGAACGCGCCGACGCCGAGGGTCCCCATCGGGATGGCCTGGAGGAAGGTCTGCCCGCCAAGGCTCTGCAGCCGGCGCAGACTCCATGGCTCGATGATCTGCGAGGTGGCGAGCAGGCGGTCCGCCAGCGGTATGTAGGCCAGCAGGTCGTCGCAGGGGTTGGGCCAGGCGGTGACACCCACCGCCGCCTGGATGACCAGAGCACAGGCGGCGGCTCCGGCGAGAAACCCGACGCCGGCCAGCTCGCGCCCGCGGCGCAGCTGTGGCCGGCAGCGGGCGGCCCGCGCCGCCAGCAGCACCAGGCCCGCCACCACGAACACGCCGACGGCCAGTAGGGGCGGGACCCGCAGGACCGTTGCCGCGCCCCCCACGGCGACCAGGGCGGCCAGACCGACGCATGCCGCGGTGCCGAGGTGATTCCACGTGGGTGTGGTGATTTCCGGGGCGTCGGTGGCCCGCCGATCCCGGGCCGGAAGGATGGCCGATCCGACCCCCGCGCAGCCCAGCCAGAGCACGACGTTGAGGACAACGGATCCCGCGAGCAACAGAGTGCAGGAAGGTAGCAGCTGGGCTTCGGCCAACCGTTCGCGTGTGGGAGCACAGCACCGGGCCGCCAGGTAGGCCTACCCCAGCCTCACCGCCCGCAGGCCGGACCCCGCGAGGCATGCGCCTGTGGCGCCGCACGCTCAGCCGATGTGGCTGTGACGGTGTCCGGCCGATCGTCGGCCTCCGTCCTGTGTCAGGCTGTTCTCACCGGCGAGAGTGAGGCAGCCATGGTCCAGGAGAGTGGTGAGGTGGGCGCGACCTCCGAAGCGGACCGATCGGGTCTGCGGCTCGGAGCCGGGGCAATCGCCGCGCTCAGCGGCGCGGGAGCGCTCCTCGTCTTCATGATCCAGAACACCGACGATGTGACCGTCCAGTTCCTGTTCTGGGAGTTCACCTGGCCGGTCTGGCTGCTGATCCTCGTGTCGTCGGGGATCGGCGCGCTCGTCTGGTTCGGGTTGGGCGTCCTGCGGCGCCACCGGCGGCGCAAGGAGCGCCGGGAGGACCGGCGGGACTGAGCCGCGGGCGGCGCGCTAGCTCGCGGTCAGCTGAGCGCCCAGGCGACCAGGCCGACCGTCGCGACGGCCCAACCGAGCGTCCAGCACACGCTCCGCGTCCATGCGTGCCGGCTCTCGTCCCCGGTGTGTGGGTTGACCGAAGTCTGGCGGCTCAGCTCCAGACGATCGGGTCGATCTGCGGGCCGGGGACGAACTCCACCGAGGTCACCTTGACACCCGGTAGGGCGATGTAGGCCTCGCATGTGTAGAACGAGCCGCCGAGCGGCAGCTCGGCCGGGCCGAAGTCGGGGCACGGGGGGAAGTCGTCGGGCTCGTTGACGGAGAAGGCCTCGCTGCCGTCGGCCTGGATGGCGTCGAGCTCGGGCTCGTAGTTCCCCAGGTCGGCGGGGCTGCCCGTGTTCTGGATCACCATCGTGATGTAGTACGCGTCGCCGCTGGGGAAGTTCAGCGCCGCCCGCTCCAGCGGCGTGCCCTCGGTGATGCCCACGACCGCGATCGACACGATGCCCCGGACGCCGTTGACCGTCATCTCGACGAAGGCCGGCTTGCCCAGCGCAAGGTGCGTGCCCGGTGGCGTGATCGTCGCCGTGCCGAACGCTTGGCTCGACGACGTCGTCTCGAGGCTCGGGGACGAGGTCGCCGCCTCGCCCGCGCTGCCGTCACCGGAACCGCACCCGGCCACCGCCAGCAGTGCGGCCGCGACCGCGAGCGCCGACCATCGTCGAGGCCTGTTGGTCATGCGATCGTTCCCCATGATCCGTCCCGCACCAGGGTTCGCGCGGCGCGGCCCAGCGAGGCCCGCCGCGCCCTGGTGAACCCCCTGTTTAGTCCTACGCTAAGCCCCGGTGGTGGGGTCGAGAGTTTTCGCGCTCTTTCAAGCGGCGCGTTCACCCTGGGTATCCCCCGCGGTCGATCCCGGACAGTGGTCGATCGGCGGGCCCTCGGCGCCGCAGAACCAGCCGGTCGGGGATACGGCCGGTAGCGCCTCCGGCTCGCGCGCCGGGTTGCGGATGCCGACGAAGGCGATCACCCCGCCCAGCGAGGCCAGGCCGGCCGTGATGAGCATCGCGGTGCGGAACCCGCTGCTGAACGCGTCGGGGTCCAGGTAACTGTCGCCGGTGAGGCCGGCCGCCACCGGCAGCGCCGCCACCGCGGCCAGCTGCGACGCCCGGGCCACCGTCGTGTTGATGCCCGACGCCACCCCCGCGTAGCGGTCGGCCGCCGCGGCCAGCGCGGTCGCCGTCAGCGGCGCCACCACGGTGGCGAGACCGCAGCCCAGCACGAGCACGGCCGGCAGCACGTCGCTTACGTAGTGCGACCCGGCCTGCACCCGGGTCAGGAGCAGCGCCCCCGCCGCCACCAGCAGCGGTCCGGCGGTCATCTGCAGCCGGGGCCCGATGCGGGCGGCCAGCGCGCCCGACCGGGCCGACAGCGCCAGCATCAGCAGCGTGATCGGCAGCGTGGCGGCGCCCGCCTCCAGCGCCGAGTAGCCGAGCACGTTCTGCAGCTGCACCACCAGCAGGAAGAACACGCCGCCCAGCCCGGCGTACATCGCCGCCGTGACCAGGTTCGCCGCCCGGAACTGGGCGGAGGCGAAGATCGACGGCGGCACCATCGGCGCCGGGCTCCGGCGCTCGTGGACGACGAAGGCGGCGAAGGCGGCCGCGCCCACCACGATCCCGCCCCACGCCACCGGCGATCCGAAGCCGACGTCGCCCGCGGCGATCAGGCCCCAGCTCACCCCGCCCAGCGCGACCGCCAGCAGCAGCGCGCCCAGGGCGTCCAGATGGCGCGACGCCTCCGGGTCGAGCGACTCGGGCACGTGGCGGGCGGCGACCAGCACGACGAAGGCGGCCAGCGGCACGTTGATGAAGAAGATCCAACGCCACGAGCCGGCGTCGACCAGCCAGCCGCCCAGGAACGGCCCGAGCGCCGAGGCGACGCCGCTCAGGCCCGACCAGGCGCCGATCGCCCGGCCCCGCTCGTCCGGCCGGAAGCTCGCCTCGAGGATGGCCAGGCTGCCCGGCGTGAGCAGTGCGCCGCCGACCCCCTGCACGACCCGGGCGGCGACCAGCAGCCAGGCGGTCGGGGACACCGCGCACAGCACCGACCCGGCCGCGAAGATCACCACGCCGACCTGGAACACCCGCTTGCGACCGAAGCGGTCGCCCAGCGACCCGCCCAGCAGGATCAGCGACGACATCGCCAGCAGGTAGCCGTTGATCACCCACTGGAGGCCGCCGACCCCGGTGTTCAGGTCCTCGCCTATGTGGGGCAGGGCGACGTTGACCACCGTCGAGTCGAGGAAGGCGATGCCCGAGCCGAGCACGGTCGCCGCCAGCACCCAGCGACCGGGCGCGGTCGCCAGCGAGAGGCCGCCCGCCGCGGCCTGACCGGCCGGAGCGGTCGCCACCGGGCTCAGCCCGCGTCGCCCGACGCGAGCCGATCGAGCACCCGCCGGGCGAGCTTGGTCGCCCACAGTTGGGCCGGCGACCCGTCGGGCGTGTCGACGAGGACGTAGAACGCCCGCCCGGCACCCCGGACGTAGAGCATCCCCCGGGCGTACACCGCGTCGTCGCCGAGGTCGTCGACGTGCTCGCGCTCCGGCAGCAGCGCCACCATCCACTCGTACCAGCTCACCGGGTCCCACAGCGTGTCGTCGTCGGCGGCGTGGCCGGCGTGAATGCCGAACGACCACGTGCGGCGGTTGCCGTCCTGGGCGACGAACCGGACGCCGAGGTCGTCGTCCGCGTAGGTGAGCGCCGGGCCGCCGACCGGGATGCCGGTCAGCGCGACCACCTCGTCGTGGGTGATGAGCGAGAACGGGTCCGGGGCGCCCCGGTCCATCGCCCACTCGGCGTGGCGAAAGTCCTGGTCGCGGGGCACGACCGCCTGGACGCCGTGGATCGCGTCGGCGTCGTTCAGGACGCCGTGCTCGGCCAGCGTGGCCCGTGCCGCCTCGGCGGCCTCACGGAATCGGTCGGGCATGCCCACGTACGGGCAGCATACGGCCCGGTCAACGCCGGCCTCATGTCACGGCGTTCAGGAGGCCTGTTCAGATCATGTAGGCCAGGTTCGTGACTACCGCGCTACCCAGCGTAGTGTCACCGCGCAGCTCCACACCGTCCCCAAATGTGGCGGGATCGGCGATTCGCCCGCCCGCCAGCCGCATGAACCGGTCGCCGGTCAGCGTGACGGTCGCGGTGGGCTCGCCCGCCAGCTCGTCGACGACCTGCGCCCGGTCGCCCACCTCGACGTCGATCCGCGCGGCCAGCGGACCGGTCAGCTCCAGGCGGACGGAGCTACCGGCCGGCGCGCCCGCCTTCTTGCCGACGACGTAGCCCATCGCACGCACCGACTCGGCGAGCGCGGCCTGGGGCGCGAGCCCGTCGAGGTGGCCGGGCCGGCCCACCGCCTCGCGCACGTCCTGCTCGTGGAACCAGCAGTCCATGACCCGGATGCGCATGAAGCGGCCGTAGCTGTCCTGTCCCGCCGGGGTGAAGCCCTCGACGTCGAACGCGGCCTGGTCCATGGCGTCGAGCGCGGCCCGGCGGTCGGCGAGGATCG
The DNA here is from genome assembly GCA_963739835.1 of uncultured Acidimicrobiales bacterium. Taxonomy (GTDB): domain Bacteria; phylum Actinomycetota; class Acidimicrobiia; order Acidimicrobiales; family VFJN01; genus ZC4RG19. Next base: position 45,281 of record CAVUBW010000005.1, read on the forward strand.
CCCGCAGGTCGCCCAGCACCTCGGCCGCCGGCCGGGACCGGTAGTGCTCGACCCACTGCTCGTTGAACCGGCCGATGTCGTTGCGGACGTGGCTGGCGCCGCTCACGTCGACGTCGGGGCTGTCGCGGCCGGCGAGCATCATCTCGGTGCCGATGACGTGGCTGTAGTTGTCCTTGACCGACCAGCCGGGGCAGGCGGTGGGTCGGTCCCAGTCGTCGGGACCGAGCTCGTCGGCCAGGGCCAGCAGCGAGTCCCACTCCTCGTAGAGGGCGGCCAGCACGCCCTCACGCTCGACGATGATCACCGCTCAGAGCACCTCCCGCTGGATGGTGGGCCAGTCCCGGGCCGACAGGTAGGGGGCGAACCGCTCGCCGATGGCGGCCCAGTCGCCGTCGGTCTTGGGCCGGCGCATCTCGTAGAGCGACGGGAACTCGAGCCACCCCGTCACCAGGTCCCACAGGCGCAGGGCGGCGGCCGGGTCGTCCGGGGCCTCGCGCACCACGGGGCCGAACAGCGCCCGCTCGCCGGGGAACACGAACGTGGGCACGCCGAACCCGCCGAGCGCGGTCACCCGGTCGTGGTCGGAGCGGACGTCGTCGTGCGTGGTCACGTCCGTGATGGCGGCGTCGACCGCGCCCGGGTCGAGGCCGGCCTCGGCCAGCACGTCCCGGGCGACGTCGGGCGTGTGGACCTTGCGCCCGTCGACGTGCAGCGCCCGGCCGGCGGCGGCGCACCAGCGGTCGGCGGCGTCGAGCGAGTCGCGCCGCAGCCACGCGCCGATCCGCAGCAGCGACCAGCCCCAGGCCCACGGCCGCTCCCACGGGTGCTTCTTGGGCTCGACGTGGTTGATCTCCTCGAGGCTGAACCAGCGCCAGTCGACGGCCAGGCCGGTCTCGTCGCGCACCGTGCGGATCCACCGCGAGGCCTGGTAGGCCCACGGGCACATGAGGTCGATGTGGACGTCGACGCTGGCGGGCGCCGCGGCGGCGGTCGCGTCGGTCACGGCCGGACCGTAGGCCGGCTTGACCGGCCGGTCAATCGGCCGGGCCGAGCAGCTCGTCGACGAACGCGGCCAGCGAGGGGACGTGGTGGTGGCCGTCCGCGGCGGCGCACAGGCCGAGGGGGTCGACGTGCACCGCCCCCATCCCGACGGCCGCGGCACCCTCGGCGTCGTAGGTGCGGCTGTCGCCGACGTGGCAGATCCGCTCGGGCGGGAGGCCGAGCGCCCGCGCCGTGGTCAGGAACATGATGGCGGCGGGCTTGCCGACGCCGAGCACCCCGGAGTCGGTGATGTGCTCGACCGCGATGCCGGGCCCCTGCCCGACCTGGGCCACCTCGTTGCGGGCGAGCATGTCGGCCACCGTGCCGTCCGCGTTGCTCGTGACCCCCAGGCGCAGGCCGGCCGTGGCGAGCCGGAAGCCGGCCGCCCTGGCCCCGGGGATCGGCTGGCGCCACACCGGCGGGACGAGGATCGTCGCCAGGGCCGCGCAGCCCGCCTCCATCTGGTCCTCGGGCACGCCCACGGCGGCCAGGAACGCGTGGTGGTAGTCGTTGAACACCTCGGCCTTGGACCGCGCCTGGTCGACGGCGGCCATCGCCCGGTAGTGGCCGGCGAAGAACAGGCTGCGGTCGTGGTCCACGCCGGCGGCCGTCAGGAAGTGTCCGAGCAGGCCGTGGTCGGGCACGGTCAGCACGCCGCCCACGTCGAGGCTGACGGCGTCGATGCCGTCTCGGTCGATCCTGTCCATCCGCCCACGATCGCAGGTCGGAGGCCGCCGGATAACCTCAGCCGGTGGACACCGCGCCGGGGACCGACCGATCCGATCGCCTCTACTTCCGCCAGCTGCTGGCGGGCCGGGACGTGGCGCGCAACGACCCGCTGGCCCGGCAGATGGTCAACTTCGTGTACCTGATCGGCGATCGGGCGACCGGCGAGGCGCTGGTGGTCGACCCGGCCTACGACGTGGCCGGCATCCTGGAGGTGGCCGCCACCGACGACATGCGGGTCACGGGCGCGCTGGTCACGCACTACCACCCGGACCACGTGGGCGGGGAGATGATGGGCTACCGCATCGCCGGGGTGGACGATCTGCTGGAGCAGAACCCGGTGCCGATCCACGTGCAGGACGACGAGGCGCCGTGGGTCCAGCGGGTGACCGGGGCGTCGAACTCCGACCTGGTGCGCCACCACGGCGGCGACGTGGTCGAGGTGGGCGGGGTCCGGGTCGAGCTGATCCACACGCCGGGGCACACGCCGGGCAGCCAGTGCTTCTTCGTCGACGGGCGCTACCTGGTGTCGGGCGACACGCTGTTCCTGGAGGGCTGCGGGCGCACCGACCTCCCCGGCGGCGACCCGGCGCTGCTGTACGAGAGCCTGACCCAGCGGCTGGCCAAGGTGCCCGACGACGCCGTGCTGTTCCCCGGCCACCTGTACTCGCCCGAGCCGTCGGCCACGATGGGCGAGACCCGCCAGTGGAACTTCGTCTTCAAGCCGAAGACGCAGGCCCAGTGGCTGGCGATGTTCGGCCGCTGAGCACGGCCTCGCCCCGGGGCGAGAGGCGGTAGCCGACCTCGAGGCTCTCGGTCAGGCCCAGCTCCTTGAGCTTGCGGACGTCGGCCTTGAACGCCAGGCGCTCGCGCCCGAGGCTCTCGGCCAGGTCGCCGGCCCGGACGCCGGGGCGGGCCGCGATCAGGGCGAGCACCGCGGTGGTCCAGGGACCGTGGCGGCTGGCCCGGTCGAGCCGGTCGAGCCGGGCGGCGACCACCCGCCGGTCGTCGTCACTCAGGTCGGCCTGCTCGCGGAGGGCGATGCGGGGGTCGGCGCCGCGGAGGTGGAACGCGATGCGGTAGAGCGTGCCGTCGGGGTGGCGGGCCAGCTCGGCCCGCAGGTCGGCGAGGTCGGGGTGCCCGGCCCGCCGGGCGTCGTCGGGCGTGACGTCGTCGAGCTCGACGGGATCGACGGCGTCGATCGCCAGCTCGCCGGCCGGCGTGCGCTGCCGGCCGCCCGCCTTGACGGTCGGCCGCCGCCACCGGCGGAAGGCGAGGGTCACGGTCCCGTCGGCCAGTCCGGGCACCACCCGCTGGGGGAACAGCACGCCGGGACGGTAGCCCGACTCGCGTTTTGTCCCCGGAACTGGTCGCCCTGGCGACCGTTTCCAGGGACAAAACGCGATGTCTGGCCTCCCAAACGAACGCTTGATTGGTCTAGGGTTCGGCCATGCGCACGGACATCTGCGACACGCTGGGCATCGAGTTCCCGATCTTCGCCTTCAGCCACTGCCGTGACGTCGTGGCCGCGGTCTCCCGGGCGGGAGGCCTCGGCGTGCTCGGGGCCGTGGGCTTCAGCCCGGAGCAGCTCGAGGTCGAGCTGGCGTGGCTGGACGACCACGTGGGCGACACGCCGTACGGGGTCGACATCGTCATCCCGTCCAAGTACGAGGGCATGGACCTCGACGGGATGACCCCCGACCAGCTGGAGGCCGAGATGGCCAAGCTGGTCCCGCAGCAGCACCGGGACTTCGGCGCCAAGATCCTCGCCGACCACGGCGTGCCCGAGCTGCCGGCCGACGAGAAGCACCACGAGCTGCTCGGCTGGACGGCGGTGACGGCGGCCCCCCAGGTCGAGGCGATCCTGCGCCACCCCAAGGCCCGCCTGGTGGCGAACGCCCTGGGCACGCCGCCCCCGGACGTGGTGTCCCTGATCCAGGAGAGCGGCCGCCTGGTGGGCGCGCTGTGCGGCTCGGTCAAGCACGCCGTCGCCCACCGGGACGCGGGCCTCGACTTCGTGGTCTGCCAGGGCACGGAGGGCGGCGGTCACTGCGGCGAAGTGGCGAGCGTGGTGCTCTGGCCCCAGGTGATCGACGCGGTGGCCCCGATGCCGGTCCTGGCGGCCGGCGGCATCGGCGACGGCCGCCAGGTGGCGGCGGCCCTGGCCATGGGCGCGCAGGGCGCTTGGACGGGCTCGCTGTGGCTCACGGTCGAGGAGGCCGACGTGCCCCCCGCCCAGATGCAGACGTACCTGGACTCGACCAGCCACGACACGGTGCGGTCGCGCAGCTTCACGGGCAAGCCGTGCCGGATGCTGCGCAACGACTGGACCGAGGCCTGGGAGGGCGAGGACTCGCCGGGCCCGCTCCCGATGCCGCTGCAGATGATGGTGGCGCTGGACGCGGTCCAGCGGGGCCACCGCTATCCGGAGGCGGCCAAGGACGTGAACTTCAACCCGGTCGGTCAGGTGGTCGGCCAGATGAACCGCATCGAGCGCACGGCCGACGTCGTGGCCCGCCTCGTCACCGAGTACGTGGACGCCTGCGAGCGGCTGACGAGGCTCAACGACCGGGCCCTCGCCTGACCGGCGGTCCGCCCGGCGGTCGGCCGCTAGTCGAGGTCGTCGCCGCCACCGGCGGTCGGCTCGTCGTCGCCCTCGGCGAACGGCGGCAGGGGCGACGGCGGCGGGGTCACCCGCTCGGACTCGGGGAGGTCGATCCGGACCGGCGCCGCCAGAGGTCGCTGCTGGCGGGCGATGGCCGGGGTGCCCTCGGGGCCCTCGGACCCCTCGGACCCCCCGGTGCCGGACGCGGCCGACTCCGTGCGGGACGCCGCCCGGGCGGCCGCCCGGCGGCGGGAGCGGGCCCGGAGGCGTTGGGTGAGGCCGCCCCGGCGGGGCACCGCGATGACCGGGGCCGGTTCGCCCTGCTGCTCCCAGCCCGGGGCGGTCGGGCCCTGCTTCGCGACCACCATGTCGATCACGTACTGGTTGAACCGCAGCGGGTCGCTGACGCCCTCGAGGTCGCGCAGTCCCCCCTCTTCGTTGGCGGACTCGATGTGGAGGGTGGCGTAGCCGAACAGGCGCCCGACCAGGTTCTGCTCGTAGGTCAGGTCGGTCACGCGCACCCAGGGGATCGAATGGGCCCGACGGGAGAACACGCCCGAGATCACCATGATCCGGACATTGGTCACCACGTAGCTCGTGTATCGCTCGCGCAGGCGCTTCAGCACCAGGTACAGCAGCACGATCCCGAGCACGAGGAACACCATGCCGGCCGTCACGAACGAGCCGCTGAACGACACGCCCAGGAACGCGGTGGCGATCACGAACAGGATGAGGAACAGGATCGTGTTCTGGACCGCGAATGCCTGGAACGACGGATGGTCGCTGTGGATCATCCGCTCGCCGTGGCCGAGGTACTGATCGATCACCTCGTCGGGCAGCGGCAGGACCCGCGAACGCCAGTCGTTGAGCCCACGCGCCATGCGGCGGGTGATGCTCGGTGGGCGTGGGGGCTCATAGGCCGTGGGATCGCCGACGACGACCGTCGACCGCCGCGGCTCAGCCGGGCGGGTCGCCGACTCTGCCGAGTAGAGCGGCCCGATCTGGCCTCCGTAGAAATCGTCTTCGTTGCGGCGACGCCGAGGCGTCACGCGGTGAGACCCCTGAAGAACTCGGTGAACTTGTCGATGGCGTCTTCGAGGAAGTTGCCGACGTTCCCTAGGAAGTCCGCAAACGCCGTGGCGGTTCCGGACGGGTTGTGCCAGATCGACAGGATGAGGAACGCCGCCGCAACGATCATAAAAGCGCGTTTGATATCCATGCTCACTGCGGCCTCCGGACGCGAACCCTGCCCCACGCCGCACAGGGCCCAAGTGGGCAAATCCTAGCGATGTAGTTCGTAGCTGGCAATGGCCGAGCGACCGCCGGCGCCCACCGGTTAGATTACCTCCCGGCTCGAGGCTGGGGTGGCCGACGCGCGCGGGCGTGACGGCGAGTGGCACGAGTTGGGGAAGAACGACGATGCGTGGCCCTCACGGGTCCTCGAACGACAATCACTACGTCTACCAGCCGCAGTGGGGCTCCGGCGCGGCGTACGGCGACGGCTACGACGACCGGTACGCGGGCGACGCCTACGCGGACGACGGCTACGGCGACGACAGCTACGCGGTCGACGGCTACGGCGACGCGTCCTACGACGGGTACGGGGGCGCCGGGCACGGCGGCCAGGGAGGCGGCACGGGCCGGTACGGGGCGGCGCACGAGCACCAGCGGGCGGCGATCGGCGGCTCGGTGCGGGGCGCGTTCGGCGGGCTGGCGTGGCGCTACCGGTCGGCGCCGATGGCCGCCCGGGTCGCCATCGACGTGAGCGCGGCCGTGCTGGTGTTGGCGCTGCTGCTGGGCGCCGGGCTGGCGCTGCGCGCCCAGGGCGGGCCCGATCAGGCCGAGAGTGCGCCGGGCGACGCCACGACCTCGACGGTGGGCGGCGACGCGGGCGGTGTCGGGGACCGCTGCCGACCGGATCCAGCGCGGTGGCGCCGACCTCCACCAGCACCACGCCGGCCACGACGCGGCCGGCGACCTCCGCGCCGACGACCACCGCGACGACGGTCGCGCGCACCGTCACGACGCCGGCGACCACGCCGCCGACGACCGGGACCAGCACGACCACCGCGGGCACGCCGCCCGGCCTCGAGCCGCACTACCGGAACTGCCTCGACGCCCTACGGGCCGGGGCCCTGCCGCTGTTCGAGGGCGACCCCGGCTACAGCCGCCGGCTCGACGACGACGGCGACGGGCAGGCCTGCGAGCTCGGCGAGGGGTTCTAGCCGCGTTCTGTCCCTGCAAACGGTCGCCAGGGCGACCAGTTCCAGGGACAAAACGCGTTGTGGGTCAGGTCGGGGGCTCGGCGCCGTAGGAGTCGTAGCGGCGGCCGTCGCGGTCCGCCGCGTCGCGACCGGCGCCCAGCTGGAACGGGCTGATCCCGCCCGGCTCCCAGGGCCCGACCGCGCCGGCCGCCACGGCCACGTCGCCGCGGGGCCGGAGGTCGAACCGGGCCCTCGCCTCGGCCAGCGGCAGGGGCGCCAGGTCGAACCAGTCGACCCGCAGGAAGTCGACGTCGGGCGCGCCCGTGACCGTGTCGCGGCACCAGGCGCCCCGGGTCATCGCGTCGCCCATGCGGATCGCCATCTCCCGACCCTTGCTCAGCCCCGAGAGGTGCCCGGCGTCGGCCTGGAACAGGCCGGCGCCGTGCGCCAGGTAGCCCGTCTCGAACAGCGACACCACCATCGCCAGCAGCGAGAACGCCCGCATGTCGTCGTTGGCCCGGGCGATCAATGCGAACACTTCCAGCTCGGCCTCGACCGTCGTGCCGTAGTCGCCCAGCACGTGGACCCAGTCGTGCTGCGCCAGCAGCGGCGGTGCCGAGCCGGGCAGGCCCGGGAACACGAAGCCCCGCGCCCGGTAGAGCTGCCACACGCCGCGCCCGAGCGTGCCCTCGGGCAGCTCCTCCAGCGCCGCCCACCGCACCGCCAGGTCGGGGTCGTCGACGGCGTCGTCCCAGGCGTTGGCGAGCGATCGGGACGTGTGCAGCTCCGCGTGGTCGGCGGCCGTCCACTCGCGGGTGTAGCCGTTGCGGTCGAAATCGACCGCGGCCAGCCCCAGGCACCCCTTGGCGAGCTCCTGGGCCACCCGCACCATCCCGTCGTCGACGCCCAGCTCGCGGGCGAACGCCGTGATCCGGTCGGCGACCTCCGGCGGCAGCGGCCGCAGCACCATCGCCGCCAGCAGCATCATCTGGACGCCCCGCGTGCGGAACGCCAGGTTCAGCCGGGCGAGGTGCTCTGCGAACTCCGCGGCGTCACCGGCTCGTACGCCGCCAGGTCAATCGGGTGGTCGGTCAGCGCCGAGCACGTGGCCTCGAGCAGCACGCGCTGGACGTCGGTGAGCCCGTCGGGGTGGGCGGCCGCGGACGCCAGGCCGACCGCGGTCGCCTGGGCCTCGTCGGCGGTGGGACGATCGAGCAGGACCTCGTCGGGCCCGGGCAGCGGGACGACCATCGGCGCAACGTACCAACGGCGCCCCCGATCGCCACCCCGGTGCCACGAGCAAGAGCTGCCACGACACGCCATCGCGGCCACCGTGGTCTGTGCTTCCCGCTCCTGCTGCTGCGCAGCGGGCCGCTCTCCCTAGAGATCGACACCTGCTGCACGTCGACCTCGCTCGAGAGGTGTCGATCTCTAGGGATCGGGCCACGGCTGCGCCTTCCGGCGCAGCCTCCGTGCGAGGATGGACCGTGATCGGAAGCACCGGGAACCCGCGGGTCAAGGCGATCCTGCGCCTGCGCAAGCGGCGGGCCCGCGACGAGGAGGGCCGGTTCGTGGTCGAGGGGACCCGGGAGGTCCGCCGCGCCCTCGACGCCGGCATCGCGGTCGGCGAGATCGTCACGTGCCCCGCCCTCGCCCCGGGCGATGCGGCCGGCATCGTGGCCGACGCGGTCGCCGCCGGTGCCGTCCACACCGAGGTGGCCGACGGCGTCTTCGCCCGCCTGTCCTACCGGGAGGGGCCCGACGGCGTGCTGGCGGTCGCCGCCACCTTCCCCACCGGCCTCGACCGCATCCAGCGGCCGGTCGCCTGGCGCCCGGACCCGCTCGTGCTGGTGGTCGCCGGGCTGGAGAAGCCCGGCAACCTCGGCGCGGTCCTCCGCTCGGCTGCCGCCGCCGGGGTCGACGCCGTCGTCGCCGCCGACCCCGTCGCCGACGTCTTCAACCCCAACGTCGTGCGGGCCGCCCAGGGCGCCCTGTTCGCCGTGCCCCTGGCGGTCGCCGGCGCGGACCGAGACGCGGGCCTGGCTGCGCGACCTGGACATCCCGGTCTACGCCGCCGGCCCCCGGGGGTCGCAGTCGCCGTGGGACCTGCCGCTGGTCCGGGCCGCCGCCCTGGTCGTCGGGCCCGAGGCCGGCGGCCTGGACGCCGCCTGGTTCGCCGCCGCCGACGCCACCGTCGCCATCCCCATGCCCGGCGCCCGCAACGGCCGCGGCGTCGACTCGCTCAACGCGGCGGCGGCCACGGCGGTGCTGCTGTTCGAGGCCGTGCGCCAGCGCGCCGGTCAGCCGCCGGCGCCGTCGCCCTCGAACCGGTAGCCCATGCCCGGCTCGGTGATGAAGTAGCGGGGCCGGCGACGGGTCGGGTTCGAGCTTGCGGCGGATGTGGGCCATGTGGACCCGCAGGTAGTTGGTCTCCTCGCCGTACTGCGGGCCCCACACCTCCTGGAGCAGCTGGCGCTGGGTCACGAGCTCGCCCGGCGTTGCGGACCAGCAGCTCGACGAGCCCCCACTCGGTCGGCGTGAGGCGGACCTCGCCGCCGTCGCCGCGCGACCCGCTTGGCCGGCGAGGTCGACCGTGAAGTCGGCGGTCGTCGACCACCGCGCTCCTCGTGCGGCCGGGCGCGCTGCGGCGCAGCGCGGCGCGCAGCCGGGCCAGCAGCTCGTCCATGCCGAACGGCTTGGTGACGTAGTCGTCGGCGCCGGCGTCGAGGGCCGCGACCTTGTCGTGCTCGGCGCCCCGGGCCGACAGGATGATGATCGGCACGCTCGATCCAGCCCCGCAGGCCCTCGATCACCTCGAGCCCGTCGATCCCGGGCAGGCCGAGGTCGAGGATCACCACGTCGGGGTGGTGCCGGGCCGCCAGCGACCAGCGCCTCCTCGCCGGTCGTCGGCGGCGTCGACGTCGTAGCCCCGGGCCCGCAGGTTGGTGGCGAGCGCGCGGCAGGATCGGCGGCTCGTCGTCGACGACCAGCACGCGGGTCACGGGTCGCGGCCGGGCATCGTGACGGTCGCACGGTCGCCAGCTCGACGATCATCGTCGTGCCCCCGCCCGGGCGTGTCGTCGATCGTGAGCTCGCCGCCCATCGCCCGGGCGAACCCCCGGGCGACGGCCAGGCCGAGCCCGACGCCCGCGCCGTTCGACGGCGCTGTCGCCCAGGCGCTGGAACGGCTGGAACACCCGCTCGCGCTCGCTCGGCCGGGATGCCCCGGCCCCGGTCGATCACCCGCAGATCGCACCCGGCCGCCGCACCTCGCCGGCCTCGACCCGCACCGGGACGCCGTCGGGCGAGTGGGCGCACCGCGTTGTCGACCAGGTTGGCCACCACCCGCTCGAGCAGCGCCGGGTCGGCGACGACCGGGGGCAGCGTCTCGGGCACGTCGACCTCGACGCGGTGCGCCCGCGGCCCCAGGCCGGCGAGGGCGGCCGGGACGACCTCCTCCAGCGGCGACCGGCCGGGACGCCGGGACGCAGCGCGCCGGCCTGGATGCGGCTCATGTCGAGCAGGTTGCCGACCAGGGCCGTGAGGCGGTCGGTCTCGTCCTCGATCGTGCGCGAGGAACTCGTCGCGGTCGGCGTCGCTGACCACTCGACGTCGCGTCTGGCGCAGGCTGGTGACCGACGCCTTGATCGCCGGCGAGCGGGGTGCGCAGGTCGTGGGACACCGCCTGGAGCAGCGCGCTTGCGCAGCTCGTTGGCCTCGGCCAGCGCCGCGGCCTGGGCGGCCTGGGCCCGAGCGCCGGCGTCGGTCGATCGCGGCCGCGAGCTGGGCGGCGAAGGCGTTGCAGCACCCGCAGGTCCTCGGCGGCCAGGCCCTCGCCCGCGCAGGGCCAGCACCAGGTCGCCCGCCGAGGCGCCGCACCGTCGTCGGCCTCGTCGGGCGTGGCCGGGGCGTCGGCCCGCCGACGCCGCCTCGACCGCCACTGGCCGTCGACCTCGCGGCAGGAGCGGCGGCGCCGTCGAGCCCGAAGGCCCGGCGCAGGTGGTCGACCAGGATCGGCAGCGGGTCGGCGCTCGGCGACGCGTGCCGGCGAGGCCGGCCAGCGTCTCGGCCTCGGCCGCGGCCCGGCGCCGCCTCGGCCGACCGTCGGGCGGCCGCGGCCGACGAGCGCGCTGACGAGCGACGGCCACCGACGAGGAACACGACCAGGGCGAGGACGTTCTCGGCCTCGGCGATCGTCCAGCGTGTGGAGCGGCGGGGTGAAGTACCAGTTCGACGCAGCAGGAACGCCGACCACGGCGGCGACGAGCGCCGGCGCCGAGCCCGCCGACGACGGCGACGCACACGACGAGCAGCAGGAAGAGCAGGAGGACGCGTCGGCAGGCTGACGTGCGTCGCGCAGCGGCGACGAGCACGAGCGGTCAGCAGCGGGAGCCCGATCGCGGCGACCAGCCAGCCGAGGAGCCGGCGGCGGGGCGCCAGGGCGGCCGGATGCCGCCGCGCCGGGGCACGGCGCGGGCCCTCGTCGTCGCCGTCGGCGGCGCGGCCGTCGGCGAGATCACGTGGACGTCGATCGCGCCGGACAGCCGCACCACCCGGTTGATGACCGAGCCGCGGACCAGCTCGGCCCAGCCGGCGACCGGCGGCTCGCGCCCAGCACGAGCTGCGTGGCGTTCTCGGCCCGGGCGAAGTCGACGAGGGCGGCGGCGACGTCGCTGCCCGACGATCTCGTGGTAGGTGCCGCCGAGCTCCTCGAGCAGCTGGCGCTGGTGCGTCGACGCGGTCGTCGTCGGCCGCCGCCAGGCCGTCGTCGGCCGCGCACGTGCACGCCGACCAGCTCGCCGTGCGCTGCGCTGGGCGATGCGGGCCGCCCGGCGGATCAGCGCCGTCGCCGCTCGGCGCGCCGGTGATGGCGACGACGACCCGCTCGCGCGTCTCCCACGGCTCGGTGATGCCGTGGCGCTCGCGGTAGTCCTCGAGCGTCGTCGTCGACCCGGTCGGCGACCCACAGCAGCGCCAGCTCGCGCAGCGCGGCCAGGTTGCCGGGGCGGAAGTAGTTGGCGAGGGCGGCGTCGATCCGCTCGGCCGGGTAGATGTTGCCGTGGGCCATCCGCCGGCGCAGCGCCTCCGGGGTCATGTCGACCAGCTCGATCTGGTCGGCGGCCCGCACGACGTCGTCGGGGATCGTCTCGCGCTGGCTGCACGCCGGTGATGCGCTCGACCACGTCGTTGAGCGACTCGAGGTGCTGGATGTTGACGGTGGAGATGACGTCGATGCCGGCGTCGAGCAGCTCGTCGACGTCCTGCCAGCGCTTGTCGTGGCGGCGAGCCCGGCGACGTTGGTGTGGGCGAGCTCGTCGACCAGCGCCACGTCCGGGTGGCGGGCGAGCACGGCGTCGACGTCCATCTCCTCGAAGCGTCGTGCCCCGGTAGTCGAGCCGGCGGCGGGGGACGACCTCGAGGTCGCCGATCTGCGTCGGCGGTGCGCGGCCGCCCGTGGGTCTCGACGAAGCCGACGACCACGTCGGTGCCGCGCTCGTGCCGCGCGCCGACCCTCGTTGAGCATGGCGAAGGTCTTGCCGACGCCCGGCGCGGCGCCGAGGTAGATCCGCAGCGTGCCCCGCCGCGGCGACGGTGCGGGATCGGTGGTCGTCACCACCCCTTATCGTGGCACTCGGCGCGCCCGCACTACGTAAGCACCATGTTGTGCGGCGTCTCGACGCTGAGATCCGCGCCGTTGCGCACGACCGCCCACCACGAGAACTGGAACCTCGGCCCGAGCTCCTGGCCGGCCGGGCACAGGTCGGACGGCACCGTGACCGACACCGCGCCGGGGCCGGTGGGGATCAGCTCCGGGCCCCGTGCGGTGTACCACGGGGTCTCGGTGGCGTCCCGCTGCGCCTGGGTGCCCAGCACGTCCGGGTCGCTGCCGGCGGGCCGGCAGGCGTAGTTGAACAACCCGTGGAGCTCGATGCTGGTGATCTCCGACTCGGCGTCCGACGCGTCGACGGTGAAGACCGGGCCCCGGGGGTCCCCGAACAGGTCGGGCTCCGGCATGGCGCCGGTCGGCGGGGTGGTGTCCGCCGCCACGATGCGGATGTTGAACGCGTCGCCCCACTTGGCGCCCAGCTTCTGGGACTCGATGCTCAGGATGGCGCTGTGGGAGCCGACGCCCCACGCCGGCGACCAGACCGTGCTGTGGATCCGGGGGGCGTCGAGGCTGGTGTCCTGCCAGTACAGGTCGCTGTAGTCGCCGGTCGTGCCGCTGGCGTCGAGGGTGATTGGCGTCCCCTCGACCGCGACGTAGTCGTTCGCGGCGACGTGCCGCGCCCCGGTGATGACCACGACCCCCCGGGGCGGCTGCAGCACCTCGACCTCCACGGTCAGGCTGCGGTCGACGGGGTCGGCCGCCGTGTCGAAGTGGAGGGCGACCGTCTGGCGGCCGCCGGCGGCGAACCGGTGCGTCACCGACACCGCCCGCCCGCCGGGCGCCCCGGCGACCGCGCAGTCCGTCCGCACCCCCTCGATCGTGTAGGCGCACGTCCGGAACTCGCCGCTGCTCACCAGCGCCGTGAACGTGTAGTCGCTGTGGTCGTCGTAGCTGCTCGCGCCGCTGGTGATGCCGCCCGGCGGCCGGGACCTACACGGTCACGCTGGAGGCATGCCGGCCTCGACCGGGGTGGTCAGCGTGAACCGGGCCTCGGGCGGGGCCTCGCTGCGGGGGACGACCTCGATCGTGGCGAAGCCGCCGCCCTCGCCGCCGGGCGTCATCGTGGCGTTGACCGACACCACGAACTGGCCGGTCGTGCGCCAGGCGTGGGTCTGGTCGCGGCCGGTGGCCGTATCGCCGTCACCGAACGACCAGCGGACGTCGCCCAGGCGCACGCCGGCGTCGCGGGGCTCGACGCCCAGCGTGAGCCGCTGGCCGACCTCGACCCGCTCCGCGGTGGCCGTGACCCGGAGCGGGTCGACCGGCTGCCGCGGGTCGGGCTGGCCGCCGGGCGGCGTCGTCGGGTCGGGTGGCGTCGGGTCGGGCTGCGTGGACGCCGGCGCCGCGTCCTGCGGCGACGGGGGCTCGGGCCCGACCTCGGGCGGCCGCGGGGCGTCCGGTGTGGACGCCGTGGGCGACCCCGGCGCGGTGCCCGGCTGGTCCGCCGGCGCGTCGCCGGCCTCGGCCGACGGCGGTCCCGCGCCCCCGCCGGTCTGGGCGCCCTCGCCGGGGTGGTGGGGGTCGTACTTGTCGACCTCGGCCACCGAGCCGTCGACGCCGATCACGCCCGCCCGCTCGCTGCCCGGGTCGTTGTAGAAGACGATCCCGTCTCGGGCGACCAGCTCGAACTCGACGCCCGGGGTCACCAGTTCGGCGGTCACCGTGTGCTCGCCCGAGTCGAGGTCGACGACCACGACCGTGCCGGTCGTGTAGTCCGGGACGAACACCCGGTCGCGCGCCTCCTGGGGCACTCCCAGCCTCGACCGCGGGGCGGCGATGGTGAGCACCACGTCACCGCAGTCGCCCGAGCCGAGGTCGCTCACCCGCAGCACCCCGTCGTCGCCGGACACCACGTAGAGCCGCTCGCCGCGGGCCGACCCGCCCACCTGGAGGGAGTCGTCGGCGGGGTCGAGGTCGAGGCACGACGACGACGAGGCCCGGCCCCGGCCGTCGAGCAGGCGCACGACCCGCGAGACCCGCTCGACCAGCGCGGCGCGGCCGTCGACCACCGCCAGCGTCGCCCCCGCCGGATCTTGCACGGCCCCGCGCCGGCTGTGGCGCTCGGGGCCGTCGAACCAGACGAGGTCGCCGGTGCGGGCGCCCAGCGTCCACAGCCGGCCGTCGCCGTCGACCACACCGCCGACGATCGGCTCGGCCAGCGATCGGACCGGCCCCCGCAGCGTGGCCGGCGACGCCGGGTCGACCACCGCCACCTGGCCGCGGCCGTGGTCGACGACGTAGAGGGCGTCGGGGGCCGGCAGCGCCGACACCTCGCCGGTGGTGCCGGCGATCACCTCGACCGCCGGTCCGACCTCGAACGTCGCCGGGTCGACCCGCACCACCGTCCCGTGGGCCCGGTCGAGGGCGTAGCCGGTCATCGCGGACTGGGCCGAGCCCAGATCGCCGCCGCCGTCGGCCACCTTGCGCCGGGCCACGACCTCCGCGTCTGCCCCCGTCGATCAGCGTGAGCAGGCCCACGCTCGACGACGCCAGCCAGGCGCCCCCACCCTGGAGCGCCAGCCCCGCCGGCGGCTCGGCGTCCGCCCGGGCCACGAGGCCCACCATGACCGCTCCGGCCAGACAGGCCGTGCCCGCCCGCACTACGAACCTTCTCACGGGGACCGCTCCTGACTACGTGGCGAGCGTGGCGTGGGCTGTCTGGATCGTGAACCCCGCGCCGTTCCACACGACCGCCCACGCATCGAGGAAGAACGGCGGTACGACCTCCTGGCCCGCCGGGCACAGCGTCACGGACCCGGTGAACGAGACCGCGCCCGGGCCGGTCGACGTCAGCTCGCCGCCCTGGCCCGTCGCGAACGGGGTCCCGGTGGCGTCGAGCGAGGCATCAGTGCCCGGGTCGGTCGGGTCGCCGGCGCGGGCACAGCGGTAGTTGAACTGGCCGTACAGGTCGATGCGGGTGACGCCGGACTCGGCGTCGACTCCGGTGACGGTGTAGCTGAGCCCCGTGCCCGTGATCCGGGGGCCCTGGATGTCGCCCGTGGGCGCGGTGTCGTCCGGTGCGGTGACGATGATCGTCACCGCCGTGGACACGTCGGCCGCGGGCGGGCCCTTGGCGACGAGGGTGACGTGGTGGGTGCCGACGCTCAGGTCCGGCGACCAGACCGTGCCGGTGAACGTCGCCCCGCTCACGTCGTCGCGCCATTCCAGGTGGTCGTACGTGCCGCTGGACGCGCTGCCGTCGAGGGTCAGCGGCGCCGCCGGCGGCTTGGTGTACTCGTCGACGCCGGTGCGCAGCGCGCCGCCCACCGAGATGATCGGCACCGGCGGCTCGATGGCCACGACGTCGATCGTCAGGGTGCGGTCGACCGGGCCGGCCTCGGAGTCGAGGTGGAGGGCGATCGTCTTGCTGCCCCCGGAGCCGAACCGGTGGGTGGTGAAGATCTCTGTCCCGGCGTGGTTCGCCGCGGTCTGGCACGTCGAGCTCTGGCCCTCGATGGTGTACGTGCACGTGTTGGCCGAGCCGTTGATGATGATCGCCGAGAACCTGTAGGTGGTCTGGTCGTCGTAGCCCGGGCTGCCGTTGCCCATGATGTCGCTCACGTCCGGGAGCTGCGGCGGCGGGTCGACCACCGTGAGGGTCTGCGTGGTGGTGTTCGTCTGGCTGCCCCGCCGGACCAGGAGGGTGACCGTGAACGTGCCGGTGAAGTCCCAGAAGCGGTCGGGCGGCGCCTGGAGGGTCGAGGACGTGGGGCCCCGCCCTGCCTCGAACGTCCACTGCCACGACGTCGGACCGCCGGACGACTGGTCGGTGAAGTGGACCGGGGAGCCGGCCGCGACCGGGTTGGTCATCGAGAACCCGGCGACCAGCGGGGGCGGGTCTGGCGGCGGGGCGGCGACGACGACGATGTCGGCGAAGCCGCCGCCGGGGCCGCCGGGGTCGAGGGTGGCGCTCACCGTCACCCGGTAACGGCCGGCGGCGGACCAGGCGTGCGTCGGGTTGCGGCCGGTGGCGGTCGTGCCGTCGGCGAAGTTCCAGCGGATGTTGCTGAGGGTGGCGCCGGGGTCGCGGGGGCGCACGCCGAGCGCCAGGTCGACGCCCACCTGCACCGTGCCGGTGGCGGCCGTGATGACGAGCGGGTCGCCGGCCGGCGGCTGGGTGGGCGTGCCCGGCGGCTGTGTGGGTCTGCTCGGATCGCCCGGCGTGCCGGGTGGGGGCGTCTGCCCAGGCGGCGGCGTCTGGGCCGCCGGGGTCTGGTCCGGCGGGATGGTGGTGGTGTCGGTCGGCGAGCCCGGCGGCGGCGCTGCCGCCGGGTCGTCCGCCGGGTCCGGGGGCTGGTCGCCCGGGGGTTCGGCCTGGTCGCCCGGGGCGGGCGGCTTGTCGCCCCCGGGCCGGGGCCCCTGGCCGGGCGCGACCGGCTCGTCGCCGGGCGCGCCGGCCCCGACGCCGCCACCGCCGGCGCCCGCCTGCTCGCCGTCGGCCCGCGGATTGCCGGTGCCGCCGGCGTCGACGCCCTCGCCGGGGTGGTCGGGGTCGTATTTCTCGACCGCGGTGAACGTGCCGTCGATCGCCACGACGCCGGCCCGCTCGCTGCCGGGGTCGTTGTAGAAGACGATGCCGTCCTGGGCGCGCAGCTCGAACGCCACGCCCGGCACCACCAGCTCGGTCGTCCGGGTGACCTGGCCGGACTCCAGGTCGACGATGACGACGGTGCCGGTCGTGTAGTCCGGCACGAAGACGCGGCCCTGCGCCTCCTGGGGCACGCCGAGGTCCGACCCGGCGCCGGCGATCGGGATCGCCACGTCGCCGCAGTCGCCCGAGCCCAGGTCGCTCACCCGCAGGATGCCGTCGTCGCCCGACACGACGTAGAGGCGGCGGTCGCGGGTCGACCCGTTGACCCGGACCGAGTCGTCGGCCGGGTCGAGGTCGAGGCACGACGAGGCGCCGGCGCTGCCGTCGGCGTCGAGCAGGTGGACGATGCGCGACGCCCGCTCGACGATGGCGGCCCGCCCGTCCACCACGGCCAGGGTCGCGTCCGACGACGGCGGGGCCACGTGGCGCCGGCTGTGGCGCGCGGTGCCGTCGAACCACGTGAGGTCGCCGGTGCTGGCGCCGAGGGTCCACAGCCGGCCGCCGCCGTCGACGACGCTGGCGACCACCGGCTCGGCCAGCGACCGCACCGCCCCGCGCAGGGTCGCGAGCGAGCCCGGGTCGGCGACCGCCACCCGGCCCCGCTCCTGGTCGACGACGTAGAGCTCGTCGTGCGCCGGCAGCGCGTAGAGCTCGCCGGCGGCGTCGGGGATCACCTCGACCGCGGGCCCGACCTGGAAGGTCGCCGGGTCGACGCGGGCCACCGTCCCGTGGTCCCGGTCGAGCGCGTAGCCGGTCATCCCGGACTGGGCGGAGCGCAGCTCGGACCCGGGTTCGGCGACCTGGCGCCGGGCCACGACCTCGGCCGTGCCGCCGTCGATCAGCGTGAGCAGCCCGACGCTGGACGACGCCAGCCAGGCGCCGCCGCCCTCGAGGTGGAGCCGGGCCGGCGGGTCCGCGTCCGCGCTGGCGACGACGCCCGCAACGAGCGACGCGGCCAGCACGACCACGCCGGCGCGCAGGCCCCTGGATCGGGCGCGGTGCGAGCGCGCCCGCCGCACCGGCCCGATCCCGGGGCTCCCCAGCTGTTGCACGATCTATCCCCTCGACTCGCTCTAGCGCAGCTCGGCCGGTTCGCTCGGCCGGGAGCGGCCGGACCGCGCTGACCGCGGCCCCGGCCGGGACCGCACTCCCGGCCGGGGCTGGCGGCGAGGGATCCGGCGGGCCCGGAGGAGGGGTGCAGCCGGGCCCGCCGGCAACGGCTCCGGCTGCGACACGGCCGCCGACGCCGAACGGCGGCGTGTCGCATGCAGGGGCCGGGGGTCGAACGCCGCGCCGAGCCGGCGGGCGAGACCTGCGCCGCGGCGCAGGTCGGACTGGGCGACACCCGCCAGGTGCCACGCCTCGTCCGCGGCCGTGGGGTCCGGCTCGTGGGGGGCGCACACGGCCTCCCCGAGCAGGGGGACGAGGCCGGCCACTGCCGCCGTCCGGCCGGGGAACCGCTCGTCCGCCCGCTCGGCGACCTCGCTCGCGGTCAGCGCCGTGGCGACCGGCATACCGAGCTCGACCAGGCGGTCGAGCGTCTCGCGCCAGGCGCCCACCACCCGGGCGGAGGTGCCCACCGCGTGCCGGCGGCGGCGCCGGCGCACGGCCTTGGCGGCCGGCGGCGCGGCCGCCACGCCCAGCAGGAGCAGGATCGCCAGGCTGCTGCCGACCGCCGCCGTGGTCGCGAAGGCCCGCCCGCCGGCGCCGTGGTCGGCCTCGATCTCGGGCTCGACGATCGACGGCGGCACGGGAGGGCTTGGCTGCGCGGCGTCGTTCGGCTGATTGTCGGGCTGGCCCGGCGGCTGCTCGACCTGGTCGGGCTCGGGCGGCGTGGTCAGCCGGTCGCCGGTCGCCTCGATCGGCACCCAGCCGAGGCCGTCGAGGTTGACCTCGGGCCAGGCGTGGGCGTCGGCCTCGGTGACCGTGATGACGCCGTCGGCGTCCGCGCCGGGCAGGAGGTAGCCGGTCGCCACCCGGGCAGGGATGCCCCGCGCCCGGGCCAGCACGACGTATGCGGCCGCGAACTGCTCGGCGTAGCCCTCGCGCTCGGCCTCGTCGCCGAACAGCACCCGCTCGAGGGCGGCGTAGCTGTGGCCCGGCTCGGCGTCGCGGGTGTCGTCGTAGCGGATCTGGCGCAGGTGGTCGCGCAGCGCCAGCACCTCGGCGCCGCGGCTGGGAGCGCCGGCCGACCAGGTGGCCGCCAGGTTGGCCAGGTCGATCGGCAGTCGGGGCGTGGGTGTGGCCAGGTTCAGGAGGGCCGGGTCGGTGCTCGGCTCGGCGGCGGCGAGCGCCTCGTCGCTCGGCGCCACCACCGTGCTGGTCACCACGTAGGTCAGGCCCGACAGGCGGGCCCGGTCGGTGACGAGCGTGCCCGAGGCGGCGTCGAAGCCGATGTCCGCGTCGCGGCCGGCGTCGACGGCCACGGCCCGGCCGGCGGCGGGCAGGAACGGACCGTCGAGCCCGAGGACGCTGATCCGCTGGCGCACCCGGGTGCCACCGGAGGCGCCGCCGTTCGGGTCGGCGGCCAGGTGGTGCCCGGCCCGCCGGTAGTCCCCGGCGGTCGTGAACAGCGCGCCGTCGTAGTCGTCGAGGGCGACCGTGCGGATGCGGTCCGGCGGCGTCCCGTCGCCCGACAGCAGCTCGACCCGGAACAGCGCCTCGGGCGGGTCGGCCTTGAGCTGCGCCTTGAGCGCCACGAGCGGGCTGACCGTGTCGTCGATCTGGAGGCGCTCGCCGCGGAGATCGCGGAGGTCGAACCGCTCGCCGCGCGGGCGGGAGTGCGCCAGCGACAAATGGGCTCGCCGCCGCGATCCCCACGACGAGGGGTACACCGAACGCGACCCGGCCGGCCGGGGTGTGGCGCCGGGTCGCGTTCGGCGATCTTGTGGGCACCACCGCGTCGGCGCCCGGGGCGGGGGAGTCGCCCCGTTCGGCCACCGAGGACAGAGCGGCGGTCACCATGCGGTTCGCCCGGAGGAGGGCCAGCGTCAGCGACGCCAGCACGAAGCCCGCGGCGACGGCGAGCCGGTGGGGCGCCTGGCCGCCGGTGAGGGCGAGCGCGGCGCCGAGGCCCAGCGTCGGCGGGACGGCCGGCACGAGCGGGCCGTCGGTGTACATCGTGGCGGCGGCCGCACCCATGGCGGCCAGCCAGGTCAGCGCGATCGGCGTCACCAGCAGGTCCGCGGTGGCGTCCGCCGGCAGGCCGGCCGCGAGCATGCCCGCCCAGCCGTCGCCGAGCCCGTGCCCGACGACCCGCGCCGCATCGCCCAGCGCCCCGGGCGGCGAGCCGAGCCCGGTGCCGGGCAGCAGCGCCAGGAGGGCGACGGCGACGAGCGGCAGCGTCAGGGTGGCGACGACGAGCGTGCGGCCGGCGGACCAGCCTCGGCCGGCGGTGGCAGCGACGAGCAGCACGGGGATGACAGCAGCCGCCGCCACCGGCACGGCGAAGCCCCAGCCCGCGAAGAACCCGGCGTAGACGCAGCCGGCGATGGCGGCGAGCGCGGCGCACAGCGCTAGCTCTGCTGTCCGCTCGCTCGTACCGGTCATCATCGTTCCTCGGTGGTCTGGGGGGTGGGTGGAGAGGGGGCTGGCGGAGCTTCGAAGGGGGTATGGTCCGACGCTCGCACCAGCCGATCCGCATCGTGCGCCGACGCCCACACCACCGCACCAGGTGATTACCTGGTTCGCCGAGCGACCACGCGGAGCGATTGCAGTGCCGACTGCAGTTCCGACTGTTACGCGGTGTCGCAGTGGCATAGGATCGGCTTCCGCGACAGCAGCCCGGCCCCTGGACGGCACACCGTCCGCGCGGCTTCCACGGTGGAGGGCAGCACAGAAGATGATCGAACAAGACACGGTCACCGTGGCCGAGCATCTGATCGGCCGGGGGGACGAGCTGGGGGTGCTCGACCACCTGCTCGAGCGCGCCGCGGCGGCCGCCTCGACTGTGCGGGTCCTGGCCGGCGACGCCGGCTCGGGCAAGTCGGCGTTGATCGACTGGACGATCGCGGAGGCCCGCAAGCGGGGCTTCACGGTGCTGCGGGCGACCGGTGTCGAGTTCGAGCGCGACCTCAGCTTCAGCGGCCTGACCGCCGTGCTGCGGCCGGTGCTCGACCGGGTCGACGGGCTCGACTCGGGCCACGCCCGGGCGCTGAAGACCACGTTCGGCCTGGTGGACGGCGAGGCGGGCCTGCTGGCCGTGCACGGGGCGACGCTGGCGCTGATCACGTCGGCGGCCGAGCAGGCCCCGGTGCTGGTGGCCGTCGACGACGCCCACTGGATCGACCAGTCGAGCATGGAGTCGCTCGTGTTCGCGGCCCATCGCTGCGACGCCGACCGGGTGGTGTTCCTGTTCGCGCGGCGCCCCGAGCACGCCTGCCTGCTCGACCGCACCGAGTTCGACCAGATCGGCGTCGCGGGGCTCGACCGGGCCGCCGCGGTCGAGCTGCTGGGCGCTGCGGGCGTCAGCGCGGAGGTGGCCGCGCGGTGCTGGGACCTGACCCGGGGAAATCCCCTGGCCCTCCTCGAGGCGGGCCGCGGCCTGACCCCCGAGCAGCGCCGCGGCGACGAGCCGCTGCCCGCCGTGCTGCCGCTCGGCAACCGCCTGCTCGACTCGTTCGGCCCGTGGATCGACAGCCTGCCGCCGGCCACGCTGGTCGCGCTGGGCGTGGCGGCCCTCGATCCCGACGACGACGTGTCCCGTGTGTCGGCCGCGCTGGCGATGATGGACGGCAAGCTCGAGGACATCTGCCCGGCCGAGACGGCAGGCGTGGTCACCATCACCGGCCACAACCTGTCCTGGCACCACCCGCTGCTGCGCGCCGCGGTGGTCCACCAGCTCGACCGGGCCCAGCGACGCCGGCTCCACCGTGTCCTCGCCGAGGCGGCGAGCGAGGGCGGCGACCCCGAGCGGGCGCTGTGGCACCTGTCCGAGAGCGTCATGGGACCCGACGACGACGTCGCGGCCCGCATGGCCGAGCTCGGCACCGCGGCGGCCCGGCGGGGGATGCTGA
Source organism: uncultured Acidimicrobiales bacterium (assembly GCA_963739835.1). Lineage (GTDB taxonomy): Bacteria > Actinomycetota > Acidimicrobiia > Acidimicrobiales > VFJN01 > ZC4RG19. Next base: position 67,131 of record CAVUBW010000005.1, read on the forward strand.
CGGCGGCGGCGACCACCTACGAGCACGCGGCCCGGCTCACGACCGACCCGATCGGCCAGGTCGAGCACATCACGTCCGCGGCCTGGGCGGCGATGAGCGCCGGCGACCACAACCGGGCGTACGACATGCTGTCGCCGATCGTCGACAGCGTCACCGACATCAGGGTCCGGGCGAGGATGGCCGGCATCCTCGGGCTGGCCGAGCTGTGGCTGCGGGGCCCGGCTGTGGCCATCCCCCGGTTCGAGACCAACGCCCGGGCGGTCCGCGAGATCGACCCCGGCACCGCGGCGATCCTGCTGCTGCACGCCAGCGCGGCCCGCATGCTCGCCCTCGACCTCCGGGGCGCCCGGGGCAACGCCCATCAAGCGGCCAAGCTGGCGGCGGTCAGCGGCATCGCCATGCTGCAGTTCGCAGCGGCCGCATGCGAACTGGGCTTCGACATGATCTCGGGCCGGGCCAACGTGGCCGCCGGGGTGCTGGGGCCGGTCGGCCACCAGGCGCTGGCCGCCTACCAGCCCGGCGAAGCCGCGCTGGAGAGCATCGAGGGGCTCGTCCAGATGAGCGCCTTCGGCTACATCGTCAGCGACGACCTCGACGCCGGCATCAACCTTTTGCGCCCGCTGGTGCAGCTGGGCGAGGCCCAGGGCCTGTCGGGCTCGTCGCTGTTCACCCGCCTGCTGCTGGTCGAGGCCCTGTGGCGGGGCGGCTGGTGGCCCGCCGCACTGGCGGAGATGAGCCAGCTGATCTCGCTGCAATGGGCGGTCGGGCTGGGCCACCTGGTGCCGCTGAGCTATGCCCAGCTGTCGCGGGTCGAGGCGGGTCTGGGCCACGACGAGGCCTGCCAGCAGCACGCCAAGGAGGCGATCGGCGTCGCCGACAAGCTCGGCATCGCCCACATCGCCATGTACGCGGTGTCCGCACTGGGTCTGCTCCACCTGGGATGGGGCCGCTACGACGAGGCAGCGGCGGTCCTGGACCTGGCCGGTCCGGCGATGGCGGCGGCCGAGCCGGGCTGGCTCTGGTGGCAGGCGGACGCGATCGAGGCCCTCTTCCGGGCCGGGCGCACGTCCGACGCCCACCAGGCGCTCGAGGTCCTGGACGACCGCGCCCAAGCGACGGGCCGGCGCTGGGCCCTGGCGGCTGTCGAGCGGTCGAGCGCACTGCTCGGCCGGCCAGGCTCGGCCGAGGACCACTACGCCGCGGCGCTGGCCGGCTTCCGCGAGATCCAGGCCCCGTTCGAGGAGGCCCGGACCCTGTTGCTTCGCGGGGAACACCGCCTCCGGGAAGGCTCCCGATCCGACGGCGCCGTCGACATGGCCACGGCCCGCACGATCTTCGACCGCCTAGGCGCCCGCCCGTGGAGCGAGCGGGCATCGGCGGCCAGGGGCGAAGCCACGAGCACCAGCCGCTCGCTGGCGACTCGGCTGACGGACGCGGAGCTGCGGGTGGCCGTCGCGGTCGGCCAGGGCCTGTCCAACCGCCAGGCGGCCGAGCAGCTGTTCCTCAGCGTGAAGACGGTGGACTTCCATCTGCAGGGCATCTACCGGAAGCTCGGCATCCGTAACCGGACGCAGTTGGCGGCGCTCGTCTTGTCGGCACCGACTACTGGTCTGCCTGCGGCTTGAGGTCGCTGTTCTGGTCGCCGCTGTTGCTGGCCTGGCGGGGTGTGGGCACTTGCGGCTGGCGTGGGTTGGCCCAGGGGCTGGTAAGGAGGCCGCCGGGGGCGGCCTCCAATGTGATGGTGGGGGCGGTCGGGTGGGCGTCAAGGACAAGCTCGCTGCGCTCGGCCGCCTGTGGCGGCTCCTTGACCCCCACCCGACCGCCTTTTTCCACGCACGGTGGCCGTGGGTCGCCCCTGTTCTGGGGTCTTTTCGTTCTGGGTCGCGAAAGTGGTTGATAACCAACCACTTTCGCGGCCAGTTTCCCGCGCAACGACTTCCCCCGGTTGAACCAACGGCGTAAGGGTCACCGTGAGTGTCAAACGGGCGGTCGGGCGGGGGTCAAGGAGCCCCGCAGGGGCCCGTGCGCAGCACGGCTTGTCCTTGACGCCCGCCCGACCGCCCCAACAATCACCAAAGAGGCCGCCCCCGGCGGCCTCCTAACCGGCCTCATTTGCGTTTTCGTTGTTGTTTGCGATTCGCCTAGCGACGAACGCCGGAGTTCCAGATCACGGCGAAGTCGTCGCTGGTGCGGCAGTTCACGACGAACGCGCCCTCGAGCGCCGCGGGTGGGCGGTCGTACTCCTCCCCCACCTGCACGACGCTCACCATGTCGAACCGGTTGCGCACAGCCGACACGGCGCCGAGGGACCGCGAATCGGGCTGGCCGGTAACGACGCCCAGGGCGACGCCCTCGGCGTCCGCCACCATGCCCAGCAGTGCGGCCAAGCCAGGGTCAGACGGTTCGCACGCGACCCCCGCCAGGAGGTCGAGCAGGGGGGCCGGGCTTCCGCCCGAGCGGTCGGCGGTCACCAGGCCGCCGCCGGTGGTGGCCAGGCGCAGGGGATAGTTGGCCTCGCTGGCCGCTACCGCCCAGGATGCCGCCACCCGCACCGCGTCCTCGAACGACTCGGGGGTGTACGACGCCGGCGACGTGTCGAGCACCACCAGGAGTCTCGGCTCGTTGGGCACCACGTTGTGCCGCACCATCAGCTGGCCCGTGCGGGCCGTCGAGCGCCAGTGGATCAGGCGCAGGTCGTCGCCCGGGACGTACTCGCGCAGGCTGTGGAACGCCACGCCGCCGATCGGCGCGGACAGGGTGGTCGGGCCGTCCATGTCGCGGGCCCGGCCCGTCGGCACCGGCTCGACCTTGTGGACCCGCGGGTGCACGACCAGCGTCGACGGCGTCCCGTGCTCGCGGGAGACCAGCACCAGCCGCAGCGGGTCGGAGCGGGCCACGGTGAGCGGGCCGACCTGGTGGATGCCACGGCGGTCGGTCGGGAGCTCGTAGCTGACCGTCTGCTCGTCGCCTGGGGCCAGGCTCGCCAGCCGGACGCCCACCCGCCGGCCGCCGACCGGCTCGGTGACCAGCATCGGGGGGCTGCGGTGGCGGCCGGTGTTGGTGAGCGTCAGGACCGCGACCGCCCCGTCGCCCTCGGCCACCCGGGTCGGGACGATCTCGCGGGCAACCACCAGCTCGGGCCGGCGCAGCAGCCACCACATCGCCGCCGCCAGCGCCAGCACGCAGGCGACGCCCAGCACCAGCAGCTCGTACCAGTGCGTCAGCGCCCCGAGCGCCAGCAGCACCGGGCCCGCAACCGCCACGGCCCGCCCGGTGGAGGTCACGCGAGTTGCCGCTCCTGCGGCACCGGCACGGACGACAGGATCGAGTCGAGCAGCGACTGCGCCGCGTGGCCCTGGAGCTGGGCCTCGGGTCGCAGGATCATGCGGTGGGCCATCACGTTCGGCGCCACCTGCTTGACGTCCTGGGGGGTGACGAACGGACGGCCGGCGGCCGCCGCGAGCGCCTGCGCCGCCGTCGCCACCCCCAGGCTGCCCCGCGGGCTGACGCCGAGCCGCAGCTCGGGCAGCCGCCGGGTCGCCGACGTGATCGCCACGATGTACTCCTGGAGCACCGGGGCGATGTAGATCTGGTGTGAGATGCCGACCATCGCCTGCAGCTCCTCGACCGTGAGCACGGCACTGAGCTGCTCGGGGGCGTAGCCCCGCGCACGGTTCTCGATGATCTCGCGCTCGGCCACCGCGTTGGGGTAGCCGACCTCGATGCGCATGAGGAACCGGTCCAGCTGGGCCTCGGGCAGCCGGTAGACGCCCTCGTGCTCGACGGGGTTGGACGTGGCCATCACGACGAACGGATGGGCGACCGGGTAGGTCGTGCCGTCCATCGTCACCTGGCGCTCGTCCATGACCTCGAGCAGCGCCGACTGGGTCTTCGGCGAGGCCCGGTTGATCTCGTCGGCCAACACGATGTTGGCGAACACCGGGCCGGGCCGGAACTCGAACTGGCGGCTGCGGTCGTCGTAGACCTGCACGCCGGTCACGTCGGTGGGGAGGAGGTCGGGCGTGAACTGGATGCGGCGCATGGTGGCGCCGATCGAGCTGGCCACCGCCTTGGCCAGCGACGTCTTGCCGACGCCGGGCACGTCCTCGATGAGGAGGTGCCCCTCGGCGAGCATGCACACGAGCGCGGCCCGGACGACCTCGGGCTTGCCCCGGATGAACGACTCGACGTTCCGGGCCAGCACCTCGTAGCGACCCGCGAACCACTCGACCTGGGTCGCGGAGCCGTTGCCTGAAGAGTCCATGGTCTCCCGATGATGCGGGCCGCACCCCGTCGCGACCCCAGGAGGATTCCCGGTTCGGAACCGGGAGATCTCCCGGGGCGTCCCTCCCTGCTCAGGGGCACTCTCGACCCCAGGATGAGAGATCACTGTTGCGACGACATGTACGCGCACCTGCAGGTCGGCGACGTGCCGGCCGCCGCCGCCGCGCCCGGACGCCACGTGGTCTACGACGCGGTGTTCGACGAGTACTGCCTGGTCCGCGACGGCGGGCTCGACGCGGCGCCGATCACCCACTGCCCCTGGTGCGGCGAGCAGCTGCCGCTGTCCAAGCGCGACGAGTGGTTCGCGGCCCTGGCCGAGCGGGGCCTCAGCCCCGACGACCCGGCGCTCGACGAGAGCTTCCGCACGGACGCCTGGTGGGCGCGCGGGGCCGTTGGGCACGCCTCGCCGGGGCCGGTCCCCCCGCTGCGGGTGGTGCCCCCGCAGTCGCCGGGGCCGACCGACGACGCCGCCGCCCTGTGAGGTACACCGCCGGGATCGACGTCGGCACCACCTTTTGCGCCGCCGGCACGTGGCGCGACGGCCAGGCCGCCACCGTCGCCCTCGGCGACCGGGCGCCGACGGTGCCGTCGGTGCTGTTCCTGCGGGAGGACGGCGTGCTGCTCGTCGGCGACGCCGCCGTGCGGCGGGCGGTCTCCGACCCCCGGCGGGTCGTGCGAGAGTTCAAGCGCCGGGTCGGCGACACGGTGCCCCTGGTGCTGGGCGGCCGCCCGTTCGGCGCCGCCGACCTGACCGCCCGCGTCGTGCGCTGGGTCGCCGACCGGGTGAGCGAGCGGGAGGGCGGACCCCCGGCGTACGCGGTGCTGACGCACCCGGCCTCGTGGGGCGCCCACCGCCGGGCCGTGATGGCCGAGGCTGCGGCCGCCGCCGGGCTGCCGGCCGCCGGCCTGCTGCCCGAGCCCGTGGCGGCCGGCCTGTACTACGCGTCCCAGCAGCGGGTCCCGGCCGGCTCGCTGATCGCGGTCTACGACCTCGGCGGCGGCACGTTCGACGCCACCGTGCTGCGCAAGACCGCGGCGTCGTTCGAGGTGGTGGGCACGCCGCGGGGCGACGACCAGCTCGGCGGCGTCGACGTCGACCAGGCCGTCTTCGACCACGTCGTCCGGGCGGTCGGCGCCGAGTGGCCGGAGATCGCCGACGAGGACCAGGTCGGCATGGCCGCCCTGGCCCAGGTGCGGGCCGCGGTGGTCGACGCCAAGGAGGCCCTGTCGGCTGACACCGAGGCCGTCGTCCCGGTGCTGCTGCCCGGCTACAGCCGCGAGGTGCGGATCACGCGGTCCGAACTGGAGCGGACGATCGAGCCGCTGGTGCTGCGCACGATCGACCTGGTCCGCCAGACCTGCACGTCGGCGGGGGTGACGCCCCAGGATCTGGACTCGGTGCTGCTGGTGGGCGGGGCAAGCCGCATGCCCCTGGTCGCCCGGATGGTGACCCGCGAGCTGGGCCGGCCCGTCGCGGTCGACGCCCACCCCAAGTACGCCGTGTGCCTCGGCGCCGCCATCGCCGCGGCCGCCCGGATCGGCGCCGTCCTGCCCGAGCCCGTGGCCCCGCCCCCGCCGCCGCCGGGGCCGGCCGCCGTGCCCCCGGCGCCCGCCCTGGCGATCGCGGCCGACCTCGAGCAGTCGGCCCTCACCGCGCCGAGCGACCAGCGGCTGCCCCGGGCCGGCCGACCGGCGCCCGCCCGCGACCTCGTGCTGACCCACCGCGACGACCGGCTGGTCGTGCGCATCGGCGGCGAGGGCGCGGATCCCACGCTCGAACAGCGCGAGCAGCGGTCGGTGGTGGTCATGGCCGTGGCGGCCGTGGTGCTGGTCGCGGCCCTGATCGCCGGCCTGGCGTTCGTGACCCGACCGGAGGGCGGCGGCGCAGACGAGCCGGGCGCCGGCCAGGACCCGCTGCCCGGCGGCGCGGCGGCCGCCGCGGCGGGGGCCGAGGAGTCCGGCGGCACCATGCGGCTGGCCGGCGGGCCGCTCGCCGGCCAGCCGGAGGCCGGCGCGATGCTCGGCGCGGCGGCGCTCGGCGACGGGCACCTCGTGGCGGTGGGCCGGCGGGCCGACCCGGCGGGCGATCCGAACGCGCCGAGCGCAGGCGGCGAGGGCAGCGCGGGGATCCCCGCGGCCTGGCGCTCGGACGACGGCGGCGCCACCTGGGCTCCGATCTGGATCGCCCCGGGCGGCGGGGCCGGCGAGATCGACGGTGTGACGGCCGGGCCGGACGGCGGGCTGGTGGCGGTGGGCTGGGTCACCACCGCCGGTCCGGACGCCGCGGGCTCCCCCGACTCCCCCGGCACGTCCACCGGGGGGCCTGCCACGCGGGCAGCAGTGTGGCGGGCCCCCGGCGACGACCCGTCCGCCTGGGAGGAGGCGGCGCCCACCGGGCTCGACGGCGCGGTGTCGCTCGGCGACGTCACCCGCGACCCGGGCGGCGAGCTGATCGCGGTGGGCCGGGACGTCACGGCCGATGCCGAGGACGGCGACGGTGGGGTGTGGCGCTCGGCCGACGGCGTCGCCTGGCAGCGCGTCGACGCCCCGGGCCTCGGCGGTCCCGGCCGCCAGGAGCTGCACCGCCTCGCCCGGCTGGCCGACGGGCGGTGGGTGGCGATCGGGCGCCAGCTCCGGGGCGCGGCGCTCGTCCCGGCGATCTGGACGTCGCCCGACCTCGCCACCTGGACCGACGCCGGCGGGCGGCCCGCCTCGGTCGAGGGCGTCCCCAGCCTGTGGGGCCTGGCCGTGCTGCCCGACGGCACGCTGGTGACCGCGGGCTCGCGGCCGGGCATCCCCGGCGACCCGGCGGGGGCCGAGGCGGCCCTGTGGTTGGCGGCGCCCGACACGCTGAACCACTGGCAGCGGCTCGACCCGCCCGACGGGTCGGAAGCCCCGAACGACCAGCAGGTCCGCGCCCTGCTCACCGGCCTGCCCGCGCTCGTGGCCGTCGGCAGCGACAGCAACCAGCCGGCGACATGGACCGTCGACATCAGCCGATGACAGCGTTTTGTCCCCCGTACTGGTCGCCAGGGCGACCGTTTCCGGGGACAAAACGCGATGTGGGCGTTGCCCGAAAGGGCCGCGACCTTGCCCCCCGGCGGTGCCCGTTGAGCGGGCGTTGAGTGCCCGTGAAGGCACCCGTGCGAAGGTTGTCGGGCACTGGGGGGTCCGGCACGAACAGAATGGAGGAGCGGGTGGCTGCTCGCATCCCGGTCTTGGTCCACGCTGACGATCCCGTGTCCCGCTCGGGCGTCGAGGCGCAACTTCGCGGGCAGCCCGGCATCGAGGTCCGGCTGCACGACGGCGGCGGGTCGTCGGAGCCGGGCCTCCCCGAGGGCGGCGTCGCGGTGGTCGTGGTCGACGAGGTCGACGAGCACGCGGCCCAGTCGATCCGGGCGCTGATCCGGTCGGGCACCCACCGGGTGCTGGTCGTGGCCGGCCGCCTCGACGACGCCGCGGTCCTGGCGGTGACCGAGGCCGGCGCCTGCGGCCTGCTGCGGCGTTCCGACGCCGTGCCGGAGCGGCTCGTGCCCGCCATCCAGGCCGCCGCTGCCGGCGACGGCACCGTGCCCCCCGACCTGCTCGGCCGGTTGCTGGAGCAGATCGGCCGCCTCCAGCGCCAGGTGCTGTCGCCCCGGGGACTGACGTTCGGTGGCCTCACCGACCGCGAGGTCAAGGTCCTCAAGCTCGTGGCCGACGGTTGGGACACAGCCGAGATCGCCGACGACCTCTCCTATTCCGAGCGCACGGTCAAGAACATCATCCACGACGTGACGTCGCGGCTGCAGCTGCGCAACCGCAGCCACGCAGTTGCCTACGCGCTACGCCAGGGCCTGATCTGACGCTGGCGCCGCCGCCAGCGCTTCCACCGTCGCGTCGGCGTCGAGCCCCAGCTCGCGCAGCACCTCGTGGTAGCGGTCCTGGGTGCGGGTGGCGGCGGCGACGTCGCCCCCGCGGGCCTGGGCGTCGACGAGCAGGCGCCACAGCCCGTCGTGGTAGCGGTCGATCTCGAGGCCCCGGGCACAGGCGATGGCGGCCACGTCGAAGTAGCCGAGCCCGAGGGCCTGGTCGGCGACCGTGAGCGCCACCTCGGTGGCGTCGGCCGCGAGCGAGCGCCGCAGCTCGACGACCCAGTCGGCCGGGCCCGCCTCGGGGAGCAGGTCGCCGCCGTAGGCGACGAGCGCCCGGTCCCCGGCGTCGAGCACGCCGTCGCCGTGCGACGCCCGGGCCGCGGCCCGCACCTCGGCGCAGGCGGCAGCGAACACGGCGACGTCCGAGCACGACACGTCCGGCAGCGCCAGCGCGTACGCCTGGCCCTCGCGGCGGACCAGCGCGCTGGCGCCCGGCCGGTGGTCGTCGAGCAGCCGGCGCAGCGACGACACCGCAACCTGGAGGTTGCGCTTGCCCGACGCCGCGTCCATGTCGGGCCACAGGGCGTCGACCAGCGTCTCGGTGTGGACCGGCCGCCCGCCGTGGGCGGCCAGCAGGTGGAGCGCGGCGCGGGCGCGCGGCTTGACCGCGGCCACGTCGACCGGTTGCCCGTCGAGCTCCAGCCCGAAGCCGCCGAGGCACCGCACCCGTAGGCCGGGGCGCGCCGGCCGCTCGACCCGAGACGGCGCCGCGGGGCCGCCGGGGGCCCCGCCGGCGAGATCCGCCGGGTGCACGGGTGCGTCGGCGAGCGCCGGCACCGGCACGTCGACGGCCCACTGCCGCCGGAGCGACTCGGCCCGGGACGCCAGGGCGGCGGCCTCGTCGCCGCCCGCGAGCTGGGCCCGCACGGTGAGCGCCCAGACCTCGGCCCCGGGGACCTCGGCCCGGGACGACAGGCGCTCGGCCTCCGCGGCGACCGCGGCTGCCTGGGCGTCGCCCGAGCGAGCCAGCGCGGACGCGAGCCAGGCGCGGGCCCAGCACTCCAGCACGGTGGCGTCGAGCCGGGCGGCCCGCACGACGAGCTCGTCGAGCTCGCCCACCGGCCGGCCCCCGGCCAGCAGGGTGCCCAGGCCGGCGCAGAGGCGGGCCGCCAGCGCGCCCCACGGGTCGCCGTGCCGCGTCGCGCTCCAGCGCCACGTCGACCGCGCGCTCCGCCCCGGCGCCGCCCGCCAGCCCGCCGGCGGCCAGGGCGAGCGAGGCCAGCCAGGGCATGTCGACCAGCTCGACCAGCTCGGCCAGGTCCTCCTGCTCCCCCGCCACCGGCCGCCCCGCCAAGGCGGTGGCGAGCAGCGAGACCAGCCGCGCCCCGGCCGCGATCGCCAGGGGCACGTCGGGATCGTCCGCCAGCGCGGTCAGCCGCTCGGCCCCGACCGCGAGTTGGCCGGCGAGGACGGCGCCCACCGCGTCGACCAGGGTGTCGCCGTGCACGCCCGGGCCGGGCGCGGCGGCCGCCGCCGCGCCGGTCGCGCCGGTCCCACCGTCGGGGAGGCCGGGTGCGGTCGTGATCGCCCCGACCGTCGGCGAGCCGGCCTCGTCCCCGGCGGCGTGGACCCGGATCGTGACCGTCGTCCCCGCGGGCGGGCGCGGCGCGGGCCGCGCCCGCAGCACCGACCGCAGCTGCCCGGGCCAGCCCGGGGGCGGCGGGGCCGCGGGGTCGAGCCAGGCGGTGACGACCGCGCGCTCGCGGCGGGCGACGTCGCGGGGCGCGGTGCCGGCGTGCAGCGCCTCGACCCGCTGGTACAGGTCGAGCGCGGCGGCGAACCGGCCGGTGGCGCCCGCCCGCCGGGCGGTGGCGATCATCACCCACGGGTCGTCGGCCACGAGCCCGGCCGGCAGCCAGTCGAGCCACGGCGAGGCGTCGTCGGCGAGGGCCGAGCCCCCGACCTCGAGGATGCGCCCGACCGCCATCCAGTCGCCCGCCCAGCAGTAAGCCCGCAAGGCATCGCTCAGGCTGCGGCCCTCGTCTTCGAGGAGCGCGGCCGCCAGGCGGGACCACTCCTTGGCCTGGGCCTCGCCGTCGCGCTCGACCAAGCGGTTCTCCAGGTAGGCCCGGAACACCTCGTGGTAGCGGAAGGCGAGGTCGTCCTCGTCCAGGCGCGTGACGAAGACCTGCTGCGCCTCCAGGTCGGTGAGCAGCCGGCGGCTGTCGGACCGGTCGCGCAGCCGGTCGCACACCTGCGGGGTGAGCCGGCCGAGCACGCTCGTGTCGATGAGGAACGCCCGCTGGTCGTCGGGCAGCTCGTCGAGCACGTTGCCGCTCAGGTAGTCGCGGATGAGCTGCGACCGGGCGGGCAGGGCGGCCACCGCCCGGCGGCGCTCGCTGGCGTGCTTGCCCCGGGTGGCCAGGTGGAACAGCTGGAGGCCGGCGGCCCAGCCCTCCAGGCCCCGGGCGAGGCGGGCGAGGTCGGCGGGCGGCAGCGGCTCGCCGTAGACGTCGGCGAACAGGCGCTCGACCTCCCACGACCGGAACCGCAGGTCGTCGGGACCGATCTCGACCAGAGCGCCCGACACCCGCAGCCGGGACAGGTTCCAGCCCGGCGCCCGGCGGCACGTCGCCGCGAGCACCAGCCACGGCGGGGTCAGCTCGACCAGCCGGCCGAGCGCCACCTCGCCGGGCGAGTCGGCCACGACGTGCAGGTCGTCGAGTGCCAGCACGACCGGCGGCCCGGAGACCGCCGCGGCGTCGAGCGCGGCGGCCGCGGCGTCGGCCGAGGCCCAGGTGCCGCCGCCGGCCGGCAGCCCGGGGACGACCGGCGCCAGCACCTCGCCCAGGTGGCGCAGCAGGGTCTGCTCGCGGCCGTCGCCCGCGTCGAGGTGGTACCAGGCGGTGGGCCCGGGGGCGGCGTCGGCGAACTGGGCCAGCAGCGTGGTCTTGCCCGAGCCGGCGGGCCCGGTGACCAGGATCACCCGGTGGTCGGGCGCGGCGGCCAGCGACCGCAGCAGCCGCTCGCGGGGCAGCGCCCGCACCTGCGGGGGACGGAGCCGGGCCCGGGGAAGGGCGTGCGCCGCGGGCTCGGCGTCACCGTTCTCGGGGGACCCTGAGGCTGCCTCGTCCAATCCGTGCTCCCTGCAGCTGTGCCGCGCGCCACTACGGAATGCACCGAAGCGCACACGGCACGGATGGCATGGACCCCCTCCGCTGAGGATAGTCAGCCGCACGGCGCGGGGGTATCGCGGGTAGAAAACCCACATGACCGACGCCGTCGAGTACTTCTTCGATCCGGCCTGCCCGTGGACGTGGCTGACCTCACGCTGGCTGGTCGATGCGACCCGCCAGCGCGATGTCGGTGTGACCTGGCGCTCGCTCAGCCTGGCGGTCGTCAACGCCGGGAAGATCCCGGAGCACTACGCCGACCGCCTCCGGGCCTCGGCAGCGGCGCACCGGGTGTTCGCGGCGCTCGCCGACGCGGGGCGCAACGACCTGATCGGCGAGATGTACACCGCGATCGGGAGCCGCACCCACGACGCCGGGGAGGGCCTGACGCTCGACCTGGTCCGCGAGGCGGCCGGGGCCGCCGGCGCCGGGGAGTGGGCGGGCGCGGTCGACGACGCGGCGTGGGACGAAGCGGTCGAGCGCTCGACGGCGGAGGCGATCGAGCTGGCCGGGCCCGACGTCGGCTCGCCGGTCCTGGCCCACGGGTCGCCGCGGGTCGCGATGTTCGGCCCGATCGTCAGCCCCGGCCCCCGGGGCGAGGACGGCGCCCGGCTGCTCGACCTGGTGCTGGCGGCGGCCGAGGTCGGCGGCTTCTTCGAGCTGAAGCGGGGCCGCCGGGCCGGCCCGGCGCTGCCGGCGCCGGCCTACTAGAGCGACCCAAGAGCGTTTTCTACGCGGAACTGGTCGCCATAGCGACCGCTTCCGCGTAGAAAACGCGGGGTGCCGTTCGTCGTGTGGGTGGCGGGCGACCGGCGCCCACCACGGGAGGAGATCACGATGCGCTATCTCGCACTGCTCGGCCGCGACGAGGCCACGATGCCCGAGCCCGGGACCGACGAGTTCGTCGACCACATGACCGCGTACGCCCGCTTCGGCGAGCGCCACGGCGAGGCGATCGTCGGCGGCGCCGCCCTGCACAACGCCGACACGGCGGTCACGATCCGGGCAGGCGACGGCGGCCAGCTCGTCACCGACGGCCCCTACGCCGAGGCCACCGAGGCGGTCGGCGGGTTCTACGTGTTCGAGGCGGAGACCCTGGATGACGCGATCGAGCTGGCCCGCCAGGTCCCGGCCACCCAGATCGGGTGGGCGGTCCTGCGCCCCATGGTGGGCTGGTGGGACTACACCGGCGCGGGGGACGCAGGCGGGGAGACCGGCGACCGCTACATGGCGCTGATGTACGGCAAGGAGACTGCGGCCGACACGCCCGACACGGCGGAGTGGGACGCCGGTGCGGCCGCACACGACCGCTTCGTCCGCGAGGCGGGCGCCGCCGTGCTGGCGGGCGGGGCGCTCCACCCGCTGCACACGTCGACCACGGTCCGGGTGTCCGGCGACGAGGTCCTCGTCACCGACGGCCCCTACGCCGAGGTCGCCGAGGTGACCGGCGGGTTCTACGTGCTGCGGGCCGCGTCGACCGAAGCCGCGGTCCAGGTGGCGACCGCCATTCCGACCAGCGGACCGGTCGAGGTCCGCCCGATCCTGGACCGCCGGGCCTGACGTCCACTGACGACCCGGCGGGCGCGGTCGAGCGGGCGTTCCGCCTGGAGTCGGGCCGGGCCCTGGCGACCCTGGCCCGGCTGCTGGGCGGCGACATAGCGGCGGCGGAGGACGCGGTCCAGGAGGCGTTCGTCGAAGCGCTGCGCACCTGGCCGGTCCGGGGGATCCCGGACCGGCCCGGCGCCTGGATCACGACCACGGCCCGCAACCGGGCGCTCGACCGGGCCAGGCGGGAGCAGTCCCGCCCCGCGAGGGAGCGGGCGGCGTCGACGCTCCCGCCCGCGGAGCCCCCGGAGGTGCACCCCGTGGCCGACGACCAGCTCCGGCTGATCTTCACCTGCTGCCACCCGGCCCTGGCGCCGGCCGCCCAGGTGGGCCTGACGCTGCGCCTGGTCTGCGGCCTCCAGACGGCGGAGATCGCCCGGGCGTTCCTCCAGCCGGAGCCCACGGTGGCCCAGAGGCTGAGCCGGGCCAAGGCCAAGATCCGCGCCGCGGCCATCCCGTTCCGGGTGCCGCCGGCCCACCTGCTGCCGGAACGGGTGCCCCCGGTGCTGGCGTGCGTCTACCTGGTCTTCACCGAGGGCTACGCGGCGAGTGCGGGCGACGCGCTGATCCGCCGGGAGCTGTGCGACGAGGCGATCGGGCTGGCGCGATCGCTGGAGGCGCTGATGCCGGACGAGCCGGAGGCGCGGGGCCTGCTCGCGCTCCTGCTGCTCCAGGACAGCCGGCGCGGCGCCAGGCTGACCGCGGCGGGAGACCTGGTGCTGCTGGCCGACCAGGACCGGGCGGCGTGGGACCGGGCGAAGATCGCCGAGGGCAGCGAGCACCTGACCCGGGCCCTGCGGGCACGACCACCGGGCCCGTACACCCTCCAGGCGGCCATCGCGGCGGAGCACGCCCGGGCCCCGACCTGGGAGGCGACGGACTGGCGGGCCATCGCCGACCTGTACGAGGGCCTCGCGGCGGCGGCGCCGTCCCCGGTAGTGGAGCTCAACCGGGCGATCGCGGTCTCGTTCGCCGACGGGGCCGAGGCCGGGCTGGCCCGGCTCGACGCGCTGGACGGAGAGCCGCGCCTGGCCCGCACGCCGGCCCTGCCGGCGGCGAGGGCGGACATGCTCCGCCGCCGGGGCGACACGGCAGAGGCGGCCGAGGCGTACCGGGAGGCGAGGACGAGAGCCCGCACCAGGCCCGAGCGCGACTACTACGACAGGCGCCTACGGGAACTGGGCGGGTGATTCGCGTCAGCGACCGTCGACCAGGGCCAGGACCTGCTCGGGCGAGTGGCTCCCGGGCCCACGGCCCTGGGCCGCAGCCTGCGCGGCCAGCCGCTGCACCACGGCGTTGGCGGGCGCCGGCACCCCGTGCAACCGCCCCAGGAGCACGATCTCCCCGTTCAGGTAGTCCGACTCCACGGTGGGAAGCCCTCGCAGCAGGCTCTGGGTGGTCGACCCGCCCTCGCGCCGCCTGCCGTCCACCGGTTTGAGCGCCAGCAGGTCCCCCCGCCGGGCCCGGTCCTCGCCGGACGACACGGCATCGACCCCCGCGGCGGCCAGCACGGCCTCGCCCTCGGCCATGACCCGGCCCATGAGCGCCGATGTGCGCCCCGCGGGCCCGCACGTCGCCTCGACCGCGTTGCCCAGGTTGAGCAGCAGCTTGCGGTACTTCCACCGCATGATGTCGGCCCGCGGCACCGAGTCGAACGTCGCGCCCGACAGCGCCGCGGCCACCGACGAGGCCACCGCGTCCAGCCCCGCGGGGTAGCGCCCGATGTCGAGCAGCCCGGTCCTCCCGGCCGAGTTCGACACGACGACCCCCGGCTCGAGGTGGGTGGCCGGCAGCATGACCGACATGCCGTACACGTCCGGGAAGGTGCGCAACGCCACCCGCTCGTTGTTCACGCCGTTCTGCGCGCACACGACCGAGATCCCCGAGGGCGCGGCGACGGCCAGCGCGGCGACGGCCGCGGCGGTCTGCTGGCTCTTCATCGCCAGCATCACGACATCGCCCGGGCGCAGGTCGGCCTCGTCGGGGCCGCCGACCGCAGGGATGGCCATGGTCTCGGTGCCCGACGGCGTGGCGAGCGTCAGCCCGACCTCGCGCAGTGCCCGGAGGTGGTCGCCCCGGGCGACCAGCGTGACGTCGTGGCCGGACTGGTGCAGCCGGCCGCCGATCGTTCCCCCGACGGCGCCGGCCCCGTAGATGACGAAGCGCATGGCCCCAGATTGCCAGCCCACGCGCGCCTCGACGTCCACAGCGCGCGTGGTGCTACCGTCGGTAACAGGCGGCGAGGGGTGAGGGATGCGACGGGGATGGGGAGCGCCCAGTGTGGCGCTGGCGCTGGTATTGGTCGCGGCGGCGGCCGCATGTTCGTCGGGGGATGGCGGGGGCGCCATCGCGGCCGGGCGCGACGGCCCGAGCTTCGGCAACCCCGACGCGCCGTTGCCTGACGGCTATCCCGGCTACGTCAGCTCGAACTACGTCGACGACGCCAAGTGGCTGTGCCGGCCGGGGCGGGCCAACGACGTGTGCAGCCGCAACCTCGACGCCACCGCGGTCGCGGCCGACGGCTCGACCGAGGTGATGCGGCACGAGGCCGCCGACGACCCGCCGATCGACTGCTTCTACGTGTACCCCACCGCCAGCAACGACCCGACGCCCAACAGCGACTTCAGCCCGGGCGCCGGCGAGGAGATCGCCACCGCCTACAACCAGGTCGCCCGGCTGAACTCGACGTGCCGGGTGTTCGCCCCCGTGTACCGGCAGCTCACGATCAACGGGTTGAGCGACAGCGTGCAAGGGTTGCTGCCGCAGGGCGCCCGGCCCGAGGTCCTCGCCTACCTCGACGTGCTCGACGCGTTCCGGCAGTACATCGCGAACGACAGCAACGGGCGGGGGTTCGTGCTGATCGGCCACTCGCAGGGCGCGCGGCTGCTGATCCGGTTGATCAACGACGAGATCGACGACGAGCCGCTCCTGCGCGACCGGATGGTGGCCGCCTACCTCATCGGCGCACCGGTGTCGGTGCCCGAGGGCCAGGATCTGGGCGGCACCTTCGAGCACGTCCCGGTGTGCCGCTCCTCGGACCAGACCGGGTGCGTCGTGTCCTACATGTCGTTCCGCGACAACCAGCCGCCGGGGCCGGGCGCGCTCTTCGGCCGGGGCGCGGCGACCGGCCCGGCGGCGTGCGTCAACCCGGCCGACCTGACGACCGGCGGGCCGGCCGAGCTGCACCCCTACTTCCTCATGGACCAGGTGCCCAGCACCCTGCTCGGCGGCGCCAGCGCCCAGCCGTTCGCCAACGCCAGCCGGGACGCGGACGTGACCACGCCGTGGGTGACCTACCCCGGCCTGGTCGAGGCCACGTGCAAGACCGAGGGTCCGTTCACGTACCTGGCGCTGAGCGTCCACGGCAACCCGTCCGACCCCCGGACCGACGACATCGGTGGCGACCTGACCCCGGTGTGGGGCATGCACCTGGTCGACTTCAACGTGGCGATGGGCGACATCGAGCACCTGCTGGCCAGCGAGGCCCGGGCCTACATGGCCGCCAACGTGGGCTGACCGGGCTCAGGACCCGACGGCGGCGGCCCGCTCCGCCACGACCCGCTCACGGGTCGGCACCCGCAGCAGGATGTAGGCCGTGCCCACGAGACCGGCGCCGACGATCAGCGCGCCGATCACCGGCTTGCCGACCGTCCAGGCGCTGAGGACGCAGGCCGTCAGCATCATCGCGATGGCGAGGACCTTGGCCCGACGGGGCATCCCCAGGCCGGCCCGATAGTCGCGCACGAGCGGCCCGACGGTCGGCAGGCCGAGGACCCAGCGCTCGAAGCGGGGGCTGGACCGGGCGAAGCACGCCGCGGCCAGCACGAAGAAACCGGTGGTGGGCAGCCCCGGGACCACGATGCCGACCATGCCGAGCCCGACCGCGGCGAAGCCGACGGTCATCAGCGCGACGCGGCGCAGCACCGCTCAGCCGATGATCTGGGTCAGGTCCCGGACCATGAGCACGATCAGCAAGCTCACGATCACCAGGGCCAGGCCTGTGTAGGCCCAGCGGTATTTGTGGTCGGCGGCCCAGAAGCGCCGCACCGTCAGGAAGTTCGAGGTGATCGCCACCGCCCCGATCGGCACGCCGAGCCACGGCCCGACCCCCGCGGCGAACCCGACGATCGGCAGGATGAACGGCAGCACCATGTAGGTCAGGATGCAGCGCGTCGCCGACACCAGGATCGAGACCGAGAACGCCCGCTGGGCCGCGCCCTCGGCCGCGGGCGGACCCTCGGGGATGCGCAGCAGCCGCCGGACGTAGAGGTCGGCGGGCGGCCGCGAGATGCTGGCGGTGGCGGCGACGTCGTTCACGGTCACAAGATTAACGCGATGTCACTCCAGCGCGCCCAGGCGATGGCGTCCGTCACTTCCGGCACTCACGGTGCCGCGGCCGCCACCTGGCCGACGGACGTGTCGAGGAATACCGCGACCTGGTACGCCGCGCTGCCGCTGTGGCCGCGCAGGGCGTCCATGACCGGCGCCAGCGCGGCCGCCCCCTGGGCGGGGGTCATCTCGCCGGCGTCGGTGGCGTCGTCGATGCGGCGGCGCTCGGCGAACAGCGGCGACTGCTCGTCCTCGGGGATGGCGGTCCACCAGGCGATCCGGCGCATGGCGGGGCTGGCGGCGAGGTCGTCGGTGTGGACGTCGGCCGTGATCACGAGGCGGGTGGCGAAGTCGTCGTCCTGGACCACCCGCTGGCGGCCGTAGACCGCTCCCCGGTCGGCCGGGACGACCACGTCGTAGCCGGCCTTCTCCAGCTCGAGGATCAGCGACCGGGCCTGCCACGCTCCGCCCTGGAGGCCGTCGTCGACCAGGACCGGACCGTCGACGTCGCCGAGGGCGTCGATCACCTGGGGCACCAGGGAGTTCATGGTGGCGCTGTCGCCGGCCTGCGGGCTGCCCACGGTCGCGCCGGTGACGGCGTTGACCACACCGACGACGACGATCGCCCCGAGGGTCAGCGGGACGAGCACCCGGCGCTCGACGCCCGGCCACCGCCGGGCGGCCATCCCCCAGGCGGCCCAGGCGATGGCGAGCAGCCCGAGCATGCCGACCACGAACGTCCAGCGCAGGCGGTAGTCGAACGCCGGCCCGACGGTGCGGGCCACGGCGACGACGCCGACCGCGAACACGAGCACCAGGGTGGCGACGTAGCTGCGGGCGACGCGGGTGCCCCGCCGCCAGAGCACCACCGCGGCGGCGGCCACCGGCACGAGCAGCAGCGGCAGCGGGGCGTGCTCCAGGTAGGGCGTCTCGCCCGACAGCAGGAAGGCCCGCTTGGTGGTCAGCCACTCGGGCAGCGCCGCGAACTGCCCGGACATCACCCGCCACCCGACGCCGACGCTGTGGGCGTCGCCGCCGCCCCCGCCGAACCACGCCCGAATCAGGCCGAGGTTGCTGGGATCGTGGATGAGCACGTCGACGAAGGTCGGCGCCCACAGCACGGCCAGCACGCCTGCGGACAGCACCGCGGCCACCGCCAGCCGGAGCACCGTCGGCCGCTTCGTGCCGGTGTCGCCGGCGTCACCCTCCCCGCCGGGCTCCGGACCGGGGGCGGGCTCGGCCGCGCCGCGTCCGCCCGGCGGGCGCACGGCGGCCACGAGCAGACCGAGGGCACCCCAGACGACGAGCGGCAGCGCCAGCACGACGAAGCCGATGTGGGTCTGGGCCAGGAACGTCGCCACCCCGGCCGCGATCGGGAGTGCCCACGCCTCACCGCACCACATCGACCACGCCAGGAAGATCAGGAGGGCGAACGGCAGCGTCGTGATGAAGCAGTTCCACGGGTCGCGGACGAAGTCGGCGCCCAGCGTCCGCAGCAGCAGGGTCGAGCCGAGCAGGGTCAGCAGCATGAGCGGCGTGCCGCCCCGCCGCCGCGCCACGAGCGCCAGGCCGACGATCGACGCGCCGTTGATCGCCAGGGCGCCGATGCTGAGCCCGAACGCCCGGCCGCCGGCCAGCCAATAGAACGGCGCGAGCACGTAGAACAGGATCGGGCCCGGGTGGCTCCACTCGCCCCGCGAGTACAGGCCGACGAGCGGCGTGTGGTGCCCGACGTCGCGGGTGTGCAGCTCGATCAGCGCCTGGTCGGCGACCGACAGATAGCGCCCGCCGACCGTGACGGCCAGCGCCACCGCCGCCACCACGAACGGCACCAGAGCGGCCGCCAGCGCCACGCGGCGGACCCGACGGTCGCCGCCGTCGGCGTCGGGGACGGCGTCGGGGGCACGCCGTCCTCGGTCCCGGCCGCCGCCTCGTCGGTGCGGGCAGGCGCGGCCGGGTCGACGTCAACCGTGTCCGACGTGGTCATGCTGCGTAGCGCCCCACTCGATCCCATCTCCCGGCCGTACGGAGAGTAACCGACGTTCGACCCTGCCCGGAACGCCGAACGACCCGAGACAGCCGGGGCCGCCCGCGGCTACGGTCAGGGTCCACGGCAGCAAAGAAAGTGTCGGCTCTCTCGGGAGAGGACATCTATGAGCAACCGTCATCGCACCAGTGATGTGGTCCTGCCGCACCCGGAGGAGCGGCGGGTCCAGGCTCGATCCGAGCGTCACCGGGTCACCACCGCGCTGGCCGACGTCACCGGCCAGATCCAGGGTGGGACCGAGCCCGACGACGTGATCGAGCCCGGCGTCAACTTCCGGTCCGAACGGCACCACGACGCCGAGCGCGCCAAGCCGTCGACCCGGCGCCGCCGCCACTGGAAGCTCAAGATGTGGAAGCGGCGCACGGCCGCCCGCCGCATGAAGGCAGCCATGGAGCGGGCCACCGGCTGACCCGCCTCCCCCGCCGCCGCCGACCGGTCAGTGGGCCGGATCGGGCAGATCGACACCGTCGAGGTTGTCGAGGTCTGTGGCGCCCGGGTCCCGGTAGCACGAGTCGGTGACCGCCGCGCCGTCGCTGCTCAGGTAGCTGACCGACAGCGCCTCGTAGGTGCGGTGGGGATGGTCGGGGTCGTGGTGTTCGAGGAAGCTCGACAGGCGCTCGTCCAGGGCGTGCCGGGTGTCTTCGTCGCTGGTCCCGATCGTCGGGGCCGTGACCTCCACCCGGTCGGCCGGCACGCCGAAGCGCCCGGCGAGCTGGCCGCGGACGTAGTCGAGGTACTCGGGCGTCCGGAATTTGTCGAGCTCGTCGGTCGGGCAGGCCGCCGCGGCTGCCGCGGTCTCGACCGCACCGGCGACGAAGCTCACGAACCGCCCGTGGAAGCCGTTGGGCGTGTCGTCCTGGTGGAAGGCGGCGTCGTTGTCGGCGGTGTGTTCCAGCGTCGTGTCGCACACGAACACCTCGCCGAGGTCGAACGAGACCGCCTGTTCGCGCTCGCCCCCGGTCTGCTGGATGGCGGTGATCGTGCCCGAGGCGCAGTAGTCGACCGCCACCCGCAGGTTGGCGGGCGTGCCGCCGTCGCTGGGGTCCGACACGCTGGACGTGCCGTTGGTCGACTGGAAGTCGCCGTTGATCAGCCAGCCGGACTTGTCATGGTTCTGCTTCGCCTTGACCGCCACGACCGCCTCGCCGTCGCCGATGTCGACGAGGAACTCCTTGGACGCGCTGGTCGCCCGCTGCCCCTGGTAGATCACCTCGCCCCGGGGCGCCGGGTCGCTGCGCCCGCCCTCGAACCAGCCCGGCAGGTCGAAGCGCGAGACCAGCGAAACCCCCAGCGCCACGACCAGCACCGCCGCGCCCGCGCCGAGGCCGAGGCGTAGCGCCCGCCCGTACGTTCGTCCCAGCATCGGTCGGCCCTCCTCCCCCCATGTTGGAGCAGGACTACCCCCCGTGCGGTAGGGCGAACCGCGCGAGCCGGCGCCGCGCGGGCCGGACGCCCGTGCGCAGCAGGCGGCGGACGGCGTCCTGCTGCGCGGCGGCCAGCTTGGCCCCCTGGCGGGTGACCATGTCGAAGCGGTCGATGACAAGCTCGTCTTCCCCGGTGACCGAGGCGGCCAGCACCTCGACGCCCGCGGCGGCGAACGCGGCGGCCAGATCGTGGAGCAGCGCCGGGCGGTCGGGCGACCGCACCTCGGCGACCGTGTGCCACGGCGACGCGGCGTTGTCGAACGTGACCTCGACGTCCGGCAGGGGGACCGAGGCCGGCCGCTCCCCGAGGCCCTCCTCCACCGCCCGGGTGAGCGCGGCCGCCTCCGGCGGCGCGGGGTCGGCACCGACGAGACGCACGGTGAACGCCTCGATCGCGGCGCCGTCTTCCCAGGTGGCGATCACGGCGTCGACGACGTCCAGTCCCGCGCCGGCCAGCGCGGCGGTCACGCTCGCCAGCAGCGCCGGGCGGTCGCGGGCGGCGACGTCGACCGCCCAGAGGCCGTCGCCCGCGTGGTCCAGGCGCAGCCGAGCCTCGGCCCGGCCCGGCAGCGGATGGACGAGCCGCGCGTGGCGGGCAATGGCCTCGGACGGCTGGCGCAGCACGTACGAGAGCGGGGCCCGGCCGACCCGCTCGATCAGCGCGTGGTCGTCGCCGACCAGCGACGACGCCTCCAGCCGGCGGAGGTCGGCGAGGCCCCGGGCGTCCGGACCGGTCAGCTCGGGCCGGTCGAGCGCGGCCTGGATCAGCTCGTGGAGGTCGCGCAGCCGGGCCCGCTCCCAGCGCTCCCGGCCCTCGTCGCGCAGCGTGCTCAGCGTGTACAGCAGCCGGGCCCGATCGGGCGTCCCCAGGTGCGAGGCGAGCTGGAGCACCGCCTCCTCGCCCAGCGCGCCCGGCTGGCGGGCCGCCGACCACAGCAGGTCGCGGTCGCGCACGAGGTCGAGGACCGTGGCGCTCGCCGCCGGATCGAAGCGGAGCCGACCGAGCACCCGGGCGGCGACGGCCGGCGGGTCGGCCGCGTCGTCCAGCGCCTCGACCAGCAGGGCGGCGCCGAACAGGACGTCCATGTTCTCCAGCGCCCGGATCTCCAGCGCCAGCGGATCGTCGGCGTCGAGTCGGCGCAGCCGCTCCATGGCGCCGAAGCGGTAGGCCTGCAGCGGGTCGATCGTGAACGGCTCGTCGTGGCGGCGGCGCAGCGCCTCGCCCAGCTCGGGCAGCGCGCGGTCGAGCACGCCGGTCGTCTCCAGGAAGCGCCAGCCCCGGGCGTTGCCCCGCTCGATCACGTCGAGCAGCCGCTCGCGGGCGCGGTCGTCCCACGCGAGCGGCCGGTCGGGCAGGTGGGCCAGCCAGTCGAGCATGCCGGCGCCCGGCCGGTTGCGCCCCACGGCGACCGCCGCCTCCAGCGCCACCGGCAGGGTGGCCGACGGGGGCGGCACCGCCCGCAGGCCGACCTCGTCGTCGACCACCTCCAGCCAGCCGCCGGGCGGCGGGCCGGCGTCGGGCGCCGGCGTTCCGGCGGGCTCGGCGGCCCGGCGGCGCAGGGTCGAATAGCGCATCTGGAGCAGCTTCGGCGTCGCCAGCGTCGTGACCAGCACGACCAGCAGCAGGGCGGCGTAGAGATCGTCGTTGAGCACGCCGTTCTGCAGGCCGATCGTGGCGAAGATGAGGCCGACCTCGCCCCGGGGCAGCATCCCGAGGCCGATCAGCGGCTTGTCGCCCGGGCTGCCGACCGCGCCGAGCGGCGAGACGAGCTTGCCCACGACCGCCACGGCCAGCAGCAGGGCGGCGTCGCGCAGCACGCCCGCCCGGGCGAACGAGGTGATGTCGGCGTCGATGCCGATCTGCAGGAAGAAGACGGGGATGAACAGGTGCCCGACCGGCGTCAGCTCGCGGCGGATCCGGTCGGCCTGGTCGCTGCGGTTGAGGGCGATGCCGGCCACGAACGCCCCGACGATCGGCGCCAGCTTGACGAGGTCGGCCAGCTCGGCGAAGGCCAGTGTGAACGCCAGCGCCAGGGCCACCATCGTGCCGGTCGAGCGCGAGACCCGGGCCACTGCGCTGAACAGCGGCGGGGCGACGCGCATGCCGACGGCTGCGCCGATCACGAGGAAGGCCACCGCCGCGGCCACGATGCCCACCACCGACACGAAGGAGACCGAGCCCTCGGTGACCAGCCGTACGACGACGGTCAGCACGACCAGGCCCATGACGTCGTCGGCCACCGCCGCGCCCAGGACGACGCGGGCCTCGGTCGTGGCCATGGCCCGCAGGTCGGAGAACACCCGGGCGGTGATGCCCACGCTCGTGGCGGTGAGGGCGGCCGCCGACGAACAGCGACGTGTTGAAGTCGTCCCCGACGAACAGCGCCATCGCCCCCAGCCCGAGCACCAGGGGCGTGATCACCCCGACGGTCGCGACGAGCATGCTGGCCCGGCCGACCCGGCCCAGCTCGACGAGGTCCATCTCCAGGCCGACATCGAGCAGCAGCAGGATGACGCCGATCTCGCCGAGCACGTGGAGCACGTCGTCGCCCTCGCCGACGAGCCCGAGCAGCGAGGGCCCGATGAGGATGCCGGCCACGATCTCGCCGACGACCGCGGGCACGCCGACCCGCTCGGCCAGCTCGGCCGCCACCTTGGCGGCGACGAGCACGACGAGGATGTCGCGGAGGACGACGGCTACGTCCATGGGGAGAGTTTGCGTGCGCTCCGGGGCGGGGACGCGCACCGGGCAGGCACGGAGGGTCCGTGCCCGCCCGATGTCGTCAACGCCGTAGGTGGATCAGGTCGGGACCGGCTCGCCGACCGGCTCGTCGGACTGCGCCGTTGCCGGACGGGGCCGTGCTCGGACCAGGTGGGAACTCGGGGTAGGCGAGCGACGCCCATCTCGGGGATGTCGACGCCCTCGATCTCGACCTCGGCCGACGGCCGGATGCCGCCCTTCATGATCGTGTTCTGGATCTTGAAGAAGGCGTAGGCGATGCCGAAGATCACGGTGCAGATCACGAGCGCGCCGAGCGCCTGGGCGCCGAGCTGGCCGACCTTCGCCGTAGATGATGCCGTCGACGCCCGTCGCCGTCGGAGCCGTTCCAGCCGGCCGCCGTAGCTGCCGTTGGCGAAGATGCCGACGGCGAGCACGCCGAAGATGCCGCAGACGCCGTGCACGGCGATGGCGCCCACCGGGTCGTCGACGCCGCGGCGCTCGATGAAGAACACGGCGTCGATGACGAGCACGCCGGCGATGACGCCGATGACCACCGCCGCCCACGGCGCGACGAAGGCGCAGGGCGCCGTGATCGCCACCAGGCCGGCGAGCATGCCGTTGACCATCATGCCCGGGGTCGGGCTTGCCGGTCCGGAACATCATCCAGAACATCGCGATGACGGCGCCGAAGGCGCGCGGCGATCGCCGTGTTGGTGGCGACGATGGCGAACTGGACGTCGGTGGCCGCGAGCGTCGAGGCGGCGTTGAAGCCGAACCAGCCGAACAGCAGGATGAAGCGTGCCGAGCATGGCCATCGGGATGTGGTGGCCCGGGATGGCGTTCGGCTTGCCGTCCTTGCCGAACTTGCCGATGCGGGGGCCGAGCACGAGGGCACCGGCGAGGCCGGCGACGCCGCCGACCGCGTGCACGACGCCGGAACCGGCGAAGTCGACGTAGCCGGCGCCGAGGCCCATGCGTGTCCCAGGTCTTGGCGAGCCAGCCGCCGCCCCAGGTCCACGCGCCGAACAGCGGGTAGTAGATGGCGCCGCAGAACAGGCCCCAGCCGACGAACGCCTTCCACTTCCAGCGCTCGGCCATCGCCCCGGTCGGGATCGTGGCCGTCGGTGTCCATGAAGGCGACCATGTAGAGGAAGAAGCCGAGCACGGCGCGCCGCCGGCGTCTGGATGGCCTTGCCGGACAGGGCGAAGCCGCCCTGCCACAGGAACACCCAGTTGCCGCTGCCGATGAGCGGGCCGCCGACGGCGGCGTCGTAGCCGAAGTCGTAGCCCGGCAGCGGGTAGCTGAAGCCGCCGAACATGAACGGCGAAGCCGACGAGGAAGAAGCCGACGAAGCCGAGGCCGAAGATGGCGAAGTTCGTCGACACGACGTGCGCGGCGTGCTTGGCCCGGCAGAAGCCGGTCTCGACGAGGGCGAAGCCGGCCTGCATGAAGATGACCAGCACGGCGCCGATGACGACCCACAGCAGGTTGACCTGCTGGCCGAGCGTGGTCACCGACTTCTGGACTTCGGCGGGGTCAACGTCCTGGGCGCCGGCGATGCCTGGCGTCAGAAGGAGCACCGTGCCGGCCACAGCCAACCCGATCCCCACCTTGCGCCCGACCGACATGCCGGCTCTCGCAGTACGACGAGGGCCAAATGACATGGGTACGCGTTCCTTTCATACGTCCCGAAAGAAGAGGCCCGACCTCCTTGTCTGACCTGATCGTGAACGTATGGACCGCCTGTCACGCGTCTATGTCCCTTTGATGAACCGACGAGTGCGATCTCCTGCGAGGTTCGCGTCAGCTACATGACACATATCTGACGTGCGTTGGTGACCGCCGCCCGGGGCCTGCCAGAATCGGCCGATGGAAGACGAGGTCAACGTGACCAAGGTGCGCGTCGGCCTGGCGATCATCGGCGTCGTTGTCGTCGTGGCGCTCGGCCTGGCCGTGGTCATCGACGCGCCGTTCGGCCGGGCGATCATGTTCGCCGTCGCGCTGACGGCCATGGTGCGCGCCTACATGATCTACCGCTCGCTGCGGCGGGAGCAGCAGGAGCAGGCCACCGGCTCCTGATCGCCGTCAGCGCGGCAGCGGGCCCGCCTGGAGGAGGAACCCGTTCCCGCGCACGGCGTGGATGCTGAGACCGAGCGGAGCCAGGCGCCGGCGCAGCTGGCGCACGATGCGGTCGACCGTGCGGTGGTCGTCCACGGCTCTGCCCGGCGCCACGCAGGCCAGCAGCTCGGCCCGGCTGACGCCCTTACCCGCCCGGGCGAGGAGCGGTGCGATGCCACGTAGCTCGGCCGGCCCAAGGGCGGCCCAGCGACCGCACCGCCACACGAGGCCGTGCTCGTCGATCACCGCGGGCGTGCGTTCGACCGCCCGCCGGCGCAGCCGCTCGCGGCGGACGAACAGCTCGACGGGGTCCGCGCCCTCGCGCGCCCAGTCCTCCAGGTCGCCCCACGACGGCGGCGGGGGCTCGCCGGCCTCGACGAGCAGCAGGCACGCCCGTCCGGCGGCCGCCAGCACGACGCGCCGGTGGGCCTGCGACGGCCAGCGCACGGTGGTGACGTCGTCGGGCGCGGTCCCGTCATCCGGGAACCACGCCGCCGCGTCCGAACCGATCCGATGTGTGGACGACCGCCATGCTGCCTCCAGGCCTTCCCCCTGACGGCCAGTCGTCCGGCGGCCGCCTCCTCGGGTGCGAACGTACGACGAGACTGTTACCGGAGACCGCCCGGATTGTGGCACCACAGTGACGACTAGCTGTCGCCTTTCTCGACCCACCCCCTCGGAGAGTCTGTGGCCTCGTCGTTCGGTAGGCACACCTGGTTGGGCAGCGACCGCCCGCTGGCGCGGACGGTGGCCCAGCCGATCACCCGCTTCCTCCACGTCGAGGCGGCGAGCGGCGTGCTGCTGCTGGTCGCGGCGGTCATCGCGCTCGTGTGGGCGAACTCGCCCTGGTCGGCGTCGTACGAGCAGCTGTGGTCGACCGACGTCGTGCTCACGGTCGGCCGCCACACGATCGAGGCGGACCTGCGGCACTGGATCAACGACGGGCTGATGGCCGTGTTCTTCTTCGTGCTCGGCCTGGAGATCAAGCAGGAGCTGGTGGACGGGCAGCTCTCGTCGGCCCGGGCCGCGGCCGTCCCGGCGCTGGGTGCGCTGGGCGGCATGCTGCTGCCGGCCGCGATCTACCTCGCCCTGAACGCCGGCGGGCCGGGGGCGGACGGCTGGGGCATTCCGACGGCCACCGACGTCGCCTTCAGCCTCGGGGTGCTCGCCCTGCTCGGGAGCCGGGTGCCGGCGGAGCTCAAGGTCCTGCTGCTCGCCCTGGCGATCGCCGACGACGTCGGCGCCATCGTGGTGATCGCGGCCTTCTACTCCGACCACCTGTCGCCGGCCTGGCTGGCGGTCGCCGCCGCCGGCCTGCTGCTGGTCGTGGCCATGCGCCAGCGCCGGGTCTGGTACCCGCCGCTCTACGTCGTCCTGGGCCTGGCGGTGTGGTTCGCAACGCGCGAGTCGGGCATCCACGCCACGATCGCCGGCGTCGCGCTCGGCCTGCTGACCCCGGCGCGGTCGTTCATGCCCCGCGCCGACGCCGACCGGATCGCCGGCCAGCTCTCGGCCGACGACAACGTCGACGCGGCCGAGGTCCGCGAGATCTCGTTCCGCATCCGCGAGTCGGTCCCGGTGGCCGAGCGCCTGGAGACGCTGCTCCACCCCTGGACGAGCTACGTCATCGTGCCGATCTTCGCCCTGGCGAACGCGGGGGTGGTCGTGTCGGGCGACAGCCTGAGCGACGCCGCCACGTCACGGATCACCCTCGGTGTCGTCGCCGGCCTGGTGGTGGGCAAGCTCGTCGGCGTCGGCGCCGCGATCGCGCTCGCCGTGCGCACCGGGCTCGGCCGCCTGCCCCCGGAGGTGACGGGACGCCACGTGGCGGGCATGGCGGCGCTGGCCGGCATCGGCTTCACGGTCTCGCTGTTCGTGACCGGACTGGCCTTCCCCGGCCCGGACCTCGCGGACGAGGCCAAGCTCGGCGTGATCGCCGCGTCGATCGTGGCCGCCAGCCTCGGGGCGGCGATCCTGCTCATGGGTAGGCCACGACCAGCACCTCCGCCTTCGTCCCGTTGACCAGCACGCGGAAGAGGTCCTGCTCGACGCCGCCGCCGGCGAGCAGGGCGTCGCGGGCCGCGCCGGGCGCGCCGGTCAGCACCACCGCGCGGCCCCCGGGGGCGACGGCCGCCGCCAGCGCCTCGCCCAGGGCCCGGTAGAGCGGGACGACGTCCGCCGGCGCACCCGCGAACCGGCCCCACGGCGGGTCGGTCAGCACCCGGTCGACCGCCCGCTCGCCCAGCACCCGGCGCAGGGCGGCGAGGTCGCGCACGTCGAGCCGGTCGACCCGGGCGTGCGCGCCCAGCGCGCCGCGGCGCACCAGCGCACGCAGGCCGGCGACCGCCGCGGGGTCGATGTCGGCGGCGACCAGGGCCGCGTAGGGGTAGCGCGCCCGCTGGACCAGGATGGCGCCGCTGCCGGCGAAGGGATCGGCGACCCGGTCGCCGGCGTCGGGCGGGACCACACGGACCAGCGCCGCCGCCACCGCGGGGCGGAGCGCGCCGGGGACCGGCCGGCCGCCCGACGGCGCGTCGAGCCGCACGCCGACCACCACGTCGGGCCCGTCCCGCCGGTGGGTCACCCAGACCTCGACGCCGCCGCCCCGGGGCGCCAGCCGCATCCCGGACCAGGCGGTCACCGCCCGCTCCAGCGCCGCCCGCGCGGGGGTCGACGGCGGCGAGCCGGCCCTCGTCCGCGATGCGCAGCCGGTACCGGTCGAACCGGCGCACGGGCGCCGGGACGGGCCGGCCCCCCAGGTCGGCGGCCAGCCGGGCCATGTCCCGGTCGAGCCGCCGGAACGGCCGGGACGCCAGCTCTTGGAGCACCACCGACAGGTACGGCAGCCGGGCCAGCCGCGCCCCGGCGACGGCCGGGGCGGTGGCGCGAACCAGCCCCGACTCGGCGCCGGTGACGGCGAGCCCGGCGACGTCCTCCGCCAGCGCCCGCGCCACGACAGCCTCAAAGCCCGCGGCGACGTTCAGTTGGAAGCGGGGCACGCCGCGATTGTCGCGTCCCGCCCCGTCAGTGGGTGCCGGTGACCACCGCCTGGACCTCGCCGACCGGCCGGGGGACCGGGGCCGTCTTGACCACGTCGGGGAGGGTGCCGTTGCGGGCGCCGGAGTCCCAGGTGATCGTCCACGTGATCGTGACCTGGCCGGGCCACGCCTCGGGGCGGCCGGCGACGCCGGTGCGGTGGGTGAAGGCGTGGGCGCACGCCCCCGCCGCCGCTTGGGACTCGGGGGGCGGGCCGGCCGGGTCGTAGCGGCTGCCGGCGCCGGTGCAGGCGATCGTGCCCGCCCCGGGCTCGCCCGGCGACCACGTCATCGCCGCCACCGCGTGGACCGTGACGCACAGCGCGCCCGTCGGGTCGCACTGCGTCTGGTCGACCCGGGCCTGCCAGTTGGCCACCTGCACGAACACGGGCGAGTTCACGATCGACTGGACGCCGGCGCCCGGGTCGGAGGCCACCTCCGGGTCGGGCAGGTCGCGCTCGATGCCGGCGCGCAGGTCGACCGCCAGCGTCGCCGGGTCGGGCAGCGGCGGCGCCGCCGGCGCGCCGGGCGTCGACCAGGCGAGCCGGCCGGTGAAGGTGCCGTTGCACCGCTCCCACAGCAGCACCGAGTCGGGCGAGGGCGACGGGCCGGGGTCCATCGGCAGGTCGTAGGGGACGCCGTCACCCGAGCTCGGGAAGCTGACCGAGTTCGTCTCGACCCACACGCACGCGGGCGGCTGCCCCGAGGAGCCCGAGCCGCCACCACCGCCGCCGGACGGCCCGCCCGGCGTGCCGGGCTGGTGTCGCTCGACATGGATGCAGACATCCAACGGGCAGGGCCCGGCAGGACCGGCGGTGGCGACCTCCGGTCGCAGCACCGCTCCGGCCGCCAGCAGGCCCATGACCAGCAGCCGTCGGGCGGATCGGCTCATGGTGTGCCTCCCTGGTTCGCCGAGGCCACGATGTCGCAGTACTCCGGGTTGGCATGGCCTGGGTCGAGGGTCACGAGACCCTGGGGGTCGGGCACCACCCCGACGAAGCGCCACCGCCCGCCCTCGCGCCGGGCCTCGCCCTGGCCGAGCACCGCGCTGGCGTCGCGGGCGACGACGTTGCCGTCGGCGTCCACGGTCTCCTGGTCGAGCAGCACGCAGGCCCGGAAGCTGACCGTGTCGGCGTCGACGGCGCTGAAGCCGTAGGCGCTCGCCTGCTGGAACACGCCGGACGGCGCCGGCTGCATGTGCTGGCCCGCGTCGGCCATGTCCCGCAGCCGCTGCTCGGTCTGGTCGGGCGTCTCGGCGCCCGCCGCGAACAGCTCGCGATAGCGCTCGAGGTCGTCGTTGCCGGGGTCGTCGAGTGCGGCCGGAGGGTCCTCGTACATGTCGGCCGCCAGGTCGGTGGCGTCGACGACCACCCGCTCGACCGCGTCGAACGCCGTGTCCGCGTCGTCGGGGCCGGCCCACCCCGGTCGTCGCCGCCGGTGCACGCCGCCACCGCGAGGCCGCCGGCGAGCAGCGCGGCCACGACCGCCGCGCGCGGATGCTCGATGCAGAAAACGACCCCAGCCAAACTCGACCTCGCGTCGCCGGACCGACCCCGTCGGTGATCAACCACGGATGTCCGCCCGCGACTGGGGAGATCGTACCCCCGCCGCAGCGGTGGTTTTACGCCAGCTCGACCGTGACCCGGGGCTCGTCCGCGGGGACCAGATCGAGCGTCTCGACGACCCCCGCGGCCCGGACGTCGCCCTCGGCCGCCCGCAGCGTGGCCAACCGGCCGTCGCTGTCCTCGACGACCACCCGCACAACCGGGGCCTTCATGCCCTTCTGGGCCTCGGACTTGACCTTGCGCACCTCGGCCAGGACGCCCCGGGCGACGTCGAAGACGTCGCCGGCGCCCGTGCCGGCCGCGGCCCGGAGCTCGTCGCCGCTCGGCCAGGCCGACCGGTGGATCGAGTCGTCGTGCGACCACGACCACGCCTCCTCCGCCGCGAACGGGAGGAACGGCGCCAGCAGCCGCTGGAGCGTCGAGAGCGCGATCAGCAGCGCGGCACGGGCAGACTGCGACCCCGGCCCGTCGTCGTAGGCGCGTGACTTGACCAGCTCGACGTAGTCGTCGCAGAACCGCCAGAAGAACGACTCGGCCGCGTCGAGCGCCTGCTGGTACTGGTAACCGTCGAACGCCGCGGTGGCGGCGTCGGCCACGCCGGCGAGCTGGGCCAGAACCGACCGGTCGATCGGCTCGGTGACCACCGTGCCGGCGGACGCCAGGGCGGCGGTGGCGGCCGTCTCGCCGACCTGCAGCCCGAGCACGAACTTGGTGACGTTGAGCAGCTTGATCGCCAGCCGGCGGCCGACCCGCATCTGGCCGTCGTCGACGGCGGTGTCGACCCCGGGCGCTCCCCGGCAGGCCCAGTAGCGCAGGCCGTCGGCGCCGTGCTTGTCGATCAGCGCGGCCGGCGTGACCACGTTGCCCTTCGACTTGGACATCTTCTTGCGGTCGGGGTCGAGGATCCACCCGTTGATGCTGACGTGGCTCCACGGCAGCCGGCCGTGCTCGAGCTCGCTGCGCAGCAGCGTCGAGAACAACCAGGTGCGGATGATCTCGGGGCCCTGCGGCCGCAGGTCGGTGGGGAACGTCCGGCCGAACAGCTCGGGGTCGTCCTCCCAGCCGCAGGCGATCTGCGGGGTGAGCGACGACGTGGCCCAGGTGTCCATGACATCGGGGTCGGCGACGAAGCCGCCCGGCTGCCCGCGCTGCGACTCGTCGTAGCCGGGCGCCGTGTCGCTCGTCGGGTCGACCGGCAGCGCGGACTCGGGCGGCACGATCGGACGGTCGTGGTGCGGCGCGCCGTCGTCGCCCAGCGGGTACCAGACCGGGAAGGGCACGCCGAAGTAGCGCTGCCGGCTGATCAGCCAGTCGGTGTTGAGGCCCTCGACCCAGTGCTCGTAGCGGACCCGCATGAACTCGGGGTGCCA
Source organism: uncultured Acidimicrobiales bacterium (assembly GCA_963739835.1). Lineage (GTDB taxonomy): Bacteria > Actinomycetota > Acidimicrobiia > Acidimicrobiales > VFJN01 > ZC4RG19. The sequence goes on from CAVUBW010000005.1 coordinate 98,658, forward strand.
CTGCAGGTCGCGACCCGCCTCGACGAGGACCTTGCGCAGGTCGGCGTCGTGGGCGCTGTTACGGATGTACCACTGGCGGCTGGTGACGATCTCGAGGGGCCGATCGCCCTGCTCGTAGTAGTTGACGTCGTGCTCGATCTCCCGCGGCGCGCCGACCATGTCGCCGGAGGCCTCCAGCAGTTCGATCAGGCGCCGTCGAGCCTGGACCGACGTCTTCCCCGCGATCTCGGCGTAGACCGTCGCGCCGTCGCCAGCGACCCACGCGGGGACCTCGTCCTGGAGGCGCCCGTTGCGCCGCATCACGGAGCGCAGCGGCAGGCCCAGCTCGCGCCACCACATGACATCGGTGGCGTCGCCGAACGTGCAGATCATGGCGATGCCCGACCCCTTGTCCGGCTGGGCCAGGCGGTGGGCGACGACCGGCAGCCGGACGCCGAACAGCGGGCTCTCGACCTCGCTGCCGACCAGGCGGGCGTAGCGCTCGTCCTCGGGGTGGGCGACGAGGGCGACGCAGGCGGGCAGGAGCTCGGGGCGGGTGGTCTCGATCTCGATCGCCTCGCCGGGCGCGTCGAGCCGGGTGAAGCGCAGCCGGACGTAATGGCCCTTGGTGGGCCGGTCCTCCATCTCGGCCTGGGCGACGGCGGTCTGGAAATCGACGTCCCACACGGTGGGCGCCTCGGCCGCGTAGGCCTCGCCCCGCTCGAGGTTGCGGAGGAAGGCTCGCTGGGCGACCCGGCGGGAGCGGTCGTCGATGGTGGCGTAGGTGAGCGCCCAGTCGACCGACAGGCCGACGCGCCGGAACACCGACTCGAAGCCCTCCTCGTCGATCTCGGTCTGGCGCTGGCACAGCTCGATGAAGTTGGGCCGCGAGATGAGCCGCCGCGCCTTGGGGTCGGGCTCGATCGTCAGGTCGGGGTCGTACGGCAGCGAGGGGTCGCAGCGGACGCCCCAGACGTTCTGCACGCGGCGCTCGGTCGGCAGGCCGTTGTCGTCCCACCCAATCGGGTAGAAGGTCTCGCGGCCCCGCATGCGCTGGTAGCGGACCAGGGCGTCGACCTGGACGTAGCCGAACACGGTGCCCAGGTGGATGTCGCCGCTGACTGTCGGCGGCGGCGTGTCGACGGCGTAGACCTGGTCGCGGGCCTTGGTCCGGTCGAACCGGTAGATCTGGCGCTGCTGCCACGCGGCGTCCCAGCGCGTCTCGATGCCGTCGAGCGACGGCTTGTCCGGCACGGTGCCCATCGGCGCGAGCTTAATGGGCGCCGGCCAGGTGTCCTGCAGCCGTATCGGGCGCTGTCCGCCCTGGCCCCGTCCGCGTTTTGTCCGCCGGAGTGGTCGCCAGAGCGACCGTTTCCGGGGACAAAAGCTTCTGGGCGGGACGCGCGTTGCGCCTCGGAGGGTCGTCTCGCCACCGGCGTGCCAGGCTGACGGCGTGCCGAGCGACGTGGTCCGGTGGGGCGTGCTGGCGACCGGCGGGATCGCCGCCCGCTTCGCCGCCGACATGCGGCGGGTCGACGACGGCGAGATCGTGGCGGTCGGGTCGCGCTCGGCGGCGGGAGCGGCGGCGTTCGCCGACCGCTTCGGGATCGGGCGACGCCACGGGTCGTACGAGGACCTGATCGCCGACCCGGAGGTCGACGTCGTCTACGTGGCGACGCCGCACGCGTCGCACGCGGCGCTCACGGTCGCCGCGCTCGAGGCCGGCAAGCACGTCCTGTGCGAGAAGCCGCTGGCCCTCGACGCCGCGCAGGCAGGGACGATGATCGCCGCCGCCGAGGCCAACGACCGGTTCCTGATGGAGGCGCTGTGGAGCCGGTTCCTACCGGCCTACCGCACCCTGACCGAGATCCTGGCGGCGGGCCGGATCGGGACACCGCTGGTGGTCGAGGCCGACTTCGGCTTCCGCCGCCCGGTCGAGCCGGAGCACCGCCTGTTCGACCGGGCGCTCGGCGGCGGCTCGCTGCTCGACCTCGGGATCTACCCGCTCCAGCTGTGCCGGCTCGTCCTGGGCCCGCCGGACGAGGTCCGGGCGGTCGGCCATGTCGGCGAGACGGGCGTGGACGAGGTCACCGCCGCGGTGCTGCACCACCCCGGCGGCGCGGTCGGGGTGGTCCGCTCGGCGATCCGGGTGCCGCTGGCGTGCACGGCGCGGATCTCGGGCAGCGAGGGGGCGATCGAGCTGCCGGCGTTCATGCACTGCCCGCTCCACCTGGTGGTCGGCGGCGAGGTGGTGGACACCGGCTTCGAGGGCGAGGGCCTCCGCTTCCAGGCGGAGGAGGTCCACCGCTGCCTGCGGGAGGGCCGCCGCGAGAGCGACCGGATGCCGTGGTCCGAGAGCCTGGGCCTGGCCGAGACGATGGACGCCATCCGGGGCCAGGTCGGCGTGGTCTACCCGGACGCGTAGGGCGCGATCGGTTCCATCCGCCGGCGGGGCGGTCTCCGAACACCGCGCGTCAACCGCGTGGAAGGAGACATCCCTTGCCGGAAATCACACCAGAGCCTCGCGCCAGGTGGCGAGGACGCCGCTGGCCGCGGCTGGCGGCCGCCGGCCTCGCCGGAGCGTTCGGACTCGCCCTCGCCGGGCCCGCCGGCGCGCTGCTGCCCATCGCCGACGACGGCGGCGGCTACCAGCCGGGAAGCGGGTACGGGACCGAGTACGACACGGGCACCGAGTACACCCCGCCCTCCGAGCCCACCGCTCAGGACGGTCCCGCGACGGCACCGGCTCCTGGCGGCGGGGACCTAGCCGTCCCGGATGCACCGCCGAGCGACCAGGCCGGCCAGGCACCGGCGGCCAACCCGGCCACCAAGACGCCGGAGACGCTGAGCCAGGAGACCAAGGACGCCGTCCCCGTGATCATCGGCGAGGACGGCACGGTGATCGAGGGCGGCGAGGTCGGGCCGTACCCGGACCCGGCCGAGCCGACCGACCCGAGCTACGGCGGCGGGGGTGGTGGCGGCGACGGCGACTACTGGTACGACGACCTCTACTGGATCGAGGCCGAGGAGTACGCCTACTGATCGGGCGACAGGACCGCCAGGGCCACGGCGGCGACGATGCGGCCCGCATCGTCGGCGCCGAGGCCCTGGGTGGTGCGCAGCCGGTCCCAGGTCTCCCAGCTGGTGACGGCGTCCAGCGCCTCGATTGCCTCGGCGCGTGATCCCGGGGGCAGGGCCGCGAGCTCGGGCGCGTACTGCGCGGCGAGCTGGTCCCGCAGGAGCACGTTGGCCCGGGCCAGCGCGGCGGCAATGGGACGTGACCGCCGCGCGAGGTGGATCGCCACCCGGCGCACGGGGGTGATCGTCTCGTAAAGCCGGGTGCGCTGGGCGACCAGGGCCGCCGTCCGGGCCGCGACCGGCCCGGACGCCTCGGGTGGCGCGAACAGGTGGGCCACCCGCTCCAGGTGCGCCGCGTTCCCGGCCGCGTGCAGCGCGTCGACGTCCTCGAACAGCCGGAAGATCGACCGCATCGAGACGCCCGAGCGGTCGGACACCTGGCGGGCAGTGGGTTGGAGCTCGCCCTCCCCCAGCAGGTCGAGGAGGGCCTCGACCACGGCTCGGCGCGTGCGCTCGGCCCGCAGCACGCGGCCGTCGGTCGTCAGCGCCTGCTCAGCGGCCGCTCCCCCGGTCACGAGTCGACCCTAGAAAGTCGGCACAGAGCATGTCAATACTTTGTCGGACACCGGCAAGGGAGGGGTCACCGATGAGCATCTCGAGCGACGGCACGGGCGGCTCGGCGTTCACGGGGCGGATCGGCCGCACCCTGCGCGACTCCGAGCCGGCCTGGCCGCCCGTGCCCCGGGCGCGGGAGGGGGCGCCCAACATCGTGCTGCTCGTGCTCGACGACGTCGGCTTCGCCCAGCCGTCGCCCTTCGGCGGCGGGTGCGCGATGCCAACGCTCGACCGGCTCGCCGCCGGCGGGCTCCGCTACACGAACTTCCACTGCACGCCCCTCTGCTCCCCCACCCGTGCCTGCCTGCTGAGCGGGCGCAACCACCACGCCGTGGGCGTCGGCGCGCTGGTCGAGCTGTCGATGGGGTTCCCCGGCTACCACGGGATGGCCGGCGCCGACCAGGCCTTCCTGCCCGCCATCCTGCGCGACGCCGGGTACAACACGTTCGCCGTCGGCAAGTGGCACCTGACCCCGCCCAGCGAGACGTCGAGCGCCGGCCCGTACCGCACGTGGCCGCTCGGCCGGGGCTTCGAGCGGTACTACGGCTTCATGGGCGGCGACACGAGCCAGTGGTTCCCCGACCTGGTGCAGGACAACACGCCCATCCCGCCGCCCGCCCGGCCCGAGGACGGGTACCACCTCAACGCCGACCTGGCCGACCACGCCATCCAGATGATCAAGGACGCGCACGTCGCCGCGCCCGACAAGCCGTTCTTCCTCTACTACGCCACCGGCGCCGGCCACGCCCCCCACCACGTGGAGCCCGGGTGGGTCGAGCCGTACCGCGGGCGCTTCGACCAGGGCTGGGACGACTACCGCGCCGAGGTGTTCGCCCGGCAGCTGGCCGCCGGGGTCGTGCCGGCCCACACCCGGCTGTCCGCGCGCGACCCCGACGTCCCGGCCTGGGACGGCCTCGACGCCGACTCGCAGCGCATGTTCGCCCGCCAGATGGAGGTGTACGCGGGGTTCCTCAGCCAGACCGACCACCACGTCGGCCGCGTGCTCGAGCACGTCGCGCAGCTCGGCGAGCTCGACAACACGATCGTCGTGGCCCTGTCCGACAACGGCGCCAGCGCCGAGGGCGGCCCGGCGGGCACGTTCAACGAGTCGCTGTTCTTCAACTTCGTGCCCGAGCGCCTGGAGGACAACCTCCGCCACTACGACGGGTGGGGCGGGGTGGACACCTTCCCGCACTACTCGTGGGGCTGGACGTGGGCGGGCACCACCCCGTTCCGCCGCTGGAAGCGCGAGACCTACCGCGGCGGCGTGAGCGAGCCGTGCATCGTCGCGTGGCCGGCGGGCATCGCCGACCGGGGCACGGTCCGGACGCAGTACGCCCACGCCATCGACGTCCTGCCCACCCTGCTCGACGCGGCCGGGGTCCCGGTGCCGGAGGTGGTGGCGGGGGTGGCGCAGCAGCCGTTCCACGGTGCGAGCCTGGTCCCGTCGTTCACCGATGCCGCCGCGCCGGCGCCGCGGACGACGCAGTACTACGAGATGCACGGCTACCGCGCCCTCGACCACGACGGCTGGCGGGCCGTGTGCCCGTTCGGCGGGCCGAGCCTGGCCGAGGCGGCCGGGCGGGGCCGCGACTTCCGGTTCACCGAGCTGACCCCGGAGCTGCTCGACGAGATGGACCGGGACGACTGGGAGCTGTTCGACCTCCGGGCCGACCCGGCCGAGACGACGAACCTGGCCACCGCCGAGCCCGAGCGGCTGCGGCGGATGGTCGCCCGGTGGTACGAGGAGGCGGATCGCTACGACGTGCTGCCCATCGCGTCGCCCCGGGCCCGGCCGCGGCCCCGTCCCGGCGGCCAGCCGGCGGCGCACCGCGTCGAGTTCCTGGCCGGGGCGGCGCCGCTCACGTTCACGATGGCGCCACGCATCGTGGGCCGCTCGTACTCGATCACGGCCGAGGTGACGGTCCCGCCGGGCGGCGCCGAGGGCGTGATCCTGGCGCAGGGCGGCCGCCACGTCGGGTTCGCCCTCTACGTGCAGGACGGCCGGCTCCACCACGTCCTCAACTACGTGGGCCTCGAACGGTTCCACGTGGCGTCGCCCGATCCGCTGCCGGAGGGGCCCGTGGTGCTGCGCTACGAGTTCGAGCGCACCGGCGACCCGGTCGACTTCATCCAGGGCCAGGGCGTCCCCGGCCGCTCGAAGCTGTACGTCGGGGACGAGCTGGTCGCCGTGTCGGCGCTGCCGTACTCGCTGGTCGCCAGCACGGGCTTCTACGGCATCACCTGCGGCTACGCGCAGGCCGACTCGCCCGATCCCGACGCGTTCCGGCCGCCGTTCCGGTTCACAGGGGAGATCGGCCGCGTCGTCCTCGACACCGCGGACACGCCGAGACGGGACGACGAGTCCGTGCTGCGCCAGCTCATGGCCCACCAGTGACCTGACCCGATCCTCCCGCGCAAAGGAGCGCCCGTGCAGACCGTACGCACCCCCGACGACCGCTTCGCCGACCTGCCCGACTTCGACTTCGCCCCGCACTACGTCGAGGTCGACGACGGCGACGGCGGCCGGCTCCGCGTCCACCACCTCGACGAGGGGCCGCCCGGCGGCGAGGTCGGTGCTGCTGATGCACGGCGAGCCGTCGTGGTCGTTCCTGTACCGGCACATGATCCCGGTCCTGGTCGACGCCGGCCTGCGCTGCGTCGCCCCCGACCTGGTCGGCTTCGGCCGCTCCGACAAGCCGACCGAGCGGTCGGACTACAGCTACGCCCGCCACGTCGAGTGGATGCGAGCCGCGCTGCTCGACCGCCTCGACCTGCGCGACGTGACGCTCGTCGGGCAGGACTGGGGCGGCCTCGTCGGCCTCCGGGTGGCGGCCGAGAACCCGGACCGCTTCGCCCGGATCGTCGTGGCCAACACGGGTCTGCCGACCGGCGACCGCGCCCCGACCGACGCGTTCCTGGCCTGGCAGCGCTTCTCGCAGGAGGCCGAGGACTTCCCGGTCGGCCGCATCGTGGCCGGCGGCTGCACCACCGACCTGGCGCCCGAGGTGGTCGCCGCCTACGACGCCCCGTTCCCCGACGACGCGTCCAAGGCCGGGGCCCGGGTCTTCCCGACGCTGGTGCCGACGAGCCCCGACGACCCCGCGGCCGATGCCAACCGGGCCGCGTGGGAGGTGCTGGGGCGGTGGGACAAGCCGCTCCTCACCGCGTTCTCCGACGGCGACCCGATCACGAAGGGCGGGGCGCGCCCGTTCGAGACCCAGGTGCCGGGCGCCCAGGGCCGGCAGCACACGACCATCGCCGGTGCGGGCCACTTCCTCCAGGAGGACCGGGGCCCCGAGCTCGCCCGGGTGGTCGTCGACCTCATCCGGGCGACGCCGCGGGGATAGCGCGCGCCAGGCACTCGCCGGCGGCGGCCGGGGCCGGGACGTGGGGGTGCCGGTGCAGCGACAGGAACCGCTCGGGGTGCGGCAGGCGGTGGTTGCCGGCGGCGAGCCACCGGTTCGTGGCCGTCTCCGCCCGCTCGATCAGCGTCCTGATGGGCGTGTTGTCGGCGACGCCGCCGTCGAACAGCGCCCGGCCGTCGACGGTGACGGTCGGGAAGACGCCGGGGATCGCCGCCGACGCCATCACGGCGGTCACCGGGTCACCGCGGGAGAGGACGACCTCGGTGCCCGACAGCACGTCGGTGGTCACGACGTGGACCGGCACGGCGGCGTCCTCGAGCCGGTCGTAACCGACGTGTCGGGTGATGAGCCTGCGGAGCCCGTCCGGTGCGCAGAGCGACGGACGGGCCCCGGCGAGGGCGAGGAGCTGGCGGTGCGGCGCGAACGGGAACACGTCCTGGCGGCGCAGCGAGCACCAGATGCCGGCGAGCTCGTCGAGCGCGGCCGGCGTGACGCCGCGGCCGGCCACGAACGCGGCGTTCAGGGCACCGGCCGACGCACCGACGAGCAGATCGGGGCGCAGGTCGTGGTCGGCGAGCGCCCGGAGCATGCCGACCTGGACGGCGCCGAGGCTGCCGCCGCCGGAGAGCACGAACGCGGTCGGCACCGAAACCTCCTCGGACCCGTGCTGCTCAGCTCGTCCGGCGGGCGCCGTCGAAGGCGGTGGCGAGCCGGGCGAGGCTCAGTGCGGCGAGGAGCAGGCCGAAGTCGCGCAGCGCGATGTCGTAGTACTCCGCCTGCAGCAGCAGGTTGAGGATGATCCCGCCGAGCCAGGCGGCGACGAGGTAGCCACCGAAGCGGGGACGGACCGCGACCACGAGGCCGGCGACGATCTCGATCACGCCGACGGCGAGCATCGCCTGGTGGGCGTTGCCGGGCACGATGTCGTCGATCCTCGGCGCCAGGTAGATCTGCCAGTCGACGAGCCAGTTCAGGAACTTGTCGAGCCCGAACAGGATCGGGGCGACGGTGAAGCCGATCCGCAGGAGCGTGAAGGCCTGGAAGGCGGGGTCCGCGAGGCGGGCCCTGGCGGCGGGGCCTGTCGGTCGATCGAAGTCGGTCGTGGCCATAGGGATTCTCCCTCTCTAAAGGTAGATACCATTGAACATAGAGAGAGAAGCCTCTTGCGTCAAGAATTATGTGTTTTAGACTAGGGCGCATGGACCCGCCGTCGGAGCTCGATCTGCGCATCGCCGGCCGTGGCCGCGCTCGATCAGCCGTTGCGGCGCGACCTCTACCGGCTGCTCACCGAATCGGAGGGCTGGACGACCAGGGACGAGGCGGCGGCCGCCCTCGGGGTGCCACGATCGGTGGCGGCCTTCCACCTGGACAAACTCGCCGACGCCGGGGTCGTGCAGGTCCGCTTCGAGCGCACCAGCGGGCGGCAGGGCCCCGGGGCGGGCCGGCCGTCGAAGCTCTACCGCCCGGCGTCGGCCGAGCTGGCCGCGTCGGTCCCGGACCGGCGCTACGACGCTGGCCGGCTCGCTGCTCGCCACCGCCGTCGCCGAGTCGACACGCACCGGGGCACCGGTCGCCGAGTGCCTGCGGACCGCGGCGCGCGCCGCAGGGCGGTCGGTCGGCGCGGAGGCGAGCGACGCGGCCGCGGCCGCCACGCACGCGGAGGACCGGCGCCAGGCGGTGGTCGACGTCCTGGCGCGCCACGGCTACGAACCGGAGGATGGCCCGCGCCGGGAGATCGCGCTGGGGAACTGCCCGTTCCACCGCCTCGCCGAGGAGCACCGCGACCTGGTGTGCGGCATGAACCTCGAGTTCCTCGCCGGCGTGCTCGAGGGCATGGGCTCGACGATCGGGCTCAGCGCCCGGCTCGACCCGGCGCCGGGCTACTGCTGCGTCCGCATCGCGGCGTGACGCTCCGCCCGGAATCGGCGAGCCGTCGAGGCCGTCATCCGAAGCGCCCTGTGATGTAGTTCTCGGTCCGCTCGTCGGAGGGGTTCGAGAAGATGGTCTCGGTGCGGTCGAACTCGACGAGCACGCCGGTCCGCCGGTCGGACTCGGGGTTGACCTCCGTCGAGTAGAACGCCGTCGCGTCCGAGACGCGGGCCGCCTGCTGCATGTTGTGGGTCACGATCACGATCGTGAACTCGTTCTTGAGCTCCTGCATCAGGTCCTCGATGCGGGCGGTCGCGATCGGGTCGAGCGCCGAGCACGGTTCGTCCATGAGCACGACCTCGGGCCGGATGGCGATGGCCCGGGCGATGCACAGCCGCTGCTGCTGGCCGCCCGAGAAGCCCATGGCCGACTCCTTCAGCCGGTCCTTGACCTCGTCCCACAGCGCCGCCTTGACGAGCGACTCCTCGACGATCTCGTCCAGGCCGGACCGCTTCCGCGCGCCGTTGAGCCGGGGTCCGTAGGCGACGTTGTCGTAGATCGACTTGGGGAACGGGTTGGGCTTCTGGAACACCATGCCGATCCGCCGCCGGACCTCGACGGGGTCGACCCCGGTCCCGTACACCGGGATGCCGTGGTAGTTGAGCGTGCCCTCGGCCCGGGCGCCGGGGATCAGGTCGTTCATGCGGTTGAAGCACCGCAGCACCGTCGACTTGCCGCAGCCGGACGGGCCGATGAAGGCCGTGATCTCGTGCTGGCGGACGTCGATGGTCACCTCGCGCACGGCCCGGAAGTCGCCGTAGAGGACGCTCAGGTCCTTGACCTCGAACACGATCGGGAGCTCTTCCCAATCGCGGGAGACGCCGGAGCCGGCCACGGTCGGCTCGGGCCGAGGAGGCGTGGTGGCAGGGACGGTCTCCGGTGCGCTCACAGGCTGGGTCACGCGGATCCTCCTCTCCTCGCGGTTGCGTGAACTGAGGTTCAGGCATATTGGGATCACATACGTCCAGATGAGAAGCGGTTCGCGACCACGCGCGACGCGACCGTGAAGACGAACACGATGGCGATCAGGGTGAGCGCCGCGCCCCAGGCCCGCTCCTGGGCGCCCGGGAACGGCTGGCTGGCGTTGCGGAAGATCTGGGCCGACAGCGCGGTGTTCTCCCCCGACGCGCTCCAGTTCGCCGAGTACACCACCCCGGCGGTGGCGATCAGCGGCGCGGTCTCGCCGGCGGCCCGGGCGATCGCCAGCATGGCGCCGCTCGTGATGCCGGTCAGGGCGGCCGGCAGGACCACCGAGACCGTCGTCTTCCAGCGGCGGGCGCCGAGGGCTGCGCTGGCCGAGCGCAGGTCCTCGGGGACGAGCCGCAGGATCTCCTCGGAGCTGCGGATGACGATCGGCAACATCAGGCATGCGAGCGCCAAGCCGCCGGCCAGCCCCGACTTCCCTCCGTAGGGCAGCACGAAGGCGACGAATATGAACAGGCCCATCACGATGGATGGCACACCGGTCATCACGTCGGCCATGGTCCGCACCAGCCTGGCGAACGGCCGCTGGCGCCCGTACTCGCTCAGGTAGATGGCGCCGAGCACGCCGAGCGGGATGGCCAGCAGCGAGGCGATGGCGGTCATCACGATGGTGCCCACGATCGCGGGGCCCATGCCGGGTCCGACCTCCCGGTACTGGCGGGGGATGTCGTCGGTGAGAAAGTCCAGGCTGATAACGCTGGCGCCTTTGCTGATCACGGTCCACGCCACCATGGCCAGCGGGATCAGCGCGACGATGAACGCGCCGATCATGAACGCCGATGCCAGCCCGTTGCGGAGTCGGCGGCCCAGGGTCATCGTCGACGTGCGGATGTCGTAGTCGGGGTTGGTGTCGACCGGCGGGGTCGTCAGCGTGGCGGTCATGCCACGGCTCCCTTCAGTCGGTGCTCGGCCCGGCTGACCACCACGCGGGCGAGCAGGTTCACGACGACGGTGATGGCGAACAGGACCACACCCAGCCCGATCAAGGCCGCCTGGAAGTCACCGGACGACTCGCCGAACTGCTGCACGATGACCGCCGGCATGGCGTTGCCGGATTTGAACAGGTTGGGTGTGACCTGGGTCGCGGCCCCGATCGTGAGGGCAACGGCGATCGTCTCGCCCATCGCCCGGCCGAGGCCCAGCATCACCGCGCCGACCACCCCGCCGAACGAGTGGGGGAACACGACGCCCTTGATCATCTCCCAGCGCGTCGCCCCGAGCGCGAGCGCACCGTGCTTGTCGTCCCTCGGCACGGTCCAGAACACCTCGCGGGTGATCGAGGTGATGATCGGCGTGATCATGATCGCCACGATCAGGCCGGCCGTCATGAAGCTGCGACCGCTGCCCACGGGCGCGCCGAGCAGGCCGCCGAGCACCGGCACCCCGTCGACGAGGTCGTGGATCCACGCGTAGATGCCCTCGATGTTGGGAGCGAGGACCAGGATGCCCCACAGGCCGTAGACGACCGACGGCACGGCGGCGAGCAGGTCGATCACCGCGACGACCGGCTGCTGCAGCCGCCGGGGCGCCTGCTCGGTGATGAACAGCGCGATGCCGATCGCCACCGGAACCGCGAACACGAGGGCGATCGCGGAGACGACGAGCGTGCCGTACACGAACGCCCACGCCCCGAAATGCGCGGTCTGTGGCCCGTTCGGGCCGTCGGGGTCGTTCGGGACCCAGTTGTTCCGGAACACGAACCCGAGGCCCTCGCTGCGGAACGCCGGCAACGCTCGCTGCGTGGTGGTGACCAGGATCAGTCCCAGGATGACCAGGACCGCGGCCCCGGCGGTGACGCAGAGTGCCTTGTATGAGCGATCGGCCAACGCGCCGTGTCCGGTGGAGCTGAGCGTGACCTCCTCTCCCGTGTCCCTGGCTTGCACGAGCGACGTGTCCTCCCGTCAACACGCCCGGTGGGCGGGACCCGCGGCCCCGCCCACATGGGCGCTCGTCCTGAACCGGCGGGTCAACCGCCTGCCTGGCCGACCTGATCGATCTGGTCGAGCGCCGGCCCGGAGATCGCGTCGGGCAGCGGCGCGTAGCCCAGGTCCTCGAGCAGGGACTGGCCGTCGGTCACGAGGTACTGCGCATACGCCTTGACCAGATCACCCGTCGCCGCGTCGTCGTACGAGGTCCGGACGAGGATGAACGTCGGCGCCACGATGGGATATGCGTCCGCACCGTCGGCGTTGATCGGGTCGATGGCGAGGTCGTCGGGCACCTCGGTGCCCTCCAGAGCGGCCGCAGCACCGTCGACGGTCGGTTGCACGAACTTACCCGCCGAGTTCTTGATCGACGCGTAGACCAGGCCCGTGGCGTCGGCGTCGCTGAGATCGACATAGCCGATCGACCCGTCGGTGCTCGAGATCAGCTGGGCCACGCCCGTGTTCTTCTCACCGGCCTGGGTATCGGCTGCCCACGCCACGGTGTCGCCCTTGCCGAGCGTCCAGTCGTTGGGCGCTGCGGCCGTGAGGAACTCGGTGAACCGGTTCGTGGTGCCCGAACCGTCCGAGCGGTGCACGACCGTGATGTCCGTGTCGGGCAGGTCGGCATCGGGGTTGTCGTCCGCGATCGCGGGGTCGTTCCACGTCGTGATGTCCCGGTCGAAGATGTTGGCCAGCGTCTCGGGGCTGAGCTGCAGATCCTCGACGCCCGAGAGGTTGTACGACACCGTGATCGGCGCTGCGGTGATCGGGACGTAGAGGAACGATCCCGGCGCGATGCCGTTGTCGGCCCCCACCAGGCTGTCGGTGCCCGCGTAGTCGGTCAGGCCCTGGCCGAACTCCTGCTTGCCGGTACCGGAGCCGACTGCGTTGTACGTGATGTTCGCATCACTGGCCTTCTCGAGGAAACCCTCGATGGCCGCCTGCTGGTAGGCGTCCTGGAAGCTCGAGCCCGAGCCCTTGATCTCGCCGGACACCGAGTAGTCGATGTCCGCCCCGCTGCTGGCGGCCGTCGTGTCCGACGAGCCGCCTGACGTCCCGGAGTCGTTGTTGTCGTCGCCGCAGGCCGCAGCAAGCAGGCCGAAGGCCAGGACGGTCGACAGCAACGCCAGGCGCCGCTTCTTTGTCAACTGCACGGATTTGCCCTCCCTTGGGCCGATCGCGCCACTAACGCGTCTTGCATTCGTTGCGACCGTAGAGACGGCAGTGAACGTGCAGGGAGGTATCAGGTGAACCAGGCGTGAACGGTGACCCAACGCTGGAACAACCCGAGCCCGCCATTGGTTCGCCCGCTGCGCGGTGGCGCCACGCTGAGACGCTCTGTGCGGACGGCTCGTCGGGCAGCGGTATCGAGCCCGAGCGCTGGACGCCGCGGTCCGGATCGCGGCGACGTGCCTCGTGATGTCGCGGGCGGTCACAGCGTGAACCAGGTGAACTCGAGAACAACGCAGACCAACGTCCGCATGAGCGATCCGGCGGTGCCGGAGCCTCACCGGAACCCAACCAAGCGTGGGCGAGGGGGGACTTGAACTCCGATCCGAGGGGTCTTGATCGATGGCCATCGATGCTAGATGTCGCCCCTGACCTGCGGATTTGCGAATCGGCGTGTCGGACGGTGCTGGCGGCTTCTACCGGATTTCAACCCGTCCGGTAGAAGTTCCGGTAGAAGTCGGCGGGGCGGCAGCGAGCGCGAGACTCGGGCCGATGCTTGTTGTCCGAGGCACCAAGAAGCTGCGCGACCGCGTCAAGGGCGCGCCCCCGCCGACGGCGAGGAGTCGACCACCGAGCTCGGCGACTGGTTCGCCAACGCGCTCTTCTGGCGTCCGCAGGTGGCGTTGCTGGTGAACAGCAGGACCCTGCTCCCGGTGTTCATGGAGCTCGCACCGGCGGCGACGTTGCTGAATCGCGCGCCGGCGGCGATCGAGGCGGTCCTGCGCCGGCACGGCGTCAGCGAGACGTTCTTGGCCGTGGAGCAAGACGCCATGCGTGACGTCCGGATCGCGCCAACGAACGATCGCCGCGTCCTCGGCGTGATGAACGAGTTCGCGTTCCACGGCGAGTGGCTCTGGAAGGAGGGCCAGCACGATCTCGAGGCGCTCTCGCTCCGCATGTCGAGCCTCATCATCGGACGGCTCGACGAAAGCTCCCCCGACCGTGCGCTCGCGGCCGTCATGGGGACACGAGGTTCAGCTACGAACGTGATCCCCTTCCCGCGGCAAGCGGCTCCTGTCGATCACACCTCAAGGCCGCGCCCCACCAAGAGCGGGTTCCAGCTCAAGGTCACGCTGCTCGACACCAAGCCGCCCATCTGGCGGCGCGTGCTCGTAGACGCCAGCGCCACGCTCGACCACCTCCACGAGGTGATCCAGGCAGCCTTCGGCTGGTGGAACTACCACCTCCACGAGTTCGAGGTCGGCCGCGCCCGCTACGGCGTTCCCGACCCCGACGAGGACTGGGGTGACCCTCCGAAGGACGAGCGGCGCACCCGCCTCGATGCGATCGCCGGCGAGGGCTCGTCGTTCCGGTACACCTACGACTTCGGCGACGGCTGGGACCACCGAGTCGTCGTCGAGAAGGTCCTCCCGGCAGCGAACACCGCTGTCCCGGCCTGTATCGACGGCCGGCGCGCCTGCCCACCGGAGGACTGCGGCGGGACCTGGGGCTACCGGGAGCTGCTCGAGATCCTCGCCGACCCGCGCCACCCCGAGCACGAAGCTCGGCGCGATTGGATCGGCCGACCGTTCGACCCCGAGGCGTTCGACCCGAACGAGTTCGAGGACAACCTCCGCAACGGTCGACTCGCCATGTTCGACGGCGAGGCGTAGCCCAATCCGGCGAGTCAGCCCTCGTCGTCGACGGCGCGGAGACGCCGCTCCGCCTCGGTCTTCAGGTAGTCGCCGCGGATCTCGATGAGCCTCTGCAAGTAGGACGCAAGCACCAGGCGCTCGACGAGTCTCCCGAGCAGGCCGAGCGGCGCGTCGAAGCGGATCTTGTCGACCATCCGAGTGCCGCCCTCGGTGAGTTCGAACAGGTGCTCGTGGTGGAACGACCGGAACGGCCCGCGGGTCTGCTGGTCGACGAACCTGTGCGGGCGTTCGAGCTCGGTGACCGTGCTCGTCATCGTGAACGGGATCCGGAAGTGTGTGGCGCGCCAAGTCACGCTCTCGCCGAGTCCAATGCGCCCGGAGGTCACTCCGGCGATGGCTCGCTCATTCGACGCCGACATCGACGACCGGTGCGCGTCGATGTCGAGCGACAGGTCGAAAACCAGCTCAAGCGGCGCGTCGATGAGCGTCTCGTGCTCGAAGCGAAAGGTCATGTCGACTACTCGCGCAGCTCTTCACGGACGGGAAGCACGTCAGCGGGGATCTCGTCGGCGTGGCAGGAACGCTCCTCGACGGTGAACGAGCCGCGGTAGCCGAAGAGAGGTCCCAGGAGCCTGTTGGCAACGTGCACCTCGATGCGGAAGCAGTCAGCGCGCTCGTCCCACCACTCACGCACGTGCGCGATGCCGGAGAAGATCAGCGGGAAGCGGAACGCGACCCGTCCCTCGTAGAAGCGTTGGTCGCCGCTGCGGATGCACATGGCTCCCTCGTCATCGACCGAGCAGTGGAGGTCGACGGCGAGGTGCTGGTGCGTGCCGAGGTAGTCCACGATCGTGTCCCGGCGCTTGCTGAAGATCATCGTGGCGTCGAACGGTCGGGTCCGGCGTGGGAAGTGGAACCGGCGCGACCACGTCACCGTTTCGCGGCCGAACCGAGCGACGTAGGCGTAGTTGGCAATGGTGAACGGGACGTTCGTACCCTGGCTCGGGAACAGCACGCGCCTCGTGAAGCCGAGCAGGAGGAACGGGAGCGTCCACCATGGCCCCCGCCAGACCTCGTCCATCACACCGGTGCCGATCTGGCAGGTCTCGTCGATGGAGGAGAAGCCGAACCGCCACTGCATCTTCGGATGCAGTCGGTCGAAGTCGGTCCCGAGGGCTTGGCGGTAGATCGAGGTCACGGGAACTCCTCCACGTTCGGCTGTTGACCGGGCGCGCGACGTAGTGGTCGGCGGCCGCTCGGTCGGCCCTCGTTCGTCGCCGAGCGCGACGCCCGCAAGAGCCGCGACACCGAGTCCGAGTGACGACGGGTTGAATGCCTTGGTCAGGATCGACCGATCGGCCTTGGCTGCACCGACCGTTAAGGTCGGCATCGCTGCGAGTGCGATCACGAACGGCCACCGCTTGTTCGAGCGTGCGACCGTCGCGACAGCGAACGCCGCTTCGACGGCGCCGACGGCGCGAACTACCCGCTTCGCTCGACGATGCGGAAGGCCGAGTCCCCGCCAGATGGCGACCTCGCCGGCGTCGACCTTCCAGACCTTCGGCACCAAGCCCTGGTACGCGAAGACACCGGCGAGCCCGCCGACCGCGATGGCGTGGGCCATCGCTTGGTTTCTGGCGCGGTCCGGTGGCGTGCCTTCCTCGAGCCACAGACGAAGGCGGTCGAAGCTCCATGCCGTGGCCCAACCGAAGGCAGGGCGAAACACCAGCCGGTCGATGAGCTCGCCGACGCGGCCCCAACGGGGCCGGTAGTCGTAGCGAGTGAGGAACCGCACGCCGTCGTCCGTGGGGATGTAGCGCCAGTAGCCGGCGCCGGCGTAAATGATCGACCTGCGATCAGCGGCCCAGAACTTCAAGCCTGACCACCGCGTTCCGTCGGGGCGGTCGCGATCGCCCAGCGATTCCCCCGTGCCGGCGATCGTGATGCCGGGCGCCACCGTGGTGGCGTACGTGAAGCGCTGCGGCTCCCCGTCGGTCCGCGGGAGGTACGAGATCGTGCCGAAGCGAACGTCCCACCGCTGATGCTGCTCGGGCTCCTGGGTCGCCTCCCACACGCGCTCGATCGGCGCGTTGATCCGCGACTCGACGTAGATCGGTCGCCGTCGTCCCATGGTTGGCTTCAGGGCTCGATCAGCTCGCCGAGGCGTTCCCGGCCAAGCCGCGAAACGCTCGCATCGAGCGCAGCGGCGAGCACCTGACGCGCGGTGGACTGAAGCCGAGCGAGGGTCCGCGCAAGCCCACGGGCCGCCTCGGTGTCGAGACCGCTCTGCCAATCCGCCGGCGCGAGGAAGGTCTCGAACAGGGTGACGAACCGCTTCGCGATCTCATCGGTGTGCCCCATGAGGGCTTCCCACTCGTCGAGGATGACGTCGGCTGGGATGCCGAAGTGAGCGAGGGCTGAGCCGGTCTCGAGGAGACGTCGCTCTGGAGGCGCGCGATCAGTCGCAGGCGGCTGAGGTGCGTTTCGTCATACCAGCCGGTCCGAGCTTCGAGCCGGGGCGGGGCCAATAGCCCTCGGGTCTGGTACAGGCGGACGGTGGTCGACGCAACGCCGGCTTGGCGGGCCAGCTCGACGAGGCGGTACTCGCTTCCCACTCGCTCCTCCGATCCGCTTGCAATCAGTATGTGAGTGAATAGTAACGTATCAATCATGAGCGAACAAGACCGGCGGATTCCCGGAGCCATGCGAGGGACGATCCGAACCCGGCTGCTGGTGAACGCCCTCGTCGACCCCGACGAGGCAGCTCGCCGGCTACCGGCCGGGCTCCGCCCGCATGTCGCCGGCGAGGGGACCGTCGTCGGCTGCTGCCTTCTCGACATCGCCGACATCCGGCCCGCTGGCGTGCCGGCGATCGTCGGCACATCGCTGCGGGCTGCCGCGCATCGCATCTCTGTGGAGTGGGATGACGACGCTGGCGCGACGACGGCCGGGGTCTACGTCCCGCTTCGGCTCACCGACTCACGGGCCGCCATCGCACTCGGAGGCCGCCTCTTCCCCGGCGTTCATCGACGGGCCTCCGTCAGGCTCACGCGGGACGATGAGCGTCTTACGTGGTTGGTCGAGGCCGGCGATCAGCCTGGCGCCTACTCGGTCCGCGTCGCGGCGTCGTCAACTGGCGCCGCCCCGATGTTTGCCTGCGAGCCGATCGGTGGCACGTGCCTCAGCGCGGACGTCGGCCTCTCGCCCGGCCATCACGGAACGCTTGAGGCTGCTCGGATGACGCCGCGACACCGACAAGCGCAGCGCGTCGAGGTCCACGACCTTGACTCCGCGTTCCTCACGAGCTTCAGCACCGCTGTACCCGGACCGTCCTACCTGATGCGTGACGTCGACGTGACGTGGACGCGTGCGCGCGTGCCTCGGCACCCACGCGTGGGAGCGTTCGCATGAAGGTCGTGATCGCGGGCGGCACCGGCTCCCTCGGACGACGGCTGGCCGAGGCGTGTGCGGCCCGCGGTGATGACGTCGCGATCCTCACGCGCTCGCCTCGACCCGGCATCGACCACCGCCAGATCGTGTGGAACGGCCGCACTGCTGGGCCGTGGAGCGCTGAACTCGCAGGCGCGGTCGTCATCAACCTGGCAGGCGAGCTCGTCGACAAGCGCCCGACAGCGAAGAACATCGAGCTTCTTCGCGGCTCGCGTGTGCAGCCGACCCGCGCGCTCGTCGAAGCTGCTTCGACCCTGGCAGATCCGACGACGCTCTGGTTGCAGATGAGCACGCTCGCCATCTACGGAGACGCCGGCCAAGACGTCGTCGACGAGGCACACCCCGCGGCAGACGGTCCTCCACAGATGCCGGGGGTCGCGCGACCGTGGGAGGAAGCGGTTGCCGATGCGCGAGCCGAACGGTTCGTCATCATGCGAACCGGCATCGTGCTCGACCACGGCACACCCGCATTCGAGCGCCTCACCCGACTGACGAAGCTCGGTCTCGGTGGCCGGATCAGCAACGGAGAGCAATGGATCAGCTGGATCCACATCGATGACTTCGTGAGTGCCGTGAACTTCATCCGCGATCACGACGAGATCGCCGGGGTCGTGCACGTGACCGCTCCCAATCCCGTCCGTAACCGGGAGATGATGGCGTCGCTGCGCAGCGCGCTCCGCCGACCGTGGTCGCCCCCGACGCCCAGACCGCTCGTTCACGTCGGAGCCCTGCTCATGGGGACCGATCCCGCCCTCGCTCTCACCGGGAGGCGATGCGTGCCTCGACGACTCCTCCAGGCCGGCTTCGAGTTCGCCCATCCGTCGTTCGAGTCAGCGATCGACGATCTCCTGAGCGCGAAGGTCCCCTGACTGGCGGTCGCTTGGTCGAAAGCGTCACCCGGGACGGAGTGTCAGATCAGCGCCGACCGCGAGATCGCCACACGCTCGCCTCGACCGCTGCACGGATCGCCTCGGCGGTGGCCTCGTCCACTGGCGGCCCGCCCTCGTCGTCGCAGCAGGAAGGCTTGGCGCGTTCATCCGCTGACGGCTCGACGCCGAGCGATGACAGGAGCTGGTCGTAGACGTCTCCGGCCTTGCCGCTATGCGGCGCGACGAGAAGGACGACGGCACGGTCGGCGGCTGGCCACACCGTCAGCATCCGATCGCTGCCGTAGAGGTGTCGGCAGCACACGTGGTCGAGATCCTCGCCGGAGAGCCGATAGCCCGCGGCCTCGCATCCCCGATCCTCCACCTCGCCGATGACTCGGAGCGCCACTACCCGGCGACGGCCGCGGAGCGCTCGGACTTGCCGATCAGCGACTCCGGTCAGCGAGACTTCGACCGTCGCCTCGTCTCCCGCTTCCGCAGCTCCGCGATCTCAGCCCTGAGGTCATCGCCGAGCGGTTCGACACGTCCGGCCCGGTAGTCCTCGAGACCCTCCTCGGCTCCTTCGAGCGCGGCTTGGTCGCGGAGCACCCGCATCACGTGGACGAGTAGTTGGCGGTCATCGACGTGCTCGCGGATGAGATCGAGCGCCCGCTTCACATCTGCCAGCGCGAGGAGGTCGACGCGTACCGGCTTGGACCCCGGCACGGCGCTGAGCACACCCGACTCGATCCAGGTGCGCACCGTCGGTTGCGAGATCCCAAGAAGTTCCGACGCCTCTGCCACCTTCGCGCCACGGGCGCGGTGAGCGACGTGGGTTCGAACCGCGTTGAGGGAGCGTCGCCGCTGTGGGTCCGACTCGACGTTCGCGAGCTCGTCCAGCTCGAGAAGGTCCTGGAGCACCTCGGCAACCGACATGCCGCCAGGATACCGCACACTTTCGGATCTGTTCCGATTTCCGAAGGTGACGTTCTCAGTCCGATGCCCAGGCCGGCGCACTTCCTAGGCCTTCGCGGAGCGGATGGGTCAGCGGACCTCGTTGACGCCTCCACGCGGGTAGCGACGCTCTATCGACAGTCGCCGGATGATGACCTGGGCTCGCACTCCGGTAGAAAGTCCGGTAGAAGTCGGGCCGATTCGCGCCACGCACGTGTGCGCTGACCTGCAACAACCTGGTGGGCGAGGGGGGACTTGAACCCCCACGACCTTGCGGCCACTGGCACCTGAAGCCAGCGCGTCTGCCAATTCCGCCACTCGCCCAAGTGACAAGGGAGACAAGATAGCGCGACCCATCCGGCGCGCCCGCATCCCTTCCGGCCGCGGGGTCGCTGGCGGTGAAACCACTCGGCGCGCCGGTAATCTGCGTTGCCGTGGCCATCCGTGGATTCGAACGCCGTCTCGAACGCATGGTCGAGGGGGTGTTCGCCCGGGCGTTCCGGTCGACCATCCGGCCCGTCGAGCTGGCCCGGCGGCTGGCCCGCGAGATGGACGACCACGTCTCCGTCGGGGTGCGCGGCGCGCCCGTGGCCGCCAATCACTACACCATCTTCCTCTCGCCGTCCGACTACCAGGAGTTCGGCGAGGTGCTCGACGCCCTGCGCCGCGAGCTGTGCGACGCCGCCCGGGCCCACGCCCGGGACGAGGGGTACGGGTTCATGGGGCCCGTCGAGGTCGAGATCGTCGTGGAGGAGACCTTCGGTACCGGATGGTTCGAGGTCGAGGGCCGCTTCCGGGAGGGGGCCGGCGGGGCCGGGGCCGGGAGCCTCGTGCTGCCCACCGGCGACCGGTTCACGCTGGCCGAGCACGTCATCAGCATCGGGCGGCGGCCCGAGTCGAACATCGTGCTCGCCGACCCCAACGTCAGCCGCGGGCACGCCGAGATCCGGCCACAGGGCGACGGGTTCCTGCTCGTCGACCTCGGGTCGACCAACGGGTCCA
Organism: uncultured Acidimicrobiales bacterium; assembly: GCA_963739835.1. GTDB lineage: Bacteria > Actinomycetota > Acidimicrobiia > Acidimicrobiales > VFJN01 > ZC4RG19. The sequence goes on from CAVUBW010000005.1 coordinate 119,633, forward strand.
AGGTCAACGGCGTGCGGGTCGACCAGCACATGCTGCGCGACGGCGACGAGCTGATGTTCGGCAACACCCGCATGCGTTTCGAAGCGAGCTGAGGCCCCTTCGGCACGCTGCGATCGGGCGGACCGAGCGCCGGCCGATAATCTCCGCCTCGGTGCCCGAGCAGCTCCTCAACCTCCTGAAACTGTTCCTCCTCGTGCTGTTGTACCTGTTCTTCCTGCGGGTGCTGCGCGCGGTGTGGACCGAGGTCAACATGCCAGCGGTGCCCGAGACCGCCCCGGCGGCGACCAAGCAGAAGGGCCGGTCCCGCCGGCCTCCCCGCCCCGGCCGGTCCAACCATCCCCAGCTCAAGGTGGTCGAACCCTCCGGATTGCGGGGCCGTAGCTACGCTCTCGACTCCGAGATCACACTCGGCCGGGGGGCGGGCTGTCAGGTGCCGATCGACGACCGTTACGCCAGCGAGGTGCACGCCCGCGTGTTCCAGCGCGACGGCAACTGGTTCGTCGAGGACCTCGGCTCGACCAACGGCACCTACCTCAACCGGCGCCGGGTCGCCGGGCCGATGGTGATCAAGCGCCGCGACAAGCTGCAGATCGGCAACACCGTGCTGGAGCTGGTGTGACCGCCCGCACCGGCCGCACGCGGCTGCGCTGGGGCGGCGCCACCGACGTCGGGCGCGTCCGCCCCGGCAACGAGGACCAGTTCGTCGCCCGCGACGACGTGGGCCTGTGGGCCGTCGCCGACGGCATGGGCGGCCACCGGGGCGGCGAGGTCGCCTCCGAGATCGCCTGCGACACCATCGCCCGGGCCTTCGACCAGCACACCATCGACGGGCTCGTCGACGCGATCGAGCAGGCCAACCGGGCCGTCTACGAGGCCGGGGCCCGCGACCCCGAGCTGACCGGCATGGGCACCACGGTCGTGGCCCTCGCCGTCGTCGATCACGACGGCGACGAGCTGCTGGCCATCGCCAACGTCGGCGACTCCCGGGTCTACCGCTACGCCGGCGGCGAGCTCGACCAGCTCACCGTCGACCACAGCCTGGTCGCCGACCTCGTCCGCGAGGGCAGCCTCAGCCCCGAGCAGGCCGCCGTCCACCCGCAGCGCAACATCGTGACCCGGGTCCTCGGCGTCCACGACGACGTGCCGGTCGACGCGCTCGGCGTCGAGCCTCACCACGGCGACCGCTACGTGCTGTGCTCGGACGGGCTGTTCAACGAGGTGTCCGAGTCGCAGATCGCCGCCGTCCTCCGCCGCCTCGCCGACCCGGTGGACGCCGTCGGCGAGCTGGTGCGCCTGGCGCTCGACGGCGGGGGCCGCGACAACGTCACGGTCGTGATCGTCGACGTCGTCGACGACGGCGGCCGCAGCGAGGCGGCGTCGGCCGCGATCGGCGCCGACGGCGAGCCGGTCCGCGGGGCCGTGGTCACCGGGCGGACCGGCGCCTACGGGGCCGCGAGCGGTGCCGCCGGCGTCCGGACGCGCCGCCCCGGCGGCGGGCGACCGCCCGGTCGGGCCGGCGCGCCACCACCGCGGCCGTGCCCGCCGTCGCCGACGTCGACGGCGACCGACTCGACGACGATGACGACGCCGACGACGGCGGCGGCTACGACGACGAGTCGCCGGCCGCCCGGCACGGCGGCGGGCGACGCCGGCGGGTCACCTGGCGGGTCGTGCTGTTCACGTTCGTGCTCGGGGCGATCGTCGTCGGGGCCATCGCCACCATCCAGTGGTACGGCCGGTCCACCTACTTCGTCGGCTTCCAGGGCGACCAGGTCGCCATCTTCAAGGGCCGGCCCGGCGGCCTGCTGTGGATCGACCCGTCGCTGGTCACCTCGACCGACCTCGAGCGCGACCGGGTGCCGCCGGCCCGCCTGCGCGACGTCGAGAACGGCAAGGAGCAGGCCTCGCTCGCCGAGGCGCAGCGCTACGTCAACAACATCACCGCCGAGGCCGACCAGCTCGACCCGCCCACCACCACCACGACCACCCCGCCGGTCACGACCGTCCCGCCCACCGCGCCCACGGGGACGACGCTGACGCCGCTGACGTCGACCCCGGCGCCCGTCGTGCCCGGCTGAGCCGATGCCCTCCGACACCTCGCGGCGCACGACCGAGCTGGGCCTGCTCGTCCTGGGCACGATGTTCGTCGTCGGCGCCTACCTGCTGGCCAGCCTGCCCGACGACAGCAAGATCCCGACCAAGGTGGGCCCGTTCCTCGGCGTGATCGTCGGCCTGCCCCTCGTGGCCCACATCGCGGTCCGCCGCCTGGCCCCCCGGGCCGACGGCATGCTGCTGCCGCTGGCCACGCTGCTCAACGGGCTCGGCTACGTCTTCATCGTGCGGCTGGACCAGGCCCGCCGCGAGCCCCGGGGCCTCGCCGGCCTCCAGTCGCTGTGGATGGTGCTCGGCGTGGCCGCCTTCGTGGCGACGCTGATCATCGTGCGCGACGCCCGCAAGCTGGAGCGCTACCGCTACACGGCCGGGCTCGTGGGCCTGGTCCTGCTGCTGCTGCCGCTGCTCCCCGTGTTCGGGCGGACGATCAACGGCTCGCGGATCTGGGTCTCGTTCGGCCCGGTGAACTTCCAGCCCGGCGAGTTCGCCAAGCTGGCGCTGGCCGTGTTCTTCGCGGGCTACCTGGTGGAGAAGCGCGAGCTGCTGGCCATCAACCGCGCCGTGGGGCCCTTCGCGCTCCCCGACCCCAAGCACCTCGGGCCCGTGCTCATCGCCTGGGGCGTGGCGCTGGTCGTGATGGTGATGGAGAAGGACCTCGGCTCGTCGCTCCTGTTCTTCACCCTGTTCCTGGTGCTGATCTGGGTGGCGACCGAGCGGGCCTCGTACCTGGCGGTCGGCACCGCGATGTTCGTGGCCGGCGCCTACCTGGCGTTCACGGCGTTCGCCCACGTCCAGGAGCGGTTCGACACCTGGCTCGACCCGTGGGACAAGGCCAAGGGCTACCAGGTCGTCCAGGCGGCCTTCGCCTTCGCCGACGGCGGCGTGGCCGGCCGGGGCATCAACCTCGGGGTGCCCACCAAGATCCCGGTGGTCGAGAGCGACTTCATCTTCGCCGCCATCGGCGAGGAGCTCGGCCTGCTCGGGGCGACCGCCATCCTCATCGCCTTCGTGCTGATGATCGGCGCCGGCCTCCGCATCGCCCAGCAGGCCGCCACCCCGTTCGAGCGCCTCCTGGCCACCGGGCTGACCACGCTGCTCGGCTTCCAGGCGTTCATCATCATGGCCGGCGTCGTTCGGCTGCTGCCGCTGACCGGCGTCACGCTGCCGTTCATGTCCTACGGCGGCTCGTCGCTGCTCGCCAACTACGTGCTGCTGGCGCTGCTCATGCGGATCTCGGACGACACCGCCTCCCGGCGCGCCGAGCGGATCGCGGCCCAGCAGACCACGAGGATCAGTGAATGAGCCGGCAGATCCGCAACCTCGGGGTGTTCCTGGTCATCTGCTACGGCCTGCTGTTCATCCAGGTCAACCGGCTCACCGTGTTCGACGCCCACGACCTGCAGACCAAGCCGGGCAACAACCGGGCGGTCGAGCGCGACTTCTCCCGGCCCCGGGGCACGATCGAGACCGCCGATGGCGTGGTCCTCGCCGAGTCGGTGCCGTCGGACGACCGGTTCAAACTCCAGCGCACCTACCCGACCGGCGACCTGTTCGCCCACACCACCGGCTACTTCGCGTTCCAGCTCGGCTCGGCCGGCGTCGAGAAGGAGTACAACGACGAGCTGGCCGGGCGCACCATCGACTTCGACCTCAAGAACCTGAGCGACCTGTTCGTCGACCGCGAGCGGGTCGGCAACGTCGTGCTGTCGCTGCGCAACGACGTCCAGCAGGTGGCCAGGGACGCGCTCGGCCAGCGTGCCGGGGCCGTCGTGGCGCTCGACCCCCGCAACGGCGAGATCATCGCCATGTGGGCCTACCCGAGCTACGACCCCAACCTGCTGGCGACCCACGACTTCACCGCCGCCACGACCGCCTCGAAGGCGCTCAACGACGACCCCGAGAAGCCGACCCTGTCCCGGGCGTTCGCCGAGAACTTCTTCCCCGGATCGACGTTCAAGATCGTGACCGCCACCGCCGGCATCGAGCGCGGCGGGGTGACGCCCGACAGCCCGAACTACCCCGTCACCGACAACTACGTGGCCGGCGGGCGGGGCCAGCCCATCCACAACTTCGGCGGCGAGTCGTGCGGCGGCACCCTGTTCACGATCCTCGAGCAGTCGTGCAACACCGCATTCGCCCAGATGGGCGTCGAGCAGGCCGGCGCCGAGAACATGATCGACATCTCCGGGCTCTTCGGCTGGGACCGGGACGTGCCGTTGGACCTGCCCGGCGCGGCCCAGTCCACGTTCCCGGCCGAGGCGGCGCGGGCCGAGCCCCCGTTCCTGGCCCAGGCATCGATCGGCCAGAACGCGAACAAGGCCACGCCGCTCCAGATGGCGATGGTGGCCGCCGCCGTCGCCAACGGCGGCAAGATCATGACCCCGCACGTCATGCGCGAGGTGCGCGACGACCAGGGCGACACCGTCGACACCTACGACCCGCAGGTGTGGACCACGCCGATGTCCGCGGCCACCTCCGAGACACTGCGCCAGGCGATGATCGGGGTCGTGACCGACGGGACCGCCAGCCGCCTCGACGACGAGGTCCCCGACGGCACGGTCGTGGGCGGCAAGACAGGGACGGCCGAGCTCACGACCGCCGAGCCCAGCGCCAACGCCTGGATCATCGGGTTCGCCGGGCCCGAGGGGCAGCCGGCCGAGGTGGCGGTGGCGGTGCTCGTGCAAGCCCAGCCTGGCGTGAGCGAGCAGACTGGCGGTCGGGTGGCGGCGCCGATCGCCTCGCAGGTCCTCCGGCAGGCCTTGACCCCGCCGGCCCGGGCCGAACAGCCCGCCGGCGGCTCGACGGGGGGCGGATAGTGGGCCACGAGCCGATGACTCGGGCCGTAAGCCCCATCTCGTAGTCTGGGGTGCGCATGTCGCAGCAGAACCAAGTGATCTTCAACGAGCGCTACGAGCTCCACCGGCGGCTCGGGCGCGGCGGCATGGCCGAGGTCTACCTGGCGCGCGACCAGCTGCTCGACCGCCCGGTCGCGGTCAAGGTGCTGTTCCCCGCGCTCGCCACCGACGCCGGCTTCGTCGAGCGCTTCCGGCGGGAGGCGCAGGCGGCCGCCAACCTCCAGCACCCCAACATCGTCAGCGTGTTCGACTGGGGCGAAGCGAACGGCACCTACTTCATCGTGATGGAGTACGTCGAGGGCGCGACCCTCGCCGAGACGCTGCGGGACGAGGGCCGCCTCCACCCCGACCGCGCCGCCGAGATCACAGCCGAGATCGCCGCCGCCCTCGGCTTCGCCCACCGCAACGGCGTCGTCCACCGCGACGTCAAGCCGGGCAACGTCCTCATCACCCGCGACGGCGCGGTGAAGGTGGCCGACTTCGGCATCGCCCGCGCCATCAGCGACTCGAGCGACCAGAACCTCACCAAGACCGGCTCGGTCATGGGCACCGCCACGTACTTCTCGCCCGAGCAGGCCCGGGGCGCGGCCGTCGACCCGCGCAGCGACCTCTACAGCCTGGGCGTCGTGCTGTACGAGATGATCACCGGCCGGCCGCCGTTCGCCGGCGACAGCGCGGTCGCCATCGCCTACAAGCACGTGCAGGAGAACCCGGTCCCGCCCCGGCGCATCGACCCGCACCTGCCCGAGACGCTCGAGGCGATCACCCTCAAGACGCTGGCCAAGAACCCGGCCAACCGCTACCCGTCGGCCCGCGACCTGCAGGCCGACCTGCGGCGCTACCTCGACGGCAAGCGGATCATGGCCGAGCCCGTCCTGGCCCCGCCGGTCGACCCGGGCGCCACCGGCCTCATGGCGCCGACCGCCTACGGCAACCAGACCGCGCTCGTGTCCGGCCCCGTCACGTGGCAGCCCGGCGAGGACGGCTACGGCTACGAGGACGAGTACGCCTTCGACGAGGAGGAGCAACCCAAGCGGTCGAGGTGGTTCCTGGTCGCGCTGATCCTGCTGCTGCTCCTGCTCGCCGGTTTGCTGTTCCTGCTGGCCAGCAACCTGTCGGGCGGCGACAAGACCGCCAAGCAGGTGACCGTCCGCAACGTGGTCGGCCAGCCGATCGACGCTGCCGAGGCCGCGCTCAAGGCCGACGGCTTCGAGGTCACCCGGGTCGCCGAGACCTCCGAGCAGCCGCCGAACACGGTGACCAAGCAGGACCCGGGCGCCAACACCAAGGCCGACGAGGGCTCCACGGTCACGCTCACGTTCAGCAGCGGGCCCGAGCAGGTGGCGGTGCCCGACGTGGTGGGCAAGGACCAGACCGAGGCCAGTCGCCTCCTCACCGACGCGGGCCTCGTGCCCAACGCGGTGCCGGTCGAGAGCAACGAGGTCGACGAGGGCCTCGTCGTGAGCTCCGACCCGCCCGCCAACACCCAGGTCGCCAAGAACAGCCAGGTGACGATCAACGTGTCGTCCGGCACCGGCACCGTAGCGGTCCCCAACGTCGCCGGCCGCAGCGAGGCCGAGGCCCGCAGCGCGCTCAGCCAGGCCGGCTTCACCAACGTCCAGAAGCAGGAGCAGGCGTCCGACTCGGTGGCCGCGGGAAGCGTGATCAGCACCGATCCCGCGGCCGGCTCCGACGTCGACCCCACCGAGCCGGTCGTGCTGGTCGTGTCGACCGGCGCGTCCAAGGTGAGCGTGCCGTCGGTGCAGAGCCTGAGCGAGGCCAACGCCCGCTCCGCCCTGGAGGGCGTCGGCCTCGTCGCCAACGTCCAGTCCCAGACCGTGCTCAATCCGACGCAGGACGGCATCGTCATCACCCAGTCGCCGTCGGCGGGGGCGACGGTCGACAAGGGCTCGTCGGTGACCATCTTCGTGGGCAAGTTCGCCGGAGGGCCCACGACGGAACAGCCGCCCTGACATGGCGCCGACGGGCACCCGGACGCTGGTGCTGCTCCGCCACGGCGAGAGCGACTGGAACCTCAAGAACCTGTTCACCGGCTGGTACGACGCCGAGCTGAGCCCGAAGGGCGAGGCGGAGGCGGCGGCCGCGGGCCGGCTCATGGCCGAGCACGGCCTGGCGCCGGACGTGCTGCACACCTCGGTGCAGGTCCGGGCGATCCGCACGGCGGAATTGGCGCTCGGGCAGATGGGCCGCTCGTGGATCCCCGTGCGCCGGCACTGGCGGCTCAACGAGCGCCACTACGGCGACCTCCAGGGGCTCAACAAGGCCGAGACGGCCGAGCGCTTCGGGGCGGACCAGGTCCAGGTGTGGCGCCGCTCCTACGACGTGCCGCCCCCGGCCATGCCCCGCGACGACGAGCGCAACGTGCGCCATGACCCTCGCTACGCCGACCTGCCGCCCGAGATCGTGCCCGACACCGAGTGCCTGGCCGACGTGGTCGACCGCATGCTGCCCTACTGGTACGACGCCATCGTGCCGGACCTCGGGCCCGGCCGGACCGTGCTCGTGGCCGCCCACGGCAACAGCCTGCGGGCGCTGGTCAAGCACCTGAGCGGGATCTCCGACGACGAGATCGTGCGGCTGAACATCCCTACCGGCGAGCCCCTGGTCTACGAGCTGGGCGACGACGGGTGGCCGGTCGACGATCGCCCGGTCGTGGAGCGCTACCTGCGCTCGCCCGAGGAGATCCAGGCCGCGGCCAACGCGGTCGCCCGGCAGGCCGGCGGGTGAGGGCGGGCGGGCCGTGACCGACTTCGCGCTGCACCCCGACGTCGAGCCGCTCGCCGCTCTGGTCGGCACGTGGGTGGGCGAGGGCGGGGGCGACTACCCGACGATCGACGACTTCGGGTACACCGAGGAGATCACGTTCGGCCACGTCGGCAAGCCGTACCTGAGCTACCACCAGGCGACGCTCCTCGCGAGCACCGGGCTGCCGGCGCACGGCGAGACCGGCTTCCTGCGGGCGGTGGCTGGCGGCGAGGGCCGGCTGGAGCTCGTGATGGTGCACCCGGGCGGCATCGCCGAGATCGCCCAAGGCTCGGCGATCGCGCAGCCGGATGGAGTCACGATCCACCTCGCCAGCACGAGCGTGGTGTGCACGCCGACGGCCAAGCAGGTCACCAGCGTCGAGCGCCACATCACGGTGGCGGGCGACACGCTCCGCTACGAGCTGGCGATGGGGGCGGTGGGGCAGCCGCACCAGCACCACCTGTCCGCTTCGCTGCGGCGGCGGTTGTAGCGGAAATAGACGCACATGAGGCTGGTAAGGAGGCCGCCGGGGGCGGCCTCCTTCGTGAGTGTGGAGGCACTCACGGTGGGCGCGGGTCGCCCCGGTTCGGGAGTTCTTCGTTCTGGGTCGCGAAAGTGGTTGATAACCAACCACCTTCGAGGCCAGTTTCCCGCAGGAAAGGAGCTGGTTCCGCCGGTTCGACCGACGCTTGCGTTACCCAAGACGCGACACGGCCACGGCCCCGAGGAGCCGTGGCCGTGTCGCCGTCCTAGAACTGGATGCCAACGGCGCCGTCGAGCGCCGGGATGGGCCACAGGAACACCGCGAGGACGAACGTCGCGACCTGCGACGCGTTGTCCATCGTGTCCGCGTAGCCCTTGTTGACCGCGACGAGCACGCCGATGATCACCCAGATCAGCAGAACGATGGGGATACTCACGCGACCGCGCATGGGGGTTACCTCCCTACAAAACGCCCCGAGCGAACTCACCGGGCGGACGACCGTCCGGCGACGACGGAGTACCCCGCGTGCGGTAGTGCTAGTCGCCCGTCAACCGACCGTCATACGGCGGACGGTCCCGTTGCCACTGCCGGGGCCGGCACCGCCGTGCGCCGGGCGGATGTGCTCGGGCGCCACCTGGCCGGCGCCATCGGCGCGCTCGAGCAGGTAGCCGCGGGACCGCACCGTGCGGATCGCGAGCCGCAGCGGCGACAGCCGCCGCCGCAGGCGCAGCACGTGGACGTCGAGGGCGTTGCGCCCCGGCGAGCCGCCCGGCCACCCCTCGCGGGCGAGGGCGTCGCGGGACACGACCGCGCCGAACCGGCCGAGGAGGGCCCGGGTCAGCCGGGCCTCGACCGGGGGCAGCGACACCCAGCGGTCGCCCATCCGTAGGACGCCGTCGTCGTCGAGCGCGGGCAGCGACCCGGCATCGCCGTCGGTGCGGCGCCGCAGCGCCTCGACACGCACGCGCAGGTCGAGGTCGTCGGCCGGCAGCCGGATCCAGTCCTCCAGCTCGTCGGTCGGGATCGGGGGTGCGCCCCGCTCGACGAGCAGGAGGCGCGGCTGCCCCGCGCGGCGGAGTTCCTCGCGCCGGTCCTGCTCTGCGGGCCAGTGGACGAGAGCGACCTCCACGAATCGGCAACGTAGAGACTGATGGTTTCGCATTTGTTTCCGACGCATGAACGTCACGCTCGCAACGCAAACCTTCACGGAACGTAGGGGTACGACCATCTGACACGCACGTTGCGTGATGTTCAGCGTCGGGCAAGCAGAGGGGCCGGCGGCTTCCTAGGATGCGCCGCCATGGCACGGGAGCAGTACCTCAACCACCTCGCCGCGGTCCCGCTCTTCTCCGGCTGCACGACCAAGGAGCTGCGGGACATCGCCAGGGCGACGGTCGAGCTGACGCTCGACAAGGGCAAGGAGTTCGTGACCCAGGGCGACGTCGGGCGGGAGGCCTTCGTGATCGTCGAGGGCCAAGCCGAGGTGACCCGGGCGGGCCAGACCGTGGCCGAGCTCGGCCCCGGCGACTGCGTGGGCGAGCTGGCCCTGCTCGACCACGGGCCCCGCACGGCGACGGTCACCGCCAAGACGCCGCTGACGGTGCTGGTGCTCGGGCCCCGCGAGTTCGCCGGGCTGCTGGACGAGGTGCCGACGCTCACGCACAAGATCCTCGCCGCGCTCGCCGGCCGGGTGCGCGAGCTCGACTCCAAGACCTTCGGCTGACCCGTAGTGACCGCGCGGTAACGGTGTACCAGCACGATTCCGTGCCACCCCGTTGCGTTCGGTAGGTTCGGCGCGTGAGCAGCTCGCAGACCCTCGACCGGCCAGACGCCGACGACGCCGGCCGCCCGCCCGCCTCGTCGCGCCGGGTGACCCCGAGTGCGCTCGTCGTCGGCATCGGCATCGCCTTCGCGATCGTCGTCGCGGCCTCGGGCATCGCGGCGACCGTGCTGCAGTGGCACGACGACGCCGCCGTCCAGCGCGAGGTCTTCGTCGACATCCCGTCGGCCTGGCGGCTCGTCTTCTACACGGTGCTGCCGGTGATGCTCGTGTACGGCGCCGTCCTGTTCTCGCCAGCGGGTCAAGAACTGGGAGCGGGGCGCGCCCGACGACCGGGCGCACCACCGCCGAAGAACGTCAAGCGCCGGCTCGAGCGACTTCCGCGCCGGCGTCTACATGCAGACGCTGCTGCGCGACCCCGCCGCCGGCCTCATGCACTCGCTGATCTACTTCGGCTTCCTGGTGCTGCTCGCCGTCACCACGGTGCTCGAGATCGACCACCAGATGCCCGAGGAGCGTCAAGTTCCTCCACGGCGACGTGTACCAGGCCTACGCCTTCGTCGGCGACGTCGGCCGGCGTGCGCTGTTCCTCGTCGGCGTCGTCTGGGCGATCGTGCGCCGCTACGTCCAGCGGCCCTACCGCATCCGCATCAAGTCCAAGCCCGAGCACGCCGTCATCCTCGGCACGTTCCTCGACGATCGGGGTGACCGGCTTCGCCGCCGAGATGTTCCGCATCGCCCTGGAGGGCGAGCCCGACTTACGAGAAGTGGTCGTTCGTCGGCTACCCGCTGTCGACGCTGGTCGACGGCAGCAGCCACCTCGTCCGGCTGGCACCAGGGCATGTGGATCGCGCACGTCGTCAGCTTCATCGTGTTCCTGGTGATCCTGCCGGTCACGATGCTGCGCCACATGTTCACGTCGCCGCTGAACATGTACCTGACGCGACCGCGAGCGGCCGAAGGGCGCGATGAAGGCCATGCCGAACCTGATGGAGACCGAGCTCGAGACGCTTCGGCGCGTCGATCGGTCGAGGACTTCACGTGGAAGCAGCTGCTCGACACCGACGCCTGCACGATGTGCGGGCGCTGCACCAGCGTGTGCCCGGCCCACGCCACCGGCAAGCCGCTCGACCCCCGCGAGATCGTGCTCAAGACCGGCGAGGTCATGGCCGCGCACCGGCACCCCGCCGGTGTCGCCGCCGATCGGCGTCGACCGCGAGATCACGGTCAGCGCCAACTCGCTGTTCGAGCGGATCACGCCCGAGGAGGTCTGGGCCTGCACGTCCTGCAAGGCGTGCGACGAGATCTGCCCGGTCAACATCGAGATCCTCGACAAGATCCTCGACATGCGGCGCTACCTGTCGCTGATGGAGTCGAACTTCCCGACCGAGCTCGGCAACGCCTACCGGGCGATGGAGAACTCGGGCAACCCGTGGGGCATGAACCAGGGCGAGCGCGGCGACTGGGCCGCCAAGGCTCGAGGGCGTCGCGATCGTCGACCCGGGCGAGCGCCTTCGACCACGAGTACCTCTACTGGGTCGGCTGCGCCGGCTCGCTTCGACGACAAGAACAAGAAGGTCACCCAGGCGATGGCCAAGCTGCTGCAGCGGGCCGGCATCGACTTCGCCATCCTCGGCCCGTCCGAGATGTGCACCGGCGACTCGGCCCGCCGCTCGGGCAACGAGTACATCTTCCAGATGCTCGCCATGCAGAACATCGAGATCGCTCAACGGCATGGGCGTGAAGAAGATCATCACGCAGTGCCCGCACTGCTTCAACACGCTGTCGAACGAGTACCCGCAGCTCGGCGGCAACTACGAGGTCGTCCACCACAGCCAGTTCCTCGAGTGGCTGATCGAGACGGGCCAGCTCGACGTGAGCGACGCCACGCTCGAGGAGCGGATCATCTACCACGACTCCTGCTACCTCGGCCGCCACAACGACGTCTACCTCGCGCCCCGCAAGGTGATCGGCTCGCTCGACGGCATCGAGGTCGTCGAGGCGCAGCCGCAACGGCACCAAGGGCATGTGCTGCGGCGCCGGCGGCGCCCGCATGTGGATGGAGGAGACCATCGGCAAGAAGGTCAACGACGAGCGCAGCCAGGAGCTGATCGCCACCGGCGCCAGCCGGGTCGCCACCGCCTGCCCGTTCTGCTACATCATGATCGACGACGGCGTGAAGGGCGCGGGCGTCGAGGAGGACCAGGTGAAGGTCGCCGACATCTCCATGCACCTGCTCGACGCGCTCGAGGCCGGCGACGCCCGCCGCTTGGCGGAGGGCTGACCGCCCGATCTCCCCGTCGAGGACAGAACGGATCGGTGCGCCACGCCCTCGCCGCGCAGCGCACCGACCCGCGGTCGGTGGGTTCGATCCGCCCTAGGAACCCACCGAGGTTCCCGCCAGGGAACTGAAGGTGGCGCCGGCGTCGTTGGCGAACGCCATCCTGTTGATGGACACCCGGACCCCGTCGCGCCCGTCGATTTCGGCGAAGTCGGATGCCACCTCACCCATGCAGCGGTCGATGCCGTACGCCGGCATGACCGCCACCAGGCGATTGCTGTTGAGCGCCGCCACGGTCTCGCCCGCGCGGAGCCGGGCGGCCAGGATGCGGCCCGCCGCGACCCTGACCCCGATCCGCTCGGGCACCGCGACGGCGCTCAGCTCGAGTTGCACGACCACGGCCCCGAACGTGACCGGAGGAGAGATCATCAGGGCCTCGCACTGGCCGTGCAGTTCGTCCAGCCGGGCCCGTAGGTAGGTAGCGCTGACCAGGCCGGTGACCGGGTCGTAGCACTCTCCCTGGCAGGCGCGGCTCGTCTCTCGTTCGATCGCCCAGGCGCTCAGCGCCCGGGCCAGCAGGCCCATGGGATCGATCCAGTCGACCCACACCCGGCCGCCGGAGGGCCAGGCCAGCCGGACCAGCGCCACCAGGTCGGCGGCGACGGACTCGGCGCTGTGGTCCGCACCCGCGCGGGCCTGGGCGAAGGCGACCACGGCGTACTCGACCTGCACCAGGTCGGCGCCCGCCTCGAAGGTCACGGCAAGCCGCCGGGTCGAAGGATCGGCCCACTCCTCGTACGGCACCTCGGTGCCGGACGTGTGGTACCAGTTGGCGATCAGCCCGCCGACCGGCCTGCGTGGCGGCGCCGACCGGTCGACGAGCGCGAGGAGGCGTGATGGGCCATCGGGACCTGGGTGGGTTGGACCGTACGGCTCCCACGTCTCCTGCATGCCTGTAGAGAGGGGCACCCGCCGGGACCATGACGGGATCGGGCCGAAAACTTTGGGGAATGCTCCTGACCTGGTCCGGAACGTGACGGTGCGCCAGACTGGCGTCACTCCCCGTAGACGCCATGACGATCACCGCTCTCTCCGACGCAGAACTACTGGACCAGGCCCGGGCGGGCGACGACGCAGCCTTCACCGAGCTGTACGTCCGCCACCAGGCGGCCGCGCTCCGGCTCGCGTCGACCTACAGCCGGCTCGGCGACCCCGACGACCTGGTCAACGGGGCGTTCGAGCGGGTCCTCGGGGCGATCCGCCGGGGCGGCGGGCCCACCGAGTCGTTCCGGGCGTACCTGTTCGTCACCCTGCGCCGGCTGGCCGCCGAGCGCGGCGAGCGGCCGGCCGACGAGTCGCTCGACGAGGTGCCCGAGCCGGTCGGCGACGAGGCCGACGCCCCCGGGCTCGACCAGGTCGATCGCGCGTTGATCACCACGGCCTTCGAGTCGCTGCCCGACCGGTGGCAGGCGGTGCTGTGGCACACCGCGGTGGAGGGCCGCCAGCCCCGCGAGCTGGCGGCGGTGCTGGGCGTGTCCGCCAACGCGGCGGCGGCCATGTCCTACCGGGCGCGGGAGAAGCTGCGCCAGGCCTACCTCCAGGCCCACCTGATGGCGTCGCCCAGCCCCGAGCACGAGCCCTACCGGTCGCAGCTCGGCGCCTACGTGCGCGACGGGCTGTCGGCCCGGGACCGTGCCGCGGTCCAGGCCCACCTCGACGGGTGCGAGCCGTGCCGCGACCTGGTGGCCGAGCTGAACGACGTCAACCGCATGCTGGTCCTCTCGGTCGCCCCGCTGTTCCTGCTGGGCGGCGGGGGCGGTGCGGCCGTGCTGGTCGGGGCCGGCGGCGCCGCGGCCGCCGCCGGCGCGGACGCCGGGGGCGCGGGGACGGCGGCCGCCGGCAAGGGCTTCGTCGACAAGGTCAAGGAACTGGCGCCGTCGGTCGGCAGCGTGTTGGCGATCGCCGCGGTGGTGGCCGGGCTGGCGGGCCTGGGCGTGATGATGAGCCGGGGTGACCGGGGGCCGCTCGACAAGGCCGACGACGCCACGGACATCGGCAGCCCGAACGGTGGCGACTCGTCCGGCGACGCGGGGACGGGCGGCGGCGCCGGCGCCGGGGTCGACAGCGGCACGGGCGACTCGGTGTTCGGCAACGAGGACTTCGCCCTGGCGCCGTTCGACGACGGTGCCCTCGGCGACAGCTTCCTCGCCGGCTTCGACGAGGGGTCCGGCGTCGATCAGTTCGACACGTTCGGGTCCGGCACCCCGTCGCAGCCCCACACCACGCCACCCGCGGCGCCGCCGGCGACGCCCGCGACGACGCCGCCTCCGACCGCGCCGCCCGCGACCGCGCCGCCCGCGACCACGCCACCCGTCACGACGCCGCCCACCCCGCCCACGTTGGCGTTCAGCTCGTCGGTGTGGACGCCCCTCAGCGCGGGCCGGGGGTCGCTGGATCTCACGATCGGCGAGGCCGGGGTCCCGGCGGGTCTGACCGCCTCGGCCTTCTCGGCGCCGGCGGGCCTGACGGGCGGAGCGACGGCCGCGGCCCCCGCTGCTGCGGCCGGCGACCCGGCCGCACCGCTGCGGCTGGAGCTGACGCTCACAGCCGGGGCCGCGGCCGACCCGGAGGCCGCGCTCGACAGCCGTTGCGGCGCCCCGACCCCGATCCCCGGCCCCGAGGGCGGCCAGCTGATCGCGTGCTCGGTGGACCAGCCACCGACAGGCGGGACCGACACGTTCACCTTCGGGCTGGTGGTCAACGAGCCCGAGCAGACGGCGATGATGCGGCTGTTCCGGGGTGACACGGTCGAGGCCGAGCTGCCCGCCGCCCTCACGCTCGACCGGCTGGAGGACGGGCTGGCGCTCGGCCAGGCGACGTGGACGCCCTACCGCGACCTCCAGGGCCGGGCGCTGCCGATCGGCGAGATGGGGGTGGGCGCCAGCAACGCGGGCACCCGGCCTGTCACGGGCAGCGCGATCCGCATCTCGCTCGGCCCCAACGCCGGCTTCGTGCCGCCGACGATCTTCTCGGACCAGCTGCCACCGGAGGGCCTCCTCGACTCCCCGCCGTTGGGAAACCTGCTGCCGCCGGACCTGCGGGACACGCTGCTCACGCGGGTCATCGATCCGCTGCCGGAGGGCTGCGCGGTCGAGGGGTGGCCGCCGCCGAGCGCCACGGACGAGTGGCAGGACGTGCTCCGCGGCGGGCTGGCGAAGACGATGGTCTGCCAGCTCGGGGAGCTGGCCCCGCAGGCGTCGCGGTCGTTCCCCACCCTGTTCGCGGTCACGCAGCCGCAGTACACCGACCCCGCGGGCACGGGGGACCCCGCCACGGCCACGATCCAGCTGGAGCTCGACGGCGTCGCGGTCGGCGCCCCGCAGGTGCTGGACATCCGGGTGCCGGGCAACGGCGGGCCGCCGGTCTCCTAGTCGCGCAGGTTGTCGTAGTTCTCCCAGTAGCGGCTGGGGGTGGGGCCACGCTGGCCCTGGTACTTGGAGCCGGCGCGGGCCGAGCCGTAGGGCGCGTCCGCCGGGGTGGTCATGCGCAGGAAGCTCACCTGGCCGATCTTCATGTCGGGGTAGAGCGTGATCGGCAGGTTGGCGACGTTGGACAGCTCGAGCGTGAGGTGCCCGGAGAAGCCGGCGTCGATGAACCCGGCGGTCGAGTGGATGAGCAGGCCGAGGCGCCCGAGGCTGGACTTGCCCTCGATGCGGGCGACGATGTCGTCGGGCAGCGTGACCTGCTCGGCGGTCGACCCGAGCACGAACTCGCCGGGGTGGAGGATGAAGGCGTCACCGTCGTCGATCTCGACCAGGCGGGTGAGGTCGCTCAGGTCGGTCTTGACGTCGATGACCGGCATGGTGTGGTTGAGGAACACCCGGAACAGGTGGTCGAGCCGCAGGTCGACGGAGGCGGGCTGGATGCACGACTCGTCGAGCGGGTCGATGACGATGCGCCCGGCGGCGAGCTCGTCCCGGATGGTGCGGTCCGACAGGATCATCGGGCGACGACCCTAGCGGGAACACCCAGGGCCCTCTGCGGGACCTCTGAGGTTGGCGCCGGAGACTGGCGGGCAGGCAACCGAGGAGGACACGATCGATGGACTGGAACGTCAGACGCCTGGCGGCGGCCACCGCCGTGGCCGGCACCGCGATCGTGGGCGGGGCCGGCTGGGCCGCCGCCCAGGACGATCCGTCCACGACCGACGATCCGGGTGCCACCAGCGAAGAGCCGACCACTCCAGACCAAGGGGTGCCCGGTGACTCCGGCTCCAGCGAGGGCCGGCACGGTGACTGCCACGGAGGCGCCCAGGCGAGCGAACGCTCGGGCAGCTCGGCCGATGAACGCGAGTCGGCCGCAGCAAACGCCTTCGCCGCCACCTGAACCCAAGCCCGCTGCCGGCCCCGGAGACCCCTGACCCGGGGCCGGCGGCGAGGGTCCGCCGCTGAACGGTACGGTCTGGTTCCCGTGAGCGACGACGCGCAGCGGTGGTGCGTGGCGGTAATCGGTGACAGGACGGCGGGCATGGCCCCCCAGGACACGATCGCCCCGGCGATAGCCGACTCCGCGGCCGCTCTGGGCGTGGGCCCGCCGGAGGTCCGCTGGCTGCCGAGCGAGACGCTCGCGGAGTCGGGCGAGGCGGCGGTGGCGCTGGCGGGCACGGCGGCGGTGTGGGCGGCCCCGGGAGGCCCCCACCGGAGCATGGAGGGCATGCTGGCCGGCATCCGCTGGGCCAGGGAGACGGGCGCACCGTTCCTGGGCACCTGCGCCGGCTTCCAGCTGGGGGTGGTGGAGTTCGCCCGAGGGGTCCTGGGGCACGAGGGAGCGACCCACGCGGAGTACGACCCGCAGGCCCCGAAGGAAGACCTGTTCATCGACGAGCTGCTGTGCTCGCTGGCGGGCCAGACGATGCGGGTGAAGCTGGTCGACGAGCTGGTGAGGTCGCTGTACGGAGGTGCGGAGGCCGAAGAGCAGTACTACTGCCACTTCGGCCTGCACCCGGCATGGCGGCAACGGGTCCACGAGGCGGGCCTGCGGGTCGCGGCGGTGGACGAGAGGGACGGCGACGCCAGGATCCTGCGCCTGACCGACCACGAATGGTTCGTGCTGACGCTGTTCGTCCCCCAGGTCCGGTCGACGCCGGGACACCCGCATCCGCTGGTCACGGGCTGGGTGCGGGCGGCGGCGGCGCGGCCAACCTCTGGGACTCACCCGCGGGTGTAGTTCAATGGCAGAACATCAGCTTCCCAGGACTTGGGTCGGGCTCAGCGGGAGCGTTGACCTGGGTTTTTGACGATCGTCGGATCGTGGCCGACTCGCCGCTCAGCCGAGTTGGGGCACGTGAGGGACACGGCGAGTTGCGACCGGGGGCTGATCGCGGTCAGGGCGGACGGTCTCGATCGAGGGCACGTGAGGGGCACATATGCCACGTGAAGGCGGCCCCTGATCGTCAGCTTGGGAAGGGCCGAGGCGCTCATACCCGGACCAGGACCTGCGCCGACGCGGTCCGGCTGACTGCTGGTGACCGTCGGTCCGCGGGGAACCGCTCTGCATCTGGCACGAACTGGCACGAGGCCACACAACGCGGCGACCGCGTGAACTGGTGGTGGGCCTGCATCGTGCTACAACGTTGTGGTGCTGGATCGCCGGGTGTTTGACGGCCAGGTGCATGTCCACTATGCGGCAGCTGTACGTGCAGAGCGACCGGGACAGGCAAAGCCCGGAGATGGACGTGGCGTTTGCCGGGCAACAGAACGGCCTCTGCGGCGCTGGTGATGAAGGCGCACTGTTCCTGACCACCGGGCTGCACACCGGCTATGTGGGCTTCACCGCAGAAGTCCACGGTGACGCGCCTCAGCTCGATGATGCCTGGGAGGAGGTCGTCGAGGTCTCCTTCGCGCCAGCTTCTTCGGAGATCAGGTTGGTGCAGTGGGCGGCCGAGGCCAGCTGGCCGCTTGACATCGATCAAGTCGAATACCGAGTTCGCTACTGCGCCACCGGCATGGATGCCGCTCGCCAGGAGGTCAGCGGTCACGATCGCTATCTGCTGCAGTTCTGGCCGGACCGGACGAGGGCCGACGAGGTGATTAAGCAGACCAGCGCGGCGGCGGCCTACTGGCATGGCTGGGCCCGGCAGCGGCCGGCAGAATCGCCGCCTCGACGCTGGTCGCCCCCGGATGGCCCGCCCCAGCGCGGGTGGCCAGGTCGCTCGACGATCGACCACGCCCAGCCATGTCGGCTCAGTGGCGATTTGATCCGGACGAGTCGTCCGGCGCAGCCGACTGTGGCTAACGCTTGCCACCGACCTCGGCCACTGACCCAACCGCTGGCCCAGGCCGAGGACGGGCGCCTCTGGCGCCCGCCCGCAGGCAAGGCGCCGGCTCTGCCGGCGCCGTCTTGATCGAGGGGCACGGAAGGGGCACGCCGATGGGTCGTGCTCGTTCCTGCTCACCAGGTGGGAGAAGTCGCAGTGCCGCTCACCTGGGCGGGCGGGCTAATCTCGGGGACTCACTCGCGGGTGTAGTTCAATGGCAGAACATCAGCTTCCCAAGCTGACAGTGCGAGTTCGATCCTCGTCACCCGCTCTCTCCGCTCCCCACCTGGTCACCGGCCCTCTCCCCTACCGGTAGGCATCCGGCCGAGACTTGTGCGATCGGCCTGTGGGCCACGCACGGGCCACAGGCTCCGTGTCACGACCCGCCATCGGGGGTGGCGACGTCGTCGTCCGCCTGGTCGTCGGCGGGATTGAGAGCGGCTTCCAGCGTTGCAGCGATCCTGGCATCGGCGGCCGCCGTGGCGTGCTGGTAGCGGATGGCCGCCTGCATCGAGTCGTGCCCCATCCGGGACATGAGGTCACGCGTGCATGACGCTCCGACTCGCAAGCACCCAGACCCGCATGTCGCTGTCCCCAGCCTCGTCGACCGCACCCAGGGCCCGCGGGTACGAGCTCGCGAGCATCGCCGCGACCCCGTCGAGGCGGTCGAGCATGACGGGAGCGAGGTGGTCGTCGGGTGCCGCTACCAGATCGCGCAACGTTGACAGCGTCAGACCCGCCGGATCGAACCGCCGGTGCTCGGTGATCTGACGCAACGTCCCCACAGCCCAACAATGCAGCACGCAGCGGCAGTGCGGAAACGCGCAGCGTAGGTCTGTGTGGCTTCAGCTGATGACGATGAGTTCTCGACTCGCCGCCCGTCCGATCTCGTGCCGCTGTGGTAGCGAAGGCAGGGGCGACTACCTGACAACAGGACAAGGACACGACCATGCCAGAACTCCTCGTCGATTTCATCACCTCCCTCGACGGCTACGCCTCGGGGGAGGGCTGGCCCGGCTTCTGGGGTCTCCAGGGACCCGAGTACCTCGCCTGGCTGGATGAACAACCCGAGGTCACGTACGTGATGGGAGCGAACACGTACCGGCTGATGTCGGGCTTTGCTGGCGGAGAGACCCCAGCGGGAACGGACGAGTTCACCGCCGACGAGGAGGCGTCCGTCGACGGACTCACGCGAGCGTCGAAGGTAGTGTTCTCCGCCTCTCTCGAGGAGCCGCTCACGTGGGCCAACTCCACGCTCGTGCGCGATGACGCGGTCGAAGCGGTCCGGGCGATGAAGGAGGGCGGCTCGGGCCTGATCAGCACGATCGGCAGCATCAGCCTGTGCCGGTCGCTGCTGGAAGCCGGACTCGTTGATCGCTTCAGGGTCGTGATGTTCCCGGTGATCACCGGCGCCACCGGAGCAGAACGCATCTACGACGGCTACCCGGACGTCGCCCTCGAGATGATCGACAACCGCACCTTCGACGGCCGCATCCAGCTGGTCGAGTACCGGCCCCGCGTACTCGAGCACCCACCGCTCGACCCGACCGCATGATGTGAACGTGCCCTGTCACGTATCAGCCAGAGCCGGACACACGCGAAGCGTAGGGCGCTCTGCCGAATTCGGCTCTACCAGGTCAAGAGCGCCGGCCGGTCACGGGCCGATGCCGAGGCGTTCGCACACGTCGAAGACCTCGTCGAAGATCGAGTTCGGAATCGTGTACGGGGCAGCGGCGGCGATGTGATCGACGCTCTCGGCGATGTCCTCGGCGGCGGGATTGCTGCTGTCGGCCACCCAGCCGGCGCCGAGGCCTACAAACACTCGCGCGAAGCGGCCTGCGCAGGCCGAGAAGTTGTGGTGGGTCAGCTGGCAGGCCGTGCTCGCGAGGTAGGCAACGATCGGGACCACCAGCTCAGGTTCGATCGCATGAAGGAATCCGGGTTCGGGCTCGAGCTCGTCTCGCTCACCGACGAGCTCCCACACCATCCGGGAGTATCCGAATGGCAACACGCAGTTAGCGAGGATCCCGTGTTCGGCACCCTCGATCGCGATCACGTTGGCAAGTCCCATCGTCCCGGCTTTGGCGGCTGCGTAGTGCGCGGCGTTGGGTTGGCCGAACAGGCCTGCCGAGGATGCGATGAAGACGAACCGTCCGAACCCCTGCGTTCTCATCACTCGATAGGCGGGCTGGCTGAGATGAAACGCGCCGTCGAGGTGCACGCGGAGCATGCGGCGCCACTCCTCGGCGGTCAAGTCATCGAAGGGTGCCGTGTGGAAGATCCCCGCGTTGCTGACCACGGCGTCGAGGCGTCCGAACTCCCTCAACGCAGTCGTGACGATCGCCTCGCCGCCCGCCAGGTCCTCGACACCCACACGGCACATCGTTAGTGGAACAAATATTAGGCTTTGCCTGGCCGATCGGGCGATGCGAGGCTCGACCATCCCAATCGCAGCGACGGCCGTCGACGTTGCGGGTCATCACGACCGGTGGACAGATCGTGCTCTCGACACGGGACCTTCGAGCCGAAGGTGCCAACGTGCGGCATGCACTCGCTGTCGTTGACAAGGAGACCGGTGCTGCGGAGAACCTGAGGCAGCGGGGCTGCTCCTGCGCTCGCTCTTCACCGCAGGCGACCTCGAGCACCCCAAGGACTAGGCATCTCCGCGTCGGAACTCCCGATCCGAGCCATCAGCGACGTGGCCGCCGGTACTGCGTGCCCGATCGATCGTCACGGATCAGATGAGTCCGCGATGTCACGCATCAACCAGAGCCGGACACGCTCCAAGCACTGCGCTCTGCCGAATCCGGCCCTAATAGGTCTTGACCTGGATCCCAGAAGACCAAGTTCGTTTCGTTCGTCGAAGGCCACCAGATCGAAGCCCTCTGGTGCCAAGACGTCATGCGGCGGCCACCCTTGCCGGCGTGGACGTCGCTGGGCAATCGTGATGGCGACTGCGGCAGCGATGCGCGGGAAGGCACCGCCGATGCCTGACGACGACGGCTGGCGGCTGCTCCGCACCGGCGACTATGCGGGCGCGGAGGAGGCGGCCGTGGAGCTTCTTCAGCGGGCGGACGCCGCCGACGGATCCGAGTGGCCACCCGGCGACCTCCGACAGATGGCACATACATTGCTGGGTTTCGTCTCGCTTGGCCGGGATGATCTCGACGAGGCCGAGGCAGAGCTACGACGGTCCGCAGAGGTTGGCGACACACCCGGACTCGGGTCCTTCGGTCCGGATCTCGGGCTCTTGTGGGAGCTGCTTCGCCGCGGACGAGCGGACGCTGCCGTCTACTTCGCGCAGCGTTATGGCGAGTTCTGGCCCGGGCCCGGGCATCGCTCCCTCGGCAACGACCACGCCGATAGTTGACCCTCGCGCCGCTCGGCGCGCGCTGCGCCAACGGAACGCCAAGCCAACTACGTCCGCCCGATCTGCCACCTCCCGGTGACGGTCGCGTGAAGCGAGAGGAGTCGGCCGGCACCCGTAACGGCCGACGCGCTACTCGGCGAGCGATCGATACGTGGCGGACAGCAGATGAGCCGCGCCGGGGCTGCCCAGTCGGTTCATCGCGAATCCGAACCCGAGCTGGCGTGCCGGGTCGGACAGCCCCAAGAACCCGCCCAAACCCGAGTGTCCGAACGCTTGTCGGGCCACCCACGGATAGATCGTCCCCAGCCGCTGGTAGCCCAGACTGAACTGACCACTTGTCCCGTCGGCATGCGCCAGTGGCTGCTCGTGTGTTGCCGCCTCGATGGTCTCGGCACGCAGCACTCGAACGCCGTCGATCTCGCCTCGATGCGCGAGCGCGCCGTACACCCGAGCCAGGCCATCGGCTGTGCCGTGGCCAGTGGCAGAGCCGTCCGCGGCGCGACGAAACGCGCGCGTGTTGCTGCCGCCGACCATGTCGTCCGGACCAACGATCTCCGCGCACCGGTGATCGTCGTCCGGGCCGACGCCCATCAAGAAGTCGGCACCGAGCCGCTCGGCGATCTCCTCCCTGAAGTACGTGTCGAGCGATCGGCCGTCGATCCGTCGAACGATCTCACCGACGAGGTAGCCGAACGTGCCGCCGTGGTACTCGCTGCGCGAACCCGGTTCCCACCTGGGCGTACCTCGAGCGAGTGCGGCGGTCATCGTCTCCCAGTCGAACCGCTTGTCGTCCGGTACAGGCGCCGTCGGCCAGGGCCGCCCAGCCTGGTGACTCAGGACCATCCGTACCGTGATCTTGTCCTTGCCGGCCTGCGCGAACTCAGGCCAGTACGTGGCGACTGGCTCGTCCACGTCGAGAAGACCGCGGTCGATGAGCTGGTGAGCGCACGTGGCGGTCATTCCCTTCGTCGCGGACATCGTGCAGACGATCGTGTCGCGCCGCCACTCCTGCGTCCTCGCCGCGTCAGCCCACCCGCCCCACAGATCAACGACCTTGCTGCCACCGACATAGGCGCACACCGCCGCGCCGAGCTCCCCCTTCTCGAAGCCGCGCTCGAACGAGTCGTACACCGGCTCGAACCCGGGCTCGACCGTCCCATGGAGAAGCGTCCCGCTCATCAGTGGATGGTTTTGGGAACGGGGCCCGTCGGGCCGATCGACCGCTCGAGGAGACCGCGACCAGTGTCGGTCATCACGTGGAGAGGCTACGGGACCTGGCCCCGATCGTTCATGAGAATGCCGGAGGGGTGATCTCGGGGCGAGCGTGTGGGCGGGGCCGTGGTGTCAGCAGAGCGCGGCGATGCGGGCGTGGGCGGCGATGATCGCGTCGGCGTCGGGCCAGCCATCGAGGATGCGGACGACGTCACGGCGGGCGTGGCGCACGATGCGGGCGGGCATGCCAGAGCCGCCAGCGCAGGGTCTTGGGCTCGGCGCGGGGCCCGGTGGCCGGTGGCGACGGTCAGCGGCGAAGCACACGCCAGCGAGCCAGGCCGGGTTGGCGTCACCGTCGCTGAACGGGAACCGGCAAAGCCCGGAGCCCTTGAGACGGCGGATGTGGTCCTCGACATGCGCGTGGGCGCGCATCGAGGTGTCGAGGTCGACGGGGTCGCCGTCCTGCCGGCAGGCAACGGAGTCGAGCAACTCCGTCGACGGAGGACCGCAGACCGCTGATCGGGTCGCTGCCGGTCTGCTTGGACGATCCCGCGTCCATCCCGCGGGTCGCTCCGGATGGCGGCATCACCTGCGATCCAATCCGTCGAGGGCTGCCTCTGTTCGATCGGGCATCCCGAGACCAGTGCGATCACCCCGTGGACCACGCACGGGCCAGAGGCGCCGTGTCACGACCCGGCCTCGGGCGTGCCGGCACGTCGTCCGCCTGGTCATCGGCGGGGTTGAGGGCGGCCTCCAGCGTCGCAGCAACTCGGGCGTCGGCGGCCGCCGTGGCGTGCTGGCGGCGGATCGCCGCCCGCATCGGCCGGTGTGTCAGGTGCGCGGTCGTCGAGCGAGCTTCGTGCTGCCGAGGAGCGCCGTTCCACCGACGAGCAGGGCGACACCGGCGGCGATGAGGAGCCCGTCACTGTCGCTACCAGTCGCAGGCAGCGTGCCAACAGAGGGCTGGACGTTGGCGGTCGTCGTCGATTGCAGCACGCTCGTGGTCGTCGACTCCGCTATCGAGGAGCTGGGACCACTTCCACGGTCGTGGTCGTCGACTCCGAAGTGGTCGTCGGTTGAGTCGTGGTCGTCAACTCCGTCGTCGTCGTCGACTCCGAGGTGGTCGTCTGCTGCTCCGTCGTGGTGGTCGTCGACTCGGTGGTGGTCGTCGGCGCTTCGGTCGTGGAGGTCGTCGACTCGGTGGTGGTCGTCGGCGCTTCGGTCGTGGAGGTCGTCGACTCGGTGGTGGTCGTCGGCGCTTCGGTCGTGGAGGTCGTCGACTCGGTGGTGGTCGTCGGCTTCTCCGTCGTGGAGGTCGTCGACGATGTGGTCGAGGTCGTCGAAGTCGTCGGCGGTGTCTCGCAGCCGGTGACCCAGAACACCTTGTGCTTGACGTCGGCGCCTTGCGACCCGTCGGCGTTGATCGTCAGCTTGACGTGCCAACCCTGCTGGGGATGGGGCTCGAATCCCTGCAGGAGCGAGCTCAGGTCGTAGGTCTTGGACGCATCGAGCCCGGCTTCGGACCCGCCGCCGCTGTTGTCGTCCTCACCGATGGACACGTCGTCCAGAGGAGCTCCGCGGCCTTGCCGGTCGGAGGCTGCACCTCGAAGCTGACGTGGGCATTCAGGTCGCCCTCGTCGAAGCCGTAGAAGTCGAGCTGGAAGATGCACCCCACATGAGGCTCGTTGTCGGGGTGATCGTCGAACGCCTCGCGGTCCAGCTTGATGGTGCCGTTGTTGCCCGGAGGCCCCCCGGGCTGCGCGCCCGCCTGCCCAGGGATGCTCGTGACGAGCAAGGCGCCTCCGAGCAGCATGCTCAGGAGGCCGGCGATCGCGTGCCGCCGCTTGCTGTTGTCGACCTTCTTCTCCATAGCGCCGTTCTTTCCTTGCCTCAGCCACGGGGCTCCACTGCCCCGCCGTCCCCCACCGCCGACACGGCCGCCACGGCCACACCGACTCCGCTTCGTGACGGCGTCGTCCCCAGATCAGTCCGGAATCTGTCCGCTGGGTCTTGTCGAACAGACGAGATCAGGACCGTTATCGCCGCGCTTCCTCGCAGGGGTACGGGCACCACGCCACGTTGGCCCTGGGCGGCCAGCCGAAGGCCGATCAGCGCAGGTCCTGGTCGCGGTAGGTCCGCCCACCCGGTCGGCCCGGGCTCAGATGTGCAGGGTGGGCCGGTAGGTGAGCTCTTGAATGTGGCCGTCGAGCGTCCGGCTGTCGATCAGCTCGAGGTCGAAGTCGGCCGCACCCTGGAAGATCGGGTCCTCTCCGGTCTGGCCGGTGATCACGGGGAAGAGCGTGACTTGGACGCGGTCGACCAGGCCGGCGGCCATCAGCGCCCGGTTCATCGAGAGGCTGCCGTGCGAGCGCAGCGGCACGTCGGACTCCTCCTTGAGCCGGGCGACGACGTCGACGGCGTCACCGCTCACCAGGGTCGCGTTCGGCCAGTCGAGGGGTCCTTCCAGTGTGCTCGACACCACCGTCGTCGGCATGTTCCTCATCCGGGCGTTGATCGGGTCGAGCTCGGACACCTCGGTGCTCGAGCCCAGCAGCTGCACGAACTCCCGGAACGTGTTGGCCCCGAGGACCATCCGCTGCTCCACGTCGTACTGGGCGAGGCGGTGGTCGAGGAACTCGGGGCCTTGCTTGCCCCAGTAGCCGCCCCAGTCGCCGCGCTCGTTGTAGGAGCCGTAGCCGTCGAGGGTGGCGAAGACGTCGAAGGTGTAGGTAGCGGTCATGGTGCTCTCCTCGAGTCCGGGTTGATCGGGCCCCGGGCGTCTGCCGGGTTCCTGCCCCTGCTACGAACGGGCCCGGCGGTTTCGACAGGACAGTCGGAAGATTCTTCTCGCGGTGCGGGTGTCGATTCGGGCGGTGGCGTTCGTGGAGGTGACGAGCGGCGCATCGGGCGCCGCCGACCCCAGGGAGGACGCCGTGTCCGTCACCACGCCCGCACCGCCGTCCCACGGGTCACCGAGCCGTACGCCGTTCGTCGGGCGAGCTCGCTGCGGCGCACCACCGTCGTCGCCGGTCTCGTCGCCGCCGCGGTCGCCACCGCGCGTCGCCGCCGCAGTCCACGCCGCCGGCGTTTCGTTCGAGGTCGACGGCGAGATGATCCCGCTGGCGGGCGTCGCCCAGATGACCTTCCTGGGCGCCGTGATCGGCGGTGTGGTCCTCGCTGTGCTCAACCGGCGCAGCCGCTCGGTCCGTCGCCGCTTCCTCCAGACGGCCGTGGCGCTCACCGCGCTGTCCTGCGTCCCGTCGGTCACCTGGCCCGACGACGCCGCCACCAAGGTCGCGCTCGTGGCGCTGCACGTCCTGGCGGCCGCCATCGTCGTCCCCGCCCTCGTCCGTCACGCCCACGACTGACCGCCCGCCGACGTTCCGTTCATGCGAAGGAGACTGTGACCATGCCCCAGTACCTGCTGTCCGTCTGGTTCGACGAGCCCTACGACGACGACGTCGACCTCTCCGCACCCGAGACCCAGCGCCAGATGGCGCAGACGGGCGAACTCAACGCCGAGATGGAACGCGCCGGCGCCTGGGTGTTCCACGCCGGTCTGCGGCCGGCGGCGTCGGCGACCGTGGTGCGCGCCGCGGGCGGCGACATCTCGATGACCGACGGCCCCTACGCCGAGACCAAGGAGCAGATGGGCGGTTTGTGGATCATCGACGCCGCCGACCTCGACGCCGCCCTCGACTGGGCCGCCAAAGCGGCGATCGCCTGCGGGCGGCCCATCGAGGTCCGACCCACGCATGCCTGACCTCGCCGAGATCTTTCGCGGTGAGGCCGGCGCACAACACAGGTCGGGCTCGCGTATGTCGGTTGCTCGGCGGGCCTCAGCCTGCAGTGTCGAGCAGGGTGTGGGCGATGGCTCGGTCTGGTTCGGTGTGCCAGATGGTGTCGTCGTGCTCGGCTTCCCAGAGTGCGTTTTGCAGGATGCGGGCGAGCGTCCACTTCGTTGCGCGTTGCCGGTCGAGGCCGAGGGTGTCGGCCATCAGGTCGAAGCGGCGGCGGATCGCCCGCGGTACGTCGCCGGTGGCGACGGCTTCCTCCCACCGGTTGTGTAGTGCCGGGAGGAGCACGAAGCCGGGATCGCCGGCCAGCGGGTTGGGGTCGATCGCCAGCCAGGGCTCTCGCTGGTCGGCCCGGAGCGGCGCCAGGATGTTGAAGTAGTGCAGGTCCTCGTGCAGGAGGCGGTCGCCGGCTTCTGCGAGCACCTCCTCGAGCGCGGAAGCGCAGGCCTGGATGAGGCGGTGTTCTGATGGATCGCGCACGAGCATCAGGGCGCGGGGTACCCGGTCGAGCAGTTCGGCGGCGAAGTCGGACAGCCGGCGCACGCCCGCAGGCGCGGGAACAGCGCTGAGCCGGGCGAGGAGCTCGGACAGGATCTCCAGTGCGGCAAGGTCGTCGCTGACGGTGGCCAGCGGGCGGGCGGCGTCGAGCCGTTCGAGCAGCATGGAACCCGACTCGGGATCGTGGTCCAGCAGGCGTACGGCGCCGTTTCCGTTCCACGCGCGCAGTGCCTCGGGCTCGCCGACGCCCTGCCCACCGACGACAGGTTGGAGCTTGAGCACCGCGGGCGTGCCGTCTACGCGCACGACGGGCAGCACGAGCGCTATGGCGCCGGACATCGGAGCTCCGTCGGGCCGGAGCTGCCAGCGGGCCAGCAGGCCTACTGCGAGGGCGGGCAACGCGTCGATCCAGGCGCGGCCGCTCTCGCCGAAGAACTTGCGGTGCCAGGAGACCAACGCGTCCGGAACCTCGATCCGCGAGCCGGCGGGGCTAGTCACGGTGCTCAGGCTCGCACAGGCCGTGGCCCCGAACGCCGGGGCACCCGATGACGCACCGAGGTCGCCACTCACCACCGTCACGGCGTTGATGCTCCGGACGGCCCGTCACCTGGAGCCGGTGACACCTGCGCGGCCGCCGCCCACTTCCTCGATGTCGCGGTGTCTGCATCGTCGACGGCACTGACGATCCCGACGTCGACGGATGACCCCGCAGCCACCGGGGCGCGTCTCAGCCGTCGGTCTCAACGCGTGAGGTTGCGCCTCTGCGCGCCCCCGGACACAGAGAGGAACCAGACATGTTGCTGAAGGACAAGGTTGCGGTCATCTACGGAGCCGGGGGTGCGGTCGGCGGCGCGGTGGCACGCGCATTCGCGACGGAGGGAGCCAACCTCTTTCTCACCGGGCGCTCCCTGGCACCCGTCGAGCTTGTCGCCAAGGAAGTCGCTTCCGCCGGCGGATCCGCCGAGGCGGCGGAGGTAGACGCCCTCGACGAGCAGGTTGTGGCCGAGCATCTGCAGTCCGTCGTCGACAGGGCGGCCCGCGTCGACATCTCGTTCAACGCGATCGGCATCCCGAGTACGAACGTTCTGTATGTCCCCCTGACCGAGCTGGACGTCGAGCATTTCTCCCTGCCGATGACGACCCTCGTGACGCCGTACTTCGTGACCGCACGCCTGGCCGCACGGCACATGGTCCCGAACGGATCCGGGGTGATCATGACGGTCACCACACTCCACTCGCGCCAGGGCTTCCCTCTGGCCGGAGGCTACGGCCCAGCGCAGGCCGCCAAGGAGGCACTCACGCGAGAGCTCTCCGTCGAGCTCGCCCCACATGGCATTCGCGTCGTCGGTCTGCGACCACACGCGATGCCGGAGACGCGCGCGATCCAGGGCGGCTTCGAGACTCGCGCCAAGGGCACGGGGATGACGTGGGAACAGTTCCAAGCGCAGCTCGCAAACAGGACCCACACGCAGCGGCTCATGACGCTCGCGGAGACGGCCAACATGGCGACCTTCATGGCTTCCGACAAGGCGAGCGGGATGACCGGAACGATCGTCAACCTGGGCATGGGAAGCCTGGACGACTAGGCGCAGGTCCAGGTCGCGGTGCTCGCGCCCCAGCCCTTCCCAAGATGACAGCGCGAGTTCGATCCTCGTCACCCGCTCCACAGCCTCCGCGGTCGACGAGGTGACCCGAGTGACGAGTGTGGGCCTCACGACGTCCAGGATCGGTAGGCGATGTGCGATCCGTCAGAACGGAACCCGAGGCGCGCGTAGAGACCGCGGGCCGGCGTGCGGTGGTCGTGCACCGCGAGGCCCACAATGCCGAGCGGCGACCGATCGAGGAGCTGGCGGGTGGCGGTCATGACGAGCTCTCGGCCGACGCCGAGACCGCGAACGGCGGGGTCGACCACGACGAAGTCGATGAACCCTTCGCCGTCGCCGTGGATCGACCCGGCGATGTAGCCGACGACGCCAACGTGCCTGTCGACGGCGACCAGCACCATCCGAGAGCCGTACGCGCTGGCCGTCGACGAGCTGGCTGGCGGCGGCGTACGTGTCGGGGAACTCGACGTCGTGCAAGGCAGCGATGGCACCGATATCGCTGGCCTCGGCTGTGCGCAGCGACGCTCTCTGGCCACCCTCGCCGGCTGGCCAGGCGCCGACGACGCCGGCGTCTGCGAGCAGGAGGTGATTCGGCTCGGTCGCCATCCAACCCCGCGTGGCAGCCAGACCGGCAAGCCGGCGGTTGGCGATGTCGCCACACATCTCGTACACGCGTCACGTTTGGAGGCAACTGCGCGAGCGCCGCGTCGAGGAGCTCGGCAGCCGCCGCCATCCACGGACCGCGGTCGCCGACAGCCCACGGACCGATGATCCATGCCCGGCCGAGGTCGTCGTCCCACTCGGCGATCACCGCACCGGCGAGGGCGGTTCCGTCGCGCAGGACCCGGGCGGTGGCCACCCACGAGGGCTCCAACCCGTCGAGCTCGGCCTTGATCCTGGCGGCATCAATGTCGACGTACGTGATGCGTCGGTCTGGTTGCACCTGCTGCGCGGCGATGAACACCACGACGTCGCCGAGCTCGTTCTGGCATGGCGAGACGGGCACCGCCCGAGCCTAAGGGCCACAGCCAGAGCTACGAGCGGAACTTCCTTCTCGCACCTCTGCTCACCGCCCTCGTGACCACGCTGCTCCCCGGCGTCGCGTCGTGACCTCGCACGCGACGGCTCTCGACCCGGGGAGTTCGGCTGGGAAGGCAACCAAACTGCCCGGCTCCAACAGGTCGAGAGCGCCGGCCACGCCGGCGCCACCCCTGGCATGGCACTGCTCTGGCTCCGGTCGATCAGGCGGCGTCGGTCACACTTGTCCGCATGGTCCGCCCTCGCGACGCCGTTGCGGTCACCTCCGCCCGTCAGACCGCGCTGTTACGCCGCGGCCTACGGCTGGAGTACGCCACGCTCGCGTGGAACTGCATCGAGATCGGGTTCCTCGTGATCGCCGCCACGTCGGCGCGGTCCGTCGCGCTAGCCGGCTTCGCCCTGGACTCGTTCATCGAGATCTTCGCCTCTCTGGTCGTCGTGGGACAGCTCCGAGGCTCAGCCAGCCCCGAAGCGGAACGACGGGCCCTGCGTCGCATCGGCGTCGCCTTCTTCGTGTTGGCCGTCTACATCGCCGTCCAGGCGGGCGTCACCGTGGCTCTCGGGATACATCCTGATCCTTCGGCGCTGGGCATCGCCTGGCTCGCCGCGACCTGCGTGGTGATGTTCGCCCTTGCGGTCGGCAAGGCCCGCACCGGTACCGAGCTCGCCCACCCGGTGCTCAGCGCCGAGGCCAAGGTGACCCTCATCGACGGAGCGCTTGCCGCGGGCATCCTCTTCGGCCTGGTGCTCAACGCCGCAGTCGGCTGGTGGTGGGCGGACGTCGCCGCCGGCGTGATCCTCGTCGCTTACGGCCTTCGTGAAGGCAGCGAACATCTCCGGGCCCCCGTCGTCGTGTCCCCGGTCCGCCGTTCGACTGACGAGGATCACGATCACCAGGCGCGCCGGGGTCGCTGACGAACGCCGAATCACCCAAGGGGCGTCGACAGGAAGGACTACGTCGCGGGGAGGCCTTTGCCACCGAGGAGGTCGAGCTCGACCATCGCCCAATCCTCGGCGAGGGCCATCACCTCGGCGACGGCGTCGCTTCCCTGGATGCGTTCGAGGGACGCATCGAGGTCGGCCTGGCTGCGCCAGACTTCGGTCACCCACACGACGTCAGGTTGATCCGCCTACCGGCTGATCAGGTACAGCTCGCAACCCGGGTCAGAGCTGAGGCCGTCGGCCGCGGCCAGAAGGTGTCCGGCCAGCTCCTCGCCGTGGCCCTGCCGGGCCGCGGCCCTCCCATAACGTGCGACTCGACTCATGGCCGCCGACGATACGTCGCCCGGCTCAGCGGCCCGTGGCGCCGTCCAGCTGTTCGCGGAGGATGTCGAGGTGGCCGGCATGACGGGCGGTCTCTTGGATCGTGTTCGACGGCCCGCATGCTGTCGTCATGACCGGGGCGAAGCCTTCGATGATCCTGCCCGTGGGCGCCGTTCGAACGCGACGTCCGACTCATGCCGCCAGCAGCGCCACCGCCTGGCGCAGCATGACGGGGACCGCTCGTTGGTGGGGGCCTGCGATGCCGGCCCACACGAGCGCAGCCGGCGGACGGTCGTAGCGGAGCGACAGCGAGATGGACACGTGGCCCGGATCGACCACGCAGACGGCCTGGGCCGTCAGGTACCAGGACGCCGTCTCCAGTCGGAGCCAGTTGTCGCCGCGTGCCACGATCGTCCAGCCCTGCACGTGATCGGGTGAACCTGGCGGCCCCAGGCGGAGGCCGATGAGCCGCCACAGCGCTCGGGCGTTGCGGCGCGACACGGGGGCCTGCTCGAGGATGGCGCGTGCCCACTCCTCGGCCGAGTGGTCCTCGGCCGTCGGGGTCTCGATCGTGAACAGGTCGACGTGGTCGGGCTCGGCCAGGGTGATGAGGGTGCGGACGTCCTCGGGGACGTCCTGCATCCCGACGATGCTCGACACGGTGGTCATGTGCAGTAACATACATACATGTTTGTATGTGGTGCAACGTGACAACGGCCACCGCCGGCCCCCGGCCTGCGCGACGGACCCAGGCCGACCGGCGCGCCCAGACCCAGAGCGCCCTCCTGGAGGCTGCGGCCCGCGGCCTCTCGCGGTACGGCTACTCCAACCTGATCCTGGAGCGGGTGGCCGCGGACGCCGGCTACTCACGCGGTGCCCTCTACCACCTCTTCGCCGGCAAGGAGGACCTCGCGCTGGCCGTGGTGGAGTGGGTCAGGGAGTCCTGGTACGCGGAGGTCGGTGGGCTCTTCGCCGACGTCGCCGACCCCGTCGGCACCCTCCTCGCCGTGGCCCGCGGCCACGCCGTGTTCTGCCGGCGGGACGTCGCCCGGGTGATGATCACCCTCCGGGTCGAGTTCAGCGGGAACGACCATCCGGTCGGGCAGAGGCTCCGCGAGGTGGAGCGCCAGCTCGTCCACGACTGCGCACGGCTCATCGCCGCCGGGCGCCGGACCGGGGCGATCTCGCCCGGACCGCCCGTGAGCGCCATGGCCCGCGCCTATCTCGGCGCCATCGAAGGGCTGGTGATCAACCTCGCCGGGCAGGCGCCCTTCGACGCCGTGCTCGCCGAACGTGCTGTCCGCGGCGTGCTCGGCCTGCCGCCTGCCGGACCGTAGCGACGAGCACGATCAGCGCACGGTCCTGCGCACCACCCATCGGTTCTTGCCGATCAGGCGGACCCGCGTGAACCCCTGACGCTCGAACATCGCGATCGTGCCGTTGTGGATGAAGCCCGCCGAGACCTTGCCCCCGCCGAGGTCGTCCGGGTAGCTCTCCACGGTGCCGCCACCCAGCTGGGCGATCTGATCCAGGGCACCCGCGAGGGCGGCCGTGGCGACGCCGTGGGAGCGACGGTTCCGGTCGACGAAGAAGCAGGTGATGCGCCAGTCGGGCAACTCGTCCAGGCCGGCGAGGTAGGCCTTCCGGTTCTTGATCCGGGGCAGCTCGTCGGGCACGCCGAACTGGCACCACCCGACGCACGCCTCGCCGTCGTAGGCCAGCGCGGCGTGCGCGCCGCCCGTGCGGACGCGCTGCTCCTTCTCGGCGCGGTTCAACTCGGCGCTCTTGCCCCACCCCTCCCCCTTGGGGTGGAAGCCCATGCACCAGCAGCCGCCCCACACGCCGTTGTGCGCCTCGACCAGCCGGGCGAAGTCCGGCCACGTGTCGGCGTCGAGCGGCCTGGTGCTGTACTCGGGCATCTCCACCTCCCCGACCGGCGTCGACCGGCATGGTAGATGGCCAGGCCCTCCCGCGTTTTGTCCGCGGAAACGGTCGCCCTGACGACCGTTTCCGCGGACGAAGCGGGACTACGGCCATCGTGACCTCCATCGCCCTAGATTCCGCCACATGGACGTCGGGATCCACGTCGTTGATTTCACCGGGGCCGAGGCGGGCGCGCTCGGGGCGATGCTGGGGCGGGCCGGCGAGGCTGCCGAGGCCGTGGGGGCCTCCTCGGTCACGCTCATGGACCACTACTTCCAGATGGACGGGTACGCCCCCGCCGGCGATCCCATGCTCGAGGGGTACACCACGCTCGGGTTCCTGGCCGCCCACACGGCCACCGTCCGCCTCGGGCTGCTCGTGACGGGCGTCAGCTACCGCCACCCCGGGTTGCTGGCCAAGATCGTCGCCACGCTCGACGTGCTGTCCGGCGGCCGGGCGCAGCTCGGGATCGGGGCCGCCTGGTACGAGCGCGAGCACCTCGGGCTGGGCGTGCCGTTCCCGCCGGTGGCGGAGCGGTTCGAGCGGCTGGAGGAGACCCTGCAGGTGTGCCTCCAGATGTGGGACCCCGACGACGACCGGGCCCTTCGACGGCCACCACTACCAGCTGGCCGAGACGATCTGCTCGCCGCCGCCCGTCAGCCGGCCGCACCCGCCCGTGCGCATCGGCGGTGGGGGCGAGCGCAAGACCCTGCGGCTCGTGGCCCGCTACGCCGACGCCTGCAACCTGTTCGCCAGCTCGCCCGAGGACGTCGCCCACAAGCTCGACGTGCTCCGCCGCCACTGCGACGACGTCGGCCGGGACTACGACGCGATCGACCGCACCATCCTCTACGTCGGACCGGCGCTCGCCACCGGCGACGTCGACGGGTTCCTGCGGGACATGGACGCCTACGCCCGCCTCGGCGTCCACGAGGTCGACGTCATGCCACCCCCCGGCGAGACCGATCGGTGGATCGCCGACACGCTCGGCCCCGTCGTGCCCCTGCTGGCCGAGCTCGGCTGACCACCGGCAACGTCGCCCGGAGCGAGCGGAGGCCGGGCACGGCCGCGCGGGACCTCGGCGCGCTGGTCACAGCGGGCCTGACGCCTCCCACGACCGCCAGCCGTCGATCTCGATGACCACCACCGCGCCCGGCGGCCGCTGGCGGGCGTACTGGTCGTACTTGGCCGCCAGGAGGTCGAGCGCCCGGTCGCGCTCCGGGCCGGCCGCGACCACCCGTCCCGCACCGTCGGCCCTGACCCACCACAGGCTCGCCCAGTCCTCGTCGTAGTGGTCGACCAGCAGGGACGCCCGCGGCCGGGCCCGCAGGTTGGCCAGCCGGCGCAGGGCGGGCGTCGTCTTGGGCTTGGCGTCGACCGCCGACACGACGCGGTCGCCGTCGAGCGCGAAGCAGCACGGCACGACGTGGGGACCGCCGCTCTCGGTGACCGTGGCGAGCCGGCCCACCCGGGCCGCCGCGAGGCGCCGGCGCATCGTGGCGCTCGTCCATGTTCCGCACCGTACGGGGCGGCCCGACCTCACGCCCGGGGCCCGTAATTCGTTGGCGTACCGACGGCGCCGCGGCCAACCTGTGCGAGTCCCGAACGGTACGACGACCCACGAGGAGGTGTCCGGATGATCAAACTGCGAGAGCCCCGCTCCGCCGCTCGTCGCCGGACACTCCCGGCCGCGGCCGAGTCCGTTCCTGCGGCTCCGCGCTGAACCCGGCCCACGGCCGCGCGTTCCCCGAGCCCAGTGGCTCTCCCGTTCCCGGCGCCGTCCCCGGCGCCTGCACACGACGAGACAAGGGATCTTCAGATGATGCACGACGAGATATCCGCATGGACGCTGATCAACGACCGCCAGCGTGAGCTGCGTCAGCGATCGCGCCCCCGGCCCCGCCCGCCATCGCCCCCGCGGCGATGGAAGCGGGGTACCAATCGCTAGCTGAGACCACGGGGGGTGGCCGACCCCGCACCGTCTGCCACCCCCCTGGGCCTGCCCGGGGCGGGTGGCCGGCGCCACTACGCTCGCCTCATGGACGAGCCCGTCATCGACGCCTGGCGCATCAGTCCCAACGGCCCACTGGTCGGCGAGGTGCTGGTGAGCGGATCGAAGAACGCGGTGACCAAGCACATGGTGGCGGCCACTCTGGGCACCCGGCCGAGCACGATCACCAACGCGCCCGAGGTCGGTGACGTGGGCATCACCGCCGACATCCTCACGTCGCTCGGCGTGGGCGTCGAGATCGACGGCGACACAGTCACGGTCGACCCGGTGGACGTCCGCGACCCCCGGGTGTCGATGGAGTTCACGGGCCTCAACCGCATCCCCATCCTGATGCTGGGCCCGCTGCTGGCCCGCAACGACGAGGCGTTCGTCCCCCTGGTCGGCGGCGACCGGATCGGCAAGCGGCCGGTCGACTTCCACGTCGCGGCGCTCGACGCGATGGGCGCCGAGGTCGACGTGTCGGCCGACGGCATCAGCGCCCGGGCCCGGCGGCTGCACGGCGCCCGGATCACGCTGCCCTACCCGAGCGTCGGCGCCACGGAGAGGGTGCTGCTGACCGCGGTGCTGGCCGAGGGCAGGACGGTGCTGCGCAACGCCGCCCTCGAGCCCGAGGTCATCGAGCTCGCGCTGTTCCTCCAGCGCATGGGGGCCCGCATCGAGTTCAAGCCCGACCGCCGCATCGTGATCGAGGGCGTCGACGAGCTGACGCGGCGCCGGCGCCCGACTCGCCGGCGACCGCATCGAGGCGTTCTCGTACCTGGTCGCCGGGCTCATCACCGGCGGGCAGGTCCGGGTGCCGGCTGCGCGCAGGACCGGCTGGTCACCGCCATCGACCACGCTCCAGAAGATGGGCGCCACGCTTCGAGATCACCGACGACTTCATCTCGGCCCGGGCCGACGACGGGCTGCGGCCGGCGGCCGTGCAGACCGACACCCACCCCGGGTTCATGACCGACTGGCAGCCGCCGCTGATCGTGTTGTTCACCCAGGCCGAGGGCATGTCGGTCATGCACGAGACGGTGTACGAGGACCGGCTCGGCTACGACCGAGGCGCTCAAGGTGATGGGCTGCGAGATCGAGCTGTTCGACGCCTGCCTCGGCGGGCCCGCCTGCCGCTTCCACGACACCAACGCCGTGCACTCGGCGGTCGTGCGCGGCGTGTCCAAGCTCCAGGGGGCCGACGTCACCATCCCCGACGTCCGTGCCGGGCTTCTCCTCGGTGATCGCCGCGGCGGTCGCCGACGGGCCGTCGACCCTGCACGGCATCCACCACATCGACCGGGGCTACCACCGCCCGTTCGAGACGCTGGAGGCGCTGGGCCTCAAGCTGGAGCGGGTGCCCGCCTCAGCCTGACAGCAGGCTGGCCAGCGCCCACAGGGCGGCGAGCACGCCGAGCACGATCATCACCACGCTGCGCCCGAGCGGCGCCCGGGCCAGGTCGCCGTCCTTGGGTGCGTCGGGCGGGTGGACGAGCGCCAGCGCGCTGCCCGCGGCCATCGCCGCGCCCAGCGCCAGCACCAGCCAGGCCAGCAGGTCCTCGCCGAGGAACATCCGTCCAGCGTAGGGTCCGCCGCCGCGGCGTCCCCAGTCGGGCACCCGCTCAGCCGGCCCGATAGTCGCGCCACGCCTGGATCGCGGCGGCCCCGTCGCTGCCCCGCAGCGGCACCAGGTTGACCACGAGGCCGACGGCGTTGAGCACCGCGGCCAGGCCGAGCGCGTCCACGCGCGCCACCGACCACGAGCCCGGCCACCCAGACCAGGGTCAGCGCGGCGAGCACGTTGGCCGCCGGCCCGGCCAGCGCCACCGCCAGCCGGTCGAGCGGCCGGTCGTCGCGGCCCCGGTACGCGGTCACCCCGGCGATGCCGCCGAGCACCACCCATTCGACCCGGTAGCCGAGCACGACCGCCGCGCCGGCGTGGCCGCCCTCGTGGATCAGCATGGCCACCACCACCCCGACCAGGCCCACGATCACCTGCTCCGGGCGCGGCGACCCGAGCGGACCGACGGTCAGCGCCAGCGTCACGACGGCGAGCGAGACGACCAGCCCGACGCTCACGCGCAGCCGGGGACCGCACACCGGGAAGGTCCACCGGGGCGGCGCGTCGGAGGCTCTCACCGGGGCGGTCACCTCCCCAGCCTGCCAGAGCCAGCGGCGGCGGGGGCGGGCGTGGTGCGACAAGCCGCGTCCGGGTCGATAGCGTCGCTTCACATGACCGGGGCGCTGATCGGATGGCGCGAGTGGGTCGCGCTGCCGGACCTCGGCGTCGCGGCCATCAAGGCGAAGATCGACACCGGCGCCCGGTCGTCGACGCTGCACGCCTGGGACGTCGAGCTGATCGCGGCCAACGGCCACGCCCCGCGGGTCCGCTTCGTCCTCCACCCCGACCAGCACGACCTGTCGGCGACCGTGATGGCCGAGGCCGACCTGGTCGGCATGCGCAACGTGCGGTCGAGCAACGGCGAGGTCGAGTCGCGGCCGGTCGTGCGGACGTCGCTCGTGCTCGCGCGCCGCCGCTACCCCATCGAGCTCACGCTCACCCGGCGCGACCGGATGGGGTTCCGGATGCTGCTGGGCCGGCGCGCACTTCGTCGCCGATTCGTCATCGACCCGGGCCGCTCGTTCGCGGCCGGGGGAAGTACAGTCGCCCCCTCGCTCGTGGTGGGGCCGGGTGCCACATGGTCTGATCCGTCACGCCTTCGATGAAGATCGCCATCCTGTCGCGCAACCCGAACCTGTACTCGACCTCGCGGCTGCGGGCCGCAGCGGAGGCGCGCGGCCACAGCGTCCGGGTGATCGACTACCTGCGCTGCTACATGAACATCACCGCCCACCGGCCGGCGGTGATCCTCCAGGGCACCGCGCTCACCGACGTCGACGCCGTGATCCCCCGCATCGGGGCGTCGCACACGTTCTACGGCACGGCCGTGGTCCGCCAGTTCGAGATGATGGGCGTGTTCACGGCCAACGAGTCGCAGGCGATCAGCAGGGGGCGCGACAAGCTGCGGGCCCTCCAGCTGCTGGCCCGCAACGGCATCGGGTTGCCGGTCACCGGGTTCGCGCACTCGACCAAGGACATCGACGGCCTGCTCGAGACCGTCGGCGGCCCGCCGGTCGTGGTCAAGCTCAGCGAGGGCACGCAGGGCATCGGCGTCGTGCTCGCCGAGACCCGCAAGGCGGCCGAGTCGGTCATCGCCGCCTTCCGCCAGCTCGACGCCAACATCCTGGTGCAGGAGTACATCAAGGACGCGGGCGGCGCCGACATCCGGGCCTTCGTGGTGGGCAACCGGGTGGTGGCGTCGATGCGGCGCCAGAGCGCACCCGGCGAGTTCCGGTCGAACCTGCACCGGGGCGGCAGCGCGGAGCGCATCCGGCTCACGCCCGAGGAGCGGGCCGTGGCCGTGCGGGCCGCCCGCACGATGGGGCTGAACGTGTGCGGCGTCGACCTCGTGCGGTCCAACCACGGCCCCCTGGTGCTCGAGGTGAACAGCTCGCCGGGGCTGGAGGGCATCGAGTCCACCTCCGGCGTCGACGTGGCCCGGCGTATTGTCGAGTGGATCGAGAAGAGCCACGCCGCCCGCCCCAAGCGGGCCCGGTCCCTGGGCTGAGGGGTGCCCCGCCAACGCGCCCCGCGCAACGAAGCGATCACCATCGG
Source organism: uncultured Acidimicrobiales bacterium (assembly GCA_963739835.1). Taxonomy (GTDB): domain Bacteria; phylum Actinomycetota; class Acidimicrobiia; order Acidimicrobiales; family VFJN01; genus ZC4RG19. The sequence goes on from CAVUBW010000005.1 coordinate 158,598, forward strand.
CGGCGCCACGATCGAGCCCGGGCGGCGGGAGCTGATCGAGCTGCCGGTCGTGCGGCTGCCCACGGCCACGTCCCTCAACCTGCCGGTCGTCGTGGTGCACGGGCTGCGCCCCGGGCCGAAGCTGTGGGTGTCCGCGATGGTCCACGGCGACGAGCTCAACGGGCTGGAGATCATCCGCCGGGTGCTCGACATCGTGCGCCCCCGGCAGCTGGCCGGCACGCTGATCGCCGCACCGATCGTCAACGTGTTCGGGCTGATGAGCGAGACCCGCTACCTGCCCGACCGCCGCGACCTGAACCGCTCGTTTCCCGGCTCGGCGTCGGGCTCGCTGGCGTCGCGGCTGGCGCACCTGTTCATCACCAACGTGGTGGCGCTGTGCGAGGTGGGCATCGACCTCCACACGGGCAGCGACCACCGGTTCAACCTGCCCCAGGTGCGGGGCGACCTCGAGGACCCGGAGACGCTGGAACTGGCCCGGGCGTTCGGGGCGCCGATCAGCGTGCACGCCCCGATCCGGGACGGCTCGCTGCGGGAGGCCAGCCGCCGCCGGGGCGTGCCGGTGCTGGTGTTCGAGGGCGGCGAGGCCCACCGCTTCAACGACGAGGCCATCGAGGCGGGAACCGACGGCGTGCTGCGGGTGCTCGCCCACCTGGGGATGCGCACGGTCGAGCCCCGTCCACCGGCTCGGCGGACCACCGTGGTGCGCCACACGACCTGGGTGCGGGCCCGGCGCACCGGGATCCTGCGCACCTCGGTCAGTCCCGGCCAGAAGGTCGAGCGGGGTGAGGTGCTCGGCGTCATCGCCGACGCGGTCGGCGGGACACCGGCCGCCATGCACGCCCCGCTCACCGGGGTCGTGATCGGCAACACCCAGTACCCGCTGGTGCACCGGGGCGACGCCCTGTTCCACCTGGCCGACCTCGACCCGGCCGCCAAGGGCAGCGTGGCCCGCCTCCCCCGCCGCTGACCCCGGCCTGGGGGGTGCCCCTGGGTCCGGTGGGGGGTGGTCCCGATCGTGGCGGACGGGCCGGTACCGGATGCTGCGGCCATGTCCTCCGCACCTGCCCCTGCCGCCGCCGGGATCGACGCACTCGTCGACGCCACCCCGGCCTCCCGCGACCGGGTCGTCGACCTGCTGCGCGCCGCCAGCATCTGCGTCGTCGTGCTGTGGCACTGGTCGCTGTCGGTCACCCACTGGCACGACGGCCGGCTGACCATGCCCAACCCGATCGGGGACGTGCCCCTGCTGTGGGCGGCGACCTGGGTCCTGCAGGTCATGCCCGTGTTCTTCGTCGTCGGCGGCTACGCCAACCTGGCGGGCTGGCAGGCGGTCACCCGGGACGGCGGCGGCGCCCGGCGGTTCCTGCGGGCCCGGCTGGCCCGCCTGGGCGGACCGGTGGTGCCGTGGCTCGGCTGCTGGCTGGTCGCCGACCTGGCCGCGCAGGCCGCGGGCGGGCGCAGCGTCACCGACTGGGGGATGGTCGTGTTCGTGCCCCTGTGGTTCCTGGGCGTCTACGCCGGCGTCGTGGCCGCGGCGCCGCTCACCGCCCGGCTGCACGCCCGCTACGGCGCCCGCGTGCTGGCGGCGCTCGCGGCCGGCATCGCGGCCGCCGACGCGGTGCGGTTGGGCCTCGGGCGCGGCGGGCCGGCCGTCGGCCTGGCCGGCTCGGCGCTGGTGTGGCTGTGGTGCCACCAGCTCGGCTACTTCTGGCGCGACGGCTCGCTGCTGGCCGGCGGTCGGCGGCGGGCCGCGGCCGTGGCGGCCGCCGGGCTGGCGGCGCTGATCCTGCTGACCGGCCCCGGGCCGTACTCGCACTCGATGGTCGCCGTGCGGGGCGAGGCGGGCGGCAACATGTTCCCCACCTCGGCGTGCATCGCCGCCCTGGCCGCCGTCCAGCTGGGCCTGGCGTTGCTCGCCCGGCCCCGGCTGGAGGCCTGGCTGGCCCGCCGGGGCGCCTGGCGGGCCGTGGTCGCCGCCAACGGCCTGGCCATGCCCGTGTTCTGCTGGCACATGACGGCGCTGGTCGTGTTCATCGGCCTCTACGAGCGGGCGGGGTTCGTCCTCGCCGACCAGCCCACGGCGAGCTGGTGGCTCAGCCGCCCGCTGTGGATCGCCGGCCCCGGCGTGGTGCTGGCGGCCCTCCTGGCCGGCCTGCGGCGCCTCGGCCGGGGGCGCGCCGCGAACTAGCGTGCCAGGCGATGTCCAGCCGTTCGCGTCTGGCCCTCCTGATCGGCATCATCCTGCTGGGGGCGGGGGTCTACGCCATCTTCGCCCTCATGCGTGGGGACACGTCCGACCCGGCCCCGGCGGCGCGGGCGTACCTGGCCGACTGGGAGGACGACGACTGGGACGCGATGGCGGCCAGGGTGGTCGACCCGCCCGGCTCGTTCGCCGACGACCACCAGGCGGTGGTGGACGACCTGCACGTCACGGCGGCCGACTACGAGCTGACGTCGGTCGACAGGGACGAGGGCGGGCAGAGCGCGGTCGCCCGGTTCTCCGCGAAGCTGGCCCTCGCCGGGCTGGGCGACTGGGACTACGACGGCACGATGTCGCTCGACCGGACGGACGGCCACTGGCTGGTCGACTGGACCCCGGCGACGATCCACCCGAAGCTGCGGGCGGGCCAGCACCTGGCCCGCACCCGGGAGGTGCCCGAGCGGGCGCCGATCCTCGATTCCGCCGGCCAGCCGCTGGCCACCGGGCGGCCGGGACGGGTCATCGGCCTGGAGCCCCGGGCGATCCTCGACCTCAACCAGGTCAAGGCGGCCTTCCAACAGCAGCTGGGGGTCGACCCGGCGAAGATCGACGAGGCGCTCAACGCCCGGGGGGTCGAGCCCGACCACTTCGTCCCCATCATCACGGTCGACAAGACAATGTACGACCAGGTGGCGCCGGTCATCTACCCGCTGCCGGGGACGCGCTTCCGGGACACGTTCCTGCGCGGCGGGCCCACGCCGGAGTTCGCCACCCACGTGCTCGGCACGGTCGGCGAGGTCACGGCCGAGAAGCTCGACGACCTGGGCGAGCCCTACCAGGCCGGCGACAAGGTCGGGCTCACCGGGATCGAAGCCCGGTTCGAGAAGAAGCTGGCTGGCACGCCATCGGGAGACATCCAGGTCGTGGGCGCCGGCGACGAGGTCCTGGACACCATCGGCCGGGTCGAGGGCCGGGCGCCCGAACCGGTGCGGACCACGCTCGACCCCACCGTGCAAGCGCTCGTCGAGGCTGCGCTGGGCGACACGACGCAGCCGACGGCGGTGGTGGTGGTCGACTCGCAGGACAACGTGCGGGCCGTGGCCTCCCGCCCGATCGGCGACTTCAACCGGGCGCTCGGCGGCAGCTACCCGCCGGGGTCGACGTTCAAGGTGATCACCGCGTCGGCCCTCCTGGGCGGCGGCGTCACGCCCGACACGCCGGTGGACTGCGAGCAGACCGTCAACGCCGGCGGGCGGGTGTTCAAGAACTTCGAGAGCTCCAGCCTGGGGACTGTCCCGTTCGGCCTGGCTTTCGCCCAGTCGTGCAACACCGCCTTCATCTCTGCGTCCGAGGACGTGTCCGACGACGCATTGGTCGGGGCGGCGGAGAGCTTCGGGTTCAACGCCGACTACAGCGTGGGCCTCGACACCGCGGGCGGCAGCTTCCCGGCGCCCCAGGACGCCACCGAGCACGCCGCGGCCGCCATCGGCCAGGCGCGGGTGACGGCCAGCCCGCTGCAGATGGCGACGGTCGCGGCCACCGTGATCGACGGAAAGTGGGAGCCACCGGTGCTGTTCCCCGACCTCCGCGCCGACGACCCGCCGCCGCCGACGTCGCTGGCGCCGGGGGTCCCGGACACGCTGCACGGCCTCATGCGCCGGGTCGTGGCCGAGGGCAGCGGCACGGCCGCGGCGGTGCCGGGCGCCGACATCGCCGGCAAGACCGGCACGGCGGAGTTCGGCTCGGGCAACCCGCCGGCAACGCACGCCTGGTTCATCGGCATCCGGGGCGACCTGGCGGTGGCCGTGCTGGTCGAGGGCGGCGGGGTGGGCGGCCAGGTCGCGGCCCCGATCGCGGGCAGCATCCTCGCCGGCCTGCCGGGCTGAGCGCCCGGGTCAGGGAGGCGTGTCGGTGCCGCCGTCGGGCGGGAGCACGGCGGTCAGGCACGCGCCGGTCGATCCACCCGACGGCCGGCGGCCGCCGCACGAGCCGGCCAGGACGCCGTAGGCCGTCCGCGACCGGGACGCGCCGGCCAGGTCGTCGCACGCCCCCATGTCGCCCGCCGAGCACGCGGCCGCGGGCGGTTCGAGCGCCGCGTCGAAGTTGCGGGCGCAGTCCCCGGCGAATGCCACGGTCGACGCCCCGCCGCAGCTGGCGGCCAGGGCGACGAGCTCGTCGTCGGTGGTCGCCACGAACAGGCGGTCGCAGGCGCCCAGGTCGGCGCCCGTGCACGCGGTGACGAGGGCGGCCACGGTCTCCCCGCCGTCGGGATCGCCGGGATCGCCCGTGCCCGGGTCGACGGTCCCCGGGTCGCTCCCCCCGGCGTCGCTCGTCGCCGGGCCGGCGACGTCGTCGCCGGCGTTGTTGCCGAGGTTGGGGCCGCCGGTCACCATCACCAGCACCACGGCGGCTGCGGCCGCACCGAGCGCGGCGACGAGGGCCTTGGGAAGGGCGGTCTTGGCGCCGGACCGGCGGGCGGCCGCCGGCGCGGCGGACGCAGGCGCGGCCGCGGCCGGTGCGGCCGCCGGCGGACGCAGGGCGGTCACGGGGGCGAGGTCGCGGTCGCCGGCGAAGTCGAGCAGCTGGAAGTGGAAGCGGTCCAGCTCGTCGGGCGGCAGCCGGCGGGCCGGGTCCTCGGGCCGGGGCGTCTCCCAGTAGACCGGCCGGATGAAGTCGGACCGGCCGAGCGAGAGGGCGTAGCGCCACTCGTTGGCGACCTCCCGGGACTCCATCGCATTGCGCGACCAGAACAGCTGGAAGCGGTCGGACGACCGGATGAGCGACTCCAGACCCTGCCGCCAGTCGTCGCCGGACCGGAGGCTGCGGCTGTCCCGCAGGTACTCGACGTCGAGGATGTTGACCGACTCGACCAGGTCGACGATCCGGCTGTCCTTGTGGGAGTAGGACAGGAACACCCGCTCGAACCGGCGGCCCGACTCGGGCTGGACCTCGGCCGGCACGGGGACCGCCGCGCCCGGGGCGTCGACCCGGATGCTGAGGTTCACCTCGGCCAGCAGCAGCGCCCCCCGGTAGACGTCCATGTGGCCCCGCACGGTCTCGCCCGGCGGGACGTCGACGGGGCTGACACGGAACTCCTCGCGGTGGACGGGCTCGGCCCACGTGAACGTGCGGTGGGGCGGGTTGACCTCGCAGCCGGGGAGCACGGGCACGAACGTGATGTCGGCGCCGCGGGGCAGCGGATGGCTGCTGGATTCGACCACCGACGCGTAGGAGGCCGCGTCGGCGGCGAGGACGGCGGTCGCCTGCCGCGCGACCTCCTCGATCGGGTCGAGCGTGCGGCCGTCGCCCGAGACGACGAGCTCGGTCCGGTGGGCGAAGGCGAGCAGCGTGTACCACTCCCGGGGCGCCATGCGGCGGGGCCGGTAGACGGTGAACTCGACGTCCTGGTCGACCTCGGCACCGGCCGGGAGGGGTTGTTCCGCCACCGGCACGCCCGCGCCGGCCCGAGGGCCCGGGCGCGACCGGAGGGCGAGCCACACGAGCACTGCGACGGCGACGCCACCTGCTACTGCGAGAGCCAACCACACACCCATTCGGCCTATGTCCGCCTATCCGCCTTCTGCCGCCCGGGTCCAACGCACAGCGTAGGCGACCCGAGCCGTTCGGCGCGTGTGACTTTCGGGTCCGGTGTCACACGGCCATAGCCTTGGCTCCATGGTGGTCGACATCGAGGCGCTGGCCGAGGCGATAGACGTCGAGCTGCAGGCTGGCGGCGCGCCGGAGCGAGCGGAGAAGGAGAAGGCGTACCTCAAGAGCGAGCTGCGCCACTATGGCGCGTCTGTTCCTGCGATCCGGGCGGTTGCCAAGGTCACCGCCCGCCAGCACCCTGAGCTCTCCCACGACGATCTGGTCGCGCTGGTCGACGCGTTGTGGGCGGTGCCGGTGCACGAGCGCCGGATGGCGTCCGTCGAGCTGCTCGACCTCTACTGTGACCGGCTCGGCCCGGGCGACGCCGAGCTGCTGGAACGACTTCTGCGCGAGTCGCGCACGTGGGCGCTGGTCGACGGCCTCGCCGCCTCGGTGGTGGGCAGGCTGGTCGAGCGCCACCCCGAGCTGGGCGCCACGCTCGATCGCTGGGCAGCCGACAGCGACTTCTGGCTGCGCCGGTCGGCGATGCTCGGCCTGCTCATCCCGCTCAGGGAGGGCCGCGGCGACTTCGACCGCTTCGGCCGCTACGCCGACGTCATGCTCTGCGAGCGCGAGTTCTTCGTCCGCAAGGCCATCGGCTGGGTACTGCGCGATACGGGCCGCAGGCGCCCCGACCTCGTGTACGAGTGGCTGCTGCCGCGGGCGGCACGGGCGTCGGCCGTGACGATCCGTGAGGCAGTGAAGCCGCTGTCAGCCGTGCAGCGCGCCGCCATCCTCGCCGCCCGCTAGCCAGAGAGAAGCTGGGAGCGCCGGATGTTCGGACGCCGGGCCGAGACGCGTCAAACCGCCCGTCGCTCGGAGTTGCACCAGCGAGCTGGCCTCGCCGGGTCCGTCACGTGCGCCGGCCGTATCGATGGAGGATCGATGTCGCGGTCTCGACGAGACGTTCGCGCAGGGACGTGGGAGAGACGACGTCGATGGTGCCGCCGAAGCCGGCGAGCCGGCCGAGGGCGGCGGCCTCGTGCTCGAAGGTCAGGTGGAGCTCGCGCCATCCGCCGTCGTCGACGGGTGTGGCAGCGGCGAGAACCGCCTCGAACGAGGGCCCGAAGATCTCCGGCATGTCGTCGATGGCGTCCGGCGAGGCCCGCACCACGACGTCCAACCGAGGTCTGCTCGCCTCGAAGGAACCCGACCATTCGGCCCACCACCGGGGCAGGTCGAAGTCGGTCGGGCGGTCGAAGGCCTCGTCGCCGACGCGCAGAGCCGTGAGGCGTGCGACCCGGAGCGCAAATGGTCCCCGGGTGCCGCACACGACGACGTACCAGGAGCCGGCCTTGTTCACGAGTCCGAGGGGTGCGAGTCCGCGGTGCCGCGTCGACGCCTTCGACTCATAGGTGAGGTCGATGCGACGCCGCTCGCGCACCGCGGTGGCGAGAGCGGGGAGGTGGGTGACGTCCTCCTGGCTGCTGAACCACCGAGGCATGTCCAGGTGGACGGTCACGTCGTCGGCCGCGAGCCCACTCGCGTCCTGCAGCCGCCGGCGTGCGGACTCGAGCGCGGGGGCGAGCCCCAGCTGGCCAAGCGGCCCGGGCGTCCCGAGCGTGAGGATGGCGAGAGCCTCGTCGCGCGAGAGGCTCGTCAGCGGTGTCCGGTAGCCGTCGACGAGCTGGCAGCCGCCGCCGGGGCCCGACTCCGCCCAGACGGGCACGCCCGCGGCGTTGAGGGCCTCGATGTCTCTGTAGACCGTGCGGACCGACACCTCCAGCTCGTGCGCGAGCGTGCCCGCGGTCATCCTGCCTCGCGCCTGCAGGAGCAGGGCCAGGCGGAGGAGGCGGTCCGCACGCACGTCGTGAGACTACGAGGGGTCGCTGACAGGAGGTGTCAGGAATGGTCCGAGATGGTGCAGCGCATGGAACGGGAGGCGTACCGACGACCTGGCGCGCTGACGGATCTCACGCCGGCGCAGCAGAAGGTGGTGGCCGAGATCGGCGACGATCCGCGGACGCTCTGTCTCGCCGCGCAGCAGGTCCTGGTCCTTCCCGGCATCCCGATCGGCTCCGATCCCGCGCCCGGGCGTGAGCAGGAGCGGAACCTCCGGCCGGCGAGCGCGATCCTGCGGACTGCCCTCGCATTGGACGACCGATCGCTGAGCCGCCCGAGACCGCTGGACCGGCGCGTGATCGGCACATGCCGCCACTTCGCCGTCCTGTCGTGTGCGTTCCTGCGCTCGCGGGGCATCGCGGCCCGAGCGCGTTGCGGCTTCGCGACGTACTTCCGACCGGGCCTGGCGGTCGATCACTGGATCACCGAGTACTGGCACGAGGAGCACGCCCGCTGGGTTCGCATCGACAGCGAGATCGTCGCCATCGACCTCGGTCTCGGCGTCGACGCCAGCGACCTTGCGCCGGGCGCGTTCCTCACCGGGCCTGAGGCGTGGCAGCGGTACCGCGACGGCGCCGACGCGACGGCCTTCGGCGTGCACGACACCGACAACTGGGGCGTGGCGGAGATCGTCGGCAATTCGATCCGCGATCTGGCCGCGCTGCAGCGTGTCGAGATGCTCCCCTGGGACGAGTGGGGACCGATGCGCGCCTGCTACGACGGCACGATCACGCCCGACGTCGAAACGCTGATGGACGATCTCGTCGCGGCGACGATCGGGGAGGACGAGGCGGACACCGCCGAGCTCTATGAGCGCGCGCCGGTTCCGGCGGCGCTGATCCGGTGAACATTGGGTGCACACAGCTGGGTTCGACGCTCGAAGACCGCGCTGGCGGACTTGGCGACGCGCTGAGCGCTAGTCGACCCGGGCCATGTTGGCGAACCGGGTGAACTGCTCGAGGAAGGCCAGCCGGCACACGCCGGTCGGTCCGTTGCGGTGCTTGGAGACGATGATCTCGGCCTGGCCTCGGTCGGGCGAGTCGTGGTGGTAGACGTCGTCGCGGTAGATGAACATGACGACGTCGGCGTCCTGCTCGATCGATCCCGACTCGCGCAGGTCGGCGAGCATCGGCCGCTTGTCGGCCCGCAGCTCGAGCTGGCGGGACAGCTGGGACAGCGCCACGACGGGGCACTCCAGCTCGCGGGCGAGGATCTTGAGCCCCCGGCTGATCTCGGACACCTCGACCTGGCGGTTCTCGGCGTTGGTGCGCCCGCTCATGAGCTGGAGGTAGTCGACGATCACCATGCCCAGGTCGCCGACCTGGCTGCGGAGCCGGCGGGCCTTGGCCCGGATCTCCATGACGGTGAGGTTGGGGTTGTCGTCGATCCAGATGGGCGCGGCGGCGAGACGGCCGATGGCCTGGCTGATGCGGCTCCAGTCGTCCTCGCTGAGCCGCCCGGTCCGCACCCGGGCGGAGTCGATGCGCGCCTCGCCGCACAGCAGGCGCTGGGACAGCTCCAGGCTGCCCATCTCGAGGCTGAACAGGAGCACCGGCCGGTTGGCGTGCAGGGCGGCGTGCGCCCCCATGCCGAGGGCGAACGAGGTGTTGTGGACGAAGACGTCGGCGGCGACGAAGTTGTGGCTGTGGGGGACGGTCAGGTCGTAGACCTGCTCCTCGCCCTCGTCGTCGATGCTGACGATCTCGTCCCAACAGACGTCGCCGGCGACGGTCCCGGGGAGGGGGTCGGAGGTCGCGCGCGCCGACCCCCCGGGCCCCGACGCACCGAGCGCGAGACCGGAGCCGGAGCCTGCGCCGGCCGCGGTCGCGCCCTGGGCGACCGCGGCGCCGGGCACGCCGGACCCGCCCTCGGCGGCGGCGTCGTCGCGGAGGTCGATGATCGATCGGGCGTGGGCCACCATCGCGCCGAGGTCGGCCTCGTGGCCGAGCAGGCCGATCTGGGCGGCGAGCGCCGCGAGCTGGCCGGGCTCGCCGATCACGAGGTCGTAGGCCAGCCAAGTCGCCTCGTTCACGGCCACCACCGACGGCGCCACGGTGGCCAGGATCCCGAAGCGCAGGAGCAGATGCTGCAGGTCGTGCGCCAGTCCCTCGCTGCGGGTGGCGACGACGACCCGTCCGGGCTCGACGCGCTCGGGGCGCCACAGCGCCGCGCCCACCCCGAGCGCCCGGTTGAGGAAGCGGGCGAGCGGGTCGCGGGGCAGGCGGAACACGGCGTCCGGCACCCGCCTCGCCTCGAGCGCCGGGGCGATCGCATGCCGGCGGGCCAGCTCGCGCAGGCCGCCGTCGCACGTGACGTCCCAGGTGCGGGAGCAGTCGGCCAGGCTGCGCTCGGCGACGCGCACGCCGTAGCGCGCGCCCGGAACTCGATGTCGGCGGCGGCCTCGCGGCTCTCGGTCCACAGCTTGGGGGCGCCGTCGTCCTCGCCCGGCGCCATGACCAGATGGGCGAGCATGACGACCTCGTCCATCGGGAGCGTCGTGGCCCCGAACAGCGGCACGACGGCCGGCACGCCGACGACCTGGCCGGGGCCGAGGTCGGCGAGCGGTCGCCACCCGCCGGGCGTCAGGAACGGATGGCTGGCGGTCGTGCGGACCTGGCGGCCGTAGCGGGTGCGCACGCGGTAGACGCGCTTGTGGCCGTCGTCGACGAAGGCGCTGGGCCGCGCGACGCCGATGCGGTCGCCGCCGAGGGTCAGGACCGACACGGGCAGACCGGCCGTCCCGTCCCGGTACAGCTCCGCGGCGGTGCGCCGCGCCCCGGTGGCCGGGTCGACGATCAGCGTGTCGGCCGCGACGCACTTCCCCATCGACGGTCGACCCCCCACGACCACCAGCGTGCTGGGTTGCAGGCCGGACAGCAATTCGTCCAGGTCGACATACCCGGTCGGCACGCCTGTGATGGCGTCGCCGCGCCCGTAGAGCTGCTCGAGCCGGTCGAGGTTGAGGCCGAGGAGGTCCTCGATCTTGGCGGTGCTGTCGGTGACCCGGCGCTGGTTGACTTCGTAGACCATCGACTCGGCCCGGTCGAGCGCCTTCGTGACGTCCTCGGGCATGCCGTAGCCGATCTCGGCGATCTCGCCGGCGACCCCGATGAGGCGCCGGAGCAGCGCATGCTCCTCGACGATGCGGGCGTACCCGGAGGCGTTGGTGGTGGCCGGGGTCGAGGCCATGATGTCGACCAGCACCTGGTGGCCACCGATCGTGTCGAGCAAGCCGTTGCGCCGCAGCTCGTCGGCCACCGTCACCGGGTCGACGGGCTGACCGGCGGCGTAGAGCGCGTGGACGGCGTCGAAGATGTGGGCGTGAGCCGGTTTGTAGAAGTCGTCGGCCCGCAGGAGGCCGGCGGCGGTGGCGATCGCCTCGGCCTCGAGCATCATGGCGCCGAGCAAGGACTCCTCGGCCTGGAGGTCATGCGGGGGAACGCGGCCGCCCCGGGCAGGACGGCGAGGAGACGGGGAGAGAGCCTCGGCCATGGTGACGCTCACCGTGCCAGCCGCGGCCTGTGGGCCGTAAGTGGAGCAACCCGGGGGATTGGCTGTGGACACCAACCACAGACCTGGGGATAGAGGGGCTTACGGCTCACTGAGTGTGGTAGCACGACGCCTATGACGGCATAGCGCGGCAGAAACGGGTCCGCGACCTGTGGACGTGCTGTGGATGACTGGGATTTGGTGGCGGCGGCCGCATGGGCGCGCGTGCGCGCGCCGGAGACAGCGCCGCGTTGCCGGGTTGTCGGCGGGCGGGTCATGAGGGACCCGCCCGCCACGATCTCACTCCGCTACGACGTCGACCGTGACCGGGAACTCGACGTCGGCATGGAGCTTGGCGGGCACGATGTGGGTGCCCAGGGTCTTGATCGGCTCGGGCAGGACCAGCTTGCGGCGGTCGATCTGGACGTTGGTCTGGGCCGCGATGGCCGCCGAGATGTCGGCGGTCGTGACCGAGCCGAACAGCTTGCCCTCGCCTCCTGCCCTGGCGGCCACCGTGATGACCCGCGGGACCAGCGTCGTGGCCAGGGCCTCAGCCGCTGCCCTGTCCTGGGCGTCGCGGAGGTCGCGGGCGCGACGCATGCTGGCGGCCTGGGTGGTCGCTCCCGCCGACGCCTTCATCGCCAGGCCTCTCGGGACCAGGAAGTTGCGGGCGTAGCCGTCGGACACGTCGAGGATGTCGCCCCGCTTGCCCAGGTTGTCGACGTCGGTTCGGAGGATGACCTTCATCCCTCGCCGCCTCCCTCGGCCGCGCCGTCACCCGCGACGGCGACCGTCTCGTCGACCACGGCCTGGGCCGGTGCGGCTTGGTCGTCGCGGGGGGCTCCGACCCGGGGGCCGCGGTCGCCGCGGTCGCCACGGTCACCCCGGTCGCCCCGGTCACCGCGGTCGCCCCGGTCGCCACGGTCGCCGCGGTCGCCCCTGTCGCCCCGACCACCTCGCTGCTGGGTGATGCGGGTGACGTAGGGCAGGAGCGCCATCTCGCGGGCGTTCTTGATGGCCTTGGCCACGTCGGCCTGCTGCTGGGCGTTGTTGCCCGTGACCCGGCGGGCCCGCACCTTGGAGCGGTCCGACATGAACCGGCGCAGCAGGTTCACGTCCTTCCAGTCGACGTACTCGACGCCCTCGGTGATGAGCAGGCTGGTCTTCTTCTTGGCCCTGCGGGCGTTGTCCTTGTTCTTGGACCGGGACTTGGAGACGGGCATCAGAACGGCTCCTCGGACGGGTCGTAGCCGCTGGGCGGCTCGTTGGAGACGGTGCGGCCAGCGCCGCCACCACTCCCGCTGCTGGAGCTGTCGCCCCCGTCGCGACGGTCGGTGCGGCTGATCTCGGCGGTCGCCCAGCGGAGGCTGGGGCCGACCTCGTCGGCCACGATCTCGACGACGGAGCGGCGCTCGCCGTCGTTGGTCTCCCACGAGCGCTGCTCGAGGCGGCCGGTCACGACGACGCGCGACCCCTTCTCCAGCGACTCGCTGACGTTCTGGGCGAGGTCACGCCAGCAGGTGACGTTGAAGAACGACGTGCTCTCCTCCCACTGCTGGCTGTCGCGGTTCTGCCAGCGGCGGTTGACCGCCACCCCGAAGGTGGTGACGGGCGCGCCGGCGGGCGTGAACCGGAGCTCTGGGTCGCGGGTCAGGTTGCCCACGATGGTGACGTTCGAAGACATGGCGACAGCCTCCCTAGCTGGCCGGCTCGAGCAGGCCGCGGCGGGCGGCCTCGGCGTCGGGCAGGCGCACGATCTTGTGGCGGATCGTCTCGTCCGCAAGTCGCAGCGCACGCTCGAACTGGTCGAGGTCGCTGCCTCCCACAAACTCGTAGACCACGTAGTAGCCCTCGTGCTTGTGGTTGATCTCGTAGGCGAACCGCCGCCGGCCCCAGCGGTCTTCCTTGCGCACCGTGCCGCCCCGCTGGCCGATCTGCTCGGCGATGCGCTTCACGGTGGCGTCGATCACCTCGTCGTCGAGCTCGGCGTCGATGATGACCATGAGTTCGTAGGCTCGCATGGCGAGCACTCACCTCCCTTCGGACCCGGCACAGCCGGGGCCCCGCACAGGCGGAGCAGGGCGAATATGGACCAGGGAACTGTAGCGGGCGGCGGCTGGATCACTCACATCGCCGATGATGCCCGCGGGGTGTGACAGTTTCGGTCAGGCGGCCGCCGGGTTCAGCTGCGAGCACGCGCCGCCGACGTCGATCGTGGAGCCCTCGCCGACGCCGAGGTCGTCGAGCATGCCCTGGGGCACCTCCAGGGCGAACCGGTAGTTGCCGCCCGAGGGATACGTCGGGCAGCTGTCGGAGTCGCCGCACGGCGCCATGTCGGTGGCCGACACGAGGCCGCCCTCGGCGTCGAAGAACGCGATCGACAGCGGCATCGGCGTGTTGCGCATCCAGAAGCCGCCGCTCGTGTCGGCGTTCCACACGAACAGCATCCCGTCGTAGCCGCCGAGGTCGGTGACCTGCATCAGCCCACGCTCGCGCTGTCCGGCGGTCATGGCCACGAGCACGCAGCACCCCGTGACGTTGCCGTTGGCGTCGGTGATCGACACGGCGGTCTCGGCGAAGCCGTCGAGCAGCGTGCGGTCGGGGGGCCCCGGCGGGGGGTCGAGGCGGGCGCCGGCCACCGTCGCCTCGGAGCCCCCGGACCAGCGGGCCATGTCGGTGCGGCCCAGCGGGCCCGTGCTGGTGCCTGGCGGGACCGTCGACGGCGGGGCCGCCGTGGTCTCGGTGGTCTCGTCGCCACCGCTGGCCGAGTCGCCCCCGCCCCCGCCCGAGGATCCCTTGTCGGAGCAGGCGGCCGTGGCCACCACCAGCATCAGCGCCACGGCGCCGCCGATCACCCGCGCCCGGCGCGAGCCTCCAGCGGTGGCCGCGATCCCTCGGTGCGTCCACATCACCGGGAATCCTTACACCCCGGCGGCGGCCCCGACGTGCCGGGAGCGGACGGCGGGGCCGCCGGTCGGGCTCAGCCCTCGGACGGGGCGCCGTAGAGGGCCAGGCTCTCGGCCACGTCGGCCGACAGGTGGTAGCTCTCGCCGTCGACCGGGAACCGGCGGGCCCGCACGTCGTCGGCGAACGCCGCCAGCGCCTCGACCGACGCCGAGCCGATCTCGGCGTAGCGGCGGGCGAACTTGGGGGCGAGGCGGTCCTCGAGGCCGAGGATGTCGTGGTAGACGAGCACCTGGCCATCGCAGTCGATGCCCGCGCCGATGCCGATCGTGGGCACGTCGACGGCGTCGGTGACCATGCGGGCGACGACGTCCGGCACGCCCTCCAGCACGATGGCGAAGCAGCCGGCGGCGGCCAGGGACTTGGCGGCGTCGCGCAGCGCCAGGGCGGCGTCGTGCTGGCGGGCCTGGACCTTGAACCCGCCCATCGCGTGGACCGACTGCGGGGTGAGGCCCAGGTGCCCCATGACGGGGATCTCGGCGTCGATGATCGCCTCGATGACCGGCAGGCGCTTCCGGCCGCCCTCGAGCTTGACCGCCTCGGCGCCCGCCCGGACGAGCGCGGCGGCGTTGCGGACGCCGTCGGCGACGTCGGTGTGGTAGCTCATCCACGGCAGGTCGCCGACCAGCAGGGGCCGGGGGCCTTCGGCGGTCGAGGACGCGAGGCCCCGGCGGACGGCGGCCGTGTGGTGGGCCATGTCCTCGACGGTGACGGCCAGCGTGTTGTCGTAGCCGAGCACCATCATCGCCAGCGAGTCGCCGACGAGGATCATGTCGACCCCGGCGGCGTGCGCCTGGCGGGCACCCGGAGCGTCGTACGCGGTGACCATGACCAGCGGGTCGCCACCCACGCGCACCTTGTGGGCGCGGATGGCGGGCACGGTGTTCGCGCGCATGCGGCAGAACCCTCCTTCTCCGTCCAGCGCCACGGTGGCTGCCGGCGGTCGGACGCCCACGCTAGCTGCACCGGTAGGGTCCTCGCATGGCCGACGTGTGTGACTCTTGTGGCGCGATTGCGGACGACCTCGCGCCCGTGCGCCGGGTCTACGTGACGCCCGGCGGGTGGGAGGGCGAGGACGAGCGCGTCGACGTCGTCGACGAGGTCGAGCGCTGGTGCTTCCCCTGCCGCAGCCACTACCCCCACCAGCCCGTGGCGGGCTGAGGCCCCCAGGGCGCGCGCGGGCGCGCCGGGGCTAGTTGGGGGTGGGCAAGGGTGGAACGGTCGTGGACGGCGGCCCACCGCCCCCGCCGCCGCGGGTGGTCGTCGTGTTGTCGGGACCCTGGGTCGTCGGCGGGGTGCCGGGATCGGGCACGGTCGTCCGGGGGTCGCCGCCTCCGCCGCCGGGACCGCCCGGGCCACCGGGGATCGGGAAGCCGGGGTCGACCACGACGGGCGGGGGCGGCGCGTTGGGGTCGGGCAGGTCGTCCTTGTGGAGGACCTTGCCCGAGTTGATCTGCTGGGGGGTCGGCTCGACGAACCCGTCGCGCGAGTCACCGGTCGCCCCGGTCATGAACTTCTTCCAGATCTCGGCCGGGAACGACCCGCCGGTGGCGGGCTTGCCGTGGACCAGGCGGCCGTCCCGGTTCATCGGCCACAGCGTCATCGTGCCGGACTCGGGATCGGGATAGTCGGCGTCCGGGTAGCCCATCCAGACGACCGCCGTCAGCTTGGGGACGAAGCCCGCGAACCAGGCGTTCTTGTTGAGCTGCGAGGTGCCCGTCTTGCCCGCCATCGGCTTGCCGATGTTGGCGCTCGCACCCGTGCCGCCGTCGCCCACGACCGCCTCCAGCGCGTGGGTCACGAGGTCGGACTGGGTCTCGCTGAGCACCTGGGTCTGCTGGACCTGGCGCTCGTAGAGGACCGTGATGTGGCCCTCCTGGTCGGCCTGCTCGATGCGGGTGATGATGTCGGGGCGCTTGTAGACGCCCCGGTTCGCGAAGGTCGAGTACACCCCGGCCATCTCCAGCGGCGTGGCGTTGACGTCGCCCAGCACCTCGGCGTAGTGGGGATCGAAGTCGGTGCACTGGCCGACGCCCATCTGCTTGGCGAGCTGCGCCGGGCCGTCGGGCTTGATGTCGACGATGAGCTGGGCGTACGCGGTGTTGGAGGACTCGCGCGTGGCGCCGACGAGGTCGAGGATGCCGGCGTCGCTCTCGGAGTAGTTGCTCACCTTCCAGGGGTGCCCGCCGTTGGCCGAGACCACCGCGGGCTGGTTGAAGGTGATCGTGCCCTCGGCGTCGTAGCGGGACTTGAGCGAGTAGCCCTGCCGCATGGCCTCGGCCAGGACGATCGGCTTGAACGTCGAGCCCGGCTCGCGGCCCTCGGACCCGTGGCCGCACACGGCGTAGTTCTCCTGGTGGTCCAGCGTCCAGGGGTGGCGGCTGCCGACCATCGCGCGGATCAGGCCCTGGTCGTCGACGGCGACGAGCGACGCTTCGGGGTCGCCCTCCCATTCCGGCGTCGCCGGGTCGTCCTCGCGGTCGAGCGTGCTCGTCACCGCGTCCCACGCCTGCTGCTGCTTCGTGTAGTCGATCGACGTGTAGATGCGGTAGCCGCCCCGGGTGACGTTCTCCTCGCTGAACCGGACCGGGTCGATCCGCTCCAGCTCGGACTGGATGTAGGCCGGCAGGTAGTCGGCGCCCATGTATCCGGGGGTGGCGGATGCCGGCAGCATCTTGACCAGCTGGACGTTGGAGAACGGCGTCACGAACTGCTCGAGCGGGATGGGGTCGAGCGCCGCGTAGTCGGCCTGGGAGATGTAGCCCTCCTCCCGCATCGCCACGAGGGCCGTGTGCCGCCGCCGGGTGGCCTCCGCCATGTGGGCCGACGGCTCGGCGCTGGCGGGCGCCCGGATCTCGCCCGCTAGCAGCGCGGACTCGGACGCTCCGAGCTGGCCGACGTCCTTGCCGAAGTAGGCCTGGCTGGCCGCCTCGACCCCGTAGGCGCCCCGCCCGAAGTAGATCGTGTTGAGGTAGCCCTCGAGGATCTGGTCCTTGGACATCTGCTGCTCGAGCTTGAGGCTGAGGACGGCCTCCTTGACCTTGCGGCTGATGGCCCGCTCGGTGGAGAGCTTGAACGCGTTCTTGACGTACTGCTGCGTGATCGTCGAGCCGCCCTGGGAGACCGAGCCGCCCTTGACGTTCTGGAACAGGGCCCGGGCGATGCCCATGGGGTTGACGCCGTCGTGCTCGTAGAAGTCGCGGTCCTCCATGGCGATGACCGCCTGCGTGAGGATCGGCGGGATGTCGGCGAGCGCCACGTTGACCCGGTCTTCGTCGGCCTGGAGACGGGTCATGGCGTTCTGGGGCCCGCACTGGCCGGGTTGGACGTCGGCCGCGCAGATGTAGGACGACTGCTCGAGGTCCTTGATGACCGGGAGCTGGGTGCGGGCGAAGACGACCGCGACGCCGGTGAGTGAGGCGAGCATCGCCAGGCCGACGAGGAACAGCGGGCGCCGCATCCGCCAGATGAGGCTGCGCTTGCGCGGCGGCTTGCGCCGGTCGGGACCGCCGGGACCCGGGACCGCCCGGACGGCGCGGTCCGCCGGGTCGGACCGCCGGGACCACCCGGTCGCCCGGGACCGCCCGGCCCGTCGTAGGGACCGCCGACGTCGCCGAAGCCTCCCCCGCCGCCGGGACCCCCCGGACCGCCGGGTCCGCCGGGGTCGCCCGGGAAGAACGAGCCACCCCCGGCATCGCCCGGCGCCGGGCCCTGGGGCTGCCTGGCGGGTCGGCGCGGCCCCGCGGGCGGGAACGCCTGCGGCCGCCGGCCGGGGACGTCGCGCCCCGGCGCGCCCGGTGCCCCGCCCGGCCCACGGCCGGGGCCGGGGATCGGGGGCAACCCCGCCCGCGGGCCGTCAGCCCGGCGGGGACGGGAGGCGCGGCGGGCGCGCGTCAGGCGAAGCGGTGGATCGAGTCGGCCCAGTCATCCGAGGCTCCGAGACTACCTCCCGGCGGCCCGCGTACAACGCGCGCCGGCCGGCGCTAGTCGCCGCCGACGTGGAAAACCCGCGTGAGGTGGTTCCAGGCGCACCCGGGGCACACCTCGACCACGTAGCACGCGACCTGCGCCCCGCTCTTGGTCAGCGACCGCATCTCCCGGGCCGTCGCCACGCACCGGCCGCCCGGTGGCAGCCGGGGCCCGAACGCGTAGGTCACCAGCGTGAGCGGCTCCTCCTCGCAGATCGGGCACGGCTCGTCGGTGACGGTGCCGGCGCCCGACGCCGCCCGCTGCAGCTCCGGGTGGGCGTCGCAGACGTCGAGGCGCGACAGCCGGCCCTTGCGGTACTCACGCACCACGGCCTGGCGGGTCAGGCGGTAGTCGACGACCGCGCCGTTCCCGTTCGCACCCCGGATCGCCTCCGGCCGGAAGCTCATGGCCAGCGAGGGTAGCGGCGCCTCCCGGCCCGTGCCCCGGACCGGGAGGTTGACGTCCGGGAGAACGCTCGGCAGACTGACGTATCGATATATCGATCCGATATGACTAAGCGATATGTGAACCATGCTGGACCTCGCCGTCCTCGGCCTCCTCGACGAGCACGACCTCCACGGGTACGAGCTGCGCAAGCGGCTCGGCGACCTGCTCGGCCTGCGCCTGGCCATCTCGTTCGGCTCGCTCTACCCGGCCCTCGGCCGGCTGGAGAAGGCCGGCCTGGTCAAGGCCGTGTCCAGCAGGCCCGCCACCCCCGCCCCGCGCGCGCCGATGAGCGGGTCGCTGGCGGGCGAGCTCGCCGCCTTCCGGGCCCAGCGCCGGGCCGCGGCCGGCGGCAGCCGGGGCGGGCGGGGCAAGAAGGTCTACGGCATCACCGACGCCGGCCGGGCGCGGCTGGTCGAGCTGCTGTCCGACCCCGATGTGTCCGACGACCGGACGTTCACGCTCCGCGTGGCGTTCTGCCGCAACCTGGCGCCCGCAGAGCGCCTCGGGATGTTCGAGCGCCGGCGGGCCGAGCTGGCCCGCCGGGCCGACGACCGGCGCCGTGCACCGCAGTCCGACGGGCGCGTGAACACCTATCTCCGGTCGCTGGTCGAGCGCGACTCCGCCGCCCTCGCCGCCGACCTCGCCTGGCTCGACCGGCTGATCGCGGACGAACGCGCCGCGGCCGGCGGGCCCACCACCCCGTAGGTCGACCCGCTCGACCTCCGAGATCGCGACCCCGCGTGGTCGCAGCACAGGAAGGACTTCTCTCGATGAGCACCATCCGTCTTGCCATCGCCGGCGTCGGCAACTGCGCCAGCTCGCTCGTGCAGGTCGCCGGCCGACTCGGTCGACGTCACCCGGGCGCTGCGCGACGCGAGGGCCGACGTGGTGGTGTCGTACCTGCCGGTGGGCTCGGAGCAGGCGCAGAAGCACTACGCCGAGGCCTGTCTGGCCGCCGGCGTCGCCTTCGTCAACGCCATCCCGGTGTTCATCGCGTCCGACCCGGCCTGGGCCGCCCGTTTCACCGAGGCCGGCGTGCCGGGCGACGTGCCGCTCACCGTCGAGCTCAAGCTCGAGGTGCACGACTCGCCCAACTCGGCCGGCGTGATCATCGACGCCGTCCGCTGCGCCAAGCTGGCCCTCGACCGGGGCATCGGCGGCCCGGTCGACCCGGCGTGCCAGTACTTCATGAAGTCGCCGCCGACGCAGGTCCACGACGACGTCGCCCGGGACGCGCTGGAGGCGTTCATCGCCGGCGCCTGACGCCGCCGACCGGCGTCGGACCTGGGGATTCTTCATCCGGATCCGGCGCCGGTCCGAATGACAGGCGTGCGACTGGACATCGACAGATATGCCGATCGGGCGGGGCGACTCGACCTCAGCGGGGTCGAGTTCGACGCCTTCCGTGACCGGCCCCTCGACGCCGACTCGCTGCGCTGCCTGCGCTACATGCACGACGTCGAGCATCACACCGTCTGCTACCTGCGCGACCTCCTGGTCACGCCCGTGCACCGCGACCCCCGCATCACCACGTTCCTCACCGTGTGGAGCTACGAGGAGATGTGGCACGGCGAGGCGATCGGCAAGGTGCTGGCCGCGCACGGCGAGCCCTCCGGCCCCGCCCGGATCGCGCCGATGCGCCGCGGCCTCGGCGTGCGCGACCGGTTGGCCCCGGCCCTGCACTCGCTGGGCGCGGCGGTCGCCGCCAGCGCCTTCGGGGCGGTGCACATGACCTGGGGCGCGGTCAACGAGTGGACGACGCAGGCCGGCTACGCCCGCCTCGTCGCCCGGGCCCAGCACCCGACCCTCACCGACCTGCTCAACCGCATCATGCGCCAGGAGGGCACCCACGTGGCCTTCTACGCCGGCGAGGCCGGCGAGCGGCTGGCCGGCGACCGCCGCGCCCGGCGGGTGGTCCGGGCCGCGCTGCGGCGGCTGTGGCGCCCGGTCGGCGCCGGGGTCATGCCGAAGCCCGAGGTCGCCTTCGTCATCCGCACGCTGTTCGGCGACGAGGCCGGCCGGGCCATGGCCGCCCGCGTCGACCAGCGGATCGACCGGCTGCCCGGGCAGGCGCAGCTCGCACTGGTCACCGGGGCCGTGGACCGCTACGCGGGCCCGCTCGTTCGAGGGGGCCCGGCGGCGAGAGCGGCGTGAGGGCACCCGCCGCCTCCGTGCAGCCCCGACGCTACGGTGTCCGCCCGATATGGGCCCCGCGACCCACGACCGGCCGACGGACGACGCCCTCGCCCGCGCCGTCGCGCAGGGTGACCAGCACGCCCTCGCCGAGATCTACCGTCGCTACGGCGGCGCGGTGTGGGGACTGGCCCGCCGCGTCCTGCGCGACGATCATCTGGCCGAAGAGGTGTGCCAGACCGTGTTCACCGAGCTGTGGTCCGCGCCCGAGCGCTTCGATCCCGACCGTGGTTCGCTCCGGTCGTGGTTGCTCGCGGTCGCGCACGCCCGCAGCGTCGACCTGGTCCGGTCCGAGGAGGCCCGGCGCCGGCGCCAGGAGCGCGACGGCCGGCTCGCCCCGGCCATCCCGGTCGAGGACGACGTCGAGGGGACCGTGGCCGGGCTCGCGGTGGCCGACGAGGTGCGCCGGGCGCTCGACGCCCTGCCGCCCGAGGAGCGCGACCCGATCATGCTGGCCTACTTCGGCGGCCAGACCTACCGCGAGGCGGCCCGGCAGCTGGGCCAGCCCGAAGGCACCGTCAAGAGCCGCATCCGCGCCGGCCTCGCCCAGCTGCGACGCGCCCCTCGAGGCCGAGGGGGTGACGCTGTGAGCGAGCGGAGCGAGCGAACCATGAGGACAGTGCGGTACTCGGCACGCAGTGCCGATGGCTCACTGGGTGCATCCCGAAGGGTGGACCAGTGAGCCCCGTGGACCATCCGCTGGACGAGTTGGCGGTGTACGCCCTCGACGCGCTCGAGGGCGACGAGCGGCGCGCGGTCGAGGCGCACGTCGCCACCTGCCCGCAGTGCGCGGCCGAGCTCGACGCCCACCGCGCCGCGCTCGCCGCCCTGACGCCCGACGAGCCGCCGCCGCCGGCGGTGTGGTCGCGCATCGCCGCCGAGATCGGGGCGACCGGCCTGCCCACGCCGCTGCCGGCGCGCGGCGCGACCGCCGGGCGGCCCCCGCCGCCCGCGCTCGTCGCGCCCGTCCCGCCGCCCGGTCCGGAGCGCCCGACACACCTGCGCCCGGCCGATCCCGGCCGGACCCGCCGGTTCGTCCTCGCCGGGCTGGCGGTCGCGGCCGCGCTGGTGCTCGTGGCCGGGCTCGCCGCGGTGATGCGCCCGGGCCGGACGTCCGACCTGGGCGACCTCGCCGCCGCCGCGCTCCGCAACGCCGACGGGAACGTCGCCCAGCTGTCGGGCGACCAGGGCGACGTCGCCCGGGTCGTGGTCGACGACGGCACGGCCTACGTGCTGGTGGACGACCTGCCGACGCTGCCCGAGGGCCAGGAGTACCAGCTGTGGAAGCTGGGCGGCCCCGCCCCGGTGTCGCTCGGCATGGTCGGCGACGGGTCCGACCCGGTCGCGGCGCTCGGCGCGCCGGCCGATCTCGTCGACCTCGCCCTCAGCGTCGAGCCCGCCGGCGGGTCGGTCGCACCCTCGGCGGACATCGTCGCCACCGGCCGTTTCGACTGACCGGCGTCAGGCCGGCGGCGCCGCCGGGCGGGAGCGCAGGACCAGCACCGCCATGTCGTCGGTCGGCTCGTCGTCCACGAAGGTCACCGCCTCGGACTCGATCAGCCGGGCCAGGTGGTCGGCCGTCATCCCCATGCCCTGGTAGATGGCCTTGACGATGCCCTCCTCGCCGAACGTGCGGCGCCCCGAGCGGCGGTCGGCGATGCCGTCCGTGTAGCAGACCATCACCTCGCCCGGGTCGAGGTGGACGACCGAGTCCGACAGCCGCAGCTCGTCGGTCACGCCCAGCAGCGTGCCGGGCACGCCGACCGGCTCGACCCGACCCGCGGTCCGGCGCACCAGGGGAAGCGGGTGGCCGCCCGCGCACACGATGATGTCGACGCCCCGGTCGGTCGGCTGCACCGCACCGACGAGCACCGTGCAGAACCGGGGGCTCACCGGCAGCCGGTCGTCGTCCCGCGCGTCCCGCTCGGCGCCCGCCCGCAGCAGCATCGCGTTCAGGTGGGTGAGCACGGCCGAGGGCATCACGCCGCCCATCGCCGCCGAGCGGATCGTGTGACGGACCAGACCGGTCGTCGCCGCCGCCTCGACCCCGTGGCCGCACACGTCGCCGACTGCGACGATCCACCAGTTGGCGTCGGCCTGGAAGGCGTCGTAGAAGTCGCCGCCCACGTCGAAGCCCTGCCCCGCGGCGCGGTAGCGGGCGCCCAGCTCGATCCCGGGGATGGCCGGCAGGCTGCCCGGCAGCAGGCTGTCCTGCAGCGCCCGGGCCACGCCGGACTGCTGGTGGAACAGCCGGGCGTTGTCGACGATCACCGCGGCCCTGCTGGCGACGGCCTTGGCCAGCTCGACGTCGGGCGCCGCGAACGTGCGCCCGGGCCCGTTGCCGAACCCCAGCGCGCCGACGAGACGGCCCCGGGCCTGGAGCGGGAAGATCGCCACCCCGTCGACCCCGAGCTCGGCCAGCAGGCCGCGGTCGGCGTCGGCGCCGAACAGCGACCGGAGCATCTCGCCGCCCGCGCGAGTTGCGGATGAGCGGGCGGTTGCTGGCCAGCGCCTCCCCCAGCTCGCCCATCCGGGCCAGCTCGCGGGGCAGGTGCAGCGCCAGGCGGACGAGGTGGTCGACGCGGCCCGGATCGACGTGGGCGGCGCCGATCGGCGGCCGGGGGTCGGCGGCCGACACGGCCAGGCGGACCACGCACCAGTCGGCGATGCGGGGCACGGTCAGCTCGGCCAGCCGGGTGAGTGTGGTGCCCATCTCCAGGCTGCTCGACAGCACGCCGCTCAGCTCGTCGAGGAAGGCCAGGTGCTCCTGGTCGCGCACCGTGGCATCGGCGAGCCGGGCCCGGTCGAGCGCGAGGCTGCACTGGGCGGCCACGTCCTGCAGGAAGTCGAGGTCGCGCCCGCCGAAGCGCGCCCCGTCGGCGAAGCCGACGCCCAGGGCGCCGAACGGGCGGCCGACGGCGTCGTTGAGCGGCATGACGACGAAGGCCGGGTCGTAGTTGATCTCCATCCCGTCGAGGCCCGGGTAGCGCTCGCGCCGCTCGGCGTCGCTGCTGACGACGACGGTCTGGCCGGTCCGCAGCACCTCGGCCGACGGCAGCGGGGACGACAGGGGGATGCGGCCGAAGCGCTCCTCGACCACGCCCTCGGGCACGCCCGCGGACCCGGCCACTTCCAGCGCGTCCCCGGTGTCGGCCAGGACGTGGAGCACCGCGGTGCGGCCGCCGACGATCTCCAGCCCCTCGTCGAGCATCGCGCGCACGACCTCGGCCGGATGCCGCAGCCGGTTGAACCCCTCGACCAGGCGGACCATGCCGGCCGAGGACCCGAGGGACCGGGTGGCGTCGACCAGGACCCCGCTGGCCCGGGTCCCGCCCGCCGTGGTGCCCGGGGGCGGCGGGACCGGATGGATGCGCAGGATCGCCCAGCGGTCGCCGCCGGCCAGGCGCAGGGACTCCTCCCGGTCGCCCTCGCCGGCCAGCACCGCCCGCAGCCGCTCGGCGGCGCGCCGCCGGTCGCCGGGGTGGAGCAGCGCCAGCCAGCCGTCGCCGCACAGCTCCGGCCAGGGGGAACCGGTCCCGGGGACGTCGGCGCGGACGCTGACGCAGCGGCCGCCGTCGTCCCAGGACAGGACGAGCGCGGGGACGTCGCCGGGCAGCGATCCGCCGCCAGGGCCGACGTCCACCGGTGATCGGCCTTCCGTGACCGCGGGCGGCGATTCGGCAGACATGGCTTGCCGAGAGTGTGGCATCCGCCGGCGCCGGCCGCACCCGGCTGCACCCGATTGCGCGCTCTACTCGGTCGGATTGCCACCCACAGGCACCGGGTTGCGCGGCGCGCCACACTGGCGGGCATGGCTTGGACCCGCTTCTCGCTCGCCGGTGCCGCCGGCGCCACCCTCGACGCCGACGCCGTCCGCTACGGCCCGGGGATCCCGCCCGAGAGCGAGCTCCGGCTGCTCGGCCGGCTCGACGGACGCCGGGTGCTCGAGCTGGGGTGCGGCGCCGGGGCGGGCGCGGTGGCCCTGGCCAAGGCGGGCGCCCGGGTCGTCGCGGTGGACGAGGACGCCGACAACCTCGCCGCCACCCGCGAGCGGGCCGAGCGCGAGGGCGTCCGGGTCGAGTCCCACCACGGCCCGCTGGCCGAGCTCGCCTTCGTCCGGGCCGACACGATCGACGCCGCGGTCTCGGCCTACGGCCTCGCCCCCGTGGACGACCTCGACCGGGTGTTCCGCCAGGTCCACCGGGTGCTGCGCACCGAGCGGCCGTTCGTGTTCTCGCTGCCGCACCCGGCGTTCGTCATGCTCGACCCCGGCGGCGGCGAGCCTGTGCTGCGGCGGGCGTGGTGGGACACGTCGCCGGTGGCCTGGTCGGTCGACGCCGGGCGCGACGACCCCGACCGCACGTTCACGCTCAGCGGCCTGTTCGCCGGCCTCGGGCGGGCGGGGTTCGCCGTGGACACGCTGCTCGAACCACAGCCCGACCGGGCCACGGCCGGCGACGCCTGGTCGGACGCGATGCGGTGGGTGCCCCCGACCCTGATCGTCCGGGCGCGCAAGCTGGGGGCGTAGCCCCCGGCGTCAGGTCGTCGCCTGGCGGTCGGCCCACCAGGCGTCGAGCCGGCGCTCGGCCTCCTCCTCGCCGAGCGGGCCCTCGTCGAGGCGGAGCTCCAGCAGGATCGCCAGCGCCTCGCCCACCGCCGCGGCCGGGCGCGAGGCCGAGGCACGTCCATCACCTGGCGGCCGTCGAGGTCCGGGCGGATGGCGTCGAGCTCCTCCTGCTCGCGCAGCTCGGCGATGCGGTCCTCGAGCTCGTCCATGCGGCGCGGCGAGCATGCGCGGCCTTGCGCTCGTTGCGGGTCGTGCAGTCGCAGCGGGTCAGCTCGTTGAGCTCGGTCAGCAGCGGCGCCGGCGTCGCGGACGTAGCGGCGCACGGCCGAGTCGGTCCAACCCATCCTGGTAGGTGTGGAAGCGCAGGTGCAGGAACACCAGCCGGCGTGACGGCCTCGACGTCGTCGTTGGAGTAGCGCAGCGCCTGCATGCCGGTCCTCGGGTCATGCGGGCGCCCGACCACCTCGTGGTGGTGGAACGTGACGCCCCGCGGCGCCGATGGCGCGGGTCCTGGGCTTGCCGACGTCGTGGAACAGCGCCGCGAGCCGCAGCGATGCGCTCGGGGCGACGTCTTGGCCACCACCGCGATCGTGTGGGCCAGCACGTCCTTGTGGCGGTGGATCGGGTCCTGCTCGAGGCGCATCGCCGGCAGCTCGGGCAGGAACTCGTCGGCCAGGCCGGTGTCGACGAGGAACCACAGCCCGGCGGTCGGGTCGTCGACCACCATGCAGCTTGTCGAGCTCGTCGCGGATGCGCTCGGCCGACACGATCTCCAGCCGGTCGCCGCAGGTCCCGGACCGCGGCGACCAGCTCGGGCGCCGGCTCGAGGCCGTAGCCGGCGATGAAGCGGGCGGCCCGCAGCATCCGCAGCGGGTCGTCGCTGAAGGACACCTCGGGCGACGAGCGGCGTGCGCAGGACGCCCGGCGCGCCAGGTCGGCGGCACCGCCGAACGGGTCGATCAGCTCGAGGCTCGGGCAGCTCGCAGCGCCATGGCGTTGACGGTGAAGTCGCGGCGGGACAGGTCGGCCTCGACTGTCGTCGGCGAAGACCGACGTCGGGCTTGCGGCGAGTCGGCCGGGTAGGCCTCGGCCCGGTGGGTGGTGATCTCGAAGGTCGCCGTGCCGCCCTTCGGCGCCGATCGTGCCGAAGCGCTCGCCCTGGGTCCAGACCGCGTCGGCCCAGCCGTCGAGCGAGCGCCTTGATCTCGGTCGGGCCGGGCGTCGGTGGTCAGGTCGAGGTCGCGCGTCGGGTCGCAGGTCCCGGCCGAGCAGCAGGTCGCGCACGATCCCGCCGACGAGGTAGAGCCGGTGGCCGGCCGCGGCGAAGCGCTCGGCGAGCGGCGCGCACGTCGGTCGAGGACGGGCTCGAGCCGCTCGGGGATCACGCGGTGCGAGGCTAGCGGCGCGGCCGGCGGCGGCCGGATCAGGCGCCGCAGCGCCCGGCGGTGCGGCGACGCTGCGCGGCCGCCACGACGTCGCGGCCCGGGCCACCGCTCGACGGCGCCTCGGGGCGGCAGGCGCTCGCCGCCCAGCGCGCGCGAGCGGTGGCGGCGGTCGAGTCGGCGCAGCGCCTCGAGGTCGTAGCCGCCCTCGAGGAACGACCAGCACGCCGGCCCGCGGGCACCAGGCCGGCAGGTCGCGCGGTGAGGTCGGCGTAGTCGCCCGACGTCAGGCCGAGGTCGGTGAGCGGGTCGCGCCGGTGGGCGTCGAAGCCGGCCGAGATGCAGCAGCCACGTCGGCGCCGACCTCGTCGACGAGCGGGCGCGACCACCTCGTCGATCGCCTGCGCGGTAGACGTCGCCGGTCGCGCCCGGCGGCAGCGGGATGTTGACGGTGCGCGCCGGCGCCCTCGGCCTCGCCGGTCTCGTCGAGCGACGCCCGTGCCCGGGTAGAGCGGGTACTCGTGGAACGAGACGTAGAGCGACGCGGCGGTCGTCGTAGAAGATGTCCTGGGTGCCGTTGCCGTGGTGGGCGTCGTAGTCGACGATCAGCACCCGCTCGCCCGCGGTCGGCCAGCGCCGCCGCCGTGACCGCCACGTTGTTGAGCAGGCAGAAGCCCATCGCCCGGGCCGGCAGTGGCGTGGTGGCCGGGCGGGCGCACCGCACAGAACGCGCCCGCCCCTCCCCCGCCCGCAGGCGGTCGACCGCGGCGAGGCCGGCGCCGGCCGCGAGCAGCGCGACGTCCCACGAGGCCGGGACCGCGGCGGTGTCGGCGTCGATGTGGCCGCCGCCGGTCATGCAGAACCGCTCGAGCGCCGCGACGTAGGTGGCGGTGTGGACCTGCTCGACCTCGCGCGTCGTGGCCGGCCGCGGCTCGACCCACACGAGCTCGGAATCGAGCCCCGAGAGGCGGGCGCCGTCCATCACCGCACCAAGGCGCTCCGGCCGCTCCGGGTGGCCCAGGCCGGTCTCGTGGTCGCCATAGCGCTCATGGGTCACGAACAGGACGGACATCTCGTCACGACGCTAACGGCCGGCGGCCCGGCCACCACCCGGATCGCCCTCGCGGTTGCCTACGCTTGGCACATATGACCCAGGCGCCGCGGGGTCACCCACGATGAGCGAGCGAAGCGAGCGAGTCAAAGGTGCAGTGCTCTACCCGGCACGCAGTGCCGATGGCTCACTGCGTGCATCCCGAAGGGTGCACCAGTGAGCCTCATGCGCACGCCCACCGGCGGGCGGTCGCGGCTGCGCGTCCGCCCGTGGCACGGCGACCACCACCTCGCCCACGTGGCCCCGGCGGGCGACGTGCTCGGGCCGCTGAGCACCCGCGACGTCGAGCGCTCGCTGCGCGACCTGCGCCGGTCCGGCTACCGCGGGGCCATCACCGCCGCGCTCCACCGCGCCGACCGGGCGCCGTTCCTCCAGTCGGGGTTCGCCGAGATCGAGCGGCTCCACCTGCTCCAGCACCGGTTCGACCGCCTCGTCGCCGTCCCGCCGGCGGACGGCGTCGACCTGCGCCGGGGCCGGCGCCGCGACCACGCCGAGGTGCTCGAGGTCGACCATGCGGCGTTCGCGCCGTTCTGGCGGCTCGACCACGCCGGCCTCGCCGAGGCGCTCACGGCGACGACCAGCGTCCACTTCCAGGTGGCCCGGTCCGGGGACGCCATCGTCGGCTACGCGGTGTGCGGCCGGGCCGGGTCCCGCGGCTACGTCCAGCGCCTGGCCGTCCATCCGGCGGCGCAGGGCCGGCGCATCGGCGCCACGCTCCTCTACGACGGACTGCGCTGGCTGCGGCGCTGGGGCGCCCGCGACGCCCTCGTCAACACACAGGAGGGCAACCGCCGGTCGCTGCGGCTGTACCACCAGGCCGGCTTCGTGCTCCAGGCCGACGGGCTGGCGGTGCTCCAGATCGACCTCGACGACGCTCTGGCGCACGGCCGCGCCGCCGCGCCGGCCAGCCGCTCGGCGCCGGGCGGGGTGCGATGAGCCGCGGGCGGGCGCGGGGCCTCGCGGCGGCCGCGCTGGCGGCGGTCGCGCTGGCGTGGGGCGCCCCGGCGACGGCTGCGGCGCCCGCACAGGACGCGCCCGCGGTCACGCTGGTCGGCCAGCCCACCTGGGTGCACCGCGACGAGCGGTTCGACGTCCAGGTGCAGGTGACCGGCGCCCCGGCGGACGCGGCGCTGCGGCTGGTCGTGCACGAGGCGCCCACCACACGCGTCGCCTTCCGGCGCACGCTGGACGGCGAGCTGGGCGACGTGATCGCCAACGAGCCGCGCGAGCCGCTGGCCCAGCTCCCCGCCACCGCGCCCGGCACCTACACCGCCGGCTTCGCGGTCGGTGGCGGCGGCGTCGACCTCCCCGGACGGGGCGCCTACCCCGTCGAGGTGCAGTTGCTGGCCGGGGACGGGAGCGAGCTCGACGGATTCGTCACCTACCTCTCCTACCTGAGCCGGCCGTCGCCCGAGTTCAAGCCCCTGGACGTGGCCGTGGTGCTCGACGTCGGCGGCGGGCCGCCGATCCTCCAACCCGACGGCAGCAGCGCCGTGGGCGACGAGACGCTGGCCAGGATCCGCGAGCGGGTCGAGGTCCTCGACGAGACGCCGACCGTGCCGCTGACCGTGGCGCCGGTGCCCGAGGCGCTCGACGGCATCGCCGCCCCGGACGATCCCGCCGGCACCGCCCTGCTGGAGCGGCTCGGCGCGGACGCGCAGCGCCGCGGCGCGCTGGCCCGGCCCTATGTCGACGTCGACCTCACCGCCCTCGACCAGGCGGACCTGTCGGGCGAGGCGGTCGAGCAGCGCGACACCGGGCTCGCCGTGACCCGGGACCGGCTCGGCGTGCAGCCCACGCCGGGCATCTGGCTGGCCGGCGGCACGCTCGGGTCCGAGGCGGCGCGCGAGGCCGTCGACCTGGGCTACGACAGGGCGCTGGTGCCGCCGAGCGCCGTCGAGCCCGCGGGACGGAGCGGGCGGTCCGGCCGCAGCGACCGGGCCGACGCGACCGGCGCCGTGCCCGAGACGCCGGTGCGGCTGGGCGATGGCGGACCGCTGGGCATGGTCGACGATGCCGCGCTGGCCAAGCACCTCACCGCGAGCGACGGGGTCCTCGGGGCCCACCGCTTCATCGGTGAGCTGACCGCCATGTGGCTGGAGGCGCCGGCGCTCCCCCGGGCCGTCGCCGTGCGCATCCCCGGCGACGCGGCGATCGACCCGGCCTCGGTAGCGGTGGCGATCACCGGGCTCGGCGACGACGGCCAGGCTGTCAAGGCGGTGGGGCTCGACCAGCTGTTCGCCGACGTCCCGCCCGCCGAGGGCGACGCCGGCGTCGCGACCCTGGCCGCCCACGACGTCGCGCACGACCTCACGCCGATCGCCGCCGGCCTGCGCTCCGCCCGGTCGGGGGTCGCCGGGGTGGCGGGCGTGACCGGCGACCCGACCATCGCCGCCGAGATGCGCCGGTCGCTCCTCGTCAGCACCGGCACGGCCACGCCCGACGCCGCCCGGCCCGCCTACGTCGACCACGTCAACCAGGCGCTCGGGGCGGTCGCCGGGTCGGTGACGCTCCCCGACCAGTTCCGCATCACGCTCACGTCCCGGAACAGCTCGATCCCGGTACAGCTGACCAACAACACCGACGGCGACGTCAACGTGATGGTGCAGGTCGACAGCGACCAGTTGGAGTTCCCCCAGGGCGACTTCATCGCAGCGACGCTCGTGCCCGGGACCACCCGCATCGAGGTGCCGGTGAAGGTGCGGACGTCGGGCGCGTTCACGATGGTCGTGCGGGTCACCAGTCCCGACGGCTCGCTGCTGCTCGACACGTCCACCTTCGACATCCGCTCGACCGCCATCTCCGGCGTGGGCCTGCTGCTGTCCATCGGCGCCGGGCTGTTCCTCGCCGTCTGGTGGCTACGACACTGGCGCAGCGCCCGGCGATCGCGGCACCTCATGCCCCGGGGCGGGGAGCCGGACACCGATCCCGACGGTGACGGAACGCGGCACCGGAGGAGGTCGACGTGGCCTACCGCCCCGCCCACATGGCCGGCGACCACGCTGTGCAAGGCAGCGGCGGCGTCGTCCGCTAGCGTCGCCGCCCATGCCGGTCCGCATCGTCACCGACTCGTCCGCCGACCTGGCCGCGGACGAGGCCCGCGAGCTCGGCGTCGAGATCGTGCCGCTGTCGGTCCGGTTCGGCGCCGAGGAGTACACCGACGGCGTCGACCTGTCGGTGAGCGAGTTCTACGACAAGCTCGCCGCCTCGTCCGACCTCCCCGAGACGTCCGCGCCGTCGCCCGGCGCGTTCGAGGCGGCCTACCGCCGACAGGCCGAGGCGGGCGCCGACGCGGTGGTGTGCATCACGCTGTCGTCCGGGCTGTCGGCCACGATCCAGTCGGCGCAGAACGGCGCCGCGGCGCTCGAGGGCGAACTCGACGTCCGGGTGGTCGACTCCCACTCGATCACCGCCGGGCTCGGCACGCTCGTGCGCTCCGCGTGCGAGGCGGCCGTCCGGGGCAGCGACGCCGACGAGGTCGTGGCGCTGGTCGAGGACATGGCCGCCCGTACCCGGATCTTCGGCGCGCTCGACACGCTGGACAACCTCAAGAAGGGCGGGCGGATCGGCGGGGCCCAGGCACTGCTCGGGTCGCTGCTGTCGATCAAGCCGCTGCTCGACATCTCCACCGGCGAGGTGGCCGAGGCCGGCCGGGCCCGGACGCGGCGCAAGGCGCTCGAATGGCTACGCGACCAGGTGTTCGAGCGGCCCACCGTCGAGCACCTGACCGTCGCCCACGGCATGGCGCCCGACCTCGACGACATGCTGGCCCTACTCGCGCCCCGCTACCCGGCGGACAAGCTGCGCATCACCGTCATCGGCCCGACGATCGGCACCCACGGCGGCCCGCGGGTGATGGGGCTGGCTTGGGTCGATCCGGCCTGATCGGGCTGGCCCTTCGGGGCATCTGACGCGTTTCCTGACCTCACGATCAGGCGCCCGACTGACTACGGTGGGCGTACCGTGGCAGTGACGCCTCCCCCTTCTGGCCCGTCGCAAGCAGCCGCCGTCACGGCCGGCGCGCTCTTCGGCGGGCGGTACCGGCTGGACGAGATGCTCGCGTCCGGGGGCATGGCGCAGGTGTGGCTGGGCACCGACGAGGTGCTGCGCCGGGCCATCGTGGTGAAGATCCTGCACCAGCACCTGGCGGCCGACGAGACGTTCGTGACCCGGTTCCGCCACGAGGCGATCGCCGTCGCCCGGCTGTCCCATCCCTCGATCGTCAACGTCTACGACACGTGTAGCGAGGACGGCGTCGAGGCGATCGTCATGGAGTTGGTGCGCGGCCAGACGCTGCGCCAGCGGCTCGACGACGGACCGCTCGACGCGTGGGTGGCGGCCAACATCGCCGCCCAGGTGGCCGGCGCCCTGGCGGTCGCGCACGCGGCCGGCCTCGTCCACCGCGACATCAAGCCCGCCAACATCCTGCTGTCCGAGGACGGCCGGGTGAAGGTGGGTGACTTCGGCATCGCCAAGGCGGCCGAGTCGGCCGACCTCACGCAGGAGGGGTCGTTCCTCGGCACCGCCAAGTACCTGGCGCCCGAGCAGGTCGAGGCCAAGCACGTCGACGGGCGCACCGACCTCTACAGCCTCGGTGTGGTGCTCTACGAGATGCTGTGCGGGCGGGTGCCGTTCGAGGGCGACAGCTCCTCGGCCACGGCGCTGGCCCGGCTGCACGGCGACCCGCCCCGGCCCCGGCTGGTCCGGGCCGGCGTGCCCCGGGCGCTCGAGGCGATCACCATGCGGCTGCTCGCCCGCGACCCCGATGCCCGCTACCCGACCGCGACCGACGCCCGCGCTGCGCTGCTCGGCGCCGGCGCGGAGGACGGCCCGGCCGGGGGCGCGGACGCGACGGCCTCCGAAGCGGTTCCCACCCGGCTGCCGCCTCCCCCACCCCCTGGCGCCCACACGCCCGGCACCCGCCCGCTGTCGACGCCGGCCGGCGGGTCGGCCGTCCGCTTCGCCCAGAGCGAGCGGCGCTGGCTGGTGCCCACGATGCTGGTCGTGCTGGTGGCGGTCGCGCTCGGCGTGGCCGGGCTGCTGATCCAGGGGTCGAGCGCGGGGCTGTTCGGCGGCGGCGCGGCGCCGGACCCACCGGCGGCGGAGCAGCAGGCCGACGCATCGGTGCCCATCGCCCACACGCTCGACTTCGACCCCGAGGGTGACGGCGCCGAGCACCACGACGAAGCTGCGGCCGGCAACGCCATCGACGGCGACAACGCCACGGTGTGGTCGACCGAGAGCTACGGCAACCCCCAGTGGGGCGGGCTCAAGCAGGGCGTCGGGCTGGTCCTCGAGCTGGAGCAGTCGAGCGAGCTGAAGAGGCTGGAGATCGAGACCCCGTCGGTCGGGTGGCAGGCCAAGGTGTACGTGGCGAACGCGCCGGCAGACCAGATCGACGGCTGGGGCGATCCGGTCGCGACGGTCGACGCCGGCACCGACGGCACGACCAAGATCGACCTCGACACCCGGGCCGGAGCCGTGCTGCTGTGGTTCACCCGCGCCGGCGACGACAACGAGGTCGTCGTGCGGGAAGCCCACCTCACGCGCTGACCTACTGTTTCGGCATCGCAGCCGACCCCGACGACATGTCGCTCGTCGCCGCCGCCCGGGCGGGCGATCGGGCCGCGCTCGACGCCCTGCTGCGGCGCCACCACGACCGCTGGTGGCGGCTGTGCCGGCGACTGCTGGGCAACGACGGCGACGCCGCCGACGCCCTCCAGGAGGGCCTGATCGCCGTCGCCCGGGGCATGCGGCGCTACGACGGGCGCGCCGCGTTCACGACGTGGGCCTACCGCGTGGTGACGAACGCGTGCCTGGACGAGATGCGGCGCCGGGCCCGGCGGCCGGTCCCCGGCGCGGTGGCGCTGTTCCCGGACGGCGGTGCGGGCGACTCGGCGGTCGCCGGCGCAGCCCTGGCGGCCTTCGGCCCCACGGCGGCGGGCCCCGACCCGGGGATCGAGGCCGTCGCCGGCCGGCTCGACGTCGACGCGGCCGTGGCCCGGTTGCCGCCGGAGTTCCGGGCGGCCGTCGTGCTGCGCGACCTGTGCGACCTCGACTACGCCGAGATCGCCCGGGTGCTCGACATCCCGCCCGGCACGGTCCGCTCCCGCATCGCCCGCGGCCGGGCCCTCCTGTCCGACCTGCTGGGGAACCAGACACCCGCCCCCGACCGTCCTACGACACAGCCATGACATCCGCCGACGACGACCGACGCGACGAGCTGGCCTCGGCCCTGCTCGACGGCGAGCTCCCCGACGAGGAGGCCGCCGCGGCCCGGCGCGACCCTGCGGTCGCCGCCCGGATGGCCGAGCTGGCCGCGGCCCGGGAGCGGCTGCGCGACGTCCCCCGCCGCCGATCGCCGCCCGCGAGGCCGGCCTGGCCGCCGCGCTGGCCGCGTTCGACGAGCCGAGCCGCCCGACCCAGCTGGCGGCAGCGCGGCACGCCCGGCGCCGGCTCCCCGCGTGGCTGGCGGCGGCCGCCACGGTGGCGGTGGTCGCCGGGGTCGTCGGTGTCCTGGCCGTCGCCGCCGGGCTCGGGCGCTCGTCGTCGAACGATTCCGGCACGTCCACCGCGGGCAGCGCGCTCGGGGCGGAGGCCCCGGAGGCAGATAGCGGTGCCGGCGAAGCCACGCGCGACTCGGCCGCCGCCGTGGTCGTCGACCTCGGCGACCTCGGCGACTTCTCGACCGAGCAGGCCCTGGCCGCCCGGGTGGGCGGCACGGTCGCCGACTTCCTGCCGGAGAGAGAAGCCTCCGCCGCGCCCGGCGCCGCCGCGACCCCGTCGACCACGGCGCCCGGCGTCGCCAGCGACGGGGCCGAGTCCGGCGCCCCGCCCGGCGTGGTCGAGCTGCCCGGAGCCGGGACGACGTGCCGTGGCGACGACCTGCCCGAGGCCCCGGTCGGCGGCCAGTCGGGCGTCCTCGCCCACGCGGCGGCCCGGCTGGCAGGAACCCGACGTCGACGTGTGGCTCGTCCGCACTGCCACCGGCGTCCGGATGGTCGCGCTCGACACGTCCTGCCACGTCTTGGCCGACGCGCCGGTCGCCTGAGCGCCGCGGGCGGCACCGACTAGGCTCCCCGCCATGGCGAACGCCACCTCACCCTTGCCGAGCGCCCGCCGCCCCGCCGCGCCCCCGGAAGGCAGCGACCTGCCCACCAAGGTGGCCGACACCATCGAACAGGTGGTCGGGACCGTTCGCGACATGACCACCGGCCGGGCGCTGACCGTCGCCCGGGCGATCGTCTACGGCACGTTCGCGGCGATCGTGGCCACGGCCGTCCTGGTCACGGCCATCGTGTTCCTGGTCCGGATCATCAACACCTACCTGCCGGGCGACGTGTGGGCCACGTACCTGCTGCTGGGGCTGATCTTCTCGATCGCCGGCGTCGTCCTGTGGTCTCGTCGCAACGCGCCTGCGGGAAGATAGAGGGGGCCACCAGGCGTTGTCGTGCGCGCACGGGTCCCGCCAGCGGGCCACTGCGCCAGGTTCTGACACAGGAACGAGCAGGCACGTGATCGACAAGCGCAACGTCATCATCATCGGGTCCGGCCCCGCCGGCCTCACCGCCGCCATCTACACCGCCCGGGCCAACCTCGCCCCGCTCGTGCATCGAGGGCGAGCCGTCCTCGACCAGCGACCAGCCCGGCGGCCAGCTCATGCTCACCACCGAGGTCGAGAACTTCCCCGGCTTCCCCGAGGGGATCATGGGCCCCGAGCTCATGGTGCAGCTTCCGCGAGCAGGCCGTGCGCTTCGGCACCGAGTTCGTCACCGAGAAGGTCGACCAAGGTCGACTTCTCGGCGCGCCCGTTCAGGGTGTGGGTCGGCGACCCCGACGCCGCCGAGCCGACGTACCGGGCCGAGTCGATCATCGTCTCCACCGGCGCCCAGTCGCTGATGCTCGGCCTCGACCGACGAGACGCGAGCTGCTCGGCCACGGCCTGTCGACCTGCGCCACCTGCGACGGCTTCTTCTTCCGCGACCACGAGATCGCCGTGGTCGGCGGCGGCGACTCGGCGCGTCGAGGAGGCGCATGTTCCTCACCAAGTTCGCCGACAAGGTCACCATCGATCCACCGCCGCGACGAGCTGCGGGCCTCGAAGATCATGCAGGACCGGGCCTTCGCCAACGAGAAGATCGCGTTCCTGTGGAACCACGTCGGTCGACGACATCGTCGGCGAGACGACGCTCGAGCGGCGTCCGGGTGCGCAACGTGCTGACCGGCGAGGCCAGCCGACCTGCCGGTCACCGGGCTGTTCGTGGCCATCGGCCACCGCCCGAACACCGACCTGTTCAAGGGCCAGCTCGACATGGAGGAGACCGGCTACCTGCGTCACCCGCGGCCGGGTCGACGTCACACCAACGTCGAGGGCGTGTTCGCCTGCGGCGACGTGCAGGACCACACCTACCGCCAGGCCATCACCGCCGCCGGCTCGGGCTGCATGGCCGCCATCGACGCCGAGCGCTGGCTCGAGGCCCAGCACGGCTGAGCGGAGCGCCGCGGCCGCCCGGCCCGCCGGGAACACGGGAGGCATCGGCGCTGTTCCGCTCAGTCGGTTGCTCTACGCAACGACTTCAAGGAAGGTCACGCCCACCATGGCTGGACAGCATCAGCACCCTCACCGACGTCCACCTTCGACGAGACGATCGGCGCCGCGAGCGAGCCCGTCGTCGTCGACTTCTGGGCCGAGTGGTGCGGGCCGTGCAAGATGATCGCCCCGATCCTCGAGGAGATCGCCGGCGAGCACGCCGGCAAGCTCACGGTCGCCAAGCTCAACGTCGACGACAACCCGGAGATCGCCCGCCGGTTCGACGTGATGAGCATCCCGACGCTGCTCGTGTTCAAGGACGGCTCCGCGCAGAAGCGCCTCGTCGGCGCCAAGGGCAAGGGTCAGCTTCTGGAGGAGCTGGACGAATTCCTGCCCTGACAAGCGTCCCACACACGTATCCACAACCTGTGCGAAAGGTTGTGGATACGTCGACCCCAGCTTGAGGCGCCCTATCCTCAGGCTGGGGTTTAGTCTTTTTCGGCCCCTGTCGGCCCGTTGCACGCACTCACGTGGGTCGCCGTGCTTCAGGGTTGGCGTGGGCCATAACCCGGTAGATGCGCTCGAGGTCCTCGAGGTCGGCGAACTCGATGACGACCTTGCCCCGCTTCGGCCCGAGGTCGATCTTCACCCGGGTGTCGAGCTGCTCGGCCAGCAGCTCCTCCAGTTCGAGCAGGCCGGGCGCCCGCAGCTTCGCTCCCGGGCCGACCGCCGTCCGGCACGGGCTGGGGCGGACCGATCCCGTTGCGCTGCCGGACGGCCTCTTCGACATCCCGTACGGTGAGTGCCTCAGCGACCACTCGGCGCGCGATCGCCTCCTGGAACGACCGATCCGGCGTGGCCAGCAGCGCCTTGGCGTGACCGGCGGACAGCTGCCCGTCGGCGACGAGGCGCTGCACCTGGGGCGGCAGCTGGAACAGCCGCAGGAGGTTGGCGACGGCCGAGCGGCTCTTGCCGACCCGGTGGGCGACCTCCTCCTGGGTCATGTTGAAGTCCTCGATCAGCTGCTGGTAGGCGGCAGCCTCCTCGAGCGGGTTGAGGTCGTCGCGGTGGAGGTTCTCGACCAGCGCCTGTTGCAGCGGTCAGCTCGTCGCTCGGCGTCGCGCACGATCACGGGGATGTACTGGAGCCCGGCCCGCTTGGCGGCGCGCCAGCGCCGCTCGCCGGCGATGAGCTCGTAGCGCGTCGGGAGTGAGCTCGCGCACGAGGATCGGCTGGAGGACGCCGAGCTCGCGGATCGAGGCGGTGAGGCCGGCGAGCGACTCCTCGTCGAAGTGCGTCGCGCGGCTGGAAGGGGTTGGGCTCGATCTGGCTGATCGGCAGCTCCTGGACGCCGGGCACGCGGCGTCGGCGGCGCCGACCACGACGTCCGACGGGATCAGCGCCCCGAGGCCCTTACCCAGCCCGCTGCGCCGCTCCACCACTCACCTCCTCGGCCAGGCTGCGATAGGCGATCGATCCCCGGGAGGTCGGGTCGAAGGTGATGATCGGCTGACCGAACGAGGGCGCCTCGCTCAGCCGCACTGTCCGCGGCACGATCGAGTCGCAGACCTTGTCGCCGAAGTGGTCCCGCACCTCGTGCACGACCTGGTCGGCCAGCTTGGTCCGGGCGTCGTACATGACGAGCACCATGGCGCTGAGCTCCAGCCGGGGGTTCAGGTTGCGCTGCACGAGCTGCACGTTGCGCAGCAGCTGCCCCAGCCCCTCGAGGGCGTAGTACTCGCACTGGATCGGCACCATGACCTCGCTGGCGGCGGCGAGGCCGTTCACGGTGAGCAGCCCCAGCGATGGCGGGCAGTCGATCAGGACGAAGTCGTAGTCGTCCCGCACGGCGTCGATCGCCCGCCGCAGGCGCATCTCCCGGCTGAAGGCAGGAACGAGCTCGATCTCGGCACCGGCCAGATCGAGGCTGGCGGGCGCGACGAAGAGGTTCTTGACGGCGGTCGCCTCGACGCAGTCCTCGATGGGAAGGTCGTTCAGCACGACGTCGTACATCGAGGCCTCGAGGTCACGGATGTTGATCCCCAGGCCGGTGCTGGCGTTGCCCTGCGGATCGAGGTCGACGACGAGCGTCCGGTACCCGATCTCGGCCAGGCAGGCGCCGAGGTTCACGGCGGTCGTCGTCTTGCCGACGCCGCCCTTCTGGTTGGCGATGGCGATGAAGCGGGGCAGGGGCCGCTGGAACGGCGACGGCGAGGGACTCCCGGCCGAGGCCTCGGCAGGAGCGGACGACGATGGGGAGGAGGCGGAGGAGGAGGCTTGCTCGTCGACGACGGCAGGAGGAGGCATGATCTGCGCAGTCTCGTAGGGGCTTCGGGACGTCTGAGGGCCGCCGCTGAGATCGTCGAGCGACGGGATGGCGGATATTCCTGGCAGCGTGAACCCCGGCTTACGCCGGGAAGCTGCCCGGCCTCCGATCGGGGCATCAGGCATGCTCTCGGCCATCCGGCACATGATTTCGGGCCGACGGTTCCGGGTCAAGCGGCGTTTCGCCGGGACGCAGATGTTCCACGTGGAACATCGAGCCCGAATTTGCTGCATTTTTCGCTCGGGGCGCCGGTCTGCAATCCCCGGAGCGCCGCGAGGAAGCCGCCGGCTCCAGCCCACGGACACCCCGGGCCGAGTCGCCGGACCAGTCCGACAACCGTGGCATCGCCCGCCCAGGTCCTCGGTCGACCCGGCTGCGCCGAAGCCCCGCAGCCGCCGACACGAGGCACCGCACCCGTGTTCCACGTGGAACACCGGGGCACCGCCCTGGCCGACCATCCCGGCCACTGAGCCGACCGACACCTCGCCTGTTCCACGTGGAACACCGGGCACCGCCCGGCCCAACAGCCCGGCGCACAGCTCGTCCCGGCCGCGGCCGACACAGCCCCAGCCCGCCCACGCTCCACAAGAAACACGCGGCACCGCCCTGCCGACCAGCCCGCCACGGGCCGACCCGACACCCCCGCCTGTTCCACGTGGAACACCCGGCACCGCCCGGCCAGGCCCCCCGACACAGCCCCAGCCCGCCCGCGCTCCACAAGAACACGGCCGACCAACCCCGTCACTGACCGACCGACACCCCGCCTGTTCCACTAGAACACCGGGCACCGCCCGGCCAATGGCCCGTGGCCTCGCCCACCCCACCGCGGCCGACGCAGCCCCACTCGGCCCATGCTCTTACCTCAGCCGACCATCCCCGTGAAACATCCGACCCGAACCCGGCCTGTTCCACGCGGAACACCAGGCCCCACCCGGCCAGGGCCCGTGGCGTCGCCCGCCCCGGGCCGCGGCCGACGCGGCCCCACTCGGCCCATGTTCCAGCCCGGCCCATCATCCCCATGACAGAGCCGACCGACAGCCCGCTTGTTCCACGTGGAACACGGCACCGAGCCCCGGCCGCGGGCCCCTCCTGTCGCTGCCCGCGAAATCGACGGCAGGCCGAACCCGTTCTCAGCTGAGCGACACCCCCGGCTCTTCACGCGAGCATTCGCACGCTGGGCCAACCCGGACCGCCCATGTGGTGGGCGAACATGCCCCACTCGCCCGTGTTCCACGTGCAACAGCCAGCGCCCCAACGGAGCCATCCGGGCGAGAACACCTGTGTCCCGCGGT
The DNA here is from genome assembly GCA_963739835.1 of uncultured Acidimicrobiales bacterium. Classification (GTDB taxonomy): domain Bacteria; phylum Actinomycetota; class Acidimicrobiia; order Acidimicrobiales; family VFJN01; genus ZC4RG19. The sequence continues at coordinate 198,558 of CAVUBW010000005.1, forward strand.
TCACCGACCTCCGTGCCGCCAGGGCGCCCCGCTGCTCCCGGACCGCGGATGTTCCACGTGGAACACCGGCCACCAGGGCCCGGGTCAAAACAGGGGTCGTTTGCCTGGGACGCCCACCCGACGCGGGTAGCGGTCCGGGCAGCGTCCCACTTGCACGAAGCTGCGGTAATGGAACGGCACGGACCACTCCGAGCCCTCGGCCAGGCCCAGCTCCGCCAGACCGGCCGACGGCCAGCGGGGTGGCCCCGGCGGTGGCTCGGGCGGCTCACTGACCGTCAGGCGGCCTCCCTCGGCCAGCAACGGCGCCGCGCACTCCGCCGTGACCCCCGGGGGACCGAAGGCCCCGCGACCACCAGGTCGCACGCTCCCCGCAGTGCCGGATCCCTGCCCGCATCCTCTGCTCGGGCGCAGATCACCTCGATGCGGCCCTCCCAGCCGAGCTCGTCGACCACCTCCGCCAGGAAGTCGCAGCGCCGTGCCGTGGCGTCGAGCAGCACGCCCCGGCTGTCCCGCCACTCGGCGGCCAGCACCAGGCCCGGTAGCCCGCCGCCGCTGCCCAGGTCGAGGAACATCGCCGGCGGTCCCCCCCGCCCGCCCGGCGGGCCTGCCGTGAAGCCCCTGGCGTGGTTCACCTGGACGCGAAGGGAGCCGGGCCCGAGGAATCCCAGGCTCCGGCTCCGTTCTAGAACGGCCAGCAGGCCGTCCGGGCTGGTCATCTTGGTCCGAGCCGGCGCTCAGGCCGGGCGGATCACCACCCGGCGGGCCTCGTCCTCGCCCTCCGACACCGTCACCACGCCATCGATCTCGTTGACCGCGTCGTGCACGACCTTCCGGTCGGCGGAGTTCATCGGATCGAGGGCCTTGGCGACGCCGGACGCCTTCACGCTCTCGGCCACGCTGAGGGCGAAGCGCCCAAGCGCCTCCTTGCGGCGGGCCCGGTAGCCGGCCACGTCGACCCGCACCCGGGCGTGCGACTCCCCGACGAACCGGCGCTGGACCATGCTTCGCACCAGCTCGTGGACCGCCTGCAGGGTCACGCCCTTCTGGCCGACCAGCAGGCCCAGCTCCTCGCCGTCGACCGACGCTTCGAGGGCCTCGTCCTCGTCCGACACCGTGACCGTCACCGTGGCGTCCGGCCGGCCGAAGGCCGTCAGCAGCTCCGCCAGGAACGTCTCCACCGCCTCCCGCTGGCCCTCCAGGTCGATCTCCGCCGTTCCCGCCGGACCGCCCGGCTGCATGCTCTCGCTCACGGTTTCTCCCTCTGCCGTACGCGACGACGAGCGACTGCGCCGCCGTCTGCTGCTGCTCGACGATCCGCCTGTCGATCCTTCGGCCTGATCGCTCCGGGCGTCGTCACCGTCGGCGCCCGCGACCCCGGACCCGCCGGCCGGCCTCGTGTCCGCCGGTCCGGTTCCCGCCGGGCTGCCGGCGGCCACGCGGGACCGGCCTGCGCCCTTCTTGGCCCGGCTGCGGTCGCCGTCGCGACCGCGCCGCTCGCCCCGGCGCCGCTCACGGCGGTCGACCTTGGGCCTCGGCGCCGTGGGGCGCACCCACGCCCGCACCTGCGCCTCCGCCCGCAGGCGGCCGAACAGCCCCTTCTGCGGCTCCTGGACGGTCTCGAACTCCGCGTCCTGCTCGTCCACGCCGAGCTGGTCGAGCGCGCGTTCCTTGGCCTCTTCGACCGTGCGTCCGGTCGTGACGACCCATTCCACTGCGATCTACTTCCTCTTCTTCTTCTTGCGGGACCGGGGATGGGGTCTGGCCCCCGAGGCCGAAGCCCCGCTCCCGGCCGTCGGCTTGTCCTGTGGTGTGTTCGACGCGCCCGTGCGTCGGGCGCCGTTACCGCCGTCGCCGTCCTGGGGCGTCCGGCGGGACGGGGCGCCATCCTGCTTCGCCGAGCCGTTCTTGCTCGCACCGCTCTTGCCCGCGCCGTCGACCTTGGTGCCCGTCGCCGCGTCGCCGTTCTTCTTCGCCGCCCGCATCTCGGCCATGGCCTTCTGCGCCTGGGTCCCGGGCGAGTCCTCGCCGCCGTACAGCGACCGGGTGATGAAGGCCTGCTGGCCCACCCGCCACAGCGTCGAGACCAGGAAGTAGATGCCGATGGCCGCCGGGCTGATGAACGCGAAGAACACGTACATCAGCGGTCCGATCCGCATCATGAGCTGCTGCTGTGAATTGATCTCGGCGCCGGAGCCGGCGGTGCGGCCCATGATCTGACGCTGCTGTAGCCAGCTCAGGCCGGCGATCGCCGCCACCAGCAGCAGGTAGGGGAGTGCGTGCACGATCCCCACCCGCAGGGCCACCGCCGCGCTGTCGGCCAGGTTGATGTGGCCGTTGAACGCCGGCATCGACGACTGGCCGACCAGGGACTCGTAGAGCGCGGTCGAGTGGTTCAGGTACTTCGGCTGGAAGCCCGGCGTCGTGATGGCCGGCGGGTTCAGGTTGTACTGCTGGGCCATCTGCTGGACGGCGACGAACTTCGCGGGGTTCGTCAGGCCCCGGACGACGTAGAACAGGATCGAGAAGACCGGCGCCTGGATGATCAGCGGCAGGCAGCCGCCGACCGGGTTGATCTCGTGCTCCTTGTAGAACGCCATCAGCTCTTCGTTCTGCTTCTGGCGGTCGTCCTTGTGCTGCAGTTGGATCTTGCGGATCTGCGGCTGCAGGCGCTGCATCTCGATCATCGACCGCGTGCCCTTGAGGGTCAGCGGGGTCGTGATCAGCATCACGACGCACGTCAGCGCGGCGATGGCGAACGCGTAGTTCGGCCACAGCTCGTAGAAGAAGTTGAGCGTGTTGGCGACAAGCTGGAAGAGGCCGTCGAGCATCAGTGGTGCTTTCCTTCAGGAACGGGATCCCACCCGTGGCCACCCCAGGGGTGGCACCGGAGCAACCGGCGGAGAGTGAGCGCACTGCCACGGAGTGCGCCGTGTTGCTCGAAGGCGTCGAGCGCGTAGTTTGAACAGGATGGCACGAAACGGCAGGGGGAAGGCCGACCTGCCGTAACCTTCTGATACATCCTCACCCCACCGTGGAGGCCTCGGGCGGCGGGGCCCATCAGCCCGACCTCCCGGTGGCCGCCGCGCACGCCCCCGCCAGGTCGTCACGCAGCTCGCGGTAGCTCCGGTCCGCCGCCTCCGGCCGCGCCGCGATCAGGTAGGCGCCGGTGGCCAGGCCGGCGCCGGAACGGTCGATCTCGCGCACGACCGCCCGCAGCCGCCGGCGGACACGGTTGCGCACCACGGCCGAGCCGACCGGCCGGCCGACCGCGTACGCGACCCGCACGCCGCCCGCGCCGGGCAGGTGCGTCACGCTCATCGGCCCGCGCCGGGCCCGTCGGCCGTCGCGTCGAAGCGCCTCGAAGGTCGCACGATCGCCGATCCGTCCGATCAGGCGGACAGGCGGGCGCGACCCTTCTGCCGCCGGGCCCGCAGGATCGCCTGGCCGGCGCGGGTCTGCATCCGAGCCCGGAAGCCGTGCCGCTTGGCACGCCTGCGGTTGTTGGGCTGGTAGGTGCGCTTCAACTTGTGCCTCCTCGGCCACGCGGCCTCCTCGCGCTCGGCGGGGCCTGCGGGGGATCGGAATCCAATTCGACGACGCGCGACGACAGAGCACGGCGCCGGTGCTTCCCCAACGGTAGGGCCCGTCGGGCCTGGAACGCCAGCCGGCTCGCGCCATCGCCCACACGCGCAGAGTGCAGAGGATACCGACGCCGGGTGCCCGTCCACACGCGCCCCCAGGATCAGGTCCCCACCCCTGTGGACGACCTCTGGTTCCGCCCTCGCCCCGGTGCTACCTTGCGACGACCCCGGGCCCCCGGTCCGGGGCGCCAGAGCCGGGGAGGCGCACCGCCCGCCGGCGGTCGGCGGCTCCCCGACACCCGTCGGCTTCCTGGCGTCAATCTCTTGTGCGGTCATCCACAAGTGTGGATGGTGTTGTGGATGAGCGCACTGCCCAGGAGGACCGACTGACGTGATCAGCGATGCGCACCGCTTGTGGACCATGTGCGCAACGCTCCTGCGGGCCCAGGTGTCCGATCCGGTGTGGCACACGGCGTTCGAGGGCGTACACGCGGTCGGCTACGACGGCCGCACGATCACGCTCGGGGTCCCCAGCGCGCTGGCCAAGGAGCGCATCGAGGGCCGCTACCTCGGCCTCGTGCGCGACGCGCTCGCCGAGGCCGGAGTCCCCCACGTCGAGCTCGAGCTGCGCATCGAGCCACCCGAGCCTCCCTCGCTGTGGACCGTGCCCGCGCCGTCCGCCGCCCCGGCGCCGCTGTCCGCCGACCGGCCGGGGGCACCCGGCGGACGCGGCATCGGCCCAGGACCCGGGGGTCCGGGGGGCGGCCCGCTCGGCCGGCCCGGCGACCGTGACCTGGCCCCGGCCGGCGACGTCGAGCTGAACCCCCGCTACACGTTCGACAACTTCGTGATCGGTGGGTCCAACCGGTTCGCCCACGCCGCCGCCCAGTCGGTGGCCGAGATGCCCGCCCGCCGCTGGAACCCGCTGTTCATCTACGGCGACGCCGGCCTCGGCAAGACCCACCTGCTCCAGGCCATCGCCAGCTACGTCAACGACAACTACCCCGCGTACCGGGTCCGCTACGTCACGTCCGAGACGTTCCTCAACGAGTTCATCGACTCGATGCAGTCCGGCACCCGTGACGCTTTCAAGCGCCGCTACCGCGACATCGACGTCCTGCTCGTCGACGACGTGCAGTTCTTCCAGGGCAAGCAGGAGACGCTAGGAGGAGTTCTTCCACACCTTCAACCACCTCCACCAGACCAACCGCCAGATCGTGCTGTCGTCCGACCGGGCGCCCGACCAGATCGGCTTCGAGGACCGGCTCCGCAGCCGGTTCCAGCAGGGCCTGCTCACCGACATCCAGCCGCCCGAGCTGGAGACCCGCCTGGCGATCCTCCGCAAGAAGGCCGAGCTCGAGACCACCCGCATCCCGCCGGACGTGCTGGAGTTCATCGCCGCCAACATCACGGACAACATCCGGGTGCTGGAGGGCGCGCTGATCCGGGTGTCCGCCTTCGCCAGCCTCACCCACGAGCCGATCACCGTCGACCGGGCCACGCAGGTGCTGGCCGACCTCCTCAGCGAGAACCAGCCCCGGCCGATCACCGCGCAGCTCATCATGGAGGAGGCGGCGGCGCAGTTCGGCTTCACCGTCGAGGAGCTCCAGAGCAAGCAGCCGCCAGCGGCCGCTCGTCACCGCCCGCCAGATCGCCATGTACGTGATGCGGGAGCTGACGGAGCTGTCCTACCCCAACATCGCCCGCGAGTTCGGCGGCCGCGACCACACGACGGTCATCCACGCGGTCGAGAAGATCGGCGCGCTCATGTCCAAGGAGCGCCGCCAGATCTACGACCAGGTCACCCGGCTGATGAAGGCCGTCCGCCAGGGTCGACTGACCCGGGCCCGCCGCCGCGGTGGACAAGGCGGGGGACCGGCTGTGGACGGCGGCCTCCCGGCGGTGGATGGCCGGTGCGCCGTCCCCACCCCATGTCGCGCGCGCACCCCGGCGGCTGTGGGAGCCTGGGGATGCTCCGGGGACGGCCATCGGGCCTCTGAGCAGGACCGACGACCGCTCGTCCACAATCCACAGGCCCTACTACTACCTCTGGTTGGATAGATCACTCCAGGACGGCAGAGAAAGAGAGCGACGGCGTGAAGTTCCGATGCGAGCGAGACGTCCTCGTCGAGGCGCTGGGCACGGCTGGGCGCGCGACGGCGGGCCGTGGGGGCGCGCTACCGGTCCTGGCGGGCATCAAGGCCGAGCTGGCGGGGGGCGTGCTCACGCTGACGGGCCACGACCTCGAGCTGACCATCTCGGTGGACGTGCGCGAAGGCGTCAAGGCCGACGAGGACGGCGAGGCCGTGCTGCCGGCCCGGCTGGTGTCGGACATCGTGCGGTCGCTCCCGCCGGGCGCGGTGACGGTCGACGTCGACGGCGAGTCGGCCCGGATCACGCGCCGCCCGGTCCGAGTTCTCGCTGCGGGTGTTCCCGACCGACGAGTTCCCCCGCGTCCCGCAGCCGAGCGGCGACGGGGTCACGATCAACGCCGGCCAGCTGGCCGCCGCGCTGCGCCAGGTCGTGCCGGCGGCGTCGAGCGACGACGCCCGCCCGATCCTCACGGGCGTGCTCGTGACCGCCGAGGCCGACGGGCTGCGGCTGGTGGCCACCGACTCCTACCGCCTGGCGGTGCGGGACCTGCCGGGCCAGAGCGTGCTCGCCGAGGGGCAGTCGGTGCTGGTGCCGTCCCGGGCGCTCAACGAGCTGACCCGGCTGCTGGGCGACGGTGGAGCGAGCTGACGCTGCGCCTCGGGGAGCGCGACGCCACGCTTCGAGGTCGGGCCCGTGCGGCTGACCACGCTGCTCATCGAGGGCGACTTCCCGAACTACCGCGGTCTCATCCCGAGCGCGCACCCCAACCGGCTCACGGTCGGCCGGGAGGCGCTGCTCGAGGCGCCTGCGCCGGGTGCAAGCTGCTGGCCCGCGAGGCGACGCCGGTGCGCCTGGCGATGGCGGCCGACGGGCTCGACCTCGTGGCGGTCACCCAGGACGTCGGCCAGGCACACGAGGCGCTCGACGCCAAGTACGAGGGCACCGAGCTGACGGTGGCGTTCAACCCGGAGTACCTGTCGCCGGGCGTCGAGGTCCGCCGGGCGACGAGGTGCTGCTCGAGACGGTCGACGCGCTGAAGCCGGCGCTCGTCCGCAGCCCGGAGCACCCCGAGTTCCTGTACCTGCTGATGCCCGTGCGGGTCTCGCTGAGCCGCGGACCGCGTGCAGGTCCGCACGCCTCTGGCTCGACCGACTTCCGCAACTACAGCTCCGGCCGAGCTCGACCTGTCGCCGGGGCTCACCGCGCTCGTCGGCGCGAACGGCGAGGGCAAGACCAACCTGCTGGAGGCCTCGGCTACCTGGCGACGCTGGGGTCGTTCCGCGGCGGCGCCGACCGAGGCCCTCGTGCGTCGGGCGGCGCCGATCGCCGTGGTGCGGGCCGAGGCGGAGCGGGACGGGCGGGAGCTGCTGCTCGAGGCCGAGATCCAGCCGACCGGGCGCAACCGGGTGCAGGTCAACCGCCAGCGCGCTGCGCCGCGCCCGGGACCTGCTCGGGCGCCCTGCGGGTGTCGGTCTTCACGCCGGACGACCTCGCCTCGTGAAGGGCGGCCCGGCCGAGCGGCGCCGGCTGCCTCGACGACACGCTGGTCAGCCTGCACCCCCGGCACGACGCCGCCCGCGGCGACGGTCGACCGGGTGCTGCGCCAACGCAACGCGCTGCTGCGCCAGGCCGGGGGCCGTCTGCGACGAGTCGGCGGCGTTCACCCTCGACGTGTGGGACGCCAAGCTGGCCGAGGCGGGCGGCGAGCTGGTGGCGGCCCGGTTGGACCTGCTGGCTCGGTGGGCCCGGTCCTCGGCACGATGTACGACGCCCTGGCCCGCCGGCCGGCCCGTGTGGGCGCGGCCTACGAGTCGGCGTGGGGCGCAGGGTCCGACGGGGGGCGCGATCCGGATGCGGCCGCGCTGGGCGCGGCGCTGGCGACGGCGCTCGGCCGGGCCCGCAGCGACGACGTCCGCCGGGGCGTGTCCACGGTCGGACCGCACCGGGACGAGCTCGCGCTCACGATCGGCGCGGCGCCGGCCCGCACGCAGGCGCGCCAGGGCGAGCAGCGGAGCCTGGCGCTGGCGCTGCGCCTGGCCGTCCACGACGTCGTCACGGCGGCCACGGGAACGCCGCCGGTGCTGCTGCTCGACGACGTGTTCAGCGAGCTCGACCCCGACCGCAGCGCCGCCCTGCTCGCCCACCTGCCGCCCGGCCAGACGCTGCTGACGACGGCCGTCGGCCCTGCCCCCGGACGCCCGGCCCGACCGGGTGCTGCACCTCGCGGGCGGCGAGATCCGGGAGTAGAGCCCGCGCGACATCCGGTGGTGCCCTCCGCTGTCGCCGCAGCGTGGTTGACTGTGGCGATGGCATGGCGGCCGCTCCCCGGCGCCTCGCCGCCTCCCGTGCGGCTGGGCGACACGATCGACCGGGTGCTCGGTCGGCTCGGCACGCCGCCCCGGGCCGGGGTCGAGGTGGTGTTCGAGCGGTGGTCCGAGGTCGTCGGCGAGGCCATGGCCGCCCGCACCCGCCCCGTCGCGATCGACGGCGAGACCCTGGTCGTGGCGTGCGACGACCCGGCGCTGACCACGCACGTCCGGTTCCTCGAGACCGCAGCTCGTCGACCGCCTCGCCGAGCTCGCCGGCGCGCGCCACGTCCGTCGCATCGAGGTCCGCGTCGACCGTCGAGCGTCGGCGCCCGCGCCCGCCCCGGCGCCCCTCGCCGCGCCGCTGACCGCGGCCGTCCACCATGGCCGGGAACGTCACACCCCTCTGGTAGACTTGCGCTGTTGTGATTAGCGGTCCTGACCAGGCAAAAGCCCTGCCGGCGCCGGTCTTCCGCTCTTGCCGGAATCGACCGTCACGGAAGGGCGCGCCTTGACACAAGGAAGCACCTCGTACGGGGCCAAGGACATGCAGGTCCTCGAGGGCCTCGATCCGGTCCGCAAGCGCCCCGGCATGTACATCGGCTCGACCGGTCCGTCCGGCCTCCACCACTGCGTGTGGGAGGTCGTCGACAACGCGGTCGACGAGGCGATGGCGGGCGTCTGCGACCGCATCATCGTCACCCTCCTGGCCGACGGCGGCTGCCGCGGTCGACGACAACGGGCGCGGCATCCCGACCGACATCAACCCGATCCACAAGATCTCGGGCGTCGAGATCGTCCTCACCAAGCTGCACGCGCGGCGGCAAGTTCGGCGGCAACGGCTACAAGGTCTCGGGCGGACTCCACGGCGTCGGCGTGTCGGTCGTCAACGCCCTGTCCCGCCGCGTCGACCGTCGAGGTCGACCAGCGACGACAAGCGCTACCGCATGGAGTTCGCCGACGGCGGCCGGCCCCAGGGCAAGCTCCGGGTCGTCGGCGAGTCGCCCCGCAACGGCCGCGGCGCCCACCGCCACGGCACGATCGTGACGTTCTGGCCCGACGACACCGTGTTCGAGTCGGTCGAGTTCTCGGCGCGCACGATCCTCGAGCGGCTCCAGATGATGGCCTTCCTCAACAAGGGCCTCGAGATCCGCTTCCGCGACGAGCGGCCCGACCACGACAACGAGCCGGTCACGTTCCGCTACGCCGGCGGCATCGTCGACTTCGTCCGCCACATGAACAAGACCAAGGAGGGCCTGTTCTCCAAGGTCGGCTACTACGACCGAGTCCGACGACGACCTCCGAGGTCGAGGTGGCGTTCCAGTGGAACACCGGGTTCAACACCGACGGCATCCACAGCTTCGCCAACGGCATCAACACGGTCGAGGGCGGCACCCACGAGGAGGGGTTCAAGGCCGCCCTCACCACGGCGATGAACAAGTACGCCCGGGCCAAGGGGCTGCTCAAGGAGCGCGACGCCAACCTCGCGGGCGAGGACATCCGCGAGGGCATCACGGCCATCCTCTCGGTGCGGCTGATCGACCCCCAGTTCGAGGGGCAGACCAAGTCCAAGCTGGGCACGACCGCCATGAAGACGCTCGTGCAGCGGGCCACCAACGAGAAGCTCGGCGACTGGCTCGAGGAGAACCCCACCGAGGCCAACAAGATCGTCCGCAAGGGCATCGCGGCCGCCCAGGCCCGGGACGCGGCCCGCAAGGCCCGCGACGTCGTCCGCAACAAGACGCTGCTCGACGGTGCGGGCATGCCCGACAAGCTCAAGGACTGCTCGTCGCAAGACCGCGGCGAGCGCGAGCTGTTCATCGTCGAGGGCGACTCGGCCGGCGGCTCGGCGGTGCAGGCCCGCAACCCCGCGACCCAGGCGATCCTGCCGATCCGGGGCAAGATCCTCAACGTCGAGCGGGCCCGCATCGACAAGATGCTCAAGAACAACGAGATCCAGACGCTGATCTCGGCCATCGGCGCCGGCCTCGGCGACGAGTTCGACATCGAGAAGCGGCGCTACGACAAGGTGTGCATCCTCACCGACGCGGACGTCGACGGCGCACACATCCGCACGCTGCTGCTGACGTTCTTCTTCCGGCAGATGAAGACCCTGGTCGAGCACGGCCACGTGTACATCTGCGAGCCCCCGCTGTACTCCACCGAGGTGGGCAAGGAGAAGGTCTACCTCAAGGACGATGTGGCCAAGGCCCGGTTCCTGGCCGAGCGGCCCAACCACCGCAAGGACTTCGCCCGGCTCAAGGGGCTCGGCGAGATGGACCACGACGAGCTCAAGCTCACGACCATGGACCCGGCCAGCCGCACGCTGCTGCAGGTGGGGGTCGAGGAGGCGGCGCTGGCCGATCAGGTGATGGCCATCCTCATGGGCGAGGACGTCGAGATGCGCAAGCACTTCATCCAGACCAACGCCAAAGACGTCCGCTTCCTCGACATCTGAACGAGCTGATCACGCATGCCTGACGACACCACGCCCCCGGACGACGCCAACGGCAACGGCGGCGACGAGCCCCAGCGGGGCCGCCTCGCCATCGAGCCGATCGAGATCCAGGAGGAGATGGAGCGCTCCTTCCTGGACTACGCCATGTCGGTCATCACCGCCCGGGCGCTGCCCGACGCACGGGACGGCCTCAAGCCGGTCCAGCGCCGGATCCTGTGGGGAATGCTCGACATCGGCGCCCGGCCCGACCGCAGCTACATGAAGTGCGCCCGGGTGACCGGCGACGTGATGGGCAAGTACCACCCGCATGGCGACGGCGCGATCTACGACGCGCTCGTGCGGATGGCCCAGGACTTCTCGCTGCGCCACCCGCTGGTCGACGGCCACGGCAACTTCGGCTCGCCCGACTTCGGGCCTGCGGCCAGCCGCTACACCGAGTGCCGGCTCGACCCGCTGGCGATGGTGATGCTCCAGGACATCGACGAGGAGGTCGTCGACTTCGTCGACAACTACTCGGGCGAGTTCACCCTGCCGGAGGTGTTGCCGGCCCGGTTCCCCAACCTGCTGGTCAACGGGCAGGAGGGCATCGCGGTGGGCATGGCCACCAAGATCCCGCCCCACAACCTGGGCGAGGTCATCGACGCGGTGATGCACCTGCTCGACCACCCCGAGGCCACGCCCGACGACCTGATGGCGTTCGTCAAGGGCCCGGACTTCCCGACCGGCGGGCTGATCATGGGCCGGTCGGGGATCATGGACGCCTACCGCACCGGCAAGGGCTCGATCCGCCTGCGGGCCCGCACCGAGATCGTCGAGGGCACCGGGCGCCGGCGCGACCGCATCGTGGTCACCGAGATGCCGTACCAGACGTCGATCTCGGCGACCGCGGTCAAGATCAAGGAGCTGGTCGAGACCCGCCAGATCGAGGGCATCGCGGACGTCAACGACGAGTCCGCCGGCGGCCTCACGAGGCTGGTGATCGAGCTCAAGAAGGACGCGCCCGCGCTCGTCATCCTCAACAACCTCTACAAGCACACGCCGCTGCAGACGAGCTACGCGGTCAACACGGTCGCGCTCGTCGACGGCGTGCCCCGCACGCTCAACCTGGTCCAGGTGCTGCGGCATTACATCGACCACCAGGTCAACGTCATCCGGCGGCGCAGCGAGTACCGGCTGGAGAAGGCGCGGCGCCGGGCACATCTGGTCGAGGGCCTGCTCAAGGCGATCAACGTCATCGACGAGGTCATCGCGCTGATCCGGGCGTCCGAGGACCGGGCCGCCGCCCGGACCGGGCTCATGGCCGAACCGTTCGACTTCTCGATCGACCAGGCCGAGCACATCCTCGACATGCGGCTCGGGCAGCTCACCCGGCTCGCCCGCATCGACCTCGAGACCGAGATGGAGGACCTGCGGGGCAAGATCGCCGAGCTGGAGGCCATCCTGGCCGACGAGGCCCGGCTGTACGCGGTGATCAAGGAGGAGCTGGCCGACGTCCGGGAGCGCTTCGCCTCGGCCCGACGCTCGGAGATCACCTACGACATCGGCGACATCGACATCGAGGACCTGATCGACGACGAAGAGCTGGTCTTCACGATGTCGCAGCGGGGCTACGTCAAGACGGTCCCGTCCGACACGTTCCGGGCGCAGGGCCGGGGCGGCCGGGGCGTCGCCGGGGCCAAGCTGCGCGACGACGACTACGTCACGCAGATCCTCACGACGACCGCGCACGCCTACCTGCTGTTCTTCTCCAACCGGGGTCGGGTGTACCGGCTCAAGGCGCACGAGATCCCGCGGCAAGGACCGCACGGCCCGGGGCACGGCGATCGTCAACCTCCTGCCGCTGCAGCCCGACGAGCGCATCCAGGCGGTCATCGACACCCGCGACTACGAGACACACCCGTACCTGTTCTTCGCCACCCGGCAGGGGCAGGTCAAGAAGACCCGGTTCAACGAGTACGACTCGTCCCTGCGCAGCGGGCTGATCGCGATCAACCTGCGCAATGGCGACGAGCTGGTCAAGGTCATCCCCACCAACGGCGACAACGACGTGTTCATGGTGTCGCGGTCGGGCATGAGCATCCGGTTCCAAGAGGCCGAGGTCCGGGCGATGGGCCGGGCGGCCGCCGGCGTGCGGGGCATGAAGCTGCGCACCGAAGACGAGGTCGTGTCGTGCGACGTGGCCCGCGACGACGTGGCGCTGCTGCTGGTCACCGACGCCGGCTACGGCAAGCGCACCCAGCTCGACCGGTTCAACTCCCAGGGCCGGGGTGGCCAGGGTGTGCGGGGCATCAAGCTCACGGCACGCAAGGGCTTCGTCGTGGCCGCGTTCATGGTCGGCATCGACGACGAGATCGTCGTGATCTCGTCCGCGGGCACGCTCATCCGCATGGCCGTTCGCGATGTGTCCTCCCAGGGCCGCGACGCCACGGGGGTCCGGGTGATGAACCTCGACAACGGCCAGACGGTGGCGGCGGTGGCTCCGGTGCTCACGGGCGACGAGTAGGGTCGGCGACCCGGCTTCCCCTCCGGACACGTAGCGACGGGCGCGGACGCGCCCGCCGGAGGGAGGAGTCGTGGTGGGACAAGCGACGCGGGCCGCCGCCGTGAGGGGCGGCGGCGATCGTGGCCAGGTGGTGCCCCTGGCGGCGGCACTCGTCGGGCTCGCGGTGGCGGCGCTGCTGGCGCTGGTGCCGCTGGCGACGGCGCTGGGGGAGAGGGCGAGGGCGAGGACGGCGGCGGACGCCGCGGCGCTGGCGGGCGCGGCGGAGGGCGAGGATGCCGCCCGGGCGCTGGCGGAGGCCAACGGGGGCGAACTGCGCAGCTTCACCCGGGCGGGGGATGAGGTGGTGGTCCGGGTCGCGGTGGGCGACGCCGAGGCCTCGGCCCGAGCCAGAGCACGTGCAGTACCGACGTAAGCGCACAGGGCGCGAGGGTGCGGGACGTCGGCACATGGTGCCGTAGACTCTCGTCGATGCCGGCTGATACGCCCGGAATCACCGCTGACGGCCATGGCGGCAACGGCGGTGGAGACGGCGCGGACCGTGGACTCCCCGATACGGCCCCGAGCGCAGGCGCCCCCAAGGCGCCGGAACGCGCCGGCGAGCCGTCGACCCCGGCCCCGCGGGCGGGGTCGAACCCGGGCTCGGGCGCGGGGGGCGGCAACGGGTCGCGAGGCAAGGGCGGCCCCGCGAGCGAGACCAACGGCGGCGGCCCGGGTGTCACGGGCGCGGGCGGCAACGGCGGCGCCACGGCGCCGACCCCGTTCTCGCCGGCGACGGCCGCAGCCCCCACGCCCCGCCGAGGCCCGGACCCGGCACCCTCGTCGTCGGCCCCGTCCCCGTCCCCCGCCGCGATGACCGCGGCGCCGCCAGGCGCTGCACCGACCCCGACACCGCCGGGCCCCGTCCCGACCCCCGGATCCGCCCCCGGGCCGGGCCTCGCGCCGGGCGGCCTAGGACCGCCGCCGGGCGCGGCCCCGGGCATCCCGCCGCCGCCGGTCCTGACGCCGGAGGGCCCGGGAGGCCTGCACCGCCGGGCACGCCACGCGCCGGCGCGGCCCGACCAGGGAGGCAAAAAGTCGCGCCGGGGCCTGCGGGTCAACCAGCGCCTGTGGTCGATCGACCCATGGTCGGTGTTCAAGATCTCGGCGCTGTTCTTCCTGTGCGTGGGCCTGATCGTCCTGGTAGCAGGCACCCTGCTCTACAACGTGGGCCGCTCGGCGGGCACGATCGACCAGGTCGAGAGCTTCGTGACTCGCCTGGGCGCGTACGGCAACTGCACCCCGAAGGCCGACCTGCCGAAGGGCACGGCGTTCGAGGAGGATGACGATTGCGCGGACGGCCAGGTCCTGGTCGGCGGCTTCAAACTCGACGACGGCACGCTGTTCCGGGCGGCCGCGATCGGCGTCGGCATCCTGGTGGTCGCCGGCTCGATCGGCACGGTCCTGCTGACGGTCCTGGTGAACCTGCTCAACGAGATGACAGGCGGCCTCCGCCACACGGTCATCCGCGAACCGGTCGGCCGCCCGAAACGCGGTTCGCCGACCCGCCGCGCCCAGCGGTAAAGTCACACGCTCGGGTCCCGGGGCTATAGCTCAGTCGGTTAGAGCGCACCCCTGATAAGGGTGAGGTCGCTGGTTCGATTCCAGCTAGCCCCACACTCACCACCCCGGCCGAGAGGCTTCTGAGCAGGAAAAGGCCGCTCGCCTCCGATTCGTCCAGCCAGCCCGGGTCGACAGC
>CAVUBW010000006.1:0-154667 GCA_963739835.1 uncultured Acidimicrobiales bacterium
CGCCGCTGGGCGACCGGACCTTCGCCGAGCTCAACGCCGACGCCAACCGCCTGGCCCGGGCGCTGCGGTCCCGGGGCCTGGTGAAGGGCGACGCCGTGGCGTTCATGGTGACCAACCGGCCGGAGTTCGCCGAGATCGTGGCCGCGTGCGCCCGGTCGGGCCTGCGGTCCACGCCGGTCAACTGGCACCTGACGGCCGACGAGGCCGCCTACATCCTCGGCGACTGCGGGGCGAAGGCGTTCATCGCCGACGCCCGGCTGGCGCCCGTGGCGGCGGGTGCCGCCGCGGGGGCGCCCGCGGCGACGGTCCGCCTGGCGGTGGGCGGTCCGATCGACGGCTTCGACGACTTCGCCGCCGTCGTCGGGGCCGAGTCGGGCGACGACATCGACGACCCGGTTCTGGGCGGCCAGATGCTGTACACGTCGGGCACCACGGGCCGCCCCAAGGGGGTCCACCGCTCGGAGACGCCGCCCACGTCCGGGCTGGCCCGGCTGTTCGGCTACATCCCCGGCGAGACCATGCACCTGTGCACGGGGCCGCTGTACCACGCCGCACCGCTGGCGTTCTCGCTCCTGGGGCCGCTCACCGGCGGGGTCGGCGTCGTGCTCATGGACGGCTGGTCGCCGTCCGAGACCCTGCGGCTGATCGGCGAGCACCGCATCACGCACACCCACCTGGTCCCGACGATGTTCCACCGGCTGCTCGCGCTGCCCGAGGCCGAGCGGGAGGCGGCCGACGTGTCGTCCCTGCGGCTGGTCATCCACGGGGCCGCGCCGTGCCCGGTGTCGGTCAAGACCGCGATGATCGACTGGTGGGGCCCGGTGCTGCTGGAGTACTACGCGGCCACCGAGGGCGTCGGCACGTTCGTCGCTCAGCCACGACTGGCTGGCCCGGCCGGGAACGGTGGGTAAGCCGGCGGCCGCCGACCACATCCGCATCCTCGACCCGGTGTCCGGCGAGGACGTGCCCACCGGCGAGGTCGGCACCGTGTACCTGAAGGCGCCCGCGTCGGGACGGTTCGACTACTTCGGCGACTCGGACAAGACCGCCAACAGCTACCGCGGCGACTACTACACGCTGGGCGACGTCGGCTACCTCGACCAGGACGGCTAGCTCTTCCTCACCGACCGCAGCGCCGACCTGATCATCTCGGGCGGGGTCAACGTGTACCCGGCCGAGGTCGAGGCCGAGCTGCTCGGCCATCCGGCGGTCGGCGACGCCGCGGTCATCGGCGTGCCCGACGACGAGTGGGGCGAGCTGGTGGTGGCCGTCGTCGAGCTGCGGGACGGCGCCGTGGCGGGCCCCGAGCTGGCCGACGAGCTGATCGCCTACTGCCGCGATCGGATGGCCCGGTTCAAGTGCCCACGGCGGGTCGACTTCACCGACCAGCTGCCCCGCACCGACAGCGGCAAGCTGTACAAGCGCCGCCTGCGGGACGAGTACCGGGCCCGCGCCGCCGGGGGCTGACCGGCGGAGACCGCCGGCTCAACGTGGCGCCGATCCCCGGCGCGTGACGGCTGGCAAGCTGAGGGCATGGCTGACACGACGGCGAGTGTCACGACCGCCGACGTCCGGCGCGCAGTGGATGCCGCGCTGGGCCTGATCGCCGGGAGGGCGGACGAGATCGAGCGGGAGCGGCGCATCGCGGACGACGTGCTGGCGGCGCTGCGGGCGTCGGGGATGAACCGCATGGCGATGCCGGCGGCCCTCGGCGGCCTGGAGGCGCCGGTGGTCGAGGTGGTCGAGGTGGTCGAGCGCATCGCCGCGGTCGACGCCAGCACGGCCTGGTGCGCGGTGATCGGCGGCGGCAGCAACCTGTTCGCCGGCTACATCGGCGAGGAGGCGGCCCGCGAGGTGTTCCGCGACCCGGACCAGGGCAACGCCACGATGTTCGCCCCCAACGGGAGCGTGGCGGCGTCGAGGCTGACCGGCCGGTGGCCGTTCGCCAGCAACGTGGTGCACAGCGCGTGGATCGGCGTGGGCGCGTTCGTGCGGTCTGCGGCCGGTGCGGATCCCGACCCGGTGCCCCGCGTCTGCTTCGTCCCGGTCCCGGAGGTGACGGTCGAGGACACGTGGGATGCGATGGGCCTGCGGGGCACGGGCAGCCACCACATCCGGGCGGAGGACGTCGAGGTCGACCTCGCCCGCTCGTGCACGTTCGCCGACCGCCCATGGCCGGACGGCACGCTGTGGCGGGTCCCGATCTACTGCGCCCTGCTCCCGACGCTGGCGGCGGTCCCGCTGGGGATCGCCCGGGGAGCGCTCGACGAGGTGGCCCGCCAGACGAGGGAGGGCCGGGACGCCCGCCGGGGCCAGGTCACCGACGACCCGACGGCCCTGGCCGCCCTGGCGTCGGCGGGCGCGACGCTGGAGGCGGCGAGGGCCGGCCTGCGGGCGGTGGTGGACGAGACCCACGCCTTGGCGGAGCGGGGCGACCGGGTCGACCGGCGGTTGCAGGCCCGCACTTACCTCCAGTGCCTGCTGGCGTCGGACGTCGGGGTCGAGGTCACGGCGGCGGCCCACGCCATCGGCGGGGGCGCGGCGGCGTACTCGGCGAGCCCGCTGTCGCGGGCGCTGCGCGACGTCCAGACGGCCCGCCAGCACCTGCTCTTCTCGCCGAAGCACCGGGTGGAGCTGGGCAAGATCGTGGCGGGGGTCGACGTGCCGTACCCGCCGTTCGTCAGGTGACGAAGCCCGGCCCCGGCGGCGCGCCGGCGGTCTGGGCGTTCTGCTCGACGGAGGAGGGCGTCGTCCTGGCCTGGACCGGCACGGACCGCAGGCTCAACGTCCGCACGCTGGGCGACTGGTGACGCTCTTGCGCAGGGACCGTCGCGGCCGTCGCCCCTGGACGGCGTTGGCGGGCCACTGCCCGCGATCGCTCTGCGGCGACCTGGAGATGTGGCAGACGGAGGAAGGCAGGCTGACGCTGTTCTGCGACGAGTGCGACGCCCAGTACCCGGACCCGAACCACACGGCGGAGTCCGACGCACTGACGGCCGAGCCCACCCCCACCCGCCCAGCCACGCCCGAGGAGATAGAGGCCGCCGGCTGGACCCCCCACATCCAGGCAACCCGCCCGGAGACATAGACGGACACGCTCGTTACGCCATTATACGGCAGATGTTGTAGGTATCTTTCGATATCTATTGAATGTAGTGGCAGCAGTGCGTAGCGTGCGCCAGCGGTGGAACACCACGAGACACGCCAGATGGTCGCCCTGGTGGTCCTGTTCACCCTGCTCGCCGCCGGCGGGTGGTGGCTCTGGGGCAAGGTCACGGCGGCCGACGTCAACTCCAGGTCCGAGGCATCGGCGACGACGACCCCCGCCGACGCCGAGGCCGAGGTCGAGGCGGCGTACCGGGCCTACATCGCGATGCAGGAACGCGTGGAGGCCGCACCAGATCCCGACGACCCCGAGATCTCCGAGCGGGCCACCGGCCGCACGCTCGATCGCCTCCGGCAGGCCATGGCCGACTACGCGGCCCGGGGCCAGGCCGTGCACGTCGGCGCGGCGACCAAGCAGACCATCCTGTCGATCGACGTGTCCGGCGACCGGGCGACCGTGCGCGTCTGCTTCGTCGACGAGTCGGGTGTCTTCGACGTGGCGACCGGCGCCGAGATCGTGCCCGTCCACACCGGCACTTCGATCGACACGACCGAGCTCGAACGCACCGCCGGTGCCTGGCGGGTGAGCTCGCGTCGACCGCCGGCGGCCGACGAGCAGTGGGAGGGGGTGACCACGTGCGATCAATGACGGCCGGTCGTGTCGTAGCCGCCGCGCTGTGCCTGTGGGCGACCGCCGGCGTCCCAGCCGCCGCGCAGACCCAGGCGTCGGCATGCCGCAGCATCAGCGCCTGCCTGGCGGTCGACACCGACGATGACGGCGACACGCTCACGGTCGCGGCCAGCGCCGGGTCGGTGTCGGTGGGGTCGTCGGAGCCGACTGTGGAGTCGTCGCCGGCGGTGGTGGTGCGTTGTGTGGCGTTGCAGCCGGCGGGCGGTGAGTTCTTCGGGGAGTCGAGCCACTTGAGTGACGCGCAGATGGCGGCGCGGGCCCAGATCGCCCCGAGTGCCCGGGTCCCCGGTCAGATGTATGCGTTGTACTGCCAGCGCAGCGACGACCCCACCCGCACCTGGACGCTGCGCCAACCGCTCCAGGTCTTCGCCCCCGCGGCCGCCGCCCCGGCTCCGGCGCCGGCGCCGGCCGAGGTCCTGGCGGTTCAGGCCGCGTCCCAGATCGCGCTCCCCGCCCCGACGCCGGCCACGGCGCCGCCCCGCGAGGTGGTCGGCCTGGTCGGGATCGCGACCTGGTTGTGGGTCGATCCGGGGGCTTGGGTGCCGGTTTCAGCGACGGCCGCGGCGGGGCCGGCGCCCGTCACCTGCGATGGGCCGGGTAAGCCCTACCTGTTCCATGTCCCTGACGATCAGCAGCAGACGGGGTGTTCGTATGTGTTCCAGTGGGCGTCCGACGATCACCGCCACGACACCCACGGCGAGGACGGCGACGACGTGTACCACGCTCGGGCCAGCATCGTGTGGGCGGTCACCTGGACCGCCACCACCGGCGAGACCGGCACCCTGGCCGACATGACCACCACCACCGGCTTCGACCTCACCGTCGGCGAAATCCAGGCCGTCGTGTGCGCCGACACCGCCCTCGGCGACTGCAACCCCACCACCAGCGTCGGCTGAACCGGCCCGGCGCGTTTTGTACGCGGAAACGGTCGCCAGGGCGACCGTTTCCGGGTACGAAAGCTGTCAGCGACACGCCGGTCACGCCGATGTGGCGCCGCGCCCCAAATGGCCGGTGACGGGCTCGTCAGCCAAATGGCGCCCGGCACTCTGCGTGAATCGGCCCGCGGGGTTGCTGGAGGTCGGCCACGCATCGCGCGAGCCGCGGGACGTATGTTCCGCAAGTCTTGACTCCCGTTCAAGTTCTTCCTCCCGCCGTGTAAATTGCCCCCTGCCGCCGTCGACCCGCTGGGGGGAGAACGTGACCGCATACGGAGCCAACGATCGCTTCTGGGACGAGCCGCCCCGTCCCGGGGCGCACTCCAGGCCCGCCACCGCCGCACCCGACACCGACTCCACCGACTCCACCGCCACCGCCACCGCCTCCGCGCCCGGCGCACTCCGCGTCGCGGCCCTCGCCTCGCTCGTCGCCGGGGCCATCCATGCCACCGCCGTCGGCTCGCACGGCGAGCTGCGCACCGTCTCGACCGTCTTCGCCATCACCGCCGCCGTCCAGCTCGCCTGGGGGGCGCTCGCCCTCGTCCGCTCGAGCTGGTGGGTGAGCCTCTCCGGCGTGGCCGTCAACGGGGCCGCGCTCGGCGGCTGGGTGATGGCCAAGACCTCCGGTATCAGCTTCGTCTCCGGGATGGAGACCGCCGAGAGCCCGGAGGTGGCCGACACGCTGTGCGCCGTGCTCGCCGGCGTCGCCGTCCTCGGCGCCCTGATCACGCTGGCCCGGCGGTCCGACTGGGCGATGCGGCCCCGCCCGGTGCTCGTCGGCGTCGCGGTCCTCGGCGCCCTGGCTGTCGGCGTCCCCGGCATGGTCGCCTCCGGCGGCCACAGCCACGCCGCCGGGCACGGCGGCCACGACATGGCCGGCATGGACGGGATGGACCATTCCGGGCCCCCCGTTCCCGCCCAAGCCCTACGACGGCACCCTGCCGGTCGACCTCGGCGGCGTGCCGGGTGTGACGCCCGCGCAGCAGGCCGAGGCGGAGGACCTGGTCACCCGCACGATCCAGGAGCTGCCGCAGTTCGCCGACCCCGCCGTGGCCGAGCAGCGCGGCTGGCATGCGATCGGCGACGAGATCACCGGCTTCGCCCACAAGATCAACTGGCCGCTGATCGACGACGACACGATCCTCGACCCCGACCAGCCCGAATCGCTCGTGTACCAGGTCTTGCCGGGCGGCGAGCTGAAGCTGGTGGCGGCGATGTTCATCCTGCCCCGGAACGTCACGATCGAGGAGGCCCCCGACTTCGGCGGCGGGCTCGTCCAGTTCCACGCCCACACCGACCTCTGCTACGGCGGCGAGCCCAACTACCTCAAGATCCGGGCGGTGGTCGCGTACCCCGGCGAGTGCCCGCAGGGCACTTTCCGCGACCACGTGTCGCCGATGGTCCACGTCTGGATCACGCCCCAGGCGTGCGGTCCCTTCGCGGCGCTCGAGGGTGACGGCGGCGGCGTCATCGCTCCCGGCCAGGAGCGGCTGTGCGACCACGTCCACGGGACGGGGTGACGGGCGCACCAAACGCGCGTAATGTGCTGGCAGTGGCTCGTAGAGAAGTGGCCACCCAACTGAGATAGTCGCGACGGAGCCCACCGGCTTCCACGTTGTGTGCGCCGAGCCCAACGTGTGCCGCTGATCTGTCGCGGGATTGGCTGCTAGGCAGCCCACCCACTCGTCCGCGCAGCTCGACGCGCCCGTGTGGGCGCCGGACAACTTGCTGGGGACATGACCGCCGTGGCCACGGCGGCTCGTCGTCGCCGGCCATCACGCCTTCTGGGGGACACAGTGCGCCGGGTACCCATTCGAACAAAGCTGGCTGTTGCGCTGAGCGTCCCTCTCCTCGCTCTCGCCGTCACCACCGCGCTCGAGGTCGTGAACCTCGACGACCAGGTCGAGGAGATCAAGAACCAGACCGCGCTCGCCCGCGTGGCCGTGGGCCCGAGCGGCCTGATCACCCACCTGCAGGACGAGCGCAGCTACGCCGCGGTCAAGTCCGTCGGCTCCGACCAGCTCGGCGTCGTGGTCCCGGTCAAGGGCTACAACCGCACCCGCGCCCTCACCGACCGGGCGGTCGAGAGCGTCCGGGCCGCGATCCAGGCGAAGGGGCCGGCCGTCAGCGCCGTCTACCAGTCTGCGCTCGACGGGCTCGACGCCCTCGACCAGCTGCGCGCCGACATCGACGGCAACCGCCGCACCGAGCCCACCTACGGCACCAACGACAACGGCGCCATGCAGGACGACCTCTACGTCCGCTACACGCAGATCCTGCGGCCGTTCTTCGACGCGACCGACAAGGTCATCCTCACGATCGACGACGACCGCCTGCGGCGGGGCGCCGAGCTGGTCATCGACACCTCCCGCCTGATCGAGCTGTTCCGCGACAGCGGCAAGACGATGGCGGTCCTCCTGCCCCGGGCCGAGAACCACATCACCTCGCCCGACGACATCCGCGAGATCGTGTCCCGCAAGCTGATGTGGGACCAGCTCGTCTTCGACCTCAAGAACGCGCAGGCGCCGTACGACACGGTGGTGGACAAGTTGTTCCCGGTCGATTTCGTCGACGATTTCACCACCCTTTTCGAGCGCGTGGGCTCGGGTGAAGAGGTCAGCGCGGGGGAGCCGATCACTGCTCTCGGCACCGCCAACCACGGCGGATTGCGCGAGTTCCGCATCGGCGTGTCCGACAAGACGACCGAGGTCGCCGACGCAGTACGGGCCGACGCCGAGCAGCGCGAGCGCCTGTTCGTGTTCCTGGCGGTCGCCGCACTGGTCGCCGCGCTCGGCCTCACCTGGCTGGTGTCCCGGTCGATCACCCGGCCGCTGCGGTCGCTGACCGCCCAGGCCAAGTCGATGGCCGAGGACCTCTTGCCCGCGGCGGTGCACAACGTCCTCCAGACGCCGCTGGGCGAGAACGTCACCGTGCCGCAGCTGGCCCCGGTATCGGTCAAGACGCGGGACGAGGTGCTCGACGTCTCGGCCGCCCTCAACACCGTCCAGGCGACGGCCATCGACCTCGCGGTCGAGCAGGCGGTGCTGCGGCGCAACATCGCCGACAGCTTCGTCAACCTCGGCCGGCGCAACCAGAACCTGCTGATGCGCCAGCTCGACCTGATCACCCGCCTGGAGAACGCCGAGGTCGACGCCGACGCCCTCGCCAACCTGTTCCGCCTCGACCACCTCGCCACCCGCATGCGGCGCAACGCCGAGTCGCTGCTCGTGCTCGCCGGCGTCGAGCCGCCCCGCCAGTGGGCCCGGCCGGTCAGCGTGATGGACGTGGTCCGGGCGGCCCTCAGCGAGGTCGAGGACTACCAGCGGGTCGCCGTGCGCGACCTCCAGACGTCGACGGTCGTGGGCGCGGCCGCGGCCGACCTGGCCCACCTGCTGGCCGAGCTGATCGAGAACGGCCTCGCCTTCTCACCCGCCCACACGCCCGTCGAGGTGCGGGGCCGCTTCCAGATCACCGGCCATTACGTCCTGGCGATCATCGACAAGGGCATCGGCATGCCCCCGGACGCCGTCGACGTCTCCAACCGGCGGCTCGCGGGCCTCGAGTCGTTCACGGTGGCGCCGTCCAAGTACCTGGGCCACTACGTCGCCGGCAACCTGGCCGCCCGCCACCGCATCGGCGTGCAGGTGATCCAGAGCTCCCGCGCCAACGGCACGACGGTCACGGTCGACCTGCCGCCGCCGCTCCTGGCCCCCACGGCCCCGCCGCTCGCCGATGCGTCCCCCCGCGGCGGCATCGGACCGGTCAGCTACGCCCCGGTCGGCACGAGCGGCGGCGGCCGGGACCGACGGCCGCGCGGGCGACGGAACGGCAACGGGGGCGACCCGCCCATCCCGGACCGGGTGCCGAGCCGCCCCTCGTGGTGGGGGGCGACCGCGGAGCCCACCGAGTACACGCCCGACAAGGGGGCCTACGGACCCCGGCCCTGACGCTCGTAGGGCTCGACCAGCACGCGGACCGCGCGCTCCAGCTCGGCCGTCACGGTGCTGAAGTCGCGGCGGCCATTGGCCCAGGCCACCAGCGTCGAGTACCAGACGTGGCCCAGGACCGCCAGGATGTCGGCGCGCACCGCGGCGTCGAGGTCGCCGAGGATGCCCTCGGCCATGGTGGCGATCTGGCGCTGGACCTCGTCGGCGCTCTCCTGCACGCCGGCGTCGGCGGACGACAGCGCCCGCACCAGCGCGGCGCTCAGCTTCGGCTGGCGGGACATCGCTCGGCACGCCCGGCCGAGCACGTCGACCAGCTGGTCCGCGGCCGTCTCGCCCCGGGGTGGCGACTGGGCCACCCGGGACTGGAGCTTGGCCGTCCACTCGGTCATCGCCGCCGCCAGCAGGTGGTCCTTGGACGAGAAGTACCGGTAGATCGTGGCCAGCGAGACGTTGGCGCTGGCCGAGACGTCCCGCATCTGCACGGCCTCGTAGCCCCGCTCCGCCCCCAGCTCGAAGGCGGCGTCGATGATGCGGCGCCGCCGCTCCTGCTGGTCGGCCGACGGGGTCGACGCCGGGGCCGGGCCCGGCGAGACCGTCGTCATCCGGGCACCAGCCGCACCGGCAGGTGCTTGATCCCGCCGATGAAGTTCGAGCGCAGCCGGTCGGGCTCGCCGAGCGCCTCCAGGCGTGGCACCCGTGCCGCCAGCTCCTCGAACAGCAGCCGGATCTCCAGCCTCGCCAGCTGGGCGCCCAGGCAGAAGTGGGGCCCGCCGCCGCCGAAGGCGATGTGGGGGTTGGGGTTGCGGGTGATGTCGAACCGGAACGGGTCGTCCCACACGCTCTCGTCCCGGTTGGCGGAGATGTACCAGAGGCTGATCTTCTCGCCCGCCCGGATCGTCTGCCCGCCGAGCGTCACGTCCTTGGTCGCGTTGCGCCGGAAGAACAGGACCGGCGAGGCCCACCGCAGGATCTCCTCCACCGCGTCCGCGATGCGGGCCTGCGGGTCCTCCACCAGGAGCGCCCACTGGTCCGGGTTCTCCAGGAAGGCGTTCATCCCGTGGGCGATGGCGTTGCGGGTCGTCTCGTTCCCGGCCACCGACAGCAGCATGAAGAACAGGTTGAAGTCCATCTCCGACAGCCGGTCGCCGTCGACCTCGGCCGCGAGCAGCGTGCTGACGATGTCCGCGGCCGGCTCGGCCCGCCGCTGCTCGGCCAGCGCCTGGGCGTACATGAACATCTCGACCTGGGCTTCCATCACGTGCTGCTCGCTGACCTGGTACTCCGGGTCCTCCGAGCCGACCATGCGGTTCGACCAGTCGAACAGCTTGTGCCGGTCCTCCCGGGGCACGCCGAGCAGTTCGGCGATCACCTCGAGCGGCAGCTCGGCGGCGACGTCGACGACGAAGTCGCCGTCCCCCTTGGCGATCGCCGCCTCGACGATCCCGACGGTCAGCTCCCGGACGTGCGGCTCCAGGGCGGCGATCATCCGGGGCGTGAACCCCCGGTTCACCAGCTTGCGGTAGCGGGTGTGGCCCGGGGGGTCCATGAACAGCATCATGTTGCCGGCCATCTCGGTCCCCGGGAACGGCGCCGTCGGCCCCTCCAGCGTGACGACGCCCCCCAGATCCTGGGAGGACGAGAAGGCGGCGGCGTCCCGGTTGGCCGCGACGATGTCCTCGTACCGGGTGATCACCCAGAACCCGGCGCCGTCCGGCTCGTCGTGGTGGAACACCGGCGCGTTGGCCCGCAGCCAGGTGAACCACTCGTGCGGGATTCCCTGCGTGAACCGGTCGCGGTCGAGCAGGTCGATCTGGGCCACATCCACGGTCTCGCTCCCCCTGGTCGATACGAGGCCGAAGTAGAACACATTCTCGTTCGCGATCAAAGGCCGCCGGGCGTACCGGAACCGCCCCCGCAGCCCCAGCACCGGCACGTCGCGACCCCCGCGAGCACACGACGTGGCCGACCACCCCGCCGTCGACCACGGCGACCAGGGACAACCGGGGCAGCCATCCCTCACCGGCCCGGATGCCGTCGACCAGCCGGACCTCGACGGGCTCGGCCTGGGCGTCGGACGCCGCCCGCACGACGGCCGCGATCGCCGGTTCGTCACCGGCTCGCTCGGGTCTGATGAGCAACACCCACGGCTCGCCCGGCATCATTCCACGATGGCCTGGACGTGCCCCAAGTGTCAGCGGGTTTTCCTCCGTGCCGGGCAGTCGCACGAGTGCGCGCCGGCGATGACCCTGGACGACTACCTGGCGACCGCACCCCCGCACGAGGGCCCGGTGGTGGAGGCGGTGCTGGCCCACGTCCGGTCGCTCGGGCCGGTGCACGTCGAGCCTGTGTCGGTCGGCGTGTTCCTCAAGCGCGGCGGGAGCTTCGCCGAGCTCCGCCCCAAGGTGCGGTGGGAGGCGCTCGCCATGAGGATGCCCCGGCGGCTCGACAGCGCCCGCATCGCCCGCAAGCCCATGGGCCAGTGGTACGTCGTCAACCTGCACACCCCCGCCGACTTCGACGACGTCGTGCGCGACTGGCTGACCGAGGCCTACCTGTCCTGCCCCGAGTGATCCTCCGCCAGCAGGTACGGCTCGATCTCCGCCAGCAGCTGGCCCCGCCCGCGGGCGCCCACCATGCGCAGCACCGGCTCGCCCTCCCGGAACAGCAGCAGCGTCGGCACGCTCATCACCCCGTAGCGGACCGCCACGCCCGGGTTGTCGTCCAGGTCGCAGCGCACCACCGTCAGCCGGCCTGCGTGGATGGCCGCGATCTCTTCCAGGATCGGCTCGATCAGCTTGCACGGGCCGCACCACTCGCCCCAGAAGTCGACCAGCACCGGCGCCACGTCGACGGCCAGCTGCTCGTCCCAGGTCGCCTCCGTCACCGACGTCAACATCACCGCGCCCTCCCGATCGTGAAGCTTCCGCACCCCGCGGCGCCCGCCTCGCAGGCCCGGAGCAGCTCGCGGAGCCGGTGGGCCTGGTCGGTCAGCGCCTCGATCCGGGCCTCGACCTCGGCCAGCTTGTCCCGGGCCGCAGCGAGGACCTCCGGCGTCGACCCCCGGACGACCGCACCGGCGCCGTCGCCCTCGCCGAGCAGCCCGGCGATCTCGGCCAGCGTGAACCCCAGCGCCTTGGCCCGGCGGATGAGCGCCAGGCGGTCCCGGTCGTCCGGCGAGTACTGGCGGTAGCCGCTGGCCGTCCGGGGCGGCTCGGGCAGCAGGCCCCGCCGCTCGTAGTAGCGGATCGTCTCGGGGTTCACGCCGGCCTCGCGGGCCAGGCCCCCCAGGGTCAGGGCGTCCACGCCGAAAACGGTACGCCCCGTACCCTGGAACGGGGTCAAGAGGCCCGCATCACACCGGGCACGTGATGGTGATCGCCGTGATCGTCCCGCCCGGCGCCGGCGTCGGGCACAGGAACTGCGAGTACCGCGTGTCGTTGTCCATGAACCGCTTCATCCACGACAGGGCGTAGCGGGCCTGGATCGGGTTGAACCGCGTGCCGAGGAAGTGGTCCTCGTTGGCCACCTCGACGTTGCCCTTCTCGGTCGTCGCCGGGATCTGGCCGAAGAACACGTTGGTGTTCGACCCGGGTGGAGCGATGATGTCGTTGGTCGCCCCAACCATCAGCGTCGGGACCCGGATGTTGGTGAAGCTGACGAACAGGTCCCACGGCTGGAGCGGGACCGTGGCCTTCAGGTTGGGGTTGTTCTGCACCGCCTCCAGCGACCCGCCGCCGCCCATCGAGTGGCCCATCACGCCCAGGCGGGTCGTGTCGATGCGGGCCCGCACCGCGGCCGGGGCGTTGGCCGAGGTCAGGAAGTTGAGCGCCGCCTGCATCTGCGCGGCCCGGGCGTTCGGAAAGTCGAAGACCGTCGTCGTCTCCAGCGTGAACACGATGAACCCGTTGGAGGCGAGGAACGGCCCCGTCCAGCTGATGGCGGCCTGGCCCTCGGTGAACCCCGGCGTCACGGCGATGGCCGCGAACCGTCCCTGGCTCGTGTCGGTCGGGTAGTAGATCGTGCCGAGGTTGAACCCCGGCCCCGAGCCGGCGGGCACGTTGACCTGGGCGATCGCGAACGAGCCCTGCTGGGCCTGGACGCTGGCCGCCGTGGGCGCCGGCCCCCGCTGGAACGGGTTGGCCTGGGCGCCGGCCGGCGGCGCTCCGACCAGACCGGCGACGGCCAGCGTCACCGCGGCCAACAGCCCGAAGGCGCCGCGTTTGCGTGCAGTCTTCATGAGTCGTTCCCCCTCGTATTGACACGTATCGCCATTACCCGCGCGATTATTCACCCCTAAGTCAATAGAGGCAAGGCCGAAGAGGGTAACGAGAACGCGTTCTACATAGACTGCGATCATGACCTCCGTCGCCCCGCCGTCCGCCGCCAGCGACCGGTACACGATCATCTCGGCCGACTGCCACGCCGGCGGCAGCCACGAGCAGTACCGCGAGTACCTCGACCCCGCGGTACCTCGACGACTTCGACGCCTGGCGGGAGCGAGTACCGCAACCCGTTCCGCGACCTCGGCGACACCGCGGCGCTTCCGCAACTGGGACAACGAGATGCGCAACGGCCAGCAGGAGGCCGACGGCGTGGTCGGCGAGGTCGTGTTCCCCAACACGGTGCCGCCGTTCTTCCCGAGCTTCGTGCTGTTCGCGGCGCCGCCCAAGCCCGAGGACTACGAGCACCGCCTGGCCGGCATCCGGGCCCACAACCGCTGGCTGGTCGACTTGTGCAACGAGTTCCCCGAGCGCCGCGCCGGCATCGGCCAGATCTTCCTCAACGACATCGACGACGCCATCGAGGACGTCCGCTGGATCAAGGAGCACGGCCTGCGCGGCGGCGTCCTGCTGCCCAACGTCGCCCCCGACGTGAGCTGGGTGAAGCCGCTCTACGACCCGCACTACGACCGGCTGTGGGAGGTCATCCAGGACCTCGAGCGTGCCGATCAACGTGCACGGCGGCACCGGCGTGCCCGACTACGGCCCCTACCCCGTGTCGATGCTGCTCTACATCAACGAGGTGCCGTTCTACTCGCAGCGCCCGCTCGTGCAGTTCATCCTGTCCGGCGTGTTCGAGCGCTTCCCGCGCCTGCGGTTCGTCGTGACCGAGAGCGGCTGCGCCTGGGTCCCCGGCGCTGCTCGATCGGCTCGACAAGGTGCTGGCCCGCATCCGGGACACCGGCGCCACCGGCGAGCTCCGCTACGGCGCCGAGCACGTGCTGCCCCACTCGGCCACCGAGTACTTCCGCCGCAACGTGTGGATGGGCGTGAGCCAGCCCGGCCCCGCCGACGCCGCGGCCCGCCACAAGATCGGGCTCGACCGCTTCATGTGGGGCAGCGACTACCCCCACGACGAGGGCACCGCGCCCGTTCACCCGCGAGCACCTCCGGGCGCTGTTCCACGACACCGATCCCGGCGAGCTCCAGCGGCTGCTGGGCGGGAACGCCGCCGAGCTGTACGGGTTCGACCTCGCCGCCCTCGCCCCGCTGGCGGCCAAGATCGGCCCGACCGTCGGTGAGATCGCCGAGCCGTTGACCGAGATGCCCCCCGAGCCCAACGAGGCGCTGCTCAACTCGGTCGGCGAGTGGCTGTGACCGGGTCGACCGACGGGCCGACCAACGCGGCCGGCGAGCCGCTGGTCCTCGTCGACGAGCCGGCCCCCGCCGTCCGGCGCCTGACGCTCAACCGCCCCGAGAAGCGCAACGCCCTGCACAACCCGCTGCGGGGCGCGCTGTTCGACGCGCTGCACGCGGCCGACCGCGACGACGCCGTCCGGGTCACGATCGTCCGTGGCGCCGGCACCTGCTTCTCCGCCGGCTACGACCTCGGCGGCGGCAACGAGGGGACCGAGCTGCCGTTCTTCACCGCGGCGGGCGAGGGCCAGTGGCCCCGCCACGTGACCGAGGGCTGGATGTCGATCTGGGACCTGGCCAAGCCGGTCATCGCCCAGGTCCACGGCTACTGCCTGGCCGGCGGGTCGGAGCTGGCCACCGGCTGCGACCTCGTCTACGTCGCCGACGACGCCAAGATCGGCTACCCGGCCGTGCGCTTCGGCGTGCCGGACATGCAGTTCCACGCCTGGTTCATGGGCATGCGCACGGCGATGGAGATGATGATCACCGGTGACTCGATCTCCGGCGTCGAGGCCGCCCGGCTCGGCTGGGCCAACCGGGCGTTCCCGGCCGAGGACCTCGACGCGGCCGTGCTGGCCGTCGCCGAACGGGTGGCCAAGGTGCCGCCCGACATCGTCCAGCTCAACAAGCGGACCGTCCACCGGGCGATGGACGTCATGGGCCTGCGGGCGGCGATCCGGGCCGGCACCGAGCTGTGCTCGCTCGCCATCCACCAGCCGAGCTTCCGGGCGTTCCTCGCCGAGGCCCAGGACAAGGGCCTGGTCGCCGCGCTCACCGAGCGGGACGAGCCGTTCGGCGACTACCGCACCGCCTCCGGTTAGTGGGGCGGCTCGCAACACGGCGCCGGAAACCGTCGGCCAGCGACGCCGCTGGACTGCGTCCTCGTCCTCGACGCAGCTTTGGCTGCGCCTTCGTCCTGCGTCCTTGCCAGCGACGCCGCTGACTCGCCGGTTTCCGGGCGAGTGTCACGAGCCGCCCCACTAGCGTCCGCGGGCGGTGCCCCGGCTGCTGATCGTCCACCACACGCCGAGCCCGGCGCTGCACTCGCTGTTCGAGGCCGCCCGGGCCGGGGCGACCGACCCGCAGATCGAGGGCGTCGAGGTCGTCGCCCGGCCCGCGCTCGGGGCGACCGCGGTCGACGTGCTCGAGGCCGACGGCTACCTGCTCGGGACCCCGGCCAACCTCGGGTACATGTCCGGGGCGCTCAAGCACTTCTTCGACACGATCTACTACCCGTGCCTCGACGCCACCGTGGGCCGGCCCTACGGCGTGTACGTCCACGGCAACGACGACACCACCGGCGCCCTCGCCGCCCTCGACCGCATCGTGACCGGGCTGCGGTGGAAGGCGGCCCAGCCCCCGCTCTCGATCACGGGGACGCCGACCCGCGCCGACCTCGACGCCTGCTGGGAGCTTGGCGCCGCGGTCAGCGCCGGCCTGGCCCTGGACGGCTGATCCGCAGCACCGCGCACGGCACGGCCGGGCGGGGCGAGAACGCCGAGCGGGGCACGCCCGGGCCGACGGCCAGCCGGTAGTCCCGGGACCAGCGGCCCGCGCCCGGCGCCCGGCCCGCGGCCCAGCGCTGCGCCGCGGCCCGCTGGAGCACCAGGTCGGCGGACACCAGCCGCGACCCCGGCGCCAGCAGGCGGCGCCAGGACCGCGGTCGTCACCCCGAACGGCGGGTTGGCGACCACCCGGAATGGCCGGCGGGGCAGCCGCAGGTCGGCCGCGTCGGCCCGGACGACCGTCACGTCCGCGCCCGCGAACCGGCGCCGGAGCGCGGCCGCCCGGCCCGGGTGCAGCTCGACGGCGACGACGCGGGCGCCGGCGGCCACGAGCGGCGCGGTGAGCGCGCCCGTGCCGGCGCCGATGTCGAGGACGAGGTCGCCCGGGGCGACGGAGGCGTCAGCGACCAGCCGGTCGGCCCATGCGGGCGCGAGCCGGTGCCAGCCCCACGGGCCGGGCCGGTGCCCGACCACGGAGCACCATCACCGTGATCATGGACGGGAGCCTACGCAGGGCGGAACGCGGCGATGACCTGATTAAACGCGGCGACCGGCTCCGGTCCCTCCAGGGCGGGGAAGTTCACGATCGCCTGCTGGACCCCGGCCTCGGCGTAGAGCCGGTAGCGGCCGACGTGGTCCTCCACCGACGGGGCGTTCGCCGTGCTCAGGTTGGTGACGGTGACCTCGGCCGGGTCGCGGTCGACGGCGGCGCAGTGGGCGTGCAGCACCTCGACCTTGTGGCGCACGGTGTCGGGGTCGCCGAACACGTTGCAGGCGTCGGCGTAGCGGGCGACCAGCTTGAGCGTCACCCGCTCGCCCGAGCCGCCGACGAGGATCGGCACGTGCTCCTGGAGCGGGCGGGGGTAGCAGACCGCCTCGGCCACCTCGATGGTCTTGCCCGAGAACGCCGGCGCGCCCTTGCCCCACATCAGCGGCAGCAGCTGCAGCGCGTCCTCCAGCATGGCGTAGCGCTCGGCCCGGGGCGGGAAGCGCCAGCCGTAGGCCTTGTGCTCCCGCTCGAACCATGCCGCCCCGATGCCGCACGTGGCCCGGCCGCCCGACAGCACGTCGAGCGTGGCCACGATCTTGGCCAGGTGCGCGATGTTGCGGTAGGTGACCCCGGTGACCATCGTGCCCAGCCGCACGGTCTCGGTCCGGGCGGCCAGGAAGGCGAGCGTGGTGTAGCTGTCGAGCATCTCCTCCCAGTGCCGGCCGGCCACCGGGATCTGGAGGAAGTGGTCCATGACCCACAGGCTGGTGAACCCCGCCTCCTCGGCGGCCGCCGCGATGTCGGTCAGGCGCGACCGGATCTCGGCCGGGCCGCCGGGGAACGTGAACCGGGGGATCTGCAGGCCGAACTCCAGCGGCATCGGGTCCTCCTGTTGGCGGGCAGCCGCATCGGGCGCGGCGACGAGATCGGGGGCGACGACCCGGACCGGGCCGGGAGTGTGGACGGCGGCGAACCCGTCGCCGGCCACCATGCCCCGCACGCTGGGCCAGTTCGCCAGCATCGACGACAGCACGTTGGCGGGCACCGGCCGGTCGCGGGCCTTGTTGCGGGCCCGGGCGGTGGCGGGCTCGATGTCGAACACGACCGCCACGCACGGCACGCCGGCCCGCTCGGCCGCCGCGACCCACCGGCGGCGGCGCTTGGCGTCGCTGCCCAGCGAGTCGACCACGGTCGTCAGCCGGCGCCGCAGCCGCCGCTCGATCACCAGGTCGAGCACGTCGAACGCATCGGTCGACGCCCGCTGGTCGTGCTCGCCCAGCCCCACGACGGCCCGCAGGGCGTCCGACGACACCACCTCGTGCGGCGCGGAACTGCTCGGCCGCCCACGTCGACTTCCCGGACGCGGGCGGGCCGACCAGTACGACCAGCGTTCCCTCGGCGAGGCGGACGGTCACCGCCGCAGAGCTTGCCTCACCTCACCCGGGACGGGGCGCGAACGCCGCCAGTGTGGCGTCGACGTCGCCGAGCGGGTAGAGGATCGGGCAGGTGCAGCCGGCGGCCACGTACTCGGCCACCTTGGCCCGGCACTCGTCCGGGCGTGCCGGCGGCGGTGATCATCTGCACGATCTCGTCGGGCACCAGCTTGGAGGCGGCCACCACCTGCTCGTGGGTGGCCGGCCACGTGAGCACCTCGCCGATCTCGTCGAGCAGCGACTGCGGCACGCCCGACGCCTTCATGATGTGCGGCTGCTGGCCCAGGTACTGGGTGACCAGCAGGCGGGCGGCGTCGAGGGCGGCCTGTGCGGTCGTCGTCGACGCGAGCACACGACGAGCTGCGGCCGGTCGATGTCGTCGACGCGAGCGGCCGGCCCGGGCCGCGCCCGATCGGCCAGGTGCTCCAGCGCCCGGCGGTTGTAGTCGGGCGAGACCAGGTAGTTGAGCACGACGCCGTCGGCGATCTCGCCGGTCAGCTCCATCATCTGCATGCCCGTGGCGCCGATGTAGATCGGCACGTCCTTGGGCCGGCGCTCCTGGTACACGTAGTCGAGCTCGACGCCGTCGAGGTGCACGTACGTCGCCGTCGAAGGTGACCGTCTCGTCGGCGCAGCAGGGCCCGCACCGACCGTCGACGATCTCGCGCATCACCGTCAGCGGGCTGGTCGCGGTCGATGCCGACCTTGGCGCGCCAGCGGGTCCCACCAGGCGCCGAGGCCGAGGATGATCCGGCCGGGGGCGAGGTCGTCGAGCGTCGAGAACGGCGACGCGAGCCGGGCCGGGTTGCGGGTCCAGCAGTCGATGACGCCCGAGCCGACCTTGATGCGTCGGTCGTGGCCGCGAACGCCGCCATCGGCACCGTCGCCTCGCGCACCAGCCGGCTGTCGGCCTGCCACACCGCGTCGAACCCCTGCTCCTCGGCGTAGCGGCACGAACTCGCATCGCCCTCCCGGATCGGGTGGGCGTCCTGCAGGTACAGCGCCATCGGGACGCCGGCCAGCGGGTCACGGTCATGCCAGCATCGACCACAGCCGCTCGCGCCTCCTCGCCGGCCCGGGCCCGGATCTCGCTCGGCGTCGACCCGGGTCGGCCACGCCGCCCGTCGACCACCGTCTCGCCGCCGACCACCACCCGGTCGGCCCGGACGCCCGGGCGTGAACGCCAGGTACCACGGGTCGGCCCGGTCGGCGGCTCCAGGTCACCTCGGTCGTCGGCCGCCTCGGGGACCAGGTCCGCCCCGGCCTGCAGCCACGCCCACGGCCGCGTCGGGCGTGGCGGTCACGTCGTCGGCCCGCTGGGCGGCGTAGGCCAGGCGGAACTCCTCCAGCATGTCGGCGCCGATGCCGTCGGTGCCGAGCACGACCGGGTTGGGCCGGACCGGGCGGGTCGGGCGTAGCCGACCGCGTTGTTCATGTTCGACCGGGGGTTGTGGGCGATCGTGCCCGGCCAGGCGGCGGTCGAGGTGCACGCAGTGGACGAGCAGCCAGTCGTCGCCGGGCCAGGGGCGCAGCCGGTCGCCGGCGCCGGCGTCCGTCGCGGCCCTCGGCCGACGTGGACGTGGACGCCGACGCCGAGGTCGCGCGGCCAGGCCGGCGGCCGCCGTCGAGCGTGTCGTCGCGAGCAGCGTGAAGGCGGCGTGGACGCCGACCATGCCCCGGCCGCCGGCCCGCAGGAAGCGCTCGTTCTCGGCCAGGCCCGCGCTTGGCGCCGTCCGGCGCCGTGGCGGTCGGTGACCCCGTAGGCGCACGACCACCCGCACGCCGACCTCGGCGCAGGCCTCGGCGATGACGTCGAGGCTGCCCTCGATGGCGTTCGGGCGACTCGTGGTGGTCGACGATCGCCGTGCGTCCCGCACTCGAGCGCCTCGAGCGGCGCCGAGCAGGGCCGACCAGCGCGATCATCTCGAGGTCGAGCGCGGCGTCGAGCCGCCACCAGACCTGCTCGAGGATCTCGCGGAAGTCGGTCGGCGGCGCCGGCGGCGCGGGCATGCCCCGGGCCAGCGCCGAGTAGAGGTGATGATGGGCGCAGACCAGCCCGGGCGTGACGGTCGTCACGGCGGCTCATCGGCCGTCGGCGCTGCCGCCGGGCGCATCGGCAGCCGCGGCGCGCCACTCGCCGTCGACGGTCGTGCAGCGCGGCGGCCACCGCGCCGCGCGGTGGGCACGAGGCCGATCTCGCCGACGCCCTTGATGCCGTACGGCGCGTCGGGGCTGGGGCACCTCGACCAGGATCACCTCGATCGGCGGGCACGTCCTTGGCCCGGAGGATGCCGAGCTGGCGCAGCGTCATGGTCGGTCGGGCGGGCCTCGGTCGTCGGTGGGGAAGTCCTCGGTCAGCGCGTAGCCCGAGGCCCATGTGCACCGCGCCCTCGATCTGGCCCTCGCACAGCAGCGGGTTGACGGCCCGGCCGACGTCGTGGACGGCGACGACCCGCTCGACGGCGCCGCGTCTCGCGGTCGACGACGACGAGCTGGGCGGCGTAGCCGAACGTCGGAGTGGATGATCGGGTGCTCGACGCCCGTCGCCGAGCGTGTGGGTCCAGTCGACGCGGTACTCGCCCTCGTAGTCGACGCCCGGGCCGGCAGCCGTCGGCCAGGCCGCCGCGGCAGGCGTCGGCCACCGAGCCGGCGCCCATGAGCGTGCCCGCGGCTGCCGGTGGTCTGGCCGACGCCGAGCTCGCGGGTGGTGTCGACGACGACCCGGACGCGGTCGGGGTCGACGCCGAGCTCCTCGACCGCCACCTGCAGGGCGACGGTGTGCGACGCCCTGGCCCATCTCGGTCCAGCAGTGGCGGACCTCGACGGTGCCGTCCTCGTCGAAGCGCACGACCGCCTTGGCCACCTCCACGAAGCCGTTGCCGAGGCCGGAGTTCTTGAGCCCGAGCCCGAGCGCCGACCGCCTTGCCGGCGGCGACGGCCGCGTCGTAGGCGGGCCTGCATCGCGTCGAGGCAGCTCGCGGGCGCCGAGGCAGCCGTCGTCCATGATCTGGCCGGGGCCCCACATCGTCGCCGGGCTCGATGACGTTGCGCGTGCGGATCTCCCAGCCGGTGATGCCGACCTGCTGCGGCCAGCCGGTCGAGCACGCCCTCCATGGCGAACTGGGCCTGGTTGGCGCCGAAGCCCCGGAACGCGCCGCACACCGGGTTGTTGGTGCGGACGGCGACCGCCTCGACGTCGATGGCGGGCACGTGGTACGGCCCGCTGGCGTGGCCGGCGGCCCGCTCCAGCACCTTCATGCCGACGGAGGCGTAGGCGCCGGAGTCGCCGACCATCCGGGCCTTGCAGCGCGGTGAGCCGGCCGTCGGCGTCGCAGCCGGCCCGGTACTCGCATGCGGATCGGGTGGCGCTTGGCGTGCATGCAGCAGGCTCTCCTCGCGGGAGAGCGTGCACTTCACCGGGCGGCCGAGCAGCCAGGCGGCGAGCGCGGTCTGGGCCTGGTTGGCCATGTCCTCCTTGCCGCCGAAGGCGCCGCCGTTGGACGACGAGCTCGACGGTGACGCGGCTCGGGTCGACGGCCGAGCACGCGCGCGATCTGGTCGCGGTCGTCCCACACGCCCTGGCCGCCGGAGTACACGTGCGAGCGCCGCCGTCGGCGTGGGGCACGGCGAGGGTCGACTCGGGCTCGAGGAACGCGTGCTCGATGCGCTGGGTCTGGAACATCTCGTGCACGACGTGGGCCGCTGGCGGCCAGCGCGGCGTCGACGTCGCCGCCGGGCGTAGTCGCGAGCGCGACAGCACGTTGCCGTCGAGTGCCCCACACCGCGTCTCGGCGCGCCGGTCGAGCGCGGCGACCGGGTCGGTGATCGGCGGGCAGCACGTCGTAGTCGACCTCGACCAGCGCCGCCGCGCGCCCGGGCCGCTGGCGCGGTCGTCGGCCACGACGATGGCGAGCACGTCGCCGGCGTAGGACGTGCGCCCGCCGACGGGGATCATGCACCGGCCAGTCCTTGTGGATGATGCCCGACCCGCAGCTCGCCGGGGATGTCGGCCGCGGTGAACACGGCGCTCGACGCCGGGCGCGGCGAGCGGCCGCGGTGGTGTCGATGCGCCAGGATGTCGGCCCGGGCGTGGTCGGTGAGGCGCGAGCGCGGCGTGCAGCATGCCCGGGCACGCGGATGTCGTCGACGTAGCCCCGGTCGCCGAGCGGCGAGCTCGGCGGCCTCGTACTTGGCGCCCGCGCCGCCGACGCCGCCCGGCGGCGCGGCACCGGCACCTCGCCCGCGGCCACGGCCTCGATGGCGTCGAGGATCTTGACGTAGCCGGTGCACCGGCACAGGTGGGCGCCGAGGTGGCGGCGCCATGTCGTCCCGGGTGAGGTCGGCGCCCTTCTTGTCGACCAGCGCCTTGGTGCGCATGACGATGCCGGGGATGCAGAAGCCGCACTGCAGCGCCGCCGCAGGCGGCGAAGGCGTCGGCGTAGCGCTCGCGCTCGGCGGCGTCGACGCCCTCGAGCGTGGTGACCGCCTTGCCCGGCCACCTTCGGTCGAGCGGCAGCTGGCAGCTGACGACCGGCCTTGCCGTCGACCAGCACCGTGCAGCAGCCGCACTGGCCCGACGGCGAGCAGCCGTCCTTGGGCGAGGTGACGTCGAGCTCCTCGCGCAGCGCGGCCAGCAGGTGGGGGTGGTCGCGCGCACCGAGACCGGCGCGCCGTTGAGGATGAAGCTCACCGTCACGCCCACCAGGTTGTCACGGTTCTACAAAATGTTGAAGCCCTGGCCGTTGCGAACGCGTGAACGGCTAGACCAATCCCGTGCCCTCGACCCTCTACGTCAACCACGCCACCGCGCCGCTGCCGGTCGACGCCCGGCCGGGACCCGAGGTCCGGGCGTTCCACCGGCGGCTGCCGGGGTACGCGCCGACGCCGGTGCACGACCTGCCGGGGCTGGCCGCAGCGACCGGGGTCGGCCGGGTGCTGGTCAAGGACGAGTCGAGCCGGCTGGGGCTGCCGGCGTTCAAGGTGCTGGGGGCGTCGTGGGCGACGTACCGGGTGCTGTGCGACCGCCTCGGGCGCGAGCCTGAGTGGTCGACGCCCACCGACCTGGCGGCGGCGGTGGCCGCGGAGCTGGGGCCGCTGCGGCTGGTGGCCGCCACCGACGGCAACCACGGGCGGGCGGTGGCCCACATGGCGGCGCTGTTGGGGCTGG
This sequence comes from uncultured Acidimicrobiales bacterium, assembly GCA_963739835.1. Taxonomy (GTDB): domain Bacteria; phylum Actinomycetota; class Acidimicrobiia; order Acidimicrobiales; family VFJN01; genus ZC4RG19. The sequence continues at coordinate 22,910 of CAVUBW010000006.1, forward strand.
CGGTGACGATCCTCGTGCCGGACGGGACCGCCGGCGCCCGCATCGACGGCATCGCGTCCGAGGGCGCCGAGGTGGTGGTGGCGCCGGGGACCTACGACGACGCGGTCGTGCTGGCCGCGGGCATGGCCGACGACCGGACGCTGGTCGTGTCGGACACGTCGTGGCCGGGCTACGAGGACACGCCCCGGCGGGTCATCGAGGGCTACGCCACGATCTTCGCGGAGCTGGCGGACCAGGTGGCGGTGCCGATCGACGTGGTGGTGGTGCCGCTCGGCGTCGGGGCGCTGGGGGCGGCGGCCGGCGCCTGCCTGCGGGCGGGGCGGGAGCCGGCGGACGGCCCGCTGCTGATCGGGGTCGAGCCCGAGTCGGCCGCGTGCGTGATGGCCGCCGTGCGGGCGGGCCACCTGGTCGAGGTGCCGGGGCCGCACGACTCGATCATGGCCGGCCTCAACTGCGGCCTGGCGTCGCTGCTGGCGCTGCCGACGGTCGCCGCGGCATTCGACGCGTTCGTGGCGGTGGACGACGACCGGTGCCGGGCCGCGATCCGGTCCCTGGCGGGGGAGGGCCTGGACGTGGGGGAGACCGGCGCCGCCGCCCTGGCCGGCCTGACGGCGGTGGTCGAGGACCACCGGTCCGAGCTGCCGCTGCCGGCGTCGGCCACGGTGCTGCTGCTCGCCACGGAGGGCGTCACCGACCCGGTCAACTTCGAACGGATCGTGGGCCGCCCGCCCCGCTGATCACTCAACGCGGGTGGGCGCTAGGAGTACGTGTCCGGCTGGCGGTGGCGGGCGAAGTCGAACACGGTCGTCTTGTACGAGACCGTGTCGTCGAGGTCGCAGGCGGCCACGGCCAGCTCGTCGCCCAGTCCGGTGCAGGCGGCGACGATCGTCCCCGAGGGGTGGATCACGCACGACCCGCCGATGTGGTCGATGCCCTCCTCGCGGCCGGCCTTGGCCGCGCCGACGACGAACGTGCCGTTCTGGTAGGCGCCGGCCTGCATGACCAGGTGGTTGTGGAAGTCGCCGTAGCGGTCGTGCTCGGGCGCGGGCGGGTTGTGGACCGGCGTGTTGTAGCCGATGCACACGAGCTCGACGCCCTGGAGCCCGAGCGCCCGGTAGGCCTCCGGCCAGCGACGGTCGTTGCAGATGAGCATGCCGACCCGGCCGCCGAGGGCCGCGAACGTGGGGAACCCGAGGTCGCCGCGGGCGAAGTAGCGCTTCTCCAGGTGCTGGAACGCCCGCCAGGGCTCGTGTTCGCCGTGGCCGGGCAGGTGGATCTTGCGGTAGCGGCCGATCTCGCCGCCGTCGGGGCCGACGAGCACGGCGGTGTTGAACCGCTGGCCGGCGGGGGTCAGCTCGGCGAACCCGAGGGAGAACGCGACGCCGAGCCGGGCGGCCTCGTCGCACAGCGGCTTGGTGTCGGGGCCGGGGATCTCGGTCTCGTACCAGGCGTCGAGCGCGGGGTCGCCGTCCTCGTACCACCACCGGGGGAAGAAGGTGGTCAGCGCCAGCTCGGGATAGACGACCAGGTCGGCACCCCGGTCGGCGGCGCCGCGCAGCAGGGCGATCAGCCGCTCGACGACGGCGGGCCGGCCGTCGTCCCGGGCGATGGGCCCGAGCTGGGCGGCGGCGACGGTCACGACTCTGCTCATCGGCGGCTCTCCTGGTCCGACAAGGCGACGAGGACGTCGGCGAGGACCTCGACCCCGGCGGCGAGGTGCTCGGGCTCGGTGAACTCGTCGGGGTTGTGGCTGATCCCGTCGTGGCTGGGCACGAACACCATGCCGGTCGGGCACACGCGGGCGAGCATCTGGGCGTCGTGCCCGGCGCCGGAGGGCAGCCGCATCACGGAGTGGCCCCTGCTGGTGGCGGTGGCCTCGACGAGGTCGACGATCTCCGGCGCGAAGTCGACGGGCTCGAACCGGGCCAGCCGCCGCCAGGACGCGTCGACCCCCTCGGCCTCGGCGATGGCGGCCACCCGCTCGCGCAGCCGCCACTCGGCCTCCGCGAGCACGGCCTCGTCGGTGTTGCGCAGGTCGACGGTCAGGGTGGCCCGGGAGGCGACGACGTTGACGAGGTCGGGATGCAGGTCGAGCCGCCCGACGGTCCCGACCTGGTGCCCGCCCAGCTCGGTCGCCAGCCGCCGCACCGCCGTGACGACCTCGCCGGCGGCGTAGCCGGCGTCCCGCCGCAGCCGCATGGGCGTGGTCCCGGCGTGGTTGGCCTGCCCGCCGAGCGTCAGCTCCTGCCACGAGATGCCCTGCACGCCGGTGACGGCGCCGATGGTGACGCCGCGTCCTCGAGCACGGGGCCCTGCTCGATGTGGAGCTCGACGTAGGCGTGCGGCGAGGGTCCGGGCACGCCGGCCTCCCCGGCCCACCCGATGCGCTCGAGCTCGTCCCCGAGCACGGCCCCGTCGATGCCGACGGTGTCGAGGGCGTCCTCCAGGGCCAGGCCGCCGACGTACACGAGCGACCCGAGCATGTCGGGAGCGAACCGCGACCCCTCCTCGTCGGTGAAGAAGGCGACGGACAGCGGTCGCCGCGTCTCGACCCCGGCGTCGTCGAGCGCCCGCACGACCTCCAGCCCGGCCAGCACCCCGAGCGTCCCGTCGTACCGCCCCCCGGTCCGCACGGTGTCGATGTGGGAGCCGGTCATGACGGCCGCGAGACCGTCGTAGCCCCCACCCCGGGTGCCGACGACGTTGCCCACCCGGTCGACCCGCACGGACAGCCCGAGGTCCCGCATCCACCCGACGACCAGCTCCCGCCCCCCGGCATCCTCGTCGGTGAGGGCGAGCCGGCAGTTCCCACCGTCCCCGGTGTCCCCGACGGCGGCCAGCGCCTCCAGGTCGGCCAGCAACCGCTCGGGCCGGACCTGGACGGCGGTCATGAGGCGGGCACCTCTTCCGTGACCGGGGGCTCGGCCGACCAGGGGAAGTCGATCCAGCGGTCGGTCTCGCGCCAGGCGTAGTCCGGCGTGACGACCGAGCGGGGCTTGCGGTACAGGACCGCCGTGCGGGCCTCGGCCACGTGCTGGGCCAGGACCTCCCGGACCAGGCGGAGGGTGTGGCCGGTGTCGGCCACGTCGTCGGCGACCAGGACCCGAAGGCCGGCCACGTCGACCAGGTCGAGCGTGGGGGGCAGGACCACCGGGACGTCGAGGCGCTGGTCGATCCCCGTGTAGAACTCGACGTTCACCGCCCCGCAGTTCTTGACCCCCAGCGCGTACGACAGCGCGCCCGCCACGGTGAGGCCGCCCCGCGCCACCGCGATCACCACGTCCGGCTCGTAGCCGTCGTCGGCCACGATCCGGGCCAGCGCCCGGGTGGCCGAGCCGAAGTCGGACCAGGTCAGGATCTCGCGGTCGTCGCCCGGGGCCTCCGGCGCGCTCACACCAGGTCCCACGGCCGGACGGGCACCCGGGTCACGTCCACGCCCGTCGCCGCCCGGATGGCGGCGGCCACCGCGGCCGTCGACGAGATCGTCGGCGGCTCGCCGACGCCCTTGGCGCCGAACGGGGCGCCGCGGCTCGGGCTCCTCGATCAGCCGTCGACCAGGACCTCGGGCATGTCGAGCGATCGTCGGGATCAGGTAGTCGGTGAAGCTCGGGTTCCGGACGCGACCGTCCGTCGACGACGATCTCCTCCATCACCGCCAGGCCGACGCCCTGGGCGATGCCGCCCTCGATCTGGCCGAGGACCTGAGCGGGTTCAGCACCCGGCCGACGTCCTGGGCGGTGGCGATCTGGACCACCCGCACCAGCCCGAGCTCCGGGTCGACGTCGACCACCGCCCGGTGGGCCGACGAAGGCGAAGCGACGTGTGGCGTCGCCCTGGCCGTCGCTCGTCGAGCGGCGTCGGTCGGCCGGTGGCGGTGACTCGCCGCCGCCTCGTACGCCTCGTCGCCCGCGGCGCCTCGGCCACCAGGACAGCGACGCCGTCGCCCACCGGGTCGACGCCGTCGTCCGTCGAGCCGCAGCGGACTCGGGCGCCACGCCGTGCCGGCGGGCCAGCGCCGAGCGGACCTGGTCGCGCACCAGCCGGCACGCCCGCTTCGACCGCGCCGCCCGACATCCACGTCTGGCGGCGACGCCGACGTCGAGCCGGCCGAGCCGACTCGGTCGGTGTCGATCGGGCTCGAGCACGACCGTCGTCGACAGCCGAGCACCGTGCGGGCGATCTGCCCGGCGATCGTGACGAAGCCCTGGCCGACCTCGGCCGTCGCGCACTTCACCGTCGCGACGCCGTCGGCCAGCCGGCACCGGGCCGTCGACGTAGTCGTCGAAGCCCTCGGAGTACATGAGGTTCTTGATAGCCCACGGCGCAGCCCGACGCCGCGGCGCGACGTGGCCGGCGTCGGCGGTGCGGCCGGCGCCGCCCGGCAGCGCATCGGGTCAGCGCCGTCGCCGGCCGGCGGCGGCAGCGGGTGGTCGCAGCGCCGCCCGGATGCACTCGGCCACCGGCGCGCGTGCCCGTGATGACCTGACCGGTGATCAGCACGGTCGCCGGGCCGCATCGCGTTGCGCAGCCGCATCTCGACCGGGTCGATCCCGCAGCGCCGGCGGCCAGCTTGTCCATCTGCGCCTCGTGGGCGAAGCACGCCTGCACGACGCCGAAGCCCCGCATCGCCCCGCACGGCGGGTTGTTGGTGCGCACGGCCGTAGCCGTCGACCGCGGCGTTGGGCACCGGTACGGCCCTGCGGCGAAGCGTGACGGCGTTGGCGATGCACCGCCGACGACGACGAGGCGTAGGCGCCACCGTCGAGCACGACCGCGGCCTCGACCTTCACGAGGTCGCCGTCGGCGGTGGCGTGGTGGCGTATCCAGATGCGGGCCGGGTGGCGGTGGACGTGGCCGAGGAACGACTCGTCCCGCGGCGTAGGCCATCTTCACCGGCCGCCCGGTGCGCAGCGCCAGCAGGCAGGGTGGACCTGCAGGCTGATGTCCTCGCGGGCGCCGAAGGCGCCACCGACCCCGCCGAGCGTGCAGCCGCACCTGCTCGTCGGGCAGGCCGAGGCAGGCGGCGACCTGCTCGCGGTCCTCGTGCAGCCACTGGGTGGCGACGTACAGCTCGACGCCCGCCGTCGCCGGTCGGGGATGGCCAGGCCGGCCTCGGGGCCGAGGAAGGCCTGGTCCTGCATGCCGATCTCGTAGGTCCCCTCGACGACGACGTCGCCCGTCGCGCCGGGATCGCCGTGGCGCGATGCGCTGGTGGCGGATGACGTTGCCGTCGGGGTGGATCGGCGGGGCGCCGTCGATCGCGCCTCGGGGTCGACGAGCGGGTCGAGCACCTCGTAGCTCGACGACGATGGCGTCGAGCGGCCCGCCGGCGCCGTCTCGGGGTGATCGGCGGCCACGGCGGCGACCGGCTCGCCCACGTAGCGCACGACGTCGCGGGCGAACACCGGCTGGTCCGTGGCTGATCAGGCCGTAGGTCGGCGCGCCGGGCACGTCGTCGGCGGTGAGCACGGCCTCGACGCCGGGGATGCGCCAGCGCCGGGCCGACGTCGATGCGCCGCGATCCGGGCGTGCGGGTGCGGCGAGCGCAGCGTGCGCGCCCCAGAGCATCCCGTCGGCCTACAGGTCGGAGGAGAAGGCGAAGCGGCCCTGCACCTTGGCGATGCCGTCGGGGCGGATCGGGCTGTCGCCGACGCGCGCGCCGGCCGATCCGCCGCGAACGGGCCGGCGAGGCGACGTCGGTCACGGTGCCGACGCCTCCGCCCGCTGCGCCGACGACCTGCTGCGACGGCGTCGACGATCCGGCCGTAGCCGGTGCAGCGGCACAGGTTGCCGGACAGCGCCTCGCGGACCTCGAGCTCGGTCGGGCGCGGGCACGCGGTCGAGCAGGTCGTGCGACGGCCATGACCAGCCCCGGCGTGCAGAACCCGCACTGCACGCGCCCCGGCGTCGACGAACGCCTGCTGCACGTCGGTGAGCACGCGCCGCCGGGCGCCGAGTCGCCCTCGACGGTGGCGATCTCGGCTGCCCGACCGCCGACGGCCGGCCAGCACCAGGCAGGAGCACACCAGCACGCCGTCGACCAGCACGCGAGCACGACCCGCACTCGCCCTGCTCGCACGCGCTCTTGGCGCCGGGCAGCCCGAGCCGCTCGCGCAGCACGTAGCAGCAGGCTCTCGCCGAGCCAGGCGTCGTCGACCCGCGGTGCTCGGTCGCCGTTGACGCGCAGCGTCGTAGGCATCGGTCACGGTCGCCGCGGCGTACAGCGCTCGTTCGCAGGGCGCGGCGGGCCAGCACGCCGACCGCGTGGCGGCGGTAGTCGGCGGTCGACCGGTGGTCGTCGATCGGGCGGGCCGCGGCGGCCACGCGGCGGCCGAAGCTCGTCCAGCACCGCCGGGTGGAGCGGCGTGTCGCCGTCCCAGTCGAGCCTGGTCGGCGACCCACGCCTCGGCGTCGCGGCCGCGCAGCGGCGTCGGGCCCGACCGAGCCGAGCGCGACGGCCACCCTCCGGCGGTCGCGGTCGACGACCAGGGCGCAGCTGGCCACCGCGATCACCATCGCGTTGCGCACGCCGACCTTCAGGTAACTCCTGCCGGGCCGCCCGGCACCGGGACGCCGGACCGCGACGATCAGCTCGCCGGGGCGGCGGGCCGTGCGCTTCGGGCCGACGCATGAACTCGGCGACCGGCAGCGTCCGCCGGCCGCCGGCGGCCGACGCCAGCTCGCACCGTGGCGTCGAGCGCGGCGAGCACCGGGCAGCGTGTCGCCGGCCGGCGAGCCGGTGCCGAGGTTGCCGCCGATCGTGCCGGCGTTGCGGATCTGGGGCGAGCCGACCGTGCGGGCCGCCTGGGCCAGCGCCGGGAGCAGGGCCGCCAGCTGGCGGCCCAGCAGTCGGTGTAGGTGACGCCGGCGCCGAGGACCACCTCGTCGCGGCCGTCCGGCCCGGGCTCGACCCGCCAGCCGCGCAGCTCGGCGACCCGCGCGCAGCGACAGCACGTCGTCGGGGCGCCGATGGCCGAAGTTGACCTCCACCATGAGGTCGGTGCCGCCGGCCAGGACCATGGGCGCGGGCTCGCCGGCGAGAACGGCGAGTGCGTCGTCGAGGCGGTCGGGGGCGTGCACGGTCACGGGAAGTCGAGCCTGATCGGCTTCAACGAACTGTTGAAGTCGACCATGTTACCGAGGCGTGAACGGCCCGGTTGCCGCGGTGGCTGGCGCCGGTGTGGTTGCCTGGCGCCGTGCTGCTCCGGGGAGGCACCGTCATCGACGTGGACGGCGAGCGGCCGGCGGACGTGCTCGTGGGGTCCGACGGCCGGATCGTCTCCGTGGGCCGCGACCTGGCCGGCGGGGCGGGCCAGGCGGGCGCGGGCGAGGAGGTCGTCCTCGACGTCAGCGGCCTGCTCGTCATCCCCGGCGGCGTCGACGCCCACACCCACCTGCACCTGCCGGTCGGAGCGGTGCGGGTGTCAGCGACGACTTCGACACCGGCACGGCCGCGGCCGCGGTCGGCGGCACCACCACCGTCATCGACTACGTCACCGCCGACCGCGGCGAGCGACCCGCTCGGCCGCCCTGGCGACCTGGCGGCGCTGGGCCGAGCCGGCGGCGGTCGACGTCGGGCTGCACATGACCTTCACCGAGGCCGTGCCCGAGGCGCGTCGTGGCCGACTGCATCGAGCGGGGCGTCACCACCTTCAAGCTCTACATGGCCTACCCGCGAGCCGCTGCAGGTCGACGACGACGTCATCCTCGACGTGCTCACCATGCGCCAAGCGCCACGGCGGCCTGGTCACCGTCCACGCCGAGAACGGCGGCGCGATCACGGCGCTGCGGCGCCAGGCCCTCGCCGACGGCCGCACCGGCGTGTTCGAGCACTCGCACGCACCCGGCCCGCGCTGCTCGAGGGCGAGGCCGTGGCCCGCGCCGACCGCGCTGGCCGAGGTCGCCGAGGCGCCCGATCTACGTGGTGCACATGTCGTCGGCGCCCGGCGCTGGCGGCGGTGCGGGCCGCCCAGGAGCGCGGCGTGGCGCCTGACGGCGAGACCTGCCCGCAGTACCTCTTCCTCGACGCCGACCGCCTCGCCGACCCCGACGGCGAGAACTTCGTCTGCACCCCGCCGCTGCGCGACCCGTGGCACCGCGAGGAGCTGTGGGAGGGACTCGCCCGGGGCTGGCTGCACACCGTCGCCACCGACCACTGCCCGTTCTGGGTCGCCGACCGCCACGCCGGCATGCAGGGCCGGCCGGAGGGCTGGCCGGACTTCACCGAGATCCCCGGCGGGCTGCCCGGCATCGAGACCCGGCTCGCCCTCGTGTGGGCACGGCGTGCGGGCGGGGCGCTCACCGGTGGCGGACTGGGTGCGGCTGTGCGCCGAGGCGCCGGCCCGCACGTTCGGGCTGTGGCCCCGGAAGGGCTGCCTGCGCGCCGGGCGCCGACGCCGACGTCGTGGTGTGGGACCCGCACCGCACGCCAGAGCGCTCGACGCCGACGCCCTGCACATGCGCGGTCGACCACTCGCCGTACGAGGGGCTCGTCGCCACCGGGTGGCCGGCGCTGGTGCTGTCGCGGGGCCGGTGGTGGCCCGGGACGGGCAGTTCTGCGGCGAAGCGGGCTGGGGCCGCTACGTGGCGAGGGGAACCCCCGACGTGTACCGCTCCGCTTAGTCCGCCTGGAGGCGCTCGGCCGCCCTCCGGTGGCGGGCGAGGATGTCAGCCAGCCCCGGGGCCCGCAGCTCGCCGTCCTCGACCACCGGGTGGCCGGCGATCACCGTGTGGTGGGCCGCGGTCGGGCCGCAGCGGAGCAGGGCCTCGACCGGGTCGCTGATCGCGCCGGCGAACGTGACGCCGCCGAGGCGCCAGGCGACCAGGTCCGCCGCCGCGCCCGCGGCCAGCACGCCGAGCTCGCCCTGGCGGCCCAGGCAGGCCGCCGAGCCCGTCGTGGCCAGCTCCAGGGCCTCCCTGGCCCCGAACGCCGTCGGGCCGCCCCGCTGGCGGGCCGAGCAGCATGGCGTTGCGCGCCTCCAGCCACAGGGAGGCCGAGTCGGTCGACGACGATCCGTCGCAGCCCAGGCCGACCGGGACTCCCGCCTCGCGGTAGTCCGTGACCGGGGCGATGCCGCCGCCGCCGATCATCATGTTCGAGCTCGGGCAGTGGGCCACCCCGGTGCCCCACCGGCCCAGGCGGGCGATCTCGGCCGCGTTCGGGTAGATGCAGTGGGCCACCCAACTGCGGTCCGAGCCCCACCCGACCGCCTCGAAGTGCTCGATCGGGCGGCAGCCGTAGGTCGCCTCGCAGAAGCTGTCCTCGTCGGGGTCCTCGGCCAGGTGGGTGTGCAGGCGGACGTCCAGGCGCTCGGCCAGCTCGGCCGTGCGGCGCATCAGGTCCGGCGTGACCGAGAACGGCGAGCACGGGGCCAGCGCCACCCGCACCATCGCGCCCCTCGCCGGGGTCGTGGTGGCGGGCGACCGCCTCCTCGCTGGCGGCGAGGATCGTGTCGTCGTCCTGGACCACCTCGTCCGGCGGCAGCCCGCCGTCCTTCACCGACAGCGACATCGAGCCGCGGGTCGGGTGGAAGCGGACGCCGATGTCCCTCGCCGCGGCGATCGACGCGCCCAGCAGGTCGCCGCCTCCCTGCGGGTGGACGTACAGGTGGTCCGTCGACGTCGTGCAGCCGCCGAGCGCCAGCTCGGCCAGGCCGACCCACGTCGACACGTAGCTCGCCTCCTCGTCGAGGCGGGCCCAGCGGGGGTAGAGCGCCCGCAGCCAGTCGAACAGCGACGCCCTCGTGGCCGGGCGGAAGGCCCTCGTGAGGTTCTGGTAGATGTGGTGGTGGGTGTTGACCAGGCCCGGCGTGACCAGGCACCCGTCGGCCCGCAGCACCCGCGCCGCCGCCGGCGGCTCGTCGCCGGCGCCGCCCACCGCACTGACGAAGCCGCCCGCACACGCCACCCAGCCGCCGGCCAGCTCGCGGCGGGCGTCGTCCATCGTGACCACCAGGTCGGCGCCCTCGACGAGCAGGTCCACCTCGGTCACGGCCGGGCCACCTGGAGCGAGACCCGGGTGGCGCCCGCGCCGATCGCCGCCCGGACCAGGCGGTCGAGCGCCGTGAGGACCGCCGCCTCCTCGCCCCGCACCGTCGTCCCGAACGGCCCGAAGTCGACGGCCAGACCCTGGTCCGCCACCGCCTCGACGGCGGCCCGCACGTGCGGGCCCGGCTCGCCCTCGACGAACGGCTCGACGGTGAACTCCACGACCAGCTCCACGGTGCTCACCTCGCCGCCGCGTTCAGGTAGTTGTAGACGGTGAACCGGCTGACGCCGAGGGCGTCGGCCACCTCCTCGACCGACTTGCGGAGCCGGAACGCCCCCCGCTCCTCCAGCCGCCGGACCGCGGTCTGCTTGCCCTCCCGGGACAGGTCCGCCAGCGGGCCGCCCAACTCGGCCTCGACCGCCGCGATCATCCGCTCGAGCGTGCCGTGCACCCCCGGCAGCCGCAACCCGCCGACGACCTCGCCCTCCCATCGCAGCGGGATGTCGCCCGCAGCCACGCCCGACGCCGGCACCAGCCGGGCGCCCAGCGCGTCGGCCACCGGTTCGAGCGTCGTCAGCAGGGGGTGGCGGGCCGGCACGCGCCGCAATCTACGGCAGCGCGCCGCTCACACGAAGGCGTGCCGCCCCAGCCACCGCAGCGAGAACCAGCCCCACACCGGCGGCAGGTAGTAGGTGCACAGCCGGTGGACCAGCGCCGCGGCCATCGCCGCGGGCTTGGGCACGCCGACCGCCACCAGGCCGGCGACCAGCCCGGCCTCCGCCACGCCGATGCCGCCCGGGATCGGGACGATGCCGGCGAGCAGCGTGGTCCCGGTGTTGACCAGCACCAGATCGGCGAGCGAGGCGTCGGCGCCGAACGCCTTGACCGAGCAGCCGAGCGTGATGGCGTAGAGCAGCTGCGATCCGACGTTGGCCGAGATCAGCCGCACGAGCCGGCCCGGCGACGTCGCCAGCTCCTTGACGTTGCTCAGCGCGGCGGCGATGAACGGCCACACCCGGGCCCGCATCTTCGGCAGCGCCAGCGCCAGGATCGCGCACACGACCGACCCGACGATCACCGCCACCGTGGCCCACAGCAGGCCGGTGGCGTCGATGTTGCCGAGGTCGAAGTCGACGCCCGCCAGCGGCACGACGACCAGCAGCAGCAGGACCTGCACGGCGAACCCGGCCATACCGTCGATCGAGCCCTGGGTGAGCGCCACCGGCCGGGGGACGCCCTGGCGCTCCAGGAAGCGCATCGTGAGGGCGATCTTGCCGGCCGTGCTCGGCACCGTCAGGTTGATGAACTTGACCGCCGACTGGAGCACCGTGGTCGGGCCCAGGGGCAGCGGCCGCCCGACCGCGGCCAGGGTCGCCAGCGCGTCGGTGAGCAGCGTGACCTGGGCGATGCCCAGCGCCAGGACCACCCAGCTCCACTGGGCGCCCCTCAGCTCGTCGACGATCGTGTCGATGCCGACGTCGGCGAGCTCGCTGAGGATCAGGTACGCGGCGACGGCGGTCAGGCCGACCAGCACGACGTCGCGCGCCGACACCCGCCGGACCTCGGCGAACTCGGGCATCTCGCCGCCGCCGGTGGCCTCCACCACCCGCTGGCGCAGCGCGGCGATGTCGAGGTCGGCGTCGTGGGCCTCGTCGCGCAAGGTCGGTGTCAGCGCCGCCCGCTGGAGGAACGGCAGGGCGGCCCGCACCGCGTCGTCGCCCAGCGCCACCCGGGCGGCGGCGAGGGCCCGCTCCTCGCCGACCAGCAGGGCGCACGACACGAGCAGCTCGGCCAGGTCGGTGGCCAGCACGTCGTCGTCGGCCTGGAGCCGGGCGCCCGCCAGCCGCGTCACCACGACCCCGGCGGGCCCGACCACCAGCGACCACGTGTTGAGCCGCCCGTGGCCGATGCGGGCGGAACGCAGCGCGGCGGCCGCGGCCCACATGCCGGCGACCACGTCGTCGCCCACGGTCGCGGGGTCGACGACGGCGAGCGGCGGGGCGTCGGGCTCGTCGGTGACCAGCACGGCGTCGCCGTCCTCGACCGTGCCGGCCGTCGCCATCGACGGGACCGGCACGCCGGCGCGGGCGGCCGCGAACAGCATCAGGCCCTCGTGCTCGACCTGCTCGCGGCGGGTCAGGGCCGCCTCGGGGCCCGCGTCCCGGTACCAGAGCATCCGCCACAGCCGGGCGACGATCTGGGTGTCCCGGGCGTCCCGCCCGTAGACGGCCACGGCGAGCGGGCGCCCCACGCCGTCGATCGCCCGGTAGCGGGCCACGCCCCCGTGCTGGTGGTCGTCGCGCCAGACGTCCGACGCCGGGATGCCGAGCGCCGCCAGGTCGGCCAGCACCCGGGGCTCCTGGGGGAAGCCTGCCGACGAGCCAAGTGCCAGGCGGATGCCCGCGCCGACCGCGGTGCCGAGCGAGACGCCGCCCAGCACCTGGGCGGGCGTCGCCCCGCCGAGGACGGTGGCCGCCGTCGCCGCCAGCGGCACGAGCGCGAGCACCGCGTAGCGCACCGGCCGGGTGATGTCGGGCAGCGCCACCAGCGCCACCCCGGTGACCGTCGCCACCATCAGGGCGGGGTAGGTCGGCTGGTGCTCCGCGGTCCCGATGCCGGTCAGCCCCGACCACTCGGGCCAGCGGCCGTCGACCGCCTGGGCGAGCACGGCCCCGCCGCCGAGGGTCGCCACGACGGCCAGCACGATGTCGCGGCCGAGCGCCCGCCGCCTCCCGAGCACGGCCGCGACGAACAGCAGGACGACCATCAGCCCGCCCAGCGCGTAGGCCAGCGCCCAGAGCGGGTCGAGCCAGCCGAGCAGGTCGTCGAGCGCGGCGGCCGCCTCCACGCCACCCGCCTCCGGCCCGCCCGCCACCAGGGCGGCCACCAGCCCGATGGTCACGGCCACGGCCAGGAGCCCCACGTCGTCCACCCGCCGGCGCCTCGGCTCGTCGCCGGCCGACGCGAACAACGAGCGCCAGGCCGGGACGGCCTCGGTCGCGTCGTCTACCAGCGCCACGGCACCACCCCGGCCGGCTGTCTACTAGATGAGCTCGAGCTCGCGCCCGCGCAACACCGCGTCACGGCGGCCCTCGACGCCCAGCTTCCGGTAGACGGCCTTGAGATGCGACTTCACCGTGTTGATCGACAGGTGGAGCCCGTCGGCGATCTCGGCGTTGGACATCAGGGTCGGCAGGAACTGGAGGACCGCCGTCTCGCGCTCGGTCAGCGTCTCCACCGGGCTGCCCGCCGGCGTGCGCCGCATGTGGTCGAGCAGGTCGAGGACCAGGCCCCGGTGCTCGGCGTCGGCGGTCTCGTACTCCAGCAGGTGGACGAGCGCGGGGGAGTTCTCGAGCAGCGGCGCCCGCACGCCGGAGTGGATCACCAGGTCGAGTGCGGCGCTCAGGTGGGCGTGGGCGTCCGCCTCGTCGCCGCAGGCCGCGGCGGCCACCGCGGCCAGGGCGCGGGCCTCGACGACGGTGCGGACGTGGACCGCGGACGGGTTCTCGGCCAGCGCCACCGCCAGGCCGGAGCGGGCCGCCTCGGGTGCACCCCGGGCCAGCTCCTGGCGGGCCCGGACCACCGCCCGCTCGCACGGCCCGCCCACCGGCACGAGCCGGCGCTGGGGGTCGACGACCTCCAGCGCGCCCGTGGCGATCAGCGTGTGGGTGGCGAGGGGCTGGGCGGCGGTGGCCGTGTCGAGCCACGCGGTGGCGGCGACTTGCGTCGCCCCGCCGAGGGTCGCCTGGAGGGTGGCGCGCACGGCAGCCAGCGGGCGGGCGGCTACGGTCCCGAGGGCGTCGGCCGCCTCGACGTGGGCGACGGCGCCCCGGCGTTCGCCCCGCTGGGCGGCGCACAGCGCCCGGGCGAGGTGCGCGGCCAGCAGCGCGGTCGGCCGCAGCTCGGCGGGCTCGACCGCGAGCACCGCCGTCGCCAGCCGGTCGGCCCCGGCCAGGTTGCCACCCGCCGCCTTGACGACCGCGAGGACGGCGGATGCCTCGACCCACACCCACTCGTCGTCGCGGGCGTTCGCGAGCGCCCGCAGGGTGGCGACGCCGGCGTCGAAGCGGCCGTCGTCGACGTCCAGCTCCGCGCCCCGCAAGCGGGCGAGCCGGCGGATGGCGACCGCGGTGCCGTCGGCGGCGTCGTCGCCGCCGTCGCCGGCCGCGGCCAGGGCCCGGGCGGCCTGGCGGGCCCGCCCGTCGGTGCCGAACGCCAGGGCGTAGGCCAGGTCGAGCAGCCGGCGCCGCATCGCCTGCTGGTCGTCGTGCTCGCCCGAGCGCGCCAGCGGCCCGAGCAGGTCGTCGATCCGGTCGCGATGCAGCGTGGCGTCGTCCCGCCCACCCCGGGCGCAGGCCCGGGCCGCGGCGACCATGGCCAGGTCGGCGGTCCGGGCGATCGCGGCCGGCGGCACGTCGGCCACCGGGTCGGGCCGGGGCTCGGCATCGTCGAGCGCGGCGGCCAGCCAGCGGTCGGCGGCGAGGCGGCCGACCAGCGGCCAGTCGCCGGCCAGCCGGGCGTGGTGCTCGGCGTCCGCGGTCAGGCCGTGCTCCAGCGACCAGGCGGCGGCCCGGCCGTGCAGCGGCGCGACCAGCTCGGGGTGGCGGCGCCGCAGGCTGGCCCGCAGCAGGTCGGCGAACAGCGCGTGGTAGCGGTACCAGCTGCCGTCGCCGACGTCGGTCAGGAACACGCCCCGGCGCTCCAGGTCCTCGAGGCGCTCCTGGGCGTTCGGGTCGTCGGCCAGCACCGCGGCCAGGCCCGGGGTCATGCGGTCGACGATGCTCGTGCGCAGGAGGAAGTCCTGGGTGCCCGGCTCCTGCTGGTCGAGCACCTCCTCCAGCAGGTAGTCGGCCACGGCGGCCTCGGTGCCGGTGGTGCTGCGGACCAGCTCGCGCCGGTTGGGGGCGGCGTCGAGCGCGCCGACCGCCAGCCGCAGGCCGGCGACCCAGCCCTGCGTGCGCTGCCACAGCGCATGGACCTCGTCGTGGCGCAGGTCGATGCCGTAGGCGGTGAACAGCTCGGTGGTCTCGTCGATCGAGAACTCGAGGTCGGCGTTGCGGATCTCACCGAGCCGGCCGTCGAGCCGCAGCCGGCCGAGCGCGACCGGCGGGTCGGCCCGGCTGCAGAGCACGAGCGCCAGGTTGGCCGGCGACCGGTCGAGCAGGTAGCGCAGGGCGGCGAGCGCCTCGGGCGAGCGCAGCTCGTGGACGTCGTCGAGCACGAGCACCCACGGGCCGGCGGCGAGCATGCCGAGCGCCTGGTCGAGCAGGGCTGCGTCGGAGCGCCGCGAGATCTTCCTCGGGGACTCCGGGACCGCCGCGACCGCGGCGAGGGCGCTGGCGACCGAGCGGGCGAGCTTGCCCGGCTCGTTGTGGCGCACGGTCAGGTCGACCCAGGCCGCGGGCTGGTCGGCCGCGGTGAGCCACGACGCGACCAGCGTCGTCTTGCCGGCGCCCGGGAGCCCGGACACGAGCGTGATGTGACGGCGCTCCGTGTCGTCGAGAAGCGCCTCGAGGCGTTCTCGTCGCACGAGCGGGCGGGGGAGCGCCGGGATGCGATGGCGGGGAGGGACGAGGGACGTCGTGCCAAACACTGGCGGCCCCCTAAGCGGCGTTTTGGGGTGGCATGTTTGCCGCGCGTCAGTGTGCACCGTTTCTCAACGTCCCGCATCACCCACCCGGGGTGATGACAACGGGGTGAGAGCCGAATCACCCTTCGGCGGGCGTGAACTCCGGCTCGTCGGCACTCTCGTCCGTGTCGCCATTCTTACGCCTGCGGCGGCGCAGGCGGCGACCCTTGCCGTCGCGCTCGGCCACGTGCGCAGGCGGGGGACCGTCCGGCCCGCCGCCGTCGGCCACCGGGTCCTCGCCGATCCGGCGCCGGCTCTGGCCGACGACGTCCTCGCTCCCGCCGATCACCGAGGCGGCTAGCGCGGTCGTCACCGGTGCGGCGAGGACCACGCCGACGGCGCCCACCAGCATGCGGACCAGCACGACGGCCACCAGGTCGCCGGTGACAAGCCGGGCGACGGGCTGGCCGCCGGCGGCGAACAGCAGGAGCAGCGGCAGCGCGGCCCCGGCGTAGGCCAGCACCAGGGTCGTGACCGTCGAGGCCAGGTGGTCGCGGCCCACGATCATGGCCTGGCGGTAGACGAGGCGCTCGGGCAGCCCGGGGTTGGCCCGGCGCAACCCGGCGACGATCGCCGTCTGGCGCACCGTCACGTCGCTCAGCGCGCCCAGGGCCCCGACCACGATCCCGGCCACGAGGAGGCCGCGCAGGTCGAGCGCTTCGGCGGTGATCCGCAGGCCGCCGACGCCCTGCCCGCCGAGGCCGGCGACCTGGGTCGCGGTCGCCGCCCCGAGGGCGAGCGCGCTGGTCAGGGCCAGGCTCACCAGCGTGCCGGCCACCGCCACCGTCGTGGCGAGGTTGAACCCGTGGGCGAGGTAGAGGCACGCGAAGGCCACCGCCGCGGCGCCGGCCAGCACCACCGGCACGGCGGGCTGGTCGTGGAGCAGCGCGGGGACGACGAAGGCGGCCAGCACGGCGAGCCCCGCAGCGAGGCCCACGAGCGCCCGCAGTCCCTGCCATCGCCCGACGACCAGCACCAGCACCACGAACGCCCCCGCCAGCCACAGCAGCGGCTCCGTGCGCTGGT
The DNA here is from genome assembly GCA_963739835.1 of uncultured Acidimicrobiales bacterium. Lineage (GTDB taxonomy): Bacteria > Actinomycetota > Acidimicrobiia > Acidimicrobiales > VFJN01 > ZC4RG19. The sequence goes on from CAVUBW010000006.1 coordinate 39,553, forward strand.
AGCCGGCGAACGAGTAGCGCGACCGCTCGGGCGCGGTCGGGGCGTCGTGCAGCACGATGCGGTCGCCCGCGCCCAGCGCGGGGCGGGCGCGGCGCCGGTGTCGACGACCCGGACGTCGACCTCGTCGCCCCGGTCCGGGCCGGACGCGAGCCGGGCGGTCACCACCTCCCCGTCCACCGCGACGACGGTGGCCTCGACGAACCCGCCGGCCGCGTCCGCGCTCACGTCGGCGGCGTCGCCCCGGGGCCAGAACGCGACGAGGCCGAGGACCGTGAGCGCGCCCGCGACGGCGACGAGAACGGTCAACCAGCGTGCGGGGCCGGGGCGCGTCGGCGTCATGGTGTCCACCCGGACGTTACGCGCGTCACTCCGCCCGGGTGAGGACAATCCACCAATCGGCCCGTACACAGTGGCAACCTCGCCACGCTCCGTCTCCCCGGGAGGTGCCATGTTCCCGCTGCGCAAGGTGATCGCCGAGGCGATCGGAACGCTCTGGCTGGTGCTCGGCGGCTGCGGGGCCGCGGTGCTCGCCTCCGCGTTCATGCCGACGACCAACCTCGGCATCGGCCTGGTCGGCGTCGCGCTCGCGTTCGGCCTGACCGTCGTCACCGGGGCCTACGCGTTCGGCCACATCTCGGGCGGGCACTTCAACCCCGCGGTCACGCTCGGCGTGCTCACCGCCCGGCGCATCGAGCCGATCGAAGCGATCTGGTACATCGTGGCCCAGTGCGTCGGGGCGATCGTCGGCGCCGGGATCCTCGTGGCGATCGCCTACGGCCAGCCCGGCTTCTCGGTCGGGCTCGGCCCCGGCCAGAGCAACCTGGCCGTCAACGGCTGGGGCGACCTGTCACCCGGCGGGTACAACTTCGGCGCCGCGCTGCTGGTCGAGGTCGTGATGACGTTCTTCTTCCTGCTCGTCATCCTCGGCGTCACCGGGCGGGACGCGCTCGCCGAGCTTCGCCCCGCTGGCGATCGGCCTGTCGCTCACGCTCATCCACCTCATCAGCATCCCGGTGACCAACACGTCGGTGAACCCGGCCCGCTCCCTCGGCCCGGCGGTGTTCGTCGGGGGCCAGGCGCTCACGCAGCTCTGGCTGTTCTGGGTCGCTCCGATCGCCGGCGCGGTGCTGGCGGGGCTCGTCCACCGGTTCGTGATCGAGGAGCGGGCCGAGACCCGCGAGGCCTACGGCTGAACCGGGTCGAGGAACCGCCGCGGGTGGCGGCCGTCCACGTAGCCCAGGAACGGCGGGTAGATGTTGTAGCCGAGCAGCTCCTGGAGGCGCTCGGGTAGCCCGCGGACGACCGCGGGGTCCATCGCCACCAGGTGGGTCTCCTGCGGGCGCAGCCACGACGCCACGTACTCGAGCAGCAGGCCGGGCCGCGGCCGGTCGGTCGTGTTGGCGCCGCCGCCGTGCCACAGGCCGCCGAGGTAGATCAGCACCGAGCCCGCGGGCATCTCGACGTGGACGACCTCGTGCTCGTCGGCGGCGGGGCGGCGGTCCTCGGGCCAGCGGTGGCTGCCGGGGATGAGGCGGGTCGCCCCGTTGGCGGCGGTGAAGTCGCACAGCGCCCACATGCTGTTGACGACCACCGGGGCGTGGGGGCGGGGAATCGGGTAGATGTCCTCGTCGCGGTGCAGCACCTGGGCCGACTCGCCCGGCCCGATCTGCAGCGCCACCGGCGCCGAGAACTGGTAATGCGGGCCGAGCACGTGGTCGAGCGCGGCGAGCAGCAGCGGGTGGACGGCGAGGTCGTCGAAGGCCCGGGTCTTGGCGTAGACGGCGTAGATCCGCTGGGTCTCGAAGCCCTCGAACGAGTTGCGGCCCTTGGGCGTCGCCGCGAACAGGTCGTGGAGCGCCGCCAGCCGGTCCTCGACGTCGCCGGGCGCGAGCACGCCCTCGATCAGCGCGTAGCCGCCCTCGTCCAGCGACCCCGCGACGTCGCCCCCGGTGGCGGCGGCCGGCAGCCGCACGAGGCCCGTGCCCATGCCGTGGACGGTAGCCGTTCATCGTCCGATCGCACGTGGGACATGCAGATGCAACGACCCCGGCGTACCGTTGTGGGGGTGGCGAGGCGCGTCCACCACGTGCACAGCGACCCCTACGACATCAACTCGCGGCTGATCCCGCCCCTGAAGCCGCACGTCATCGTCCTGTTCGGCGCCACGGGCGACCTGGCCCGCCGCAAGCTGCTGCCCGGGCTGCTCCAGCTGGTCAAGGCCGGGCTCGTCCCCGAGGTCCGGATCGTCGGCACGTCGCTCGACGACATCGACGACGAGGGCTTCCGGGTCATGGCGCGGCGGTCGTGCGAGAAGTTCATCTCCCGCGAGATCGGCGACGACGAGTGGGCCGAGTTCGAGTACCTGCTGAGCTACGTGTCCCAGGACCGCGGCCCGGCGGCGCTGGCCGAGACGGTCGGCGCGGCGGAGGCGGCGCTGGGCGGCGACACCCGCCGGCTGCACTACCTGAGCGTGCCGCCGGGCGCGGCGCTGGCGGTCGTGCAGGCCCTGGCCGAGGCGGGCCTGGTCGAGCGGTCGCGGATCATCATGGAGAAGCCGTTCGGCACCGACCTCGCGACCGCCCGGGAGCTCAACGCCTCGCTGCACGAGACGTTCGACGAGTCGCAGATCTTCCGGATCGACCACTTCCTCGGCAAGGAGGCGGCGCAGAACATCCTCGCCTTCCGCTTCGCCAACGGGCTGTTCGAGCCGATCTGGAACCGCGACCACATCGACCACGTGCAGATCGACGTGCCCGAGACGCTCGGGTTGGAGAACCGGGTCGGCGTTCTACGAGAAGACCGGCGCCTACCGCGACATGGTGGTCACCCACCTGTTCCAGGTGCTGGCGTTCATGGCGATGGAGCCGCCCACCGCGCTGGCGCCGGGCCCCATCACCGAGGAGAAGAACAAGGTCTTCCGCTCGCTGCGCCCGATCGAGCCGCACGACGTGGTGCGCGGCCAGTACGAGGGCTACCTCGACGAGCCCGGCGTCTCCCACCACTCGGAGACCGAGACGTTCGTCGCCCTGCGTTGCGAGATCGACAACTGGCGCTGGGCGGGCGTGCCGTTCTTCCTGCGCACGGGCAAGCGCCTGGCCGAGGGCGCCCGCATCATCTCGATCGCCTTCCGGGAGCCGCCCCGCAGCATGTTCCCGCCCGGCTCGGGCGTGGGCGCGCCAGGGCCCCGACCACCTGACGTTCGACCTGGCCGACGCGTCGAAGCTGTCGCTGTCGTTCTACGGCAAGCGCCCGGGCCCGGGCATGAAGCTCGACAAGCTGAGCCTGCAGTTCGCGCTGCACGAGACCGGGCAGGACCGACGGAGGTCCTCGAGGCGTACGAGCGCCTGATCTACGACGCGATGGCGGGCGACCACACGCTGTTCACGACCGCGGACGGCATCGAGCGCCTGTGGGAGCAGTCGATCCCGCTGCTCGACAACCCGCCCCCGGTGCGGGCCTACGCGCCCGGGTCGTGGGGTCCCAACGTGATCCACCAGCTGATCGCCCCGCACGCCTGGCGGCTGCCGTTCGAGCGGCCCTGGCGGCAGAGCTAGGGCGCTCAACGATCAAACGACAACGAGGCTGGTAAGGAGGCCGCCGGGGGCGGCCTCTGTCGTGATTGTGGGGCGATCAGGTGGGCGTCAAGGACAAGCTCCGCTTCGCTCCGGCCGCCTGCGGCGGCTCCTTGACCCCCACCCGACCGCCTTTTCCACTTACGGTGGCCGTGGGTCGCCTCTGTCTTGGGGTCTTTTCGTTCTGGGTCGCGAAAGTGGTTGATAACCAGCCACTTTCGAGGCCAGTTGCCCGCGCAAGGACTTCCCCCGGTTGAACCAACGGTGTAAGGGTCACCGTGAGTGTCAAAAGGGCGGTCGGGGCGGGGTCAAGGAGCCCCGCAGGGGCCCGGCGCAGCCGGCTTGTCCTTGACGCCGACCCGACCGCCCCCATCATCGACAAGGAGGCCGCCCCCGGCGGCCTCCTGACCGGCCTCGTTTGTCGTTGTCGTTCGATCGTTTGCGTTCACCGCGGCCCTAGCCTTCGGGGCCATGTTCCGACGGTCGCGCACCGCCCCCGACGATCACGACACCGCACCGCTCGTGCGGCTGTGGCGTTACGCCGGGGGGCACCGGCGGACCGTCGTGGCCGCCATCGGGTTCAGCGTGGTGAACAAGCTGGCCGACGTCGTGCCCGAGCTGCTCATCGGGGCCGCCGTCGACGTCGTCGTGCAGGGTGCCGACTCGATCGTCGGAAAGGCGTTCGGCATCGAGGACAAGTACACCCAGCTGCTCGTGCTGGCCGCCATCAACGTCGTGGTCTGGCTGATCGAGTCCGGCTCCGAATACGTATCCAACCTGTTGTGGCGCAATCTCGCCCAGACGATCGAGCACGAGTCGCGCATGGACGCCTACCGGCACGTGCAGCGGCTGGAGCTGGCCTGGTTCGAGGACCAGTCGACCGGCGGGCTGCTCACCATCCTCAACGACGACGTCAACCAGCTGGAACGGTTCCTCGACATGGGGGCGCAGGAGCTGATCCGCACCCTGGTCAACGTGATCTTCGTCGGGATCGTGTTCTTCGTCGCCGAGCCCGTGCTCGGGGTCGTCGCCTTCCTGCCGATCCCGCTGATCGTGTGGGCCTCCATCCGGTACCAGCGGCGGCTCGAGCCCCGCTACACCGAGGTGCGCAGCGCGGCCGGCGACCTCGGGGCGCTGCTCGCCAACAACGTGGCCGGCATCGCCACCATCCGCTCGTTCACCGCCGAGGACCGCGAGTCCGACCGGGTCGAGGCCGGCAGCCAGGGTTACCGGGAGGCCAACCGCGAGGCGATCAAGCTGTCGTCCGCGTTCATCCCGCTGATCCGGATGGCGATCCTGGCGGCGTTCACGATCACGCTCATCGTCGGCGGACGGGCGGCGCTCGACGGGACGATGGAGGTCGGGGTCTTCTCGGTCCTCGTGTACATGACGCAGCGGCTGCTGTGGCCGCTCACCCGGCTGGGCGAGACGTTCGACCTGTACCAGCGGGCGATGGCGTCGACCCGGCGGATCCTCGATCTGCTGGCCGTCGAGCCGACGATCGTCGACGGGCCGGGCGTGCTGCCCCCGCCGGTGCGGGGCGACGTCCGGTTCGAGGACGTGCACTTCGCCTACGGGGCCGGCGGGGGCAGGCCCGTGCTCGACGGGTTCGACCTGGACGTGCCGTCCGGCGAGACCCACGCCATCGTCGGCGCCACCGGGGCCGGGAAGTCGACCGTGGTCAAGCTGCTGCTCCGGCTGTACGGGGCCACCGGCGGGCGGATCACGATCGACGGCGTGCCGGTCGACCACGTGCCCCTGGCCGCGCTCCGCCGGGCGATCGGCTACGTCGGCCAGGACGTGTTCCTGTTCCAGGGGACCGTGCGGGAGAACCTGGCCTACGGCCGCCCCGACGCCAGCGACGCGGACCTGGAGCAGGCCGCCCGGCTGGCCGAGGCGCACGAGTTCATCTGTGAGCTGCCCCAGGGCTACGACACGGTGGTCGGGGAGCGGGGCCAGAAGCTGTCCGGCGGCCAGCGCCAGCGGCTGTCGATCGCCCGGGCGATCCTGAAGGACCCGCCGATCCTCGTGCTGGACGAGGCCACGTCGTCGGTCGACAACGAGACCGAGGCCGCGATCCAGCGGTCGCTGGAGCTGGTCGCCCGGGGCCGGACCGTGATCGTCATCGCCCATCGGCTGTCGACCGTCCGGCACGCCGAGCACATCCACGTCCTGGAGAACGGCCGGGTGGTCGAGGCCGGCAGCCACGACGAGCTGGTCGCCGCACGGGGACTGTACGCCGCGCTGTGGCGGATCCAGACCGGCGAGGTCCACGCCCTCCCGGCGGTGGAGACGGCGTAGCTCAGCCGGGGAAGTCGCCGGCGTGGATGCGCATCTTGCGCAGGATCGCCGTGAGCTGGTCGAGCTCGGCGTCGGACAACGCCTGCATGCCGAACCCGGTGGAGAGGACCGCGTCGGTCGCCTTGGCCACCACCCGGCGCCCCTCGTCGCTGATGGCGGCCAGCGTGGTGCGGCGGTCGGTCGGGTGGGCGATGCGGCTGACCAGGCCCTGGCGCTCCAGCCGGTCGATGATGTTGGTCACGCTGGTCGGGTGCAGCATCAGCCGGTCGCCCATCTTGCCCAGCGGCAGCGAGCCCTGGCGGGAGAACGCCAGCAGCACCAGCGCCTCGTAGCGGGCGAAGGTCAGGTCGAGCGGGCGCAGCACGTCGTCGACCGTGGCCAGGATGATCTGCTGGGCCCGCATGATGGACGTGGTCGCCGACATGGCCGCCGGTGAGCTCCACTCGTGGGCCTCCCACTGACGCCGGGCCTCCGCGATGGCGTCGAACTCCAGCGGGCGAGGGTTGGGCACGGCCGCATCCTATGTCGGATGTCCAGCGGTCGGATGTGCGTTCATCGGAGTGTCACAGTTCGGAGGCACATTTGTCGGACTACTTACTCTTGGTAGACATAAACTCGGAACTCCTAGTAGTCTTTCGATCATGGCTGGTCATGGGGGAGAGCACGCGCCCGGCGTGCCGGACGACGGCCTGCATCGTCCGGTCCACCCGGTCCGCCTCGTCACGGCCGCCAGCCTGTTCGACGGGCACGACGCCGCCATCAACATCATGCGGCGCATCCTCCAGTCCCAGGGCGCCGAGGTCGTCCACCTGGGCCACAACCGCTCGGTCGACGAGGTCGTCCAGGCCGCCGTCGCAGGAGGACGTGCAGGGCGTGGCGGTCAGCTCCTACCAGGGCGGCCACGTCGAGTACTTCCGCTACCTGGTCGACCGCCTCGCGGGCCGAGGGCCGCGCCGACGTGCAGGTGTTCGGCGGCGGGGGCGGGGTCATCGTGGCCGACGAGATCGCCCAGCTCCACGCCGACGGCGTCGCCCAGATCTTCTCGCCCGAGGACGGCCAGCGCCTGGGCCTGGCCGCCATGGTCAACACGATCGTCGCGGCCTGCGACGTCGACCTGGCCGCCGACGCCCCCGACTCGGTCGACGACGTGCTGGCCGGCGACCCCCGCGCCCTGGCCCGCGCCATCACGGCCATCGAGGCCGGCACGCTGGGCCGTCACCTGCTCGACGACCTGCGCGCCGCCGCCCGCCGGCGGGCCGTCCCCGTGCTCGGCATCACCGGCACCGGCGGGTCGGGCAAGTCGTCGCTGACCGACGAGCTGGTCCGCCGCTTCCGCCTCGACCAGGACGACAAGCTGCGGATCGCCGTGCTCGCCGTCGACCCCACCCGGCGCCGGGCCGGCGGGGCGCTGCTCGGCGACCGCATCCGCATGAACGCGATCGACCATCGCCGGCATCTTCTTCCGCTCGCTCGCCACCCGCGGCTCGGGCGCGGAGGTCCCCGAGCACCTCGCGGACGTCGTCGCCGCCTGCCAGGCCGCGGGCCACGACCTGGTGATCGTCGAGACGCCCGGCATCGGCCAGGGCGACGCCGGCATCGTCGACCTCGCCGACGTGTCGCTCTACGTGATGACCCCCGAGTTCGGCGCCGCCACCCAGCTCGAGAAGATCGACATGCTCGACTTCGCCGACGTCGTGGCGATCAACAAGTTCGACCGCCGCGGCGCGGAGGACGCCCTGCGCGACGTCCGCCGCCAGCTCGCGCGCAACCGCGAGGCGTTCGGGACGCCGCCGGAGGACCTGCCGGTGTTCGGCACGATCGCCGCCCGGTTCAACGACGACGGCGTCACCGCGCTCTACCAGCACCTGCGCGACCGCCCTGCGCGAGCACGGCCTGCCGGCCACCGGCGGGGCGCTGGCCCCGGTCGAGGGCCGGGTGCCGACCGGCGTGACCACGATCGTCCCGCCGGCCCGCACCCGCTACCTGGCCGAGGTCGCCGAGACCGTCCGCAGCTACCACACCGAGACCGCGCACCAGGTCGAGATCGCCCGCCGGCATCAGGCGCTGCGCACCACCAGCGACCTGCTCGCCGCCGCCGGGGCCCCGACCGACGACGTCGAGGCTCTGCTGGCCGACGCCGAGCGGCGCGCTCGACCCGGCCTGCCGCGCGCTGCTCGACGGCTGGCCGACCACGGTCGAGGCCTACACCGGCGACGAGCACGTGACCTGGGTCCGCGACCGCGAGGTCCGCACGACCCTGACCTGGGTGTCCCCGTCGGGCACCCATGTCCCCAAGGTCGCGCTGCCGCGCTTCGGCGACGACGGGCGAGCTGCTGCGCTGGCTGCGCGCCGAGAACCTGCCCGGGCGGTTCCCGTTCACGGCCGGCGTCTTCCCCTTCAAGCGCGAAGGCGAGGACCCGACCCGCATGTTCGCCGGCGAGGGCGACGCCGTTCCGCACCAACCGCCGCTTCCACCTGCTGGCCGAGGGCCAGCCCGCCACCCGGCTGTCGACCGCGTTCGACTCGGTGACGCTCTACGGCTGCGACCCCGACGAGCGGCCCGACATCTACGGCAAGGTCGGCAACTCCGGCGTGTCGATCGCCACGCTCGACGACATGAAGGTGCTCTACGCCGGCTTCGACCTGTGCGACCCGACGACCTCGGTGTCGATGACGATCAACGGCCCGGCCCCGACGATCCTGGCCATGTTCCTCAACACCGCGATCGACCAGCGCATCGACGCGTTCGCCGAGCGCGAGGGCCGGCCGCCGAGCGACGACGAGGCCGCCGAGATCCGGGCCGGGGTGCTGCCAACGGTCCGGGGCACGGTGCAGGCCGACATCCTCAAGGAGGACCAGGGCCAGAACACCTGCATCTTCTCGACCGAGTTCGCCCTGCGGATGATGGCCGACATCCAGGAGTGGTTCGTCGACGCAGCGAGGTGCGGAACTTCTACTCGGTGTCGATCTCCGGCTACCACATCGCCGAGGCCGGCGCGAACCCGATCAGCCAGCTCGCCTTCACCCTCGCCAACGGCTTCACCTACGTCGAGGCCTACCTCGCCCGCGGCATGGCCGTCGACGACTTCGCCCCCAACCTCTCGTTCTTCTTCTCCAACGGCATGGACCCCGAGTACACGGTGCTCGGCCGGGTCGCCCGGCGCGATCTGGGCCGTGGCGCATGCGCGACCGCTACGGCGCCGACGAGCGGACCCAGAAGCTCAAGTACCACGTCCAGACCTCGGGCCGGTCGCTGCACGCCCAGGAGATGGCGTTCAACGACATCCGCACCACGCTGCAGGCGCTCTTCGCGGTCTACGACAACTGCAACAGCCTGCACACCAACGCCTACGACGAGGCGGTCACCACGCCGACGGCCGAGTCGGTGCGGCGGGCGCTGGCGATCCAGCTGATCATCAACCGGGAGTGGGGCCTGGCCGCGAACGACAACCCGAACCAGGGCAGCTTCGTCGTCGAGGAGCTGACCGACCTGGTCGAGGAGGCGGTGCTGGCCGAGTTCGACCGGCTCGTCCGAGCGGGGCGGCGTGCTCGGCGCCATGGAGACCGGCTACCAGCGCGGGCCGGATCCAGGACGAGTCGATGCTCTACGAGCAGCGCAAGCACGACGGCATCGCTGCCCATCGTCGGCGTCAACACGTTCCTGGCTCCGAGCGGCCGGGCGGCGAGGACCAGGCCGCCGCCGCGACCGCTGGAGCTGGCCCGCTCGACCGACGCCGAGAAGCAGGCCTGCCTGCGATCGGCTGCCGCGACTTCCAGGCCCGCCACGCCGAGTCGACCGGCCCGCCGCGCTCGAGCGGCTGCGCCGGGCCGCGCTGGCGGGCGACAACCTGTTCGCCGTGCTGATGGACGCGGTGCGCGTGTGCACCCTCGGCGAGATCAGCGAGGCCTTGTTCGACGTCGGCGGCCGCTACCGCCGCACGGTCTGAGTGGGTCGGGCCCGGCTCCCCACGGGCCCGACCTCAGATGTCCCGCGTTCAGGGCAGTTCCAGAACGACCACCGGGTGCCAGGACGCCCGGGCGCGGGGTCGGCCGGGATCGGGCAGCGATCGGAGCGCGGCGAGCGTCGGCTCGACGACCCGCGCCCACGTCCGGTCGTCGAGGTCCCACAGCATCGACCACACCCGGCGCTCGATCATCATTGCCAGGTCCTCGGGCGTGTCGTGCTGGGACCGCGGTGCCGTGGCCGTGCGGGCGACCACCCGGAGCCCGAGATCGCGGGCCGCGGCCTCGATCTGCTCGGGCCGGTCCTGGGGCGGTCGCAGCGTGAGGATCATGCCGTCGAGCGTGGCGGACATGTCGTCGGGCGCCCAGTCCCCGCCGGCCGGGATCGCGACGATGCGGCCGCCGGGCACCACGGTGCGGGCCGCCTCGGCCAGGAAGACCGGCACGTCGGGCACGAGCTGGAGCACCCACACCAGGGCGGCGTTGGGCACCGCCCGGTCCCGGACGGGCAGCCGGTAGCCGTCGCCGAGCGCCACGCGGGCGCCGACCCGGTCCTGTGCCCGGCGCAGCATCGGCACCGACAGGTCGATGCCGAGCACCGGGTGCCCGATCTCGCCCAGGGCCGCGGCGACGACCCCGGTGCCGACCCCCACCTCGAGCACCGGTCCCGGCCGCAGGCCGCCGGCCATGACGCCGACCAGGTCACGGGCCCGCTCCATGCCGCCCCGGGTCACGTCGTAGGTGTCGGCGACGCGGTCGAATGGGATCGACGCCATCGGGGCCACACTAGAGCCAGGCGGTCGTGCGCCCAGAGGAGGTCGTGATGGTGGCGAGGTCGAAGCCGACGAAGCCGACGAAGCCCGCCGAGCCCACGACGATCGACCTGACCGACGCGCCGCACGCCGACAGGGCGGCCCAGCGCGCCGCCCACCGCGCCGCCGCGTACAAACCGGAGGAGCTGCGCCACGACTTCCTGCTGGCCTGCATCTCCCGGGCGATCGACGACCGCGAGATCACGCCTGCAGAAGCAGAGCCGGGTGTTCTTCCAGATCTCCGGCGCCGGCCACGAGGCGCTGCTGCTCGGCGCTCGCCCGCCACCTGCGCCCCGGCTACGACTGGTTCTTCCCCTACTACCGCGACCAGGCGCTCGTGCTCGGCCTCGGCGTCACGCCCGACCGAGATCCTGCTCCAGGCGGTCGGGCTCGGCCGACGACCCGGCGTCGGGCGGCCGCCAGATGCCGTGCCACTGGGGCGACGCCGAGCGCCACATCGTCACCCAGTCGAGCCCGACCGGCAGCCAGTGCCTCCCCGCGGTCGGCTGCGCCGAGGCCGGCCGCTACATCGTCCGCCGGCCCGACCTGCCGGGCTGCGCGGCGCACGGCGACGAGGTCACCTACGTCGTCGCTCGGCGAGGGCGCGACGCTCGCGAGGGCGAGTTCTGGGAGAGCCTCAACACGGCGTGCACCGCTGCACCTGCCCGGTGCTCTACGTCGTGGCCGACAACGGCTACGCCATCTCGGTGCCCGCCGCCGACCAGGCGCCCGGCGCCGATCTCGAGCTGGTGCCGGGGCTTCCGCGGCCTCGAGGTCCACCGCATCGACGGCACCGACTACTTCGAGGTGCGCGCGCACGGCGCCGCAGGCGATCGCGCCACGTGCGGGCCGGCGTCGGGCCCGGCGCTCATCCACGCGAACGTCACGCGGCCCGTACTCGCACTCGGCGCGCCGACACCCAGACGAAGTACCGCTCGCCGACGGAGCTGGCCGACGAGGCGAGCACGACCCGATCACCGCGCTGGAGCACGAGCTGGTCGACGCGCGGCGTGCTCACGGAGCGAGCGAGGTCGACGCGATCCGCGGCCGAGGCCACGCGCGATCGTGGCCGACGCGGCCAAGCCGAGGCGCTCGCCGCCGCCCGGCCCGACCCGGCCACGGTGCTCGACCACGTCGTCGCGCTGCCCGACCTGCCCGACCGCCGGCGACCCCGACCCCGGCGCGAGCGACGGCGAGCCGGTCGCGCTCGGCGAGGCGATCCGGCGGACGCTGCACGAGCAGATGGCGGCCGACGAGCGCATCCGGGTGTTCGGCGAGGACGTGGCCGACGCCCGCGAGGCGATGCTCGCCGAGCGTCGAGGGCAAGGGCGGCGTGTTCGGCACCACGCTACGGCCTGCAGCGCGAGCTTCGGCCAGGCCCGCTGCTTCAACACGCCGCTGGCCGAGGCCAACATCATCGGCCGGGCGGTCGGCCAGGCGCATCCGGGGCCTGCGCCCGGCGCCCGAGATCCAGTTCTTCGACTACATCTGGCCCGCCATGCAGCAGATCAAGAGCGAGGCGGCCACGATCCGCTGGCGCTCGAACGGCGCGTTCACCTGCCCGATGGTGCGTGCGGGTCCCGATCGGCGGCTACCTCACCGGCGGCTCGATCTGGCACAGCCAGTGCGGCGAGTCGATCTTCGCCCACATCCCCGGCCTGCTCGATCGCCTTCCCGTCGCGGGCCCGCGACGCCGCCGGCCTGCTGCGGGCCGCGTTCCGCTGCGAGGACCCGGTGCTGTTCCTCGAGCACAAGCACCTGCTGCGCCAGCCCTACACCGGCGACCCGTTCCCGCCGGCCGACTACGTCGTGCCGTTCGGCACGGGCGACGTCCGCCGCCCGGGCGACGACCTCACGATCGTCACCTGGGGCGCGACCGTGCGAGAAGTCGCTGCAGGCCGCCGACGCAGGTCGGCCGACGCCGACGGCGTCGAGGTCGAGGTCATCGACCTGCGCACGCATCGCGCCGTGGGACCACGAGATCGTCGCCGAGTCGGTCGCGCGGACGCACCGGCTGCTCGTCGTGCACGAGGACATGCTGACCGCCGGCTTCGGCGCCGAGGTCGCGGCGTGGGTCGCCGAGCAGTGCTTCGAGCGACCTCGACGCGCCGGTGCGGCGGGTCGCGGCGCTCGACACGCCACGTGGCCTACGAGCCGACGCTCGAGCACGCGATCCTGCCCCAGGTCGACGACATCGCCGCGGCCGCTCGCCGACTGTTGTTAAGTTGAGTCGGCGCGCGCCGGGGTGGGGATCAGCTCTCGATGGTCGTGGACAGGTCGTCGCGGTCGACCAGCCGCCCGAGGAGTCCCGCCATGACGATCACGACTGCGATCGCCACCAGCCCCATCACCAGGATGTCGTTCACTTGATTCGCCACCTTCCCGTCGGCCCGCCATGGGCGATCGTGCGGGCCCGGCACCGCCGCCGGACCGGCCCGGCCCACCGGGGAGGGTGGGACGAGGTATCGGCATCATGCCCTAGGACCTGCGCATCTGTGTGCGACAGTTCCGTGACGATCCGCGGCTCCATCGTCGCGGGGAGTGGCTAGGGTTACGCATCGTGCCAGCCTGGCGCCGACGCTCGCCCGTGCTGCTCGTCCTGGCGTTCGCGCTGGTGTGCGCGGCGCCGCTGGCGGTCGCGGCCGCCACGGGGATGGTGAGCGGCGTCGGCCTCGTCACCGACCGCGCCGAGACGTCCGGGGACGAGGGCGCCGCCGCGGCCGGCAACGGCACTGGCGGCCCGCCGGGCACGGGCACCGCCGACGTACCTCCACCATCGTCCGCACCGGCGACCGCCGCCCCCGCGCCCGCCCCGGCCCCGGCCCCGTCCGCCACCCCGTCGCCCGCCCCGTCGCCGCCCGCCACCCCGGCACCGACCGCCGCCCCGCCGCCGCCGACGCCCGTCGAGCAGGTGCTGGCCCTGGTCAACCAGGCACGGGCCGCGGGCCCAGGGCACTGCGGTCCGATCCAGCTCGAGTCCCACCTCACCGCCGCGGCCCAGGGCCACAGCGACGACATGGCGGCCCGCAACTACTTCTCCCACGACACGCCCGAGGGCCTCGACTTCTCGGCCCGCATCACCAACGCGGGCTACCCGGGCTTCGCCGCCGCCGAGAACATCGCCAAGGGCCAGCGCTCGGCCCAGCGGGTCATGACCGACTGGATGAACTCGCCCGGCCACCGCACCAACATCGAGAACTGCCAGTACACGGCGATCGGCATCGGCCTCAACACCACGGCCTGGACCTGGACCCAGGACTTCGGCTTCTAGTCCCCCGGGGCGGGCCTCAGGGGAGGGGGACCTGGCGGCGTTGCTCGTCCAGGACGAAGACCGTCTGCGTCGACCTCACGTGGGTGGTGCCGTGGAGGTGGTTGAGCACCACGTCGCGCAGTGCCTCGATCGACGCCACCCGGACCAGCGCCACCATGTCGAACCCGCCACTGGTGAACGCCAGGTACTCGACCCCCGGCAGCCGCAACAGCTCGTCGCGGGCCGCGCGCCACTCGTTCTGCTCGACGTTGACCAGGATGAGGGCGGCGATGCCCTGGCCGACCTTGGACGGGTCGACGATGGCCCGGAACCCGGTGATCACGCCGGACTCCCGCAGCCGGGCCAGGCGCGAGTAGGCCGTCGCCCGGCTGACGCCGACGCGGGACGCCAGCTCGTTGACCGACAGCCGGCCGTCGTCGACCAACGCGGCGACGATCGCTCGGTCCACGTCGTCCAGTGCGGTGGATGAGGTGGTGTCTCCCGACATTTCGTCTGGACAGTACCGCCGCTGCGGCCACCTCGTCCGGACTTTACGGGCCTGCTTGGACGCCATCCGTCCAGCGGGGAAGCATTCAACCATGGCCGACACCGAGGCCGCCTCCGCCCGCCCCGCCGCTGCGTTCGAGCTGCCGGACGACCACCCCGGGTTCTCCGATCCCGCCTACCGGCGCCGCCGCGCGGCCATCGCCGAGGTGGGGCGCCGGCACCGCCGGGGCGAGCCGATCGCGGACGTCGAGTACACCCCCGAGGAGGACGAGGTGTGGCGCCGGGTGTCCCACGAGCTCGGCCGCAAGCACCAGCGCTACGCCTGCCGGGCCTACCGGGACGGCGCCCGGGCGCGTCACGCTGCCGACCGAGCGGGTGCCCCAGCTGCGCGAGGTCGACGCCCGGGTGCACGCCCTGACCGGCTTCCACATCGAGCCGGTGCCGGGCCTGGTGCCGACCCGCGAGTTCTACGGCGCCCTGGCCGACCGGACGTTCCTGTCGACGCAGTACGTCCGCCACCACTCTGTGCCCTTCTACACGCCCGAGCCCGACATCGTCCACGAGATCGTCGGGCACGCCAACATGCTCGGCAACCCGGTCTTCGCCGACCTCTACGAGCAGGCCGGCCACGCCTCGCGCCGAGCGGTCGACGACGCCGCACTGGCGACGTTCTCCAACGTGTTCTGGTTCACGCTCGAGTTCGGGGTCGTGTGGGAGGACGGCGAGCTGCGGGCCTACGGCGCCGGCCTGCTGTCGTCGTACGGCGAGATCGAGGAGTTCCGCTCGGCCGAGATCCGCCCCTGGGACCTGGCCCAGATGGCCACCCTCGACTACGACATCACCCGCTACCAGCCGGTGCTGTTCGCGGCGGCGTCGTTCGGCGACATGGTCACCGACCTCGGCCGCTACTTCGCCGGCGTGTGACCGACGGTTTCCGGGGCCGCCCGGCGGGAAGGCTTGTGCATCCATGGGATCGCACTACCGCGCGGGCGAGGAACCGAGCGACGACGACATCCGCCGGGCGCTGCGCGAGGTCATCGACGCCCTGCGCGGGGCCCGGGTCGCCTTCCTGCTCATCGGGGGCCTGAGCGCGGCCGCGTTCGCCCGCCCCCGCATCACCGACGACATCGACGTCTTCGTCCGACCGGCCCAGGCCCGGCGGGCGCTCGACGCGCTGGCGGCCGCCGGCTTCGACACCAAGGAGGAGGACCCCTTCTGGCTGTTCAAGGCCTGGAAGCACGGGGTGCTGGTCGATGTGATCTTCCGCTCGACCGGCGACCTCTACCTCGACGACGAGATGCTGGCCCGGGGCAGCGAGCGCGACTACCTGGGCGTCGGCGCGCCGCTGGTCGCGCCCGAGGACCTGCTCGTCATCAAGGCGCTCGCCGCGGCCGAGCACAGCCCCAACCACTGGTACGACGCGCTGTCCGTCATCGGGCGGTGCGAGCTCGACTGGGACTACCTGCTCGGCCGCGCCCGCCTGGCCGGCCCCCGGCGCCTGGCCAGCCTGCTGCTGTTCGCCGAGTCGATCGACCTGGCCGTGCCGGCGGAGGTGATCGAGGAGCTGTTCGAGGTCGTCCACCCGATGGAGCACCGGTCGTGACCCGGGTCGCGGCGGTCGGCGACGTCCACGTCGGGGCCGACCCGGTCGGGCGCGTGGCCGCCGGGCTCGCCGGGGTCGGCGAGCGGGCCGACCTGCTGCTGCTCGCCGGCGACCTCACCCGCACCGGCACCGTCGAGGAGGCCGCGCTGATGGCCTCCGAGCTGGCGGGCGTCGCCATCCCGGTCGTGGCGGTGCTCGGCAACCACGACGTGCACGCAGACATGGCGACGGAGGTGACCGCCGTGCTGGAGCGGGCGGGGATCACCGTCCTCGACGGGACGTCGACCACCGTCGGGGCCGACGGCGCGGCCGTCGGTGTCGCCGGGACCAAGGGCTTCGGCGGCGGGTTCGTCGGCGGCTGCGCTTCCGCCTTCGGCGAGCGGGTGATGAAGGCGTTCGTCGAGGAGACCGAGCGCGAGGCCGCCCGCCTGCACGACGCCCTCGCCGGCCTGGCGGGCCGGTGCGACCGGCGGGTGGCGCTGCTGCACTACTCGCCGGTCGCGGCGACCCTGGCGGGCGAGCCGCTGGAGATCTACCCACTGCTCGGCAGCTACCTCCTGGCCGACGCGATCGACGCCGCCGGCGCCGACCTCGCCGTCCACGGCCACGCCCACCACGGCGCGGCCGACGGCGTGACACCCGGCGGCGTCCCGGTCCACAACGTCGCCCAGCCCGTGATCCGGGACGCCTACCGGCTGTTCGCGATCTAATGGTCACCGGTGCGGTTCGTGTTCACCCCACCCGCCCGCGAGGGCGCCGGCCTGCTCGACCTGCCCTGGGCGGCCGCCCTCGCCACCTGGACCGACGCCCGGCTCGTCGAGCCCCGCCAGCCGGGCGTCCACCGCCACGTCGTGCGCTTCGTGTCCGAGGGCGGCGCCCTGTGGGTCGTCAAGGAGCTGCCGGAGCGCCTGGCCCGGCGCGAGTACCGGCTGCTGCGCCGGCTGGCGGACCTCGGCATCCCGGCGGTCACCCCGCTCGGCGTCGTGGTCGAGCGGGGCGCGGACCTCGACGCCGCCCTCGTCACCCGCTACCTCGACTACTCGACCACCTACCGGGCGCTCTTCGGGGCGCCCCGCACCCTGCATCCGGCCGACCAGCTGATCGACGCCCTGGTCGAGCTGCTGGTGCGCCTGCACCTGTCGGGGTTCTTCTGGGGCGACTGCTCGCTGTCGAACACCCTGTTCCGGCTGGACGCGGGGGCGCTGGCCGCCTACCTGGTCGACGCCGAGACGTCGGAGCTGCACCCCGCGCTCACCGACGGCCGGCGGGCCGAGGACGTCGAGCTGGCCTACGAGCACCTGGCGGGCGAGATGCTCGACCTCGACGCCAGCGGCACGCTCCGGCCCGGCCTCGACCCGCTGGGCCTGGCCGAGGACATGGCCGCCCGCTACCGGGCCCTGTGGGGCGAGCTGACCGGCGAGTGGACCGTCCCGCCGGGCGAGGAGCGCCAGCACGTCGAGCGGCGGGTGGCCCGGCTCAACGAGCTCGGCTTCGACGTGGACGAGATCGAGCTGGTGGCGGGCGACGACGGCCGGACCCGGCTGCGGATCGCGACCCGGGTCAGCGAGCCCGGCCACCACCGCAGCCTGCTGTATCGCCGCACCGGCCTGGTCGCCCAGGAGAACCAGGCGCGCCGCCTGCTCAACGACCTGGCGTCGTACCGGGCCTGGCTGGAGCGCACGGTCGGCCACCCGGTCCCCGAGGCGGTGGCCGCCAACCGGTGGCTGGCGGAGGTGTACGACCCGGTGGTCGACAGCATCCCGCCCGACCTGCGCGCCCGCCTCGACCCGGTCGAGGTGTTCCACGAGGTGCTGGAGCACCGCTGGTTCCTGTCCGAGCGGGCGGCCGCCGACGTCGGCACCGCCGCCGCGGCCCGGTCCTACTTCGCGGACGTGCTGCCCGAGGTGCCCGACACGCTCACGTCCGGCCCCTGAGCCAGCGCCGCGGCCAGGATCTGGCACGGGTGGCGGACCTCGACCCCCGCGGCCGCCAGGTGGAGGGCGCACCCCGGGTTGGCGGAGGCGACGACCGGGCCGCCGGCGCGGGCGATGGCGGCCAGCTTGCGGTCGCGGATCGGCCCGGCCAGGTCGGGCTGCACCGCGGCGTAGGCGCCGCCCGCGCCGCAGCACAGGCCCTCGTCGTCCAGCTCGACGAGGTCGGCGACCGGGGCGAGGACGGTGCGGACCGCGGCATGGCTGCGCTGGACGTGGCGCAGGTGGCACGGGTCCTGGATCGCCACGGTCGGCCGGGTCCCCGGTGGTGGCGATCGGCGATGTCCTGCTCGGCCAGCCACTCGTGGACGTCCCGGATCCGGGTGCCGAACGAGGCGGCCTCGGGCGTGCCCAGCAGGTGGCCGTAGTCCTTGAGCATGGCGCCGCATCCCGCCGAGTCGACCAGGATCGGCGCGTCGCCGGGCAGCGCCGCCATCGTCCGGCGGGCCGCCGCCCGGGCCGGGCCGCCGAGCCCGGCGTGCAGCGCCAGGGCGCCACAGCAGGCTGCGCCCCCGCCCGGCAGGGCCACGCCGGCGCCGGTGGCCTCGACCACGCGCTGGGCGTCCGCGTGGATGTCGCGCATCCAGGCGTCCATGACGCAGCCGGTGAACAGCCACACGTCGGTGCCCGACGGCCGCAGCCGGGGCCGCCGCAGCGGGACGCGGGCGGGCAGACCGAGCCGGCGGGCGGCGCCGCCGGGCACCAGGCGCAGGCGCTGCGCCAGCCCCAGCAGCGACGAGCCGGCGAGGACCAGGCGGTGCCAGCGCAGCGCCCGCAGCGCCAGGCGGAACGCCCGGGGCGGCCGGGCCAGCGACCGGTCGACCAGCGTCTCCCGGGCGGGCTCGATCAGCCGGCCGAACGGCACGCCCGACGGGCAGGCCGTCTCGCAGCCGCGGCACTGGACGCAGGTCTCCAGCGAGTGCAGGAACGACTCGTCGGGCTCGGCCCCGTCCCACTGCACCTGGCGCATGGCCGCGACCCGACCCCGGGGCGACAGCGCCTCCTCGCCGGTGACCCGGTAGGTCGGGCAGTGGGGCAGGCACAGGCCGCAGGCCACGCAGGTGGCGAGCTCGTCGTCGGCGATGCCGAGGTCCATCAGGCGGCGGCCTCGGCCGTCCCCGCCAGCGGGTCGCGCCCGGGGTCGAGCCGTCCGGTCGGGTCGAAGAGAGCCTTGAGCCGGCGGTGCAGCGTGACGACCGCCGGGTCGACCGGCCGGGCCGGCGGCGCCACGGCGCGGTGGACGACCCCGACGCCGACCTCGGCCACGAACCGGTCCGGGCCCGCCGGTCGAGCGCGGCCAGCTCGGACGGGCGCAGCGACCAGCGGTGCGGCGGCAGCTCCGGCGGCGGTCCGGCCGGCGCGTCGAGCAGCCGCCGGCCGCCCGGCCTGGGCCTCGACGTCGGCGGGGTGGCCCTCGAGCAGCACCCACGTCGTGCGTCGCCGTCCCACAGCACCGCCGCCGGCCGGTGCAGGCGAGCGGCGAGCGCGAACGGGTCGGGGTCGGCCTCGCCGGCCAGCCAGCGCTCGGCCGCCGGGCAGGGCCGGGTGCGCAGGATCACCTCGGCGAGCACGCCGAGCGTGCCGAGCGAGCCGACGAGCAGCCGGCAGAGGTCGAAGCCGCTCACGTTCTTCACCGTCGGCCCGCCCGCCTTGACCAGCCGGCCCTCGGCCGACGACGTAGCGGACCTCCAGCAGCGTGTCGCGCACCGGGCCCCAGCCGCAGCCGGCGGAGGCCGCTGCGGCCGACCGCCAGCACGCCGCCGACCGTCGCGCCGGGCCAGTCGGGCAGCGCCACCGTCTGGCCGACGCTCGGCCAGCGCGGCGTCGAGGTCGGCGACGGTCGTGCCGGCGCCGCACGCGGACGGTCATGTCCGCCGGCTCGACCGCGACGACGCCCGGCCGGCGCCCGCACCACCCGGGCCGCGGCCAGCGCGGCGGCGTCGGCCACGCCGACGTCCCACTGCGTGCGGCCGCCCTCGGCGCACGACCGGCCCGGCGTCCGGCGGCCCGACCTCGGCGGCGAACCGCTCGAGCCGGCGCTCACATCCACGCGCCCTCCGGCACGCGCTGGAGGTCGCCGCACCGGCTGCCGGCCGGCAGCACCTTGGTCGGGTTGGCCACGCCGTCGGGGTCGAACGCGTCCCGCAGCCGGGCCTGCGCGTCGAGGTCGTCGGCGGCGAACAGCAGCGGCATGAGGTCGCGCTTCTCGAGCCCGATGCCGTGCTCGCCCGACAGCACGCCGCCCGCCGCGACGACGCCGCGCACGATCTCGTCGCCGGCGGCGTGGACCCGCTCCATCACGCCCGGGCTCGCGGGCGTCGAACACGAGCAGCGGGTGCAGGTTGCCGTCGCCGGCGTGGAAGACGTTCATCACGATGAGGTCGTGGCGCTCGGCGATCTCGTAGACCTGGCCGAGCACCTCGACCAGCCGGGTGCGCGGCACGACCGCGTCGTGCAGGTAGTAGTCGGGCGCGATCCGGGCGATCGCGCCGAACGCCGACTTGCGGCCCTTCCACAGCAGCGCCCGCTCGGCGTCGTCGGCCGCGACCCGCACCGTGCGGGCGCCGTGCGCCCGGCCGACCTCGCCGCACGACCGCCACGCCGGCCGTCGACGCCGCCCGGCAGGCCGTCGACCTCGACGAGCAGCACCGCGGCGGCGTCGGTCGGGTAGCCGGCGCCGACGAAGTCCTCGACGGCCTCGGTGATGCGCTGCGTCCATCATCTCGAGCGCCGCGGGCACGATGCCGGCGGCGATGATCGCCGCTCACGGTCGCGGCCGCGTCGTCGACCGACGTGAAGTCGAGCAGCAGCGTGCGCACCGCCGGCGGGTCGGGCGTGAGCCGCACCGCGATGCGGGTGGCGATGCCCATCGTGCCCTCGCTGCCGACGAAGCGCCCCGCAGGTCGAGCCCGGCCGGCTCGGGCTCGAGCCCGCCGAGCACGGTCACCGCGCCGTCGGGCAGCACGACCTCGACGCGCCAGCGACGTGGGCGCTGGTCACGCCGTCGGCGAGGCAGTGCGGGCCCGCCCGCGTTGTTGGCGACGTTGCCGCCGATCGTGCACGCCTGCTGGGTCGACGGGTCGGGCGCGAAGTGCAGGCCGAGGGGCGCCACGGCCCGGGTCAGGTCGAGGTTGAGCACGCCCGGCTCGACCCACGCGACCCGCTCGACCGGGTCGACCTCGAGGACGCGGTTCATCTTGGTGGTCACGATCACGACCGGGTCGCCGACCGGGACCGCACCGCCGGCCAGCCCGGTCCCGCCCCCCGGGCGACGAACGGACGCCCGTGGGCCCGGGCGACGCGGACCGCCGCCGGCCACCTCGGCGGTCGTGAGCGGGAAGCAGACCACCGCCGCCCGCCCGGCCAGCACCGACGCGTCCCGGCCGTACATCGCCAGCTCGACGCCGCCGTCGCGCACCCGCTCGGGCGCGAGCGCCCGGCCGAGGTCGGCCACGAGGTCTGCCGTGAGGTCTGCGCTCACCCGGCCAGTCTGCCGCCCGGATATTCGTTCGTCCCGGCCGGCAGTGCGGCGCTAGCCCGGGGGGGTGGTCGACGTGATCCCGGTGGACGACCCAGACTCGCCCGACTTCGCCGCGTTCGCCGCGGTGCACGACGCGCTCGACGCCGAGCTGGACCCCGACGATCCACCCGTGCCCCGGGCCGAGCGGCGGGCCCGGCTGTTCGAGGCGCCCGCCTACCGCCCGACCCGGATGTTCCTGGCCACCGACGGCGGCGAGCCGGTCGGGCTGGCGATCACGCTCCAGCGGCTCGACGGGGTCAACGACGGCCTGTTCGAGATCAACGCGGCCGTCCACCCCGCGCACCGCCGGCGCGGCGTCGGCCGCGTCCTCGCCCGCACCGGCCTGGGCGTGGCGGCCGAGGTCGGGGCGACCTCGATCCTCGGCCTGTCCCGGGGCGAGGCCGGCGACGCGTTCTGCCGGGGTCTGGGCCTCACCCGCCGCCAGGAGGTGCGGTTCAGCCGGCTGCGGGTGGCCGACGTCGACGAGGCCCAGCAGCGCTCGTGGATCGACGACGCGTCCGCCCGGGTCGCCGGCTACCGGCTGGACGGCTGGATCGGCGTCTGCCCCGACGCCCGGGCCGAGGCGCTCGCCGCCGCGCTGGACGCCCTGATCGACGCCCCCACCGACGACCTCGACTACGACCCGCAGCCGACGCCGCCCGACGAGGTCGTCGAGCGGGAGCGCCACTGGGACCGCCAGGGCTACGACGTCGTCACCGCCCTGGCCGTCGCCCCCGACGGCAGCCCCGCGGGCTGCACGCAGATCCTCGTGTCCCGGCTGCGGCCGGCCATCGGGGTCCAGGCCGACACCGGGGTCGCGGCCGCCCACCGGGGCCACGCGCCTCGGCCGCTGGCTCAAGGCCGACAACCTGGCCCGCGCCCGGGCGCACCAGCCGGCGTTGGCGGTGCTGCAGACCGCCAACGCCCAGTCCAACCCGCACATGCTGGCGATCAACGTCGACCAGGGCTACCGGCCCTACCGGGTCGTCGCCACCTACCAGGCGCCGGCCGGCGACGTGCGGGCCTGACGGTCACGGCCGGCGCAGCGCGTTGTAGACCACGCCCCCGAACACCGGCACCGCCAGCACGATCAGCAGCACCACGAACGGCAGCTTGCCGATCGGCGACGTCGTCGGGCGGTCGTAGGCGACCGGGTGCGCCTCCCGCCAGTCGTCCGACCCACCACCCACGGCCCGGTTGCCCGTCCGCCCGGCGGCCTCGGCGTCGGCCGCGGTCGCGGTGGTGGCGTCGGCGCCGGCCGCCGCCTCGCCGGTCCCGGTGGTGCGGCTCGACCGCCCCGCCTGAGCCGTACCGAGGTTGTCGACGCCGGGCGGGTCGGGCAGCGGCGGCGGCTGCTCGCCGCCGGGCAGGAGGTAGTTGGGATCGAACCGGGGGTTGCCGCAGTTCTGCTGGGTGAGCGTGACGCCCGGATTGGGGTTGGTGTAGACCTGGCTGAGCTCCTGGCTCAGATTGGGCTGGAGTTGGGCCAGCTCCGAGCGCGGCGGTGATGTTGGCCGCGAACGGCTTGACCCACCGGCCGGCCTGGTTCTGGATCCACGCCACCTGCGCGGTCGTGACCTTGGAGAAGCCGAACTCGTCGTAGCCGATGCTCCATTTGTTGCTGCCGATGGCCGCTGCCACCGCGTAGGAGTCGCCGCGGGCGTCGGTCAACGGGGCGAACGTCGCCGGCAGCTCGATGATCCGGTAGCGGTCCGGGAGGCTGTTGCGCGCTACCCAGTCGGCGAACAGCGCGGGCTCGGTGTTCTGCACGAAGTCGTAGAACAGGGCCGTGGTGCCGGACGGGCTCGAGCGGTAGACGACCCTGATCGGCTCGTGCGGCAGGGTGATCTGGCCACCGAGGTCGTTGGTGATCGCCGGGTCGTCCCAGTGCGTGATGTGCCTCATGAAGATCTTCGCCACGGTGGATCGGGACAGCCGGAGGTAGTCGACGGGCCGGCCGGCCTGGTCGTCGACGTTGTAGAAGATCGCCACCGCGCCGGCGACGTCGGGGATGTACTGGAACCCCCGGGAGACGGCCTCGTCGCCGAGCCCGCCGAGAGAGGCGAACTCGGCCTCGGTGCCGGCGAAGTCCACGGTCCGCTGGTCGAACATCCGCAGGCCGGAGGGCGAGCCCACCGGGCTGTAATTCACGTTGAGGCCGAGCGACGTCGCCTCGGCGATCCACTGGTCCATGGCCAGCTGGACGTACGTCGAGCCGGACCCGTTGATCGCGGCCGGCTGCACCTGGGCGGGCGCCGCCGGGACCGCCGCCCGGCGGGGCGACGCCGACGCGGCCGGGGACCCGGGGGCCGCCGCAGTGGCGGGCGCGCCGGCGACCGCCGCCGCCAGCCCCGCCGCCAGGTCATCAAGAACCTGGACGGCAAGAACATCGAGTTCTCCACGAGCGCTGGCCTGAGGCTGGCCACGCCCGAGGTGACCGGTGACCCGAACGCCCCGGTCCAGGAGGCCAACGTCCGTCTGAACGACCCGACGCCGGCCTTCGTGGGCGTGCGGTACGTGTTCGACTTCATCGCCAACGGCTCGGCGAGCTACACGAGCGCCCAGCGCTACGTCGCCTTCGACAACGTCGACAAGGGTGCGACCTCCCCGCTGTGCGGCGGCGGCCGCAAGACCACCGTCGAGCACTTCGGCTTCGGCGCCCTCAACAACACCATCGGCCCGAACAACCTGGCCGGCTCGACCTGCCGCCTGTTCTGACCGTTCCGGGCAACGACGCCTGAGCCGATGGCCCCCGCCTCCGGGCGGGGGCCATCTCGCGTCGGGGACTAGCCGCCCGAGTTGGCGAGCAGCCGGTAGCTGGGGTTGAGGACGGCGAGGCGGTTCTGGTGGACGCCGGCGGTGCCGGTGATCTCCAGGCGGCCGCCGACCTTGAGGCCCGCGACCTCGCGGCGGCCGAGGAAGACCGCGAGCATCGTGCCCGTGCCGTCGTCGAGCACGACCTCGAACGTCGGCGCGTCGCGCTGGGGGGCCACCCGCACCGCGTGGACGCGGCCCTGCACCCGGACGTGGTCCCGCCAGCGGACGTCGCCGATCGGCGTGACGCTCTCGGTGTCGTTGCGGGGCGGGCGGTCGGCGTCGGTGGGCCGCGCCGGGGCCTTGGTCAGCTTGCCCCGCCGGTCCGGCGGCACCAGCTCCAGCACGTCGTCGGCGAGCCAGGCGTCGAAGTGGAACGGGACCGTCGTGACGTTGGCGTGGGGCAGCTTCGACAGCTCGGCGAGGATGTCCTCGGCCGTGCGGTCGTGGAGGATCCGGTGCCACAGGCCGTTGTACTTGCGGTCAGGCAGCAGCACGCTGACCTCGGTCTCGCCGTCGGACAGCTCCATGGCCACGTGCTCGACCGCGGTGCGGGTGAGCCGCCGGTCCGGGCAGGCGACCAGGTCGAGCCGCACCCGGGACAGGCCGAGGCGGCGCCACTCGGCGGCCAGCCGCTCGCCGGCGTCGTCGTCGACGACGAAGTGGACCGCCCGCAGCTCGTCGGGGGTCAGCGAGCGGGCGTACTGGATCGCCCGGGCCGCCGCCAGGTCGAGCCGGTCCACGAACACCATCACCACGTGGCGCCGCAGGATCGGGGCCGTCGCCGCCGCGACGACGTCGTGCTCCAGCGCCTCCCGCTCGCGCTCGTACTGGCGGTTGAGCCGCAGCAGCAGCAGCACGGCGACCGGCATGATCGGGACCACCACCCAGGCGTCCTGGAAGCGGGTGATCAGCACGATCAGCACGATCGTGCCGGACAGGCACGCGCCCACGCCGTTGGCCAGGATGCCCCGGACCCAGCCCTTCTCCTTCTTGCGCAGGTGGTGCTTGGTCATGCCCGACTGCGACAGCGTGAACCCGGTGAACACCGAGATCGCATAGAGCGGGATCAGCTTGTTGACCGCGGCCCCGGTGAGGACGACGAGCACGGCGGCGGCGCCGGCCAGGGCGATGATCCCGTTGGAGAACACCAGGCGGTGGCCGCGCTTGGTGAGCTGCCGGGGCAGGAAGCTGTCGCCGGCCTGGAGGTTGGCCAGCCGGGGGAAGTCGGCGAACCCGGTGTTGGCGGCAAGGACCAGGATCAGCATGGTGGCGACGTTGAGCAGGTTCGACATCACCTCGCCCGCCGCCCCGTCGCCGTAGACCGCGGCGCCGATCTGGGCCAGCACGGTCGGCGTGCCCGACTCGTAGGGGCCGACCTTGATGTGCGAGGCCAGGAACGACAGCCCGAGGAACATCACGGCCAGCCCGCTGCCCATCACCACAAGCGTCTGGCGGGCGTTGCGCCACTCGGGCTTGCGGAACGCGGGCACCCCGTTCGAGATCGCCTCGACGCCGGTGACGGCCGACCCGCCCGAGGCGAACGCCTTGGCTACCACGAACGCCGAGGCGCCCAATAGGAGGCCGGTGCCCTCGTGGCCCCACGGCACCATGCCCGGCAGCTCCTTGCCGACGAGCGGCAGGTCGCCGGCGAAGTAGCGGCCGATCCCGAACACGAGCAGCAGGCCCATGTTGGCCATGAAGAAGAAGGTGGGGGCGGCGAAGATCCGCCCCGACTCGCGCACCCCCCGCAGGTTGCCGAAGGCGATCAGGGCGATGAAGAACAGCGACAGCGGCACCCGGTAGGGCGTGAGCGACTCGACGGTCGAGGTCGAGCGCGGCGCTGCCGGCCGCCACCGACACGGCGACCGTGAGGATGTAGCCGATCAGCAGCGCCGCCCCGGCGAGCTGGGCGGGCACGATGCCGAAGTTGTCCCGGGTCACCAGGTAGGCGCCGCCGGCGGAGGGGTACTCCTTGATCGTCTCCCGGTAGCTGATGATCAGCAGCCCGAGCACGACGAGCATCCCCGCCGTGATCGGCACGACCAGGGCGAAGGCCCCGATGCCGATCGCCGCCACCAGCACGTGGAGGATCTCCTCGGTGGCGTACGCGGACGACGACAGGTTGTCGGACGCGAACACCGCCAGCGCGGTCGGCTTGCCGAGCCGTTCGTGCTCGAGCTGCTCGGAGTGCATCGGCTTGCCCAGCAGCTTGCGCTTGAGCCGGTAGCCGGCGGTGTCGGGCGGCAGCGGGACCGTCGGCTTGGAGTTGGCCGGCACCGGCGCCTGGTACGTGGCCGGGACGCCCGGGCCGACGCCCGCGGGGGCGTCGGCCCGGGCGGACGGGGGGGCGTCCGTGGACATCGGGCCCGAGGTTAGATCCCGGACCCGGCCCTCACGCGGCGGCGGCCGCCGGCACCGGCTCCAGGGCCAGGTCGAGGACCTTGGCCACGTCGTCGACCAGGTGGAACGTCATCTCGTCGCGCACCGCCTCGGGCACGTCGTCGAGGTCGGGCTCGTTGCGCAGCGGCAGGATCACCTCGGTGAGCCCGGCCCGGTGGGCCGCCAGCACCTTCTGCTTGACGCCGCCGATCGGCAGCACCCGGCCCTGCAGCGTGACCTCGCCGGTCATCGCCACGTCGAGCGCACCGGCGTGCCCGCGCAGCAGGCTGACCAGCGCGGTGGTCATCGTGATGCCGGCCGACGGGCCGTCCTTGGGGATGGCCCCGGCGGGGAAGTGGACGTGGAAGCGCCGGCCCTCCAGCGCCGCACGGTCGATGCCGAGCGTCGTCGGCCTGCGAGCGGACGTAGGACAGGGCGATCTGCGCCGACTCCTTCATCACGTCGCCGAGCTGGCCGGTGAGGGTCATGCCGGGCTCGCCGGGCATCGACGTCGCCTCGACGAACAGCACGTCGCCGCCGGCGCCGGTGACGGCCAGGCCGGTGGCCACGCCGGGCACCGCCGTGCGGTCGGCGGCCTCGTCGTG
Source organism: uncultured Acidimicrobiales bacterium (assembly GCA_963739835.1). GTDB lineage: Bacteria > Actinomycetota > Acidimicrobiia > Acidimicrobiales > VFJN01 > ZC4RG19. Next base: position 66,873 of record CAVUBW010000006.1, read on the forward strand.
GAACCGGCGCCGCTCAGGTAGCGGACGACGTCGCCGGCGTCGATGCGGATCGGCGTCGGCTCGCCCCCGGCGACGGCCGTGGCCGCCTTGCGCAGCAGCTTGCCGAGCTCGCGCTCGAGGTTCCGCACGCCGGCCTCCCGGGTGTAGCCCGTCGACGATCTCGCCGCAGGCGCCGTCGGTCACCTCGACCTCGCCGTCCCGCAGGCCGTTGCGCTCGAGCTGGCGGTCGAGGAGGTGGTCGCGGGCGATGGCGACCTTCTCGTCCTCGGTGTAGCCGTCGAGGCGGATGACCTCCATCCGGTCGAGCAGCGGGCCCGGGGATCGTGTCGAGCACGTTGGCGGTCGCGAGGAACAGCACGTCCGACAGGTCGAGGTCGACCTCGAGGTAGTGGTCGCGGAACGTGTGGTTCTGCGCCGGGTCGAGCACCTCGAGCAGCGCGGACGACGGGTCGCCCCGCCAGTCGGTGCCGATCTTGTCGACCTCGTCGAGCAGGACGACCGGGTTCATGGTCCCGGCCTCGGTCAGGGCCCGGACGATGCGGCCGGGCTGGGCGCCGACGTAGGTGCGCCGGTGGCCGCGGATCTCGGCCTCGTCGCGGACGCCGCCGAGGGCGACCCGGACGAACTTGCGCCCGAGCGCCCGGGCGATCGACTCGCCGAGCGAGGTCTTGCCGACGCCGGGAGGACCGACGAGGGCGAGGATCGCGCCGGGGCGCCGCCCGTCGACGTCGGTGTTGCTCGGCCTCGCCGGCGTCGTCGGTCGCCTCGGCGGCCCGCTCGGCCCGCAGCTTGCGCACGGCGAGCAACTCGACGATGCGGTCCTTGACGTCGTCGAGGCCGGTGTGGTCGGCGTCGAGCACCGCCCGGGCCCGGTCGACGTCGAGGTCGTCGTCGCTGCGCTCGCCCCACGGGAGCTCGAACACGGTGTCGAGCCAGGTGCGGATCCAGCCGTGCTCGGGGTTCTGCTCGGGCGTGCGCTCGAGCCGGTCGATCTCCCGCTCGACGGCCTTGGCCGTGGCCTCCGGCACCGCGCCGGCCTCGACCAGGGCGGCGAGCCGCTCGCGGTAGCCCGTCGACCGAGTCCTCGTCGTCCTCGCCCAGCTCCTTGCGGATGGCCTCCATCTGCTGGCGCAGCAGGAACTCGCGCTGGCGGCTTCTCCATGCCCTCGGACACGTCGTTGCGGATCTTCTCGGCCAGCTCGAGCTCGGCCAGCGCGTCCCGGGCCCACGCCGAGCACCATCTCGAGGCGGGCCTCGACGTCGACGGTCTCGAGCAGCTCGACCTTGCGCTCGACCGACAGGTCGGGCCACCAGCCGACCATGTCGGCCAGGGCCGCGGGGTCGTCGACGCCGCGCAGCACCTCGGTCAGCCGGCGGCCGCCGAGCGCCTCGAACAGCGCCCGCAGCGCGGCCCGTAGCTCGGTCGGCCAGCGAGGCCACGTCGTCGGTCAGCTCGCCGTCGTCGACGGGGTCGGCCTCGACCCACAGGCCGCTGGTCTCGCCGATCACGCCGAGGCCCAGCTCGGCCCGGCTGGTCGCCCGGACGACCAGGGCGGGCATGCCGCCGGGCAGGGCGCCGCTGTTCTCGATGCGGGCGACGGTGCCGACCCGGGCGTAGCCGCCCTCGACCGCGGGGGACGAGCAGGACGGTGTCGTTGGCCTTGCCGGCGGCCTCGGCCGCGGCCGCGCGCCTCGTCGGTCTCGAGGGCGAGGGTGACGACCATCCCCGGCAGGACGACGTCGGTGGTCAGCGGCAGGACGGGGAGGGTGAGCGTGTCCAATTCGGCCATGAGAGGCCCCCTTCGAGCGGGGCGGACGGAGATCGTTGTTCGACGCAAAGAACTCTACGAGAGGGGCGCGCATTCCCAACCCAGGAACCTTGAGTGCGTGACACTCAACACACCGGCGGGTTACCGTGGCCTCCCGTGGCGGTCGCTCAGTCGGTCCAGCAGGTCCGGGAGGCCTGCGGCTCGGACCCCGGGTTCATCTGCAAGCGGGTCTTCGACTGGACGGGGTCGGAGGCGTGGGCCGAGGCGGCCCAGCGGTTCCTCGTGCCGCCGCTGCACATCCTGCTCATCCTGCTGCTCGCGTTCATCGCCAACCACATGGTCCGGCGGGCGATCCGGCGGCTGACCAACAAGATCGTCGACCCCGACTCGCTCCAGCTGTTCAGCACGATCAAGGAGCACACGCCGGGCGTCATCGTCGACACGGGGCCGCTGTCGTTGCGGTCGGCGGCCAGGGCCCAGACGCTGGCGCTGGTGCTGCGGTCGATCGCCAGCGTGGCCATCTGGTCGCTGGCCGGGGCCATGATCCTCGGCGAGCTGGGCGTCGCCCTCGGGCCGCTGATCGCCGGCGCCGGCATCGCCGGGGTGGCCATCGGTTTCGGTGCCCAGAGCCTGGTCAAGGACTTCCTGACCGGCATCTTCATGCTGGTCGAGGACCAGTACGGGGTCGGCGACGTGATCGACGCCGGCGACGCCACCGGCACGGTCGAGGCGGTGTCGCTGCGCACGACGCGGCTGCGGGACGTGAACGGCACGGTCTGGCACATCCCCAACGGCGCGATCGAGCGGGTCGGCAACAAGTCGCAGCAGTGGGCCCGGGCGCTGCTGGACGTCGAGGTCGCCCCGGGCAGCGACCTCGACGCCGCCCAGGACGCCATCAAGCGGGTGGCGGACGACCTGTGGCACGAGGACGCGTGGCAGGCGAAGATCCTCGAGGAGCCCGAGGTGTGGGGGGTCGAGAGGCTCGGGCCCGACGCCGTCGTGCTGCGGCTCGTGATCAAGACCCGGCCGTCCGAGCAGTTCCCGGTCATGCGCGAGCTGCGCCGCCGGCTGTCGGACGAGTTCCAGCGCCGCGGGATCGAGATGCCGTTCCCCCAGCGCTCGGTGCTGGTCCAGCGGGACGCCGGCACGTCGCACGACACGGCCGAGGTGCCCGCGGCCTCGGCGGAGGGGCGACCGCCCGCGGCGACCTGACGGGTCTACCGTTCCGGCGGTGGTCCGGGGACGGCAAGGCGGTCTCGGTGTCGGGTTCGGACTGGCCGCGGCCGCGCTGCTGCTCGGCGCGGCGGCCTGTGCGTCCCCGGCGGACGGCCCGCTCGTAGACGAGCGCGAGGCCCGCGACGGCGCCGACACCGACGCCGACGAGGTGTCGACGACGAGCGAGCTGGCCGCGGACGTCACCGACGCGCCGACCACCACCGTGCCGGCGGACGCCCCCAGCTACACGATCGGGACCTGCGTCGACTGGGACCCGGCGACCGCCGCCGACCCGGCCCGCCCGGGCGGGTTCGCGGTGGTGGCCTGCGACCAGCCCCACCGGGGCGAGACGGTCGGCCCGACGGCGGGCGGGGACACGCCGGGCCACCTCTACCCGTCGGCCGACGCCCTGATCGCGCTCGGGGCGCAGTCGTGCAGTCGCCAGGCCGAGAAGTACCTGGGCGAGGAGCTGGACAGCGAGGGCCGATTCGTGGCCGTGGCCATGCCGCCGTCGCACGACCTGTGGGAGCGCGGCTACCGGACGCTGGAGTGCGTGCTCGCCGCCCGCAGCGATGCATCGTCGCAGCAGCTGACGGGCTCGGCCCGCGGCGCCCCGCAGTGGTGGACGTTCGTCCCCGGCGACTGCGTGGCGTACCCGCCCGAGGCACCCGAGCCGCTGGCGCTCGTCCCGTGCGACCAGCCCCACGTGCTGGAGATCGCCGGCCCGGTCGCCCTCGACGACCCGGACTACGACCTCGAGTCGGTCGAGGCCATCGAGACCTGCCTCGACATGGCGACGGGCTACCTGGGCCATCTCCCGGACCCGCCGTGGTTCGCGCCGATGATCGGGCCCGACTCCTCGGACTGGGCACGCGGCAACCACACGGCCTACTGCGCTCTCGTCCAGTTCGACGAGGATGTTCACGTGGCGGTCGTCTCGTCCCCGGCCCCCTGACCCGCGGTATCAGGGTGGCGGCCGGCGGCTCCATCCCCGGTGATGACCAACTGGCAGATCAGCGAGTCGGCGATCTCGGTGTCCCTGCGGCCCGACGGCCGGGGCGAGCTGGCGTTCACGGTCACCAACACGGGGCCGGCGCCGGACCGCGCCGTCCTCACGATCACGGCACTGGACGGCGCTGCCGAGACCTGGTTCACGGTCGACGAGCCCCAGCGCCTGGTCGCCGCGGGGGTGTCGGTGGTCTACCGGGTGGCGGTGGCGGCGCCCCCGGGCACGGCGGCAGGCACCTACGCGGCGACCGGGATCGTGTACTCGGCCGACACGGACCCGAGCGAGTCGTCGGCGACGAGCAAGCGGATCGAGTTGGTGCTCGCCGCGGCCCGTCCCAAGGCGAGCGCGCCCCGCTGGCCGTACCTGGTGGCGGTGGTGGCGGTAGTGCTGGTGGCGGCGGTGGTGGGGGCGATCGTCCTGACGCGGGGCGACGCCGATGCGGGACCGCCGGAGCCGACGCTGCCCGATCTACGGGTGGTGACGACCCCGTCCTGCGACGTGACCCCGCTGTTCGCGGGTGATTACCTGCTGCAGGTCGACGTCGGCGTGTCGTCCAGCGGTCCGACCGGCTCCCGGGTGACCGTGCCGGTGCTGCTACGGGGCGAGCGGACGGCCGCCGAGTCGATCGGCGACGTCGGCATCAACCCCGCCCCCGGCGCCCCGACCACCGGTCTCAGCGTGGGCGTGGCCGCGGCCGACACGGGCCTGGTCGACCGCTACACCCTGGTGGTCGACCCGGGCGACCTGGTCAGCGAGTCCGACGAGACCAACAACGTGGTCACGGTCGAGGTCTCGCTGTTCGGCGCCGGCACGGTCCCCTGCTCCGTGGTCTGAGCGCCGCGCCCAGCGATGGGCACATCGGCGAGCGGACCGGCTACCCTCCGGCTAGCCTTGTTACCGCCCGGTAATGCGGGCCGTCTCGCCACACCGACCAGGGGCCGTGCGCATGAGCGACTTCTCGCTCACCCTCAACGAGGACCAGCTGCAGATCCAGAAGTGGGTCCACGACTTCGCCGAGGACGTCGTCCGCCCCGCCGCCCACGAGTGGGACGAGCGCGAGGAGTTCCCGTGGCCGATCGTCGAGGAGGCGGCCAAGATCGGCCTCTACTCGTTCGACTTCTTCGCCCAGACGTCGCTCGGCGACCAGCACCGGCCTCACGCTGCCGGTGGCCCTCGAGGAGCTGTTCTGGGGCGACGCCGGCATCGGCCTGTCGATCTTCGGCTCGGGCCTCGCCGCCGCCGGCATCGCCGGCAACGGCACGCCCGAGCAGGTCATGGAGTGGGTGCCCGCAGTGCTTCGGCACCGCCGACAAGATCCAGCTCGGCGCGTTCTGCGTCTCCGAGCCCGACGCCGGCTCCGACGTGTCGCTCGCTGCGCACCCGGGCGGTCTACGACGAGGCCACCGACGAGTGGGTCCTCAACGGCACCAAGGCGTGGATCACCAACGGCGGCATCGCCGACGTCCACGTCGTGGTCGCCACCGTCGATCCCGAGCTCAAGGGCCGCGGCCAGGCCAGCTTCGTCATCCCGCCGGGCACCAAGGGCCTGTCGCCAGGGCCAGAAGTACAAGAAGCACGGCATCCGGGCGTCGCCACACCGCCGAGGTGGTGCTCGACGACGTGCGCGATCCCCGGCACGCTGCTGCTCGGCGGCAAGGAGAAGCTCGACGACAAGCTGGCCCGGGCCCGCGAGCGGCAGCGCACCGGGGCCAAGCAGCCGGCGATGGCGACGTTCGAGGCGACCCGCCCGTCGGTGGCGCGCCATGGCGGTCGGCATCGCCCGCGCCGCCTACGAGTACGCGCTCGACTACGCCAAGGAGCGCAAGGCGTTCGGCAAGCCGATCATCGAGAACCAGGCGATCGCCTTCATGCTCGCCGACATGGCCACCGAGATCGACGCCGCCCGCCTGCTGGTGCTGGCGGGCGGCGTGGCTGGCGCGCAACGGCGGCTACACCAACGCCGAGGGCTCGATGTCCAAGCTCAAGGCCGGACGAGGTGGCGGTCTGGGTCACCGAGCGGGCCATCCAGATCCTCGGCGGCTACGGCTACACCCGCGAGTACCCGGTCGAGCGCTGGCACCGCGACGCCAAGATCTACGACATCTTCGAGGGCACCGAGCAGATCCAGCAGCTCGTGATCGCCCGGGCCATCTCGGGCCTGCGGATCGAGTAGGTCCGGCCACCACCCGGCGCCGCCGTGCGTGTCCGCCACGTGACGTGACGAAAAACACATCACCCCGCACGGTACGGGCCCCAGGCCGGTTGTACACTCTTTCACGAAGCCCATCGGGTGGTCGAAGCCACCTGGTGGGGCAAGGACAACAGGATCTGCGGATCGAGTACGAGTACTCCCCCCTCCACTCGTCGCTCTCTGCAGGAACAGACGGTGCCGCTCGCATCCCCCCTGCGTGCGGCACTGTCGCGTCCGGGCCCCGCGTGGCCAGCGCTCCTCCGTCGTCCCGTGGTGTCTCGTAGCGACCCATCGTTCTCGTCCCTTCCCGTGGCGTACACATGTTCGATGCGTGCTACTCTACGAACTGATGTTCGCCGATGCAAGCCCCGTGGACGACAATCCTTTCGATGCCCTCGACAGAGCGCTCGACGGCATGCTCGCGCTCGACTGCGACGGCCTCGACGGCGAGGCCCTGGGTCTCGCGATCGTGCGGCTGCGGCGCCAGCAGGCCCGTCTGGGGGCCGCCATCGTGGCGATCACCGCGGCGTTCGACACCCGCCGTGCCTGGGCCGACGACGGCTCGCGGGGTGCCGCGGCATGGATCGCCGCCCGCACTCACCAGCCGATCGACGATGTCCGGGCCGACGTCCGGCTCGGGCGGCGGCTGCGCTCGATGCCCGCCACCCGCGACGCGCTCGCGGCGGGCGACATCATGGTGGCGCACGCCCACCGGCTGTCCACGCTGGCAACCGGGCCCACGGCGGCGGCGTTCCCCGACGGTGAGCAGTTCCTCGTCGGGCAGGCCCGCGCCTCGCGCTGGGCCGACTTCACCCGAACGTGCCACTACTGGCGCGACGCCGTCGATCCCGACGGTCCCGAGGACGAGGCCGCCCGCCATCAGGCGTTGCGTCGGCTCCACCTCTCCGCCGGGCTCGACGGCACCGGCATCCTCGACGGCCGCCTCACGCCCACGGCCGCCGCCACCGTCGGCGGTGCGCTCGACCGCATCGAGCAGGAGCTGTACGAGTCCGACTGGGCGGCCGCCAGGGCCGAGTGCGGCGACGCCGCCTCTGCCGGCCACCTGGCCCGCACGCCCGCCCAGCGTCGGCACGATGCCCTCGTCGAGATGGCGATGCGGGCGACGACGGCGCCGAGCGACGGCAAGCGGCCCCGGCCGCTCCTCAACATCGTGGTCGGCTACGAGACGTTCGCCGGGCGCATCTGCGAGCTGGCCGCGGGCACGCCGATCGCTCCCGGCGTCGTCGCCGACCTTCTGGGAGCGCCCGACACGCTGATCGAGCGCATCGTGTTCGACGGGCCCCGCCGGGTGACCGACATCGGACACGCCCGCCTGTTCCGTGGCGCGCTCCGGCGGGCGCTCGAGGTCCGCGACCGGCGCTGCACCCATCCCACCTGCGACGTCCCCGCCGCCCGATGCCAGGCCGACCACATCAGGCCCTGGAGCCGTGACGGCGCCACCACGGTCGCCAACGGACAGCTCCAGTGCGGCTTCCACAACCGGTGGCGATACCAGCACCCTGACGCACCATCGCCATGACGACTAGAAGAGGGGCTGTGACCGACACCGTCTTTCTCACTGGGTTCCCGGGGTTCCTCGGGTCGCGGCTGCTGCCCCGCATCCTCCGGCGCTCGCCCGGGGTGCGCGCCACCTGCCTGGTACAGGCCCGTTTCGAGGCGCAGGCCAAGGACCGGGTGCTGGCGCTGGAGACCGACGACCCGGCGCTGGCGGGGCGGATCGACCTGGCGGTCGGCGACCTCACCGCGCCCGGGCTCGGGCTGGACCCGGCCGAGCGGGTGCGGCTGGCGGCCCGCACGACGGAGATCTGGCACCTCGCGGCGGTGTACGACCTGAGCGTCGCCCGGGACGTGGGGATGCGGGTCAACGTGGAGGGCACCCGCAACGTCCTGCGCTTCGCCTCGGACTGCCCGGGGCTGCAGCGGCACCACTATGTGAGCACCTGCTACGTCAGCGGTCGCCACTGCGGGCCGTTCCGGGAGGACGACCTCGACGTCGGGCAGCTGTTCAACAACTACTACGAGGAGACCAAGTTCCTGGCCGAGGTCGAGGTGGCCGAGGCGCGGGCCGGGGGGATGCCGACCACCGTGTACCGGCCGGCGATCGTGGTGGGCGACTCGCGCACCGGCGACACGCAGAAGTTCGACGGGCCGTACTTCCTGCTCCAATGGCTGCTGCGCCAGCCCCGGTCGGCGGCGGTGGTCCCGTACGTGGGCGATCCGACGATGGTGCGGTTCAACATGGTGCCGTCCGACTTCGTGCTCGACGCGGTCGACCACCTGTCGGGCCTGGAGGCCTCGGCGGGCCGCACGTACCAGCTCGCCGACCCGAGCCCGTTGACGGTCGACGCACTGCTCGACGAGATGGGCCGGGCGACGGACCGCCGGGCCATCCGGCTCCGCCTGCCGCACCGGCTGACCACCTGGACCCTCGCCCACGTGGGGCCGGTCGCCCGCTACGTGGGCATCCCGGCCTCGGCGGTCGAGTACTTCGTCCACCCGACCCACTACGACACGACCGCCGCCACCCGCGACCTGGCGGGCAGCGGCATCGCCTGCCCCGCGGTGCCGGACTACCTGCCGACGCTGGTCCGGTTCATGCGGGAGCACGCGGAGGCGAACGTGGGGGTGATGGTCTAAGAGCTCTGCGCCACCCAGAACGTGGCGCCCGACGGGTCGGCCAGGCCCGCCATGCGCCCGAACGGCGTGTCGGACGCGGGCGCGATCACGGTGCCCCCACCGGCCTCGGTGGCGGCCACGGCGTCGTCGGCCGAGGCGACCGAGAAGTACACCAGCCAGTGGGCCGGCATTCCGTCGGCGCCCCTCATCCCGCCGATGCCGCCCAGCGGGGCCTCGTTGCCGGCCAGCGAGAACGTCGTGTAGTCGTCGGGCGCACCCTCGAGCGCCTGGGTGTCGTAGCCGAACACCGCCGAGTAGAAGGCCCGGGCGGTGTCGGGATCGGGTGACCGCAGGTCCTCCCACGTGATGCCGCCGGGCTCGTTGACGATGCCCGCGCCGATGTGCTGGCCGGCCTGCCACACGCCGAACGCGGCGCCCGTCGGGTCGGCGGCGATGAACATGCGGCCGACGTCGCCGACGTCGCCGGGGGGCAGCACGACGACGCCCCCGTTGGCTGCCACGGCCTCGGCGGTGGCGTCGGCGTCGTCGCTGGCCATGTACAGGGTCCAGGCGGTGGGCGCGCCCTCCGGGAGCGGCCCGATCCCGACGGCGGCGTGGCCGTCGCGCTCGGCGATGACGTAGCCCCCGTACTCGTCCCCGGTATCCTCGAAACCCCAGCCGAGCACGCGGCCGTAGAACGCCTGGGCGGCGCCCACGTCGGGGGTGGAGAGGTCGGCCCAGCACGGCACGCCCGCGGGCCACGATGACGTTCGCGTGGTCATGCCGGCAGTTCACCCCCGCTGGCGGACTGCGTCCACCCCTGTCAGGCAGAGACGCCCCGGAGACCCCGCCAGGCGAGGTCGGCGAGCTGATGGGCGAGCATCGCCGGGTCCGCGTCGCTGTTCGAGCGCAGCCAGTGGATGCTGGCGCCCTCGATCATGCCGACGATGCCGTGCCCCAGGACCTGGCGCTGGCCGGCGCTGAGGCCCTCGATTTCGATCAGGCCCGCGACCAGCGCGGCCAGCGTGCGCTCGGTCTGGTTGACCAGCTCCGCGAACTCGTCGTCGCGGGCCAGGCCGCCGCCGTAGAACAGTTGGAATGCGTCACGGTGCCGGTCGACGTACGTGAAGTAGGCGGCGAAGCCCAACTGGACCATCTCGCGGGGCCCGGTGGCCGCCGCCACCGCCTTGGTGATGCGGTCCTGCAGGTCGCGGCCGACGTCGGTCAGCAGCTCGGTGAACAGCTCGCGCTTGGACGTGAAGTGCTGGTAGAGGACCGGCTTGGTCACGCCGGCCTCGACCGCGATGTCGTTCATCGAGGCGTTGTGGTAGCCCTCCGCCGCGAACACGCGCAGCGCCACGCCCAGGAGCTGGCGCCGACGGCGCGCGGCGGGTAGGCGGGTCGGCACGCGGGTCTCGTCCTCCATGTGTGGCCCCCCCGGGGCGTCGCGGATCGCAGATGGCGCCTCAGTGAACTGTTACTTCACGGTAACAGGCGAAATTGGCACACGCCGTGGACTCCAGCCGCCAGACAAGTTAACGGAGGGTGCCCCGCTCCCGGTCGTCGCGCTCGGCGGCCTTGACCGCGTAGCCCGCGACGATGGCGGGGGCCAGGAAGACCGAGCCCACCAACAGCGCGGCTACGACCACGGAGACGGTCGCCGGCGAGAACCCGACCGCGAACCCGACCACGAACACGACGATCGCCACGCCGAACAGTGCGTAGCCGATCCGCTGGCCCAGCTCGGCGGCCCGGGCGATCTGCCGCCGGCGGCGGAGGACCGGGTCGGGCTCGGGATCGGGGGCGGGATCGCTCACCGGGACATGCTGGCACGCGCCCACGGCGCGTAGGGTCGTCGGCCATGACCGCCGACGGCGCGATCGGCTACCGGGTCGCCGACCACGTGGCCCGGATCACCATCGACCGGCCCGAGCGCCGCAATGCCCTGACCTGGGCGCTCGTCGCCGACCTTCGGGAATCGTTCGCCCGGGCCCGGGACGACGACGACGTGCGGGTGTGCGTGCTCACCGGGGCGGGCGACCGGGCGTTCTGCGCCGGCGCCGACCTGGGGACGATGGGCACCGGCCCCGAGGGCACGCTGGCCGCCCACGCCGGCCGGGGCCAGCTCGCCGACCTGTTCCGGGACATGTACGGCCTGGGCAAGCCGATCGTCGCCCGGGTGCGGGGCTACGCCCTGGCCGGGGGGTTCGGGCTGGCGCTGGCCTGCGACATGGTGGTGGCGGCCGACGACGCGGTGTTCGGCACCCCCGAGGTCGACGTCGGGCTGTGGCCGCACATGATCACGGTCCCGCTCGTCCGCTCGATGCCCCCGAAGGTGGCGCTGGAGCTGATGCTGACCGGCCGGCGGGTCGACGCCGCCGAGGCGGCGCGCCTCGGGTTCGTCACCCGGGTCGTGCCCGTCGACGAGCTCGACGCGGCCACCGACGAGCTCGTCGCCATCCTGGCGTCCAAGTCGCCTGCGGCCGTGCGGCTCGGGCGCGACGCGTTCTACGCGGTGTGGGACCAGGACGTCGACACGTCGCTGCGTATCCTGCACCCCATGCTCGGCATCACCGCCGCGACGGCCGACGCCGCCGAGGGCACGGCCGCGTTCCGGGAGCGGCGGGATCCCCGCTGGACTGGGCGCTGAGCGCTCCGCCGGGACCCGTCCGGCTCAGGTCGAGCCGCCGTCCTGGGGCATGGTGAAGCCGCAGTCCGTGATCGACGAGATCAGGTCCTGCGTCTCCTCGGGCGTCAGGTCGGCGAACGGGTCGCTCGGGTCCATCTGGGACATGCGGTCGACGCCGAGCTGGTCGAGCATCACCTGGGCGGCGCACTCGGCCTGCTCGCGGCTGTAGATGCCCGTGGACTCGAGGGCGTCGGCCAGCGTGTTGACGAACACCTGGTTCTCGTCGTCGCTGGTCCCGCCAGAGTCGGACCCCTGGTCGTCGGGGGCGGTGGTCGTGTCGTCGCCCGGGCCGGGGACCGTGATGTCGCCGCCGCCGTTGTCCGGGAGCTGCGGCGTGGACTCCTCGGTCTGGGACGCCTGCTGGGTGGTCGTGTCGTTGCCGTCGTCGTGGATGAGCAGGTAGGCGACCCCGCCGATCACGGCCACGGCCAGCGCCGCCAGCCCGACGAGCAGCCCGGGCGACGGGCCCGAGCGGCCGGTGGGCGACGGGTACGGGCCCGTCGGTGGCCCCATTGCGCCGCCCGGGTACGGTCCGGTCGGCGGTCCCATCGGGCCACCCGGGTAGCTGTCGGTCGGCGGCTGGTAGGGGCCGCTCGGCGGCCCCTGCGTGATCGGCGGGTAGGGCGCGGCCGGCGGGTACGAGGCGGTCTGGGCGGTCTGGGCGGTCTGCGGGTACTGCGTCCAGGTCTGGTCGGAGGCCATCGCGTCGACACCGGTGACCCCGTTGTCGGACACGTCGTCGGTCCACCGCCCGCCGTCCCAGTAGCGGTACTCGTGCCGTCCGGTCGGGTCGGGGTTCCACCCGGGTACGAGAGGGTTCATCGATCGGCGATCGTAGGCGCGCAGCATCACCGCGGCGTCGCGGCCGGCTTTGGGGGGCGGCGGGCCGACCCCTACCGTGCCGGCGTGATCCGATCCGAGACCCGGGGACCCGTCGTCGTCGCCACCATCGACCGGCCCGAACGCCGTAACGCGGTCGACCGGGCCACGCTCGACGCCCTGGCCGCCGTGTTGGCCGGGTGCGCCGACGGCGACGGCGACGGCGACGACGGCGTGCGGGTGCTGGTGCTCACGGGCGCGGGCGGGCACTTCTGTGCCGGCGCCGACCTCGGCGGCGTCGAGGACGAGGCGTTCGGCGCCGTCCTCCGCGGGGTGCTCGACGGACTGCGCCTGGCACCGTGCGTGACGATCGCCGCGGTCGACGGCGCGGCGCTCGGCGCCGGCACGCAGCTCGCCGTCGCCTGCGACCTGCGGGTGGCCACGCCGGGCGCCCGCTTCGGCATCCCGGCCGGCAAGCTCGGCCTGGCGGTCGACACCTGGACGGTCGACCGGCTCGCCCTGCTGGCGGGTGCGGGCCCGGCCCGGGCGATGCTCCTGGCCGCCGAGGTGCTGTCCGGCGAGGAGGCGCACCGGATCGGGCTCGTCCAGCGCGTCGGCGGGCTCGACGTTGCCCTGAGCTGGGCCGACGACATCGCGGCGCTGGCGCCGCTGACGCTGCGAGCCCACAAGGCCGCGCTGGAGCAGCCCGCCGACGCACCGGCGGCGTGGTCGCGGGCGTGGGCCAGCGCCGACCTCCAGGAGGGGCTGGCGGCGTTCCGGGAACGTCGCCAGCCCCGGTTCCGCGGCCGCTGACGCGGCCGGGCTCAGATCAGGGCCGCGAGGGGTAGATGCCCTCGACCGCGATGCAGTAGCAGGCGCCGAGGAACGGCTGGCGGTTCTCGTGCGGCTGGCTGTTGCCGGTCAGGCCGATCATGTTCTGCGCCATGGCCGTGCCGTCGGTGGGCCCGAAGGCGGGGTTGTTGGGGTTGAACCCGGGCACGGCGTCAGCCGGGGACTTCGACGTCGAGTTCGCCGTCGCCGAGACCCCGTGGCCGTGCTGCGCGAGCTGCTGGACGGTGAGCGTCACCGACTCGACGCCGGCCTGCTCGCCCAGGTCGACGCTGCTCAAGCCGGGCCCCTGGCCCTGGCCGACGGGCACCCGGCCCCGCAGGTCGGGGAGCCCGAACGTCGTCCTTCCGTCGCCGCCGTAGGTGGTGCCCAACAGCGAGAACAGGGCCGTGTTCGCGCTGATGGACAGGAGCTGACCGTTGCACAGCGCCCACCCGGTGGGCGCCCACCCGAATCCGAACAACTGGATCTGCCCGATGAACGGCTCCATCTGTCCCTCCTCTTACGCCAAGTGACCGCACCGAGTGTCGGCACGATGCGTGAGATGTTAGGCACAGCGGTGACACAACGCGTCAGGAGATACACGGAGCGTGGATATCAGCGCCAGAACGCGGTAAAGTCGCCGGGCCGATCGGGGGACAGCATGAGCAAGCGGGCCGGTCGTCATTTCCGGAGCGCGCCTCGTCACCACGGTGGGTGGGCATCGCTCGGCGGTCTGGCGGTCGTCGCCGTTCTGGCCTCGGCCTTGTCGTGGGTGGGTCCCGGTCCCGCGGGCGCCGACACCGTGACGGGCACCAACCGGCCACGATCACGATCCCCGTCCAGGGCCCCGGCTCGCTCTACCCCTCGCCGATCGCGATCAGCGGCGTGGCCGGGACCGTGACCGACGTCAACGTCACGTTCATGGGCATGCAGCACGCGATCGCGACCGACGTCGATGTCCTGCTGGTCGGCCCCACGGGCAGCAGCATCGTCGTGATGTCCGACGTCAAGGGCAACTCGGCATCCGCGATCACAGCGGGCTCCAACATCACGTTCGACGACCAGGCTGCGGCCGCCATCCCGCTGGCCGGCCCGCTCGGCACGGGCACGTTCAAGCCCACCAACGTCGACACCGGCGCCGACGCGTTCCCGCCACCCGCACCCGCCCCCGGCCCCGCCACGACGCTCGCCGGCGCGTTCAACGGGACGAACCCCAACGGCACCTGGAACCTGTACGTGGTCGACGACACCGACGGGGACTCCGGGACGATGGCCGGCGGCTGGAAGATCGACATCACCACCGGCGCAGTCGCCCAGCCGGGCCAGATCGAGTTCACGGCCAGCGAATTCCGGGGCGCCGAGGGCGGCGGGCCGGTCTCGCTCATCTTGCGGCGCGTCGCCGGCTCCGACGGCGTCGTTTCGGCCACGGTCACCACCACGACCGCGGCGACCGCCACCGCCGGTGCCGACTTCACCGCGCTCGACCAGGCCGTCACCTTCCCCGACGGCGTGACGACCCTGAGCGTGCCGCTCACGATCCTCAACGACGCCGTCGTGGGGGGATCGACGAGACGGTCACGGTCGCGCTCGGAGCCCCGACCGGAGGCGCCACCCTCGGGGCGCAGTCGACGGCGGCCGTGCGCATCGACGACAACGACGCGCTGTCCGATGCCACGCCGATCCTGATCCCGCCGCCGGCCCAGGCCGCCAACGGCGGTGCGGTCGCGTCCCCGTACCCGGCGAGCATCCACGTCACCGGCCAGGCGTTCAACATCGGCCGGGTCGACGTCCACATCAACGGGCTGTCCCACCAGGTGCCCATCGACATCGACATGCTGCTCGTCGGGCCGAATGGCCAGAACGTCGTGCTCATGTCCGACGTCGGGGGCCAGACCGCGTCGCCGACCGTCAACCTCGTCTTCAGCGACACCGGCGCCGGCCAGATCCCGGTCGTGGGCCCGGTGGCGAGCGGCACGTTCCGGCCCAGTGACGTTGACGACCAGGGCGCGGTCGACACGTTCCCGGCGCCGGCCCCGGCGCCATCCGCGGCGACCGACCTCAGCGGGTTCGTGGGCAGCAGCCCCAACGGCGTGTGGAACCTCTTCATCGTCGACGACGCGGGCGCCGACATCGGGTCGATCGCCAACGGATGGTCGCTCACCTTCTTCCCGCAGGTGATCCCCGACGCCGGTGGGCCGTACACGATCACCGAGGGCCAGTCGCTGACGCTCAGCGCCGCCGGGACCAGCGCCCCGGCGACCGCGACGTACGCCTGGGACCTCGACGGCGACGGCCAGTTCGACGACGCCACCGGGCAGAACCCCGCGATCAACCCCGCCGGCCTCGCGACGCTCGGCCTGTCCGACGGGCCGGCCGGGCCCCGGACGATCACCGTCCAGGTGACCGCCGCGCCCGACCGTCGCGACAGACACGTCGACCGTGACTCTGACCGACGCCCCGCCGACCGCCTCGGTGACGAGCACGCCGCCGGGCCCGGTCGCGGGCATTCCCGGGGCGTACAGCTTCGGCGGGGTCGATCCGGCGGCCGCCGACAACGCCGCCGGGTTCACCTACGCCTTCAACTGGGGTGACGGCACGCTCCCGCAGTCCGTGGTCGGCGGCGCCAGCGCCACGCTCATGCACACCTACGCGTCCGGCCGGGACGTTCACACTCGGCGTGACCGCCACCGACAAGGACGCCGGCACCAGCGCGGCCGCCACGGCGGCGGTCACGGTCAACCCGCTGGTGATCGCCGACGCAGGCGGTCCGTACACGATCGACGAGGGCGACGACCTGGCCCTCGACGCCACCGGGTCGACCGCCGGCCCGACCGCCACCTACGCCTGGGACCTCGACAACGACAGCCAGTTCGACGACGCCACCGGACCGACGCCGACCGTTACCGCGGCCCAGCGCAATGCCCTCGGCATCAACGACGGGCCGGCCGGGCCGCTGACGATCGGTGTGCAGATCACCGAGGGCGCGTCGGTCGACGCCGACACGTCCACGCTCAGCGTCGCCGACGAGGCGCCGACGGCGTCGGTGACCGTGCCCCCGGGGCTCGTCCAGGGGACGCCCGCGTCGTTCACCTTCTCCGCCACCGACGCCTCGGCCGCCGACAGCGCGGCCGGGTTCACCTACGCCGTCGACTGGGGTGACGGCACGGCGATGCAGTCGGTGGTGGGCGGTGCCTCGGTTTCCCTCACGCACGCGTACTCGACCGGCGGCACGTTCACCGTCACGGTGACCGCGACCGACAAGGACGCCGGCACGAGTCCACCCGCCACCGGGACGGCGAACGTCCAGGTGCTGGTGATCGCCGCGGCCGGCGGGCCCTACACGATCGACGAGGGCGGCGGGCTGACCCTCGCCGGCACCGCCACGATCGCCCCGACGGGCGCCACGTTCGCCTGGGACGTCGACGGCGACGGCCAGTTCGACGACGCCACCGGGGCCAACCCGATCCTGACCCCCGCCAAGCTCGCCGCCCTCGGCCTCGGCGACGGGCCCGCGGGCCCGGTGGCCGTCACGCTGCAGGTCACGTCGGGCTCGGCGGTCGACACCGACGCCACCACCCTGACCGTCGCCAACGTGGCCCCGGTCGCCGCGGTCGTGGACGTGCCGCTGGACGTCATCGCCGGCATCCCGGCCTCGCTGACCTTCGGGGCCAGCGACGCGTCGGCCGCCGACACCGCGGCGAGGTTCACCTACCGCATCGACTGGGGCGACGGCACGGCGATCCAGTCGGTCGTGGGCGGGACGACGGTGGTCGTCGCGCACACCTACGCCACCGACGGCACGTTCACGGTCACCGTGACCGCCACCGACAAGGACGCCGGCACCAGCGCGCCCGTCACCGCGACGGCCACGGTGGCCCCGCTGGTGGTCGCCGACGCCGGCGGGCCCTACGCCATCGCCGAGGGTGACGACCTCACGCTCGACGCCTCGGCCACCGCGGCCGGGCCCACCGCGGTGTACGAGTGGGACCTCGACGGCGATGGCCAGTTCGACGACGCCACCGGGGTCAGCCCGGTCCTGACGCCGACCGACCTCGCCGCGGTCGGCCTGGCCGACGGCCCGAGCAGCCGCCGCGCTGACCCTGCGGGTCACCGAAGGGCCGACAGTCGACACCGCCACCGCGGCCTACTCGATCACCAACGTCGCCCCGAGGGCGACGATCGCCCTGCTCACACCGTTCGTGGCGGGATCGCCGGTGACGATCAAGGTCGGGGCGATCGACCCGTCGCCCACCGACATGGCCGGGAGCTTCGAGTTCCGCATCGACTGGGAGGGCGACGGCGTGTTCGACCTCGTCGTCACCGGCCCGGCCGACCCGCCGGTCACCCACACCTACGCCAGCCCCGGGGACGTCGGGCTGACGATCATCGCCGTCGACAAGGACGGCGCGGCCAGCACGCCGACCGTGGTGACCGTCACCGTCGCGCCGGCGGCGCCGGCCCAGGCCACCACGACCACCACCACGTCCGGAGCCGGGACCGGGACCGGGACCGGCGGCACGGGCACGTCGGGCAGGTCCGGCAGGTCCGGCAGGTCCGGCAGCCTGCCGTTCACCGGCACCGACGCCCTGCGGCTGGCGACGGTGGCGGTCGGGCTCGTGGCCCTGGGTGGGCTGCTGGTGGCCGCCCGTCAGAAGTTGGCGGGCAGCAGCCGGGAGAAGTTCTCGAAGAAGAAGAACAGCACCACCAGGAACACCGGCAACCCCACGGCGTAGGCCGGCCACTTCTGCCACAGCTTGCCCAGCAGCCAGGCGGCGACCCAGATCAGCGCGCACGCCACGCCCAGCAGCACCGCGGGCCAGGCCGAGGCGCGCTGGCCGCCGAGGCCGGCGTCGATCGTCTGGGCCGACGTGCGGCCGGCGTCGCCCTGCTCGGGCGTGGTGGTGGGCGGGGGCGACGCTGCGGCCGCGGGCCCGACCAGGGCCGACACCACCACGATCCGCTGGCGGGCCGAGTACTTCGGGTTGCAGGACGTGAGGGTCAGCCGGTTGTCGTGGAAGTCCTCGAGCACATCGACCTGGTCGGGGGCGACGACGAGCTGCTCGCGGACCTCGTAGCGGAACGACCCCTGGAGGGTCGTCACCAGGATCTCGTCGCCGGGTTTCAGCTCGTCGATCCGGTTGAACGGCGCCCCGTAGGTCGTGCGGTGGCCGGCGATGGCGGCGTTGCCGGGCTGCCCGGGCAGCGGCGAGTCCGGGTAGTGGCCCGGGCCCTTCTTGAGATCCGACACGTCGACCCCCTGGACCACCACCTTGTCGACCCCGATGGCCGGGATGCTGATGTGCGCCACCGCCTCGCCGTCGTCGGGTGGGGGCGGGGGCGGCAGGGGCTCGGTCGTGGTCGGGGCGGGGATTGCGCTGGTCGTGTCCGGGTCGGGGGCCGTGATGCCGGCCTGGTCGAGCTGGCTGCCGAAGTCCTTCTGGAGCGACCGCTGGGCCTGTGCCTCGCGGATGCCGGTGCCCCAGAGCTGGTACGCGACGAACAGGAGGATCAGCACGCCGGCGGTGATGAAGACGCGCCCGACGGCACCGAGGATCCTGGCCAACCGCATCTGGGGGAGGCTACCGACCACGCACCGTCACCCCGAAGCGGGGCCGTCTTGGAGGGCCGCGGCCGGCCTCAGTAGCCTCGCGAGGTCTCCATGGAGCCGATTCTGCACTTCCGCGCCGCCGTCGCGCTGCTCGGACGGTTCCCTGCGCTCGCCGGCATCGACCTCGACGTTGTGCGCGGTGAGATCGTTCTCCTCCGCGGTCCGAACGGGGCAGGCAAGACGACGCTGCTGCGCGCCGCCGCGGGCCTCGTGCCGGTCGTGCGGGGCGAGGCCACCGTCCTCGGCCACGACCTGCGCCGGGATGCCGCCGCCGTGCGGCGCCGGGCCGGCCTGCTCGGCCACGCCAGCGCCCTGTTCGACGAGCTGACGGTGGCCGACAACGTCACGTTCTGGGGCCGGGCCTGCCGGGCCGGGCGGGCCGACATCGAGGGCGCGCTGGGCGTGGTCGGGCTCGCGGCCCGGCTGCGGGACGTGCCGGTGGGCCGCCTGTCGGCCGGCCAGCGCCGCCGCACCGCCCTGGCCTGCCTGCTGGCCCGCCGCCCCGAGCTGTGGCTGCTGGACGAGCCGCATGCCGGCCTCGACAACGACGCCCGCGACATGCTCGACGGGCTCGCCCGCCAGGCGGTCGGCGCGGGGGCGACGGTGGTCATGTCGTCCCACGAGCTCGACCGGGCCGAGGCCCTCGCCGACCGCACGGTGTCCCTCGACGCCGGCATGGTGGTGCCGGCGCCGGTCGCGGACGCGCCCGTCGCGGAGGTCACCCATGTGGCGTGACGCCGCCCTGGTCGCCGGCAGCGACCTGCGGATCGAGGCCCGCAGCCGGGTGACGCTCCACCAGGTGGGGCCGTTCGCCCTGCTGGTGCTCGTGCTGTTCGCGTTCGCCCTCGATCCGGCCCGCCAGACCCTGGAGCGGGCCACGCCCGGGCTCTACTGGCTGACCGTGCTGTTCTCGGCCCTCCTGGCCGTGGCCCGCAGCGCCGCGCTCGACGAGACCGACGGCGTCCGGGACGCGCTGCGGCTGTCGGCCCTCGAGCCGGCCGGCGTCTTCCTGGGCAAGAGCGCGGCCGTCGCCGCCGAGCTGCTCGTGCTGGAGGTCCTGCTCGCCGTGGGCGTGATCGTGCTCTACGGCGCCGAGCCGGCCGGGGTCGGGCTGCTCGCCGCGACCTGCGTCGCGGCGACCGTTGCGGTCGCTTCCACCGGTAGCCTCTACGGCGCCCTGGTCAGTGGCCTGCGGGTGCGCGAGACGCTGCTCCCGCTGCTGCTGCTCCCCGTGCTGGCGCCGGTTCTCATCGGTGCCACCCGAGCGTTCGAGGCAGCGCTCGGCGGGGCGCCCGCGGACGGCTGGCCATGGTGCGGCCTGCTCGCCGTGTTCGCCGCCGTGTACTCCGTCGCCGGGGCAGCCGCCTTCGGGACCCTGCTGGAGGCTTCGTGACCGCTACCGACACCCCCCGGACGTCCCCGGGGACCACCCCCGCCCCGGCCGGCGCCGCCCCCGGCGATGGCGGCCCGGCGTCCACCGGCTCGCCGGCGAGCCGGGTGCTCGGCCTGCTGGCGCTGGCGTCGCTGGCGCTGCTCGTGCTGTACGGCCTGGTCATCAGCCCGGCCGACCGCGAGCATGGGCGACTCGGTGCGGCTCATGTACGTCCACGTGCCGTCGGCCACCTACATGTACGTCGGGCTGCTTCTTCACCACGTTCGCCTCGGCGCTGTGGCTGTGGAAGCGCACCCGCGGGCTGGGACACGCTGGCCGAGGCGGCGCGCCGAGATCGGCCTGGTGTTCACCGGGCTCACCCTCGGCACCGGCTCGCTGTGGGGCCGGCCGACCTGGGGCATCTACTGGACCTGGGACGCCCGCCTCACCACGACCGCGGTGCTGACCGCCCTCCTGCTCGGCTACCTGGCGCTGCGCCGGCTCGACCTCGACCCCGACGCCCGCTCGGCCCGGGCCGCGGTGCTCGGGCTGTTCCTGGTGCCCAACGTGATCGTGGTCAACCGCTCGGTGGAGTGGTGGCGGACGCCTCCACCAGGGCGACGACGCTGGTCAAGCTCCACCCGACGATCGACGGGAACATGCTGGTGACGCTGATGGTCGGCTTCCTGGCGCTGGGGCTCACCTTCGCCTGGCTGATGGTCCACCGCTTCCGGATCGCCTGGCTCGAGGCCCAGGCCGACCGGCTCGACCTCGACGCGGCCCTGGCCGCCCGGCGGGCGGAGGCCGGCCGATGATCGCCATGACGCACGCGGGCTACGTCGCCGCCGGCTGGATCGGCGCCGGGCTCCTGCTCGGCGGCTACGCCCTCAGCCTGGTCCGCCGGGGCCGCACGCTGTCGCGCCAGGTGCCCCCGGAGGAGCGGCGGTGGAGCTGACCCCCCGCACGCTCGACCCCGAGCGCGACGGCACCCTCGGCGACCACGACGGCGGTGACGGCGCCGGCGCCGGCCCCACTCGGCCCCGGGCACGCCGGCGGCGGCGCTGGCTGCCGATGGTCGTGCTGGCCGTCGTGCTGGCGCGGCCTCGGCGGGCTCGTCTACAAGGGCCTGTCCGACGCGACCCTCTACTTCCGCAACGCCGACGAGGCGGTCGCCCAGCGCGACAGCCTGGGCACCAAGCGCTTCCGGCTCCAGGGCACGGTCGTCGGCCAGCCGGTCGAGGCACCGCGGCGCCGTCGACTTCGACGTGCGGTTCAACGGCGTCGACCGTCGCCGTCCACCACGAGGGCGAGCCCGCCCGACCTGTTCAAGCCGGGCATCCCGGTCGTGGCTCGAGGGCCACTGGCGGGAGCGGCGCCGCCGTGTTCGACAGCGACCGCATCCTGGTCAAGCACGACGCCAGCTACGAGTCCAAGGACGACTACAACCGCCGGATCGCCGAGGCCCAGCAGGGCAGCGACCAGGGCGAGGGCGCGACGCCGTGAACGCCGCGCTCGGGAACCGCCGGCGTCGTGCTCGGCGTCGCCGCCTCCATCGGCGGCGTGGTCACGCTGGCCGTCGGCGCTGGCCGGCGCGCAACGCCCCGGCTGATGCGCCGTGGGCCGCTCGTACGTCTGGCTCGCCCTCGGCGGGGCGGTGCTCGCGGTCGTGGCGATGGAGCGGGCGCTGATCACCCGCGACTTCTCGATGCGGTACGTCGCCGAGAACGGCACGCAGCCGCACGCCGGTGCTCTACAACGTCACCACGCTGTGGGCCGCGCTCGAGGGCTCGATCCTGCTGTGGGTGCTGATCCTCGGCGGCTACACTGGCGCTGGTCGTGCACAAGTTCCGCGCGCCGGCTCGACGACCCGCTCGTCGGCTGGGCGCTGCTCACCATGCTCGTCGGTCGGCCGCTTCTTCTTCGCTGCTGATGCTCGGCCCGGCCAACCCGTTCCAGCACGTTCGCCGCCGCCGCCCGGCTCGACGGCCCCGGGCCCAACCCGCTGCTGCAGAACCACCCGCTGATGGCGTTCCACCCGCCGATGCTCTACCTGGGCTACGTCGGCTTCACCGTGCCGTTCGCCTTCGCGATCGCCGCGCTCGTCACCGGCCGGGTCGGCGAGGGCTGGCTGCGTCGAGACCCGCCGCTGGACGCTGTTCGCCTGGGGCTTCCTCACCATCGGCATCGTCCTCGGCGCGCTGGTGGAGCTACGAGGTGCTCGGCTGGGGCGGCTACTGGGCGCTGGGACCCGGTCGAGAACGCGTCGTTCCTGCCGTGGCTCACCGGCACCGCCTTCATCCACTCGGTGATCGTGCAGGAGCGCCGCGGGATGCTGCGCGTCTGGAACCTGTCGCTGCTGTGCGCCACGTTCGCCTCACGATCCTCGGCACGTTCCTCACCCGCTCCGGCGTCCTCGACTCGCGTGCACGCGTTCACCGAGTCGGCACGATCGGCACCGTGGCTGCTCGCGTTCTTCGGCGCTCATCGTGGTCGTCGTCGCTCGGGCTGATCGCCTGGCGCGGCGACCGCCTGCGCTCGCCCGGGCGCATCGACTCGCCGGTCTCGCGCGAGGGCGCGTTCCTCGCCAACAACGTGCTGTTCGCCGCGTTCGCGTTCGTCGTGCTGCTCGGCACCGTGTTCCCGCTGCTCGTCGAGGCGCTGCAGCGACGAGCCGCATCGTCGGTCGGCGCGCCGTACTTCGACCGCATGACGCATGCCGATCGGCCTCGCGCTGCTGTTCCTCATGGCCGTCGCGCCGGTGCTGCCGTGGCGCAAGGCCAGCGGCGAGCTGCTGCGCCACCGGCTGTTCTGGCCGGCCTGGGTCGGCGCCGGCGCGCTCGTGGTCGCCGTCGCTGCTCGGCGCCCGGCGGCCTGGCGCCGCTGCGTCGCCTTCGGGCTCGGCGGGTTCGCCGCCGGCTCGGCCGTGCCGCCAGCTCGTGCTGGCCACCCGCCGCCAGGGCTGGCGCGGCCTCGTCGGCCGGGCCAACGGCGGCATGGTCGTGCACCTCGGCGTGGTCATCATCGCCGTGGCGCTCGCCGCGTCGCAGCAGCTACGTACACCGAGAAGGAGTTCACGCTGGCCGCGGGCGAGCACGGCCACCGTCGCCGGCCACACGTTCACCTACCTGGGCGGCCGCACGATCGAGCGAGTCGAACAAGACCGTCGGTCCGGGCCCACGTCCGGATCGACGGCACGGCACGTTCGAGCCCGCCATCAACCGGTTCCCGGTCGGCCAGCAGTCGATCGGCACGCCCGTCGGTGTCGACCTCGCCGACCGAGGACGTGTACCTGTCGCTGGTGTCGGCCCCGGCCGACGACGAGGGCCAGACGGTCGGGCTGCGGGTCGTGGTCCAGCCGCTGATCATGTGGCTGTGGATCGGCGGCGCGGTCATGGCGGTCGGCACCCTGCTCGCCGCCTTCCCCGGGCGGCGCCGGCGCAACCCGATCGACCCCGTGTCCGCACCGGTGCCGGGCCTGGAGACCCGCGGTCCGGAACGGGCGGTCGCCCCGCCCGAGGACGAGCGCGAGCCGGTGGAGGTCGGCGCGTGAGCGACACCGACACCGACCTGGTCGAGGACGAGGAGGTGGCGCCCCGCCGCCGCACCGGGCTGATCGTCTCGGGCGTCGTCGCCGTGGTGGCGCTGGCGCTGCGTCGCCGTCCTGGCGACCAGCGACCCGGCCAACGAGCGGCGCTCCCGCAGCCCGCTGGTGGGCCAGCACGGTGCCGGCCGCTGGCGGGCGAGACGCTCGACGGTGGGCACGTTCGACCTCGACGCCCAGCGGGGCCAGTGGGTCGTGGTCAACTTCTTCGCCACGTGGTGCGTGCCGTGCATCCAGGAGCACCCCGAGCTCATGGCGTTCGACGAGGAGCACAAGGTGCTCGGCGACGCGGCGGTGGTGAGCGTGGTCTTCTCCGACGACGCCGGCAAGGCCCGGGACTTCTTCGTCGAGAACGGCGGCGACTGGCCCGTGCTCGACGACCAGGAAGGCAGCGCCGCGCTCGACTTCGGCGTGCCCAAGGTGCCCGAGACCTACCTGGTCGACCCCGACGGGGCTGGTGGTCGCCAAGTTCACCGGCGGGGTCACCCAGGAGGGCATCGACAGCGCCATCGACGACTTCGAGGCCGCGGCCGGGGAGAGCGCGCCGTGAGGCGCACGGCCGGCTGGCTGGTGATGCTGGTCGTGCTGGTCGGGGCGCTGGTGTTCGGGGTCACCAGCGGCCGGACGGCGACGTCCGACGAGGCGCGGGCCCGCAACCTGGCCGAGTCGCTGGCCTGCCCGGTGTGCGACGGCCAGTCCGTGGCCGACTCCGACTCGGACGCGGCGAAGGGCATCCGCACCCGCATCTCGGAGCGCATCGCGGCGGGCGCGAGCGACGCCGAGATCCGCGACGAGCTGGCCGCGTCGTACGGCGAGAAGGTGCTGCTCACGCCGGGCCGGTCCGGGGTGTCGAGCCTGGTGTGGACGCTGCCGGCCGTGGCGCTCGTGCTGGCCGTGGTCGGGCTCGCGTTCGCCTTCCGGCGCTGGCGGGGTGGTGGCCACGCGCACGCCAGCGACGCCGACCGCGAGCTGGTCGACCGGGCGCGGGCGGGAGCCGAGCCGTGACCGCGCTCGAGGACCAGCGCGACTTCCTGCTGCGCTCGCTCGACGACCTGGAGCGCGAGCACGACGCGGGCGACGTCGACGACGTCGACTACGAGACGCTGAAGGACGACTACACGGCCCGGGCCGCCCGCGCGCTCCGGGCGATCGAGTCACGCGAGGCCAGGGCCGCGGCCGCCGCGTCCGGCCGGCCGCGGCACCGGTCCTGGCGGCGGCTGGTGCTCACGGGGGTGGGGGTCGCGGCCTTCGCCCTGCTGACCGGGGTGCTCGTCGCCCAGGCCGCCGGCCGGCGCGGGGCCGGCGACGCGCTCACCGGCGACATCCGCCAGACCACCCGGGTGAAGCTCGACAGCGCGCTGAGCCTGGCGTCGCAGGGGCACTACGACGAGGCCATCGCCGTCTACGACCACGTGCTCGCCGACCAGCCCGACAACGTCGAGGCGATGACGTTCAAGGGCTGGTTCCAGCTCCAGTCGGGCGACGGCCAGGGCGTGGTCACCCTGATCGACGCGGTCGAGGTCGACCCCGACTACCCCGCCACCCACGCCTTCCTGGCCGTGGCGTTCGAGAAGCTGGGCCGGGCGGACACCGCCCGGGACGAGATCGCCCGGCTCGACGCCCTCGACCCGCCGCCGCAGTACGTGGCGCTCACGGGCCCGCTGCGGACGCGGCTCGGCCTGCCGGCGGCGCCGGTCCCGACGACGGCCCCGACGAGCGCGGCCCCGCCCGCGGGCTAGCGCTCGGGGGGCGGCACGTAGCGCGCCTTGGACCAGTGGCCGTCGTCCTCGGTCACGATCCAGGTGCAGCCTTTGGGCCACAGCAGCGGGTCGCGGAACCGGGTGCCGTTGGCCTGGAGGGTCCGCAGCATCTCGGGGATGACGTCGCCGTGGCTGCACAGCACCGCGGTCGAGCCCCGGGCGCGCAGCTCGGCGGCCAGCTCCAGCGCGGCGTCGCCACCGGCGCCCTCGGCCAGGCGGCGGTCGGTGCGGACCTTCATGCCCAGGCGCGTGCCCAGCGGCTCCAGCGTCTGGACGCAGCGGACCGACGGGCTGCTCACCAGCCGGTCGATCCCGGCGTCGGCCAGGGCGTCCGCGATCCCCTGGGCCTGCTTGCGGCCCTTGCCGGTGAGCGGGCGGAAGTCGTCGATGTCGTCGTCCCATGCGGTCCGATGGCCGGCATTCGCGTGCCGGACGACGAGGAGCCTCATGATCACTGCATCATGCCAGAGCGACCACCGATCCGATCACTGAGCGCCGCGAAGATCGGCGAGGACCCGGGGCAGGGCGTCCAGGAGCCGGTCGATGTCGTCGTCGGTGGTCGACCACCCGACCGAGAGGCGCAGGGAGTGGTGGGCGTCGACGCCCATCGCCTCGAGCACCGGCGACGGCTCGAGCGCCTCGGACGCGCAGGCGCTGCCCGAGTGCACGGCGACGCCGGCCTGGTCGAGGCCGAGCAGCGACGGCCTGGGGCTCGACGCCGTCGATCGCCGAGGCACACGAGGTGGGGGAGCCGGCTCGTCCGGGTCGCCGTAGACCGGGACGCCGTCGAGCCCGGCGACCGGCGGCGAGCGACCAGGCGCGTCGGTCAGGCGGCGCGGCTCGGCGCGCCTCGGCGCCGAGCGGCGCCGTCGGCCAGCGCCGCGCACGCGGCGCCGAAGCCCGACGATGGCGGGCACGTTCTCGAGGCCGGCCCGCCGGGCCCGCTCCTGGTCGCCGCCGACGCAGCAGCGGCGCGCAGCCGCAGGCCCGCGGCGCACGAGCAGCGCGCCGACGCCGGCCGGGCCGCCGAGCTTGTGGGCGCTGACCGACAGCAGGTCGGCGCCGAGCGTCGCGAAGTCGATCGGCACGTGCCCGGCCGCCTGCGCCGCGTCGACGTGGACGAGCACGCCCCGCTCCCGGCAGCGCGGCGACGACCTCGGCCACCGGCTGGAGCGTGCCGACCTCGTGGTTGCCCCACTGCACGTGCACGAGCGCGGTGTCGGGCCGCGACCGCGGCCATCAGCTCGTCGGCGTCGACCCGGCCCGCGCCGTCGACGCCGACGACGGTCGACCTCGCCGCGGCGGCGCGGCGGCCGAGCGCGCACCGCGGAGTGCTCGACCGCGCGGCACGACCTGGTGGCGCGCCCCGGGCTCGGCGGCGCCCCAGCACGGCGGCGGCGATCGCCTCGGTGGCGCCGCTGGTGAACACGACCTCGCGGGGCCGGGCGCCGAGCAGGGCGGCGACCTGCTCGCGGGCCTGCTCGACCGCGACCCGCGGCGGCCATGCCCTCGGCGTGGATGCGGCCGGGGTCGCCGGCCAGGTCGAGCGCGGCGACCATCGCCGTCGCCGGGCCTCGGGCCGCAGCGGCGAGGTCGACGCGTGGTCGAGGTAGTGGCCGGCGGCCGGACGCCGGGCTCACGTGCCTGCGACGGCGGTGACGCAGTGCTCGTCGCCCGTCGGGCAGCGACGACTCGAGTCTCGGTGGCGGTCTCGCCGTAGAGCGCGCTCGAGCATGCCCTTGACCATGCCCCGGTCGACGGCGCAGATGACCGGGTGCTCGATGCGCGGCGTCGCCGAACGGGCAGTGCTCGGAGACGATGCGCAGCTCGTTGCCGTGCTTCTCGGCGTGGGCGGCGAAGCCGTGGGCGGTGAGCGCGTCGGCCACGGCGTGCAGCGCGGCGCGGAACGACCGCTGGCGCGTCGGCCGCGGTCGCCCATGGCGCTGCGCCATCGCCCGGCCGTACTCGATGCCGACCTCCTCGGCCATCGCCTCGGCCTCGCTCGCGGGGCAGCAGCGTCGAGCGCCCGGCCGAGCAGCGTGACGAGCACGTCGTCGTGGCGCAGCGGCGAGGTCGAGCGTGATCGTCGTGCGTCGGTGGCCCGGTAGCGCTTGGACGGCCGGCCGGCGCCGGCGCCGTCGGCGCGGCCGACGGCGACCTCGAGGTAGCCGCCGGCGGCGAGCTTGTCGAGGTGGTGGCGGGCGACGTTGGGGTGCAGGTCGAAGCGCTCGGCGACCTCGGCCGCGG
Source organism: uncultured Acidimicrobiales bacterium (assembly GCA_963739835.1). GTDB lineage: Bacteria > Actinomycetota > Acidimicrobiia > Acidimicrobiales > VFJN01 > ZC4RG19. Next base: position 94,621 of record CAVUBW010000006.1, read on the forward strand.
TGACGCCCGTCGGCGGTGCTCGCGGGCGAAGAGGTAGATCTCCCGGCGGGTCGGGTCGCCGAAGGCCGAGGTGATGGCCGTGACCGCCGACGGCGAACTCGGTCGGGCTGAGGGGCGGCTCGGTCCACGCCGGTATTCTACCTATCGCCGTAGTGGAAATCCCCGGCGGCCCGCGCCCGCGCAGCCCCGACGACCGCCCGATGGCCCCACCAGACGAGCCGAGGTCATCGAGGCCCTGCGCCCCGTCGAGGACCCCGAGCTGCACCGCTCCATCGTCGACCTCGGCATGGTCCGCGGCGATCGCGGTCGACGGCGGCGACGGTCGGCGTCCTCGTCGCCCTCACCGTCGCCGGCTGCCCGCTGCGCAACGAGATCCAGAGCCGGGTCACCGGCGCGGTCGCCGCCCTCGACGGGCGTCGACGGCGGTCGACCTCGACTTCACCGTGATGACCGACGAGGAGCGCGCCGCGCTGCGCGCGCAAGCTCCACGGCGACCCCGGCGGCCACCGCCGGCAGCCAGCCAGGCCCACGGCCACGCCGAGGGCCGGGCCATCCCGTTCGCCGACCCGGCGCAGCACGACCCGCGTGCTGCTGATCGCCTCGGGCAAGGGCGGCGTCGGCAAGTCGTCGGTCACCGACCAACCTCGCCGTCGCGCTCGCCCAGCGCGGCCAGCACGGTCGCCGTCGTCGACGCCGACGTGTGGGGCTTCTCGATCCCGCGCATGCTCGGCGTCGACCGCGCCGCCGGTCGTCATCGACGAGATGCTCGTCCCGCCCGAGGCCTACGGCGTGCGCTGCATCTCGATGGGCTTCTTCGCCGCCGGAGGACCAGGCGGTCATCTGGCGGGGCCCGATGCTGCACAAGGCGCTCGAGCAGTTCCTCACCGACGTGTACTGGGACGAGCCCGACTACCTCGTCGTCGACATGCCGCCGGGCACCGGCGACATCTCGCTCTCGCTCGCCCAGTTCCTGCCCCGGGCCGAGGTCTTCGTCGTCACCACGCCGCAGCCGGCCGCGCAGAAGGTGGCCGCAGCGGGCGGCGCCATGGCCGCAGAAGGTCAACCTCGAGGTCAAGGGCGTCATCGAGAACATGTCGTGGTTCACCGGCGACGACGGCAAGCGCTACGAGCTCTTCGGCGCCGGCGGCGGCGCAGGAGCTCGCCGACGCGCCTCGAGCGTGCCGCTGCTCGGCCAGGTCCCGCTCGTGCCCGCGCTGCGCGAGGGCGGCGACGACGGCCGCCCGATCGTCGCCGTCGACCCCGACGAGCGAGGCGGCCGAGGTCGTTCGCGGCCATCGCCGAGACGATCGACGTCGAGCTGGCCCCCAGGCGGATCTACAACCCCGAGCTACGCATCGGCTGAGCCGAGCGAGGCCTCGGCGAAGTCGAGCAGCCGGTCGTACGGCGTCTGCTCGCCGTCGACCGGCACCTCGAAGAACCCCGAGCCCTGGTAGCCGTGCGTCCCGCCGGGCATGCGGTGGTACTCGGTGGTCAGCCCGACCTCCTGCGCCCGGGCCACCAGCTCGTCGTCGAGAGCGACGGGCAGCCGGAGGGGCGCCGTCACAGCCACCCCCGGTCGTCGGCGACCCGCATCGCCTCGATGCGGTTGCGGACGCCGGTCTTGGCGATCGCGGCGGACAGGTAGTTGCGGACCGTGCCCTCGGACAGGAACGAGGCCGGCGGCGATGTCGGCCACCGTGGCGCCGCCGCGGGCGGCGACCAGCACGTCGCGCTCGCGGCCGGTGAGCGGCGACGGCCCGCCGGCCAGGGTCGGCGGCGGCCAGCGCCGGGTCGACCACCCGCTCGCCGGCCGCGACCCGGCGGACCGCGCTCGGCCAGCTGCTCGGCGGGGGCGTCCTTGACGACGAAGCCGAGGGCGCCCGACTCCATCGCCCGGCGCAGGTAGCCCGGGCGGCCGAACGTCGTGAGGATGATCACCTGCAGTCCGGGGGCTCCTGGGCCAGCGCCGCGGCCGCGGCGAGGCCGTCGAGGCCGGGCATCTCGATGTCGAGCAGGGCGACGTCGGGGCGGTGCTCCCGCGCCGCCGCCACCACCTCGTCGCCGCGTCCGACCTCGGCGACGACCGCGAAGTCGTCCTCCAGGTCGAGCAGCGCCGCCAGCGCCGTGCGCGCACCAGCTCCTGGTCGTCGGCGAGGAGCAGCCGGATCGTCACGCCCGGCAGCCCCGCGGCCCCCGGGGCCGCCGCCGGCAGCCGGCGCCGGGATCTCGACCCGCAGCCGCCAGCCGCCCCGGCCCGCCGGGCCGACCGGCCCGGCCGTCAGCGTGCCGCCCGCGGCCTCGACCCGCTCGCGCAGGCCCCGCAGGCCCGAGCCGTCCGGACCGATGTCGGCGGCGTCCCACCGCTGCCGTCGTCGACGATCTCGAGCCGAGTCCGGGCCGAGCGTCGATCGCGCACGTGCTGGCGCGGGCGTGGCGCACCACGTTGGTCACGCCCTCGCGCACGACCCAGCCGAACAGCTCGGCGAGGTCGCCGGGCACCCCGTCGGTCGACCCCGGCAGGTCGGCGCTCGATGCCGACCGCCCGCAGCACCTCCCGCCCGGCGGCCAGCTCGCCGGCCAGGGTCACGTCGCGGTAGCCGGCCACCGCGGCGCGCACGTCGGCCAGCGAGCGGCGGGCCAGCTCCTCCACCTCGCCGATCTCCCGGGCCGCCCTGTCCGGGTCGACCTCGGCCAGCCGTCGGGCCAGCCCGGCCTTGACCGTGATCGTCGTGAGCGAGTGGCCGAGCAGGTCGTGCAGGTCGCGGGCGATCCTCGACCGCTCGCTCTCGGCCGCCAGGCGGGCGACCTCGGCCCGGGCGGTCGTCAGCTCGCGGTTGGCCCGGATGATCGTGAAGAAGCCGTACATCGCCAGGCCGACCAGCGCGATCGTCACCGCGGCGTCGACGTCGACCGGGGCGTGCCACGACGGGACCAGCGGCGGCAGGAACATCGCCACCAGCACCAGGCCCACCACGATCGGCACCGAGCGCCCGCCCAGGATGGCCAGGCTCACGACCACCACGTAGGTGATCATCACGAAGGCGTCCTGGTGCGCGATCGGCACCTCGACCACGAACAGGGCCAGCATCGCCGCGTACCAGCCCCAGAACTCGCGCCGGCGGCCCTCCATCATGACTGCGACCGCCCGCACGTAGGCGATGGCGAACGCCGCCAGCACCACGTATCCGGCGAGCGCCACCCACCCCCGGGAGTGGATGGCGACGCCGTTGGCCGTCTGAGCGAGGTAGAAGCAGAAGATCCCGGGAAAGATGCATCCGCCGCCAGCCCGTGGCCCACCGCCTGACGCCGGCCGGGACCGGGCGTGTCAGCCACGTTCGGTGTCACGGCGCCAGGCTCGCGCCGCCAGCCGCGGCGAAGACCACCGTCCACACGATCAGCACGACCCACGCCTTGGTCGGCCACGGCCCGCCGTCGATCGCGATGTGACCGGCCTGCACCAGCCAGTACGACGGCAGGCACTCGGCCAGCGACCGCACGAATCCGCTGCCCGCCATCGGCCCGTAGGCCCCGCCCAGCAGGGCGAACAGCGACGTCACGCCGCCGATCGCCGGCCCGATCGACTCGGCGCTGATGACGTGGCCGAGGAAGATCCCGATCACGGCGAACGGGACCAGCCCGACCAGGATCAGGGCGGTCATCGCCACCCACCGGTCGGCCGGCAGCCGCACGCCGAGGCCGACCGCCGCCGTGTAGATCGCGGCCATGCTCACCAGGGCGAGGACGTAGCCGGTGGCGACCTTGGCCCGCAGGTACGACCGCGCCGCCAGCGGCGTCACCCGCAGCTGGCGGTTCCAGCCGATCTGCCGCTCGGCGGCGATGCGGGCCCCGGACCCGATGACCGCGCCCATCGTGCCCCAGGCGACCATGCCGCTCATGTAGTAGAGCGGGAAGGGGATCCCGCCCAGCTCCTGGTGCCGGTTGGGGCCGGCGACCAGCAGGAACAGGATCAGCGGGAACACCAGCGTGATCGTGAAGAAGCGGACGTTGCGGACGGCCCGCAGCAGCTCGAAGCGCGTGTAGGTGGCGGCGGTGCTCACTGGCCGCTCCAGCTCGGCCTCGGGGTCGTCCGGGTCGGTGGTCAGCTCCAGGAACGCCTCCTCCAGGCCGGCGCCCCGGATCTCGATCGCGCGCATGGCGGGGTAGGCGGGCAGCAGCGCCCGCAGGGCGGCGTCGGAGTCGGAGCAGGTGAGCGTCACGACATCGCCCCGGACGACGCAGGCGGTCACGCCGGGAACGGCCAGCAGCTCGTCGGCGTCCGCGCCGGGCAGCGTGGCCCCGATCGTGCGGCTGCCCACCATCGCCTTGATCTCGGTGGTCGGCCCGTCGGCCACGACCCGGCCCCGGGCCATGAGGACGATCCGGTCGGCGTAGAGGTCGGCCTCCTCCAGGTAGTGGGTGGCGAACACGACGGTCTTCGACCGCCCGCCGATCGCCCGCATCGACTGCCAGAACACGTGGCGGGTCTTGACGTCCATCGCCACGGTCGGCTCGTCGAGCACGAGCACGTCGGGGTCCGACACCAGCGCCATGGCGAAGCGGACCCGCTGGGTCTGCCCGCCCGACAGCTTGTGCGTGCGCTGGTCGGCGAACTCGCCGATGCCCGTCAGGTCGAGCAGGTCGTCCAGCGGCATCGGCGCCGGGTACAGCGAGCCGATCATCGTGAGCAGCTCGCGCACGGTCAGGTCCCGGATCAGCCCCCCGGTCTGGAGCATGGCGCCCACGGTGCCGAGGCGGATCGCCTCGTCGGGCGTCCGGCCGAGCAGCGCCACCCGCCCCCGGTCGGGCCGCAGCAGCCCGAGCAGCATGTCGAGGGTGGTGGACTTGCCCGCCCCGTTGGGCCCGAGCAGCGCCACGACCTCGCCGGGGGAGACGGCCAGGTCGACGCCGCGCACGGCCTGGATCGGCCCGAAGGACTTCTCCAACCCAGACAGCTCGATCGTCATGTCGGTCCGGATCGCTTGCATGTCGCCCAGGATGCAGGCGCGGGCCGGGAAGCAGTAGTGCCGCCGCAGCCCGATCCGGGCTGACATTTGTCATGGCCGGGCTACGGTGCGCACCGGAGCAGCCGCTGGGGCTGCCGGACCGGGGGGATCGCCCATGGCCACCGTCGCACTCGTCGTGAAGCTGACCGCCAAGGCGGGGGCCGAGGAGGATCTGGCCGAGTTCCTGGCCGGCGCCGTCGGGCTCGCCAACGACGAGCCGGGCACCGAGGTGTGGCTCGCTCTGCGCAGCGACGCGTCCACGTTCTGGATCGTCGACGCCTTCCCCGGCCAGGACGAGCGCCAGGCCCACATCGACGGCGAGATCGCCGCCGCGCTGTTCGCCAACGCCGACCGCCTGCTGGCCGGCCCGCCGGAGATCAACCCGGCCGACGTGCTGGCGATGATCTAAGGGACGGGGACCTCCGCCGCCAGGAAGGCCGCGACGGCGTCGTTGAAGGCGTCGTTGCGGTCGCCGGCGACCATGTGCCCGGCCTCGCCGACGTCGACGTAGCGGGCGTGGGGCACCAACTCGACCAGGTGGCGGGCGCCGTCCTCGGACACCACGTCGCTCAGCCGGCCCCGGACCAGCAGCGTCGGCAGCCGTAGCGACCGGGCCGCCTCGTCGAGCCGGTCGCTGTCGGCGAAGTCCCGGGGCTCGTCGGCCGGGTTGCGGGTGATGAACCGGGGGTCCCAGTGCCAGTACCAGCGGCCGTCGGGTCGCTGGCGCACGTTCTTGCGCAGCCCGGACAGGTCGCTGGGGCGGGGCCGCTGGGGCTGGTACGCGGCGACGGCGTCGGCCACGTCGTCCAGGCTGGCGAAGCCGTCCGCCCCGCCCAGCATGAACTCGGCGATGCGGTTGATCCCGGCCAGCTCGAGCCGGGGCGCCACGTCGACCAGCACCAGTGCGCTCGCCACGCGCTCGGGCTCGGGCGCCTCGGCGATGGCGAGCAGTGCGCTCAGCCCGCCCAGCGACGCGCCGACGATCGCCGGCGGGGCCGGCTGGGCGAGGGCGACCGCCCGGACGTCGGCGGTGAAGGCATCCAGCGTGTAGTCGCCGTCGGCCGCCCAGTCGCTGTCGCCGTGGCCGCGCAGGTCGACGTTGAGCGTGCGCCAGCCGCGCCGGCCGAGCAGGGCCGACGTGCCGCCCCAGGCATGACGGGTCTGGCCGCCGCCGTGGAACAGCAGCACGCCGGGGCCGTCGGTGGGCCCGTACGCGTCCGCCGCCAGGTTCAGGCCCGCGCCCGCCAGATTCAGCATCCTCAATTTCTAGGCGGCGGGTGCGGCGCGGCTCAACCGGCGGCGGCCGCGACCTCCTCGGGCTTGACGAAGCCGGGGATCGGCCGGGGCCGGCGGTGGGTCAGGATCTCGTCGACCAGCCCGTAGGCGACGGCCTCGTCGCCCCGCAGGATGTAGTCGCGGTCGATGTCGGCCTCGATGCGGCTGCGGGGCTGCCCGGTGCGCTCGGTCAGGATGTCGACCATCCGCTCGCGCATCGTGACCATCTCCCGCACCGCGATCTCCATGTCGACGGACTGGCCCTGGGCGCCGCCGTGGGGCTGGTGGATGAGTATGCGGGCGTTGGGCAGCGCCGTGCGGTGGCCCTCGGCGCCGGCGGCCAGCAGCACGGCCGCGGCCGAGCACGCCTGGCCGACGCACACCGTGTGCACGGGCGGGCCGAGGAACTGCATGGCGTCGTACACGGCGAACAAAGCGGTCATGTCGCCGCCGGGGCTGTTGATGTAGAGGTTCACCGGGCGGTCCATGTCCTCGCCCTCCAGGTGGAGCAGTTGGGCGATGATCAGGTTGGCGACCGACTCGTCCAGCGCCGAGCCGAGGAACACGATCCGCTCCCGCAGCAGCCGGGAGTAGATGTCGTAGGCCCGTTCGCCCCGGTTGGTGGTCTCGATGACGGTGGGGATGAGCACCGGTGTCCTCCTGCGTGTTGCGCAACCGTGCGGTTGCGTGACGTCACGGTAGGGGTGCAGGTGGAAAACCGCAACTGTAGAGTTGCGCGTATGGCCGACGAGCACGAGCAGGTGACCCGCAGCGTCGAGATCGACGCCGACCTCGACGACGTGTGGCGCGCCGTCGCCGATCCGGGCGAGCGCGGCCGCTGGCTCGACGACCCCGACGCCCACGCCCGCCGCATGCGGGTGGACGAGATGGACGCCACAGCTCCTGAACGCCGGCTGACCTGGACGTGGTGGCGCCCGGGCGACGAGTCCGGCGCGTCGACCGTGTCGGTGGTCGTCGCCCCCCGGGAGGGCGGCGGCACCCGGGTCGTGATCACCGAGTCGCTGCAGGCACAGGCGTCGGCGTCGGCGCGGGTGGGCGCAGGGGCGGGCCTGCGGGCCCTGTGGAGCCACCGCATCCTCGGGCTGGAGCTGCTCATGCTGACCGCCCGGACCCCTGTCGGTGCCGGGCTCGCCTGACCCGCAGCGCGAGCCGCCGGACGCCCTGTTCGCCGCGCTGGCCGACCCCACCCGGCGCCGGGTCCTGCGCGCAGTGGCCGACCGCGGCCCGGTGACCGCCACGGCGCTGGCCGACGGCCTGCCGGTCACCCGCCAGGCCGTGGCCAAGCACCTCGGCCTCCTGGCCGAGGCCGGCCTGGTCGCGGCAGAGCGGGCCGGCCGCGAGACCCGGTTCACGGCCCGCGCCGCGCCCCTCGGCGACCTCGCCGCGTGGGCGGCCGCCACCGGGCGCCTGTGGGACGACCGGCTCGACCGGCTGGCACGCTTGGTCCCCGGATCACGCCAGTAGCCTCGACAGCGTGGCATCAGGCGACAGCCGGTCCGATCAGCCGATCGGCCGGCGCATCGTGCTCGGCATGCTGGGACTGGGCGCCGTCGGCGTGGTGTTCGGCAACCGCATCCAGGCCGGCGTCGAGCGGGTCATGCGGCCGATCACCCAGAACGATCCCACCGGGCTGACGTCGTTCGTCCCGACGGCCGGCCGGTTCCGGATCTACTCCGTGACGGCCAGCCTCCCCTCCCGCAGCCAGGAGGAGTACCGCTTCAAGCTCGACGGCATGGTCGACCGGCCGCTCGACCTCAGCTACGCCGAGCTCACGTCCCGCCCGCCGACCAGGCTCACGCTCGACTTCCAGTGCGTCACCGGCTGGCGCGTGCCCGACGTCCACTGGACGGGCGTCAAGCTGGCCGACCTGCTGGACGAGGCCGGCGTCGCCCCGGGCGCCACCCACCTGCGCCTGTTCTCGTTCGACGGCGTCTACACCGAGAGCCTCACGCTCGAACAGGCCCGCCGCGACGACGTGATCGCCGCCTACGAGATGATCGACGGCCCGGTGACCCGTGAGCACGGCGGGCCCGTGCGCCTCTACGTCGGCCCGATGTACGGCTACAAGTCGCTCAAGTGGCTGGAGCGCATCGAGGTCACCGACCACCTCGTTCCCGGCTACTGGGAGAACCTCGGCTACGACGTCGACGGCTTCGTCGGCGCCTCCAACGGCCGCGACGACGAGCCGACGTCGTGACCGCGGCCGCCACCCCCGCCGCGGGTCGGCGCGCCGACCCGCTGATCCGGCGCTTCCCCACGCCCGCCCAGGCGCTGCACTGGGCGACGGCCGCCGCCGTGCTCACGTGCGTGGTCACCGGGCTGATCCTCTACGTCGGCCCGCTCACCGCCCTGGTCGGCCGGCGGGTGCTGGTCAAGAACATCCACGTCGTCGCCGGGCTGAGCATGCCGATCCCGATCCTGCTCGCCTACCTCGGTCCCTGGCGGCGGGGCGTGCGGCCGGACATCCGCCGGCTCGCCCGCTGGGACGCCGGCGACCGCCGCTGGCTCCGGTCCCGGGGCCGGGAGGCCCGCGACGAGGTCGGCAAGTTCAACGCCGGGCAGAAGGCCAACGCCGCCTTCGTCGCCGGGATGATCCCGCTCATGCTCGTGTCCGGCTCGATCATGCGCTGGTTCGAGCCGTTCCCCGTCCAGTACCGCACCGGCGCCACGTTCGTTCACGACTGGACGGCGATCTTCACGTGGTTCGTGGTCGCCGGGCACATCGGGTTCGCGCTCAACGACCCCGGCTCGCTGCGGGGCATGGTCACCGGCTGGGTCACCCGGCGATGGGCCGCCTACCACCATCCGCGGTGGGCCGCGGAGGTCGCGGACGAGGCCGGCGTCGTGGCGGAGGCCGACCACCCCCTAGCATGACGGCCGCTCGACACAGGAGGAAGAGGAAGACGTGGACGTCCGCATCGGGGTGAGGAACGCGCCGAAGGAGCTCGAGGTCCTGCTGGCCGACGACACCGACGGCGACGCGGTGCGCGAACACATCGACGCCGCCTTCGCGTCCGGGGGAACGCTGTGGCTGACCGACCGGCGAGGCCGCCAGTACGGCGTCCCGGTCGACAAGATCGCCTACGTCGAGATCGGGTCGAGCGACGGCGGGCGGCGCATCGGCTTCGGCGGCTGATCCGGGGCCCGTCGCCCGTGCGCCACCGAGCTGCTCGACCGCCGGCTGCTGTTCGTCACCGGCAAGGGCGGCGTCGGCAAGACGCACGCGTCGCCGCCGCGCCTCGGCCTGCTCGCCGCCGGCGCGGGGCAAGCGCACGCTGCGTCGTGCGAGGTCGACGCCAAGGGCAACCTCGCCGACGTCGTTCGAGACCGGCCCGCTCGGCTTCGAGCCGCGGCGAGGTCGCGCCCGGGCTGTTCGCGATGGCGATGAACACCGAGGACGTCGCTGCGCGAGTACCTGAGGCTGCACGCTGCGGCTCCCGCTGCTCGGCGCGCATCGGCCCGCTCGCCCGGACGTTCGACTTCGTCGCCAACGCCGCGCCCGGGCGTCAAGGAGATCCTCACCGTCGGCAAGCTCTGCTGCGAGGTGCGCGAGCGCCACTACGACCTCGTCGTCGTCGACGCCGCGGCGACCGGCCACATCGTCGGCCAGCTCGCCGCCCCGCAGGCGATCAACGAGCTCGTGCAGGTCGGGCCGGTCCGCGACCAGACCGCGTGGATGCTCGACATCCTCGCCGACCCGGCCCAGCACCGGCGTCGTCATCGTGACCACGCCCGAGGAGATGCCGGTCACCGAGACGCATCGAGCTGGTCGCCCGGCTGCGCGACCGAGACCGACGTCGCCGCTCGCCGCGGTCGTCGTCAACCGGGTGCTGCCCGAGCTGTTCAGCCGCGGCGAGGAGGAGGTGTTCGAGCGCGCTGCGCGAGCCGGAGCCCGCGGCCGCGCTCGCCGGCGGCGGTCGGCGGCCGCCGTCGGCGCCGGTGCTCGACGCCGCCGAGCTCGCGGTCGACGCTGCGCCGCACCCGGGCCGCGCACCTCGCCCGGCTGCGCGCCGGCCTCGGCGGGCGTCGCCGCTGCTCTACGTGCCGTACCTGTTCGCCGCGGACCCACGGCCTGCGGGCGACGGCCGCAGGTCGCCGAGGCGCTCGGCGCGGAGCTGGGGTACTGATGCGCCGACCGCCGGTCGGCCCGCGCCCAGGTCGGCTCGCTCGAGCCGCTGCTCGCGGCCAAGGAGATCGTGGTCTTCTGCGGCTCGGGCGGCGTCGGCAAGACGACGACCGCGGCGGCCGCCGGCGGCGATGGCGGCCGCCCACCTCGGCGGCAAGGTGCTCGTGCTCACCATCGACCCGGCCCGGCGCCTCGCCGACGCGCTCGGCCTCGAGCGGTTCGGCAACGTCGAGACGCCAGGTGCCGCCCGAGCTGTTCGCCGCGGCCGGGGTCGAGCCCCGCGGCGAGCTGTGGGCGGCGATGCTCGACACCAAGCAGTCGTGGGACGACCTGGTGCCGCCGCCACGCGCCCGACGCCGCGACCCGCGACGCGCATCCTCGACAACCCGCTGTACCACAACATCACCGGCCGGTTCGTGCAGAGCCACGACTACATCGCGATGGAGCGGCTCTACGAGATCCACGCGTCGCGGCCGCTACGACCTGATCGTCGTCGACACGCCGCCGACCCGCAACGCGATCGACTTCCTCGAGGCGCCCGCGCGCATGGCCGACTTCTTCGGCGGCCGGCTGCTGCGCTGGCTCACCGTGCCGTACCGCGTCGCGGCTGTTCAACGCTGGCGTCGCAAGCCCTTCTACCAGATGGCCGACCGCATCCTCGGCTCGCAGTTCCTGCAGGACATCGCCGAGTTCTTCCTGCTACTTCCAGACGATGTACGACGGCTTCGTCGAGCGGGCCCGAGGCGGTCGAGCCGCACGCTCGCACGACCGGCGCACGACGTTCGTGGTCGTCACCACGCTCGAGGCCGCGCCGCTGCGCGAGGCCGAGTTCTTCTGCGAGGCGCTGCGCGAGCGCGAGCTTCCACCTCGGCGCGCTCGTGCTCAACAAGGTGCTGCCCGACTGGCTTCGGCGCCCGGGACGCCGCGCCGGGCCGCGCAGCGCGCTCGGCGCGAGGCGGCCGGGCGTCGCGGCGGCGGTGGTCGAGGCCGACCGGGCGTCGGCGACGAGGCCCAGGTCGCCCGGGTGCTGCGCGCGGTGGCCGAGAGCTTCCTCAACTTCGCAGGTCGTCGCGACCCGCGAGGCCGAGCTGCGCGCCGAGCTCGGCCGCCTGGCCCCGACGTCGTCGTGACGCGTGCCGTGCCTCGACGCACGACATCGCACGACCTCGCCGGCCTGCTCGCGCGCTCGGCGAGCGCACTCTGGCGCCGAGCGCGCCGATCGCCGCGCGGGACCGCTGCCGACTCGGGTCGATGGCCACGCTCGCCGAGCTCGCCCGGCACGCACACCGCGCTCGATCGCGGCGACGTCGCGCCACCTCGCAGCGCCTCGTCGCGCGCTGGCGGCTGCTCGCCGACCTCTGCTTCGCCGACCTGCTGCTGCTCGCGCCGGTCGCGGGCGAGGACGGGCAGCCGCTTCGTCGTGCTCGCCCAGGTCCGCCCGACCACCGGCCAGACGCTCTACCCGGCCGACTCGTGGGCACGCGTGCGTCGACGAGGTGGAGCGGCCGCTGCGTCGCCCGGGCGTGCGCGCACGGGCGAGATCGTCGAGGGCGACGATCGACGGTGCTCGGCGTCGAGCGAGCGGGCGCGCGTGCAGTGCATCCCGGTGCGGCTGCGACGGCGAGGTCGTCGCGCGTGCTCACCCGCGAGTCGCGCGCCGACGCTCGGGCCGCCAGCCCGGGCGAGCTCGAGCGCACCTACCGTCGACGTCTTCGACCGCTTCGCCCGCATGATCGCCGAGGGCACGTTCCCGTTCGGCCGCGACGAGGTCGAGATCGAGGAGGCGCCCCGCGGTCGGCGACGGCGTGATCGTCTCGACGCCGAGCGCCGGGTGCGCGTTCGCGTCGCCCGAACGCGGTGTCGCGCGCTGCACCGGCATGGGCATCCACGCCAACGCCGAGGGCCTGCGCCTCGGCCGAGCTCGGGCTTCGACGACGAGCGTCGGTGCGCGACGGCCTTCGCGCTCGGCGTGCCCGGTCGACCGAGGAGATCGAGCGGCGGCCCGAGATCACCGTGCTCATGCGGCTGCATCCCGCTGCTCGACCGACGGCGCGGTCACCGGCGGCGCTGCGTGCTGCTGCGCGACGTCACCGACCTGCGCCGCCGCGACCGCCTGCTGCTGTCGAAGGACGCCACGATCCGCGAGATCCACCACCGGGTGAAGAACAACCTGCAGACGATCTCGTCGCTGCTGCGGCTCCAGGGCCGGCGGCTGCGATCGCCGGAGGCCAAGGCGGCGATCGAGGAGTCGGTGCGGCGCATCCGCTCGATCGCGCTCGTGCACGAGACGCTGTCGCGCGAGGCGGGCGACGACGTGCCGTTCGTCGAGATCGTGCGCCCGCTCGTGCGCATGGTCGAGGAGGGCCTGCAGTCGCCCGACCGCCCGGTCGCGCTTCACGGTCGAGGGCGACGGCGGGCGAGCTGCCCGGCGACGGTCGCGACGCCGCTCGCGGTCGTGCTCAACGAGCTGCTGCAGAACGCCGTCGACCACGCCTTCCCGCCGGCGACGGCCGCACGGCGACCGGGCCGGGTGCGCGGTGCGAGCTGGCCGACGACGGGTCGACGCTCGCGCGTCGACGTCGTCGACGACGGCGTCGGGCCTGCCCGCCGGGCTTCTCGCTCGAGCGAGTCGACCGGGCTCGGCCTGTCGATCGTGCAGACGCTGGTGACCACCGAGCTCGGCGGCGACGATCGAGATCCAGCCCGGCGACGGCGGCCGAGGACCGTCCCGGCACCGTCGTCGACGCTGCGGGTGCCGCTCGACCGAGCCGACGCGACGACGGCCTCGCCGTGGCGAGGCCGGAGTCCGCGGTGACGTGGGCGGACGGGCGTCAGGCGGCGCGGCGGCTGCGCGGCGACCCACTGGCGGCGCAGCTTGCGGCGCTCCTCCTCGGAGGTGCCGCCCCAGATGCCGCGAGTCCTGGTTGGTGCTCGAGGGCGAACTCGAGGCACGCGCTGCTGCACGTCGCACGTCGCGGCAGACGGCCTTGGCGGTCTCGATCTGCTCGAGCGCCGGGCCGGTGGTCCCGACCGGGAAGAACAGGTCGGGATCGGTGTCACGACAGGCGGCGTCATCTCGCGCCAGTCGTCGTTCGTCCAGGGACAGGGACAGGGACAGACTGCGGCTCTGCGTCAGGGCCACGGGACCTCCACGGCGGATTCGGGTCACCGATTTGTGACGAGTTTCACATGCCACCGCGGTACGCTGAGGTGAAGCGTGTGGCTGCGACGGATCAAAGATAGCGGGACTCGACCTGTTGGGCAAGGACTTTTGTCCGCGTCGAAAGGCACAGACTTCGTGTCACTCGTGATCGGCCACCGGGGCGCCCCGCTGGTCGCGCCGGAGAACACGGTCGGCGTCGTTCCGGGCGGCCGCCGAGCATGGGCGCCGACGGCGTCGAGCTCGACGTCCGCCGCACCGCCGACGGCCGGCTGGCCGTCGTGCACGACGCCCACCTGCCCGACGGGCGGGCCGTCGTCGAGACCGCCTGGTCCGCGATGCCGCCCGGGACGGCCGACCTCGACGCCGTCCTCGACGCCTGCGCCGGGCTGGCGCTGGTCAACGTCGAGATCAAGAACTGGCCCGACGACGTCGACTTCGATCCGTCGTTCGCGCACGTCGACGCGGTCGTGGCGGCCCTCGCCGGCCGCCCGGCGGAGGAGCGGTCCCGGTTCGTCGTGTCGTGCTTCCACCTGCCCTCGGTCGACCGGGTGCGCGAGCTGGCGCCCGACCTGGTCACGGCGTGGCTGGTGATCGGCCCGCCCGGCGACGCGGAGGCCGGGCAGATGGTGGCGGAGGTCGTCGCACACGGCCACCAGGCGCTGCACCCCCACCACGCCTGTCGTGACGCCGGCGCTGGTCGAGCGCGCCCACGCGGACGGAGGTGGCGGTCAACCCGTGGACCTGCGACGACCCCGACCGCATCCGCTGGCTGGCCGACACGGGCGTCGACGCCATCGTGACCAACGTCCCCGACGTCGCGCTCGCCGCCCTGGGGCGGGCGGCCCCCGGCGCCTAGGGGAGGACCAGGTCCAGCACCTCGGGCTCGTGGCGGAACTCCAGCGTCTCGGCGTCGCCGAGGTGGTCGCCGTCGACCTGGTAGGGGATCGGGCCGTACGCCCGCACGGTCAGGGCGGCCACGTCGGTCCGGCGGTCGACCCAGCGGCTGCGCCGCAGCGCCCGGCCGCCGGCCAGCGCCGAGCCGATCACCCGCAGGAACGGGGCGAACGCCATGGTCCGCACGGTGAGCACCGTGAGACCCCGGTCGAGCGCGGCCTCGGGAGCCAGGTTGAGGGGGCGGTTGCCCAGGTAGGTGTAGGGGTTGGTGTTGAGGACGATGGTGAGGTAGCCGTCGTCGACGACCGTGCCGTCGGCGTGGTGCACGGCGAACCGGGGCCGGCTGCGGTCGTAGTGGCGGAACCAGGTGTCGAACCCGGCGTAGACGAACAGCGGGTGGCCGGCGTAGCGCTTCAGCCCCGAGTGCCGCTCGACCTGCTCGACCACCGCGGCGTCGAAGCCGACGCCCGGTGTGGAACAGGAAGTAGCGGCCGTTGACCGACCCGAGCCCGACCCGCTCGATCGACCGCCGGGCCAGGGCGTCGAGCAGGACGCCGGTCGCCTCGATCGGGTCGTTGGGCAGGCCGATCGTCCGGGCGAACACGTTGGTCGAGCCGCCGGGCAGGGCCGCGAGCGCCGTGTCCGTGCCGGCCAGGCCGTTGGCGGCCTCGTTCAGCGTGCCGTCGCCCCCGAGCACCACCACGACGTCCGTCCCCGACGCGGCCGCGCCCTGGGCCAGGCGGGTGGCATGGCCCCGGCGGCTGGTCTCGGACACGGTGACATCGTGGTCGGCGGCCAGCGCCTTGCCGATCACGACCCGGCTCCGGGGCGTCACCGACGAGGCCTGGGAATTGACCAGGAGCAGCACCTTCACAGCGGCCGGCAACCTACTGCCAGTTTGTTTGACTCCGCAGGGTGGGGGCAGCATGGCGATCCATGAACGTGGTCGTGTGCGTGAAGCAGATCCCGGACCCGGCGGATCCGGGGAAGCTCGAGGCCGACAACACCCTTGATCGCAGCGGCAAGGCGATCCTGGACGAGTCGGACAGCTACGGCGTCGAGATGGCGCTGCAGCTCGCGGATGCCTCCGGGGGCGGCGAGGTGACCCTCGTGTCGATGGCGCCGGGCAACGAGATGGCCGGCCTGCGCACCGCGCTGGCCATGGGCGCCGCGAAGGCGATCCTCGTGTCGGACGACGCCCTGTCGGGCGCCGGGGCACTCGACACCGCCAAGGTCCTGGCCGCGGCCATCAAGCGGGCCGAGCCCGACCTGATCCTCGCCGCCACCGAGTCGAGCGACGGCTACACGGGCACCGTCCCCGAGCAGATCGCCGCGCTGCTCGACCTGCCGTCGATCACGTTCGCCAAGCACGTCGAGATCGACGGCGAGACGGTCAAGGTCCAGCGCCAGACCGAGCTGGGCTACGACGAGGTCGAGACGACCCTGCCGGCCGCTCGTGTCGGTGACGGCCGGCGTGGTCGAGCCCCGGTATCCCAGCTTCAAGGGGATCATGGCGGCCAAGTCCAAGCCGGTCGACCAGCTCACCCTGTCCGACCTGGGCATCGACGCCGCGACCGTGGGCGCCGCCGGCGCCGGCATGGAGACGGTGTCGGTCGACGACGCGCCCGCCCGCGAGGCCGGCGAGATCGTCGAGGACGACGGCGAGGGCTACGCCAAGATCGTCGCCTACCTCGAGAACCTCAAGCTCATCTGAGCGACCCGGACGAATCGGACACAGGAGACACCGAACCCATGGCTCTGAACCGCATCTGGGTCTACGCCGAGGCCGCCGACGGCAAGGTCGCCCCGATCACGCTGGAGATGCTCGCCAAGGCCCGCGAGCTGGGCGGCACCGTCGAGACCGTCTACGGCGACGGGGACGGCGACGCCATCGCCGAGGTCCTCGGCGCCCACGGCGCCACCAAGATCTACGCCACCGGCGACCTCCAGGGCTCGACCCCCGGGGTGCCGGTCGCGTCGGCGCTGGCCAAGCTGATCGAGGGGGGCGAGGCGCCGGACCTCATCCTCTTCGGCACCACGTATGAGGGCCGGGACGTGGCCGCACGCCTGTCGGTGGCGCTCGACCGGCCGGTGGTCACCAACAACACCGACGTCGACGTCGACGGCGACGCCGTCGTGGTCACCGAGCCGATCTTCGGCGGCACCAAGCTGGTGCGCACGAAGATCACGGCTGCGGGCCCCCACCTCGTGCTCGTCCGGCCCAAGTCGTTCGCCGCGGAGGAGTCCGGCGGCGGCCGCCGCCGAGATCGTGACGATCGAGGTGCCCGACTACGGCAAGGTCAAGGTGTCCGACCGCCACGTCGAGGAGTCCTCGGGGCCGAAGCTGGACGAGGCGGCGGTGGTCGTCTCCGGCGGCCGGGGCCTGGGCGAGGCCGGCAAGTACCAGATGATCGAGGACCTGGCCAAGCTGCTCAAGGGCGCCCCCGGTGCGTCGCGGGCCATCGTGGACGCCGGCTGGGTGCCCTACAACCACCAGGTCGGCCAGACCGGCAAGGTGGTCAAGCCCAACGTGTACATCGCCGCGGGCATCTCGGGCGCGACCCAGCACCTGGTCGGCATGAAGGGCAGCAAGAACATCATCGCCATCAACAAGGACCCGGAGGCCCCGATCTTCGGGGTCGCCGACCTGGGCATCATCGGCGACGTCCACAAGGTCCTCCCCAAGCTCCTGGAAGCCCTCCAGGGCCGGTAGCCCCAGAATCATCGTTCTGGTCTGCTAAGTGGTTGATAGGCAACCACTTAGCAGACCAGAACGTAAAATGTCATAGGGTGCTGCTTAGCTCGCCCGCATGGAACGCCTCCGCGACATGCGACCGATCGTTGCCGCCTCCTCCCGGCAGCTCGGCCTGGTCACGACCGCCCAGCTCGCCGAGCTGGGCATCAGCCGCCAGGGCGTGCGCACTCTGGCATCCCGTGGTGCGCTCGAGCGGCTCGGCGGCCACGTGTGGCGCCTGCCCGGCCAGCCACCGACACACCAGCAGCGGCTGCTTGCCGCCGTCCTCGGCTCGGGGCCCGGAGCCGTCGTGTCCCACATGGCCGCGTGCGCCTGGTGGCGGTTCGCCGGCATCCAGGCCGGCGCCGTCGAGGTCAGCGTCGAGCGGCCGGTCCAACGCTGCGATGTCGCCGGGATCGTGCATCGGGTGCGCGACCTGGCCGACGTCGACGTCGATCGGCGGGGTGTCGTGCCCGTGACCACGCCGAGCCGGTCGTTGATCGACGCTGCGCCGCGCATGACCCCGGTCCAGATCGCCGACGTGCTCGACGCCGCCGCCCGCGACGGCACCATCGACCTGGCGCACCTGCGCTGGCGGCTCGACGAGCTCCGGCGGCGGGGGCGGCCGGGGATCCGGCGGGTGATCGCCGCCCTGCCGCCCGAGCATCTGCCGCGGCCCCGGGAGGAGAGCTGGCTCGAACGCCGGCTCACCCGGCTCATCGCCGGCGCGGGGCTGCCGCGCCCCCGATGCCAGGTGCCGCTGCGCCACAGCGGCGGCACGGCGCGCGTGGACATGTACTACGAGCACGCCCGGCTGGTCGTCGAGACCGACGGGCACGGGTCGCACGCCACCCGGAGCGAGCGGCAGGCCGATGCCGAGCGCGACGCCCGGCTCGGCGCCGCCGGGTACCGGGTGCTGCGGTTCACCTACGACGACGTCGTCCGCCGGCCCGACTACGTGCTCGGCATGATCCGCACCTACGTCGTGCCGGCCCCCGCCTCGGCGAAGGTGTCGCAGGCGGCCGGGTCGCCCGAGTCGTAGCCGCGGGTGAACCATGTGCGCCGCTGCTCCGACGAGCCGTGCGTCCAGGTCTCGGGGTCGATGGCGACGCCGGCCTGGGACTGGATGCGGTCGTCGCCGACCGCCTCGGCCGCCGCCAGGCCCTCCTCGATGTCGCCGTCCTCCAGGGCGACGTCGCTGCCCTGCTCGTGGCCCCGCTGGTAGACCGAGTGCGCCCACACGCCGGCGTAGCAGTCGGCCTGCAGCTCCAGGGCGACCGACCAGCGGTTGGCCTCCTCCTCTGACCGGGCGGCCTGCTCACGGGCGTGGACCTCCGCGCTGGTCCCCTCCAGGTTCTGGACGTGGTGGCCGAGCTCGTGGGCGACGACGTAGGCCTGGGCGAAGTCACCCGGGGCGCCGAACCGGCTGGCCAGCTCGTCGAAGAACGCGAGGTCGAGGTACGCCGTGCTGTCCTCGGGGCAGTAGAAGGGCCCGACGGCGGATGTGGCCGCGCCACAGCCGGTGCTCACCTGGTCGTGGAAGCTGACGACCTCCGCGTACTGGTAGGTGCGGCCCTGTTGGGTGAACTCGTCGGCCCACACCGCCTGGATGTCCTCGGTGAGGAAGGCGACGAACTGGTCCTGCGCGGTCTCGGGCTCTGGGGCGCCGAGGTCCGACTCCAGGACGCGGCCGAGGTCGCCCGCCCCGCCAGACCCGCCGCCCCCGCCGCCCAGGAGCAGGCTGGCCAGCAGCACCAGCACGCCGATGACGCCCCCGCCCGCGGTCACCGGGAGCGCCATGCCGCCCGCGCCGCCCCGTCGCTCGTAGTGGTCGCTGGAGGTCCGTTGCCATCGCACGGGCCTTGCGTACCCGCCTTCGGCCCGCGACGTACGCTCCCGGGATGGCCGCCGCCTCGCTGTCCGCTCGCGCCTCGTGGTCGAATTGGGCGCGCAACCAATCCTGCGCCCCCGTCGAGGTCCGGCGGCCGGCCAGCGAGGGCGAGCTGGTCGAGATCGTCAAGCAGGCCGCCGCCGGGGGGCAGCGGGTCAAGGCCGTGGGGGCCGGGCACAGCTTCACCTCGATCGCGTGCACCGACGGGGTGCTGCTCGACCTGTCCGGGTACGGGCGGGTGCTCGACCACGACACGGCGACCGGGCGGGTGACCGTCGAGGCGGGCATCCCGTTGCACCGGCTGTCCGACGAGCTGGACGCCCGGGGCCTCGCGCTCGAGAACATGGGCGACATCGATCGCCAGTCCATCGCCGGGGCGACCCAGACCGCCACGCACGGGACCGGTCTGCGATTTCGGAACCTGTCGTCGCAGATCGTCGGGCTGCGGCTCGTCACCGGCGACGGCTCGGTGATCGAGGCCAGCGCGCCCGAGCTCGGGGGCGAGAACGCCGACGTGTTCGCCGCCGCCCGGGTCGGGCTCGGGGCGCTCGGGCTGCTGTCGACCGTCACCTTGCAGTGCGTGCCCGCCTTCCGCCTGCACGCGGTCGAGGAGCCGGTGCCGCTCGACGAGGTGCTGGCCGACCTCGAGGACCTGTTCGCCGAGAACGACCACTACGAGTTCTACTGGGTACCCCACACCCGCTGGGCGCTCACCAAGCGCAACCGCCGCACGGACGAGGCGGCCCGGCCCCGGCCCCGGGTGCGCGAGTGGGTCGACGACATGGCGCTCAACAACTACGCCTTCGGGGTCCTGTGCCGGGCCGGGCGCTGGCGGCCCAGCCTGATCCCGCGGCTGGCCAAGATCATCCCGAACACCGGGCGCCTCGACTACGTCGACCGGTCCGACCGGGTGTTCACCAGCCCGCGCACGGTCCGCTTCTACGAGATGGAGTACGCCGTCCCCCGCGAGGCGCTGCCCGAGGCGCTCGGCCGCATACGCCGGCTGGTCGACGAGATCGGGATGCGCATCAGCTTCCCGGTCGAGGTGCGGGCCGTCGCCCCGGACGACATCCCGCTGTCGACCGCCTACGGGCGGGAGACCGGCTACATCGCCGTGCACGTCTACCAGGGGACCCCCTACGACGCCTACTTCTCCGGCGTCGAACGGATCATGGACGGCTACGGCGGGCGGCCGCACTGGGGCAAGATGCACTTCCAGCGGTCCGAGACGCTGGCGCCGCGCTATCCCCTGTGGGACGAGTTCCAAAAGGTGCGCGCCCGGCTCGATCCCGAGGGACGATTTGCCAATCCCTATCTCGATCGGGTCCTGGGGCCGGTTCTTTCGTCTGAGTGAGGACTTGACCGCGATCTGCGCGTTATCACGTTGATATTGTGTGCTAGCAGGGAAAAAGCCTCCCCGGAGTCTTGACCACAGTCGTTGCCGTGCGGCACCGTGCCGTGGGCGGACTTCTCTGGGAAGGGGAGGGTGATTTCGGGGGATCGAGCGCGCCGGAGTGAAACCATCGTAGCTGGGGTCGGCCTGGTGCTGACCGCGCTGTCTGCGGTCGTCTTAGCGCTCTTCGTAGCCGGCATGCCGGCGTTGCCTGGCGCGCCCCTGGAGATCTCGGGCCTGTGGCTCGCGCTCGCCTTCTTCGCCTGCGAGCTGTTCGCATTGCGGGTCGAGCGCAACCAGGGCGAGTCCTACGGCTTCACGCTCGCCCAGGTCCCGCTCGCCGTCGGGCTGGTCTACGCCGTGCCCGGACCCCTCGTGGTTGCCCGGGTCGTGGGCGTGCTGGCGGCGATCGTCGTGATCCGCCACCGGCGGCTGGTCGAGGTCCCCTACGAGGTCGCGGTCCACGCCGGTCAGACGGCGGTGGCGATCATCGTGTTCCGGCTCGTTCTCGGCGACGCCGATCCCGTCGCGGTCCAGGGGGCGTTCGCCCTGGCCACCGCCCTGTTCGCCTCCTACCTCGCCGCGGCCGTGGCGCTGGCGGCGCTCGTGTCGGTGGTCGGCCGGCGATGGCCCAGCCGGCGGGCCGTGTTCGCCATCGCCCGCACGGGCTCGGTCGCCGCCATCCTCAACGCCGCGATCGGCATCGGGCTTGCCACGACGCTGTGGGACCACCCCCACGTCGGCCTGCTGATCACCGCCATCGTGGTCGCCTGCCTGGCTTCGAACCGCATGTACAGCGGCCTCGCCGAGCGCCACCGGCGGCTGGAGACCCACTTCGAGTTCGTCTCGTCGGTGGTGCGCTCGGCCGAGCTGTCCGAGATCACCGACTCGGTGCTCGACGCCGCCCGCAAGCTGCTGCGGGCCGACGACGCCGCCCTGCTGCTCCGCTACGACGAGGACGAGCCGGCGCGGCGCATCGTCGTCGGCCACCACGGGCGCTCCCACGCCGAGGTCTCCGCCGCCGACCACCAGGCCGACCTGGCCGTGCTCATGCCCGCGGGCCTGCCGTGCCGGGTCGACGTCGAGACCGGCCCGGCCTGGCTCGCCGACCTCACCCGCTTCACCGCGCTGGCCGCCCCGATCACCGGCGCGGACCACGCAGTCATCGGCGCCCTGGTGGTCACGCAGACCCGGCGCAAGGCCGTGAACTGGTTCGGCGACGACCACGCCACTTTGCTCGGCAGTTTGGCCGACCAGGCGTCGATCGCCATCGAGAACGGCGTCCTGTTCCACCGCCTCGCCCGGGAGGCGGCCGAGCGGGCGCACCAGGCCCTGCACGACCCGCTGACCGGCCTGCCCAACCGGGCCGCGCTGAGCGACATGCTCGAGGACTGCACCCGGGCGGCCTACGAGTCCCGGGGGCTGGTCGGGCTGATCGTCGTCGACGTCGACTCGTTCAGCCAGGTGGTCGACGCCTTCGGGCACCGCAGCTCCGACGGGCTGCTGATCCAGGCCTGCTCGCGCATCCGGGGGCTGCTGCCCGAGTCGGCCCAGCTCGCCCGGCTCGGCGGCGAGCAATTCGCCGTCGTCATGCCCGACGTGACCAGCGCCGAGGAGGTGGTGGGCGCGGCGCGCCTGCTGATCGCCGGCTTCGACCCGCCGTTCCAGACCGAGGGCGTGCTGCTGGCGCTCGGCGTCAACGTCGGCATCGCCGTCTACCCGCAGCAGGCGATCGACACGCAGTCGCTGATCCAGCGGGCCCACATCGCGGCCGACACCGCCCGCCGCCACCGCAGCGGCTGGGAGATGTACGACCCCACCCACGACCCGGCGACGCCCCGCCGCCTGGCCCTGGCCGCCGACCTGCGCGAGGCGCTCGAGGGCGACGGGCTCGACGTGTGCTTCCAGCCCAAGGTCGAGCTGTCGACGGGCATCGTGCGGGGCGCCGAGGCGCTCGTCCGCTGGAACCACCCCCGGCTCGGTCGGGTGCGGCCCGACGAGTTCATCACGATCGCCGAGCACACCGGCGACATCCGGGCGCTGACGATGGTCGTGATGCGCAAGGCGCTCACCCAGTGCCGCAACTGGCGCGACGACGGCCTCGACATGTCGGTGGCGGTCAACCTCTCGGCCCGCAATCTGCTCGACCTCCACCTGGTCGACGACGTGGCCGCGGTGATCGAGGAGGCGGGCATCCCGCCCTCGTCGCTCACGCTGGAGCTGACCGAGTCGGTGGTCATGAGCGAGTCGCCGCGCTCGGTCGACGTCCTCTACGGGCTCAACGACCTGGGTGTGCGGCTGTCGTGCGACGACTTCGGCACCGGCTACTCGTCGCTGGCCCACCTGCGGCGCCTGCCGATCTGCGAGATCAAGATCGACAAGTCGTTCATCGCCCGCATGACCGTCGACGAGAGCGACCAGGCCATCGCGCGCTCGGTGCTGGCGCTCGGGCGCGACCTCGGGCTCGTCACCGTGGCCGAGGGCGTCGAGTCCCGCGAGGGCTGGGACATGCTCACCGCCCTCGGCTGCGACCAGGGCCAGGGCTTCGTGGTCTGCCCGCCGCTCAACGCCAGCCAGTTCTACGAGTGGCTCTACCGGCGCCAGCCCGACGAGTTCGCCTACCTGCCCGGACGGGGCCCCGAGGCCGAGCTGGCCGCCGAGGCCGTGGCCGAGGCCCGGCCCGAGCCGGCGGAGGCCGACCAGCCGCTCCTGCTGACGATCAGCGATGGGCACTCGCCCGGCAACGGCCACGGCGCCGATGCGTCGGACGACCGCGACGACGGCAGCGCCGACGACGAGGCCGACATCAGCGTGGTCGTGGACGCGATCGTGGCCGAGATGGCCGCAACGCCCCCGGACGACTGACCCGCTAGACCAGCGGCCACGGATGGCGGCGCCCGGTGGTGTCGCGGGGGAACCGCCCGCGTGTGACCACCCCGGCGGCCCGTTCCACCAGCGCCTCGCACTCGCACGGCGACAGCAGCTCGGCCAGCCCTTCGGGCGGCCCGCCCTCGGCGAGCCGGAGGGCGCTGGCGAGCAGCGGATCGGGGATGCGGTCGCCGGCGAAGTCCCAGATCACCGTGCGCAGCTTGGGCTCGTCGTGGAACGTGAGCCCGTTGTCGACCGCCCACAGCTGCCCGTCCTCCCCGGCCAGGCAGTGGCCACCCTTGCGGTCCGCGCTGTTGGCCAGCAGGTCGAAGCAGCAGATCGTGCGCAGGGCGTCGTGACGCTCCGGTTCCTCGATCAGGGTGAAGTAATGGGCGTCCACGTCGAAGGGGACGTAGCGCTGGAGCGATCCGACGCCGAACGGCATCCGGGCGTCGTCCCGCAGGACCGTCTCGGGGACGATGTCCCAGCCCAGCCACGCCGACAGCTCGTAGGCGGCGACCTCCCGGCGGTCGAGGCCGGCGGGGAAGTCCCACAGCGGCCGCTCGCCCCGCCGCGGCTTGTACACCGCCAGCAGTGTCTCGCCGTCGTGGCGGACCTCGACGAGGAGGGTGGCGTTCGAGCTCCAGGGCATGCGGCCCATGACCTCGACCTCGCCGGCGCGGAGGATGTCGAGCACGGGCGGGCTCGGCGGCGTCAGTTCATCCTCGGACATGCGTGACCGTCGGGGTCGATGGGCAGCCCGCAGAAGCCGCAGTCGGGACGGCCCTTCGCCACCAGGTCGAGCGCGAACCGCCCGAACGCCGCCGCCTGCGGCAGCGTGAAGCAGAACCGGGCGGTCGCGGGCTTATCGTCTTCCTCGGTCAGCTCCTCCAGCACCACGACGATGCGGCCCTCGGGCTCGTCGTACTTCACGCCGATCGAGCCGACGTTCCAGGCGTACGGCAGCGGGGTGACCGCGCCGTGGCCCTCGGTCGGCTCGACGTCGGGCGAGAGGTCGTCCAGCAGGGCGAGGAGGTACTCGCCCAGCGCCGCGACCTGCTGCTTCTCGCAGCGGAGGTAGACGAGGCCGCCCGAGTCGCCGCCGGCCAGGAAGAACACCCGCTGGCCGGGCGGGCCCTCCGCGCCGGGCCAGAACACCTCGGCGCGGGGGAAGTCGTACGACTCGCCCATCGTCACGCGGGCACCAGGGCCGTGGCCGGGCCCGTCGCGTTCACGGTGAGGACGGTCGGGCCGCCGTCGCCGAAGACGATGGCGGTCAGCGAGCACGGCGACACCACCACCCGCTGGAACATGTCGAGGTGGCTGCCCATGGCGTGGGACACGACGGCCCGGATCGGGTCGGCGTGCGACACCGCCACGACCGCCTGGCCGGGGTGCGCGGCCCGCATGCGGTCGAGCGCAGCGAGCACACGGGTCTGCATCGCGAGGAACGACTCGCCGCCCGGGAATGTGAAGCCGCTCGGGTAGCGCTGGACGGTGGCCCACTCGGGGCGCTTCATGGCCACCTTGAGCTCCATGCCCGTCCAGTCGCCGATGTCGAGCTCGACCAGGCCCTCGTCCACCCGGATGTCGTGGCCGAGCGCCGCGGCGATCGGGGCGGCGGTCTCCCGTGTGCGCTCCAGCGGCGAGGCGTACACCGCCGCGATCGGCAGGCCCCGCGACTTCTTGTCGCCGTCGGCCGCGGCGCCGTCGGGCGCCGGCGGGTGGGCCAGCGCCAGGATGCGGGCGGCCACGTCGTCGGCCTGGCGGCGGCCCACGTCGGACAGGTGCAGCCCCGGGGCGCGGCCGGGCAACTCGCGGCCGGTGGTGGGCGTGGTGCCGTGGCGCACGAGCAGGACGGTGGTGGCGGTGGGTGCCCGCCGCCGCCCGCCCGGGCGCCGTTCGGTCCGCGTCGTGCTGCTGCGGTCTGCTCGGGGCATCGCCGAAACAACCTATCGTCGCCCGGCGTGGATGAGCTGACCGCCCTCGCCCGCCTGGAGGACGAGGTCGTCGCATGCCGCGCGTGCCCCCGGCTCGTGGCCTGGCGGGAGCAGGTGGGTGCCGAGCGCCGGGCCGCGTTCCGGGACGAGGAGTACTGGGCCCGGCCCGTGCCCGGCTTCGGCGACCCCGCCGCCCGGGTGGCGATCGTGGGCCTGGCGCCGGCGGCGCACGGCGCCAACCGCACGGGGCGCATGTTCACCGGCGACCGCTCGGGCGACTTCCTCTACGCCGCGCTGTGGCGGACCGGGTTCGCCAACCAGCCGACGTCGCGCCACCGGGACGACGGCCTGGCTCTGCGCGGGGCGTGGATCACCGCCCCCGTGCGGTGCGCCCCGCCGGCCAACAAGCCGACCCCGGACGAGCGCGACCGCTGCCGCCCGTTCCTGGTGGCCGAGCTGGCGCTGCTCAGCGAGCTGCGGGTGTTCGTGCCCCTCGGGCAGTTCGGCTACCAGGTGCTGTGCGGGGTGCTCGGGGTGCGGCCCCGGCCGGCGTTCGGCCACGGCGCGGAGGTCCGGCTGCCCGGCGGGCGGGCGATCGTGGCCAGCTTCCACGTCAGCCAGCAGAACACCTTCACCGGCAAGCTCACCGAGCCCATGCTCGACGCGGTGCTGCTCCGGGCGCGGGCGCTCGCCGGCCTCCCCTCCCCAGCGGAGGGTGCCGGCCCCGCTCCGGGGCGAGCGCGGTGATGGTCCGTCGGCGACTAGTTTCGTCAGTCGTTCTCGTCCTCGCCGCGCACGGGGTAATTGCATGACCTATTGCCTGGGCATCGACCTCGGCACCACCTACACGGCCGCTGCAGCCGAGCGCGCCGGCGTGGTCGAAGCGTTGACCCTGGGCAACCGCACCGCGTCCGTCCCGTCGGTCGTGTTCCTGCGCGACGACGGCGAGATCCTGGTCGGCGAGGCCGCCACCCGGCGGGCGGCGTCCGATCCCGGGCGCGTGGCCCGTGAGTTCAAGCGCCGGGTGGGCGACCCGACGCCGATCATCCTCGGTGGCACCCCGTACGCGGCCGAGATGCTCATGGCCCGGCTGCTGCGCTGGGCGGTCGACCGGGTGCGCGAGCAGCAGGGCGAGGACCCGCGCGCGATCGCGTTGACCCATCCGGCGAACTGGGGGCCGTACAAGCTCGACCTGCTCCGCCAGGCGGTGCGCCAGGTCGACGTCGACGCCGCCCTGATGCTGGCCGAACCGGTGGCCGCGGCGACGTTCTACGCCTCGCAGCGCCGGCTCGTACCCGGGTCGGTCGTCGCCGTCTACGACCTGGGCGGCGGCACGTTCGACGCGGCGATGGTGCGGCGCACCGACACCGGGTTCGACACGATCGGCACGCCCGAGGGGATCGAGCGGCTCGGCGGCATCGACTTCGACGAGGCGGTCTTCGCCCACGTGCGGGGCGCGGTGGGGGAGGGCCTGGAGCGGCTCGACCCGGAGGAGCCGGCGGCCCAGGCCGCGGTCGCCCGCCTGCGCCAGGAGTGCATCGACGCCAAGGAGGCGCTGTCGAGCGACACCGACGTGTCGATCCCCGTGCTCCTGCCGGGGCTGCAGACCGAGGTGCGGCTGACGCGCTCGGAGTTCGAGGCGATGATCCGGCCCGCGATCTCCGAGACGATCGTGGCGCTGCGCCGGGCGATCCGCTCGGCCGAGGTGGCGAACGACGACATCAGCGCCGTCCTCCTCGTGGGCGGCTCGTCGCGCATCCCCCTCGTCGCCCAGATGGTGGGGGCCGAGCTGGGGCGGCCCATCGCCATCGACGCCCACCCCAAGGACGCCATCGCCTTCGGCGCCGCGATCGCGGTCGCCAGCGACAAGGGCACGGCCACCCCGGAGTCGGTCACCACCGTCCTGCCGGACGCCACCCGCCCGCCCCCACCGACGATGGCCGCCCGCCCGGGCCCGGGCGATCGCCGCCCGGCGCCGCCCCGCCCGGCGCCGCCCCGCCCGGCGCCCCCTCGCCCCGCACCGCCCATCGGCGCACCGCCCGCAGCGGCGGCCGGCGCGGCCGCCACCGGGTACCGCCCCCCACCGCCGCAGACGGGCGCACCGCCGCGCCCGGCGCCACCGGCGGGTGGGGCGGGCGCGCCCGTGCCCGCCAGTGCGCCCGCCGCCCGCACCGGCACGCCGCCGCCCGGCGGCGCGAGCCAACCTCCGGCGGCCGGCCCGGCTGCGCCCGGTGCCGCGCCGGCGCCCAGGCCCGCTCCGGCGCCCGGTCCCGCATCTGCGCCCGGTCCCGCGTCTCCACCGACGCCGTTGGCCGCCCGCCTCGCCGAGACGCAGGCGCCGCCCCGCCCGCCCCTTGCGCCACCGGGGGGCGACGCCTTCGGCGCCCGGGGGCCAACCTCCGGCGAGCGGCCGCTGCCGACGCCTCCGCCCGCCCGCCCGCCCACCCCCATGCCCACGCCCACCCCGTTCGGGCCCCTGCCGCGGGCCGGCGGGGCGCCGGGGGGCGTCGTGTCCTCCGGGGGGTACCGGCCTGCCGACGCCCCCGCGAACGTGCGGACCGGGGGCGGCCCCACCGCCTGGATCGTGGTCGGCGCCGCCGCGCTGGTGCTCGTCATCCTGCTGGCGGTGCTGCTCCTCGTGCGCAGCGGCGGTGGCGACAAGCCCAGCGACACCACCCTCGCCGCCGACGACTACAGCCCCGCGCTGCGCCGCAGCTTCGTCGCCACCTGCGTGAACCAGGCCGACGGCTCGGTGACCTCCGACCAGTGCGGTTGCACCTACGACAAGTTCGAGGCGACTGTGCCGTTCGACCGGTTCAAGGAGATCGACCAGGAGCTCAAGGCCGATCCCCAGAACCCGCCCCAGGAGCTGATCGACATCGTCCGCGAGTGCGTGTCGCCCACCGGCTGAGGGCCGCGGTCGCCGCCGGGCTCGTCCTGGCGTCGGCCGTCGCCGCCGGCTGCGCCGCTGGCGGTGGGCACGAGGGCTACAGCCCCGGGCAGCGGGCGTCGTTCGTGGCGGCATGCACCCCCGGCGCCAGCACGGCGGTCTGCGGGTGCTTCTACGACCGGCTGGAGGCGACCGTCAGCTACGAGCGGTTCCTGGCCGTCGACCGCCAGATCCGCCGGGACCCGAACGCGATCCCGGACGACGTGGCCGAGCTGGCGATCGCCTGCGCGGCCGAGCACCCGTCATGACCTGCTCATCAACCTCGGCTCCGCCACAGCGAAGCTGGGCCAGCGCTCGCGGCTCTTGGCGGCGAGCTTGTGCAGCAGGGCGATGGCGCCCGGGTCCTCGTCGCCCGGGCGCGCGATGATCGAGCCGTCGGCGATCATCCGGCTGATGATCTCCTCGGCCGAGCTCGGTGCGCACGATGGTCAGCGTCCAGTCGTTGTCCTTGCCGATGCCGCCGGTCGAGATGTCGGCGTGCTCGGCGGCGAAGTCCGGGCAGTGGGTGCAGCCCTCGCGCGTCCAGGCGTGGCACTCCTTCAGGTCGATCTCGTGGTAGCGGCCGTCCTTCATCCAGATCTGGAAGACGCCCTTGATGTTCATCTTGACCATGTCCTGCTTCGGCGAGGCCGTACTTGGTCTCGAACAGCTCGTCGAAGATCGAGTCGTCGAAGGTCTTCGAGCACAGCAGGCCGATGTTGAACAGGAAGGGCTTGCCGACCTTGCCGGCCTTGCGGTTCCACATGATCGGCGGCACCGACGACTGGCACGCCATCCCGACCAGCGCCAGGCGGGTGTGGCCCCGCTCCAGCGCCTCGTTGAGGGCCAGGGTGTTGGCCGAGTAGGTGTAGCGGCTGCCGGCGGCGGCGAGGATCTCGTCCTTGCTGGCGGCGACGCCGGGCTCGGCCTTCCACGACCGCCCGTCGCCCTCCAGGTACGACACGAGGGCGGCGTCGATGTAGTCGTTCTCCTGGGCCCAGATGAGCATGCGCCGACACGAGGCCGCCGTCCTGGCCCATGCGGTGCACCATCTCGTCGCTCGCCCGCGTGAGCAGGATGTCCTGGTAGATGCCCGACACCTCGTCGGGCTCGCGGGTGCGGGCGAACAGGTGCTCGTCGGCCTGCTGGCTCCCACGCCCGGAAGCGGGGGCAGGCGCGGGTGCACGACGTGCAGCCCTTCTCGCCGTGGGTGCAGTTGTCGGGGCCCAGCTCGTCCTCGAGGTGGAACGGCTTGTAGGCGCCCGGCTCGTGGAGGTAGCCGATGACGTCGTGGGGGCACGAGATGACGCAGCCGGCGCACCCCGTGCACAGGCCCGACTGTGATGACCTCGGCGTAGAGCTCCTTCCACTGGGCGGTCCACCGGGCGGGCCGGGCGGCCGGGGGCGCGGCGTCGGTGACGGTCATGCCCGCAACCTATCGGAGCGTGCCGGACCGTCAGCAGCCGGCCGGCGGTGATGGCGGGGCCAGGGCCGCGCTTCGGTAGCCTCTTCAAGAATGTCCGGCGCCGACGGCCCCCGCGCGGTCCATCGACCGCAGCATGCAGCGCCGACGCGTCGCCACCGCACCTGGCCACAGAGGGTGGTTCTTGCAATCGGATTCGTCGTGGTGTTCGTCTGCCTCACCGGGGTGGCGCTCGCCACCTACGGCCTGCGGACCTGGCAGAAGATCGACCACGTCAAGGGCCTGCACATCGCCGCGGCCCCGCCCGGCGAGCCGATCAACGTCCTGCTGGTCGGCAGCGACAGCAGGGACGGGGAGTTCGACGCCTCGGCGGTCGGCGGCAAGCGCACAGACACGATCATCGTCATGCGGGTCGACCCGCGCAGCGACCAGGTGACCGCGCTGTCGTTCCCCCGCGACCTGATCCTCCCGGTCGCCGGCCAGAATCGCAACGGCATGATCAACGCCATCTACAACGCACCCGGCAAGCAGCAGGCGTTGATCGACACGATCCAGCAGGACTTCGGCATCGCCATCAACCACTGGGTCGAGGTCGACTTCCAGGGGTTCCGCCAGCTGGTCGACGCCATCGACGGCGTGACGCTCTACATCCCCTACCCGCTGCGCGACATCAAGTCCGGCTTCCGCATCGACCAGACCGGGTGCGTCACGCTGAACGGCGACGAGGCGCTCGGCTACGCCCGCTCCCGCACGGTCCAGTTCCAGGTCGACGGCCGCTGGCAGACCGACCCGCTGTCCGACCTCAGTCGGATCACCCGCCAGCAGGCGCTCATGGGCGAGGCGCTGCGGCGGGGATTCGACAAGTCCCAGCGCAACCCGGTCAAGCTGCAGTACATGCTTGCGATCGGCGCCAACAACGTGTCGGTCGACGACACGATGGGCGTCAACGACATGCTCGACCTGGTCGACCAGTTCAAGGACTTCGATACCGGCCGGTTCGTGACGCTCACCCTGCCCAACGCGCCCGATCCCGCCAACAGCGACCGCCTGGTGGTCGACGACGTGGCGGCCGAGCCGATCCTCAACCTGTTCCGGGGCCTCGACCCGAGCGAGGCAGGCCCGGGCACGATCGACGTCACCGTGGCCAACGGCACCGCGGCGGGCGCCCCCGAGCAGCAGCGGCCGACGCTGGCGACCGACGTGTCCGGGGCGCTGCACCAGGTCGGCTTCGTCGTCGAGGTGCCCGCAGACGCCGGCACGCTCTACCCGAACAGCGTCATCCAGTACGCGCCGGGTGAGCTCAACCGGGCGCAGGGCCTGGCCCGCTACATCACGGGCGGCGTCGCCCTCGCCGAGACCCCGGACGTCGCCCCGGGTCACGTGACGCTGATCGCCGGCGTCGACTTCACGACCGTCCACGATCAGCCGACGCCCCTCGACGAGCTGCCGGCGCCGCCAGGGGTGCCGCCCACCACCACGACGACCGTCGCGCCGGGTGGCGACACGGCCACCACGCTGCCCCCACCGGTGACGTTCGGCACCACGACGACGCTGCCGGCGCAGTCCGGCGCCATCCCGCCGGGGGCCTGCAGCTGATGGCCGGCAACCGTTATCCCGACGACCCGCGCTGGTCGCAGTCCCCGCCGCCGGGCCCGGCCCGGGGCGCCCGGGCTCGCCGCCGCGACCCGGCTCCGTGGAACCCGGCGCCCGCCGCCGCCGAGACCCAGCACCCGGCCGCCCGACCGGCGGCGGCTCCTACGACGCCGGCTGGGGCTACGGCCAGGGGGACCCGGGGTACGGCAGCGACTACGGCGACTCCGGCCGGGGCGACCCGGGGTACGGCAGCGGCATGTACTCGGAGCCTGCCGCCGGCCGCTCGGTGTTCGACGACACCAACCGGGGCGAGCCCCCGCCCGGGGGTCGCGGCCGCCCCCCCCGCCGCTCGAGCCGGTCGTGGCGCCAGCGGGCGCTGCTGGGCACGGGCGGGATCGTCGTCGTCATGTGCCTCCTCGGTGCCTCGGCGGCGGCCTACACGCTGTTCAAGTTCGCCAGCATCGAGCGGGTCGACAAGCTCGACATCGCCGCGGCCCCGGCCGGCGAGCCGCAGAACTACCTGGTCGTCGCCGTCGACACCCGCCAGGGCCACGAGACCGTCAACACCGACACGATCATGGTCGTGCGCATCGACCCCCAGTCCGACCGGGTGGCGCTCACCTCGTTCAACCGCGACCTCATGGTCACGATCGCCGACACCGGGCAGATCGGGATGATCAACTCCGCCTACAACCGCCCGAGCGGCGGCGAGCAGGTGCTGATCGACACGATCCGCGAGAACTTCGACATCCCGATCAACCACTTCGTCGAGGTCAACTTCCAGAGCTTCCAGCAGGTGGTCGACGAGGTGGGCGGCGTCCCGATGTGGATCCCCTACCCGCTGCGCGACACCCACTCCGGCCTCTACCAATACCAGCCCGGCTGCATCAACCTCGACGGCGAGCAGGGGCTCGCCTTCGCCCGGTCCCGCTACCTCCAGATCCAGCGGCCCAACGGCTCGTGGGACCAGGACGGCAGCGCCGACCTCGGCCGGGTGCAGCGCCAGCAGATCTTCATCCAGCGGGCGCTGGCCAAGGCGCTCGGCCAGGCCAAGTCCAACCCGCTGCGGATCAACGAGCTGCTGAACATCGGGACCAGCAACATCCGCATCGACGCCAACCTGTCGGTCGGCGACATGCTGAGTCTGGCCAAGCACTTCAAGAACTTCGACGCCAACACGCTCGAGGCCTATCCGCTGCCGGTCAAGGAGTACCCGCCCGACCCCAACCGCCTGCTGCTCGACGAGACCAACGCCGAGCAGTACCTCAACGTGTTCCGGGGGCTGGCGCCGGGCGACATCCGCCCGGGGCTCATCGACGTGACCGTCCTCAACGGGACGCAGGGGCAGAACGACCACCTGGCCGGCGACGTCAGCGGGGCGCTCCAGAGCATCGGCTTCAACGTGGAGGCGCCCGACGACGCCGACGATGTCTACGACCACAGCGTGGTCTTCTACGCGCCCGGGCAGCAGGACTATGGCCAGCGGCTCGCCCGCTACATCACCTCGCCGGTCGAGCTGCAGGAGGACCCGTCGCTCGATCTGGGGCACGTCCGCCTGGTCGCCGGGCTCGACTTCACCACCGTGCACGAGGACCCGACGCCGGTGGAGGATCTGCCGGCGCCGGCGACGACCGCCCCGCCGGCGAACGGGGCCGACACGCCCGCGACCACGGCCGCCACGACGCCGACGACTGCGGCGGCGCCGACGACCACGACGACCGAGCCGAACGGGTTCCTGGTGGGCGAGCCGCCGCCGGGCCAGGACTGCTGATCCGACCGAAGACCGGGGAGGGTTCCCATGGACGATGCCGAGGTGATCAGGCGCATCGGTGCGCTGGTCGACGAGGAGCACCAGCTGGAGAGTCAGGCCGGCGGTCCCCCCGACGCGGCGATGGCCGATCGGCTGCAGGCGATCGAGGTCGCGCTCGACCAGTGCTGGGACCTCCTGCGCCAGCGCCGCGCCCGCCGGGAGATGGGGCAGGATCCAGAGGAGGCCGCCGTCCGCCCGCCGGACGTGGTCGAGCGCTATCAGCAGTAGCCGGTCGCCGTCACTCCCGGGCGGACAGGTCGCGGCTGCGCTGGTAGTGGGCGGCGACCTTGGCCCGGTTGCCGCAGGTCTGCATCGAGCACCACCGGCGCCGGCCGCTCTTGCTGGTGTCGAGGAACAGCAGCGTGCACGCCGGGTTGCCGCACCGGCGGACCGACGCCCGGTCGCGGGAGAACACGTCGAGCGTGGCGGCGGCGAGGTCGAGGCGGAACCGCGAGGCGGCGTGCGAGCCGGTCACCCGTACGGTGTCGCCCGGCACGACCTGGAACGACCCCCGGTCCCGCTGGAGGACCTGGTTGAGCTGGCCGTGGTCGCCGGGCGCCGCGGTCGGGTCGAGCACGCCCCGCAGCGCAGCCCGCAGCGCCCGGGTCCAGCGCAGCGTCTCCCGCCCGGACGAGCCGCCCGGCCAGGCCAGCCCGGCCACCCCCCGCAGCGAGCGCATCGCGGCCGCCCACGCCTCGAGGTCGCCGGGCACGGCGAGCACGTCGACCAGCCGGCCGTGCGTCACCAGCTCGGTGTTGCAGAGGTCGAGCGCGGGGTGGTTGCCGACCCAGCTGAACGCCGCCCCCCTCGCCACGGCGGGCATGTTAGGGCGACGGCGCGCCGCCGGTTCCTAGGCTGGGTGGATGCCCGACGGCCCGGACCGCTTCGCCCGCCTCGTCGCGGCGCGGGGTGTGGCGGCCCGGCCACACCACGAGCTCGTACGGCTGCTCCGCGGCGACGGGGTCGAGGTCGATGACCTCGTGCGGCGCACCGGGCTGCCCCGCCGGGCCGTCGAGGAGGCCCTGGCTGCGCTCGGCGACGACGTCGCCGACGACGGCGGGTTCCCGCGGCTCCGCCGCGAGGTCGCTCCCGCGTATGCCGCCCGGTTCCCGGAGCCGACCGGCGCCGCCCCGCCGGCGACCCTCGTCGCCCGGATGGACGAACTGGTCCGGCGGGCGCCCCGGCCCAAGCGCGACCTCGACCACGTGTCCGCCACCGGCGAGACGGCGGCCCGGCGGGCCGACCTGCTCGGGCGGGTCTACGCGCTGGCCGGCCGGCGGGTCCTGCTGGTCGGCGACCACGACCTCACCGCCCTGGCGCTGGCGCTGGCCGAGCCGGCGGTCGAGCTGGCGGTGGTCGACATCGACGACGACGTGCTGGCGTACATCGCCGACCAGCCCGAGGCCGCTGGCCGGATCCGCTGCCTCTACGCGGACCTCCGGTCCGGGCTGCCCGGCGCGCTGCGGGAGTGGGCCGACCTCGCCGTGACCGACCCGCCCTACACGCCCGCCGGCGTCGGCCTGTTCGCCCGGCGCGCGCTGGAGGGGCTGGCGAGCCTCGACTCCGGCCGCCTGGCGCTGGCGTACGGCTACGGTGACCAGCCCGGGCTGGGGCTGAAGGTCCAGGACGCGCTGCGCGACCTGCGGCTGGTCTACGAGGCGGTGCTGCCGGGGTTCAACCGCTACGTCGGCGCCCAGGCCATCGGCAGCGCCAGCAACCTGTACCTGCTGCGCCCGACCGCCGGCACGCGGCGGGTGCTCGGGCGGCTGCCGTCGCCCCGGCCGGTCAACGTCTACACCCACGGCACCCAGGCGCTGGAGGGCGGCCCCGGTCCGCTGCCCCAGCCGGCCCGGGCCGCGCTGGCGGCCGCGGCCGGCGCGGGCACTGCGGTCGACCTGCGCCACGACACCGGCCCGCTGCTGCTGCGGGCGCTGGTGGCCGGCCACGGCGAGCGCCTGGCGCTGCTGGTGCCGAACGGGCACCCCGACATCGCCGGGGCCACGGGCCAGGTGGCGCTGCGCGGGCTGGTCGGGGCGCGCTGGGACCTGCGGTACCGGCGCAGCGACCCGGGCCCGCACCTGGCGATCGTCGAGGCCACGGCCGCGCATCCGCCCGTCGCGGACGTGGGGGCCCGGGCGCGGCGCCACGTCCTCGACCGGCCCGAGGGCCGGCTGGCCAACGTCGGCCGGGAGGCGCTGATCGCGTCGACGGTCGGCCGGCGGGCGTCCCCGCTCACCAAGAACGCGGCTCGCACGGTCCTCGCCGACGCGCTGGCCGGGGCCGACCTCGACGCCTGCCTGCTCGACCTGCCCCGCGGCGCGATGGCGGCGGTGCTCGACGCGCTGGCGGCCGCGGCCGAGGGCCTGGCCGGCCGGCGCGAGCACGGCTAGCGCCGGCGCAGCGCGAGGCCGCCGGCCCCGAGCGCGGCGGCGGTGACGGCCGCGACCGCGACCGACGCCGCGGTGCCGGCGCCTCCCGGCCGGCCGGGCGCGGCGCGGGACGCGGCCACCGCCACCTCGCCCGCGGTGGCCCCGCCGGCCGGTGCCGGGGCCACGGTCGTCGCGGCCGGGAAGGTGCCGTCGGGCTTGGGCGGCGGCGTCGCCGGCGGGGCCGTCGCGGCGGGCGCCGGCGCGGGATCCGGCGCCGGCGCGACCGTGCCGGATCCGGCGCCGTCGCCGTAGAGCCGGGCGCCGGTCCGCTGCACGCGGTCGGGCGCGAGCACGATCCCGTCGATGGTCGTGGTCTGCCCGAAGATGTCGGTGATGCGGACCGTGAACGGCCCGGGGCCGGGACCGGGGTTCTCGGCGGTCCAGAAGTTGTCGTTCGAGTGGACGAGGCTGCGCCAACCGTCGCCGGTGGCCAGCTCGAAGCGGGCGATCGGATTGCCGTGGTCGAGCGCCTGGATCTGCATCCACCACTGCGACGATCCGGTCTTGACCCGGATGGCGATCGGCTGTACCAGCGGCGGGTTGCGGACGAGGCTGTAGGTCACGGGCACCTCGCCGGCCTCCAGCCGGCCGATGCGGGCGAAGGCCTGCTCGGACAGGTCGAGGTGGCCGACCGGGCACTCGGGGCACTGGTTGGTGATCAGCACCCGCACCGAGCCGTCGGGCCCGACCACGTCGAGGTAGCCGCCGCAGGCGTCCGCAGTGCCGTACTCGTCGTGGGAGAGGGCGACGTCGAGGTGGTCGGCGGGCGCGGCGGGCAGCGCGCAGTTGCCCCCGTCGGTGGAGGCGTAGTGGGTGGCCATGCCGGCGCCGGGAACGACGTCGGCGGTGTCCGCGGCCCGCGCGGGCGTCACGCCCGTGGCCGCGGCGACGACGAGCCCGGCCGCGACGATGCGGATCAGTCCCCAACCGATGCCGGAAACCGTAGTGCGGTCGGGAGGATCATCCGGCCAGACTCGGCCGGATGATCCTCAAGGCATGCCTCAACGGCGGCCGGCGGCGCAGCGAGCACGCCGCCTGCCCGGAGACCCCGGACGAGTTGGCGGCGGACGGCGCCGCGGCGGTGGCGGCGGGCGCCGCGGTGCTGCACGTCCACCCGAGGGGCGACGACGGCCGGGAGACGCTGGCGGCCGAGCCGGTGGCGGCCACGGTCGAGGCGATGCGGACGGCGGTGGGCGTCCCAGTGGGCGTGACGACGGGCGCGTGGATCCTCCCGGACCCCGCGGCGCGGGTGGCGGCCATCGGGGCCTGGGAGGTGGCGCCCGACTTCGCGTCGGTCAACTTCCACGAGGAGGGCGCGGTGGCGCTGGCCGAGGCGCTGCTGGCGGCGGGGGTCGCGGTGGAAGCGGGCCTGTGGACCCCGGAGGCGGCGAGGGTGCTGGCGGCGAGCGGGCTGGCGGCAAGCTGCGTCCGGCTGCTGGTCGAGCCGATGGACGACCGCGTCCCCGACGCCCTGGCCACGGCGGCGGCGACGCTGGCGGCGCTGGAGGGCGTGGCGCCGGACGTGCCGCGGCTGCTCCACGGCAAGGGCGCGACGGTGTGGCCGCTGCTCGACGAGGCGTGGGCCCGGGGGCTCCAGGCCCGGGTGGGCCTGGAGGACACGCTCACGCTGCCGGACGGCACCGTCGCGGCGGGCAACGCAGAATTGGTGGCGGAGGCGGTCGAGCGCCGGGGCACAGTGGGGTGATGCACCTGGCCCAGCTCAACATCGGCCGCCTGCGCGCGCCGCTGGACGACCCGGCGATCGACGACTTCCGCAACAACCTGGCGAGGATCAACGCGCTGGCCGAGGCCAGCCCGGGCTTCGTGTGGCGCCTCCAGGACGAGGGCGGCGACGCCACCGGCATCAAGCTGTTCGAGGACGACCTGGAGATCATCAACCTGTCGGTGTGGACGTCGGTCGAGGCCCTGGCCGACTTCGCGTACCGCAGCGACCACGCGCAGCTGCTGCGCCGCCGGCGCGAGTTCTTCGAGGCGCCCACCCAGCCGATCATGTGCCTGTGGTGGATCCCGGAGGGCACGCTCCCGACCCCGCAGGAGGCCCTGGCCCGCCTGGAGCATCTCCGCACCCACGGCCCCACCTCGACGGCATTCACGTTCCGCCACCGCTTCGACCCCGACAGCGACGTCGCCCGCCGGGGCACCGACCGCGACGCCTGCCCGGCGTAGCGGTCTGGGCATCCCAATGTGACACTCCCTTGTCGCAACGACACGGAACTGTAGGATCCCGCACATGGTCCCGCTCGCCGATCCTGCGATGCGCCCCCGGGCCGGGTCCAGCGCCAAGGCCCTGCTGCTCACCACGCTCGGCGAGTTCGTGCTGCCCCGGGGCGGCGCGATCTGGACCTCCTCCGTCGTGCGGTGCCTCGGGGCGCTCGGGGTCGGGGAGCGGAACGCCCGGCAGGCCGTCGCCCGGCTGGCCGAGCAGGGGATCGTGCGGTCCGAGCGGGCGGGGCGGTTGGCCCGGTGGCACCTGACCGACAGCGGGGCGCACCTGCTGGCCTCCGGGACCGAGCGGATCTACGGGTTCGGGGCCGGCGACGACGACTGGGACGGGCGGTGGCTGGTCGTGCTGTGCTCCGTGCCCGAGGAGCAGCGGACCAAGCGCCACCAGCTGCGCAGCCAGCTGGCCTTCGCCGGGTTCGGCTTCCTGGCGCCCGGCATCGCCATCTCGCCCCACCTCGACCGTGAGCCCGCGGCCGCCGCCGTCCTCGCCGACCTCGGCCTCGTGCCCGGGGCCGCCGTGTTCCGGGCCGAGGCCGCCACCCTCACGCCCGCCGGCGCCCTGCTCGACCGGGCCTGGGACCTCGGCGCGCTCGGCGCCGAGTACCGCCGATTCCTCGCCGAGCACGGCGCCCGCTCCCCCCGGACCGACGAGCAGCGGTTCGTCGCCCTCGTCGACCTCGTCCACGCCTGGCGGCGATTCCCGTTCGTCGACCCCGAGATCCCCCGCCGCCTGCTGCCCGCCCGCTGGCCCGGCCGCCCGGCCAAGGACACCTTCGACGCCCGCCACGCCGCCTGGGCGCCCGGCGCCGGCGCCTGGTTCGACACGGTATCTACTACAACTCCTTGACGCTTCTCGGGAGAGTTGTAGCATGATTCCGTGACCACGCCGACGATCACGTTCGAGCGGGACCCCGGCGACTACCGCCACTGGCAGGTGGACGTCGACGGGCCGGTCGCCACCGTGACCATGCGGGTGACGCCCGACGCCGGCCTGCGCGCCGACTACGAGCTCAAGCTCAACTCGCTACGACCTCTCGGTCGACATCGAGCTGTACGACGTCGTCCAGCGTCTCCGCTTCGAGCACCCGGAGGTCAAGGCCGTCGTGCGTCACCGGCGGGCTCGACAAGGTCTTCTGCGCCGGCGCCAACATCCAGATGCTGGCCGACGTCGACGCACGACCACAAGGTCGACTTCTGCAAGTTCACCAACGAGACCCGCAACGGCATCGAGGACGCCACCGCGCGCTCCGGCCAGACGTGGATCGCGGCGGTCAACGGCACCGCCGCGGGCGGCGGCTACGAGCTGGCGCTCGCGTGCGACGAGATCGTCCTCGTCGACGACCGGTCCTCGGCCGTCTCGCTGCCCGAGGTGCCGCTGCTCGCCGTCCTGCCCGGCACCGGTGGCCTCACCCGGGTGGTCGACAAGCGCCACGTCCGCCGCGACCTGGCCGACGTCTTCGCCACCCGCACCGAGGGCGGCCAAGGGCCGCCAGGCCGTCGAGTGGGGGCTGGTCGACGCCGTCGTCGCCCCGCAGCCGCTTCGACGAGGTCGTCCGCGAGCGGGCACTCGCACGGGCCGAGGCGTCCCGACCGGCCCGACGACGCCGTCGGCGTCCGCCTCGGCCCGCTCGCCGTCGCCGCCGACCCGCGACGCGCCTGACCTACGACCACGTGACGGTCTCGATCGACCGCGCCGCTCGGCGCCGCCCACCTCACCGTCGTCGCGCCCCGCGGACCCCCAGCCCGCCACGCCCGGCGACCTGACCGCCGCGGGCGCCGACGCCTGGCTCCTCGCCGCCTGCCCGCCAGCTCGACGACGCCATCCTCCACCTGCGGTTCAACGAGCCCGAGATCGGCACCTGGGTGCTCCACACCGCCGGCGACCCCGACGCCGTCGCCGGGGCCGCAGGACGTCCTGCGCACCCACCCCGACGACTGGCTGGTCCGCGAGGTCCGCCTCTACTGGGCCCGCACGCTCCAGCGCCTCGACCTGTCCGCCCGCACGCTGGTCGCGCTCGTCGAGCCGGGCAGCTGCTTCGCCGGCACTGCTGGCCGAGCTGGCGCTGGCCGCCGACCGCAGCCTCATGCTCGACGGCGACGACCCCGAGGGCGCCGCGCCGCCCGCCGCCCTCCAGCTGACCGACGCCAACGACGGCTGGTACCCGATGGCCAACGGGCTCACCCGGCTGGCCACGCGGTTCTGGGGCCGCGACGCCGACCTGGCCGCCGCCCGGGCCGAGATCGGCAAGGACCTGCTGGCCGCCGACGCCGCGGCCGCCGGCCTGGTCACGTTCACCCCCGACGACCTCGACTGGGACGACGAGGTGCGCCTGACGCTCGAGGAGCGCGCCAGCTTCTCGCCCGACGCCCTGACCGGGATGGAGGCCAACCTCCGCTTCGCCGGCCCCGAGACGATGGAGACGAAGATCTTCGCCCGCCTGACCGCCTGGCAGAACTGGATCTTCCAGCGACCCAACGCCGTCGGCCCCGAGGGCGCGCTGCGCCGCTTCGGCACCGGGCTCCCGCCCGACGTTCGACCGCGCCCGCACCTGAGGAGTCCGCCGATGACCGCCGTCGACATCGACGCCACGCATCCCCAACAACGTCGACCTGGCCGGCGACCGCCGCCTCCAGCGGGCGCTCGAGTCGTGGCAGCCCCGGTTCATCGACTGGTGGCGCGACGCTCGGGCCGGTCGCCTACCAGGACAACGACGTCTACCTGCGCACCGCCATCGACGTCGGGCCAGGAGGGCTGGGCGAACTTCGACTACGTCCAGCATGCCCGACTACCGCTGGGGCATCTTCCTCGCCGACCCCGAGCCCGACCGCCGCATCGGCTTCGGCGACCACCACGGCGAGCCGGTGTGGCAGGAGGTGCCCGGCGAGTACCGGGCCGACCTGCGCCGCCTCGCTCGTCGTGCAGGGCGACACCGAGCCGGCCTCGGTCGAGCAGCAGCGGCGCGCTGTGCCTCACCGCGCCGAGCCTCTACGACCTGCGCAACCTGTTCCAGGTCAACGTCGAGGAGGGCCGCCACCTGTGGGCGATGGTGTACCTGCTGCACCGCTACTTCGGCCGCGACGGGCGCGACGAGGCCGACGAGCTGCTCGAGCGCCACTCCGGCGACGCCGACAACCCGCGCATCCTCGGCGCCTTCAACGAGCCGACGCCCGACTGGCTGTCGTTCTTCTTCTTCACCTACTTCACCGACCGCGACGGCAAGTTCCAGCTGGCCTCGCTGCGGGAGAGCGGCTTCGACCCGCTGTCGCGGACGTGCGACTTCATGCTCAAGGAGGAGGCCCACCACATGTTCGTCGGCGCCGACCGGCGTCGGCCGGGTCGTGCAGCGCACGGTCGAGCTCATGAAGGAGCACGACACCGACGACGTCGCGGCCGTACGGCGGCGATCGACGTCGCCACGCTCCAGCGCTACCTCAACTTCCACTACAGCGTGTCGCTCGACCTGTTCGGCGCCGAGACGTCGACCAACGCGGCCAACTACTTCGCCGCCGGGCTCAAGGGCCGCTTCCAGGAGGAGCGGCGCGACGACGACCACCGGCTGCCACGACGCGACCCGCGAGCGTGCCCGACGTGGCGACGACGGGGCGATCGGCGACGCGCGAGGCCCCCGCGCTGGCGGCGCTCAACGAGACGCTGCGGGACGACTACGTCGCCGACTGCCAGAAGGGCGTCGACCGGTGGAACCGGACGCTGGCGCGAGGTCGGCGCGCGAGCTGCGCCTCCCCCACGCCGGGTTCCACCGGGCGGTCGGCGCGTTCGCCGGCCACCGCGTCAGCCCCGACGGCCGGCGTCGCTGACCGAGGACGAGTGGGCGGCGCGCGTCGACGGACTGGCTGCCCGACCGCCGCCGACCGCGACCACGTCGAGTCGCTGATGGCCGGCGTGACCGAGCCGGGCCGGATGGCCGGCTGGATCGCCGCCACCGGCGACGCGGCATCCACGCCAAGCCGGTCGACTACGACTACGTGCGCTTGTAGCGACAGGCCAGAGGGGGCGATCACGAGATGACGCATACAACGCAGCCGCCTGGCTGCTCGACCGGCACGTCGACGCGGGCGACGGCGAGCGCACCGCCTATCTGTGTCGACGGCGAGACGACTGACCTACGCCGACCTCCAGCGGCGAGGTGTGGCGGGCCCAGCACGCGCTGCGCGGCGCTCGGACGTCCGCCGGGGCGAGCGGGTGGCGCTGGTGCTCAACGACGAGCCGGCCTTCCCGGCGTGGTTCCTCGGCGCGCTGCGGTCGGGCGTCGTGC
Organism: uncultured Acidimicrobiales bacterium; assembly: GCA_963739835.1. Classification (GTDB taxonomy): domain Bacteria; phylum Actinomycetota; class Acidimicrobiia; order Acidimicrobiales; family VFJN01; genus ZC4RG19. Next base: position 136,631 of record CAVUBW010000006.1, read on the forward strand.
CGGTCCCGCTGTCGACGATGCTCACCCCGGCCGAGGTCGCGGCGATCGTCGCCGACGCCGAGCGCGGGGACCGTGGTCGTGTCCGCCGGCTACGCGGGCCACCTCGACACGATCGCCGCGGCGTCGCCGGAGCTGCGGGCCGGCGTGGTCGTCGGCGGCCGAGGCCGGGCCGCACGCCGCTGCCGGTCCACGGCTGGCGCCGACTTCGACGACGCCGCCGAGGCGCCGGTGGCGCCGACCCGCGAGGACTCGCCCGCGTTCTGGCTCTACAGCTCGGGCACGACCGGCGTGCCCAAGGGCGTCATGCACCGCCACGGCAGTCCCCGAGGCCACCGCCGAGACCTACGCCCGCTCGGTGCTGCGGGATCGGGCCCGACGACCGCTGCCTGTCGGTCGCCAAGCTGTTCTTCGCCTACGGGCTGGGCAACTCGCTGACGTTCCCGTTCGCGGTGGGGGCGTCCAGCGTGCTCAACCCCCGGCGCCCGACGCCGCCCGGCGTGGTCGACCTGGTGCGGCGAGGCCGCGCCGACGCTGTTCTTCGCCAGCCCGGGGTTCGTCGCCGCCCTGCTCGACGCCGACCCGCCGCCGGAGGCGTTCGCCAGCGTCCGGTGCACGGTGACCGCCGGCGAGGCGCTGCCCGCCGACCTGCAGCGCCGGTTCCACGAGCGCTACGGCCACCCGGTGCTCGACGGCATCGGGATCGACCGAGGCGCTGCACATCTTCCTGTCCAACACCAAGGGCGCCGAGCGGCCCGGCACGAGCGGCACGCCGGTCGACGGCTACGAGGTGAGGCTGCTCGACGACGCCGGGCGCGCCGGTCACCGACGCGGGACACGCCCGGGTACCTGCACGTGCGGGGCCCGTCGCTCGCCACCGGCTACTGGTGCCGCGACGCCGCCAGCCGGGCCGCGTTCCGGGGGGACTGGCTGCGCGACCGGCGACGTCTACACGCGTGTCCGACGACGGCCACTGGACCTTCCTCGGGCGCAACAGCGACATGATCAAGGCGGGTGGCATCTGGGTGTCGCCCGCCGAGGTCGAGTCGGTCGTGATCGAGCACCCCGACGTGCTGGAGGTGGCGGTGGTCGGCTCGCGGGACGACGCCGGCCTGGAGACGGTCGTCGCCTTCGCCGTGGCCCGCCAGGGCCGCACGATCGAGGCGGGCGCGATCGAGGCGCACTGCCGGGAGCGGATGGCGGCGTTCAAGCGGCCCCGCCGGCTGGTCGTGGTCGACGAGCTGCCGAAGACCGCGACCGGCAAGGTGCAGCGCTTCGCGCTCGCGGGCCCGGCTAGACGACGAGCGGCGGGGGTGAGGCCCCGCTCGCGCGGGCGGGTCACGGTCGACGGGGCGGCGCTCGACGCGCGCTTCGACCCGGGCGCCGGCGCGGGGCCGCCGCTGGTCTTCCTCCACGACGGCCTGGGGTCGATCGAGCTGTGGCGGCGGTTCCCCGACGCGGTGAGGGACGGCCTCGGAGGCCCGCCGACGCTGGTGTACTCGCGCCGGGGCTACGGCCGCAGCGACCCGGCCGACCTGCCCCGACCGGTCACCTACATGCACGACGAGGCCGACGTCGTCCTGCCGGCGCTGCTGACCCGGCACCACGGCGACGCGGACGCCACGTTCCGGGGCTGGAACGACGTCTGGCTCGACCCGGCGTTCCGGTCGTGGAACATCGAGGACCGGCTGGCCGGGGTGACGTGCCCGGTGACGATGGTCCAGAGCGAGGCCGACCCGTACGGGACGGTCGCCCAGCTCGACGCGATCGCCGCCGGCGTCCGGGGCCCCACGCGCCGGGTCCTGGTGCCGGGGGAGAGCCACGCGCCGCACCTCGACTCCCCCGAGGCGGTGGTGGGGGCGGTGGTGGAGTTCCTGGGCTAAGGGACGGCGTCGATGCCGGGCAGCTGCCGGATCGAGGGCAGCACCGAGTGGCGATGCTTGATGTGGAGGTCGAAGAAGTCGAGCGCGGCCTGGGCGACGATCGGCTCGGACGGCCCGTCGCGGTAGACGGCGGAGTGGTCGCCGCCGGGGATGGTGACGAAGTACTTGGGCGGCTTGGCCTGGTCGAAGTACGGCATGACCGCCGAGGGGGGCGTCCCGTCGGCGTCGCCGTGGATGAACATGACCGGCGTCCCGCGGAGGTCGCCGGGGACGTCGCCGCTGAGCCCGGTGGGCACCAGCCCCTCGAGCAGGACGGCGTCGACGCCGTCCTGGTGGCAGCACGAGTTGAAGGTGTCGGTCCAGGCCACGAGCGCCCCGGACGAGTGCCCGGCGACGGCCAGGTGGTCGGTGTCGGCGAGGTCGGGCAGCTGGTCGTGGATGCTCTGGATCACGAAGTGGTCGTCGCCCAGCTCGCCCTGGAGGTCGTCGGCGAACTGGCCGCCGGGCCCGCCCTTCACCGAGATGGGGTGGCGGGGCGCAGCGACGACGTAGCCGGCGGCAGCCCACGTCTGGAAGGAGGGGGTGTACTGGCTCGGCGTCCCCTGCTGCCCGTGGTTGAACACGATGAGCGGGAACGGCCCGTCCGCCGCGGCCCCGTCCGGGACCGGGGCTGCGGCGGGGTCGCCGGCGGCGGGATACCACAGGTCGGTGACGATGGTCCGGTTGGGGAGGGCGGGCGCGGCGCCGAACGCGGGCGTCGGCCGGGACTCGTCGACGAAGGTCACGGACCGGGTGCCGACCTGGTACGGCCCAACGGTCCGGACCGCATGGTCGGCGCCGCACCCGGTGAGCCCGGCCGTACCCATCGCCCCCACGAGCAGCACCAGGGCGGCGGCCCGCCCCGGCGACACGACGGTCATGCTCCCGGCGTACCCAATTCCTCGCGTACAAGTCGCGTCTAGGCGGTGTTCACGGCGTCCAGGAACAGGAACTCGGTGACCCCCATCCGCCCGAGCAGCCACCGCACCGGCCTCGGCACCGCGGCCCCGTTCCGGCCGACGACCACCCGGGGGTTGGCCACGCCATGGACCCGCCCCCGCGTGCGCAGCCGGGCCGACCCGGCGGCGAGCACGTTGCGCACCCAGTCGCCCTGCCCGTAGGTGAGCGCCACGACGTACCCGCCGGGCCGCACGAACACGTTGACCGGCGTCTCGTATCGTCGCCCGGACCTGCGGCCGACGTGCGTGACGACCCCGAACCCGGGCAGCCACGGGGCCACGAGGCGGGTCACGCGGTTGGTGACGGCGCGGTTGAACCGGGCGAGCGATGCGGGCAGCGGCACCAGCTGTTTTCTACGCGGAAGTGGTCGTCATGGCGACCACTTCCGCGTAGAAACCCGCCCGGCCTCCAGTCCGGCGGGCTGTAGCCCGGCCCGCGCCGGGAATCCGGTCGCATCCGCGGGCGCCGGTCGCCCAGAGTGGCGGGATGTCGGCCGACGACCTGTACCTGCGCCCACCCCGCCGGGAGGACGAGGCGGCGTTCCGCCGGGGCCACCGGGCGATGGCGGCCGAGGGCTTCACGTTCGGGCTCGGCTACGAGGACGGCATGCCGTTCGGCCTCTACGTCGAGCAGATCGAGCGGCACCGGCACGGCGTCGACCTGCCCGGCCGGTTCGTGCCGAACACGTTCGTCGTGGCGGACGTCGGCGGCGAGATCGTCGGCCGTGCGTCGATCCGCCACCGGCTCAACGAGTTCCTCGCGCTGGAGGGCGGCCACATCGGCTACGGCGTGCTGCCCGAGCACCGGCGGAAGGGCTACGCGACCGAGATCCTGCGCCAGGCGCTCGGCATCGTCGTCGGCCACGGCGTGACCCGGGCGCTGGTCACCTGTGACGACGACAACGTCGGGTCGGCCACGGTCATCGAGCGCTGCGGCGGTGTGTTCGACTCGCACGTGGTCGGGGAGAGCGGCACGCTGATGCGGCGGTACTGGATCGGCTAGCCGTCCGGGAGGTGCGATGACCATGCGGGCCGTGCGGTTCGAGAGCTACGGCGACGTCGACGTGTTGCGGGTCGTCGACGTCCCCACACCGGAGCCCGACGAGGGCCAGGTCCGGGTGCGGGTGGCGGCGGCGGGGATCAATCCCGGCGAGGCGGCCATCCGCCGGGGGCTGCTCCACGCAGCGGTGGCCGGCGACGTTCCCGTCCGGGCAGGGCAGCGACTTCGCCGGGACCGTCGACGCGGTCGGCCCGGAGGTCGCGGGGTGGGCGGCGGGCGACGAGGTGATCGGGTTCACCCACGACCGGGCCAGCCACGCCGAGGCGGTGGTCGTCCCGGCCGACCAGGCTCACCAGCCGCCCGGCGGAGGTCCCGGCCGACGTCGCGGGCGCCCTGTTCGTCGCCGGCGCGACGGCGTGGGCGGCGGTCCGGGCCGTGGGCCCGGGCGCGGGTGAGACGGTCGTGGTCTCGGGTGCGGCGGGCGGCGTGGGCACGATCGCGGTCCAGCTCGCGGCCCGCACGGGCGCCCGGGTCGTCGGCCTGGCGAGCGCGGGCCACCACGGCTGGCTGGTGGCGCACGGCGTGGTCCCGGTCGCGTACGGCGAGGGCGTGGCGGATCGCATCCGCGCCGCCACGGACGGGGCGCCGGTGGACGCCTTCGTCGACACCTTCGGCAGCGGCTACGTCGACCTGGCCGTCGCCCTCGGTGTGGCCCCGGACCGCATCGACACGATCGCCGACTGGGACGCCGCCGCCCGACGTCGGCGCCAAGATGGACGGCAACATGGCCGGCGCCCGGGCCGAGGTCCTGGCCGAGCTGGCGACCCTGATCGCCGCCGGGGATCTCGACGTCCCGATCGCCGCCCGGTACCCGCTGGCCGAGGTGCGGGAGGCGTACCGCGACCTGGAGCGGCGCCACACGCTGGGCAAGATCGTGCTGATCCCCTGAGGGCTGGACACTAGTTCAAGTATCTGTTAACTATTCACACGTGATGGATGTGTTTGCGGTGCTCGCCGACCCCACCCGCCGCGAGGTCGTGCGCCTGCTGGGCGAGCGGCCGAGGCGGGCGGGCGAGCTGGCGGCGACGGCGGGCACGTCCGGGCCGGCGATGAGCCGCCACCTGCGCCTGCTGCTCGACGCCGGCATCGTCGCGGACGAGCGGGTGCCCGACGACGCCCGGCTCCGGGTCTTCCGGCTGCGCCCGGACGCGCTGGTGGCCGTCCAGGCGTTCCTCGACCAGGTCCAGGCCGACTGGCGGGTCCAGCTGCGGTCGTTCAAGCAACACACCGAGGGCAAGGAGCAACGATGACCGAGGTCAGTGCGTCTGTCGAGGTCACCGTGGACGCCGACACGGCGTTCACGGTGTTCACCGAGGAGATGGACCTCTGGCAGGTCCGGTCGCCGATCTCCTTCTACGACTCGGCCCGGGCAGTCGCCAAGCGCTGCGAGCCGGGCGTGGGCGGCCGGGTGGTCGAGGTCTACGAGGACGGCGAGTTCGAGATCGCCAGGATCACGGTCTGGGAGCCCGGCAAGCGCCTGAGCTGGAAGGACACCCACGACGACGTCGAGGTCGACATCTGGTTCGAGCCGACCGACCACGGCACGACGACGGTCCGGGTCGACGCACGGGTCCCCGAGGGCGGCGCCGACCGGGGCGGTACGTCGATCGTGCGGGTCGGGCCCGACTGGTTCGCCCGCTGGGTCGCCCGCCGCGACACGGCGCGCCACGAGGTCGTCGAGCTGCCGAGGCTCAACCTGGAGCTCTACTACGAGCGCCCGGTCACGGCGATGCGCTGGCTGGCCGGGGCGTTCGGCCTCGAGCTGCCGGCCAACCTGCCCGACGACGAGTCCGCCGGCGTCCCGCCGTGGATCGAGACGCGGGTCGGCGAGGCGGCGGTGATGCTGTTCCGGTCGGACGCAACGCGCGAGGGCCCGCCGACCCACGTCCCGTTCGTCTACGTCGACGACCTCGACGCCCACTACGAGCGGGTGAAGCGGCACGGAGCCACGATCGTCCAGGAGATCCACCAGCACGGCTACCGCCGCTACGTCTGCGAGGACGTCGAGGGCCACCGCTGGTCATTCGCCCAGGCACGCCCGACGATGCGCTAGCCGGCCCGCCAGGCGTTCGCGGCGATGACGACCAGCGCACACCTCCGCGTGGGCGCGTGCCTGTCGTTGTCCGGCCGGTTCGCGCGGTTCGGCACGCAGGCCGCGGCAGGTCTGGCGGTGTGGGCGGACCTGGACGGCGACGCGGATGTGCTGATCGAGGACGACCGCAGCGATCCGGACGGGGTCGCGGCGGCGCTGACGACCGTGGCCGAACGCAGCGACGTCCTGCTCGCGCCTTACTCGACCCAGCTCGTGCGGCGGGCGACCGGCACCGCCCGGGCGTCGGATCTGCTGCTCTGGAACCACGGCGGTGCGGGATACGACGCGGAGGAGGCCGCCCCCGGGCACGTCGTGTCGGTCCTGACGCCGGCGAGCCGCTACGCCCAGCCGTTCGTGCGCCACCTCGCCGCCGACGGCGGTGAGGGTGTGTTGTGGGTCCAGCACGGTCGGGGCCGCTTCGGCCGCCAGGTCGCCGACGGCGCCGCGGCGGCGGCTCGACGGGCCGGGATCGAGGCGGTCGTCGTGGGCCCTGGCGCGGAGCCGAGGCCCTCGGGTGCGCCGTGGCACCTCCTCGTCGCCGGCACGTTCGAGGACGACGTGGCGGCGGTCGGGCGGGCGATGAACCTGGAACGGCGACCGCAGTCGGTGTGCTCGGTGGCCGCCGGCGTCGGCGCATTCGGTGCGGCGCTCGGTCGGGATCCGTCGGGTACCTACGGCGTCGGGCAGTGGTTCCCCGGGGCGACGGCGGCGCCGCGCCTCGGCCCAGACGAGGCGGCCTTCGTCCGCGCCTACCGCAGGGCCACCGGCGGCCCGCCCGACTACCCGGCCGCACAGGCCGTCGGCGCTGCGGTCATCGCCGCCCACGCGACCCGGAGCGCCGGCGGGACGAGCCGCGAGCTGGTCTGGCCGATCGCCACCCGGCTCGTCACGTCCACGCTGTTCGGGCCGTTCGCGGTCGACCCGGTCACGGGCGCCCAGCTCGTGCACGAGGCGACGCTGGTGCGTTGGGGCGACGCCGGACTGTCGCTGGTGGCCGAGTAGTCAGCCGGCGCGGGCCCGCCAGTCCGGGTCCCGTCCCGTCAGGCCGAGCAGCCGGGCGAGCGGCGGGGCGCCGGCCGGGACGGGCACGATCGGGCCGAACAGGCCGCCGTCCCGCGGGGCCTGGAACGACGACACGAAGCCGATCGCGGCCTCCAGCTCGTCGGCAGGCACGTCGTAGGGGCGGTCCGTCGCCACCGCCACGTCCCAGCCGTGGACCAGCAACTCGTCCAGGGCGACCACGCCCGCCACGCTCCCCGGGAGATCGACGCCGCCCGCCGACGTCATGCCGTCCCACGCCGCCGGGTCCCGCCACGCGGCCGCCAGTGTGGCCAGCCCGCGGGCGACGTGCTCGCGCCAGCCGGCGCCGAGGTGGTCGGCCGACGGCGCCCGGGGCGGGCCGCCGGGGCCGGCCCGCCGCTTCTGCGCCGTGGCCGTGAACGCCGCGCTCAGGCTGCCGACGTGATCGATGAGGTCGCCGACGGTCATGCCGGGGCACGGCGTCGGCCGGCCGAGCTCGTCGTCACGCACGTCGCCGACGAGCGCGCCGACCCGCCGGGCGGCTGGTCCGAGGTCGATCATGGCCATCAGACGACCGGCGACACCGGTTCTCATCGCGCCAGATCGATGTATCGCCGGCCGGCGGGACGGCCCTGTACCTCCGGCGGGCGGCGACCGGCGCCTCCCGGGACTGGAGTGCGTGATGGCATCGACCTGGAACATCCGGCTGGAGCAGCTGCGGGTGAACGACGCCGACGAGGACGGCGTGTTCAGCGACGGCGACGAGCCGTACTTCGTGTGCATCGGGTTCCGCAGCCGGTTCCGCACCGCCGGCTCGACCCAGGTCTTCTGGGGCGAGATGCTCGACGACGACTGGGCGAACGGCGTGGAGGCCGGCGACACGCGGGCGATCCCGACGGCGATGGGCACGCTGGCGTTCCCCGCCGTCGACCTTCCGACGATGGACCAGATCCTCCACGGCACGTTCCCGGAGGTGCTCGGCTCGCTGGTCATCGCGATGGAGAGCGACGCCACCCCGTTCGACGCCGTGCGCGACAAGGTCCACGAGGTCGAGTCCGTGATCCGGGACCAGCTGACCTCCCTGGTCGAGGGCGGAGCGCTCGACCTCCAGAACCCCGGGCCGCAGATCAACGCCGCGGTCAAGGCGGCCCGCGACCAGCTCACCCCGAGCGTCGGCGAGGCCATCGGGCTGTGGCTGCAGTCGTTCGCCGATCCCGACGACCTGGTGGGGGTCGGCGTCCTCGCCTACGCCGCGGTCGACCAGTCGGTCGACACCGCGGGCGTCCCCAAGCTGGCCGAGCAGGGCGTCGGGCTCGACTTCAACGCCGACGGCGTGTCCTACAGCGTCAGCGGCCGGGTGACCCGGGAGGGCTGGAAGGGCTTCCCCCTGGCGCCCGCCGGCGCCGCCGCCCCGAGCAGCCCGGTGGCCGCGGTGTCCCGCATCCCGGGGAGCATGGAGGTCTGGTACGTGGCGCCGAACGGCTCGGTGCAGGACAAGTTCTGGTACGACGGCGGCAACTGGAACGGCTTCGAGCTCGCCCCCGCGGGCAGCGCGTCGCCCACGGGCGGGATCGCGGCGGTGTCCCGGATCCCGACGAGCATGGAGCTCTGGTACGTGGCGCCGAACGGCTCGGTGCAGGACAGGTTCTGGTACGACGGCGGCAACTGGGGCGGCTTCGAGCTGGCCCCGGCGGGCAGCGCGTCGCCCACGGGGGCGGTCGCGGCGGTCTCCCGGATCCCCAACAGCATGGAGCTGTGGTGGATCGGCCAGGACGGCTCGGTCCAGGGCGCCTACTGGTACGACGGGGCCAACTGGGGCCGCTACGAGCTGGCCCCGGCGGGAAGCGCGTCGGTCACCGGCGGCATCGCCGCGGTGTCGCGCATCCCCGGGAGCATGGAGGTCTGGTGGGTCGGCCCCAACGGCTCGGTGCAGGACGCGTACTGGTACGAGGGGGCCAACTGGGGCCGCTTCGAGCTGGCCCCGGCGGGCAGCGCGGCGACGGACAGCGCCGTCGCGGCGGTGTCCCGCATCCCGACCAGCATGGAGCTCTGGTACGTCGCGCCGAACGGCTCGGTGCAGGACAGGTTCTGGTACGACGGCGGCAACTGGGGCGGCTTCGAGCTGGCCCCGGCGGGCAGCGCGTCACCCACGGCCGGCATCGCCGCCCGCTCGCGCATCCCGACCAGCATGGAGGTCTGGTACGTCGCGCCGAACGGCTCGGTCCAGGACAGGTACTGGTACGACGGCGGCAACTGGGGCGGCTTCGAGCTGGCCCCGGCGGGTAGCGCGTCGCCGACGGGCGGCATCGCCGCCGTGTCCCGCATCCCCAACAGCATGGAGTTCTGGCACCCGGCGCCGGACGGCTCGGTGCAGGACCACTTCGACTACCTCTAGGCGCGATTCGGGGGCCGGTCCGACGTGGACCGGCCCCCGAACGCGACCTGCGTCGATCAGGCGAGATCGAAGCGGTCGAGGTTCATCACCTTGTCCCACGCCGCCACGAAGTCGTGCACGAACTTCTCCTTGGCGTCGTCGCTGCGCGTAGACCTCGGCGAGCGCCCGGAGCTGCGAGTTCGACCCGAAGACGAGGTCGACGGCGGTGCCGGTCCAGCGGACCTCGCCGGTGGCGCGATCGCGACCCTCGTACACGTTCTCGGCCGAGGCGGACGGCGTCCACTCCGTGCCCATGTCGAGCAGGTTCACGAAGAAGTCGTTGGTCAGCGAGCCCGGCCGGTCGGTGAGCACGCCGTGGGCGGACTGCCCGGCGTTGGCGTTGAGCGCCCGCAGGCCGCCGACGAGGACCGTCATCTCGGGGGCGGTCAGCGTGAGGAAGAACGCCCGCTCGACGAGGCAGCTGCTCCGGCGGCAGCTTGTCGCCGGCCCGCAGGTAGTTGCGGAACCCGTCGGCCGTCGGCTCGAGCACGGCGAACGAGTCGACGTCGGTCTGCTCCTGCGAGGCGTCGGTGCGGCCCGGCGCGAACGGAACCGTGACGTCGTGCCCGGCGTCCTTCGCCGCCTTCTCGACCGCGGCGCACCCGCCGAGCACGATCAGGTCGGCGAGCGAGACCTTCTTGCCGCCGGACTGCGAGCCGTTGAAGTCCTGCTGGATCCCTTCGAGGGTCTGCAGCACCTTGGCCAGCTCGGCCGGGTCGTTGACCTCCCAGTCCTTCTGCGGCAACAGGCGGATCCGGGCCCCGTTCGCCCCGCCGCGCTTGTCGGTGCCGCGGAAGCTCGCCGCCGACGCCCACGCGGTGCGACACGAGCTGGGAGATCGACAGCCCCGACTCGAGGATCTTGGCCTTGAGCGCCGCGACGTCCGCGTCGCCGACCAGGTCGTGGTCGACCGCGGGGACCGGGTCCTGCCAGAGCTGCGGCTCGGCGGGGACCCAGCGGGCCGAGGTAGCGCGCGACGGGCCCCATGTCGCGGTGCAGCAGCTTGAACCACGCCCTGGCGAACGCGTCGGCGAGCTCGTCCGGGTTCTCGTGGAAGCGCCGGGCGATCGGCTCGTAGATCGGGTCCAGCTTCAGCGCCAGGTCGGTCGTCAGCATCATCGGGGCGTGCCGCTTCGACGGATCGTGGGCGTCGGGCACGGTGCCCTGGGCCTCGGGGTTCGTCGGCGTCCACTGCTGCGCGCCCGGCGGGGCTCGTGGTCAGCTCCCAGTCGTAGCCGAACAGGTTGTCGAGGAAGCCGTTGTCCCAGCGCGTCGGCTCGTTGGTCCAGGCGCCCTCGAGCCCGCTGGTGAGCGTGTCGTCGCCCTTGCCGGTGCCGTAGCGTGTTCTTCCAGCCGAGGCCCTGCTGCTCGACGGGCGCGCCCTCGGGCTCGGCGCCGACGTACGGTCGGGGTCGCCGGCGCCGTGGGACTTGCCGAACGTGTGGCCGCCGACGATGAGCGCGACGGTCTCCTCGTCGTTCATCGCCATGCGGGCGAAGGTCTCGCGGATGTCGCGGGCCGCGGCGAGCGGGTCGGGGTTGCCGTTCGGCCCCTCCGGGTTCACGTAGATCAGGCCCATCTGCACGGCGCCGAACGGGCTTGGCGAGCTCGCGGTCGCCGCTGTAGCGCTCGTCGCCGAGCCAGGTGTCCTCGGGACCCCAGTAGATGTCCTCCTCGGGCTCCCAGACGTCCTCGCGGCCGCCGCCGAAGCCGAACGTCTCGAAGCCCATCGACTCGAGGGCGACGTTGCCGGCGAAGATCAGGAGGTCGGCCCAGGAGATCTTCCGGCCGTACTTCTGCTTGACCGGCCAGAGCAGCCGGCGGGCCTTGTCGAGGTTGCGCGTTGTCGGGCCAGCTGTTGAGCGGGGCGAAGCGCTGCGCGCCGGTGCCGCCGCCGCCCCGGCCGTCGGCGATGCGGTAGGTGCCCGCCGCGTGCCACGTCATGCGGATGAAGAGCGGCCCGTAGTGGCCGTAGTCGGCCGGCCACCAGTCCTGCGAGGTCGTCATCACCTCGATGATGTCCTGCTTCACCGCGTCGAGGTCGAGGGTCGCGAACTCCTCGGCGTAGTCGAAGTCGTCGCCCATCGGGTTGGCCTGGGGCGAGTTCTGGTGGAGAACCGACAGGTTCAGCTGGTTCGGCCACCAGTCCTGGTTCGACCTGCGGCCGATGCCGGTTCGGGCTCGGGGACAGGATCACTGGGTTCTCGCTCTTCAGACATGGCGGTCCTCTCCTCGTCTCGCTGCTGGTGTGCTCGGGTGCTCGCAGACAGCACTCGGGGCAGCGGCCCCAGTAGATGACCTCGGCCTCGTCGATCTCGTAGCCGGAGTCGTCGGCCGCCGTCAGGCACGGCGTGTCGCCGACCGCGCAGTCGACGTCGACCATCCGGCCGCAGGTGCGGCAGATGAGGTGGTGGTGGTTGTCGCCGACCCGGTCCTCGTAGCGGGCCGGCGATCCGGCCGGCTGGATGCGCCGGAGCAGGCCCTTGTCGGTCGAGGACGGCGAGGGCGTCGTACACGGCCTGGCGCGAGATCGCGCCGATCTCGGCCCGGACGACGGTGTCGATGTCGTCGGCCGTGCTGTGCGGCCGGTCCGACACCGCCCGCAGCACCGCCAGGCGCTGGGCCGTGACCTGCAGGCCGTGCCGGCGGAGCAGCGCATCGTTGTCGACGGTCGGCTCTCCGGGCATGTCGGGAGAGCTTAGCCGAATGCTGGTGTGTATCCAGATCCGGTGGCGATCTAGTTTCTGACTGGGTCCGACTGCCTCAGACGACGGTGAGGGTGACGGGGATGTTGCCGCGCGTGGCATTGGAATAGGGACAGACCTGGTGGGCGTCGGCCGCCAGGGACTCCGCCGTGGCGTGGTCGAGGGCGGGGACGTGCACGTCCAGCTCGACCGCCAGGCCGAAGGCGCCCGAGGGGACCGCACCGATGCTGACGCTGGCCGAGACCTCCGAGCCGTCGACGTCGAGGTCCCGCCGCCGACCGACCACCTTGAGGGCCGAGTGGAAGCAGGCGGCGTAGCCGACGGCGAAGAGCTGCTCGGGATTGGTGGCCCCACCGGGCCCGCCCATCTCCTCGGGGATGCGCAGGTCGAGGTCCAGCCGCCCGTCGTCGGTCGTGGCATGCCCGTTGCGGCCGTCGCCGCTGGCGTGGGCCGTGGCGGTGTAGAGCACGTTCAGCGCGGCGGTTTCGGTCATCTCGATCCTCCGATCGCCCAACCCTCGCAGGATACGGTCGGCGGGTGCCGAGCATCGGTGGGATCCCGGGTCACTAGATCCTTGGGGACGAGACGTCAGGTCTCACGGGCGCTGGTGGGTGGCTCGGTGGCGGCCGGGGGTGGTGCCGATGAGGTTGGTGAAGGCGGCGATGAAGCTGCTGGGGTTTGCCCATCCGCAGGCGTGGGCCACGTGGGTGGTGTCGTGGCCCTCCCTGGTCGAGGAGTTCGACCGGACCCCCCGCGCCGGCCGGACGGTCTACGGCTTCGTGGTCGGCATCTACCCGACGGACCACCCGACGCTGCCGGAGGAGTAGCTCAGAACGACCACCGGGTGGCGCCGCCGGGCTCCTGCGTGGCGACGGCGTAGGCGTCGTCGGGGACGAACTCGTACACGAACCAGGGCGGCGGCCCGGCGCTGGGAGCGCTGAACTCGTGCGTGAACCCGCCGTCGGCCACGGTCGGTGCCCACCCGCCCTCGGCGAACACGGCGGCGAGGCGCTGAAGCTGGGCGTCGTCGGTGACCCGGGACGCCCGACCCTCGAGTGCCACGTCGTAGCCGTGGATGGCGACACCGAAGGCGCAACGAGGGTCACGCTCGACGTTCCGGATCTTGCGGGACCGCGGCCCGCCGCTGAAGTAGTACCGCCCATCGACCCAGAACGCCCCGACCGCGGTCATGTGCGGCCGCCCGTCAGCGTCGATGGTCGACAACCAGAAGGTGTGGTGCCCAGGCCCGCCGGACCCCGGCTCCTGGGTCAGGTTGGTCTCGAGCGTGCGGCGCACGTCCGCCCAGTCGAGCGGGGCAAGCTCGTAGAGGTCGGCGAGGTTCTTCGCCCGCGGTTCGGTAGCAGCCATGCCTGTACCGACGATGAACGCCGCCGGCACTCATCGGGGCTAGTCGTATTTCACAAGCTGGACCTCGAGGCCGCCCGGCTCCTTGAGGAACGACGTGTACATGCGGGCGAAGTCGCGCCGGTGGGGCGCCTCACTGGACTCCATACCGGCCTCGACCAGGCTCTCGTGCGAGCCGTCCACGTCTTCGGCACGGAAGCCCAGGTGCCGGAAGTGGACCTGCGAATCGTCGGAGCGGCCCAGCTCCAGCTTCAGTCCCGACGCGGGGTCGGCGATGAGCGCGAAGCCCTCGAATCGGCTGATGACGACCATGCCGAACGCGCTCGTCAAGCGGTCCACCTGTACGTCCAGGTCGGGCACGGTCAGGGCGATGTGGTCGATTCCGGGCGTGATCATGTGCATCCTCCATGGCGCGAGATGAGATAGACCGGCACCTTGTCTTCGATGCCTTTGAAGCTGCGCGTGTACGGGCCCTCGAAGGCGACGCCCCGGAGGTCGCCCACTGCTGCTCGCACGTGCTCGGTCGGACAGTCGCCGGGGCCGATTCAATCTGGTTCTGTCGTTGGCTTTGCCCCGTGAGGTCGGTCTTGGGGAGGGCGCCGAGGCCGACCTCGCCGGGCTGGTTGTCTGACGGGCTCTGCTAGCGGGCGGTGAAGGTTGCGCCACCGGTCGCCGCGATGAGGTAGCCCTCGTTGCGCATCGGCGGTAGCGGGTAGTTCGTGCCGGCGTGCAAGGTCCTTCCGTTCACGGTCACGCTCTCGCCTGGATCCAGGGGGTCGACCGTGATGGACAAAAGCGCGGACATGGTTTCGTAGAAGACCGTGCCGTTGGTTGGTGCCGGCTTGAATGTGTCGCCGTCGGGCAGCATGAAGTGGATCGCCTCTTCTGTGATGCCCGAGCTCGGCATGGGGTTGACGGGACGACAGACAGCGAGGGCCGCCTGCAACACCGCGCGCGCCTCGTCCTCGGTTCCGTTCTGGCCGATGGCGAAGAACTCGGCTGTGTCTGGATGGTTTGGGTCGCAGAACGTGACGAGTTGTTCCTTCGCGGTCGTGGGGAGCGGCTGCCAGAGCTCGGGGTGGTCGGGTGGGACCTGGCCCGGCTCGGCCTGGTGCACGTGTAGCGCCGCGAAGAGTTGGCCGTTGTGCAGCACTCGGTCTTCGACCGCGTAGATGATCTGTGGTTGCCAGGTTCCGTCGTTGTTGTTGACTCGCTCCCAGAGATCGAACCGTGCGGTCGGCGGCTCGGAGGCCGTCGAGGTGTGCACGACACGCACCCGGTAGTCGATGTTGTCGTGTGCCACGATTCTGCCGACCGGGTATTGCACGCCTGCCGCCCAGGCGAAGACCGTGGCCAGTGGCCGCATCATCTCGTGGTCCTCGTGGTTGAGCATGTGGCAGTGCCAGACGTAGCCCGGACCGGTGAACGTGTCCTTGTCGGGCGGGAACTCGACATCGATCGGGTACAGGTTCTGGCCGGGTTCGACGCCACTGGTGGGGAGCTCCTGGGGAGCCCAACGGGTGAGGATGCGCGTCACCCTCTCTGGCCTGGCCTCGACCGTGTCCTTCCAGCCCGTCTCGTTCGCGTCCGGCGGGATCGGGTCGCCGATCAGGTAGTTGTTCGTATCGAGCACGATCGGCCGGGTCATGGGCCGGTGACCGTTGAACAGGAACCAGTCCTGCAGGAATGTCTCGACGTCGATTTCCTGACGGTTCAGGACCTGGAACTCGAGCAGGTGCAGGTGGATCTGGTGGAACCCTTGGTCGGCCTCGGCCTCGGCCTCGTTCGTGTTGATGAGGTCCCATTGCTCGGTCGAGCCGATGAGCGGAAGCTCGGTGATCGGCGAGCTGAGGCCCAGCCCGTCGATCGTGCGTTTGCGATCGGTCTTGGTCACGTGCGCACGAGCATCCCTGAAGCGCACCAGCGCCTTGGTCCGGGTCGGTGCGTTGGTGACCAACTCCGGCAGCGGCGGGAACAGTCCCGGATCCAGTGCCGGCGGCGGGACAGGTGCGCTGTCGACGACAGTGAACCGCATGACCACGGCGTTCTCTGGGTCTTCATCTTCGTTCTCGGTGATGTTCCGCAGGATGATCTGCGTCCCGGGCGTGAACGGGGAGAAGTCGACGAGGATGTCGTTGCGTTCGGTGATACCCATAAACACCGAATCCATCACGCGTGGTTGCGGTAGGTACCCGCCGTCGGACCCGATGACAGTGAACGGCACGAACGCGCCGTTGTTGTCGAACTGGAACCGGAAGATCCGCATGTTCGACCCAACTAGCATCCGGAAGCGGTACTGGCGGCGCTTGACGTTCAGGTTGGGCCACGCCCTGCCGTTCACGACGGAAACCTGTGACAGGTCCTCGGCCTCCCAGTAGGGGAAGAACGGGGTCTGGCTCACTCTCGGAAAATCCAGCTCCCCGTCCGTGAAGAAAGTCCTGCTGGCAATGGTGAGCGGGATCTCGAACTCTCCTCGAGGCAGAGGCGAGTCGGGCCGGTCGAGTGGACTGTTGGGATCGCGGATGAAATAGGCGGGCCCCACCAGCCCGGCGTACACGTTGAGCCGGGTGATGCCCATGGCATGGTCGTGGTAGAAGAGCTGCGTGCCCGGCTGCTCGTTGGGTTGCTCATAGGTGCTGCTCACGAAGCTCGGACCTCGCTGGCCGAAGGCGGTGAACCACTCATCGTGGGTGCCGTCGAATTGGGGCGTCACGACCAGGCCGTGAGTATGGGTGACGATCGGTACCGGGAACTGCGCTTTGGCGTAGCCGGGCGGGAACGGCTCGAACGGAGGCTCCGGTGGTTCAAAGGCGTTGGGGTTCGCCCACATCACGACCGGATCCACCGGCAGGAAGTGCGACCTGAAGATCTGGTTGCGCCAGGTCAATCGGTTCGGGATGCCACGGGTGTTCTCGATGACCGGCCCGGGTGACGTCGCCGCGAACCTCGGTGCTGGTCGAGCCCGGCACGAAGACCCTGCCTCCGTAGGCCCACTGCGTCGTGCGGGGGAAGCCCGGTGGCAGTACCTGGGCGCGGATCGCGTTCGTCGAAATGGTGTAGTCGTGGCGGAACGACGTGTCCGCTGCGGTCCCGGACGAGCGTGGGTGCGAACACCCGCGGTCTCGTGAGTTCGTGCGCGAACTTCGGAATCGTCAGCGGATCGAGGGGCTCCTGGCCTGTTTGGCCGGCCGCTCTGGCTGTCAACACCCACGGCACAGAGCCCGCAACGCTCACTCCTATCAGGCCAAGCCCCGAATATTTCAACAAGTCTCGTCTCGTGACATATTGTCTTTGCACGTCCGTTCCCCCTCTTTGTGTTTCTCAGATCGCAACTAAGTCTTTGACGCTACGTCGGCGTTTCGCGGAATGCAATGGGCGTCGTCCGTTCACATCGGTCGACCAAGGCTGCTGGGCGCCCGACGTCATGCTCTCGCGAATTGGAGAAACCCCTGACGACGCCTGATGCCGAGGCGCCCGCCGTGTCATCACCGTTCTGCCGTGACCGCTTCCGGATGGACCATGAACGCCGGACCCGCTCCTCGGCGAATGGCACACTCCTCGCCACACCAACAGGCCCCAACCACGCCTCGTTACGCGCGCTCCTTGCATGTCTCCCCCTAACTCTCGTGTCGATCCGGCGTGCGCGTCGAGGCAGGCGGTATCGGCGACCCGACGGACCGAAAGCATCGGACCCGCGGGCCGCCGACACCGGCAGCATCGAGCTACCTCCGGGCGCGGTTCTTCCAACGCCGACAGACGCGACAAAGGCGCGTTGTCCGACCGGACAAAGCAGCTTTCGACTATACGTATCGAACTAGCCCTAGCACCCTAAGTACGCGTTGCACTGACGCGAAAAGTAAAGACGCCCGATCGGAGACATTTCGGGTCGGCCCCGGCTGAACCTCGCCCTCGCCGACGAACAACCTCATCAAGCGCCTCGATCAGGTTCCGCCGCTTCACCCACTAGCGGCCACGACTACGCCTCGGTCACCCGGGCCCCCCGTCGCCTCCCGTTGCCTCGGACGCGACTCCGCTCACTGTCCCGCGTGCCAGCGAGCAGGTTCGATCTCACCCCTCGCCTAGCGGAGCGCCACGACGACGAACACCACGTACGCGCCCACCAGGGCGATCCCACCCAGACGGGGAAGGCGGCGTTCTCGACCACCGAGAACCAGGACCACCAACGGCAATATCGCCGCCGCCGCGGCCGCAGCACGCACGTCAAGATCCCCGGCCGGTCGAACGAGCGCCGCCGCACCCAAGGTGGCGGTGGCATTGTACGCGGCCGAACCCACGACCGCCGTGACCGCCAGCTCGCTCACATCGCGGCGACGCGTGGACGCCCACACCAGTGCGAGCAGCTCCGCGGTCGTCGCCAACGCCACCAGCGTGAGCCCCACCGTGGTGTCGGTGACCGAAAGGGCCTCGACGACTCGCTCGGCGCCCTGTACTGCCAGCACTCCACCAAGCGCCATCACCCCGA
>CAVUBW010000007.1:0-116507 GCA_963739835.1 uncultured Acidimicrobiales bacterium
GGAGCTCGCAGCCAACCGAGGGCGGCGGCGCGGACCTCGCCGACCGTGGTGTCGGCGGGGATGCCGTAGCGGGCCATGACGTCGGCGTCGAACCAGTCGAGCAGGTCCTCAACGTCGAGTGGTGCCTCGTCGAGCGCCCCATGCACCTGGACGACGACCTCGGGTCGGATGGCGGCCATCAGAACGGGGCGGCGTACGTCAGCCACGGCTGCTGTGCTAACGGAACGATGCGCGGGTCGTGGTCGATGACCTCGCCGTTGCGCTCGTAGTGGTCCTGGGCACTCGTCCTCGGCGTGGAGGTCGTCGAAGCGCTGCTCCTCGCCGCACCACGGGCAGAACGGGGGCGGGAACCCTGCGAATGGCCTATCAGTGGTGGTCATGGCTGGTCTCCTTCGGTGGGTTGGGGGTAGCTCGGGGTGCCGGGCGGGGGCCGCCAGCGCTCCTGCGGCGGCCAGGCCTGGCGAGGTGGAGGGCTAGGTGTTCGGCGCGGTCGGTGTAGGTCGTGAACGCCCGGGTGAAGCGGATGCGGTCGCCGACGGGATCCTCGCTGGCGCACATGCGGCCCCAGCCGCCCATGGAGTCGACGGTCTGGGCGATGAGCGGGTGCGACCAGTCGGGGGTGCGGTAGCGGCCGTGGGTGCCGAACGCGCGCTGTGCACCTCGGACTACGTGGCGTCGACATCGGGCGGACCGCCGCCGACGACGAGTCGAGGGCGGCGCGGCGCAGTTCTGGCCGGCGCCGGCATCTTCTCGGCGGTGCGGATGGTGGCGACGACAGCGCGGCGCACGAGTCGACCGCGTCGAGGTCGCCGACGGCCAGTAGGTAGCCGTCGATCGACTCGTCGGACCACCCGTAGGGCCGGTGCGCCGCGGCAAGTTGGCGGATCAGCTCGACGTGTTCGACGGCGCTCATGAGTTGAGACCCATCGTGCGGTTGATGCGTGCGAGCGATTCGGCGGCGACCTGCTCGGCCGACTTGTGGTTCGACCCGTTGCTGCGGTGGCGGTTGCGGCGCCAGTAGTCGAGCGTGCCACCGGAAATGGTCGGCACCTCGTCGAGCGCGACCCGTAGGTCGTCTTCTTTGGTCCAGCCGTCGCGGAGTGCTTTCGACAGGACTTTGAGGGCAGCCGGATACGGCTGCTGGGGGCGTGGCTGCTGGCGCTTCCACCACTCGTCGAGCAGCCGCCGCGTGCCATGGTCCTTCGCCTTGGTTCTTCCTTGGTTCTTCTGCCTGGCGTGGGCGCCAGGGGGTTTGTCGTGATTTGGCAGGGGGCCGGTGTCGCTGGCGCCAGGGGGTGAGACCAACCCGGTGTCGGTGACGACAGGGGAGCGACAGCCGATGGATCGTCGAGGAGTTGCGGTCGAACCGCCACTCGACGACCTTGAGCAGCCCGTGGGCACGCAGCTCGGCGAGGGCCCGCCGCAGCGGTCGTTCGCTGTAGCCGGTCGCCGTCATGAGCCTGGGCACCGAGGGCCAGCAGCGGCCGTCGTCGCCCGTGTGGGCGGCCAGGCAGACCAGCACGAGCCGTTCGGCCGGCGTCAGGTCGGCCAGCACGCCACGCCATACCGGATGGTCGCCGCCGATCACGATGCCATCAGCCGGGCCAGGTGGGGGGGGCGGGATGCGGTCGGCCGAGTCGGTGACCGCCGTGACGCGGTCAAGGAGTCACGTCGACGTCCCTTCTTGGTCAGATGGGGGTCGTCGATGGTGACGGTGGCGCCGGGGCCGGGGGGCCCCGGTGCTGCGCGTCGGGCTGCGGCTGGCCGTGTCGGGGGTTGCCGCCAGGAGGCGGCCACGGCTCAGCTCGCTTGGGCGGGTGGCGTCGCCGAGCAGTTCGGCGAGGGCTTGGCGGGGGATGGAGCCGCTTGCGGCCGAGCTTGACGGAGCGGAGCTCGCCGCGGCGGATCATGTTCGTGATGTGCTGGCGTGTGCAGCCGAGCGCGGGCCGCGGCCTCTTGTGGGCGAATAGGCGAGCCGCTCGACGGCGGTGCGGACACCGGACGAGGAGGTCGGACATGGATACCTCCGGGGGAGGTCGGTCCCATGCCCAAGGGTCTCTACGGCTACCGCCGTGGGGCGCCTACGGTTGTCGGCCGTTGACTCTAGCCGTGGTGGACGGGTTGAGGACGAATGGTCTCGTAGACGGTCTTGCCAGTGCGTTCGGCGCGTTCGACCGCGGGGCGGAGCGACTCGAGCGGGAGCCACAAGCCGACGCTGACCGCGAAGAACCGCGGCCCGAGGGGCTGTACACCGGTCATGCCGCGCCACAGGCCCTGACGCCACGGCGTCTTGGGCTGGTGGTGCTTCGGGCAGGGAGGCACCAGGATCGTGGCCGACCAGTCGTCTGGTCGGCCCCAAATCCGGGCGAGTGGGCGCCGGCAGCCCGGCGAGTGGCAGCAGAGCACGACGAGGGGCTTCACGAACGCGCCGCCGAGCAGTCCGCTGGCGAGGCCGGCCACCTCGGTCTTGGTGCGCAGCACGTGGCTGTAGGTGCGCTCGACGGTGGCGACGCTGTCGCCCAGGAGCTCGGCCACGTGGTGGATCGGGGTCCCGGCCTCGAGTAGGTGGGTGGCGTAGGAGTGCCGCAGCCGGTGGGGGTGGGCACCGGGCAGGATGCGGCGCAGCACGTGGCGGAACGAGTCGACCCGTTGGGGGCCGCCGTCGGGCCCGGTGAACACAAGCCCGGGCCACGCGGTCGACCAGAGCTCACCGGCCGCCAGCCGCTCGGCAGCCTGCGTCCTACGCCATGCCTTGAGCGCCGTGACGGCCTCAGGGGCGAGCGGGACGGTCCGGTAGCTCCGGGCCCGCTTCGGGGCCTTGAGGGCGGTACCACCGACGTAGGTGAACGCGTGGCGGATGCTGACGCGGGCGTCGGCCCCGAGGGTGACGTCCGGCCAGTGCAGCGCGAGCAGCTCGGCGGGCCGTAGCCCGGTGGTGACCCCCACGAGCGTGATCGGGTGCCAGCGGGTGTCGTCGAGCCCGGCGAGGGGGCACTGGCCGACCTCGGCCACGGTGAACGCCTTGACCTTCCGCGCCTTGCCGCGGTCCCGGGGCGGCCGGGCGATGCGGGCGACGTTGCGGGCGACGAGGCCCCGTTCCTCGGCGGCCCGGAGCACCTTCCCGAGCGCGGTGCGGGCGCCCTCGGCGACACGGTGGGACTTGCCGTCGGCCATGAGCCGGCCGGTCATCGCCGCACGTCCCCGGGGGCGAGCGCCTTCGGGCCGGTCAGCGTGCGCGCGCGACGTGGGGGACGACGTAGGTGCCGAGGACGTCGCGGTACCACTGCTCGGTGGCCGGGGCGAGCCCTTCACCGGGCAGCACGTTGGCGAGCCACCAGGCGGTGAAGTCCTCCACGGTGGTGCGGGGGTCGGGGACGTCGAGCCCCTGGTTCAGTGCCCTGCGGGCCTCGTCCAGCTTCTCGGTCACGGCCACGCGGGTCTTGGCCGTGAACGTGCGGCGGATCAGGCGTCCGTCGTCGGTCCGGCCGACCACCAGGGCGGCTTCCCAGCGGCCGCGGGCGCTCGTTCTTGTAGATCGAGCCTTCGCTGTTGGAACGCTTGCGTGGCACCCGTCCTCACTCCGGGTCAAGGGGTCGCAGGTCGAGCAACCCGGTCAGCAACGCATGGTAGACGACCGTTGTCCTCTATTGCGTTCTCTTGACTCGGCGGGTACCGTGACCTGCAACGACATAGACACCAGTTGCTCACCATTGACGCCGTTCTCTGGACTGGGGGTCAAGGGGTCGCAGGTTCAAGTCCTGTCAGCCCGACCAGCAGTGACCAGGGCCTCGGCCCTGGTCACTCGTCGTTGTGACCGACCTCGCCCGGCCAGGGGGAGCCAGGATGGCTCTTCCAGAAGGTCGGGTCTCGCCCGTGCAGGGCTTCGCTCCCCGCCTCCGTTCCCACGGCGCCGTCGAGCTGTTCGCGCAGGATGTCCGCGTGCCCGGCGTGCCGATTGGTCTCGTTGAGGACGTGAACCATGATGTTGAAGAGCTTCACGTCCGGGCGTGGCCACCACGACACATGTCCGGGTGCGTCGATGTCGAGCGCCGCGATCGTCGCGTCCGAGTGCTCCCACATGCGCCTGTAGCGATCGACGATCTCGACTCGCGACTCGTCCTCCGTCGCCCACATGTCGGCCAGCTGCAACCGGTGGTGGAAGAGCGCCGCGAGCTTGGCGTCGTCGGCGCGCTCGTCGGCGTCGTCGTCCCGCCACGGCAGCCGCTCGGGAAACGGGCGCCCGAACACCTCGCCGAAGTACCAGGCCTCGGTGATCGTCAGGTGTTTGATCAAGCCGAGGAGATTGGTCCCGGTGGGAGTCAGCGGGCGGCGAACGTCGTACTCGGCGAGCCCTTCGAGCTTCCAGAGCATTGTCGCTCGCCTGTCTCGCAGGTCACTGTGCAGGTACTCCTTCGCGAACTCGTCGATCATCGGAGAGGAATCCTTCTGGGCAAGTGCCCTCAGCGGTGAACCTGTGCCGCCGGCCATCTTCACCGACGCTTGCCGCGGTCTTCAGCTGCCCCGTATCGCCTGCTCGGTGTCTCACCAGGGGATGACCGTGAGTTGGGGCCATTGTGCGGCCCAACGGGCGACCTTCTCCTCGTAGACGTCTCTCGTCACGATCGTCTTGTTGGCGCGGGCGACCATGGAGAAGAGGTCCGCGAGGCCGAACGGGGCACACACGACGAACGTGTGGCGGTCGTAGCGGACACCGACGCTTGACGCCGTTGTGGGCCAGGTGGCGATCGCATCGCCGGTCGAGCGGTATGGCTCGAGATGGCGGCCGAAGCGCCGCTCGTACCAGAGATGGACTCGCGCCTCGTTCTTGACGTCGACGACGATGCCGTCACCGCGGAGCCGGTCGGCCACCTCAGCCTCGATTTCGCTCTCGGTCTCGATCCTGAGGTCCGCCGCATCGAAGTACACGAGGTCGTAGTCCTTGATGGCCGCGGATGCCTCGAACCCGTGGAGCACGTTCCAGACCGTCTGGGCAACGCTACCGGCACCGAGGTACCAGTCTGGGAGGTCGAGTTCCTGAGCGACGGCGAGCACCGCCTGGGCGAGGTCGTTCTCCCTCAGGGTCGCCTCGAGATACGCCGACTGCTCGTGCAACGGCGCAGACGCCACCGACGGGGACACGCGTCGACGCTCCTGCACGGCCGCAGCATCATTGACTCACGCCGCTGCCCGCAACGTTCGGTGCCCCCGCTGGCCGGATCTGGGCGGGGTCGGCGACCTGGTTCCGAACCGTGGCGGGCGGTTCTTCGCTGTGAGATCGGCCGAAGTCCTGCCAGCCCGACCAGCAGTGACCAGGGCCCCTTCGGCCCTGGTCACTGCTGCTGTGGACATGAACCCAAACTTTCAGCCCATCCTCAGGCCGGGTTTAGGGTCGCTTCAGGTCGCGCACCGACACTGGGACGATGAAACGATTGGGAACTTTGTTCGCACTGCTGGCGCTGGCCGCGCTCGTCGTGGTGACGGCTGAGCCGAGCGCCGCGTCGACGGGGCCCATCAACCTTCTGGCCGGGCAGTCGACCGACGTCGGCGACGTCACCGTCCAGAGCGACGGCACCCGGGTGCGGCTGCTGACCAGCACGTCCGGCGCCTGCCTCGCCGGGCTGCAGGCCGCCGTGGCCGGCTCGCCGCAGCTGATCCCGCAGACCAAGAAGGGCAACGCCATCCCCGGCCGGTTCCCGGTCGCCAAGGAGTACACCCCCTGCACGACCGAGGCCGAGGTCTTCGTGCCGTTGTCGAGCATCCCCGGCTATGTCCCGGGACAGCCGATCTACATCGCCCTCCACGCGGACGTGCTCATGCCCACGGGCGAGATCGACTCGGCGTGGGCCGAGGGCACCGGGTTCCCGGGGGCGAACTGGTCGAGCTACACCGACGTCACGTTGCTGCCGACGGTGCTCACCTTCGACGAGGTCGCGCTGCCCGAGGGCGCAGAGCAGCCCATCGCCGCCGGCTACGGCGGGCTCGCGTGGGACCAGGTCGGCATCTACAACCCCAACGGTGTGTGGGGATACGCCGTCAAGTCCGAGACCAACCTCGCCTTCATCGCCGAGGCGTCGACCTTCGAGGTGGACGGCTACCCGTCGCCGGCCGGCTCGCCCGCACTGATCCAGGGTGACATGGCCTTCGTCGGCGCCTGGTTCTCCGCCGCACAGCGCGATGGCCTGCTCGTCACGGTGCACGCCTTCGACGACGGGGTGCTCGTCGGCAGCAAGGTCATCTCGGTCGACAGGAACGGACCCACCTGGTTCGGCTTCGACGACCCGAGCGACGGGCAGCGCTTCGAGAGCATCGACCGCCTCGAGATCAACGCCAACGACGGCGACGCCACCACCATGGACTACTTCGGGCTCGACGACATGACCTTCTTCCCCGGTGTGGGCTGACCGGGCGCGAGCCCGCAGGCCTCAGGGCTGAAGGACATACCTGCCCGCGCACGCCGCCCTGGGCGACCACGCGGTGGGCGGCGGCGGCGTCGTCGAGCGGTACGACGGCGTGCACCCGTGCCGGCAGGTGGCCGCTCGCGGTGGCGTCGAGGATCTGGGCGAGCCGGGCGCCGTCGGCCACCGTCTCCACCACGCGGACGGTCACGCCGCGCTCCTCCGGGGGCGCGGCGCCCGGCTGCACGCCGACGAAGAGCCCACCGTCGCGGACCAGCGCGACGCCTCGGTCCTGGAGCTTGGCGCCGTCGGCGACCGCGTCCCAGCCCGGCGCGGCCTCGGTGGTGAAGTCGGCGCCGAGGCCGCGCACGAACTTCTCGTCGGTGGCGCGGGCCAGTCCGGTGACCCGCCAGCCGCGGTCCTGCGCGAGCACGATGACGTTGCCGCCGACGGCGCCTGCGGCCCCGGTCACGAGCAGGCTCCTGGCGCGGCCGTCGCCGAGCAGGTCGACCATCTGGGCTGCGGCCAGGCCGTTGAGCGGCACCGCTGCCGCGGTCGCCAGGTCGAGACCGTCGGGCACGAGGGCGACGTCGCTCGCCGGGACGACCAGCTGCTCGGCGTAGGTGCCGAAGTCGCGGTCGAACCCGGCGACCAGCCCGGCGACGCGGCTGCCCACCGGGAGGTCGACGTCGGGTCCGGCCGCGGTGACGGTGCCGGCAAAGTCCCAGCCCAGGCCGGTGTGGTCGGGCTGGTCGACGAGCCCGAGCCCGTGGAACACCCCGGCGGCGAGCGCCAGGTCGACGGGGTTGACCGCGGCGCCGGCGATCTCGACCCGGACCTGGCCCGGCCCGGGCTCGACGACGGGGACGTCGATGATCTCGATGGAGTCGGGCCCGCCCGGGATGCGGACGACCGCGGCGCGGAAGGTGGTGGTCATGTTCGCCTCCTGTGGACTTCTCGGTGCTGCGTCACCACGATGGACGAGTTACTCTCTATTGGGAAGTAGGCACCTTGAAGTGCGTAGCCCCCCGTCCGGTAGGGAGGGAGCGGTCGATGACGACCATGACGGCAGACCAGAAGCGGGCGCAGGCCAAGGCGGCGTACGACGCGTTCCTGGCGAGCTGTCCCAGCCGCCAGCTCCTCGACCGGATCTCCGACAAGTGGGTGGCGCTGGTCCTCGCCGCGCTCGGCAGCGGCGGCCCTGGCCCCGGTCACGACCGCGTCGAGCGAGCCCCGGGCGATGCGCTATTCCGAGCTGTCCCGCCGGCTGGCCGGGGTCAGCCAGAAGATGCTCACCCAGACGCTGCGCGCCCTCGAGCGCGACGGACTGCTCACCCGCACGGTGACGCCGACCGTGCCCGTCACGGTCACCTACGAGCTGACCGACCTCGGATCCTCGCTCCACGACCTCATGCGCGGCGTCAAGGCCTGGGCGGAGTCGCACATGGACCAGGTCATCGCCAACCGCGAGCGCTACGACACCCGCGTCGGGCTCAATGGGGATTGAACTCGACGATCTCGTAGACGAGGCGGCCGGGGATGGCCCGGGCGCAGGCGCCGCATCTCAGCACGCCCTCGACCTCCGTCAGCGGTTGGCCGTCGGCGGGGCAGTACCACCGAACGCCCCACGTGAATGCCTGGTCGGGCCGAGGCTCGACCGCCGCAGCACTGCCCCCGACGATCTCCTCGAGCTGGGCACGCACGCTCGCTGACATCTCGGCGCCGCTCGCGCCGCACGTGAGGTAGCCCGCACGAACGTCCATCTGCGAGCCGCATCGAGGGCAGTGCACGCGCTCAGACTGACCGTTCTCGCACTCCGGATCACTTCACCCCGCGTCGTCGACCGCGGCCATCGCCTCCTCCGCCGTGGGGAACTGGCCCACGTCGACGCCGGTCGGGGTGCCGTCGCGGCGCCAGCCGTGCCAGGTGTGGCGGGCGCCGCCGTCGGAGACGGTGAGCCCCACGTGGCCGACCTGCTGGCCGTCGTCGTCGGTACCCAACCAGCGGTTGGTCGTCTGTCCTTGTCGCCATGTCAGTCCCATGTCTCCGAACGTATGTTCGCATTCGGAGATCCGCAAACGGCGTCATGTCGGGCGCACGCTGGGTGCGCGCGGCCAAGCTCCCCGGTCAGGGGCAGCCGTCGGCGTTGCCGAGCCAGGCCGGGTCGCCGGACTGGATCCCCAGGACGAAGTCGCCGGTCAGCAGGGCGCCGTAGGCATAGCCGCCGGACTCGAAGACGAGCAGCTCGGTGCCCGGGCCGTACAGCCGTTCCATCGCCGAGCGGCCCGCCGGGTTCCCTGCGCCACGAGGATCCCGCGCCGGCGGTCGCGGGCCGGGCGGTACCGTCGGGTCCATGTGTGGCCGGTTCGTGTCCGCCTCGCCCCCCGACGAGATCGCCCGCTACTTCGACGCCGAGGCGCCCGAGGCGCTGCTCGAGCCGTCGTTCAACGTGGCCCCCACCAACGACGTCTACGCGGTGCTGAGCGACGGCGGCGTGCGGCGGGTCGACGCCTTCCACTGGGGGCTCGTGCCCGGCTGGGCCAAGGACCCCAAGGTCGGGTCCCGCATGATCAACGCCCGGGCCGAGACGCTGGCCACCAAGAACGCCTACA
Organism: uncultured Acidimicrobiales bacterium; assembly: GCA_963739835.1. Lineage (GTDB taxonomy): Bacteria > Actinomycetota > Acidimicrobiia > Acidimicrobiales > VFJN01 > ZC4RG19. The sequence continues at coordinate 9,008 of CAVUBW010000007.1, forward strand.
AGCCGGCGCTCAAGCGGCGCCGCTGCCTCATCCCCGCCGACGGGTTCTACGAGTGGCAGAAGCTGGAGGGCACCAAGCGCAAGCAGCCGTACTTCATCCAGCCGGCCCGACGGGGAGCCCTTCGCCTTCGCGGGGCTGTGGGAGGTGTGGCGCGGCCCCAGGGACGCCGAGGGCAAGCGCACCGGCGACCCGCTGCGGTCGGCGACGATCATCACGACCACGCCGAACGACGAGATGGCCAAGATCCACGACCGCATGCCGGTGATCCTGCCGGCGTCGGCCTGGGACGCCTGGCTCGACCCCGATAACGACGACCTCGAGACACTGGGCAAGCTGCTGGTGCCGGCGCCGCCCGAGCTGACGCGGCTCCAGCCGGTCTCGACGCTGGTCAACAACGTGCGCAACAAGGGCCCCGAGCTCATGGCGCCCGCCCAGCCCGACGAGCTGGTCACCGCCGACTAGACCCACCGGCGTCAGTGGGACGGGCTCGCCCCGATCCGCGTTTTATACGCGGAAGCGGTCGCCAGGGCGACCGTTTCCGGGGACAAAAGCTCGGGGGGCTCAGGCGTCGACCTCGGCGGCGTGGCCCTGGGCCCGCAACGCGGCCCGGAGGCGCTCCGCGGCGTCGTCGAGCACGGCCGGGTCGGGCGAGTGGTCGGCGCGGACGAAGGACAGGTCGGCCTCCGACTCGATCGGGATGAGGTGCAGGTGGCAGTGCGGCACCTCCAGCCCGGCGATGATCATGCCGATCCGTGCGGGCGAGAACGCGGCCATCTGCGCACGCCCGACCTGGCGCGCGACCTCCATCAGGTGCGCCCCCAGGTCGGCGTCGAGGTCGACCCAGTGGTCGACCTCGGACACCGGGACAACCAGCGCGTGGCCGCGGGCGATCGGCGCGATCGTGAGGAACACCACCGCCCGCTCGTCGCGCCACACGAAGCGGCCCGGGATGTCGCCGGCGATGATCCGGGTGAAGAGTGTCGCCATCGGCCCCGCACAGTAGGCCAACTAGCCTCAGCGCCGAGATGGACGACGCCGCCACCCAGAGTCCCGCAGCCGCTGCGAGTCGGCGGCTCCTGACGCTGCCCAACGTGATCACGCTCGTGCGGCTGGCGTGCCTGCCGCTGTTCCTGTGGCTGCTGTTCGGCGTCGAGGACCTCGCTGCGGCCGCCTGGCTGCTGGCTGCGCTGGGCGCCACCGACTGGGTCGACGGCTACATCGCCCGCCACTTCCACCAGGTGTCCGAGCTCGGCAAGGTGCTCGACCCGGTGGCCGACCGCCTGCTGTTCTTCGTCGGCGTCGGCGGCATCCTGCTCGGCCGGCTGCGTGCCGGTCTGGTTCGGCGTCATCGTCCTGCTCCGCGAGCTGCTCGTCGGCGGCACCACGCTGGTCCTCGCCGCCCTCGGCGCGCGCCGGATCGACGTCACGTGGTGGGGCAAGGCCGGCACGTTCTTCCTGATGTTCGCGTTCCCGTTCTTCCTGGTGAGCCACGCCGACGTCGGCTGGGCCGACATCGCCGGGGTCCTCGCCTGGCTGACCGGCATCCCCGGGCTGGCGTTCAGCCTGTACGCGGCCGCCCTCTACGTCCCGCTCGCCCGCGCTGCGCTCGCGGAGGGCCGGGGGGCCGGACGCCCGGCCGGCTCGGCGGCCTGACCAACACGAACAGCGCGAGAACTTCACCGGGCGCCCTGCCGGATCGGTGGGAGGCCGGGGTACGGTCGTGCCCATGAAGGCCGTCATCATGGCGGGCGGCGAGGGCACCCGGCTGCGTCCGCTGACGTCCAACGCCCCCAAGCCGATGCTCCCGATCGCCAACCGCGCCGATGATGGAGCACATCGTCGGCCTGCTGAAGCGCCACGGCTTCGACGAGATCGTCGTGACGGTCGCGTTCATGGCCAACCACATCCGCAACTACTTCGGCGACGGCTCCGAGTTCGGCGTGCGGATGCGTCTACGCCACCGAGGAGACCCCGCTCGGCACCGCCGGCTCGGTGCGCAACGCCATGCGACGAGCTCGACGAGCGCTTCCTCGTCATCTCCGGCGACGTGCTCACCGACATCGACCTCGGCGCGATCGTCGCGCTTCCACGACGAGCAAGGGCGCGCTGGCCACGATCGGGCTCACGCGCGGTCGAGAACCCGCTCGAGTTCGGCATCGTCATCACCCACGAGGACGGCACGATCGAGCGCTTCCTCGAGAAGCCGACCTGGGGCCAGGTGTTCAGCGACACCATCAACACCGGCATCTACGTGCTCGAGCCCGAGATCTTCGACTACATCCCGAGGCCGACCGGTCGGTCGACTTCTCGAGCGAGGTCTTCCCCGCGCTGCTCGACGGACGGCAAGCCGCTGTACGGCGCGGTCGCCGAGGGCTACTGGGAGGACGTCGGCACGCTCGAGGCCTACGTCCGGGCCCACAAGGACGTCCTCGACGGCAAGGTCGAGGTCGACATCCCGGGCTTCGAGATCAGCGACGGCGTGTGGGTCGGCGAGGGCGCCGAGATCCACCCCGAGGCCGCGCATCGACGGGCCCGGTCGTCATCGGCGACAACTGCCGGGTCGAGGCCGGCGCCCGCCTCGGCGAGTACACGGTGCTCGGCACCAACGTGCGGGTCCGGGCCGACGCCGACCTCGAGCGCACCGTCGTCCACGACAACGTCTACATCGGCGAGGACGTGCGCCTGCGCGGCACCGTCGTCGGCCGCTCCTGCGACCTCCGCACCAGCGTGCGCGCCGAGGAGGGCGTCGTGCTCGGCGACGAGTGCTTCATCGGCGAGCGACGCCGTGCTCGGCGCCGGCGTCAAGGTCTACCCGTTCAAGACCATCGAGGCCGGCGCGGTCGTCAACTCGTCGATCGTCTGGGAGTCGCGGGGCGCGCGCAGCCTGTTCGGCCGCGACGGCGTCGCGGGCCTGGCCAACGTCGACATCACCCCCGAGCTCGCGGCCCGGGTGGCGATGGCCTACGGCACCACGCTGAAGAAGGGCACCACCGTCGTCACGTCGCGCGACTCCAGCCGCTCGGCGCGCATGCTCAAGCGGGCGATGATGGCCGGCCTCAACGCCGCGCGGCATCAACGTGCGCGACCTCGAGGTCGCCTCGGTCCCGGTCACCCGCTTCCTCGTGCGCGCGACCCGACGTCCGGCGGCGGCATCACGATCCGCCTCGACGCAGGACGACCCCGCAGTCGGTCGTCATCCGCTTCTTCGACGACGACGGCGCTCGACATCACCGAGGACGCCCAGCGCAAGATCGAGCGGCTGTTCCACCGCGAGGACTTCCGCCGGGTGTTCCCGGGCGAGATCGGCGACATCGGCTTCCCGCCCCGCGCGCCTCGAGCAGTACACGCGTCGGCGCTGGAGGCGACGGTCGACGTCGCCGCCATCGCCGGCGCCGGGTTCAAGCTGGTCGTCGACTACGCCTACGGCGCCGACCTCGTTCGTGATGCCCAACGTGCTGGCCAAGCTCGGGCGCCGACGTGCTGGCGGTGAACCCGTTCGCCTCGACCGCGGGGCGTCATGTCCTGCGACCGCGACGAGCACGCCGCGCAGCGTGGCCGACGCTGGTGCGCGCCTCGGGCGCGCACCTCGGCGCGGTGATCGACCCCGACGGCGAGCGCCTCACGCTCATCGACGACGAGGGCCACGTGCTGACCGACGACCGAGGCGCTGCTGGCCTTCGTCGACGCTCGTGTCGCGACCACCTGCTCGGCGACCGCGATCGCCCTGCCGGTGTCGGCCACGAGCCACGCCGACGCGGCTCGCCGCCGAGCGCGGCGTCGAGGTCACCCGGACCAAGCTGTCGACCGCCGGCGCTGATGGAGGCGGCGCACCGAGCCCGGCGTCGGCTTCGCGGCCAACGCCGACGGCGGGTTCATCCTGCCCGGCTTCCTGCCCGCGTTCGACGCGGCCGCCGCGCTGGTGAAGATGCTCGACCTGCTGGCGCTCGACGGCGTGCGCGCTGTCCGAGGTCGTCGGCGGGCTGCCCGACGTCCACATCGCCCACGAGACCGTCGTGACGCCGTGGGAGCAGAAGGGCATGGTCATGCGCACCCTCGTGGAGCAGCGCAAGGACCGCGAGGTCGAGCTCGTCGACGGCGTGAAGGTCCACCACGACGACGGCTGGGCGCTGGCGCTGCCCGACCCCGAGGAGCCGGTCACCCACGTCTGGGCCGAGGCCGACTCGGACGAGCGAGGCCCGCCGGCTGGCCCAGGAGTACGCCCGCCGCATCCGCCAGATGCTGCGCTGAGCAGGGTCGACAGCCTCAAGTCTCAACCTGGCGTCGAGGTTTGACATGGTTCGCTAGCCTGCCCGCCTCATGAACATCCCCGCGACCTTCGGTACTCGACCGACCACGAGTGGGTCCGGGTCGAGGACGGGACGGGTGCGGGTCGGCATCACCGACTACGCCCAGGACGCGCTCGGCGACGTCGTGTACGTCGAGGTCCCCGAGGTCGGCGCCGCGGTCGAGGCGCGGGCGAAGCTGCAGCGAGGTCGAGTCCACCAAGTCGGTGTCCGACATCTACGCCCCGGTGACCGGCACGATCGTCGAGGTCAACGACGAGCTGGCCGACAGCCCCGAGCGGCTCAACGACGACCCCTACGGCGAGGGCTGGATCTTCGTGATCGAGCCCGCACGACGCCGCGCAGCTCGACGCGCTGCTCGACGCCGACGGCCTACCGGGCGCTGATCGAGGGCTGAGGCCGTGGCCGAGGACGTCTTCTGCAACCAGTGCGGCCACCACAACCCGCCGGGCTCCAACTTCTGCTCGTCGTGCGGCGCGCCGCTCGACCACGCTGCGCGAGGACCCGACCACCGTCACCTTCCATCCCGCGAACCGGTCGAGGGCCGTCGACGACGTGGTCGGTCGACCTCGACGAGGTGCCCGACCGGCATCGGCATCCTCGTCGTGCAGCGCGGCCCGAACGCCGGCTCCCGCTTCGCCCTGGACGAAGGACGTCGTCCACGGCCGGCCGCCACCCCGAGAGCGACATCTTCCTCGACGACATCACGGTGTCGCGCCGCCACGCCGAGATCGTGCGCACCGCCGACCGGCTACGTCGTCCGCGACGTCGGCTCGCTCAACGGCACCTACGTCAACCGCGAGCGGATCGAATCGGCTCGCGCTCGCCAACGGCGACGAGCTGCAGATCGGCAAGTTCAAGCTGGTGTTCCTGACCGGGAGCGGGCGATGCGACGTGACGCGTGCACCGAGCGATCGCTCCCACCTGTCGATCGGCGAGGTGCTCTCGCTGCTGCAGGAGGAGTTCCCCGACGTCACGATCTCGAAGATCCGGTTCCTCGAGAGCCAGGGGCTGATCGATCCCGAGCGCACGCCGTCGGGCTACCGCAAGTTCTACGAGGACGACATCGAGCGGCTGCGCTGGATCCTGCGCCAGCAGAAGGACCACTTCCTGCCGCTGAAGGTGATCAAGGACCGGCTCAACGACGTCGCACCGGGCCAGGTCCCGCCGCCGAACGAGCACAACGGGGCGGTCGCCACGACGGCGGCCAACGGCGAGGTCCAGGGGCAGGGAACGCTGGCCGTCGTCGTCGACGAGCGGCCCCGCGCCTCGCTGCGCGACGACACGGCCCAGCTACTGGTCGACCGCCAGGGCCGGGGGGCCGGCGACGACGACGCGCCCGCACCCCGGCGCGAGCCCGACGTCCACCCCGGCGCGGGCCGGCGGGCCCCTGACGCCGCCCGCGGGCGCGGCCTCGCTCAGCCTGACCGCCGACGAGCTCGCCCACGCCAGCGGGCTGACCGCCCGTGAGGTCCGCGAGCTCGAGCAGTACCAGCTCCTGGTCGGGCACGTCGTGGGCGACACGAGCTACTACGACGCCGACGCACTGGTCATCGCCCGCACCGCCGCCGGGTTCCTCCAGCACGGCATCGAGCCGCGCCACATCCGGGCCTACAAGGTCGCCGCCGAACGTGAGGCCGGGCTGTTCGAGCAGATCGTCTCGCCGCTCCTCAAACAGCGCAACCCCGACGCCCGGCGCCGGGCCACGCAGACCGTCATCGAGCTGGCGCGCCTGGGCGAGGAGATGCGCAACGTCATGCTGCGCCGAGCCCTGCGCGACCACCTCCCGCCGGGCTGACGAACGTCCTTCGCGCGCCCGGGGAGCCGACCAAAACCGGCCGGGAGGGGAGTAGGGTTGCGGTCAATGGCCGTCGAGATGGAACTCGTCAGCGTGGAAGCGCCAGAGCGTCCGACCCGCACGCCTGTCGTGATCCTGCGCGAGACCGGCGGCCAGCGCAGAGTCCTGCCGATCTTCATCGGCACGCCCGAGGCGCAGGCCATCGCGCTGTCCATGCAGAACATCGAGACGCCCCGCCCGATGACCCACGACCTGATGAAGAACATCCTCGACGAGGTCGGCGTTCACGTCGAGCGCATCACGGTCACCGCGCTGCGCGACGGCACGTTCTACGCCGAGATCGCGCTCAGCGCCCAGGGCGAGGTGCGCACGGTGTCCAGCCGCCCGTCCGACGCCATCGCCCTCGCCATCCGCATCGGCTCGCCGATCTACGCCGAGGAGGAGGTCCTCGACGAGGCCGGCCGGGTCGAGCAGCCCGACGAGGAGCAGGCCGAGCAGATGGTCGAGGAGTTCCGCGCGTTCATCGACCACGTGAACCCCGAGGACTTCGCTCTCTGACGCCGACGGGTCCCCACGCTCCGTAGCCGGACGGGGGATCCGTGTCACTCCGTGCCGTTGACCCGCGGGTCACAGCGCCGTAGCCTGACGATTCGTGACATGGGCGGAATTACGTGCGTGTCACGCCCCGGCAGGCAGGAGACCTTCGTGAGCGACACCCCCTTCTCTCCCGACGAGGGGTTCAGCGGAAAGCGCGCGGCCGACATCGTCGGCATCAGCTATCGCCAGCTCGACTACTGGGCACGCACCGACCTGATCCGGCCGTCGCTGGCCGACGCGCACGGCAGCGGCTCGCGCCGGCGCTACACCTACCGCGACCTGCTCGAGCTCAAGCTGGTCAAGACGCTGCTCGACAACGGCATCAAGCTCGAGTCGATCCGCGAGGCGTTCGGCTACCTGCGCGACCAGTTCGGCACCGACGTGTCCACCGCCAAGCTGGTCATCTCCGGCACCAGCGCGGTGCTCGTGCGCGAGAACGACGAGCTGATCGACGTCGTGAACCGCTACCAGGGACAGGGCGTCCTCAACCTGCTGGCCCTCGACGCGGTCCAGTCCCAGGTCGACGCCGCGATCGTCGAGCTGTTCCCTTCTGAGCCCGCCCCCTCGGCCGACGGCGGGAGCGAGGGGGCGACCCGGCGGGCCGCCGCGCGGTCGGCAGTAGCCTCCCGCGTGTGACGCTGCGGAACTCGCCCCTCCACGATCGCCACCGCGCCCTCGGGGCGAAGCTGGTCCCCTTCGGGGGCTGGGAGATGCCGATCCAGTACCCGACCGGCACGCTCGCCGAGCACGAGGCCTGCCGCACCGGGCGCGGCCGCCTTCGACGTCAGCCACCTCGGCACCGTGCGGGTCGAGGGGCCCGACGGCTTCGACCGGCTGCAGTCCGCGCTCACCAACGACCTCGCCAAGATCGCCCCGGGCCGCACGCAGTACACCCACCTGCTCGACCCGGCCGACGCCTCGGTGCTCGACGACATCATCGTGTGGTGGGTGGGCGACGACCGCTTCGACGTGATGCCGAACGCCTCCAACACCGAGCGGGTGCGGGCCGCCATCGGCGGCATCGACGTGACCGCCACCCGCGCGGTGATCGCCGTCCAGGGCCCGGCCGCCCGCGAGCGGCTCGGCGCCCTGGCGCCCGAGGCGGCCGCGGTGGCCCGGCGCCGGGTGGCGACCGCCACGGTCGCCGGCGTGTCGTGCGTGGTGGCCGGGACCGGCTACACGGGTGAGGACGGGGTCGAGCTGGCGGTCCCCGCCGACCATGCGGGCCGGGTGTGGGACGCGGTCGTCGCCGCCGGCGTCACGCCGGCGGGCCTCGGCGCCCGCGACACGCTGCGCCTCGAGGCCGGCCTGCCGCTGCACGGCCACGAGCTGGGCCCGGGCATCACACCGCTCCAGGCCGGCCTGGGCTGGGTGGTGGCCTGGGGCAAGCCGACCTTCGCCGGCCGCGGACGCGCTCGCGGCGGAGCGCGACCACGGCGTGCGCCGCCTGCTGCGCGGGGTCGAAGTCGAGGGCCGGCGGCCGCCGCGCGCCGACTGCCCGGTCCTCGTCGACGGCGCCGTCGTCGGCGTCGTCACCAGCGGCAACTTCTCGCCGACCCTCGGGCGGGGCATCGCGTTCGCTTTCCTTCCCCCCGGGGTAGGAGAGGGGAGCGAGGTCGCGATCGACATTCGCGGCACCACCGTTGCCGCACGCGTGGTCCCGACGCCGTTCTACCGGCCTCCGGAACGTTGACAGACGCCGTAGCCTGACGGCAACACGCGTTCGTAAGGGGGTTCGACATGGCGCTGGCACCGGTTCTGGAGGAGGTCCTGGGCGGCGACCTCCCGGTCGCGATCGAGGCCTACGACGGCAGCCGGGCCGGTCCCGCCGACCCGCCGGCCACGATCCTGATCCGCTCGCCCGACGCTATCCGGCGCATCGTGACGTCCCCCGGCGAGCTCGGCCTCGCCCGGGCCTACGTGAGCGGCGACCTCGACCTCCACGGCGATGGCTGGGCCGTCCTCGCCCTGGGCGAGCGGATGGGCGAGGTGCGGTTCAAGCCCAAGGCCCTGCTCCGGCTGGTCGAGGCGGTCGGCGGCTGGCGCCAGATCCACCGGGTCGCCCCACCGGCGATCGAGGCCCGCCTCCGCGGTCGGCTCCACACCCGGGGCCGCGACGCCGGCGGCCATCAGCCACCACTACGACGTGTCCAACGCCTTCTACCGCCTGGTGCTGGGTCCGAGCCTCACGTATTCGTGCGCGGTGTTCCACGACCGGTCCGACAGCCTGGAGCAGGCCCAGGAGAACAAGTACGAGCTGATCTGCCGCAAGCTGGGCCTGGAGCCGGGCATGCGGTTGCTCGACATCGGCTGCGGCTGGGGCGGGATGGTGCTGCACGCGGCCCGGCACCACGGCGTGCGGGCAGTCGGCGTGACGATCTCGACCCGCCAGGCCGAGCTGGCCGAGAAGCGGGCGGTCGAGGCCGGCCTGTCCGACCAGGTGGAGTTCCGGCTCCAGGACTACCGGGACGTAATCGACGGCCCCTACGACGCCATCAGCTCGATCGGCATGTTCGAGCACGTGGGCGAGGCGCGCCTGTCCGAGTACTTCGAGCGGATCCACGGGCTGCTGCGCCCGGGCGGGCGGCTGCTCAACCACGGGATCAGCCGGCCGCCGAGCAACGGGTCCAAGCCGCCCATACCCCGGCGCAGCTTCATGGGCCGCTACGTCTTCCCGGACGGCGAGCTCCACGAGGTCGGCCGGGTCACGTCGGTGATCCAGGACGCCGGCTTCGAGGTCCGCCACCTCGAGTCGCTGCGCGAGCACTACTCCCTGACGCTGCGGCGCTGGGTCGGCAACCTCGAGGCCCGCTGGGACGAGGCGGTCGAGGAGGTCGGCGACGAGCGCGCCCGGGTCTGGTGGCTCTACATGGCCGGCTCGGCCATCGCCTTCGACACCGGCCGCACGCAGATCCACCAGATCCTGGCGGTCCCGAAGGCCGCCGATGGCCGCTCCGGGATGCCGTTGCGCCCGTCGTTCACCTGTGAGGGTCACGTCGCGGCGTCGATGACCAGTCGCCCGCCCGCGATCCGCACCGGCGCGATGTGCAGGTAGCGGCTCGCGGGATAGCCCACGTTGGGCTCGGAGAAGGCGTGGAAGGCGGCCCACAGGGCGCCGCTGTGGTCGCGGAACACCTCGACGCCGCCCGGTCCCGCCAGGCGCTGGCCGCTCGACAGGACCCGGTTGTCGGGCGGCTTGGTGCACGGCCCCGCCGGGCCGGCGCAGGTGGCGATGGCCGTCGTGTAGGCGAGCGAGTTCCAGTCGGCGGCGGCGTAGACGAGGTAGTACGAGCCGCCGTCGTGCACGAGCGACGGCGCCTCGACGACGCCGCGCTCGAAGCCCCGGTCGGCCGAGATCAGCGCGTGGGGCTCGCCGGTGAACGACAGGCCGTCGGCGGTCAGCTCCTGCGACCAGATCGTCTGGGGTCCTGCCGCCCCCTCGGCCTTCCACAGCAGGTATGCGCGCCCATCGGCGTCGACGAACGGGCTGGGGTCGATCGACCCGCCGAGGTCGCGCTGGCACTGGAGCGGCCCGGACGAGTCGTCGCGGAACGGGCCCGTCGGCGACGACGCCACCGCCCGCGACACGCACTGGAGACCCGACGCCGACTCGCGCACCGTGTAGTACAGGACGTAGCGGCCGTCGCGGGGAAGCACCGACGGCGCCCAGGTGGCCCCGGGGGCGGCCCAGCCGGGGACAGCGGGCAACGCGTTGCCGACCAGCTGCCAGGACACCAGGTCGGTCGACCGGATGACCTGGACGTCGCCGGCCCCGGCGTTGGTGGAGTAGCCGTAGTAGGCGCCGCCCGCGGCCAGGACGAAGGGGTCGGCGAAGTCGAACGGGAACCGGGCCCCGGTGGCGTAGGCGAGGGTGCGGCCGCACGCGTCCGACGCGGCCCCGAGCGCGCCGGCGGCCGCCTGGTCGTCGCCGGCGCGGTTGGCGCCGATCGCGGACGAGACGCCCGTGAAGCAGGTCATCGCGTCGGCCGAGTTGGCCGTCACCAGCGCCTGGGCCGCGTCGACCTCGGACCGGTCGGCGTCGACCCCGGCGATCCGGGACTGGGTGTCGGCGATCTGGGCGTCGAGCGCCTGCCGGTCGGCGACGGCGGTCTGGGTGTCGAGCGCCACCTGGTACCGGCTCGCCTGGGTCAGCGCGTCGCGCTCGCCGGCGGCCGCCAGGTCGTCCCGGCGGTCGGCCAGCTCGTGGCGCGTGGCGGCCAGGTCGTCGCGGGTGTCCGCGAGCTGGACCCTCGCCGACCACCAACGCGTCCCGGTCAGCGCCGCCAACGAGACGGCCAGCGTGGCCAGCGCGGCGACGAGCGCCACGCGGCGGATCCGGACGGTGCGCCGGGGCCCGGGGAGCGCGGCGACCTCGACCGTCACAGCTGCACCCCCGCGTCGGTGCAGGTCCCCTCGATGTCGTGCAGGGTGTGCGCCAGCCCGGCCGTGTCCCGGGCGCCCGCCTGGTTGAGCGCCTCGTTCACCCCGACCATGCACTGCTGGAGCGCTGCGAGCCGGCCGCTCGAGGCGGCGAGCTCCACGTTGGCCGACGCCAGCTGAGCCTGGAGCCCCTCCAGCGTCTGGCTGGCGACGGCCAGCGTGCCCTGGGCCATGCTGGCCTCGACCCGCCGGGCACCGAGCGCGTCGACCTCGGCCTCCAGGCTCGCCCAGCTCGTGTCCGCGGTCGCGTCGGCGGCGTCGAGGGCGTCCTCCGTGCGGTGCAGCGACGCCCGCGTGTGGCGGAGCCGTGAGTCCGCCCGGTCGGTCGCGGCCAGCGTCGCCCGCCAGTCGTGCACCAGCAGACCGGCCGCGGCCAGGCACACCACCGCAGCGGCCGCGACGATCACCTGCCGTCGCCGCCCTGGATTCCGCCATCCTGAGAGCATCCGCCGATACCTCCGCGCGTCACTGTGCCACCGGACCGTGCGGAGGAGAGCTCGGCCCGTAGTGGCATCCACCAGTTAGACGCGGCAGGTGCCGGATCGGTTCACGCCCGATACGGGTTGTGACCGAGCTGTAACGCGCCGTCAGGCGAGTTGGCGGGCGATCGTGCCGGTGTCGTAGTACGCCCGGGCGCTGACCAGCTTGTCGCCCTGGAAGGCGAAGATGATCGCGCTGCGGCAGCGGAACCGGCGCCCGGTGGCCTCGAAGTCGGGCCCGGAGCCGAGGTGCGTGCCCGACATCCACAGCTCGCACACGACCGCGTCGGCGCCGTGGTGGACCTCGATCACCTCGAAGTGCAGGTCCGGGAAGTAGCGGCGGGTGCTCTCGTAGTAGCGCCGCACCTCGTCCGGGCCGTCGTACACCCGCTGGTTGCCGATCAGCTCGTAGCGGGGATGGGCGAAGCACGCCAGCGCCCCCGGGACGTCGTGGGCGTTCTGGGCGCTCAGCAGCTGCTGCAGGACCTGCTCACGGCGCTCCGTCAGCTTGGTGCCGATAGGGGTCACGTCCGCCATGGGCGGCCTCGCAACGCTGGGGGGTTCAGTCGAGCAGGTCGGGCTGATCCGCCACGATCTTGTCGTACAGCGGCTGGAAGCTGTACCACCCCGCCATCGGGCTGCCCACCTGCTCGTGCGTCAGGCGGGCGTAGTCGTCGTCGATGGCGATCGGGTCGCCGGCCGCCGCGGCCATGAGCTCGACCTGGCAGGTGCGCTCCATCGTGATGTACCACCAGGCCGCCTCGTCGACCGTGCGGCCCACCGTGAGCAGCCCGTGGTTGCGCAGGATCGCCGCCTTGTTGCCCGCCAGCGCGTGGGCGATGCGCTTGCCCTCCTCGACGTCGAGCACCACGCCGGTGAAGTCGTCGAACAGGGCGTGGTCCTCGAAGAAGGCGCAGGAGTCCTGGGTGAGCGGCGCCAGCGTGCGGCCCAGCGTCGAGAACGCCCGGCCGTAGGGGGAGTGGGTGTGGGCCGCCGAGTTGACGTCGGGGCGGGCGGCGTGGATCTGGCTGTGGATCGCGAAGGCCGCGGTGTTGACCGGCCAGTCGCCCTCGACGACCTTGCCGTCGTGGTCGACCAGGATGAGGTCGGACGTGCGGATCAGCCCGAAGCTGAGGCCGAACGGGTTGACCCAGAACAGCTCGGGGTGCTCGGGGTCGCGCCCGGTGAGGTGTCCCGCCACGCCCTCGTTGAACCCGAAGCGGTCGAACAGCCGGAAGGCCGCCGCCATGCGCTGCTTCATGTGGGTGCGCGCCTCGTCGGGCGACGAGAACTTCGGGAAGTGATGGCGTTGGGGCCTCGGCATGGTCGTCTCCCGGGTGCGGCGATCTCGTGACAGTCTACGGCCGGGCGGCCATAGCGGCCGGGGCCAGCTCGTCCCACAGCCGTCGGATCTCGCCTTCGGGGTCGGCGATCACCTCGGGCTCGCGGTCGAGCCGGCACGTGAGCCGCTCGTCGACGTCGTACGCCGGCCAGGCGAGGTCCTCGTGCTCGGGGGTGCCGGTGTTGGCCACGCTGGCCCAGGCGCCCGCGGTGCGGGCCGCCAGCCGGACGGCGCCGTCGTCGAGCCCGCTGAGCAGGATCTCGGCCCGGGCGAGGTTGTCGAAGGCGAACGGCACGTCGATGCCGTGGACGGCACCGAAGTTGGGCGACGCGTAGTCGAACCGGTACATCGACACCCGGGGCGCGTGCGGCAGGTGGGCCTCGGCCAGGCGGATGGCGGGGATGCGGAACACGTGGTCGGTCATCAGCGCGCACAGGAGCCCGTCGGGGTCGGCGGACGGCCGGGCGGCCCGGTAGGCGTCGAGCACGTCGTCGACCCGGTCGTCGCCGACGACCAGGGCCGCCCGGCGCCGGGCCTGCTCGGGCGTGAGGTTGCCGGCCACGCGGGACCGCAGCTGGAACAGGTTCCACTCGTCCGCGGTCGTGCCGGTCACGAGCGGGATGCCGGCGGCATGCCCGGCGGCCACGGCGTCGAGCGGGGCGGCCGGAAGCACGGCGCCGTCGATCACCGGCTGGAACGTCAGCCGGCCGACGGGCGGTGCGCCGGCCGCGGTCTCGGCCCGGCTGGCCATCTCCTCGGTGCCGGTCTGGACGGCCATCTGGGCGGCGAGCATGGCCTCGACCGGCGCCGCCAGCAGCCCGTCCAGCGCGGCGGGGGAGAGGTCGAGGGCGGCGAGGACCCGCTCGGTCACCCACTCGGCGGCGGCCGTGTCGTGGACGTGGGCGCAGGCGCCGCTCTGGGCGATCGCCTTGTGGAACAGCCCCGAGGCCGCGGGAGTGCCGAGCAGCGTGCCGATGCTCATCCCGCCGGCCGACTCGCCGAAGATCGTGACGTTGCCGGGATCGCCCCCGAAGGCGGCGATGTTGTCGCGCACCCAGGTCAGGGCGGCGACCTGGTCGCGGATCCCGTTGGCCCCGGACCCGGCGAAGGCCGGGTCGATGTGCCCGAGGTGGAGGAACCCGAGCGCCCCCAGCCGGTAGTTGATCGTGACGACGACGACGTCGCCCCGCAGCGCCAGCGGGCCGCCGTCGTACCAGGGCACGCTGCCGGACCCGGTCACGAACGCGCCGCCGTGGATCCACACCATCACGGGCCGGGGCTCGGCGGCATCCGCGAGCGGCCGGAACACGTTGAGGAACAGGCAGTCCTCGTCGCCGCCGCCGGGCCGGTCCCCGAACACGCCGCCGAGCGGGGCGGCGTTCTGCGGGGCGGTCGGTCCGAAGGCGGTCGCCTCCAGCACCCCCGGCCACGGCTCGACCATGGTGGGCGGCCGGAACCGCTCGGCCCTGGCGTACCGGACGCCCCGGAACTGGACGACGCCCCGCTTCTCGAGGCCCTGCAGCTTGCCGGAGGGTGTGTCGACGATCACACGGGCCACATTACAGAAGCAATTGACCGGCGGGTCAGGATTGGCCGCCCGCGAGGACCAGCGTCCGGGCGGCCTGGTAGGGACAGCCGGCGGCCGCGAAGGCGGCCCCGGACGCGAGGAGCTCCTCGCGGTCCTCGCTGAGCAGGGCGTCGGCGCGCCGGACGATGGCGGTGGCGACCGGGTTGCCCGCGACGACCGCGCGGGCGGCCGCCAACTGGCTGCCGGCGCGGGGATCCGCGGCGAGCACGGCGGCCTCGGCGCGCAGCGCCACGTACCAGTGCAGCCAGATCCACGTGACCCACTTGCTGGGCGCCGGCACGTCCGGCTCGGCCGCGAGCCGTGCGAGGGCCCGGGCCGCATGTCCCCGGTCGAGCAGGACGATGGCGTCGAACGTCGGGCCGTAGCCGGCCTGGCGCTCGGCGGGTACGCCCAGCTCATCGACGATCGCCAGCCACTCGGCCCGGGCGTCGTCATCGCCGCGCAGCCCGTGGACCATGGCGACCGCGGCGGCCGTCGTGCCGAGGCTGGGCACCCGGGGCCGACCGGACCGGGTCCAGCTGTCGAGGAACCGGTCGCTGTCGGCGAGGGTGTCCTCGACGTCGCCGGCCAGGGCCTCCGCCACCAGGAGCCGGGACGTGGCGAAGTGGCCCACCTCGGCCAGGAGCGGCAGGTCGCGCAGCTGCCGACCCCAGCGGCGGGCGGCGTGCAGATCGCCCACGCCGATGCTGGTCTCGACCGCCATGACCAGCGTGTCGACGAGCTCGTCGGCGCTGGCGGGGGTGACCGGCACGGACGACAGCATCTCCACGCGGCGACGCGCCGTCGCCGCGGCGGCGAAGCTGTCGCCGGCCCGATGCTGGGCGCCTGTGAGCGCGTCGAGCGCCGCGCATTCGGCGAGCGGGTCGTCCAGCCGGCGGGCCAGCTCCACCGCCCGCTCCGCGAGCGCAGTCGTCTCCGCGGTCGTCTGAGGTTCGGCGCGGTCGGAGTAGAACGCGTCGCCGAGGACTCCGCACTCCGCCAGCGCAACCGTGGCGTTCGCCGCGGGATCGTCGCCGGCCAGCTCGCGTGCCGTGGCGAGGAGCGCGCCCGCCTCGCCGGGCAGGGGAAGCCGAGCGAACACGCCGGACATGCGGTAGAAGGCCGTCGCCGCCGCGGCGAGGTGCCGGGCGGCGGACGCGGTGTCCCCGGCGCGTCGGGCGACGTCCGCCGCGGCCCGGAACAGGCGGTACGTGTCGTCGCCGCGCATTCGCAGCGCGGCCACGCCTGCGGCGGAACGGAGCGCCACCACCGCGGCTGCGGGGTCGTCGCCGAGGCCGGCGGCCTGCTCGTAGCGCTGCTGGGACTCGCCGACCAGGTTGCGGGCGAAGGCGAGGTCGGCCAGCGCCGCGGCCAGGGCGTGGGCCGCAGCGCGGTGGTCGGGCTGGTCGGCCGCCCAGCCGAGCGCGGCCCGGAGGTCGTCGGCGACGTCGTCGAAGCCGACCCGCCAGGTCCCCGCCGCCGGCTGCGCCTCGTGCGCCAGCCGGGCCGCCGTCGCCAGGCACCAGCTCAGGTGTCGGGACCGGGTGGCGGCCAGTTCGCCCGCGGCGGCGAGCTGCTCCAGGCCGTACTGGCGGATCGCCTCCAGGGCCCCGTAGCGGATGCTCCCCGATGACTGGCGCCGCGTGGAGCAGGCTCTGCTCGGCGAGGTGGGCCAGGCTGTCCCCGACGGCATCCGGTCGCTCCAGCGGCGCGAACGCGGCCACCTCGGCGGCGGCGTCGACGGTGAACGGCGCCACGAAGACCGCGATCCGCCGGAACACGGTCAGATCGACGCCGGTCAGCAGTCCCGCGCTCCAGTCGAGCACGGCCCGCACCGAGCTGTGCCGCTCGTCGGCCCGGCGCCCACCGACGAGCAGCCGCAGGTGGTCGGCCAGGCCGGCGACGAGCCCGTCGAGGCCGAGGGTGGGCAGCCGGGCCGCCGCCAGCTCGATCGCGAGGGCCATGCCGTCGAGCTGGCGGCAGACCTCCGCGGCCACGCCCCGCTGCTCGGCGGCGACGGGCCACCCGGCGGCGGCCGCCCGGTCCACGAACAGCGCGACCGCGTCCGAATCGCCGCCCTCGCCGGCGCCGCCGTCCACCGACAGCGGGGGCACGGCGAAGACGTGCTCGAAGGGCACCATCAGCCGGGCGCGGCTGGTCGCCAGGACGGTCAGGCGTGGGCAGGCGGCCAGCAGCCGCTCGACGAGCGGGGTCACCCCGTCGCGTACGTGCTCACAGTTGTCCAGCACGACGAGCGCGTGGCGGTCCGCCAGTGCGGTCACCACCGACTCGGACAGGCTGCGGCCCTGCTGGTCCCCGACGCCGAGCGCCGTCGCCACGGCCGCCGCCACCATCGCCGGGTCGGTCACCGGGACCAGGTCGACGAACCACATGCTGTCGGCGAAGCCGGCCATGGCGTCCGCGGCGACGGCCAGCGCCAGCCGGGTCTTGCCGACGCCCCCCGGGCCCACGGCGGTCACCAGGCGGTGCGCCCCGACCGCCTCGCCGAGCGCGGCCCGCTCCCGTGCCCGGCCGACGAACGACGTCGGCGGCGAGGGGAGCGAGGCGAGCGCCTCGCTCGACCGCTCGACCCGGGCCCGCTCGCCGGCGGCCAGGGCGAGCGCCCGGCGGTCCGGCACGCCGAGCTTGCGCAGCAGCGAGGACGTGTGCGTCTCCACGGTGCGGACGGAGATGAACAGCCGGGCCCCGATCTCGGCGTTGCTCAGATGCTCCCCGACCAGGGCCAACACCTCGGCTTCCCGAGGCGAGATCCCCGCCGCGGCGGATGTGTTCGTCGCCACGCGCCCATTCTCCTGCGCCCGCCACCCGCCGGCGCGCGCCCGCCCCCGTGGTCGGCCCCGTGGCCGGCTCCGTGGTCGGCCCCGATGCGGGAACGCGGCGGTGGGGAGATGCTGCTCGCACCACACCAGAAGGAGAGCGAGCATCATGAACTCCGGCATCCACACCGTCATCTACCCGGTCAAGGACATCGCCCGCGCCAAGGCGCTGTACCAGTCCCTGCTGGGTATCGAGCCCTACGTGGACGAGCCCTACTACGTCGGCTTCCGGATGGGAGACCAGGAGTTCGGCCTCGATCCCAACGGCCTCCACCAGGTGATGACGCCCTACTACCACGTCGACGACATCGAGGGCCTCCTGGAGCGGCTCCGCGAGAGCGGCGCCACGCAGCAGGGCGACGTCCGCGACGTCGGCGGCGGCAAGCTGGTCGTGACGCTGACCGACCCCGACGGCAACGTCTTCGGACTCTCCCAGGAACCGTGAGGAGAGCGCTGTGAAGTTCGTTCCCTACCACCTGCTCGACGGGCGGCCGAGCGTGATCCTCGACGGGTCCCCGGCACCCGGCACGGTGCTCACCGTGACGCACTGGCCGGGGTACCCGCCCCCGGCCGGCGTCGAGGACGACCTGACCGCCCAGATGGCGTTCCGCCTGCTGGAGCGGCCCGACCTGATCCCCGGCGAGGCCGAGGCGGTGTCGAACAACCACTTCGACCAGGACGGCCTCGTGTCGCTCTACGCCCTGGTCGACCCCGACGAGGCCCTCCGGCGCCGCCGGTTCCTCGAGGACGTCGCCTGCGCCGGCGACTTCGCCCTGTGCCGCGACCGGGATGCGGCGCGGGTGTCGATGCTGCTGTCGGCCCTGGCCGGCGGCGACGACCTGCCCGCCGACTACACCGAGCGCACCGGTGTGCTCTACGAGGATGTCCTCGGTCGGCTGCCGGAGCTGTGCGACCAGATCGGCCGGCACCGCGACGTCTGGGGCGACGAGGACGCCACGCTCGCCGGCAGCGACGCCGCCTTCGAGGACGGCCGGGCCGTGATCGAGGAGCGGCCCGACGTCGACCTCGCGGTCGTCACGGTGGCCGAGGACACCCCGGACGCGGGCGGCCACCGGTTCGGCGGCAACTGGATCGCCGGGCTGCACCCGATGGCCGTCAACAACCGCACCGAGCGGGTGACCGTGGCCCGGTTGCGCGGCCGGCGCTACGACGTGGAGCTGCGCTACGAGGGCTGGGTCCAGATGCGGAGCCGGCCGGTCCGGGCCCGGCGTGACCTGGCCCCGCTGGCCGCCCGGCTCCAGGACGAGGAGACCGGCGACGCCATCTGGTCGGCCACGCCGGTGGGCAACATCCTGCCCCGGCTCCAACTGGGCGAGGGGCAGGAGAGCTCCATCGCCCCGGACCGCTTCGTGGCGCTGCTCACCGACCACCTGGCCACGGCACCGCCGGCCTGGGACCCCTTCGCCCCCGTGGGCTAACCGCCCAGAATCCTCGTTCTGTCAAGTAAGGGGGACGACGGGTCGAAGAGCCCCCGCCCCCTGCCGTTGGCCGGCGTCGAGCACCGGGCAACGGTCGGCGCTCGACGCCGGCCCCCGCGCCGGGGTTCGGGGTGCCCTCGTTCTGGTCTGCTGGTTGGTTGGCCAGCCACCACCTGGCAGACCAGAACGCCCGCGGCCGGCTGGTCCCCCCTAGTTACGTCACAGTGACGAAACTAGGCCTGACCCAGGCGTAAGGCGACCAGCGGCCGCGCCGCGGCCAGCAGCCAGTCGAGGGCCTCGCGCAGCTCCTTTTCCCGCGGACGGTCGCGGGCGGCCAGGTCGCGGTCGACGTCCTCGATCGCCGCCTCCAGCTCGTACAGGCGGTCGTGCAGCGCGTCCAGCTCCGCCCGGGCGACGACCAGCTCCGCGTCGCCGAGCCCGAGCTCGGCGGACCGGCGGCGGGCCTCGTAGTCCCGCTGG
The DNA here is from genome assembly GCA_963739835.1 of uncultured Acidimicrobiales bacterium. GTDB lineage: Bacteria > Actinomycetota > Acidimicrobiia > Acidimicrobiales > VFJN01 > ZC4RG19. The sequence continues at coordinate 28,291 of CAVUBW010000007.1, forward strand.
CGGCAGCTGCGGCGGCAGTACTCGCGGGGCCGGCCCGGCCCGGGCACGGCCGCGAAGGGCCGCCCGCACCACCGGCACCGGCGATCGGGATTCGTCACGTGACGAATGTACCCTCGTCGTCACCTTCATACAAATGTATGTATGATGCTCCCCATGCGGGACACGGGCATCATCGTCATCGCCGGGACCGAGATCGGCGCGGCCGCCGCGCTCGGGGTCGTGCGCTTCGTCGGCGGCAGCCCGCCCGAGCACGGGATCGAGGGGGCGCTCGGCGCGTTCGCCCTGGCCGCGGTGCTCGCCGCGCCCGGCGTCCTGGCGCTGCTCGGGCGGTCCGGGCGGCCGGCACTGCTCGTGGTGGCCGGCGTGGCGCTGGCGCCGCTGAGCTTCCTCGCCTTCTCCGGCGTGACCCTGCCCCTGCTGATCCCCGCCATGCTCCTGGCGCTGGCCGGGGCCCGGCGCCTCACGGCCGACGCGCCGCCGTGCGCACCGGTGTGGGTCACGATCTGGGCCGTCGTCGCGGTCCTCGGCGCCGCCGTGGTGGCGCTGTTCGCCCACCACGATCCGCGGTCGTGGTCGACCGCCACCGCCTCGGGCTCCACCAGCGACGTCATCACCCTCGCCGAGTCGTTGCTGTCGCTGTGGCTGGTCGCCCTCGCGCTGACGCTGGGGTGGTACCTGGCCACTCCCCTGCGCTCGCCGCGAGTCGTGGCCGGGCCTGCCCCGGCCTGACCTCCCTCTCCACGCGAGACTGCGGCGGTGCACCCCCTGCACCCCCCGTCCGTCCCCATGTTGCGCGCCGCCGGGCTGACCATGACCTACCCGGGCGGCACGACCGCGCTGGCCGGGCTCACCGTCGACGTGCCAGCCGGGTCGATCGGGCTGGTCGGAGCGAACGGGGCCGGGAAGACCACTCTGTTCCGGCTGATGCTCGGGCTCATGCGCCCGAGCGGGGGCACGCTCGAGGTCGCCGGGCGGGAGGTCGCCCGGGACCCCGTCGGTGTGCGCAGCCTGCTCGGCTACATGCCCGAGCACGACTGCCTGCCGCTCGACCAGACGGCCTCCGACGTCGTGTCGACGTTCGGCGAGCTGGCGGGCCTGCCGACCCGCGGCGGCGCGCCAACGGGCGTCCGACGTGCTCGACCTCGTCGGGCTGGACGAGGCCCGGTTCCGGCCCGTGGGCGGGTTCTCGACCGGCATGCGCCAGCGGACCAAGCTGGCCACGGCCCTCGTCGCCGACCCGGAGCTCATGCTGCTCGACGAGCCGACCGCCGGGCTCGACCCCATGGGGCGGGAGGAGATGCTCGAGCTGGTCGGCCGGCTGGCGGGGTTCGGCATCTCGGTCATCCTGGCCACCCACCTGCTCGACGACGTCCAGCGGGTGTGCGACCACGTGGTCATGATCGACCGGGGCCGCCTGGTCCGGGCCGGGCCGATCGCCGAGCTGCTGCAGACGACCGGCGTCATGCGGGTCGAGGTCGGCGGCCGGGAGGGCGCGGTCGGCGAGCTCGCCGCGGCCCTGGCCACCCGTGGCCTGCCCGCCCGGCCGGTCGACGCCCACCACCTGGACGTCGACACCAGCGGGCACGGCGAGGACGCGTTCGACGTCGTGCGGGACACCGTGGCCGACCTCGGGCTGCGGCTGTACTCGCTGTCGACCCGCCACCGCTCGCTCGACGACGTGTTCCTCCAGGAGGCGTACCGGTGAATGCGCCGCCCGCCGCGGCTGTCCGGGGCCGTCTACGACCGGGGCTACCGGCCCTACGAGGGCCCCCGGGGCGGCCGGCGCGAGTCGGTCGTCGCGCTGTGGCGCCTGTCGGTGCGCCGGGCGCTCGGCCTGCGCCGCTCGTGGCGGCAGAAGGTTTTCCCGTGGTCGCTGCTCGCCGTCGCGACCATCCCGGCGATCGTCAACGTCGGCGTCGGCTACGCCCTCCGCAACGACCCGATCGACTTCGCCAGCTTCGAGTTCATCACCTACCGGGAGTACGTCGGGGTGTCGACGGCGCTGCTGCTGTTCGTGGCGCTGACCGCGCCCGACGTCGTCTGTCCCGACCGGCGCCAGCGGGTGCTGCCGCTGCTGTTCTCCCGGCCGCTCACCGGCACCGACTACGTGCTGGCCAAGGTGGGGGCGATCGCGTTCATCGTGTTCGGGTTCGGCTTCCTGCCCCAGGTGGTGCTGTTCGTCGGGCAGATGTTCGTGAGCGACGGCGCGCTCGACTACTTCACGGCCAACGCCGAGGTGCTGTGGCAGGTGCCGGTGGCGGTGGCGATCCTGGCGATCTACTACGCGGCGATCGGGGTGGCGCTGGCGTCGCTGACCGACCGCCGGATCGTCGGCGGGGTCGCCATCCTCGGCTTCGCCCTGATCACCTCCGCGGTGTCGGGGATCATCGAGGGCGCGTCCGGCGGCAACGGCACGCCGTTCGCCGTGATCAACGTGCTGGCGCTGCCGCTGTCGGTGCGGGACCTGGTGTTCCTCGGCCACATCGGGCGCGACTCGGCGTTCTCGGGCGTGCAGGGCGGCGGGATCCTGGCCGTGGCCGGCTACCTCGTCGTGCTGCTCGCAGCGCTGGCGCTGCTGCTGCACCGCTACCGCGAGGTCGACCTGTGACAGCCGCCGCCCCGCCGGCGGCACCGGTCCCGCCCGTCGGCTATGTCGACGGCGACCCGGCGTTCGTGGCCGACCCGACCGTCGTCGTGCGGGCCGCGTCGGTGTGGTTCGGCCAGAAGGTGGCGCTGAGCGGCCTGTCGTGCTCGTTCGGCGCCGGCGTCACCGGCCTGCTCGGCCCCAACGGCGCGGGCAAGACCACCCTCATGCGGGCGATCTGCGGCCTGCTCAAGCCCAACGAGGGCGGCGTCGAGGTGCTCGGGCTCGATCCGCACAGCGAGCGCAAGGTCCAGCGGTCGGTGGCCCTCGTGCCCGAGGACGAGGCCGTCCCCCCGGCCCTGACCGCCCGCGCGCTCGTCCGCTACACCGCGGCCCTGCACCGGGTGGAGGACCGCACGCTGCCCGACCGCTGCCTGGCCACCGTCGGGCTGGCCGACCCGTCGGTCGCCGACCGGCGGATCGGCGGGTTCAGCAAGGGCATGCGCCAGCGGGCCAAGGTCGCCGCCGCACTGGTGACGACGCCCCAGGTGCTGGTGCTCGACGAGCCGCTCAACGGGGCCGACCCGGTGCAGCGGGTGGCGCTCATCGGCCTGTTCCAGGCGCTCGGCGCCCAGGGGCGCACGGTCATCGTCAGCTCGCACGTGCTCCACGAGGTCGAACGCCTGGCGGGCCGCCAGATCGTCGTGGTCCGGGGCCGCCTGGCCGCGGCGGGCGACCACCGGGCGATCCGCGACGCGCTGGCCGACCGGCCCCGCTCGGTCCTCGTCCGCACGCCGGCCGCCCGGGCCCTGGCCGCCCGGCTGGTCGGCCTCGACGTGGTGCGCGGCGTCACCGTGGAGGGCCCTCAGGTCACGATCTCGTCCGAGCGGGCCGGCGAGCTGGCCGCGGTGCTGCCGGGGGTCGCCCGGGACGTGGGCGCCCGGCTGCTCGAGGTCCGCCCGCTCGACGACTCGCTGGAGAGCGTGTTCCGGGAGCTGCTGCGATGACCGCGCCGCCGGGCACGCCCCGCCGCCGCCTCCTCCTCCGCCGCAGCCGCACGGGCAACCCGCCCCGGCCGAGCCGCCGGCACCGGCCACTCCCCCGCCGGCCGTCGCACCGGTCCAGGCACCGGCTGAGGTCGGGTCCCCCGTGGCCAGCGGCAAGAGGCTCCCGTCGCCGTTCGTGGCGATCGTCGGGTACACGCTGCGGGCCTGCCTGCCCGCCAAGCGGTGGTTCGGGGTGGTGCTGCCCTGCCTCGGGGCGCTCGGGTTCGCCTGGCTGGCCACGATCGTCGATGCGCCGATCGGGCAGGCCTGGGCCGCCGTGGCGGAGCACGGGCTGTTCGGGTTGGTGCTGCCGCTGACCTGCCTCGTCATCGGCGACGCCGTGCTCGGGGCCGACCTGCGGGCCGGGACGTTCGGCTTCACGTGGCTGTCGCCGGTCAGCTTCGCCTCCATCGCCGTCGGGCGCTGGCTCGGCGGATTCCTCGTCGCCCTGGTCACCCTGGTGCCGGCGCTGGTGCTGGCGACCGTGGTCGCCGGCGTGCCCGAGGGCGCCGGGGCCATGGCCGTCGCGGCCGCCGCCGGGTCTGCGGCCTACATCGGCTTGTTCGTGATGCTCGGCGTCGTGGCCCGGCGGTCGGCCGTGTGGGCGCTGGCGATCGTGTTCCTGGGCGAGCGGCTGATCGGCGGCGTGCTGTCCGGGATCGCCCAGATCTCGCCCATGTGGGAGTCCCAGCAGGTCTACGCCGGGCTGTCCGACGGGCGCGGGTCGTTCGTGCCTGGGTCGATCCGCCTGCTGCGGGACGGCACGCCCAACGGGTGGGGCGCCGTGATCCGCCTGGTGGCGGTGCTGGTCGTGACCCTGGCCGTGGCGACATGGCGGCTCGCCAACCTGCGCCCGACCGGCGGCGACGAGTAGGGCGCGCGGTCAGGCCGCCGCGATCAGCTGGACCTCCCTGGGCAGGTGGTCGATCGTGGTGGCCGTACCGGTCTTGGTGTCGACGGCGGTGATCGTCGTATCCGGGTCGCCCGGGTCGAGCACGATGGCGGTGCGGTCGTCGGCGGCCCAGAACGCGTCGACGGCGACGCGACCCTCGAACACGACGCGGGCCGTGCCCGCTACGAGGTCGACGACCACCAGTCGGGTAGGGATCGTCGTTCCGGGATCGGCGATGTTGAGCAGCAGCCGGGTGCCGTCGGTGGAGAGGGTGCGCATAGCGCCGAGCCCGATCTGGCTGCCCTCCGAGGTCCAGATCGATCCGTCCTCGGCGGGGACCGGGATCTCGGTCGTGTCGCCGCCCGGGCCCACGATCAGCACGGTCTGGCCCACGCCCTTGCTCGACACGCCCCGGTTGTCGACGAGCCACGCGGACCGGGTCGCGTCGGCGCCGACGAACGAGGCCTTGCTCGCAGGGTCGAGCGCGCCGGGGGGCGGCTCCAGCAGGGTGATCTGGCCGGACGGCGAGACCATCCGCACGCGGCCGTAATTGTTGTAGCCGTCGTGGAGGAGGGCGTTGTCGCCGGTCACGCCGACCAGGGTGGTGCCGCCGACGCCGGCCAGCGATTGCCGGACCTCACCCGTCGCCAGGTCGACCAGCACGAGGTCGCCGGCGCCGGTGGTGATCCACAGGCCGTCGCCGCTCGCGGTCGGCCGGAACGCCCGCCAGTCGGCGGTGCCGGGGAGCTGCCGTCCGGGCTCGCTCAGGGATTGGCCCGGAGCGAAGACGACGAGGGGCGCAGGCATCACCCCCGCGATCAGCTCGCCGTCCACAGTCAGCGCGGCGGAGACATTCTCGTAGGTCGCCGACCCGTCCCCGGCCGTTGCATCGGCCGCGAAGTCCGCCGGGGTCTTGAAGTCAACCGCATGCTCCCCGTCGGCATAGGTGGTCCGCACCCCGGCATCGAGATCGCTGAGGACGATCGAGCCGTCCGACACATTGGTCCCGAGCAGCACGATGGGTATGCCAGTGACGGGCAGGGGTGTGGTGTCCGGCGGAGCGGGCTGGCCGGGCGACCCCGTGCGAAGCCGGATGTCGGGATCGTCCCCGTGCCGGGCGATGACGACGGCCGGCACCAGCAGGGCCACCGCCGCGCCGGCTGCGACCAGGGCCCTGCGGCGATGCCGGCGACGCCGGCGGGTCGCCCGTCCCGCGAGCTCGTCGACGTCCGGCAGGCTCGGCACGCCGACCGTGTACCGCAGCTCGTGGAGCCGCTCCTCGATGGCGGTCATGGCGACGGGGCCTCCTCGCGGTCGGTGAGCTCGTCGGCCAGACGCCGCCGAGCCGCGGTCAGGGCATTGGACGCCGCGCCCTCGCTGATGCCGAGGACGCTCGCCACCTCTCGCTCGGTCAGGTCGCCGACGTAGCGCAGCACGATCGCCTCGCGCTGGCGCCGCGGGAGTGCCGCCACCGCGGCCCACAGCTCCGGAGCGACCTCGGCCGGCTGGACGGGATCGACGCGCGTGCGGCGCAGCAGCCGCCCCTCGTGGGCCCGGCGGCGCATGCGGCGGCGCAGCTCGTTGAGGGCCACCTGGTACACCCACCCCATGGGCGACCCCATGGCTGCCACCCGGGGCCAGCGCTCGTAGGCACGGCTGAACGCCTCGGCCACCGCATCGCGCGCCGCCTCCGCATCGCCGCCGATGACCAGGAGCGTGCGCGCCATCGGCTCCCGCTCGGCCTCGTAGAAGCTGGCGAAGTCCCGAACGTCGTTCCCCATCGCGCTCCCAAGTCTCGGCGCCCACCAATCCCTTGGTCGGTGCCGCGCCGATCCGCCGGGAAAGCATCTCGCGACCATCCGGGCCTCGGCGCGAGGGCAACTCGGTCGCCCGGGCGACCCCGGCGCGCCTAGACATCGTGGGATGCGGGTGCTGGCAAGCGTGTCGCTCGGCGGGTCCGGCCACCTGAACCCGCTGGTGCCGTTCCTGGCCGCCGTGCGGCGGCGCGGCGACGAGGCGCTGGTCGTCGGGCCCGCGGCGCTCGCCCGGATGGTCGCCGACGCCGGGGTGCCGTTCCGTCCGGGCGGCGAGCCCAGCGAGGCGGAGATCGCGCCGATCCGCGAGCGCCTGCCGGTCGTCCCCCGCGAGGAGGCGGTCGTGCTCGGCAACCGCGAGCTGTTCGCCCGGCTGGCGGCCACGGCCCTGCTGCCGGAGGTCGCACGGGTGTGCGACGAGTGGCGGCCCGATCTGATCCTGCGCGACCCGACCGAGTACGCGTCGGCAGTCGTCGCCCATGACCGCGGCATCCCCACCGCGCAGGTCGCCCTGTCGCTGGCCGAGGCCGAGGACGGCTCGATCACGGCCGCCGCCCCGGCGCTCGAGGAGCACCGTGCCCGGCTCACCGCCGAGCTGCGGGCCACGCCGTACCTGACCCGGTTCCCGGCGTCGCTCGACCCCTCGCCGTTCCCCGCGACCGCTCGCTACCGCGACCCGCCGGGCCCGGCGGCGGCGCTGCCCGACTGGTGGGCCGGCGCGGCCGGCCCGCTCGTGTACGTGACGTTCGGGACGGTGCTCGGCCACATGTCGTTCGCGGCCGACGTCTTTCGCGGGGCGCTGGACGCGCTCGCCGGCGAGGACGTGCGGGTGCTGATGACGATCGGGCCCCACCTCGATCCCGCCTCGGTCGGGCCGGTCCCCGCCAACGCGCACCTGGAGGCCTGGGTCGACCAGGCCGACGTGCTGGGCTCTGCCGCGCTGGTGGTGTGCCACGGGGGCTCCGGCACGGCGTACGGGGCGCTCGCGGCCGGCGTGCCGCTCGTGCTGACGCCGTACTTCGCCGACCAGTTCGAGAACTCCCGGCGGATCACCGCCGCCGGGGCGGGCGTCACGGTCGAGGCCCGGGCCGTCCCGGACGGGGTCCGCACGGTGCTCGCCGACGGGTCGTACCGCGACGCGGCCGGCCGCATCGCCGCCGAGATGGCCGCGGTCCCGACCGTCGACGAGGCGCTCGGCCGGCTGCTGGCCGGCTCTCAGGCCCGGGCGAACCGGTAGGCGGCCCCGGCGACCAGCTCGTCGCCCCGCAACCGTAGGACGCCGTGGTCGCAGGCCAGCGTGCCGGCGTCGAGCGCCACCGCGGGCGACTCGCCGCGCCGGGCCGAGCTGACGGTCGGTGCCGGTGCCAGCTGGACCGTCAGCTCGTCCAGCTCGCTCGCCCAGGTGCCGGCGAGGCCGGGGTCGGGACCGCCTGCCGGCGGCGGGACGCGTTCGTACGGGAGCGCACCGATCACGATCTGCGTCCGGTTGACGACCAGCCCCCCGGCGTCGGTCCCGCAGCGGGCGGCGACGGCGCGGCCGTTGACCGCGACCACCGCGCCGCCCCGGACCTCGACGAGCCCGCCATACGGGTTCAGGTACCAGCCCGCGGCCGGCGGGCGGCCGGGGCGGGCACGCGGGTCGTCGCCCCGCGGCTGTCCGGTGACGGCCCGAGGGACGTCGAGGCCGTAGCCGGCGGGGTGGTTGAACAGGGCGGCCGCCGACCACCCGCCCTCGGGGTCGACGACCCAGGCCGACCCGTAGGCGCCGCTGCCCCCGCCGTGGGCCAGCAGCCGCCGGCCGTAGCGGTCGTCGAGGAAGAACCCGCCCGCCGGGTGCTGGTCGGACGCGGGCAGCACGGCCACCGGCGCATCGGGCGCGAGGCCCAGGCCGGCCAGTGGGCCGGCGGCGAGGGCAGCGCCGACCCGGGCGAGGTCGAGCGCCCGCAGGTACGTCCCCGCCCCGGTGGCCCGGAGCGAGGCGTTGGGCGGGCCCGGCACCCCGAAGGCCGGGCCGGCGACGCCCGACCGCTCGGTCGTGACCGCCGCGCCCGCGGGCCCGAGCACGCGCCGGCGCACGACGTCGAGCAGCCCGTTGCCCTCGGCCCGGGCGAGGGCCAGCCCGGCCAGCGCGTAGCCCAGGTTGCTGTACCAGAACCTGCCCGGCGCCACCCGGGGCACGACGGGGACGAACCGGTCGAGCAGCTCGGCGGCGGCGTCCTCGTCGGTGCCGGCGACGATCGGCACCTCGTACAGGTCGCCGGCCAGGCCGGACACGTGGCCGAGCAACGCCGCCGGCGACGCCGACCACCCGCCGGGCGGATCGGGCACCGGCTCGGTCAGCGACAGCGCCCCGTCCCGGGCGGCCGACCGGATCGCGGCGGCCACGATCGGCTTGAACGCCGAGCACGACGGCAGCAGCGCGCCGTCGGGGCCGCCGAAGGTGGCGGCGCGCTCGTCCCCCTGGCCGTCGACCGCGGCCACCGACAGGACCATCCCCTCGGTCCGCTCCGCCAGCCGGGCGGCCACGTCCAGGAGGCGCCCTGCGTCCACGGGCGCCAGTCTCGCCGACCGCCGGGTCAGCCGCTGCCGACCACCACCGCCTGGACCTCGGCCACCGACCGCGGGGCCGGGGCAGACTTGGTGACCGACGGGAGCGTCCCGGTGCGCCCGCCGCCCGCCCAGGTCAGGTCCCACGTCACGGTGACCGTGCCCGGCCAGGCCTCGGGGCGGCCGGCCACGCCGGTGCGGCGGGTGCGGGCGAGTCGGGGCTGTACAGCGCCCGTAGGCGGTCGAGGCTGTCGTCGCCCGGAGATCGACGCGGTCGGGGTCCTGCTCCAGGTCGTCGGCCAGGCCCGTGGCGTCGGCGACGACCTCCTCGATCTCGGCGCGGGATGCGTCGTCCGAGGCCGGCGGGTCGGTCGTGGTGGTGGTCGCGGGCGCGGTGGTCGTGGCGGCCCGGGCCTCCCCTCCCCCACCACCGCCGCCGCATCCGTCGGTGCCCGCGGCAAGCAGCGCGCACAACGGCGCGGCTCCCCAGCGAACGCGCGATCTCGCACGCATCGTCCTCTCAGTAGCACGCGGACGGCCGGTGCGGGGCGCGGTTTCGCCATGTTCGGGGTCCGCCGGCGGCGGCACTAGCCTGGAGGCGCTGACGACCTCCGTGGGAGAGATCCGATGTCCGTGCGCTGCGGCCGCGGCTCGGGCGCCGAAGGGGCAAGCACCCCGCAACCTCTCAGGCACCAGGGACCACAGGGGCGAGGCAGCTCTGGAGCCCCTACGCGGCGACAGAGGGGGCACGCCGGCATCGCCGGGCGATCGACCACCTCGACCACCGGAGCAGCACGTGAGCACCAGCGCCGACCAGTTCGCCGACCGCCACATCGGCCCCCGGGACGACGACGTCGCCGCCATGGTGGCGGCACTCGGGCTCGGCTCGCTCGACGAGCTGCTCGACCAGGCCGTGCCGGCCGCCATCCGCGACGACAAGCCGCTGGAGTTGGAGGACGCCATCGGCGAGCCCGAGGCGCTCGCCCGGTTGCGAGCGCTGGCCGCCCGGAATCGGGTCGTGACGTCCCTCATCGGCACCGGTTACTACGGCACCCACACGCCGGGCGTGATCCTGCGCAACGTGCTCGAGAACCCGGCCTGGTACACGGCGTACACGCCCTACCAACCGGAGATCAGCCAGGGCCGGCTCGAGGCCCTGCTCAACTTCCAGACGATGGTGTGCGACCTCACCGGCCTGGAGATCGCCAACGCGTCGCTGCTCGACGAGTCCACCGCGGCAGCCGAGGCGATGACGCTGGCCCGCCGGTCGTGCCGGCACGACGGCGGCGTGTTCTTCGTGGACCGCGAGTGCCATCCTCAGACGATCGCGGTCGTCGCCACGCGGGCCGAGCCGCTGGGCCTCGAGGTGCGGGTGGGCGACCCGCTCGCCGACCTCGACCCCGCGGACGCCTTCGGCGTGCTGCTCCAGCACCCGGGGACGTCCGGCGTCGTGCGCGAGCTGCGGGGCGTGATCGACGCGGTCCACGCGACCGGCGGCCTCGCCGTCGTCGCCACCGACCTGCTCGCCTGCACGCTGCTGGTGCCCCCGGGCGAGCTGGGCGCCGACGTGGCGGTCGGGTCGTCGCAGCGGTTCGGGGTGCCGCTCGGCTTCGGCGGGCCCCACGCGGCGTTCATCGCCACCCGCGACGCGCTCCGGCGCTCGCTGCCCGGCCGCCTGGTCGGCGTGTCGGTCGACGCTGCCGGGCGCCCCGCCCATCGGCTCGCCCTCCAGACCCGCGAGCAGCACATCCGGCGCGAGAAGGCGACGTCGAACATCTGCACCGCCCAGGTGCTGCTGGCGGTCATGGCCTCGATGTACGCCGTGTACCACGGTCCCGAGGGCCTCCGGGCGATCGCCGGCCGGGTGGCGGGCGTGACGGCCTCGGTCGCCGCCGGGCTGCGAGCCGCGGGCTACGACCTGGCGCACGACACCTGGTTCGACACGCTGACCGTCCGGGCGCCGGGCCGGGGCGCCGCGCTGGTCGAGCGGGCGCTCGCCGCCGGGCTCAACCTGCGGGCGGTCGACGGCGACACGGTCGGCCTCAGCTTCGACGAGACCAGCGACGCCCGCGTCCTCGACCGGCTGGCCGAGGCGTTCGGCCTGGACCCGCTCGACCCCCGCGCCCCGGCCGCGCCGGCGGGCATCCCGGAGACCGAGCGGCGGACCAGCGACTTCCTGACCCACCCCGTGTTCCACGAGCACCGGTCCGAGACCGAGATGCTGCGCTACCTGCGGCGGCTGGCCGACAAGGACGTGGCGCTCGACCGGGCGATGATCCCGCTCGGCTCGTGCACGATGAAGCTCAACGCCACCACCGAGATGGAGCCGGTGACGTGGCCCGAGTTCGCCGACATCCACCCCTTCGCCCCGCTCGACCAGGCCGACGGCTACCGGGCGCTGATCGCCGACCTGGAGGCGACGCTCGCGCAGCTCACCGGGTACGACGCGGTGTCGCTCCAGCCCAACGCCGGCTCGCAGGGTGAGCTGGCCGGCCTGCTGGCGATCCAGGCCTACCACCGCAGCCGGGGCGACGACGCCCGGGACGTCTGCCTGATCCCGGCGTCCGCCCACGGCACCAACGCCGCCTCCGCGGTGATGGCGGGCATGCGGGTGGTGGTCGTGGCCTGCGACGACGGCGGCAACGTCGACCTTGCGGACTTCCGGGCCAAGGCCGACGAGCACGGCGACCGCCTGGCGGCGCTGATGGTGACGTACCCGTCGACGCACGGGGTGTTCGAGGCCGGGATCGTCGAGATCTGCGACGCGGTCCACGCCCACGGCGGCCAGGTCTACGTCGACGGCGCCAACCTCAACGCCCTGGTCGGCGTGGCCCGGCCGGGCTGGTTCGGCGGCGACGTGAGCCACCTGAACCTGCACAAGACGTTCTGCATCCCCCACGGCGGCGGCGGCCCGGGCGTAGGCCCCGTCGCCGCCCGGGCGCACCTGGCCCCGTTCCTGCCCAACCACCCGGTCACGCCCGAGGCGGGCCCGGCGAGCGGGCCAGGGCCCGTGTCGGCGGCCCCGTGGGGATCGGCCGGCATCCTGCCGATCAGCTACACGTACACCAAGCTCATGGGCCCCGACGGCCTGCGCCGGGCGACGGCCGTCGCCATCCTCAGCGCCAACTACCTGGCGACGAGGTTGGCCGGGCACTACCCGGTGCTCTACGCGGGCGAGCACGGCCGGGTGGCGCACGAGTGCATCATCGACCTGCGCCCGCTGACCAAGGCCACCGGCGTGACCGCCGACGACGTGGCCAAGCGGCTGATCGACTACGGCTTCCACGCCCCGACGCTCAGCTTCCCGGTGGCGGGAACGCTGATGATCGAGCCGACCGAGTCCGAGTCCAAGGCCGAACTCGACCGGTTCTGCGAGGCCATGATCGCCATCCGCGGCGAGATCGACCGCGTGGCGTCGGGCGAGTGGCCGCACGAGCAGAGCCCGCTGCACCACGCGCCCCACCCGGCGGAGGACCTGCTCGGGGCCGAGTGGGACCGGCCGTACACCCGGGAGGAGGCGGCCTACCCGGTCGCCGCGCTGCGGCGGGCGAAGTACTGGCCGCCCGTCAGCCGCATCGACGGCGGGTACGGCGACCGCAACCTGATGTGCGCATGCCCGCCGCCGGAGGCCTTTGAGGCCCCGTCACTCTCTGAGGAACAGGGCTAGCGGGCCGAGCCCGGGGTCGTCGTAGTAGGCGAGCTCCGTGGCATCGGGTGCCGCCCGAAAGCGATCGATCGTCTCCTGCCCTGACACGTAGTCGACATACCGGGTGCCGGCGTCGGGCTGCCGGACGCGGTACGGGATGTCGGCGACCCGGACCGCACCGATGTCGATGCCGCGGCGCTCCAGCTCGAGCAGGGCTCCGTACGGCAGGCCGGCGGTCGGGATATTCGAGCTCCAGCGCAGGACGTAGCGGCCGTCCTCGTCCAGGCTGGCTGCCGCCGGTGGCGCCAGGTGACCGATGGCGCGGGAGACATCAGGCCGGAAGACAACGGTGTGGGCACCCTGATAGGTGAAGGCCACGACGACGACCGCGAGTGTCCCGGCGACCAGGATGCTGCTCGCGCGTCCGGCGAGCCGACGGCGCTCGGGCGGCACGTGGCGCCGCACCGTCACGGCCGCGGTCCACCCGATCGCTACGAGGACCCACGCGGTCGTCCCCCATGCCCAGAGGACGACCCAGAACACCGCCCCGCCCTGGATCCGGGTCATGGAGACGAGGCCGACAGCGAGCGCCACGCCCACGGTCAGGTGAAGGGCGACGAGGTCCCGACCCAGGCGCTGCCGCCACGTCCACGCGGCTGCGGTCGCCCAGGTGGCGAGGAGCACGAGGCCGGGCGCGATGGCGCCCTGGCGGGCGAAGATGGGATCGGTGCCTCCGTAGCCGAGCAGCCCGGAGACGTCGAGGTAGGAGAGCCAGATCTGGACGGTCGAGCGACCAATGCCGAGCGGTGGCGACTCGGGATGGACGAACGAGTCGGCGATGACCGCCAGGTTCCCTGGGGATCTCCTGAACTGCTGCAACAGCGGCGGCAGCCACAGTGCCGCCAGCAGGCCGAGCGACGTCCCGGCCCAGCGGGTGATCCGCCGCAGGTATGTGCGGTCGTCGCGACGGCGCCACGCCTCGACCGCCAGCGCCACCGCCAGGGCGCCGGCCATGCCAGCGACCAGGCCCAAATAGGAGACATGGGTCTGGAGGCACAGGGAGCCGGCGAACACGGCCACGGGCAGCAGGGCGAGGTCGTCGCACAGCACCGACCACACGGCCAGCAGGAGGACGAACCACCACAACAGCGGGATGTCGGGGTTCCACGCCTGGGTGAGGGTGCTGGTGCCGTACTCGAGCGCCACGATCCCGACGACGGCCGCGACACCGGTCGCCGCCAGCCTGCCGCCCCGGCGGTGGCCGATCCAGATCGCCGTTGCCATGGCCGCCGCGTTCAGGGTCGCGGTGGCGACCTGCAACGCCCAGGCGGTGCCGCCGAACAGGCGGTACACGGGCGCCAGCAGGAAAAAGCTCAGGGGGCCCGGGTGGTGACCACGAACACCGAGGCCGTAGACGCGCCCGATCAGCCCGACCAGCGGCGGATGCGCCGTGCCGGTGTCGCGCACCAGCATCTCCGTCAGTGCGAGGTCCATCTCGGGGTACCAGTGGGGCTTGCGGACCGCGGCCAGTGCCGTGGCCAGCGGGATCACGGCGACGACGAGGGTCAGGCCGGCCACGTCCGGCCAGCGCCGCTGCCGGTGGCGCGACGCGACCTCCGGCTCCGCCGGCGCCGGTTCGACGGCCTGCGCAGTCATGGCGGTGGGCTGCCGACCCGGAACGCCAGGGCGCGCGGCACGTCAGGCCTCCCCGGTCACGCCCTCGTCCGGCGCTGCAATACGTCACTCGCCACCACGGCACTCCCCAGCTCAGTGCCCGCGGGGTCAGCCTCGCAGCGGGCGCGGAGCAATGTCCACGCGCGGGGGCCGGCGCTCAGCCGTTGACCAGGTCGGCCACCTGGTGCAGCAGCGGGCCCGGGCCCGCCACCAGCATCGTGGTCACGCACGTCTCCCGCCACGCCCGCATGTCGTCGCGGATCTTGTCCGGCGGCCCGATGAGGTAGACGTCCTCGACCATCTGGGTGGGCACCGCGGCCGCGGCGTCGGCCTTGCGGCCGTCGAGGTATGCCTCCTGGATCTTCTCGCACTCCGCGCCGTAGCCCAGGCGCTCGAACACGTCCTTGTGGAAGTTCCGGTCGCGGGCGCCCATGCCGCCGATGTAGAGGGCCAGGTTGGGCCGCAGCAGGTCGGCGCAGGCCTCGACGTCGTCGCCCGGGATCACCGGGATCACGCAGGCGACCTCGAAGTCGTCGGTCGTTCGGCGGGCACCCTCGCGGGCGAAGCCCTCGGCCAGGGCCTTCCGGTAGAACCCGTCCGCCTTGGGCGAGAAGAACATCGGCAGCCAGCCGTCCGCGATCTCGGCCGCGAGCGCCACGTTCTTCGGCCCCTCCGCCCCCAGGTAGATCGGGATGTCGGCGCGCAGCGGCCGCACGATCGACTTGAGCGGCTTGCCCAGCCCGGTGCCGCCCGGCAGCGGCATCGAGTAGTGCTCGCCCGTGTAGGAGACGGGCTCCTCGCGGGCGATGATGCGGCGGATGATCTCGACGTACTCCCGGGTGCGGGCGAGCGGCTTGGCGTAGGGCTGGCCGTACCAGCCCTCGACCACCTGGGGGCCGGACACGCCGAGGCCGAGGATCAGCCGGCCGCCCGACAGGTGGTCGAGCGTGATCGCCGTCATCGCCGTCGACGCCGGGGTGCGGGCCGAGATCTGCGTGATGGCGGTGCCCAGCTTGATCCGCTTGGTGCGCGACCCCCACCAGGCGAGCGGGGTGAAGCAGTCCGACCCGTACGCCTCGGCCGACCAGATCGCGTCGAAGCCCAGGTCCTCGGCCGCGGCGATCTGGTCGAGGGCGTCGACGGGCGGGCCGCTGGAGGGCCAGTAGCCGAGGACCAGCCCGAGCTTCATCCGTTCACCCGGACGGACCGGGTCGCCGGGGTGGGCCCGCCGCCGCCGGCCGGGGTCGCGGGCGGCTCGTCGTTCTCGGCCTTCTCCGCGGCCTCGACGGCGGCGTCGACGACCTCCTCGACCGCCTCGGCCACCTCCTCGGCCTTGTCTGCGGCCTGCTCGACGGTCTTCTGCTCCTCGCCCGGCAGGGTGCCGAGCCCGGCCAGGCCGGACAGCATCTCGCGCAGCTGGTTGAGCTGGCCGGTGACGGCGTCGCGCTGGCGGGTCAGCTCGTTGACCTCGCGCTCGGCGGTCTGCTTGGTGACCTCGGCGTGGGTCTTGGCCTCGAAGATGAGCTGGTCGGCCTCGGACCGGCTGTCGGACATCGTGCGCTCGGCGAACGACTTGGCCTTCTCCATCAGCTCGAACGACTCGGCCTCGGCGTCGCGACGGCGTGCCTCGGCCGCCTGGTCGATCTCCTTGGCGCGGGCGTCGGCGGCGCGCGCCCGCTGCTCGGCCTCGGTCACCAGCTTCTGCGTGGCGGACATGGCGGCGTCGTGGCGCTGACCCTCCTCGCGCTCGGCCTGCTCGCGCCGCTCGGCCAGCTCGAGCTCCAGGGCCTGGAGCTCTGCCTCGCGCTTCTCCTTGGCCTTGGTCAACAGCTTGGACGCGGCCACGCGCTTCTCCTCGGCCTCGCGGGAAGCGACGTTGCGCAGCTCGATGATCTCGCGCTCGGCGGTGGCCCGCAGGGTGGCGATCTCGCGCTCGGACGTGGCCCGCTGCTCGGCGACCTCGTGGTCGGTCGTCGTGCGCAGCTGGGTGGTCTCGCGCTCGGCCTCGGACCGCTGCGTCTCGACCTCGCGCCGGACGTTGGCGCGCAGCTCGGTCACCTCGCGCTCGGCGGAGTCGCGGGTGGCCTTGGCCTCGCGCTCGGCCGCCGTCTTGACCGCGGTGGCGACGGCGCGGGCCTTCTCCACCACCTCCTTGGACTCGAGGTGGGCCGCGGCGATCAGCTTCTCGGCCTCGCGCTTGGACTCGCCCCGGTGCTCGTTGGCCTGCTCCTCCGCGAGGCGGAACAGCTGCTCCACGCGGGTGCCCAGGCCCGACAGCGTCGGCTGGGCCCGCTCCTCGAGGGCTTTGGACTGCTCGGTGACCTTCCGCTCCAGCTCGGAGATGCGGTCGCGGGCGTCAGTCGTGCCCGTCTTGGCCTTGGACGTCGCCTCCGTCAACTCCTCGATGCGGGAGTAGAGGCGCTCGATGAACATGTCGACCTGTGTGCGCTCGTAGCCCCTGAGAACGATGGTGAAATCAGGAGTTCCGCCGCTGGCGGGTGACGGCGAAGAGGTTGTACCCATGGGTCCCCACTATGTCAGACGCTGAGGTGGGTCACTCGACCACAAACTGAAACGTGTTCTAGTCTGGGCGAGTGACAGATCGCTATCCGTTCCCCCTCCCCTTCGGGTGGTTCTGCCTGGGCTATCCCGAGGACTTCCCGGTCGGCGAGGCCCGGCCGCTCTATTACTGGGGGCGGCATCTCGTGGGCTGGCGGGACGAGGACGGCGTTGTGCACGTCCAGGACGCTTTCTGCCCCCATCTGGGGGCCCACCTTGGCCACGGTGGCCGGGTGGAGGGCTGCGAGCTCGTGTGCCCCTTCCATGGCTGGCAGTTCGACGCCGAGGGCGCCAACACCGCCATCCCCTACAGCGAGCGGCTGAACCGCAAGGCCCGGCTGGCAACTTACTCCACGATCGAGCGCAACGGCGTCGTCATGGCGTGGTTCCACCCCCACGACGAGCCGCCGCAGTGGGAGATCCCGGAGATCCCCGAGCTGAACGGCGACGCCGACTGGTCGACGGTGATCCGCACGTCCCACGAGATCGACGCTGCTGTCCAGGAGATGGCCGAGAACGCGGTCGACTCGGCCCACTTCCGCTACGTCCACAACACCGCCACCGTGCCCACGCTGGAGGAGTACACGACGGGGTTCCCCGAGGCGGTCATGCGCTCGACCCAGAAGTTCCCGACCCCCCGGGGCGTGATGGAGGGCAAGATCGACACCCACGCCTACGGTCCGGGGATGTCGCTGGTCCGCTTCGGCGGGATCGTGGACACGCTCAACCTCGCGCTCACGACGCCGATCGCCCTCGACCGGTGCATCGTGCGCTTCAACTTCCGGTTCCGCACGCTGGGCGACGAGAAGACCACCCGCAACGTGGGGCGGGCGTTCGTCGCCGAGGTCGACAAGCAGGTGCTGGAGGACAAGCCGATCTGGGAGCACAAGGCCCACCTCGTGCGGCCGGCCCTGGCCGACAACGACGGGCCGTTCATGAAGTTCCGGCGCTGGTTCTCGGCCTTCTACGCCGAGCCGGTGGGCGACGAGCGCCTCGTCTACCCGCCGCCGTACTGGCCGGACCGGCTCGACGACGCCCCGGCCAAGGCCACCGCGTCGGCTCGTTACATGGCGGAGACGCCGGACCCCTAGCGTTGTCCCCGTGAGCACGGTGGGTGAGCACGGGACCGACATCGAGGCCTGCGAGCCGGAGACCACCGGCGCGGTGCTGGCCGCCCTGTCGGCCGCCATGCGGGCGGTCACGCTGGGCTCGTCGCTCGACCGGGTACTGCACCAGCTCGCCGCCAGCGCCCGCGAGCTGGTCGGGGCGAGCTACGCGGCGATCGGCGTGCCCGAACCCGAGGGCGACGAGTTCGCCCGGTTCGTGACCGTCGGCATGAGCGACGAGCTGGTGGCCCTGCTCGGGCCGCTGCCCCGCACCCACGGCATGCTCGACGCCATGCTGCGGGACCCCTCCCCCTACCGCACCGAGGACGTCACCCAGGACCGGCGGTTCCGGGGTTGGTGGCCGGCCGCCCACCCCCAGATGCGGTCGTTCCTGGGCGTGCCGATCGTGTCGGCCGGCGACATCATCGGCGCCATCTACCTGACCGACAAGCGGGACGGGCCCGCCTTCACGGCCGGGGACGAGGCCGCGGTCGTGCTCCTGGCCTCCCACGCCGCCATCGCCATCGACCAGGCCCGCCTGTTCGAGGACAGCCGCGAGCTGGCCCTGGTCGAGGAGCGGGGGCGACTCGCCCGCGAGCTGCACGACGCCATGAGCCAGTCGCTGTTCAGCCTCCAGCTGGCGGCGGACACCGCACTGCGGCTGCTCGACGACGACCCCGCGGGGGCAGCTCTTCCGCTGGCCACCGTGCGGGACCTCGCGGCCCGGCTGTCCGGCGAGCTGCGCTCGGCCGTGGACGGCCTGCGGCCCGCCGACCTGGCCCGCGACGGGCTCGCGGCCACGCTGCGCAACCAGCTGGGGCTCGCCGGCCGGGCCCACGACATCCCGATCGAGGTCGACGTCGCCGACCTGCCCGAGCTCGACCCCGACGTCGAGCACCAGGTGCTGCGCATCGCCCAGGAGGCCGTCAGCAACGCCCTGCGCCACGCCGGGGCCAGCCGGGTCACGGTGGCGGCCGGCACCGGGCCGGGCGGCGGCCTGCGGCTCGCCGTGGCCGACGACGGCCGCGGGTTCGACCCCGATGCCCGCGCGCTCCGCGCCCGGCGGCTGGGGCTGACGTCGATGCACGAGCGGGCCGCCTCGCTGGGCGGGTCGCTGGCGGTGCGGTCGGCGCCCGGCCGGGGCACGACCGTCGAGCTCGGGCTGCCGGCGTGACCGAGCGAAGCGAGGTCGATGAGCGCACGGCCGAGGCCGTGGCGGCCCCCATCCGCGTGGTGGTCAGCGACGACCACCCGGTCGTGCGCCAGGGCCTGCGCTCGTTCCTGGAGGCCCAGGGGTTCGCGGTCGTGGGCGAGGCCGGCGACGGTGCCGAGGCGGTCCGGCTGGTGACCGAGACCCGGCCCGACGTGCTGCTGACCGACCTGGTGATGCCCGGTGTCGACGGCATCGAGGCCATCCGCCGGCTGCGGGCGAACGGGCCCCCGGTCGGGATCCTCGTGCTGACCAGCTTCAGCGGTGCCGAGCAGGTGATCCCCGCCATCCAGGCCGGTGCCGACGGCTACCTGCTCAAGGACGCCGGCCCCGGGGTCCTCACCGAGGCGATCCGGGCGGTCCACCGGGGCGAGCCGATGCTGTCGCCCGAGGCCGCCGCGGTCGTCATGGCCCGGGTGGCGGGCGAGCCCGCCGGGGACGGCCCCGCCGGACCGGTCCCGTCACACCCCGACCTCGACCGGCTCACGGCCCGCGAGCGGGAGGTGCTGGCCGGGCTGGGCCGGGGCCTGTCCAACCGGGCCCTGGCGGGCGAGCTCTACGTGTCGGAGAAGACGGTCAAGACGCACGTGTCGAGCCTGCTCGCCAAGCTGCGGCTGGCCGACCGGACCCAGGCGGCGCTGTTCGCGGTGCGGGTCGGCCTCGCCGACCCGAGGCGATGAGCGAGCGAAGCGAGCGAATCATGGGCACAGTGCGTTACTCGGCCCGTAGGGCCGATTGGTCATTGCGCGCAGCCCGGAGGGTGCGCCGATGACCAATCGCGCCCGGCTCGCGGTGGGGGCCGTGGTCTGCCTGGTGGCGGCCGCGGCCGTGTGGGCGCTCGCCGTGCGGACCGCCGCCGGCCAGGTGATCGAGAACGCGGCGATGGACGGCCGGCCGATACGCCGGTGGTGGGTACGCGACCCGCGGGCCGACGTGCTGAGCCACGTCGTCACGACCCTCGACGCCGCCAGTGTCGTGGCGCTGGTCGTGTGGACGGTCCGCCGGCGGGGACGGGCGGGCCTTCTCACCGTCGCCGTCGTCCTGCTCGGCACGCTGGGGCTCGTCGAGCTGCTCAAGCACCGGGTGCTCGACCGCACCCCGCTGATCCCGCTCGGTGACCGGCTCTACATGGGGCCCAACACGTTCCCGAGCGGGCACACCGCGGTCGCCGGCGCGGTCGCCGTGGCGGCGGTCCTGGTGGCGCCGCCCGCCCGCCGGCTGGCCGTCGTCGCCGCCGGCGCGGTGCTCACCGGCGCGGTCGGCGTGGCGATGCTGGTCGCCGAGCTGCACCGACCCAGCGACCTCATGGCGGCCCCGGCGCTGGCCGTCGCCGCCGGGCTCGTCGTGGCCGCGGCCCGGCGGGAGCCCCCGGGCCGGCCCGGGCCCATCGGCCCCCTGGGCTGGGTGTTCGCCGCGGTCGCGGCGGCCAACGCCGCCGTCGTCGCCGTCGTGCTACCCGGCCTGGTCCGGTCTGCGGACGCCGACCGGGTGCTGTTCCCGCCGCAGTTCGCCCGGGCCGGCCTTGCCGGGATCACCGGCACCGTGGCCGCGACGGCGCTGGCCTTCTGGCTGCTCGCCTGGCTGGCGCCGCCGGGCGCCGAGATCGGGCCTAGGACTTCCGACCGAGACAGAACCGTTCCCCCGGCCGATGGCGCCGGCGACGCCGCTCCCTACGTTGCGAGCAGAGCAGACGAAGGGAGCGCACGGTGCGCAGAACGGCTCTCATCACCGGTGCCAGCAGGGGATTCGGGCGGGCGCTCGCCGAGCGGCTGGCCGCCGACGGCTGGAACCTGACCATCGACGCCCGCGACGCGGCCGCGCTGGCCGACGCCCGGGCCTCGATCGACGCCGCGGGGCCGGGCACGGTCGTGGCGCTGGCCGGCGACGTCGCCGACCCGGTGCACGCCGCCGCCCTCGTGAGCGCGGCCGCCGGCCAGGGCCGCTTGGAGCTGGTCGTCAACAACGCGGGCACCCTCGGCCCCAGCCCGCTCCCCCACGTGTCGTGGCTGCGGACCGCCGACCTGGAGAGGGTGCTGGCCACCAACGTCGTGGCCCCGCTGCGCATCCTCCAGGCCGCCCTCCCCCACCTGCGGGAGCAGCACGGCGCGGTCGTCAACGTGACGTCGGACGCCGCGGTCGAGGGCTACGAGGGCTGGGGCGCCTACGGCGCCTCCAAGGCGGCTCTGGAGCAGCTGAGCCGGGTGCTGGCGGCCGAGGAGGACCGCGTCCGGGTCTACTGGGTCGATCCCGGCGACATGCGCACGGTCATGCACCAGGACGCCTTTCCGGGCGAGGACATCTCCGACCGGCCGCTGCCCGAGACCCGCGTGCCGGGCCTGGTGCGGCTGATCGACGAGCGCCCGCCCAGCGGCCGCTACCGGGTCGAGGACCTGCTCGCGACCCCGGCGACCGCGGCGGTGGCGCCGTGAGGGTGCTCGACGCGGAGCGCGCCGACCGCCTCGGCGGGGGGTCCGCGCCCGCCGTCCGGCGGCTCGCGACCTCGCTGCGCTCGTTCCGCATCCCCGAGGGGGGCGAGGCGGGCATGCCGGTCGAGCTGGACCGCGACGGCGGGGTCCTCGGCTCCGACGCCCGGGCCGACGTCCGCCTGATGGTGGCGCACCGCGCGCGCGGCCGCATCGCCCACGCCCGGTTCACCGACCTGGGCGACCTGCTCGACCCCGGCGACGTGCTGGTGGTCAACACGTCGGCGGTCGTCCCCGCGGCGCTCGACGCCCGAGGCCCGGGGGGCGAGGAGATCCGCCTGCACCTGTCGACCGAGCAGCCGGGCGGGTTCTGGGTGGTCGAGCCCCGCCGCCCGGCCGGGGCCGGCACCGAGCGCCACCGGGGCCGCCCGCCGGCGCACCTCGTGCTGGCCGGCGGCGGCCGGGCCGAGCTGCTGGCGCCCTATCCCTCCGGCACCGGCCACGACCGCCTGTGGCTGGCCCGGCTCGACCTCGGCGGGCCGGTGCTGCCGTACCTGGCGGCCCACGGCCAGCCGATCCGCTACGCCCACACGCAGGGCGCCTGGCCGGTCGAGGCCTACCAGTCGGTGTTCTCCCGGGTGCCGGGATCGGCGGAGATGCCGAGCGCGGCCCGCCCGTTCACCGACGCGCTGGTCACCGACCTCGTCACGCGGGGCGTCGTGCTCGCCCCGATCACGCTGCACACCGGCGTGTCGTCCCAGGAGGCGGGCGAGCCCCCGTACGCCGAGCGCTACGAGGTCCCCCCGGCGACCGCCGCACTGGTCAACGCGGCCCGCGCCGAGGGCCGCCGGGTGGTGGCGGTGGGCACGACGGTCGTCCGGGCGCTGGAGACCACGGCCGACGCGAGCGGCCGCTCCCACCCCGGCCAGGGCTGGACGGAGCTGGTGGTGACGCCCGAACGGGGCGTCCGGGTGGTCGACGGCCTGCTCACCGGCTGGCACGAGCCGGAGTCGTCACACCTGGCGATGCTCGAGGCGGTCGGCGGCCCGGAGCTGGTCGACCGCTCCTACGCCGCCGCGGTGGCCCACGGCTACCGCTGGCACGAGTTCGGCGACAGCCACCTGATCCTGCCCTGAGGTCCCGCTGGTGGGCTGGCTCGTCCCGCGGCGGGGACGGGTCAGCTCATCAGCGCGAGGTCGCCGCAGGTGGCGCCGCCATCCACCGCCAGCTCGGCGCCGGCGATGTAGCTGGCCTCGTCGGAGGCCAGGAACAGCACCGCCCGGGCGGACTCCTCGGCGGAGCCCATGCGGGGTACCGGGAGGCGCTTGTAAAACGGGGCGTCGGCCGTCGTGCCGGCCACCATCGGGGTGTCGATGCCGCCGGGGTGGACCGAGTTGACCCGGATGTTCTTGCGGCCGAGGTCGATCGCCGCGGTCTTGGTGAGGCCCCGGACCGCCCACTTGCTGGCCACGTAGGCGCCCAGGTAGGGCAGGCCCGTCAGCCCGGCCGTCGACGAGATGTTGACGATCGCTCCCCCGCCGGCCCGCTCCATCGACGGCGCGACCGCCTTCATGCCCAGGAACACGCCGGTCACGTTGACCGCCATGACCTTCTCGAAGTCGGCGAGCGAGGTCTTCTCGAGCGACTGGAACAGCAGGATCCCCGCGTTGTTGACCAGCACCGTGACCGGCCCGAAGGCGTCCTCGGCGAACACCACCGCCTCGTCCCAGCCGGCCTCGTCGGTCACGTCGAGGTGGACGTAGCGGGCCGCGTCGCCGATCTCCGCCGCGACCTTCTCCCCTTCGTCGTCGAGCACGTCCGCGAGGACGACGCGGGCGCCCTCGGCCGCGAACAACCGGCCCTCCGCCGCCCCCTGGCCCCGCGCTCCCCCGGTGATGATCGCGACCTTGCCGTCGAGCCGTCCCATCGGGCCCTCTCCTGTCCGTCGTCGTGGAAGTCGTCGTGGTGCTCAGGACGTGGGGCGCTCGGCGCCCACGACCCACATGGAGAAGAACTGCGATCCGCCGCCGTACGCATGGCCGAGGGCCACGCGGGCGCCGTCGATCTGGTGCGCACCGGCCTGGCCCCGGACCTGCATGGCGGCCTCGGCGAACCGGATCATGCCCGACGCGCCGATCGGGTTCGAGGACAGCACCCCGCCGGAGGGGTTCCAGGGGATGTCGCCGTCGATGCGGGTGGCGCCGTCCTCGACCAGCGTCCAGCCCTTGCCCTCGGGGGCGAAGCCGAGGTTCTCCAGCCACATCGGCTCGTACCACGAGAACGGCACATACACCTCGGCCACGTCGATATCGCGCCGGGGGTCGGTGATGCCGGCCTGCGCGTAGACGTCGGCGGCGCAGTCCCGGCCGGCCAGCGGGTTCACCTGGTCCCGCCCCGGCGCCATCGTCGGCTCGGACCGCATGGCCCCGCCCAGCATCCACGCCGGGTTGGGGCTGGCGGCGCCGCCGGCCTCGTCGGTCGAGGACCATGGCGCAGGCGCCGTCCGAGGACGGGCACGTCTCGGAGTAGCGGATCGGGTCCCACAGCATGATCGAGTCGTTGACCGACTCGAAGGTGATGCCCTCCTCGTGGAGATGGGCCTTGGGGTTCGAGCAGGGCGTTCTGGCGGTCCTTGAGGGCCACCAGCACGCCGATGTGCTCGGGGGCGCCGGAGCGGCGCATGTAGGCCCGGATGTGGGGGGCGAAGTAGCCACCGGCCCCGGCCACCAGCGGCGGCGAGAACGGGATCGGCAGCGTGAGCGCCCACATGGCCTCGCTCTCGGACTGCTTCTCGAACGCCACGGTCAGGACCCGGCGGTGGATGCCGGCCTGGATCAGGCTGGCGGCCACCAGGGCGGTCGAGCCGCCCACCGAGCCGGCCGTGTGCACCCGGAGCATCGGCTTGCCCACCGCACCGAGCGCGTCGGCCAGGTACAGCTCGGGCATCATCACGCCCTCGAAGAAGTCGGGCGCCTTGCCGATCACGACCGCGTCGATGTCGGCCCAGGTCATGCCGGCGTCGGCCAGGGCCTCGACCGCGGCTTCGCGCACGAGCCCGGCGATCGACACGTCCCCCCGGGTCGCCTGGTGGTGGGTCTGGCCGATCCCGACGACGGCCACCCTCTCCTTGCCCATCAGTTCTGATCCCCTTCGAGCACGCAGACCAGGTTCTGTTGCAGGCAGGGGCCGCTCGTGGCGTGCGCCACCGCCCGGCCGGCCTCGCCCCGCGAGATGCGGGCGGCGGCCTCGCCGATGCGGACCAGCCCGGCGGCGATCAGCGGGTTGGCGGCCAGCGGCCCGCCCGACGGGTTGACGTCGACGTCGCCGCTCAGCCCGAGGGCCTTGCGTATCAGGACCTCCTGGTGGGTGAACGGCGCGTGCAGCTCGGCCACGTCCACGGGCCGGTCGCCGACGCCGGCCCGCTCGCCGGCGAGGGCGGTCGAGGCCGAGGTCGGTCAGGTCGCGGACGCCGAGGGCGTGCGCGTCGATGCGGTGGTCGAGGCCCCGGATCCACGCCGGGCGCTCGACCAGCTCGCGGGCCCGGTCGCCGGCGGCCAGGATGACGGCGACGGCCCCGTCGGTGACCGGCGGGCAGTCGTGCCGGCGCAGCGGGGCGACGATCTCGGGCTCGGCCAGGAGCTTGGCCGGGTCGTCGGATCGCCTGGAGCTGGGCGTAGGGGTTGCCGGCCGCGGCCCGGCGGCTGCGGGCGGCGATCTCGGCCAGGTCTCCTCGGTGCGTCGTGACCCCGGCGTCGATGCAGGCCCGGGCCTGGAGGGCGGCGAGGCCGACGCTGTCGGGCCACAGCGGCGCCATGTAGTAGGGGTCGAGCTGGCGGGACAGGACGTCGCGCACCGACCCGGGCGACGACTTGCCGTAGCCGTAGACGAGGGCGGTGTCGGCCATCGCCGGTCTGGATCTTGACCCAGGCCTCGTACAGCGCCCAGGCGCCGTCCATCTCGACGTGGCGACTCGCTGATCGGCGGCGAGGCGCCGACCCCGTCGAGGGTCATGACGAAGCTGAAGGCGCTGCCGGCCAGGTAGTCGGTGCTGCCGGAACAGGTGAAGTCGATGTCCCGCTGGTCGAGGCCGACGTCGGCCTTGACCTGCGTGGAGCACCGGCATGAGCATCTCGACCTCGTTGTGGTCCTGCTCGCGCCGCACGTGGCGCGTCTGGGCGAAGGCGACGACGGCGACGTCGCGCATCAGACGTGCTCCTGGTAGGTCTCGTAGGCGGCGTCGGGCTCGCCGGTCGGCCGCCACCACTTGATCGAGGCGAGGTCGGTCGTCGGCTCGTCGACCCAGACGGCCTCGACACGCATGCCCATGCGAATCTCGGTCGAACGGGATCTCCTGGATCAGCCCGAACAGCGCCATGTCGGCCCCGTCGGGCAGGACGAGTGGCGCACACGTAGGGCAGCTCGATGGCCGAGCCGGAGAACTTGACGTTGACCACGCAGAAGGTCGTGACGTGCCCCGGTCGGGCAGCTCGACCTGCTCGCGCGGTGGGCACGCCGTCGATCGGGCAGAGCCCCGGGGCGGCACGTAGACCTTGCCGCAGGTCCGGGCAACGCTCACCGAGGATGCGCCGGTCGGCGATGCCCCGCAGGAACCGGGAGGTCGCCTGCGCCGGCGGTGTAGGTGTAGTCGAGCCGGGCGGGGGCCCGGATGCTGCGCACGGGCTCGACGCCCCGAGCGCGGCCGGGCAGGGTGAGGTCACTCGACGCGGGCTCCTCCGCCGCCGTCGTCCGGCTCGAAGCAGGCGATGTCGGTGATGGCGCCCTCCCGGTCGTCCCGCCACCGGATCCGCACGGCGCATCCCGGTGCGAGACCCGCTCGGGCGACCCCGCGTCGAGGGCGTGCAGCATCGCGGTGTCGGCGCCGTCCAGCCGCACGAGCGCCCAGGCGAAGGGCCGGTCGAGCGGCTGGTGGCCCGCGGCGACGGTTCCCACGACCAGGTGAGCACGGTCCCGCCGGGATCCCGACCTCGACCAGCTCGGAGAGCTCCTCGCTGGTCACGGGGTCGTACTCCACGGGCGGGCACAGCACCCGCCCGTCGGCGCCGCGGACGCCGAGCACGACGCCCTCGCGCAGCCCGGTCAAGAAGGCGCTCTGCACGGGGCCGACGGTCCGTGTGAACGGATACTCCAGCACCAGCGGCGCAGAGAGCATCTCCGCGTCGGGCATGCCACCCTCCCACAAGTGAAACAGGTTCTACTTCTGGGAAAGGTGTCTAGCAGCTAGGCCGGACTTCGGGGAAACGCGGGCCGTCGTTCGTGGCTCGGGCGTGGCGTGGGCACCTACAGCTGCTGCCGCGCGACCCACGGGCTGGTAAGGAGGCCGCCGGGGGCGGCCTCCTTCTCGATGGTGGGGGCGCTCGGGTCGGCGTCAAGGACAAGCCGGCTGCGCCGGTCCCCGCCCGCGCTTTCGCACCCCGAACTGGTCGCTATAGCGACCGATTCCGCGTACAAAACGCGGAGACCCCCCAACCCGGGGCTCGCCACGCCCACCGTGAGTGGCGACCAACGCCGACGGCCACCAAAGCCCGAGCGCGCAACGGGGGCCCCGGAGGGCCCCCGTCGACTACCCGAAGTCGGGCGGTGGGGTCAGGTCTCGGCGTCTCGCCGGCGGCGGCTGGCGATGCCGAAGGCGGTGCCGATGCCGACCAGGACCAGGGCCAGAGCCACCAGGAGCAGTGACTGGGCGCCCGTGACCGGCAGGCTGCTGCCGCTCGGGGTGACCGTGACCGTCGTGGGCGTGGTACCGCCGACGACCGTCGTCTGCGGCGTGATCACGGTGGTGTCCGGCGTGATCGGGACCGTGGTCGCCTCAGGCACCGTCGTCGCCGGCGCGGTCGTCGGCGGCGGCGTCGTGAACGTCACCTCGACCTTGGTCTCGACGCTCTGCGGCGACACCACCGCGAAGCCGAAGTCCTGGAACTGGTCGTTGGTGAAGAACCGCACGTCGGACTTCATGCCGGTGGCCAGCGCCTTGAGCTTCAGGCTGCCGTCGCCTGTCGCCGTGAGCCACAGCTCGTCGCCGTCGTGCGCCGTGTCGCCGAAGGCGTCGCCGTTCTCCTTGCGCACGCTGAGGCCGGAGTCGGGCGACAGGCTGATCGACGCGGCGTTGGTGTGCACGATGAACGGGCCGACCAGCTGGCCGGGCACCGGGTGGACGTCGGGCGGCGCCTCGAGCGACAGCGCCAGGTCACCGGCCGGCGCCGGCAGGGCGTCGTGCTCGACCGCCGAGATGATCGTGTTGTAGTCGGCGAAGATGTTCTGCGTGTCCTGGTGGGGCAGGCCGTGCGGCGGGACGCCAGGCGGCGGCTGCTCGGACATCACGTAACCGTTGGTGTAGTGCCAGATCGCCGCCTGGGTGGCGGCGGCCTGCTCGTTGTCGGTGGGGCTCGTCAGCTCGAAGCCGTCGGGACCCGACCCGAGCGGGAAGTACGCGTTCATGATCTTGGCGACGATGTCGGCGTGCGCGACGCCCGAGGCGCTCGGCGGGGTCTCGGTGAGCTGGTAGCCGCCCGGGGCGAAGCCGAACTGCTGCGTCGCCTCGATGCAGTAGGCCAGGCTCTCGTGGTCCTCGCCCGTGACCTGGAGCCGGATGAGCCCGGCCTGGGTCTGGGCCGACGGCTCGGCGGCGAAGTCGAACTGGCCGAAGATGTCCCAGTTGGTGTCACTCGGCCCGAGGAACGTGGCCGTAGCCGGGTCGGCCGACGCCGATCCGCCCAGGGCGCCGACAACCCCAGCAGCGATCGCGAGGCTGGCAGCGACGGCGGCCGCGCGTCGTAGCGTGGCAGCGCGGTGGGCTGTCGTCATGATGTCTCCCTAGCTGTCGGGTCTGCTGGCGGTGCGCCCGCACACCGCAGACGTCGTTGTCTCGGGCCCGGTTTCGCTATGGCTCCCCGCGGACGCAGCGACCAGATTCGCCCGCGCTTCTCAGCCTGCCCCAGCGACTCGGGAACCTTCCCCGTTCTCGCCGGCGGTCAACCTAACACGCAAGGTCGGCGTCACCTGGACATCCCCGACGCGACAACTCCGTGACATCTGTTACAGCCGGCTGGTCACTGATGGCGACCGCACGCGCCGAGGGACCCGCGAAAGCGGGCCCCTCGGATGAACGAGCGGTGTCTAGAAGGTGATGACCGAGCGGATGACCGTGCCGGCCTTGAGGTCGGCGACGGCGTCGTTGACGTCCTCGATGCCGATCTTGCGGGTGATCATGCCCTCGAGGTCGAGGCGCCCGTGCTTCCACAGGTTGAGCATCCGGCCGAAGTCCGACCGGACGTCCGCCGAGCCGTAGTACGAGCCGACGAAGGTCTTCTCGTTGAAGAACAGCTCGAAGGCCGAGAAGCTGACCTCCTGGGTCTGGCTGCCCACGCCGATGATGCACGTGGTGCCGCCGCGGCGGGTGGCGTCGTAGGCCGCCCGCATGGTCGTCGGCAGGCCGATCGCCTCGAAGGCGTAGTCGAAGCCCTCGCCGCCGGTGATCGCGTTCTTGGCGTTGTCGAGGTCGTCGGGCTTGACCGCGTGGGTGGCCCCGAACCGCTGCGCGTCCTCCAGCTTGGAGTCGACCAGGTCGACCGCCACGATCTCGGACGCTCCGGCCACGCGGGCGCCCTGGATCGCCGAGATGCCGACGCCGCCGCAGCCGAACACGACGACCGACGAGCCCGGGCGCACCTTGGCGGTGTTGAGGGCGGCGCCCACGCCGGTCATCACGCCGCAGCCGACCAGCGAGGCGATCTCGTGCGGGGTCTCGGGGTCGATCTTCACCACACCCTGCTGGGGCAGGATCGTGTATTCGGCCCAGGTGCCGGTGCCGGCGAAGCTGAAGATCGGCGAGCCCTCCTGGAAGAAGTTCACGGCGCCCATCGACTGCATCTGGATGTTGAAGCACAGGTTGGGCTGCTTGCGGTCGATGCAGTTGCGGCACTGGCCGCACGGGGCGCTCCAGGCCACGATCACGTGGTCGCCGGGCTGGACGGAGGTCACGCCCTCCCCCACCTCGGCGATGACGCCCGCGCCCTCGTGGCCGGGGACGAACGGGGCCATCTGCGGGATCGTGCCGTTCATGCCCGACACGTCGGAGTGGCAGACGCCGGTGGCCTCGATCTTGACCTTGACCTGGCCGGGACCGACGGGGCCCAGCTCGATGTCGTCGCGGATCTCGAGCTTCTCGTCTCCGGTGTTGCGGAGCACGGCAGCGCGCATGACGTCTTCCCCTCGTGAGCTTGCTGGACGATCGGCCGCAGCGTATCGGCCTGACCTGGCGTCAGAAAGTCGAGGTCACCGTCTTGACCGGCGGGTCAGTCGGGCCCGCCGGGGGCGGTCGCCCGGACAGCCCGCAGGGTCAGCCGAAGCGCTCGGCGACGAGGCTGGCCGCGTCGCGGATCTCGCCCGCGACCCAGTCGATGTCGCCCATCCCGTTGACCCACGAGATCGTCGCCGACCACCACACGTGGCCAAGGACCTTGGCCGCCCGAGCCTCGAGGTCGGGGTCGACGTCGGGCGGGAAGGCGGTCACCATCACCCGGGCCATCGCGGTGGTGGCGTCGCCGATCGCCACGACGCTGGCCGGGTCGCCGGCGGTCATCGCCCCGATGACGGCGGCGGTGAGCTTGGGCTGACGGTCCATCGTCCGCAGCGCCCGGCCGAGCACGTCCATGATCCGGTCGACCGTCGTGTCCCCCGCCGGCGGGTGGTCGGTGACCCGTGCCTCCAGGTCGCCGAGCCACTGGACCATGACGGCCAGCAGCAGGGCGTCCTTGGACGGGAAGTAGCGGTAGATCGTGCCCAGCGCGACCTCGCCCCGGGCCGCCACGTCACGCATCTGGACGGCCTCGTAGCCGCCCTCCGCCGCCAGCTCCTGCGCCGCCCGGATGACCCGCTCGCGCCGGGCCGCCTGGCCCCGCGTCATCGCCGGCACCGCGCGCATGTCCGAGGACATCACGACCACGCTACTTCCGGCCGGCCCAGGTCACGTGGCACGGTCACTCCCGCGGCAGTCCGAGCGCCCGCTCGCCGATGATGTTCGCCTGGATCTGGTCGCTGCCCCCCGCGATGCGGAGCGACGGCGAGTGGAGGAAGCGCCGCAGCCACATCCCGTCGTCGGCCACGTCGTCGCCTCCCAGCAGGCCGTGGGCGCCCTGGGCGTCGATGGCCGTGGTGGTCAGCGCCTGCATGTAGCGGGCGAAGGCGAGCTTCATCACAGACGCCTCGGCGCCGGGCGCCCGCCCCTGGCTGAGCGCGGTCTGCGAGCGGTAGCGCAGGAACCGCAGCAGCTCGTAGCGGATGTGGGCGTCGACCAGCCGCTGGCGCAGCACCGGGTCGGCGCTGGTGCCGAACCGGGCGGCGAACGCGGCGAGCGCCGCGGGCGTGGCGCCCACGCCGCCCGCGATCGAGGACCGCTCGCTCGTCAGCGTGGTGCGGGCGACCTCCCAGCCGTCGCCGGGTCCGCCGAGCATGTTGGCGGCGGGGACCCGGACGTCGTCGAGGAACACCTCGGAGAAGTGGCTCTCGCCGGTCATCTGGCGCAGCGGCCGGATGTCGATGCCGGGCGTGTCCATCGCGAGCAGGAAGTAGCCGATCCCCCGGTGCTTGGCGGCGGACGGGTCGGTCCGGGCGAGCAGCATCCCCCACCGGGCCCGGTCGGGCGACGGAGGTCCACACCTTCTGGCCGGTGACGACCCACTCGTCGCCGTCGCGCGACGGCCCGGGTCGTGAGGCCGGCCAGGTCCGACCCCGCGCCCGGCTCCGAGAACAGCTGGCACCACAGCTCGTCGCCCCGCAGCAGCGGGCCGAGGAACCGGGCCTTCTGGTCGTCGTCGCCGTGGGCCAGGATCGTCGGGCCGGCCATCCCGATCGAGATCATCAGCGCCCCGGAGGACACCCCGTAGTTCGCCTGCTCCTGGCCGAAGATGACCTGCTCGATGGGCCGGCCACCGCGGCCGCCGTGCTCCTTGGGCCAGGTGATGCCCGCCCAGCCGCCGTCGTAGAGGGTGCGCTGCCACTCCTGGCACCGGGCGATGTAGGTGTCCTCGTCGTACGCCCCGGTCCACATCCCGAGCGAGAAGTCGTCGGGGTGGCCCCTGGGTATGGCGTGCGCGTCGAGCCAGGCACGCGCCTCTGCCCGGAACGCGGCTTCCTCCGGGGTGTCGTCGATGTCCACGGCGGTCAGACTAGAACACGTTCTACCCACGGGCCCCAGCCGACCGTGCCCGACGACCGTCACGGCTTCGAGGGCGTTAGGCGATCCAGAAATAGTTGCCATGTAACTAGTTTCCATGTTATCTATCTCTCATGCCCGACGGCGAGTGGCCCACCACCGGAGCCCTGGTATGGCGCCTGGCCATGCGGTGGCGGGCCGAGGTCGACAGGGCCGTCGCACCGCTCGGGTTGACCCAGGCCCAGTACTCGGCCCTGTCCACGCTGTGGGGGCTGACCCGCCGGGGCGAGACGCCAAGCCAGCGGCGCCTGGCCGCGACCACCGCGTTGGGGCCGGTCTACGTGTCCAAGCTCGTGCGGTCGCTCGAGGCCAGCGGGTTCGTCTCGCGGCAGCCCGATCCGGCCGACGCCCGGGCGGTCCGCCTCGCGCTCACCGACCGGGGCACCGACGTCGTCGAGCGGGCGATGCCGGTCGTGCGGGACCTCGACGCCCGGCTGACCAGCCCGCTCGGCGGCCCCGGCAGCCCCGGGATCCGCGACCTGACCGCCGCCCTGCAGACCCTCTTCGATGCCACACCCCAGACAGGAGACACGACATGACCAGCCCGACCCCCACACCGTCCCTCTCCCGCGAGATCGGCACGGCAGAGCGCACCCTGCGCGCCCTGCTCGACACCCAGCTGGCCGGGCCCGGTCTCACGTTCCCCGAGTGGACGATGCTCGTGACCCTCGCGGTCGAGGGCCCGCTCGCTGCCGACGACGTCGTGCAGCGGCAGCTCGCGGGCCGCACCGTCGCCGACGCCGGCGAGGCCCGGGCGGCGATCGACCACCTCCGCGCCACCGGCCTCGTGTCCGGCGACCCGCTCGCCGCCACCGCCGCCGGCGAGGCGGTCTTCCGGCCGATCCAGCAGTCCGTGGCCGCCATCACCGACGACATCTACGCCGACCTGGCACCCGACGACCTCGACGTGACCCGGCGCACGCTCGTCGAGATCGCCCGGCGGGCCGGCGCCCAGCTGGCGTGACGTCTCCTCGTTCCGGGCTGCCAGGTGGTTGACTGCCAACCACCGAGCAGTCCAGAACGATGACGACGCCTCCGCCCCCGACCGCCCCCGCGCCGAGCCTCACCCGGTTCGGGCCCCGCGAGCTGGTGCGGGGGGCCGAGATCGCGGTGGTCCTGGTGCTGCGGGTGGCGGGCGCCCTTGCGGCCCACCTGGTGCGCCATCCCCTCCGGCCGTCGCGGCGGGCGCTCGGCGAGGCCGCCAGCCGGGGGCTGGTCGAGGCGTTCATGGCGCTCGGACCCACGTTCGTGAAGCTCGGGCAGATGATCGCCTCGTCGCCGGGGATGTTCCCGGCCCCGCTGGCCGACGCCTGCCTGCGCACGCTGGACGACGTGCCGCCCTTCCCCGCGGACCGGGCGCTGGCGATCGTCGAGGACGACCTCGGGGCCTCGGCCGGCGAGCTGTTCGCGAGCTTCGATCCGGCGCCGTTGTCCGCCGCGTCGATCGCCCAGGTCCACGGGTGCGTGCTGCGGGACGGCCGGCAGGCCGTGCTCAAGATCCAGCGGCCGGCCATCGCCGAGCGCATGAACCGCGACCTGCGGATGATGTACCGGCTCGCCCGGCTCGTCGACCGGACCCGCACCGGCCACCTGCTCAACGCCCCCGGCGTGGTCGAGGACCTGCACCAGGTCACCAACGAGGAGCTGAACTTCGCGCTCGAGGCCTACCGGCAGGCCGCCTTCCGCTCCCACATCGGAGACTTCGGCGACAACGCCTGGATCACGGCCCCCGAGGTCTACTGGGACCACTGCGGCCCCCGGGTCATCTGCATGGAGCGGCTGTTCGGCACGCCGATGGACCGCTTCTCCGAGATCCGCGACCGGGGCATCGACGGCGAGCTGGTGCTGCGGCGCGGCCTGAAGGTGTGGATCGAGGCGGTGCTGGTCCACGGCCCGTTCCACGGCGACGTGCATGCCGGCAACATCTGGGTGCTGGACGACGGCCGGGCCGCCTACCTCGACTTCGGGATCATGGGCGAGCTGCCACCCGACCACCGCCAGGCCGTCCGGGACGCCCAGTACACGCTGATGATCGACGGCGACTACACCCGCATCGTCCGGGCCTGGCAGCGCATCGGCATCCTCACCGACGACGTGGGGCCGGTCGAGGAGGTGGCGGCCCGCCTCAAGGCCGTGCTCGACCCCTGGTTCGACATGGCGATCGGCCAGGTGAGCCTGGCCGACCTGCTGCGCCAGCAGGTCGAGCTCCAGCGGGAGTACGGCGCCCGGGCCGTCCGGGAGCTGGTGCTGGTGAGCAAGCAGCTCATGTACTTCGAGCGCTACGCCAAGGAGCTGGCCCCCGCCTACACGATGGCCCGCGACCTGTTCCTCCTCCGCAACGTGTTCCCCGACGAGGTGGCCAAGGCTGCCGCCGACCGAGGGCTGAGCCTGCCCGACGACTCGGTCCCCCACGTGCGGCCCGGACCGGCCGTCACCCGGTGAGTGCGAGCGACCGGGCCAGCGCCGGCGGCAGCGGCCGGCCGTGCACCACGACCAGTTCCTGGACCGCCCGGGTGAGCGCGACGTAGAGCAGCCGCAGGCCGCGGGCGTCGCCGCCCGCCACCAGCACCGGCTCGACCACCACGACGGCGTCGAACTCCAGGCCCTTGGCCTCGGGCGGCGGGACGACCAGCACGGCGGCCGGCCACGGCCCGTCGCCGAGGGCCGGACGCAGCGCGTCCGGCACGATCACGCCGACCGTCGTGTGCTCGGCGGCCAGGGCGTCCGCGGCGCGGCGGGCGGCTGCGCCCACCGCGGCGTCGACGTCCTCGCCCGGGCCGGGCTCGACGGGGAGGAACACGGGGGCCGCGCCCTCGGCCCGCACCGACCGGGTCGGCACGACGTCCGGCGCGGCCTCGGCCAGCAGCCGGTTGGCCATGTCCATGATCGCGGCGGGCACCCGGTAGCCGAGGTCGAGGTCGGTGCGCTCGGCGGCGGCGGGCGCCCCCAGGTGGGCGATCGTGTCCTCCCACGAGACCTGGGCGCCCGGGGCGGTCGCCTGGGCGAGATCGCCGAGCACGGTCATCGACGCCGCCGGGCTGCGCCGGGCCAGCGCCCGCAGCCCCATCGCCGAGAGGTCCTGGGCCTCGTCCACCACGATGTGCCCGTAGCTGCGGGGCGGGCCGGCGATGACCGCCTCGGCCTCGTCGAGCAGGACCAGGTCGGCGGGCGTCCAGGGCTCGTCGGCCGCCCGCCGGGCCGGGCGCCGGAGCACGGCGGCCTGCTCGTCGCGGTCGAGCACGCCCTCGGCCGCCACCGCCAGCGCGGCGCGGTTGGTGACCAGCCGCCGCACGACCCCCGCCGCGGTCAGCGCCGGCCAGATGCGGTCGAGCGCCCGGGCCAGCTCGCGGTTGGTGCGCAGGTCGGACTCGACCTCGGCCGCGGTGGCCAGCTCCTCGCCCCGGCGCCGGGCGAGCGCCTGGCGGACCAGCCGGACGGTCTGCCGGCGCAGCGCCGACCGCCCGACCATGTGGGGGACGTCCCGCGCCACGACCTCGTCGGTGACCTCGGCCAGCGCCGACGCGGCGACCCGGACGCCACCCCAGGCCGTCGGCACCACCAGGTCGTCGGCCGGCGGGGTGACGACACCGGCGACCGCCCGGGCGATCACCTCCGCCATGCGGGCGTCGCCCTTGAGCGCTGCGGCCCGGTCGCCGTCGCGCCCGCCGAGGCGGTAGGCGGTGCCGGCCAGCAGCCCGTCGAGCGTCGTCTGGCGGGCCGCGGTCTCGCCCAGCGATGGCAGGACCTGGGCGATGTAACGCAGGAACACGGGGTTGGGCCCGATCACCAGCACGCCCTCGACGTCGAGCTGGGCCCGGTGCTCGTAGAGCAGGAACGCGGCCCGGTGCAGGCCGACCGCGGTCTTGCCGGTGCCGGGCCCGCCCTGGACGACGAGGCACGTGTCCAGCGGCGCCCGGATGATCACGTCCTGCTCGGCGGCGATCGTGGCGACGATGTCGCGCATCTCGCCGGTGCGCTCCCGCTCCAGCTCGGCCAGCAGCGGGTCGGGGATGCCGCCGTGGTGCGCCGCGTCGACGCTGTCCGGGTCGTCGAACACCTCGTCGAACAGGTCGTCGACGCGGTGGCCGGTCATCAGGAACCGGCGGCGGCGCCGCAGCCCCTGCGGGTCGACCGCGGTGGCCCGGTAGAACGGCGTCGCCACGTCGGCCCGCCAGTCGACCACGACCGGGTCGCCCCGGTCGTCCTCGACGTGGCGGCGGCCGACGTACCACGTGTCGCCGGGCTCGTCGTCGAGCCGGCCGAAGCTGAGCGCCGGCACGTCGGCGTCGAGGCTGCGGAGCCGGTGCTTCAGGTGGGCCTGGGCGATCATCGCGTCGACCTCGGTCGCCGCGTCGGTGGCCTCGACCGTGCGGGCCGTGCGGGCCTGCATGGCGGCCAGGTGGCGGTAGGCCTCGTCGATGTAGGCCTGCTCCGCCTCGAGCTCCGGATGGGGCACTGCGACCTCCTCGTGCCGGCGGCCCGCGCCGGGGCAGTCGGCACGGGGGTCGAGAACGTTAGTGCACCGCCCGGCCTACTCCCAGGGATTTTCGGCGCGCCCGGCGAGGGCAGGTGGCATCCTTCCCCGATGGAGCGCCTGTCCGGTCTCGACTCAGCCTTTCTGTCGTTCGAGACGCGGGCCGTACACCTGCACGTGGCGATCGCCGCGGTCATCGACCCGTCCACGATGCCCGAGCCCTACGAGTTCGATCAGCTCAAGGCGTTCGTGAGCCGCAGGCTGCTGGCCGACCCCGCGTTCCGCCGCCGGATCGTCGAGGTGCCGTTCCGGCTCAACCACCCGATCTGGGTCGTCGACCCCGACCTCGACCTCGACTACCACGTCCGCCGCCACGTCGTGCCGTCGCCGGGCGGTCCCCGCGAATTCGCCGACCTGATCGGCTCGATCGTGGGCGTGCCGCTCGACCGGTCCCGGCCGCTGTGGGAGATCCACGTGGTCGAGGGCCTCTACGACGGCAACATCGCGCTGGTCGGCAAGATCCACCACGCGGCGGTCGACGGCGTGTCGGGCGCCGAGCTGTTCGTCCACCTGTTCGACCTCACGCCGGAGCCCGAGGACCGGGGCGTGGACGAGGGCGACCGGCCGATCGACGCCGAGCGCATCCCGTCCGACGCCGAGCTGGTCGGCTACGCCCTGCTGTCGCAGATGCGCCGGACGTTGTCGCTGCCCGGCCTGGTCGGGCGCACGGCCCGCACGGCGTCGAACCTGGTGCTGCGCCACCGCGACCCGTCCGCGGTGGTCGGTGCCGTGCCGCTGCGGGCGCCCCGCACGCCGTGGAGCGCGGCGATCAGCCCCCACCGCACGGTCGCCTTCGCCCGCGTGCGCCTCAGCGACGTGCGCACGGTGCGCGCCGCCTTCGGGGTCAAGGTCAACGACGTCGTGCTGGCGCTCGTCGCCTCCGCCCTCCGCCGCTACCTGGCCGACCACGACGCCCTGCCGCCCGACCCGCTGGTGGCCATGTGCCCGGTGTCGGTGCGGACCGAAGACGAGCGGGGCCGGCAGGACAACCGCGTCTCGGCCATGTTCGTGAGCCTGCGCACCGACATCGAGGACGGCGCCGAGCGCCTCCGGGCCATCGCCGAGTCGACCCGGGGCGCCAAGGAGGACCACAACGCGGTCGACGCCAAGCTGCTCCAGAGCTGGGCCGAGCACGCCGCGCCGTCCACGTTCGCGCTGGCGGCCCGGGTGTACTCCCGGCTCAACGTCGCCGACCGGCACCCGCCGGTCTACAACGTCGTGGTCTCCAACGTGCCCGGACCGGACTTCCGCCTCTATCTCGACGGCGCCGAGCTGGTCGCCACCTACCCGCTGGGCCCGGTGTCGGAGGGCGCGGGGCTCAACGTGACCGTGCTGTCCTACCTGGACAACGTCGACTTCGGCTTCCTCGCCGCCGCCGAGCTGGTCCCCGACGTCTGGGACATGGCCGACGACATCGACAAGGCGATGGCCGAGCTGCTGGCGGCCTGCGAGCCCTGATCCCTAGGGGACCCGGCGGTCCCCCACCGGGATGCGCTCGTGGTCTCCGGACGCGACCAGGTCGCGCAGGCGGTCGACCGCGTCCCACAGGTCGACGAAGCGCGACGCCACCGGCGCCGCTCCCAGCCGGATGCGGTTCGGCGCCCGGAAGTCGACGATCACGCCCCGCTCCGGCAGGGCGTGGGCGATGCGGCGGGCGTCGGGATGCGCCAGCGTGACGTGCGAGCCCCGGCGCTCGGGGTCCCGGGGGCTGGCCAGCGTGAACCCGAGGGGCGCGAGCCAGGCGTCGGCCAGGTGGACGGCCAGCGACGTGAGCGCCATCCCCTTGGCCCGCAGCCGGTCGATGCCGGCCTCGGCCAGGAGCGCGACCCCCTCCTCCACGCCCACCAGTCCGAGGATCGCGGGCGTGCCGGTCAGCCACGCCGCGATGCCCGGGGCCGGCTCGTAGCCGGGACCCATGGCGAACTGGTCGGCCCGGCCGAACCAGCCCCACACCGGCTGGCGCAGCTCGGCCTGGCGCTCGCGGCGCACGTACGTGAAGGCCGGCGCCCCCGGTCCGCCGTTGACGTACTTGTAGGTGCAGCCGACCGCCAGGTCCGCCCCCGCGCCCGTGAGGTCGATCGGCACCGAGCCGACCGCGTGGGACAGGTCCCACAGCGCCAGCGCCCCGCGGTCGTGGGCGAGCCGGGTGAGCGCGGCCATGTCCGCCAGCGCCGCGGAACGGTAGGCGACGTGCGACAGGCACAGCACCGCCGCGCCGTCGAGCGCCGGGGCCAGGGCGTCGGCGTCCGGGCCGTCGACCGGGTCGCTCGCCACCTCCCGGTACTCGAGGCCGTGCTCGACGGCCAGACCCTCGAGCACGTAGCGGTCGGTCGGGAAGTTGTCGTCGTCGGTCACGATCGCCCGGGCGGCCGGCCGGGCGGCGACGGCCGCGGACGCAGCCTTGTAGAGGTCGACCGTGGTCGAGTCGCCCACGACCACCTCGCCGGGACGGGCGCCGAGCAGGTGAGCGGCCAGGGCGTCGCCGACCCGGGTGGGCAGGTCGACCCACGACTCCCACGACCGGACGAGCCCGGTCCCCCACTCCCCCTCGATCACCTCCGCAAGCCGCCGCCGTGCCCGGTGCGTCAGGCGGCCGAGCGAGTTGCCGTCGAGGTAGAGCAGGCCGGGATCGGCCACGACCGACTCGGCCACCAGCGGCGCCAGCGGGTCGGCGGCGTCCAGCGCCTCGGCGTGGCGGCGGTCGGTCGGCGGCGGGGGCACGCCCCGCAGCGTCGCGCGCTCAGCGCGTCCGCACGATCTCCGTCGAGGACGCCCGGCCGTTGCCGCCGCGCAGCGAGGCGGCGATGCGGTCGGCCTGCGCCTGCTGCTCGTAGCAGAGCCGCGCCATCCAGAACCGCAGGAACCCGGCCACCGCCCCCTTCACGAACAACGCGCCGCCGACGACGGCCAGCGTCAGGCCGAGCAGGGCCGCCACGATGGCGTCGCGCTGCTGGAGCGGGTTGCGGGTGCCGTGGGAGATGAACCAGGCGGCCACGGCGAAGCAGGGCCCGGAGACCAGCCCGACCACGCCGAGGCGGACCAGCAGGCGGTCGAGGCCGGAGGCGGGGTCGCGGAGCTTCATCGCGGCCACCTCGGCTCGGAACTCGTCGGCGCGTTGTGTGTTGTCGTACATGGTGTTCACCCACCCAGGTATGCGGGCCACGTCGAAGTCCCCGAGGCCGAAGATCCACTGGTCGAGCAGCATGGCGAAGGCCGCGGTCGCCAGTGCCAGGTAGATCCCGGCGAGCCGCACGGTGGGCAGCGCCACCAGCGCACCCACCAGCCCGGTCACGACGACCGCGACGACCAGACCGCGGGGGTCGCCGCCGTGGCCGTGGTGGGCCATGAGCAGCGCCCCGATGCCGGCGAAGCTCATCTGGCACAGCGACAGCTGGCCCGCGAACCCCACGAGCGGCACGAGCGACAGCCCGACGATCGCCACCGCCACGATCTTCTGGACGGCGACGGCGTCGGGCGCGGACACCACCTGCGCGGCGATCACCCCGGCGGCCACGAACGCGGCGGCCGTGGCCAAGGCGCCCGGCCAGGCCGGTCGGGGGATCACCTCGCGCGAGGTTCGGGTGCTGTGGCCCCGGAGGCGGCCTTCTGGCAGGGCCAACAGCACCACGAACAGCAGGAGCACCGGGATGGCGAAGCGGAACTGCGCCATCAGCACGGTGTCGGTCGGGAGGTACGCCAGCGCGTAGGCGTCGAGCAGGCCCAGCACCAGCGCGCCGAGGAACGTCATCGGCAGGTTGCGGAGCCGGCCGATCATCGCCGCCGCATAGGCGTTCACGATCATCAGGGCCAGGTTGACGTGGGACAGGCCGACGGTCGGCGCCACCAGGATCCCGGCAACCGCCGCGGTCGTGCAGCCGATCGCCCACGCCAGCATCGCGGCGCGGTGGGGCCGGGCGCCGTTGAGCATCGACAGGGCGCGGTCGTCGACCGCGGCCCGCATCGCCAGCCCGGCACGGGACCGGTGGAGCAGCAGCCGGAGCCCGACCGCGAGGCCGACCGCGGTCGCCATGCCGACGAGCTCGTGCCAGGTCACGGCGACGCCCAGCACGTCGACGCTGCGGTTCCCGAAGAACAGGGTCACCGGCCGGGCCACGTCCGGCGGCCACACCCACAGGCCCACCCCGAGAAGTGCGGCGAGCAGGCCGATGCTGACGACCGCCCGGCTGGTCTCGGGCGCGTCGTACAGGCCGCGCATGACCACCCGCTCGATCGCGACGCCCAGCAGCGGGGCGAGCACCCCGAGCACCACGAGGAGGGCGATCGGCGCCGGCCAGCCCCAGCCGAAGCGGAGCTGCCAGTAGGCGAACGCTCCCAGCATCCCGACGGCGCCGTGGGCGAAGTTGAAGATGCCGGTGGTCGTGTACGTGAGGACCAGCCCGCTCGCCGCGACGGCGAGGACCGCGGCCGCGGCCAGGCCGGTGATCGTCGCCTGCAGGAACTGGTCCATGACGCCCGCCGCCGCCCGCTACGCCGCGGGCTTCGGCACCCCGTAGTCGTCGGTCAGCTCGATCACGTTCGCCGGGTCGCAGTTGTAGATGCCCTGGTTGGGCTGGGTGAGGTCCTTGTCGTAGCGGAACCCGTCCGGCGTCACCTGGATCGCCAGGCTGCACTGCGTCGCCACCGAGTTCCCCGGGGTCTGGGGCGAGTGGAGGCCGCCCGCGGTCCAGCCGTCCTGGGCCGCCGCCTGCTCCAGCACGCAGGCCCGGCTCAGGTCGGCGCCGCACTCGTCGGCGGCGGTGGCGAACAGCAGGAAGGCCGACAGGCCCTGCATCCCGAGCATGGCGGTCTTGCCGCTCGGGTTGTAGCGCTGCATGAGCTCGAGGTAGTCGGCCATGGCCGGCACCTGGTCGGCCATGTCGAAGGTCGGGTACGGCGAGCGCATGTAGGTGGCGTCGCTGACGCTGGAGCCGCCCTCCTCGGCGAAGCGGGCGTCGAGGTAGTTGGGCTGGAGGTGGGTGAAGGTCGGGTACCAGCCCTCGGTCTGCATCGCCTGCTGGATGGCGACCATGTTCTCCGGCTCGCCCACCATCTCGAAGGCGGTGACGCCCTCGTCGCGCATCTTCTGGACGAAGCCCCGCCAGCCGGTCTCGCCGAGCGCCCGGTACTGCTCGTCGAAGGCGACGTCGAAGCCCAGCTTGCGGGCCATCTCGACGATCTGGGCGTGGATGGTGGCCGGGCCGTCGAGGTTGACCCACAGGATGC
Source organism: uncultured Acidimicrobiales bacterium (assembly GCA_963739835.1). GTDB lineage: Bacteria > Actinomycetota > Acidimicrobiia > Acidimicrobiales > VFJN01 > ZC4RG19. Next base: position 69,780 of record CAVUBW010000007.1, read on the forward strand.
CGAGCTTGTCGGCGTCGGGGTGGGCGCCGTGCAGCCAGCGGTAGCCGGCGGAGGCGAAGGAGTAGACGGGGTTGGGCACCGGCTGGACCTGGAGGTCGGCCACGCGGGCCTGGGGCGTGACCACGTAGCCGGGGATGTTCGGCAGGCCGCAGGCGATCCGGGCTCCGTTGTCCTGGGCGTCGAACACCGCCCCGCCGCCGACGAGGGCGAAGTCCTGCTGGCACGCCTCGCCGATGCGCTGGCCGTACTCGAACAGCTTGGCGTCGAGGTCGTCGATGACGACCGTGCGGCCGCCGATGCCGCCGTGCTCGTTGCACCAGGCGGCGAACGCGACGGCCGAGTCGTACATCTCCTGGGTGAGGCCGGGCCGCTCGGCCGAGCCCTTGTCGGTGACCGTGCCGAGGTGGATCTCGTCGGCGGTGAGGCCGGTCTCGCTGGCGCCGTTGGCGCCGGCGCCGGTGGCCCGGTCGCGGCCGTCGCTGCAGACGTTCTCCAGGTCGCCGAAGCCGCCCTGGTCGAGCCGGTCGGTCGGGGCGTCGGGCGTGGTAGCGGTCGCCGCCGATCCGCCGTCGCCGCCGGGGGCCGCGGCGCCGACCTCGGTCTCGTCGGCGGCGCGGGTGCAGGCCGCGGCGGCCAGCGCGAGCACGGCCAGTGCCGCGCCGACCTGACGTCTGCCCACGTGGTCCCTCCCCATCGCCCGCCCGGCGAACGTCGATTCAGATTTCTGGAACGAGTTCTAAATCTAACGGTGTGTCAGGTCTCTGTCGAAGTCCGGGAGGAGTAGGGTCAGCGGTCGGTGCGCATCACGGCAAAGGTCGACTACGCGGTCCGGGCCGCGATCGAGCTGGCGGCCGCACCCCCGGGTCCGGTCAAGGCCGAGGTGCTCGCCGCCCGCCAGGACATCCCGGTCAAGTTCCTGGAGAACATCCTCGCCGACCTGCGCCGGGCCGGTGTGGTGGCCAGCCAGCGGGGGGCCGACGGCGGCTACCGCCTGGCGGTCCCGGCCGACCGGCTGACGGTGGCCGACATCATCCGGGCGGTCGAGGGCCCGCTGGCCGACGTCCACGGCTCGCCGCCCGAGGAGGTCGACTACCGGGGCCCGGCGACCGATCTCCGCCAGGTGTGGGTGGCGACACGGGCGGCGCTCCGGGGCATCCTGGAGGCGGTGACGGTGGCCGACATCGCGTCCGGCAACCTGCCGGATCCGGCCGTCCGGCTGGTCGCCGCGCCCGACGCGTGGTCCCGCCGCTGAGGGCGTGACATCAGCCACAAGTGCGTCGCGCCGGCAGGATGGCAGGCGGGTGCTGCGGGCGCGCTAGCGTTGACGACCTATGTCGCGCAGGATCGACATCGAGCTGACCAGCGCTCGCGACGACGGGTCGTGGACGTGGCGGGCAGCCGGTGCTCGTGAACCCAGGGGCACGCTCGACGGGAGCCTGCTCACCGCCGCAGTCGGGGTCGGCGACGTCCTGCGCGTCGAGATCGAGGGCTACCTCGACGGCCTGAGCGTCGTCGCCGTGGTGCCGCCCCGTGCGGCCCGCACCGAGCCGGAGCGCCTGGAGCTGAAGAGCACCCGGCCCGACGAGCCGCTGGTGATCGCGGCGGTCACGAGCGGCCGCACGGGCGAGCGCGGCGGCCGCCGGGGCCGGAGCGGCGAGCGCACCCGCGACGACCGGGGCCCGGGCGAGGCCGGCGACCGCGGTCGCCGCGATCGGTCGCGCGACCGCGGCGACCGAGATCGCGACCGCGACCGCGGCGAGCGGGGCGAGCGGGGCCGCAGCGAGCGGGGCCCCGGTGACGGCCGGCGCGAACGCCGCCCGAGCCGCGACCGCCAGGAGGGCCGCCACGAGCGATCGACCCGACCCGCTCCCCCGCCGCTGGAGACGAAGCCCAAGCCCAAGCGCCTGCGCCCGGGCAAGACCCACCGCACGGCGCTGCTGGAGTCGCTCCCCGAGGAGCAGAAGGCGATCGCCGAGCAGCTGCTCATCGGCGGCATCCCGTCGGTGCGCCAGGCGATCAGCAAGCAGAACGAAGAGCTGAAGGCCGCAGGCAAGCCCGAGGTCAAGCCCGAGCCGCTGCTCCGGGTGGCCGAGGACCTCCGCCCCCGGGCGCTCGCCGCGAGCTGGCGCGACCGTGCCGAGGCGGCGGTGGCGCAGGTCGACGACCTCGACCTGCGCGACCTGCGCTCGGTGGTCAACGCCGCCGGCGACGCCGGCCGCGATGAGGAGGCCAGGGCCCTGGCTGCCCAGCTGCGCGAGGCGCTGGCCAACCGGGTCGAGAAGGAGCACGCGGCGTGGCTCGCCGACCTGGCCGAGACGGTCCAGGCCGGCCGGGTCGTGCGGGCGCTGCGCCTGAGCTCGCGCCCCCCGAAGGCGGGAGCGCCGATCCCGGGCGACATCGCCACCCAGCTGGCCGAGGCCACGGCCGCGAGCCTGACCGAGGACGCCGGCCCGGACCGCTGGGCGACGGTCCTCGACGCGCTGGCGTACTCCCCGGTGCGACGCCGGGTCATCCCCCAGTCGCTGCCGACGAGGCTCAGCCCGGAGCTGCGCAACACGATCGCCCGCCTGGCGACCCGCCTACCGGACATCGCCCACATCTTCGACATCGAGGCCGACCCCACGGCCGAACGCCCCGCCCGAGGCGGCCCCCAGGGCCGGGGTCGCCGCCAGGACCGCAAGCCGGGTGGCGGTGGCGGTGCAGGTGGTGGCGGCGGTGGTGGCGGCGGCGACCGCCGCTCCGAGCCCCGCAAGACCGGCCCGGGCGGATCGGGCGGCCCAGGTGCCCCCGCAGCCGGCGGCGGCCAGCGCCGGGCCCGCGGCAGCAAGCGCCCGGCAAACGCCGAGGCCCCCGCCGAACCGGCAGCCAAGGCCGAAGCGCCGTCGGCCGAGCCGGTCCCTGCGATCGAGGCCGAAGCGGCTGCCACCGAGGCCGTCACCGAACCGGTCACCGAGAGCGCTGAGCCGCAGGCCGCCGAGCCCGAAGCCGCCACCCCCGAGCCGCGCGAGCCCGAGCGCCGAAGCCGTCGCCGACCCGAAGCCGCGCCCCCGAGCCCGAGGCCACCCGAGCCCGAAGCCGCCACCCCCGAGCCGGCAGCCGAGCCCGAAGCCGCCGCCCCCGAAGCCGCTCCTCCCGAGGCCACCCCCGAGCCCGAAGCCGCCACCCCCGAGCCGGCAGCCCGAGCCCGAAGCCGCCGCCCCCGAAGCCGCTCCTCCCGAGGCCACCCCCGAGCCCGAAGCCGCCGCCCCCGAAGCCGCTCCTCCCGAGGCCACCCCCGAGCCCGAAGCCGCCGCCCCCGAAGCCGCTCCTCCCGAGGCCACCCCCGAGCCCGAAGCCGCCGCCCCCGAGCCGCCAGCCCAGCCCGAAGCCGCCGCCCCCGAAGCCGCTCCTCCCGAGGCCACCCCCGAGCCCGAAGCCGCCGCCCCCGAAGCCGCGCCAGCCCGAAGCCACGCCCCGAGCCCGAAGCCGCCGCCCCCGAAGCCGCTCCTCCCGAGCCACCCCCGAGCCCGAAGCCGCCGCCCCCGAAGCCGCCCTCCCGAGGCCACCCCGAGCCCGAAGCCGAGCCGGCAACCCAGCCCGAAGCCGCCGCCACCGAGAGCGCTGAGCCGGAGGCCACCGAGCCCGAAGCCGCCCCCACCGCGGCCGCCGAGCCTTAGGCGACTGGGCCCGCCGGCCGGCGAGCCGACGACTGTCCTCTTCGCGTTTTGTCCCCGGAAACGGTCGCCCTGGCGACCACCTCCGCGGACAAAACACGGGACGGGACGCTCGTAGCGCCAAACCCCCGGCGACCACCCCCGGCCGGAGCCGGGAGGCGGCACACGCGTGTCGCAACGGCGTTTTGTCCGCGGAAACGGTCGCCCTGGCGACCACTTCCGCGGACAAAAGACGGGACGGGACGCTCGTTGCGCCAAACCCCCGGCGACCACCCCCGGGCGGAGCCCGGGAGGCGGCACACGTGTGCCGGCCCCCGGCCCCGGCGGCCTAGCGGGGTTGGCGGTCTCGGGGGGTCATGACCGACTCGGCGTTGCCTCGGCCGCGGTAGCGGCCGGTGTCGGCGTCCTCGTCCCAGCGGGCGCCGCAGCCCTGGCACGTGCACGAGTCGAGGCGCAGCGAGCCGATGAACAGCCGGTCCACCTCGTACGCCCCGCAGAAGGGGCACTGCATGTGCCCTGTCGCCTCGCCCATCGGAAGTTCCGTTGTCCCCCTGTCGACCCGGGGCGATTGCCCCACGCTCAACCTGTGCACGTCGGGTTCGACTCCCCGACCCTAGCGAAGGTTTCCTGCCGATCCTGCAATTCATTGCACCTCGCGTGCGAAGAGTAGGGTGCGCGGATGGCTGTCGACTTCGACCAGAAGGGCCCCTACGCGGTCATCACGATCAACCGGCCCGAGGCCCGCAACGCCGTGAACGGGGCCGTCGCGCAGGGTATCGAGGAAGCGATCGACAAGATCGAGGCCGACGACAGCGTGTGGGTCGGCATCCTCACCGGGACGCCGCCGGTGTTCTGCGCCGGGGCCGACCTCAAGGAGATCAACGCCGGCAACGCCGGCGGCGCTGCAGACCTCCCGGGGCGGCTTCGCCGGGATCGTGACCCGCGAGCGGGCCAAGCCGATCATCGCCGCGGTCGACGGCCCGGCGCTGGCCGGCGGCACCGAGATCGCCATCGCCTGCGACCTGATCGTCGCCTCCGGCAGCGCCACGTTCGGCATCCCCGAGGTGAAGCGCTCGCTGGTCGCCGCCGGCGGCGGGCTGTTCCGGCTGGGCCGCAAGATCCCGCTGAACATCGCCATGGAGCTGGCCCTGACCGGCGATCCGATCTCCGCCGAGCTGGCCCACCACCACGGCCTGGTCAACCAGCTGTGCGAGCCCGGCGAGGCGCTCGACGCGGCGATCGGGCTGGCCGAGCGGATCTGCGCCAACGCCCCGGTCGCAGTGCGCGAATCCCGCAAGGTGGTGATCGAGGCGACCAACGCTCCCGACGACGTCGGCTGGCAGATGTCGGTCGCCGGGATGGCCGCCGCCATGCGCAGCGAGGACTTCTCCGAGGGCCTGACTGCCTTCATCGAGAAGCGCCCGCCGCAGTGGAAAGGGCGCTGAGCACCGGCGTCTGCACGCGGGGAAGCGGCACTAGCCTCCCCGTATGGCGATGCTGATCACGCGTTGGGAGTACCGCACCTACTCTGTTTTCATGGCTGAGGACGGTAGCTGGCTGTCCGGGCTGAACCAGCTGGGCGCAGAAGGCTGGGAAGTCACCGACGACATCACCCTGTTCTCGCAGGGTGGCGGGACCGAGAGCCCGACGCTGCTGCTCAAGCGGCCGCGTCAGTAACCCGGGGCAGCCCTGGGCTCCGGGGCCGGGATCACCCCGTGCTCGACGAGGAACTCGGCCAGCCCCGGGACGAGATCGGCCGTCCCCACCTCCGCCAGCGGGACCCAGGCGAGCGCCGCCGCGTCGTCGGCTGCGACCGCCACCTCCGGCGGATCGAGCAGCGTCACCCGGAAGTCGAGGATCACGAAGTGGGCCCCCTCGCCGATCCGCTCGACGAAGCCGACCAGCTCGCCACACGTCGCCCGCAGTCCGGTCTCCTCGGCCAGCTCGCGCACGACTGCGTCCCGCACCCGCTCCCCCGGCTCGACCCGGCCGCCCGGCAGCGCCCACCGGCCGGCGCCCGACCGCTCCGGGCCCCGCTGGACCAGCAGCAGCCGGCCGTTCGCCACGGCCAGCGCGCTGGCGGCGACCCGCGGCGGCTGGGCGGCGTCGGTCACCCGTCCAGCGAGCGGTGGACGACGATCGCCCGGGCCACGAGCCCGAACGACTCGAAGAAGTTCTTGGTCGCCCGGTCGCCCGGCAGGGCCAGGCTGTCGACCCCGAAGCAGCCGTGGTCGCGGCACCAGCCGAGCAGGTGGTCCATCAACGCCTCGCCGATCCCGACCGCCCGGGCCCCCGGGTCGACGTAGATGTCCTCGATGACGCCGAGGATGCCGCCGTCTGCCAGCGGCTCGCGGCGGACCACCCCGTAGCCGACGACCGTGCCGTCCAGTGTTCCCACCGCCACCTCGTGGTCCGGCGACGCCACCATCGCGGCCAGCTCGGAAGCGGGGTCGCCCGGCCGGCGCTCCCGGCGCCACCACAGGGCGCCGCCCTTCTGCGCGCGCTTCTCGGCCGCGCCCGCCGCCGCCAGGTCGGCCACGGCGGGCAGATCCTCGGCGCGGGCCGGGCGCGCGGCCTCCTCCGGGGCGGGGATGGCGCTCACCCCTGGAGCTGGGCGACCTTGTTGAGGATGGTCTTGCGACCCCGGTGGGCCGACTCGTAGGCCCGCACCGCCTCGAGCTCGCCGGGGCTGAGGCCCTCGAGGCGGGTGACCACCTGCGACGCCGACAGGCTGTCGTAGTCGGGGATCGCCAGCGCGTCGACGCGGGGCGCGGCCGGCGTCTGGCCGTTGCCGGCCTCGGGCCGGGGCTCCGGGGCGGACGAACCATCCCGGACCGCGCTCGGCCGGTCGGCCGCGGGCTCGGGGTGGGCCGCCGGCCTGTCCTCGGGGAGGAGCCCGAACATGCGCAGCAGCCCCTCGGCCTGGGCCTCGACGCCCTCCAGCCGCCGCCGCACCTCGGCCTCGCCGTGGCGGACCGCGAACTGGCCGAACAGCCGGGCGTTGTTGGCGTGGACCCGGCCCTGCTCCGCCAGCTTGGGGAGGAGGCTCGGCGCCTCGAAGAACAGCCCGATCGGCGCGTACACGAACATGTCGACGGCCGTCTCGACCAGCCCGTCGAGGGGGGTGCGCTCGTCGGTCACAGCCACGATCCTCTCAGACGCGGACCGCGCACGGCGCCACCCGGGCGGTGCGCTCGTCGTCGGTCACCGGCACGATCCTCTCAGACGCAGTCGACGCACAGCATGGTCGTCTCGTCGGCCAGCTGGCGGCGGTGCTTCACGAGGAAGCACGACTGGCAGACGAACTCGTCGGCCTTCTTGGGCTGGATGCGCCCGGTGCCGTCGCCCCGGTCGTCGGGCTCGGGCGCCTCGTCCTCGTCGTCGTCCTCGTCCTCGGCTGCGCGGCGATGCGGTCCTTGAGGATGGCGTCGAGGTCGGCCTCGACGTCGTCGGGGTCGACGACCTCGTCGTCGTCCTCCTCCTCGTCCTCGTCTGCGGCGCGGCGGACCTTGGGCGCAGCCGGCTTGGGCGCAGGAGCCACCGCTACCGGCTCGACCTCCTCGTCGGCCTCGAAGTCCTCGTAGCCCTCGTCGTCGGGGGCCTCGTCTTCCAGATCCTCGATCTCGTCCGGGGCGTCGGCGGTGAACTCGTCCTCTTCGAGGTCTTCCTCGATCTCGAAGTCTTCGTCTGCGGCAATGTCGTCTTCAGCCATCGGGTCCCTTCGCGGGTATGCGCGGCCGGATCATAGACAGGGCGCCCACCGAGGTGAACTCCTGACGGCCGGGGAAGCGGCGGCGGTCGCGGGCCGGTCAGGGTAGCGAGGTCGACACGCAGAACCGATGTGACACGGTTCACACCCGGAAGGGTGTCAGCGGGACTGCCGGCGCTCCTCGGCCCGGCGCTCGGCCGTCGAGCCGTTCGAGCTCCGGCTCCGGCGAGTGGTCGACGTAGCGCATCGCCTCGGCGACCGCCCGGTGGCCGGCCTGCTCGGCGATCAGCCGGTGCATCTCCTGGGCGACCGCGCCGGTAGGCCGGGTGGCCCTGCGGCGTCGGTGCGCAGCTCGAGCATGTGCATGGCCTCGCGGGCGTTCATCTGCATCACGAAGCGGACCCGGTAGGCGAGCGACACCGCGTAGGGCGCCTGCGCGCGGGAACTCGCTCGGCGAGCGCGTCGTAGCAGCGCGGCCGAGCGCTCCATCGCCTCGTCGAACGCGCTCGGCGCAGCCCGGCGTCGTCGACCGGCTCCGGGCGCGTCGTAGCCGTGGCGCGGGCGTGAGCGGCTGCCACTCGATGGTGAGCATGCGGTGGCGCTGCAGGTCGCGGAACGCGCCGTAGTCGGCGAGCACGTCGAAGCGGTAGTCGGTGCGCTCGAACGCCCGGCCCGGCTTGTGGCGGCGGTTCGTCGCGCTCGCCGACGTAGGCCCGCACGACCGCCAGCCGCTCGTCGGCGCCCATGCGCGCGCACCCGGTCGCGCGATCTGGTCCTCGGGCAGGTCGGTGTGCGGGTAGCAGATCGCCGCGAGCAGCTTGTCCTCGCCGTCGGGGTCGAAGTCGACGAGCGTGACCGCCGGCGGCGCGGCTCGGCGCCGTCGTCGGCGAAGAGCGCGGCCGACGACGCTCGGCCGTCGCGGTCGCGGGTGCTCGTCGAGGTAGTCGCTCCACGCGACCGCCCCGGTCGGGCAGGTCGACCCGGCGTCAGGAACGACGGGATCACCTTGCGCAGCTCGTCGAGCATCAGGTCGGCGTAGCGCGCGGGCCTCGGGCAGCGGGTGCGCCCGCATGCGCAGCAGCAGCGCCTCGTAGCGCCTGGCCGGTGCCGTAGATGCCGACGTTGGACAGCGTCGCCGCCGGCAGGATGCCCCGCACCGCGTCGAACGCCTTGGCCCGGATCGCCTGGCGGTAGACGAAGTCGGAGTCGCCGGGCTCCTTCGGGAAGCGCGTCCCGGACGTAGCTCGGTGCAGCGCGCGGCAGCAGCTCGGCGTAGGTGTCGAACAGCCGGTCCATGTCGCCGACGTAGCGCGGTGCCGAAGCGGCGGACCGAGGACGTCGGGGTCGCGGTAGTAGCGGTAGCGGCCGCCGAGGCGGGCGTCGTAGGCGATGTAGCGGGTCGACTGCTCGAGGTAGGCCATGAGCCGGCCCCACTCGAGGATCTTGGTGAGCAGGTTCGAGGCCTGCTCGCAGGCGAGGTGCACGCCGCCGAGCTGGGCGACCGAGTCGTCGCCGTACTCGAAGAAGACCCGGTCGTAGAGCTCCTCGGCCCGCTGCGAGGCCGACGGTGGCGTCGACGGTGAGGTCGCCGGTGATGTCGAGGTCGCCGACGAACTCGTCGAGGAACAGGCGGCGCAGGCTCTTCGGGCTGCGGCGAGTAGCGGGCGAACAGCGCGCCCTTGACGACCTCGGGCAGGTTGACCAGGGCGAAGACCGGGCCGTCGAGGTTGGTGAAGTACCGCCGGAGGATGTCGGCCTCGTCGGGGCGTGAACTCCTCGGCGACGTAGACGGTCACGGCGGAGCACGATCGTACGGCGGACCCCGCCGCGGCACGCGGATGCCCGGACCGCCGGAGTCAGCGGTTCGGCCGCCGGCGCGGCCAGCGTGTCCTGCGAACTCGGCCCGGGCGCGCGCCGAGCAGGCCGTCGGTCGAGCCAGAGGTCGACGACGGTCATGGCCATGCGCCTTGGCGCCGTCGAGCACGGCCGCGGTCGCCGCTCGCGGCCGCCGGCGTAGCCCGGCGAACTCCGGCGTGTGGATCGGCGACGCCCGGCGGCGCCACCTCGATCATCGGGTGGATCGACGGGCACGAGCGTAGCTGACGTTGCCCATGTCGGTGCTGCCCACGACCCGGGCCGGCCGGCGACGGGGCCGGCACGGTCCGGCCGAGCGCCGCGGCGTTGGCGCGCGTAGCGCTCGACCGATCGGCCCGGTTGTCGAGCATGTCGGCGTAGGGCCGGCTCGACCCAGGCTCGTGCTCCATCGTGCAGCCGGCGGCGGCGGCCCCGGCCTCGCAGGCAGGCGAGGACCCGCGCCTTCAGCGGCTCGCAGCGCCGGCGACGGTCGGCGACCGCACGTACCACTCGGCCGCGGCGTGACGCCGGGCACGATGTTCGGCTTGTCGCCGCCGTCGGTGAAGATCCCGTGGATCCGCTCCGTCGGGCCGGATGTGCTGGCGCAGGGCGGCGACGTTCATGTAGCCGAGCACGGCGGCGTCGAGGGCGTTGCGCCCCCGGTGCGGGGACGGCCGCGGCGTGGGCGGCCTCGCCCGTGGTAGTCGACCTCGAGCCTGCTGGATGGCGATGACGTCCATGCGCCGTCAGGTCGGCGTCGGCCGGGTGGACCATCATCGCCGCGTCGACGCCGTCGAACGCGCCGCCGTCGAGCCATGCCGGACCTTGCCGCCGCCGCCCTCCTCGGCCGGGGTGCCGAGGACCACGCACCCGGCCGCCCAGCTCGTCGGCCAGCGGCCGCGGCGGCCAGCCCGGCGCCCAGGCCGGCGGCGGCGATGATGTTGTGGCCGCAGGCGTGGCCGATCCCGGGCAGGGCGTCGTACTCGCAGCAGCACGGCGATCGTCGGCCCGTCGCTCGCCGGCGCGCGGCCTCGAACGCCGTGTCGAGCCCGTAGGCCGAGCGCTCGACGGCCAGGCCCGCGTCCTCCAGGACCCCGGTCAGCAGGTCGTGGGCGAACGTGCTCCTCGTAGCCCAGCTCGGGGTGGGCGTGGATGCGGTGCGACACGTCGACCAGGTCGGTCGGCCCGGCGGTCGACCTCGGCGGCGAGGCGGGCCTTGGCATCGGCGAGAGGACCGTCCATCCGGCCACGCTAACCGCCGCCCGGCGAGGCCGCTCAGCGGGGGTGCAGGAGGACGATCTTGCCGAGCTGCTCGCCGTTGGCCAGCCGCTCGAGCGCCGCGGGGTAGTCGGCGCGGTCGAACACCTCGTCGACATGCACCGCCAGGCCGTCGGCCAACATGCGGGTGACCTCGGCGAACTCGGGGTACGAGCCCATCGTCGAGCCGATGATCTCGATCTGCTTGAAGAACAGCCGAGGCAGGTTGAGCTCGACCGTCTGGCCCGTCGTGCCGCCGCAGACGACCAGGCGGCCGCCCGGGTGGAGCGCCCGCACGGACCGCTCCCACGTGGCCGGGCCGACGCTCTCGACCACCACGTCGGCCCGGACCGGCCAGTCGGCGGCCGAGTCGAACGCGTCGGCCGCGCCCAGCTCGACCGCGCGGCGGCGCTTGCTCGGGTCGCGGGACGTGGCGTAGACCGTCGCGCCCAACCGCAGGGCCAGCGCCAGCGCCGCCGCGCTCACCCCGCCGCCGATGCCGACGATGAGGACCGTCTCGCCCGGCGTCAGCCGGGCCCGGCGCAGCATCCGCCACGCGGTGAGGTTGGCCGACGGGAACGCGGCGCACTCCTCCCACGAGCGGCCCTCGGGCCGGGGGACGACGTTGCGGGCCGGGATCACGAGCCGGTCGGCGTGGCCGCCCCAGCGGTGCTCGCCCAGGATCTGGAAGCCGCGCCCATCGGCGAGTCGACGCCGAGCGCCACGACCGCGTCGAGCGGCGACACCGCGGGGTTGACGACCACCTCGTCGCCGATCGCGACGCCGGGGACGTCGGCGCCCACCTCGACTCGACGACGCCGGCGACGTCGCAGCCCGGCACGTGCGGGCAGCGGCGGCCGCGGCATGCCCCGGGTGACCCAGAGGTCCATGTGGTTGAGGGCGGACGCGACGGGCCGCACCGCCACGTCGCCCGGCCCGACCGGGGCGTCGGCGATGTCGCCGTCCCGGTAGTCGCCGGGCGACTCGTCGAGGATCCACGCACGCACGAGGGGCGAGGCTAACCCGTCCCGGAACCCGGCGTTACCAGTCCGACCGGTCAGACGACGCAGGTCAGGGCGTCGGCTCCAGCCGGACCGACAGGTTGCGGGCCTCCGCCCACCAGCACGCCGTCGAGCCACACGGGCGTCGGCCGGTCGAAGCCGAGCTGGACCGCGGGCCGGCGCTCGATCGTGATCGCCGGGTGGGGCACGTGGGTGCCGGCCGGGAGCCGGCGCCGGGCCCGCAGGCGGTCCGCGAGCGACATGCCGGCGGCCACCGAGACGACGTCGAGCAGCCCGTCGCCGGGGTGGGCCCGGGGGGCGACGTCCCAGTCGCCGAGGAACTCGGCGTTCATGACCGCCACGATCGGCCCCGCCACCACGACCGGCGGGCCACGAGGTGGGCGACGAACCAGTGCAGGCGGCCGTCGACCAGCACCGAGCCGAGGTCGACCGGCGCCCGGGTCGCCGTCGGCCCCCGGGGCGAGGCGGGCCCGGTCGCCCCGCCCGCCGAGCGTGCGGCACAGGTCGCCGCCGAGCCAGGCCCAGCGCCGGAACGGGTCCCCCGGCCCGGCGCGCCTCCTCGACGACCCGGCGGGCCTCGGCGTCGTCGGTGACCACGACGAGGCCGGCGCGGGCAGTCCCCGGCCTCGCCCCAAGGCCCGCCCTTGCCGGACGGTCACGGCCCCCCGGGGCCGGCGGCGGCCGGGGCCGCGACCGGGCCCGCCGCGATCTCGTCGAGCGTCGACGAGATCGCGACCACGCCCCGGTGGAGCGCCTCGGCCGCCTGGCGGGCCGCCCGGGCCGTGGCCGGGTCGGGCGCGACGTCGCCCACCTGGCGGAGCAGGTCGATGAGCGGCTTGACGTTGCGGACGAAGTCGCCGCCCGACAGCTCCTCGTCGCCGAGCACCTCGCTCAGCGGCTCGCCCGCCGCCCAGGCGTGGGCCAGGTCGGCGAAGCCCGGGTCGGGCGGCCGCGTCGGCGGCAGGCCCGCCGCCTCCTCGTCGGCCGCCAGGTCGGTGCCGAGGCGCTCGAGGTCGCTCCACCGCAGCCGCACCCGGCGGGTCGGGAACGACGGCGCGGGCGGCGTGCCCGGGCCCCGGTGCTCGTAGGTGAAGCACGACAGCAAGGCCGGCCAGCTCGGGCGGGCTCAGCCCGTCGAGCAGCCCGCTGCACATCGCCTCGGCGACGAGCAGGTCGGACTCGTGGTACATCCGGGCCAGGACCTCGCCGCGCTCGGTCAGCGCCCAGCCGTCGAGGTAGCCCCACGTCTCGAGCAGCCGCAGCACCCGGTCGAACCGCCGCGCCAGCGATCCCGTCTGGCTCCGGACCTCGCGCCGCATGTCGTCGAGCCGCCGCCGGGCCCGCTCCCGCTCGACCGTAGGCCTGCACGTGGCGGTCGCGGTCCGGGCAGGCGTGGACCGGGTGGGCGACCGAGCGCGGCGTCGGGCGCCACCGCGGGCCGCACCCGGCTCCGGGACCGGCGGGCTGCCCTTGGTCCGGTCGAGCCGCGCCCGGCGCATCTCGTCGGCCACCCGGTGCTGGAACGCCCGGTTGTTGGGCTGGTAGGGGCGCGGCAGCTCCAGGCGCCCCACCCGGCGCGGGGGCTCGCGACATCGTCCTCGCTCGGCACCAGCACCGGCTCGCCGTTGGCGTCGAGGCCCCGCAGGCGGATCGACCCGCCCTTCCGGTAGGCGATCGACAGCACGGCGAGCCGCTGGCCGCCGACGTCGACCACGTCGCCGGGCACGATCCGGGACAGGGCGAACTCGACCGCACCCTGCATCTCCGGCCGGGGCGCGGTCGACTCCTGGGCGGCCCGCGCCAGGCGCCGGTACTCCTCCACGTCGCCCCGCTCGCAGGTCGCGTCCGCGTCAAGGCGTGGCGATCCGCTCCTGCTGGCGCTCGAGCGGGCCTCGAAGCGGACGACCTCCCGGTCGGCCTGGAACTGGGCGAACGACAGGTTGAGCAGGTGGTGGGCCGTCGGCCGGCTCGTACCGCCGCACCAGGTTGGCCGCCATGTTGTAGGTCGGCCGGAAGGCCGAGACGCAGCGCGTAGCGTGCGGCTGCGACGCCAGCGACGCCACCTGGTCGAAGGGCACGAACGGGCGACCACAGCACGACGGCGTAGCCGAGGTCGTCGATGCCCCGCCGCCCGGCCCGGCCCGTGAGCTGCGTGTACTCCCCCGGCGTGAGGAACTCGTGGCGCTCGCCGGTGAACTTGGTGAGCTTCTCGATCACCACCGACCGCGCCGGCATGTTGATGCCGAGCGCGAGCGTCTCGGTGGCGAACACCACCTTGACCAGACCCTCGACGAAGCAGGCCTCGACCGCCTCCTTGAACGGCGGGACCATGCCCGCGTGGTGGGCGGCGAGCCCGCCTCGAGCGCCGGCCAGCCACCGGTCGTAGCCGAGCACGTCGAGGTCGTCGTCGGTCGAGCGCCGCCGTCGCGCTCCTCGACGATCTCGCGGATCCGCGCCCGCTCGTCCGGCGTCGGTGAGCCGCAGCCCGGCGTCGAGGCAGGCCGCGACGGCCTCGTCGCAGCCCGCGCGGCTGAAGATGAAGTAGATCGCCGGCAGCATGTCGCCGCTCGCCGAGCAGCTCGACGACCTCGGGCCGCCGGGGCGTGAAGAACCGGCGCCGGGGCCGGCGGTTGGCCCGCCGGGGCGCCCGCCGGGCCAGGTGTCGTTGTCGAGCCGGTCGGCCTCGGGGTTGGGCCGCCCGTCGACCAGCGTCGGCAGCAGGTGGGGTCGCTCGGCTCTCGCGGTCCCCGACCAGGTAGAGGTTGCGCAGCTCGACCGGCCGCCGCTCCTCGATGACCGCTGCCGTCGGGCCCCGCACGGTGGTCATCCACTCCGCCAGCTCCTCGGCGTTCGACACGGTCGCCGACAGGCACACGAGCGCGCACGTGCGGCCGGCAGGTGGATGATCACCTCCTCCCACACCGGGCCCCGGTAGGCGTCCTGGAGGTAGTGGACCTCGTCGAGCACGACGAAGCGCAGGCCGTCGAGCGCCGGCGGACCCGGCGTAGATCATGTTGCGCAGCACCTCGGTGGTCATCACCACGACGGCGCGTCGCCGTTGATCGCGTTGTCGCCGGTCAGCAGGCCGACGCGGTCGGCGCCGTGCGCGGCGCACCAGGTCGCCGTACTTCTGGTTCGACAGCGCCTTGATCGGCGTCGTGTAGAAGGCCTTGCCGCCCGCCGGCGAGCGCCCGGGCGACCGCGTACTCGGCGACGACCGTCTTGCCGGAGCCCGTCGGCGCGGCGACCAGCACCGACGGCCCGGCGTCGAGCGCGTCGATGGCGCGTCGCTGGAAGTCGTCGAGGTCGAAGCGGGTACGGGCGCCGCCGGCGCCTCGGTCACGCGCTCGGCCGCTTGCGCGCCTGCCGCGCGGGTGATGAAGCCGCCGATCGAGGATCGACGATCTCGTAGAAGATGCACATCGGCACGGACAGCATGAGCATGCTGATCGGGTCACCGCGACGGCGTGATCACGGCGACCAGGATGCAGATGCCGACGATCGCGTAGCGCCGGACGCGCCGCAGCAGCGCCGTGTCGATGATGCCGACCATCTGCAGGAAGATCAGGATGATCGGGAACTCGAAGCCGACCCCGAACGCCAGCATCATGTAGATGATGAGCTGGAAGTACTTGCCCGGGGGCGAAGGCGGTGACCAGCTCGTCGCCGCCGATGTTGACGAGGAACTGCAGCGCCCGGGGCATCGTGTAGTACGCGAGCGCCGGCGCCCATCACGAACAGGGCCAGGGCGCTGAACACGAACGGCAGGGCGTAGCGGCGCTCGTGCGGGTAGAGGCCCGGGCGTCACGAACCGCCAGATCTGCCAGAGCAGCACCGGCATGGCGAGGGCGATGCCGGCGTAGGTCGAGGTCTTCATGCGGATGCCGAAGCCCTCGAGCGGGTCGATCTGGAGCAGCTTGCCGTTGGTGGCGCTCGACGCCGGGTCGGCCGCGACGACCTCTTTGTAGGGGTGGAGCAGGAAGTCGAAGATCCAGGGGTAGAGCACGAACCCGAGCACGACGCCGATCGACACCGCGACGATGCAGATGATCAGCCGCGTGCGCAGCTCGGCGAGGTGCTCGAACAGCGTCATGCTGCTCTCGCTCGGGAAGTGACGCAGTGGTGCTCACGATGGTCTGCCTATCCCCGGGACCGCGGTCTTGCGACGCCGCGCGTTCGTCGCCGGCACCGTCGCCGGATGACCCCTCGGCCGTCTCGGGCGCGGCGGCGGTGTTCAGCGGGGTCACGATCTCGTCGAGGGCATCTGCGACGGCCGGGGCGAGCGTGGCGTCGTCGTCCCCGTCGTCGCCCCAGGGGGAGACCGCCAGGGCAGCCAGGTCGACGTCGTCGTCCTCGTCGTCGGCGCCCGCATCCGCGTCGGCGACGACCGCGGCGAGCGGCACCGCCTCGCGACGCCGGCGGGGGGTGTCGTCGGTGTCCATGTCCTGGATGGCGCTGGTGAGGTCCTGCTGGAAGCCCGACGAGATGCGCTTGACCTCGCCCATGACGCGCCCGACCGTCCGCATCGCGTCCGGGAGACGCTGCGGCCCGAGCACGACGAGCGCGATGACGATGATCACCAGCAGCTCTCCGCCGCCGACGTTGAACATGGCGGTCAGTCTAGAGCGGCGGACGCCGGGTCCCCCCCGCCATCTGGCGGGGCGGCCGGCCGGTCGGCGGCGCGGAACTCGGCGACCAGGGCCTCGGTCTCGGCGGTGCTCCGCCGGACCTCGGCGAGGGGGGTCCGCAGCGCGGCGAGCGCCCGCACCTCGCGGGCGAGGTCGCGGACCGCGTCCTCCACGGCACGGGCGCGGCCGGCGGCGAGCGCGCACGCCACCGCGGCCGCCGCCACGGGAACGGCCCAGAGCAGGCTCACGCCGGGGCCCTCAGCGTTGGCGCCGGCGGTGGGCGTCGAGCAGCTCGTCGAACCACCCGCTGCCGCTCAACACGTCGTGGAAGTCGATGAGGTCGTCGTAGGCGAACGGCTCGCCGAACGGCCGGGGCTCGGCCAGCTCGGCCGGCATGTTCCACACCTCCAGCCGGACGCCCGACGACACGAGGAGGTCGATCGTCGACCGGTCGGCGGGGTGCACGACCGGGAAAGCGCAGCGGGGGCAGCGGAACACATAGGTGCCGGAGTCGTCGTCCTCACACAGGCGCACCACCACGTCACGTGTCCCCAACTCGATGTTGCCGCAGTCGCCGCATGTGGCTCGGATCAGGGTGGCCATCGGTGTCGCCCTCCTCGGTCTCGTCGTACCCGATGAGAGTCCGCTGAGCGGCCAATATGACGCTGACCGCTCACCATTTGCCTTTGTTGCCTCTTTCCCCGGAGATCCCCCTGATGCCCACCCGCGTGCCTGCCGCCGTGACACCGCCGTACACGTTCGCCCACCGCGGCGCGCGTGCCCACGCGCCCGAGAACACGCTGGAGGCGTTCCGCCTCGCCCTGCGCCTCGGGGCGACCGGTCTGGAGAGCGACGTGTGGCTGACGGTCGACGACGTGCCGGTGCTCGACCACGACGGTCTCGTCGGCCGCCTTCGCCGCCGGCCGATCCGCACCGTGGCGCGCGCCGACCTGCCCGCCCACATCCCGACCCTCGCCGAGCTCTACGCCGAGTGCGGCACCGACGCCCAGGTGTCGCTCGACGTGATGGACGTGGACGCGTTCGACGCGGTGGTGGCCGTCGCCCGGGCGGCCGGCGACGGCGCCCTGGAGCGGCTGTGGCTGTGCCACCCCGCCTGGGAGCAGGTCGCCCAGTGGCGGGGCCGCTGCGCCGAGGTGCGCCTGGTCAACTCGACCCGGATCGGGCGCGTCCGCGAGGGCGCCGAGCGCCGGGCGGCCACGCTCGCGGCGCGGGGCATCGACGCCGTGAACATGCACCACCTCGACTGGACGGGCGGCCTGACCACGCTGTTCCACCGCTTCGACGTGCTCGCCTTCGGCTGGGACGCCCAGATGCCCCGCGTGCTGGCCGAGCTCGTGGACGCCGGCATCGACGGCGTGTACAGCGATCACGTCGACCGGATGGTGGACGCCGTGCGTGCCGCCTATCCGGAGCCATGACCGCCGGCTCATAGCCAGCCCACGTCCGTGAACGGCAGGACCTTGACGAAGGCGCGCCCGACGATCGTGTCCGTGTCGATCGGGCCGAAGAACCGGCTGTCCTGGCTGTCTCCCCGGTTGTCGCCCATCACGAAGACCATGCCGTCGGGGATGAGCTGGTAGGGCAGGTCCTGGGTCTGGGTGCCCTCGGGCAGGTACGGCTCGTCGATCAGCTCGTTGTTGACGTACAGGCGGCCGTCGCGGGCCTCGACCGAGTCGCCGCCGACCGCCACGACCCGCTTGATCAGGTCCTTGATCTGGTCCTCGCCGCCGTTGGCCGCCTGCGGCGGCCGTTCGAACACCACGACGTCGCCGCGGTGCACGTCGTGGGCCTTGTAGGCCAGCTTGTTGACCAGCACGCGATCGCCGACCTCGAGCGTCGGGACCATCGACGGCGACGGGATCCAGAACGCCTGGACGAGGAACGCCTCGACGACGACCGCGATGACGATGCCGCCGGCGAGCACGGCGAACCACTCGAGGACGACCCGCAGCAGGCTGTGGCTCGCCTGCTGGGGCGGCGGACGCTGTGCGGTGCCCGAGCCGTCGCCGTCGTCGGCGCCGTCGAGCCCGCCCCCGCCGTCCGGTGACGTCGTACCTCGGGTGGACGACCAGCCCCCGACTCCCGACGAGGTCCCGGTCGACCGGGTGCCGAGCGGCACCCCGTCGCCGACGCCGCTCGCGGCCAGGTGCCGCGGGCCGGTCCACTGCCGGCCGCGGTCGCGGGCGCCGTAAGCGCCCGTGGTGTCGCTCAGGTCATCGCCTGAGTGACCAGACGGGGGAGACACGTCACGCACGGCGCCGTGGAGGCTAGCGCAGGCCCGACACGATCGGCGCTATCCGTACCCTTGTTCCCCCGCCGGTTGCCCGGGCGATCAGGCGGCGCCGTAGCGGGCCAGGATCCGGGCCGCGGCGCGGCGCCCGGCGTCCGCCAGCCCGGGGTCGTCGGCCGCCACCACCTGCGCCTGCGGGCCGAGCCGGACGAGCAGGCGCTCCAGCCACGGCGCCGCGGTCACCGGCAGCCGCATGCGCAGCCGGCCGTCCGCCGCCGGGGTGACCTCGTCGACCGGGTAGGCCTCGGCCACCCAGTGGGCCGAGGGGGCGACCTCCAGGGTGACCCGGGGGATGTCCGCGTGGAGCAGCGACGCCCGCGGCGCCGGCGTGTCGGACTCCCGGGCGGGCCGGGGCGCGCTCGGCTCGTCGAGCACCTCGGCGCTCACGACACGGTCGACCCGGAACAGCCGCTCGGCCCGGGCCTGGTGGCACCAGCCGCGCAGGTACCACGAGCCGTCGTGGGCGAACACCGACTCCGGGTCGACGTCGCGGGTGCTGCGGACGTCCCGGCCGTAGGTGTAGTAGTCGATCCGCACCCGGCGGCCCCGGGCGGCGGCCTCCCGCAGGGCCTCCAGCACGCCGGGCCGGGTCTCCCCCAACGCCACGACGACCGCCTCGGTCGGGTCGACGCCCAGCACGCGGGCGAGCTTGGCGAGGGCCGAGGCCAGCGGCCCGCCGCCGTCGGCCCCCGGCAGGCCCCGGGACGCCGCGCCCGCCGCCACCAGGGCCAGGCCCTGCTCGGGTGTCAGGTGCAGGGGGCGGGCGAAGACGTCGGCGAAGCGCAGCCACACCCGGTCGCCCTCGATGGTGACCTCGATCAGCGTGTCGGGCGTGTAGGGCGGGACGCCGACCAGGGTGAGGACAGCCAGGTCCTCCTCCAGCTTGCGCCGGGAGATGCCGAAGCGGTCGGCGACCTCGTCGAGTGTCGGGCCGTCGTGGGCGGCGATCCAGGGGATCACGGCCAGCAGCCGGGCGACCCGGTCCGGCGCGCTCGTGCGCGGAGGCGCCGTCATTGGTGCACCCTCCGGGCACACCAATGACGGCGTCGCCACTTCGTGGCGACAGGGCCACTGTGCCCATGGACCTCGCTTCGCTCGGTCATGCGACCTGGGCCCGCACCCAGTCGACCAGGTCGGCCCGCAGCTCGGGCGGCTCGAGGATCTCGGCGTGGTCGAGGAACGTGAGCATGAACGAGCGGAAGTTCTCGCGGTTGGCCACGGTGATCGTCACGATCACCGAACCGTCCGGGCGCTCCTCGATCACCGCACCCGGCCCGAGGTGGTGGACGATCCACGGCGCCTGGGCGGCGTCGACCAGCACGGTGGCCGCCACAACGTCCTCGCCCTCGCCGAGCTGCCACGGCTCCAGCGCCGCCCCGGCCGCCGCCCGGGCCGGGCGCTCGAACCGGGGGCCGTCGAGGACGGTGAGCGGGCCCTCGAAGCGGTCGAGGCGGAAGATGCGCTCGCCCTGGCGGGCGTGGTCGTAGCCGCTCACGTACCAGCGGCCCCGCTGGAAGTCGAGCCGCTAGGGGTCGAGCCTGCGGCGCTCGCCCCGGTAGACGAACTCGACCGGCGTGCGGGCGGCGATCGCACCGAACAGGGCGCCCACCTCCCCACCCGGCAGCGCCCCGACGGCCAGGCCGAGCCCGCCGTCGTCGTCGCTGCCGCCGACCAGGCCGCCCAGCTTGAGCAGGGCCTCGCGGGCCGACAGGCCCTCCAGCTGGACGACGGAGGCGGCCATCCGCAGGGCGGCCAGCTCGTCGGGCGTCGAGGCCGGGGTCGCGCAGGTAGTAGCGGTCCTTGGGGATCCGGTACCCGTCGATGGCCGGGATCACCCCGGGCACCGGGCGGACCTCGATCGGCACGCCCATCTCCCGCAGGTCGTCCTTGTCCCGCTCGAACGCCCGCCGGAAGGAGTCGATGTCGTCGGGGTAGGCCCGGCAGGCGCTCGCGGATCTCCTGGGCCGACAGGGGCCGCGTGGCGTGTCGAGCAGCAACGCCGTCAGGTTGAGCAGGCGTTCCAGCTTCGCGGCCGACACCGGCGTGAATGCTACTGGCCGGCCGTCGCGGCCTGGCGCACCGCCGTGGCCAGCCAGGCGCCCGCGGCCCCGGCGGCGGCGAAGAACAGCGGGTCGTCGCCCGGGACCCCGGCCCATCGATGGTGACGCCCAGGTCGAAGCCGGCGAGCACCGTCGGCCACGTCCGGGGGCTCGACCACCGCCGACGCCGTGGCCAGGTCGGCGGCCAGCTCGGCGGGCACCGGCAGCTCCGGGCGGGCGGCGGTGAGGCCGAGCGACCGTGCGGACGTGGTGGCTGACGCCCTGGTGGCGGGCCCGGGCGTCGGCCGCTCGAGGCCCGGCAGCACAGCGACCGGGCCGGCCGCCCAGGCGCACGGCCGCGTCGAGCGATCGCCGCCACCTCGACCGCGGTGGTGCCCGAGCGCCGAGTGCCGGTGCCGACGATGCCCGGGCCCATGGCCACGACCACGGCGTCGGCGCCGGCGACGTGGCGGGCCAGCGGCGAGCGCCGAGGAGACGGACACCGCCTCGAAGTCGCCGCCGAACGCGTGGCCGGAGGTGACCGTGGCGTCGAGCAGGCCGCGCGTCGCGCAGGGCGGCGACGAGGTCGGACAGCGCGAGCGGCAGGGCGGCGCCGTCGGTCATCACGTAGGCGAGGCGGGCGCCGGGCGCAGGTGGCGCGGTCACGGCGGCGACCACCGCCGACCTGGCTGTGCAGCGCAGCACGCGACGACCGGCATGCCGTCGATCGATCGGCCGGCAGCGTCGGGGTGGTGCTCCTCGGCCGCTGCCGACGTCGGCCTGCAGGCTCGTGTAGCGGCCCTTCATGATGTGGCCGGGCCCGCGCTCGCTCCAGGCGTCGCGGGCCAGGTTCCAGTGCACGACGTGCCAGCCGCCGGTGCCGAGCCCGAGCTCGACCGCGGTGGTGTTGCACGCACGACCCGGTCGCCGACCGCCACCGGTGCCGGTGAGCTGCGGTCAGCACGTAGGCCGCGCTCGCGGCACCGTCGCGCCGAGGTCCGACCTGGCAGGCCGCGACGCGCTGCGAGTCCCGGGTCGCTGCTCGGCCGAGCAGACCTCGGTCGACCGTGCGCCGGTGCGGAAGCGACGGGCATCGGCCGGGCGCCGGTCGCGATCAGAGCGACGGCGATGAGCCGCTCGACGCGCTCGTCGCGGGCCTTGAACGGGTCCTTGCAGAGCACGGTGCGCTGGGCCTGGTCGTTGAGCTTCAGGTGCACCCAGTCGACCGTGTAGTCGCGCTTGCGCTCCTTGGCCCGCTTGATGAACGCGCCCCGCAGGCGGGCCCGGGTGGTCTGCGGCGGCGTCTCGACGGCCTCGTCGATCTCCTCGTCGGTGGCGATGCGCTCGACCAGGCCGCGTCGCTGGAGCAGGTAGAAGAGGCCGCGGTCGCGGTTGACGTCGTGGTACGGGAGGTCGAGCAGCGCGACCCGGGGGTGGGTGAGCGGCAGGTCGTGCTTGGCGCGGTACGCCTCGATCAGGTGGTGCTTGATGACCCAGTCGACCTCGCGGTCGAGCTTGAGCGGGTCGTTCTCGAGGTCGGTCATGCACGTGCTCCCACATCGTCGAGCGCCTGCTGCTCGAGCGGCGAGAGGCCCTGGCGTCTCGGCGAAGCGCAGCGCCCGGTTCGAGGTACTCGGCCTGGATCTCGAGGGCGCGACACCTCGCGCCCGTTGGCGAGGCGCACCCGGCGGCGGCAGGTCATGTCGTGGCTGATCTCGCGGATGGCCCGGATCGGGTTCTCGAGCGTCATGTCCCGCAGCACGACGGCTGGGGTCCTCGAGCATGCGCAGCAGGATCGACGGTCGCGCCCGACCTTCAGGAAGGTCGTGTACTCGCTCATGTTCGAGTCGCCCACGATCACGTGGAGGCGGCGGAAGCGCTCGGCGTCGGCGTGGGGCTCGTCGCGGGTGTTGATGATCGGCCGGGACCGGGTGGTGGCGCGACGACACGCCCTCCCAGATGTGCTCGGCCCGCTGGGCGATGCAGTACATCGCGCCCCGGGCGGTCTGCAGCACCTTGCCGGCGCCGGCGTAGATCTGGCGGGTGACGAGGAACGGGATGAGCACGTCGGTGAAGTGGCTGAAGTCGTCGCGCCGGCTCGACGAGGTAGTTCTCGTGGCAGCCGTAGGAGTTGCCGGCCGAGTCGGTGTTGTTCTTGAACAGGTAGATGTCGCCGCGGATGCCCTCCTCGCGGAGCCGCTGCTCGGCCGCGCCGAGCAGCTGCTCGAGGATGCGCTCGCCGGCCTTGTCGTGGACGACGAGGTCGTGGATCGAGTCGCACTCGGGGGTGGCGTACTCGGGGTGGCTGCCGACGTCGAGGTAGAGCCGGGCGCCGTTCTCGAGGAACACGTTGCTGCGAGCGGCCCCACGACACGACCCGGCGGAACAGGTAGCGGGCGACCTCGTCGGGGCTCAGCCGGCGCTGGCCGCGCAGCGTGCAGGTGACGCCGTACTCGTTCTCGAGGCCGAAGATGCGACGCTCCACGCCGCGCACGCTACCGCCACGCTCCGCCGGTGCGGACCGGACCCTTTCCGACGGTCCGCCTGCGGGCCAGCGGTTACGGTCGCGGTGTGGCGATCGGTCCGATGGTCTCGCTCACGACCGTGGCGAACCCGGTCGCCGCCCGCATCCTGGCGGCCCACCTGGGCGCGGAGGGCATCGTGTGGGAGCTGCGAGGCAACGTCGACGGCCCGTATCCCCTCGGCCCGGTCGAGGTCCTGGTGGCCGCCGACGACCTGGCGGTCGGCCCGCCAGCTGCGTGCGTCGAGCAGGAGATCGCGGCGGAGGAGGCGGCTTCGAGGACGCGGACCGGATTCGGCACCGGCACCCGCCGCCGCGGCGTCCCGGGCCGCTGTGGCTGCCCGTGGTGCTGCTCGTGATCACGGTGGCGATTGCTGCTGGGCCGGATCGCTGGTCACTGGCCCACTGACGGCCGGGGTCGCGAGCGGCTCCCGTCGCCGAGCGGATCGGCCGGGCCACATGCGACGATCCGCACGCGCCCGATCGACTTCACCGCCCGCGGCGATCCGGTCGTCGGGCCTCGACGCCACCGACCGAGCCGGCGCTCGCCGAGCTTCGGCGGATCCTGGCCTGCGTGAGCGGCATCCTCGACGTCCTCGCGTCGAGCCGGCGCCGGCCGGCGAGCTCGGCGAGCTGGTACGGCCGGCGATCGGCCGGCGCGGTGGGACGTGCTACGTCGGCGCGACACCCGCGGGCTGGGAGTTCCTCGATGTCGACGGGCTCGCCCGCCTGACCGGGCATTTGCCGCGCCACGCATTGGTCGGGCCGGACCAGCGGGTGGCCGCCGGCGGACGCGGTCGTCGTGGCGCCCGCCACGATCAACACCGTCAACAAGATCGCGGCCGGCATCACCGACACCTGGGCGGTCAGCGTCGTGGTCGAGTGCCTGGGCCTCAGCGTGCCGATCGTGCTCGCCCCAAACGTCAACCCGGCCGCTCGGCCGGCACCCGGGCTACCGCCGCAGCGTCGCCGAGCTGCGGGAGTGGGGCGTGTCGGTCCTTTGGCACCCAGACGGCGCGGACCCGCCCCGCTGGATGGTCTCCTGGGCGGAGGTCCTGGCCGCGCTCCCGTCCCCGCCGTTGACGCCGGCCCCGGGACAGCTTCTGTCCTCGGAAACGGTCGCCCTGGCGACCGTTTCCGCGTACAAAAGGCCTCAGCCGGCCTCGTCGCCCCCGCCGCCGTCTCGGTCGTCGGGCCTCGCCGTGGTCTCGGCCTGCGCGAACTCCTGAGTCGTCGGCGGTTCGATCGCGACGTGCTCGCCGCCGAGCATCGCCGCGACCTCGTCGTCCGTCAGGCGGCGGAACGCCCGGCGGCCGCCGCCTCGGGCGAGCACGGCGACCTCGAGCTCCGGCGGCCGTGAGCTGGCGCTCCGGACCGGCCAGCGCCGCGACCGCGGCGCGTAGCGCTCCGTCCAGGATCTGGTCGGCCTGGTAGGTGGCGCTCGAGGCGCTCGGCGATCGCGTCGGCCTCGCCGCCGCCCAGCACGGTGAAGCTGTCCTCGTCCATGACGGTGCCGTCGTAGAGGATGTGGAACAGCCGGTCGCCGCCCGGCTCCTGCCCACCTCGGCCACGAGGATCTCGACCTCCATCGGCTTCATCTCGTGGGTGAAGACGTCGCCCAGCATCTGGGCGTAGGCGTTGGCCAGGCTGCTGGGCGTCGACGTCCTCGCGGCTGAACGAGTAGCCCTTGAGGTCGGCGTGGCGGACGCCGGCGATGCGCAGCTGGTCGAACTCGTTGTACTTGCCCGACACCGGCGAAGGCGATGCGGTCGTAGATCTCGCTGACCTTGCGCAGCGTGGTCGACGGGTTCTCGGCGCAGATGAGGATGCCCTCGGCGTACGACGAGCGCCGCCAGCGCCTGGCCCCGGGCGATGCCCTTGCGGGCGTAGTCGGCCCGGTCCTTCATCACCTGCTCGGGCGGCGACGTAGAACGGCATGCTCATGACCGTGACCCTCCGGGCACTGTCGGGGCGATGGCCGTGGCGGTGGTGCTCGACGGGGCCGCCATGCGGTCGAGCAGGCTGCGGAAGCGCTCGGCGACCTCGTCGTCGGCGACGCGGGCGAAGCCGTCGGCCGTGATCGTGGCGACCACCGGGTAGATGCCCCGCACGAGGTCGGGTCCGCCGGTGGCCGAGTCCTCGTCGGCGGCCTGGAACAGGGCCTTGATCGCCAGGTCGACCGTCGTCGTCGCGGTCGAGGTCGGCGCTGGAAGCCGAGCTTGATGACGGTGCCGGCGTGCAGGCTGCCCGAGCCGGTGGCGGCGAAGTCGCTCTCCTCGTAGCGCCCGCCGGTGACGTCGTACTGGAACAGGCGGCCGGTGCCGCCGGCGCACGTCGTAGCCGGCGAAGAGCGGCACGACCACGAGGCCCTGCATGGCGGCGGGCAGGTGGCCGCGCACCATCTGGCCGAGCTGGTTGGCCTTGCCCTCGAGGCGAGAGCTCGGCGCCCTCGACCTTCTCGTAGTGCTCGAGCTGGAGCTGGAACAGCTTGACCATCTCCATGGCCGGGCCCGGCCGCGCCGGCGATGGCGACGCCCGAGTGGCGGTCGGCCGGGAACACCTTCTCCATGGCGCGGTGCGCGATCAGGTTGCCCGGCGGTGGCCCGGCGGTCGCCGGCCATGACCACGCCGTCGGCGTAGCGGATCGCGACGACGGTGGTGCCGTGGGGTGAGCGGCGAGGCGATCGCCGCCGGCAGCGAGCCCCGGCGGGGCGCGCCGCCGGCGCGGCGCAGCAGCTCGACGAACGACGGACCCGGGTCGTCGTCGGCGCGGAAGGTCGGCAGCGTCATCGTGGCGGAGGCTACCGGCTCACCGGTCGCACTCCGTCACCGCGCCGCGCCGGGCCCAGTGGCGTCACCGGCCCGCTCGGGCCGGGACGCCTCCGGCACGGCTCAGGCCGCGCTACTCGCCGCCCTTCTGGACGTAGGACTTCACGAAGTCCTCGGCGTTGGTCTCGAGGACCTCGTCGATCTCGTCGAGCAGGTCGTCGAGCTCGGCCTTGATCTTCTCGCCCTTGCTCGGACGGTGCGCCGGCGTCTCCTCGACGACCTCTGTCCTCGCGGCTGCGGGGCCGGCTTCTTGCTTCTGCTCTCGTTCAGCCATGGGACCCCTGCACCTCGTGCCGGTCGACGTGTGCCTCACTGGCCCGAGCCGGTCCAGCAGCTCGGCGCGACGTGCTGCTCTCGGCCAACAACGCTACCCACGTGCGCCTCGGTTCCACGCGGTCGGTTCCATCATCGGCACCCGCCGCAGCGGGTCGCCGCCGACGTCGAACACCATGCGAGTCCCAGTTGGCGGCCACGATGTCGTCGGCCCAGCGCTGCAGGCACTTGCCCCGGAAGTAGGCCCGGGTGTCGGTCGGCGGCTCGGTCATCGGCCTCGGTCGACCTCGTCGTCGTCGGTGATCCGCTCGCAGCCCGACCCGGCGGGCCAGCGACTCGCTCGGGCCGCAGGTCGTGGTACTGCAGGTCCATGGCGGC
The DNA here is from genome assembly GCA_963739835.1 of uncultured Acidimicrobiales bacterium. Lineage (GTDB taxonomy): Bacteria > Actinomycetota > Acidimicrobiia > Acidimicrobiales > VFJN01 > ZC4RG19. The sequence goes on from CAVUBW010000007.1 coordinate 96,254, forward strand.
CAGGCGGGCGTCGTCCCAGCGCAGGCCGTGGCGCTCGCGGTAGCCGTCGATCAGCCGGTACTTGGCCACCCAGTCGAGCTGGCCGGCGAGCGCTCATCGGGTCGGTCTCGAGGCCGGTGAGCACCGCCTCCCAGCGGCGCAGCACCTCGGCGCCGACCTCCTCGCCGACGCACGTCGAGGCCGCGGTCCTCGGCGTACTTGCGGGCCCGGTCGAAGCAGCTCCCACTGCACCTCGAGCGCGGTGATGCGTGCGTGCCGTCGGCGAGCTCGAGCGGGCTGGCGCAGCGTCAGGTCGTAGGACACCTGGCGCATCGCGGCCACCGGGCGCGGCGAGCGCGAGGTCGCGGGGCAGGACGTCGTCCTCGATCATCGCCAGCACGATCGCGGTGGTGCCGACCTTCAGGAAGGTGGCGACCTCGGACAGGTTGGCGTCGCCGACGATGACGTGCAGGCGCCGGTACTTGCTGGGCGTCGGCGTGCGGCTCGTCGCGGGTGTTGACGATCGGCCGCTTCAGCGTGGTCTCGAGGCCGACCTCCTCCTCGAAGAAGTCGGCCCGCTGGCTGAGCTGGAACGGCACGTCGTCGGCGGTCAGGCCCGGCGCCTCGCTGCCGACCTTGCCGGCGCCGGTGAAGATCTGGCGGGTGATGAAGTGCGGCAGTGACGTGCGGCGACGATGCGCGCCGAACGGCACCGCGCGGTCCATCAGGTAGTTCTCGTGGCAGCCGTAGGAGTTGCCCTTGCCGTCGGAGTTGTTCTTGTAGACGACGATCTCCTGGCCCGTCGGGCAGCAGCGCGCCGGGCCGCCTCCATCGACCGCTGCGAGGATCCGCTCGGCCGCCCGGTCGAAGACCACGATCGACCGGGCGTCGGCGCACTCGGGCGTGGAGCAGCTCGGGGTGGGCGTGGTCGACGTAGTAGCGGGCGCCGTTGGTGAGCACGGCGTTGACCAGGTGGGTCTCGACCTCGGGCGGCCATGCGCGCCCTCGGCGGCGAAGCCCCGGGCGTCGTTGCCGGGCGACTCGTCCTCGAAGTCCCAGCCGACCTTGGGCGCGCCGGCGGCCCGTGCCCGGCGAGCTCGTGACGTAGGCGTTGATCAGCATCGACGACGCCGCGATCGGGTTGGACTCGCCCGCGCCGCGGAGGACGATGCCGTACTCGGTCTCGACGCCCAGATCTTGCGGAGGGCCACGGTCTGGACGTTACCCCTCCACGGACCGGACGCCAGCGCACGATCCGAGGACTTGGCACCACCAGACGTGATCGCCGGTCGCCGCCGGCGTTCCGCTCACCCGCTCGCGCGCCTCAGCACGGCCGCGGGTTGACGTAGGTCAGCACAGTGGCGTCGCCCCGCAGCTCGGCCCGGATGCAGCGGACCTGCCAGCCCCAGGCCGACTGGACCGCCACCACCACCTCGTCGCCGTCCGGCTGGGCCGTGCCGATGACGTGCGCCGGGTGGCCGGCGACCGCGGACCGGGCCATCCGCACGATCTCGTCCGAGCTGGCCGGGTAGGCCGCGATGTCCTCGTCCGAGACCAGCGACAGGTCGTGGCGCAGCGACCGCCGCACCTCGTCGGCCGTGGTGTCGGCGGCCCGGGCCATCATGACGTTGAGCGCGGCCGTCGCCAGGAGCAGCGTCCCGCCGACCAGGCCGATGACGACCAGCCGGCCTTCCTTGGTCTCGGTGAGGCCCCGGACGCGCACACGCCCCGCCGTGGCCCGGCGCTACAGGTACTGGCCGGTGGCGACCCGCTCGATCGGCCGGCCGCCCGCGGCGCTGCCGTCGCCCTCGGTTGACGAGCGTGCGCACGTAGACGATGCGCTCGCCCTTCTTGCCCGAGATCTTCGCCCAGTCGTCGGGGTTGGTCGTGTTGGGCAGGTCCTCGTGCTCCTGGTACTCCTGGCTGGATCGACGTCGAGCGAGGTCCTCGGTGCGGATGCCCTTGGCGCCGCCCGGCGATCTGGCGCTTGATCGCGAGCTTCTTCGCCCGCCGCACGATGTTCTCGATCATGGCGCCCGACGAGAAGTCCTTGAAGTACAGGATCTCCTTGTCGCCGTTCTGGTAGGTGACCTCGAGGAACGGTTGTCGCTCGTCGTCGCGGTACATCTCGTCGACGGTGCGCTCGATCATCGCCTGCACGGCCTTGTCGGCGTCGCCGCCGCCGAGCGTCGGCGACCTCGTCCTCGTCGAGCGGGCAGGTCGGCCGTGAGGTAGCGGGCGAAGATCTGCGCCGCCGCCGCCTCGTTCGGGGCGCTCGATCTTGATCTTCACGTCGAGGCGGCCCGGGCGCAGGATCGCCGGGTCGATGAGGTCCTCGCGGTTCGACGCGCCGATCACGATCACGTTCTTCAGCGCTCTCGACGCCGTCGATCTCGGCGAGCAGCTGCGGCACGATCGTGCGACTCGATGTCGGAGCGAGATGCCGGTGCCGCGGGTGCGGAACAGCGAGTCCATCTCGTCGAAGAACACGATGACCGGCACAGCCCTCCTCGGACTTCTCCCGGGCCCGCTGGAAGATGAGGCGGATCTGGCGCTCGGTCTCGCCGACGTACTTGTTGAGCAGCTCGGGGCCCTTGATGTTGAGGAAGTAGCAGCGGGCCGTCGGCGTCGCCGGTCTTCTCGGCCACCTTCTTGGCCAGCGAGTTGGCGACCGCCTTGGCGATGAGCGTCTTGCCGCAGCCCGGGCGGGCCGTAGAGCAGGATGCCCTTCGGCGGCCGGCAGCTCGTGCTCGGGGAACAGCTCGGCGTGGAGGAACGGCAGCTCGACCGCGTCGGTGATCTGCTCGATCTGGTCGTCGAGGCCGCCGACGTCGTCGTAGGTGACGTCGGGGACCTCTTCGAGCACGAGCTCCTCGACCTCGGGCCGGGGCAGGCGCTCGAGCAGCAGGCCCGGAGCGGGTGTCCATCAGCAGGTGGTCGCCGGCGCGGAGCTTCTCGCCGATCAGCGATCGTCGGCGAGCTCGCACGACCCGCTCCTCGTCGGCGCGACCGACGATCGAGCGCCCGCGTGCCGTCCTCGAGGAGCTCCTTGAGCGTGACGACCTCGCCGGCGACCTCGGGCCAGCGGGCGAGCACGACGTTGAGCGACTCGTTGAGCACGACCTCCTGGCCCCGCTGCGAGCTCGTCGACGTCGAGCTCGGGGTGCACCGACGACCCGCATCTTGCGGCCGCCGGTGAAGACGTCGACGGTGCCGTCGTCGTTGGCGCCGAGGCAGCGTGCCGTAGGCCGACGGCGGCATGCGTGAGCTTCTCGACCTCTTCGCGCAGCGCGGCGATGTGCTCGCGCGCCTCGCGCAGGGTGTCGGAGAGCTTCTCGTTCTGGGAGACGGCCTGGGCGAGCTGGCCCTTGGTCTCGAGCAGCCGCTCCTCGAGGGTGCGCACCCGCTTGGGGGCGTCCTGGAGCCGGCGCCGCAGGACGACGACCTCTTCCTCGAGGGCCTTGCACCTGGTCGCTGGAGGTCGCCCGACCTGGCCGCTCCGTACTCGGCCACGCCGTCCGCTCGTGCTCGGTCGACGGCGACCACCTCCTCGACCTTCTCGACCCGAGTCGGACCCTACACCGGTCGCCCCGGGACTCCGCGATCCCGATCCGGCGGCGTTCTGTGCGCGGATGTTCTCCCGCGGATTGCCGCGATTTATCCCCGGGATGGCTAGTCTGGCAGGGAGCTGCGGCACCCGGCCGCCCGGGCTGCCCGACGGATCGGCTCTCCGACACGCCCGAGCCAGGAGGAGTCACCGCGATGAAGGTCTGGATCGACCAGGATCTCTGCACCGGCGACGGTCTCTGCGAGGAGATCGCCCCCGACGTGTTCACCCTGCTCGACGACGGCCTCGCCTACGTCAAGGAAGGCGACAAGGTCTTCGCGACCCGGGCGGCGCCGAGGGCCTGGCCAACGTCCCCGCCGGGCATGGAAGAGGCGATCATCGAGTCCGCCGAGGAGTGCCCCGGCGAGTGCATCTTCATCGAGGTCGACTGACCACGACCTCCGCCGAACGGTCCGCCGTGACGGTCGCTCGGCGCGTCGTTCCGGGGCGACTTGTCGCGTCAGACGCAGGCACGGCGCCCGTGTCGGCCGGCGGACGCGTCGAGGTCGCCGGCGAGCACCGGCGTCGAGCTCGTCGAGCGCGCGAGCGCGTAGGCGACGCTCGGCTCGGTCCGGGGCGATGGCGAACGCCACGCCGACCACCTCGCCCGTCGGGGTCGACCAGCGCCGCGCCCGAGTCGCCCGGGCGCCAGCGTCCGCCGCCAGCACGAGCACCTGCGCGGCTCGGTGCGGCCGTTGTCGTAGATGTCGGTGCCCGTGGCGGCGATCTGGTCGGCCGATCCGGAACGGGCGCGATCGCGCAGCGGCCCGCCGCCCGGGTGGCCGAACACGCCGCCGGTCGTCGTCGACCTCGCGCGGCGCGGAGCCGGCAGCGGCGTGGCGCCGACGCCCGGCGACCGCGCAGCACCGCGAGGTCGCGCTCGGGGTCGAACGCGACGACGGTGGCGTCGGCCTCGGCAGCCGTCGGCCGGACTCGACCGTCGGTCGTCGTCGCTCCCCCGCCACGACGTGCGCGTTGGTGACCACGAGGTCGCGTGCCGACGACGAACCCGCTGCCCTCCTGGATGCGGCCGCACGCCTGGCCCTCGACCTTGCACCGTCGACGCGCGCGACCTGGGCCGCCGGCCTCGCTCGAGGCCGCTCGCCGCTCGGGCTGGCGGCCCGACGTCGGGCGCCGGGCGGAGCGCGTCGAACACCTGCGGGGAAGCGGTCGTCGCCGACGAGCGGCGCGAGCGCCTCGCAGCGTGTCGGGCGGCGCCGGGCAGACGGCTCGCTGACCTCGCGGGCGATGACCGAGCTCCGGGCCTGCTCGGCCGGCCAGCCCGGGACGTCCGCCAGCGCCGGCAGCAGCAGCCACAGCAGCGACGAGCACGCCGACCACGCCGACGACCGCGCCGGCCACCCGGTCGGCACGGCGGAGCGGCCGCCGGCGGGCAGCTCGGCGTGGAGCCGGCCGCCGAGGACGAGCCCGAGCGCCTGGCCGATGAGCGCCGTGCCGACCAGCGACGGCCGACGGCGACCAGCACGCCGGTGACGTCGCTGCGAGTTCTCGAGCTCGGGCAGCGAGCTCGGGCAGCACGAGGCGCGCCGACGACCACGCCGAGCGCGAGCCCGACCCACGACGTCGACGCGGGCGACGAAGCCCAGCCGGTAGCCGCCGATGGCCGCGCCGACGGCGAGCACGACGAGGACGAGATCGAGCAGGTTCACGGTGCACGCTCCACCGCGTGGCCTGGCATCCCGGCGCTCAGCTCAGGAGGCGGGCAGTGGGTCAGGAACCCGGTGTGGGCGACCATGCGGTGGTCGGGGCGCACCGACTGGCCCTCGACGTGCCAGCGTGCGGTTGAGCACCTCGAGCGTCTCGGCCATGCCGAAGCCGCTGGCCGTCGAGCTCCTCGCGGAGCTGGACCGACCTGGATGATCGTCGGGCGTGTAGGCGACCAGGATGCCGCCCGGGTGCAGCGCCCGGCTCGGCGTGCTTCACGACCCGCCACGGCTCGGGGAGGTCGAGCACGATCCGGTCGAGGTCGGTCTCGTCGATGCCCTCGTAGCAGTCGCGCACCTCGACCCGGTAGCGCTCGAGCGCCTCGGCGCCGAGGAAGCGTGGCGACGTTGCGCGTGGGCCCGGTCGGCGAAGTCCTCGCGCAGCTCGTAGCCGGTCGACGATCGGCCCCGGCCCGCAGCAGCGTCATCGACAGCGCGCCGGAGCCGACGCCGGACTCGAGCACCCGCGCGCCCGGGAAGATGTCGGCCAGCATCAGGATCGGGCCGAGGTCCTTCGGGTAGATGACCTGCGCGCCGCGCGGCATCTTGAGCACGAAGTCGGCCAGCGTCGGGCGGATCGCCAGCGTAGCCGGGCGCCCGGCGTCGACCGGAACGACGACGCCCTCGGCGGCCCCGATGAGGTCGTCGTGGGCGACGACGCCGGCGTGGGTGTGGAACTCGCCGCCCGGCGTCGAGCGTGACGAGGTAGCGGCGCTTCTTGCGTCGATCAGCAGGACCTGGTCGCCCTCGGCGAAGGTCCGGCTCACTGCCCGCTCCCCCGCCCGTCGTCGCCCGGAGCCGCAGCCCCGCGCCGCGGCGCCGGCGGCCCGGGCGGACCAGCTCGACCGGCACCGGCTCGACGCCCGCGGCCCGCTCGACCAGCCGGCAGAACGCGCACACCTCGCCGGTGGTCGGCGGGCGCCGCACGCGGGGCACGGCGCGCAGCGTCGTCCCGGTCGCCTCGGCGGCCTCGGGCTGGAAGCGGGCGGCCGCCTCGGTCGAGGAACCGAAGAAGAACGCGTGCTTGGTGCCGGGCGAGCGTCGCCTCGATGCCGTTCAGCACCTCCTTGTAGCCGAGGTGGCGGTTGCCGGCGGCCATCGGGCACTCCTCGACCTGTAGTCGATGCCCGCGGAGCACGCAGTAGGCCGCGGTCTCCCGCTCGCCCAGGCGCACGAGCGGCTTCACCTTGCGGGGGAAGCCGGGCGCGCGCGGGCAGCACCGGGAGCTGGCGGCCGAGGTACTCGGTCTCCCAGCGCAGCACGTTGCCGAACAGCACGGCGGCCTCGTCGTCGAGGTTGTGGCCGGTGGCCACGACGTCGTAGCCGCCCGTCGAGCGCGGCCCGGTCGAAGAGGTGGCGCTTCGAGAGCCCGCACGCCGAGCACGGCACCCGGCGGGTCGCGGCGGCCGCGGTCGGGGATGTCGAAGCCGTACGTCGCCGCGCAGGTCGACCTCGACGCAGGCGGAGGCCCCGCTCGTCGGCGAACGCGCGGCGCGTACGGTGCCGGACTCGTCGCTGTAGTCGCCGATGCCGAGGCCGAGGTAGAGGCCGTCGGCGTCGTAGCCGAGGCTCGACGCAGGAGGTCCCACAGCGCCAGGCGAGTCCTTGCCGCCGGACACCGCGACGAGCACCCGCTCGCCCGGCCGCGATCATGTCGAAGTCGTCGATCGCCTTGGCGACCTGCTCGCGGCAGAGGCGCGAGGAAGTGCTCGTCGCAGAAGTTGGCGTTGTGGCGGCGCACGTCGATGACCGCCGGGCCGCGGCAGACGCGGCACTTCACGGCTCAGCCCGCCCCGCCGGAGATGACGGGCCGGATCTCGACCGCGTCGTCGTCGGCGAGCAGCGCGTCGCCGGGCACGAGCGTGTCGCCGCGGATCGACGAGCACCGACTCGCGGTTCAGCTCGAGGCGGCCGAGGAGCTTGGCGACGGTCATCGGACCGGCCACGTCGAGTTCCCGGCGGGGGTTGCGGAGCAGGACGCGCATGTCAGCACCATTGTCGCGTGCCCGGGACCGCCGGTCCGCACGGGGACCGCGGCGGGGCCGGCCGCGGGCCGGGGTGCCGCGGGCTCAGGAGTCGATCTTGCGGCGCCGGGACCGGACCCTGCGGCCCTCGTAGGTCTCGGCAAGGTGCGAGATGCGGATGCTCTCGCCCGGGCGCAGGTCCTCGCGGTACACCCGGAGCGCCTCGCTGCCGACCGCCCGGCGCAGCATGCGCGAGCCGACGGCGAAGACGAAGATCCACATCCACACCCGGGAGTCGCCGTAGAGGCCGCGGCGGGTGCCGAGGCGTTGCAGCCGGCGGAGCTGGCTCATCGATCAGGCTCTGGTCTTTGACGGTTCGGGGCACTGTGGCGACCTCAGACCCGGCGGATCTCGACGACGGTGCTGCGCCGCCGCCCGCCCCGCCGGCCGAGCAGGAACGCGAGCAGCAGGAGCACCAGGGCCGCGACGATGCCGGCGGTGACGACGGTGCTGCGGGAGGACGCGACCTGGTCGCGGGCGTCGCCCTCGAGCTCGCGGAGCTTGGCCTCGATGTCGTCCCGGGTGATGCGCTTCGGTTCGGCGCTGGTGGTCTCGGCCATCGATCTCACCTGCTCACTTCTTCTTCGAGATGCGGCTGACGGCCCATGCGAGGATGAGCAGCGACACCACGATGACGATCAGGTAGGGCAACCAGCTGAGGTTGCCCTCGAACGTGGTGCCGGTCTCGGTCTGCAGTGCCCGCAGGCCCGACAGCATGAGCAGGACGACCCCGAGCCCGCCGACCAGCGCACCCCCGAGCCCGAGGCCCACGTAGCGAGCGACGCCCTTGAGCGGGTCGATGGTCTCCTGACGCGCGTAGTCCTTGGTGAGGTTCCACACCTCGGTTGCCACTTCCGGAATGGACTTGGGCTGTGGCTCGGACACCGGCACGTCGCTCCTCATCGAACGGAGCAACGTTGTACCACGTCGGTGTCACCCACCCGGCGATCGTCCCCGCCGTCGAACCCGCCCACCGCAGCTGCAAGCGCCGCATCGGCATGACCAGCGTGTCGCTACCGGCTTTGTCGCCGGTGGTGGCGGGGGTTGCAGCGCCCCGCACGCGCCGCATCGGCGTGACCGGCGTGTCGCTGGCGGCTTTTGTACGCGGAAACGGTCGCCAGAGCGACCGTTTCCGCGTACAAAACGCGCCGGACCGGCTCAGCCGACCGTGGTGGTCGGGTTGCAGTCACCGAGGGCGGTGTCGGCGCACACGACGGCCTGGATCTCGCCGACGGTGAGGTCGAAGCCGGTGGTGGTGGTCATGTCGGCCAGGGTGCCGGTCTCGCCGGTGGTGGCGGTCCAGGTGACCGCCCACACGATGCTGGCCCGAGCGTGGTAGACGTCGTCGCCGTCCTCGCCGTGGGTGTCGTGGCGGTGATCGTCGGACGCCCACTGGAACACATACGAACACCCGGTCTGCTGCTGATCGTCAGGGACATGGAACAGGTACGGCTTGCCCGGCCCATCACAGGTGACGGGGCGGCGGCCGTGGCCCTCGCCCAGGTCCCACACCGTGCGCACCGGCGTCACGGTGGCGGTGACCGCCACGCCACCGGCCTCGGCGGTCGCCGAGAGGGGCGCCCAGGCGGCGGGGTCGACCCACAGCCAGGTCGCGATGCCGACCAGGCCGACCACCTCCCGCGGGCGGTGCGGTGGCCGGGGTCGGAGTGGGTAGCGCGATCTGGGACGCGGCCTGGACGGCGAGCGCCTCGGCCAAGGCAGGGGCGGGGGCGACCGCGGCAGGGGTGAAGACCTGGAGCGGTTGGCGCAGGGTCCAGGTGCGGGTGGGGTCGTCGCTGCGCTGGCAGTACAGCGCGTACATCTGGCCGGGGACCCGGGCACTCGGGGCGATCAGGGCCCGGGCGGCCATCTGCGCGTCGCTCAAGTGGCTCGACTCGCCGAAGAACTCACCGCCCGCCGGCTGCAACGCCACACAACGCACACTCACCGCCGGCGACGACTCCGGGCTCTGCTCCGGCGAGCCTGCCGACACCGACCCCGCACTCGCCGCGACCGCGACTGTGTCGTCACCATGGTTCTCGGTGACCTGGAGACACTGTGAGAACGTGCAGTCGTGGCGTTGCGTCGGGCGGCGGCCCAGGCGGCTCGTCTGCCGCCGCGGACCCTGCCAACAGCCAAAGAGCGGCGAGCGACACCGCGACTCCTGACGGCCAGATCACGCGCCGCACGTGCTCACTCCCTCCCAGCGCTCGTCGGGAGCCGGGATTCTTCACAGCACTGACGCGCCAGACGCCGTCGCGACGCTCCAATGTCACGGTGTCGATGATCGTGGCGATGTACATCGGATCGATCTCTGCTCCGGTTGCGGCGTCGTACCTACCCGACTCGTCGACGAAGCAGGCCCGCAACGTTGCCTCGTCGCCGGAGACCTCGATCGTCAGGATCGTCTGCGACCTAGTCGGTCCGTAGCGGGCTACGTCGCCGGTTGTCGATCAGTTCAGTAAGGGCGGCGACCAACCGGTCGAGGGCATGCGCCCGGCGGCTCGCTCGGGCAGTTCGGGATCGTCGGATCGGGTGCCGAGGAGCAGCCGGGTCACCATGGTCTCGTAAGCGCGGTACGCCGCCTCGACCTCCGCTTCGTCGCCGGCCGGCGCGGTCGTGGTCGCCGACGCAGCGGACTTCGAGTTGTCGTCGGCCTGCGTGACCTTGCCCCAGACCCACCAGCCCACGATGGCGAGCAGCGTGAACAACACCACCAGACCGACCAACTGACGGTCGTCGTGGCGCTTGGCCTGCCCGTTCCCCTTCGGGTCGACGTCCTCCACCACCCCGCACGCTACGCGCGGACGCCAGTACGAATCAACATACATCGAAACAGGCCTACAACACTTGCCATATATCGGCATGGCTGCCATCTCGAACCCTACGGCGTGTGGGGGGACGCGACGGCGAGGGTGTCGAGCTTGTCGAGCTCGTAGCGGAGGGCGTCGCTGGTGGCGCCGAGCTGGGAGCCGACGGCGCCGAGCGACTCGCTGAAGGTGCGCAGCCAGGCCAGGCGGCGCCGGAACTCCTCGACGTCGGGGCTGTAGCCGGCGCCCGCGCCGATCCGGTAGTCGTGGGCGGCCCGGTCTGCCGCCGCTGCCGCCTGGTCCTGGGCCTCGGCGAGGATCTCGCTGGCGTGCCGCTCGGCCTGTGTCGTCAGGTTGCGGCAGTAGTCATGGGTCTGGCGGACGTAGCGGTCGCACTCCTGCTGGGCCCGCGACATGAGGTTGACGGCGTCGACGCGGGCCTGGGCGTCCGGAGTGCTTCTCCGGGCCTGCTCGCTGTTCCAGCTGCGCAGCGCCCTCTTGTGGCGGTCGGCGTCTGCCCGGAGCCCTGCCTCTCGCTCGTCGCGCCGGACCAGCTCTTCGGCCACCCTGTCGAGGAAGTCGTTGACCTCGTCGGGATCGAGGCCGCGGCGCCCGAGGCCCGTGCGGGTGAACGTGGCGGCGCGGACTCCCTGCGGGGTGAGCGCCGGGGCCGTGTGGCTGGCGGGCCAGTGTGTGTCACGGTCGCTCATGGGCGGGCAGCTCCTGGTGGCCGAAGCGTTCGTAGTGGACCCTGGCCGGCTCGGCGCCCGCGGCGGCGAGGGCGGCGCGGGTGCCGTGCACCATCGCGGGTGAGCCGCAGACATAGAACTCCTGGTCGGCAACGTCCACGTCCGCCAGGGCGACGTCGACGGCGTTGCCTCGCCGGGCGAAGCCGGGGCTGCGGTCCTCGGACAGGCAGGCGACGAACCGGACCCCGCGCCGGGCGGCGATCCGCTCGATGGCCGGCAGGTCGTAGAGGTCGACGTGGCGCCGCCCACCCCAGAACAGCTGGACCTGTCGCTGATCGCCGGCGGCATCGAGCTGATGGAGGAGGGACTTCATGGGGGCCAGCCCGGTGCCGCCGGCGATCATGACGAGGTCGCGGTGTGAGCCGCTGTCGAGGGTGAGTGCGTCGCCGACGGGCGCGCCGAAGCGGACGGGGTCGCCGACCCGGGTGCCCTGGACGATCCCGGTGCTGACCGGCCCACCGGCCACGGCTCGGACGTGCAGCTCGAAGCTGCCGTCAGGGGCGGGCAGGGTGGCTGGCGAGTAGTAGCGCCAGAGCCGGGGCCGGGCGAAGCACTCCATGGCCAGGGACTGGCCCGCCTGGTACGGGATGGGGACGGCGGGTGTGATCCGCAGAACGGCGACGCTGGCCGTGCGCCGTTCGAGGTCGCTGACGATCGCGTCGTACCAGGGTGGCTGGTCGACCGCGGCGTCGGCGGCGTCGAGCATGACACCGGCCACGAGCTCGTAGGCCGTGGTCCACTGCCGCGCGAGCTGGTCGTCCCAGCGGTCGCCCAGGAAGTGCGCCAGGGTGGCCAGCAGGGCGGCGCCGACGGCCGGGTAGTGGTCGGCGATCACCGCGAACCGGCGATGGTCCCGGCCGAGCTGCCGGAGCACCGGGACCACCGAGGCGAGGTCGTCGACATGGGTGATCACCTGGGCGAGCGCGGCCACGAGCTTGTCGCGCTGGCCGGCCATCGCGAGCGGGAACATGTCCCGCACGCTCGGGTGGGCCAGGAACAGGCTCGAGTAGAAGAACAAGGGGACCTGGTCGCCGTAGCGCGCGACGTCGGCCCAGCTCGTCCGCAGGCGGTCGGGGTCGAGCGCGAGCGGTGCCGGGGCCGAGCCCGCAGGCGGGCCGACCGGTTCGGCGGGCGGCGACGACGGCGTCATTCGCCGGCCGACACCTCGACGATGTCGTCCTTGACGCTGTACAGGGCGTCGAGCACGGCACCGACCGTGTCGGCAGGCGCGCCACGGGCCTCCAGCACCGCGGCGAGATGGGCGACGACGCGGTCGTAGTGCTCGGAGCAGATGTTCAGCCGGGCGTGCGCCGTGCTGAGCGCACGGCCGTCGTAGACCTGAGGGCCGCCGAGCACGGAGCTGAGCAGCCGGACCTGGTGGCGCTTGACGCGGCTGATGTCGACGCCGGTGAAGTAGCCGACCAGTTCGGGATCCCCCAGCACCCGGTCGTACAAGTCGTCGACGGCGTGGCGGATCGCCTCGATGCCGCCGATGCGCTCGTAGTGGGTCGGTTCGTCGTTCACTCTCCCAGGGTCGCCAGCGACGGCACCGACCCGGTAGGGGCAGCCGTAGGCAGCCCGGTTCCCGATCCTCCCAGGACGACCTGCCCGGTCAGGTGGAGGCGACGGCCGCGAGCCGCTCCCGCAGCTCCCGGATGTCACCCCGGGCTCGGTGTCGCTCGGCGACGCGGTGCAACTCGGCCAGCTCGTCGGCCAGGCGCCGGGACCGGAGTGTGTCGCCGGCGTCGAGCGCGGCGTGGCCGAGCTGTGCGGCCTCGGCCGGGTCGCCGGTCGCCATCGTGAGCTTGGCCAGCCCGACCCGCGACAGCGCCAGCGACCGGGCCAGCTGCGGGCGCCGGCCGTCGATGGCCAGTGACGTACCGGGCGCGGCACTCCTCCGCACCCGCCTCCCGCCCGGGCACGAGGTCCAGCAGGGCGGCGCCGATGTCGCCGGCGTGCTGGGCGGCGTCGTGGAACGCCATCCACGGCGGGTCGGCGGCGGTGTCCTGGCGGGCGAAGGCCTCGTCGGCCCGGCCGATGGCAGCCAGGCTCTCCTGCGACCGGCGCATCCGGGCGAGCGCCCGGGCGGAGAGCCCGTGGAGCATCGCCTGCTCGGTGGAGGTGAGCCGGTCGGCACGCACCAGGGCGAGCTGGGTCGCGGTCAGGCCCTTGTCCGGCTGGCCGACCCAGACCTCGAGGCGGGCCGTCGTGGCCAGGAGCCGGGCCCGGAGGTGCCACTCGTCGGCCTCCTCGGCGCAGGCGACGCCGAAGCCGAGATACCGGCGGGCGTCGTCGAAGGCGTAGCCGTCGAAGGCCATGAACCCGCAGGTGTGGGCGAGGTACGCGGTGGCCGCGAGCAGCTCGGGGCGACGCTCGGCGGCGCAGGCCCCGCCGCCGAGCAGGCTGGCGGACCAGCGCAGCTGGGCGAGGGCCGCGTCCCGGGGCAGGCCGCCGAACAGGTTGTCCCACTTGGAGAAAGCGCGGGCGGCCCGCCAGATCTGTTCGATCTCCGGCCGCCCGACCCGCCCGGGGTGCGGGGTCGGGGTCATGACGTCGAGCAGCGTGGCCGACGCGAGCACGAGCGACATCCGGTCGGCGGCCGAGAGCGCCGGCGCGGGGTCGACGGCGTGCCGGGGCCCGCTCCCCCGCGGCGAGAACCCGAGGTCGGCCTCGTCCTCGGCCCCGAGCACCGCCCGGAGAGCCTCGCGGTAGAGGTCGTTGGGCCAGCGCACGACGTTGCGCTCGAGCTTGCCGATGTAGTTCTCGTCGAGCCCCGTGCGCTGCCGGTAGTGGTCCCAGATGTACTGGTTGACCAGCTCGGCGAGCTCGCGCCGCGACATCGACCGCAACGGCCTCGCCCGCGACCGCTGCGCGAGGCGGGCCCGCAGCAGCGCGTCGTTCCCAGCCACCAGCGGCGCACGCTACGCAGAGTCGCCGCCGTGAATCAAGAGGCATCGATAATCGCCCACAACATGTGCCGTGTATTGGCGTGACATGCGTGTCGCTAACTGCTAGTCCGCCATCGCCGCCGCCAGCGCCCCGGCGAGGTCCGCCCGCTGGTCGACGTCGAGGTCGAGCCATCCCCGGCGCTCGGCGAGCCAGGCGACCTGCTGCTCCTCGTACGGCACGCCGGGTGGCAACGGTACGAGATGCCAGTGCACGTGCCGATTGCCCTGTTGGCTGCCGAAGCTCAGCACGTACAGCCGCTCTGGCGCGAGCACCTGCGCCACGGCCCGCCCGGCCCGGTGCACGAGCGCGTGCAGGCGCAGGTAGTCGTCGAGGTCGAAGTCGGCGACGACGTGCTCCCGGTGCTCGACCGGCGCCACGAGCACGTGGCCCCGCGTCACGGGGTAGCGAGCGAGGAAGACCACCCCGACGTCGTCGCGGTGGACCATGTCGTGCTCGTAGCCCGGCGTGCCCGCCAACATCTCGCACACGAAGCAGCCCCGGCGGACCCGCTCGAGGTAGGCGGGCATGTTCCACGGCACGCGTCGCTCGGCCATCGGGTCACCAGCATGTCGCGCCGGCCTCAGCCGCCCGACAGGAGCGCCTCGAGCATCGCGATGGCCGGCGGGAGCGCCTCGCGCAGCCGCTGGGTGCGGGCCGCCGGCGACGGGGCGGCCAGCAGCTCCTGGCGGTCCGCGGGGCCCAGCGGGGCCAGGGCCACCGCCTGGTAGCTGGCCGCGACCGGGTCGTCCGCCAGGGTCAGGTCGACCGGGGCCACGGTCCTCTCGCCCAGCTCGGCCCCCAGCGCCGCCGCCCGGCGCAGCAGGGCGACCACCTCGCCGTCCGGGGCCAGCGCCTCCCGGGTGGCCGCGTCGTCCCCCGGGTCGTCCGTGCCGTCCGGCCAGATCCGCGACCTCGGCCCGGGGGTACGGGTCGTCGGACAGCCAGGCCTCGACCCGCACCCGGCGGACGCCGACCGCCATGAGGACGTAGCGGCCGTCGGGCAGCTCCTCGACCCGGACGATCCGGGCCAGCGTGCCGACGTCGGTGCGGACGTCCCCGCCGCCGACCTCGGAGCCCCGGGCGATCAGCACGACCCCGAAGGTGCCGTCGCCGGCCACGCAGTCGCGGACCAGCTGGCGGTAGCGCGGTTCGAACACGTGGAGCGGCAGCAGTGCGCCCGGGAGCAGGACCGACTCCAGCGGGAACATCGGGCACGGGGTCGCCGTCACGGCGCCGCCAGCGGCTCCAGCGCCGCCAGGTCGATGCCGCGGGGGTACGTGAGCAGGATGTCGGCCAGGCGGTCCATGCCCACCTGCTCGAACGTGACCTCGCCCGGGTCGGGGACGTTGGCGACGTAGGCGAACGTGACCTCGCCGCCCGGCAGCGCGTCGACCTCGCCGGCCAGCGCCGTGGCGTTGCGCAGCGTGCCCGTCTTGGCCCGCAGCCGGCCGGCCACCGGGGTGCCGACGAAGCGGTCCGCCAGCGTGCCCGTCTGCCCCGCGATCGGGAGGCCGGCCCGCACGACCGGTCCGGTCCCCTCCCGGGACAGGACGTCGACCAGCGCCCGGCACGTGAGCTGGTCCTGGATCGACAGACCCGTGCCGTCCACGATGTGCAGGCCGTCCATCGGCACGCCGTTGTCCGTCAGCAGCTGCGTCAGCGCGGCGGCACCGGCGGGCCAGCTGCCCTGGTCGGACATCTTGTGGCCGATCTCCTTGATCGCCGCCTCGGCCGTCTCGTTGTCGCTCGTGGTCAGCATGTCGGCCACGACCTGGGACAGCGGGGGCGACGTCATCGACGCCACCGTCGCGGATCCCGCCGGGGCCTGGCCGGAGCGGGGCGCCCCCGCCACCGTCACGCCGTGGGCCGCCAGCCGCTCGGTGAGGACCCGGGCCGCGTCGGCCGCCGGGTCCGCGGCCGGAACCGTGGACGCGAGGCTGCGCTCGGGCGAGAAGCCCGAGAACCCGTCGTTGACCATGAGGCCGCCGATCGGGCCGACCTGGTCCTGCTCGATCAGGCGGGGCGCGAGCGACGCCTCGTAGCGCTGGTCGTCGTAGCGGCTGCCGTCGCCGACCACGCTTCCCTGGACCTGGGTGACCCCCGCCGCGGCGATCGCGCCCGCCAGCGCGTCGATGTCGTGGACCACCCGCAGCCGGGTGCCGGGGCTGTTGGGCGGCCAGTCCGGCGTGCCGAGCGCGGCGTCGCCCCCGCCGACCAGGAACAGGTCGCCCGCGACCACTCCGCTGGCCGGCGGCCGGGCCGCCACCGCCGTGGTCTCGAAGGTGGCGTCGGGGCCGAGGGCGAGCAGCAGGCCGGTGGCTGTGAGCAGCTTCTCGGTGGATGCGCCGGTGACCGGGCTCGCCGGGTTGTGCCCGTAGACCTCGCGGCCCTCGGCGTCGACGACCAGGCAAGTGTTCGCGGGCGAGCCCGCCAGCCAGGCGTCGAGGTCCTCGGCCAGGCGACGGTCGGCGACCGGTGCCGCGATCACCTCCGGGACCCGGCGGGCGGACAGCACCGGCGTCGCCGGGACCGACCCGACGCCGACGGCCTCGGCGCGCGGGCGCCCGGTCGAGCGCCATCGCCCCGACCGCGGCCGCCACGGCGAGGAGCGTGAGGCCGGCGGGCAGCAGCCAGCGGCCGCGCCGGCGGCGCGGGGCGCGGCCGGGCGTGGCGCCCGCGGCCGTCCGGGGCGGTCACTCCCCCGGCCCGGGCCGGCGCCGGGTCATGCGGGAGCCAGCCCCCGGCGGGCCAGCCAGCGCGAGCGTCGCCACAGGTGGTCGAGTGCGGTGACCGCCCGGTTGGCCGAGGGATAGCACAGCCGGCCGCTGGCCCGGACCGCCGCCGGGCCGGGGTTGGCGGGGGACGTGATCGCCAGCTCGGTCGCCACCAGGATCGGCTTGCCGACCTCGGCGCTGATCTCCGCCGCCGCCTCCGCGAACCGGGCGTCCTGGCGCTCGTGGTAGCCGACGATGCGCTCCAGGCCGTGGTCGGGCCAGAACGGTCCCTCCCGCATCAGCCGGGCCTCGTTGGACTGGATGCCCATGCCCAGGAAGATCACGGCGTCCACGTCGGGGTGGCCCGCGGCCAGCCGCAGGACCTCGGGGACCGTGTCGCGGCGTCTCGCCGCCCGCCATGTCGATCGGGTTGTTGCGGCTCCACCGCGGCGGCAGCAGGCCGTCGATCGTCGCCCGCAGGTCGTCCGGCAGCGGCGCCAGCGCGAGCTCGGTCGCCGGCGATGGCGTCGGCCGTGACCACACCCCAGCCGCCCACGCTGGTCACGACCACGACCCGGTTGCCCCGGGGCAGCGGCTGGGTGGCGAACGTGGCCGCTACCTCGAAGCCCTCCTCGACGGTGGCGGCCCGCGACACGCCGGCCTGGCGGGCGGCGCCGTCGAACACCCGGTCGTCGCTGGCCAGGGCGCCCGTGTGGCTGGCCGCGGCCCGCTGGCCGCCCGTGGTCGCGCCGCCCTTGACGACCACGACCGGCTTGCGCTCGGCCACGCCCCGCACGCGGTCGACATGAACGCCCGGCCGTCGCCGACGCCCTCGACGTAGGCCAGGGCCACCCGGGTCTCGGGGTCGTCCGCGAAGTACTCCAGGTAGTCGGGCACCCCGACCGCGGCGGCGTTGCCGGCCGACACGGCCCGGCTGACCCCGACGCCCGTGAGCTCGGCGTAGTTCTCGAACGAGCTGACGAAGTTGCCCGACTGGCTGGCGATGGCGATGTGGCCGGCGGGCGGGAACGGCCCGACGATCTGGGCGCACAGCCGGGCCGGCGGCGACACGACGCCCTGGCCGTTGGGCCCGGCCAGCAGGATGCCGAGGTCGTCGGCCAGCGCGACGAGGTCGGCCTGGGCGGCGAGGCCCTCCTCCCCCGCCTCGCCGTAGCCCGCGGACGCGATGAACGCGGCGGTGATCCCCTTCTTCGGCGCACTCGCGCAGCAGGTCGGGGTTGGCGGCCGCCGGCGTGCACACGAAGACGAGGTCGATCTGCGCCGTCGGGCAGGTCGGCGACCTCGGGCGACGCGTCGGATGCCGAGCACCTCGTCGCCCTCGCGGTTGGTGGCGAAGACCTCGCCCGCGTAGCCGCAGGCCAGGATGTTGTGGAGGCTCACGAAGCCGAACTTGCCCGGGTGCGTCGACGCCCCGGCCACCAGCACGCCCCGCGGCTCGAACAGGGCGCGGAACTGCTCGTCGACGGCCATCAGCGCCAGCTCGACGAGCGCGTCGACCGCGACCGGCCGGCCGTCGACCACGATCAGCGGGTTGACGTCGACCGAGGCGATGTCGGGTCGCTCCGCCGGCCGCCGACGACAGCCCGAGCAGCACGTCGGCCACGAGCCGCCCGGTCGACCGCCGGCTCGCCCCGGAACGGGCCGAGCAGGGCCTGGGCTGCCGAGGTCGTCGATCATGTCCTCGGCGTCGACCCGGTCGATCGGCACCAGGCGGAACACGACGTCGGCGACCGCCTCGGCGAGGATCCCGCCGACGCCGAGCATGACGGTGAGCCCGAACTGCGGATCGTCGTGCGAGCCCGGCGATCAGCTCCCGGTTGGCCCGCAGCATCGGCGCGACCAGCAGGTGGACCGCTCCGTCGTCCGGGCTGTGGCCGCGGCCAGCAGGCGTCCGCGGCCGCGCGCCGACACTGGTCCGTCCGCGCCGCCGAGGCCCAGCCGCACCAGCCCCCGCTCGGTCTTGTGCGCGATCGCGTCGCCGCAGAGCTTGACCACGACGGGCAGCCGAGCTCGGCGGCCGCGGCCACCGCGCCGTCGGCGTCGGACACGACGCCGCTCCGGGACGAACGGGCACGCCGAAGCCGCCGAGCAGCGCCTTGGAGCGGCTTCGGAGAGGGTGGGCATGGGCCGCGAGGCTACGGTTCGAGCGGCGGCGCAGGAAGAAGTCGCGGATGACGTGCGTCCGGGCGCTCGAGGCGTCCTCGGCGTCGAGCGGGTCGCGTCGAGCAGGCCCTCGAGGAACGTGGACGTCGCTGAAGTAGCTCAGCAGCGCGCCGTAGCCGGTGAGCATCAGCTGCTCGGGGTCGTGCTCGCGGCAGCGTCCCGGCGTCCATCTCGCGGTCGAAGTAGCCGACCGCCCGCTCGAAGAACGGCCGCAGGACCGCGCCGAGGTCGAAGCCGAGGTGGGTGCCGGCGGCGAGCGCCTCGCGGCGCACCAGCCGCACGAAGTCGGGGTTCTCGGCGAAGAAGCGGACCGCCGGCGGTGAGGACCCGAGTCGACGTTGGCCCAGCCCTCGACCGTCGCCGGAGGGCGGCGGTCTCGACGCCGTGACCGACCAGTCGCCGAGCAGCCGTTCGAACACCTCGCCGTACAGCGCCTCCTTCGACGGGAAGTGGTGCAGCAGGCTGGGCCGGCGGATGCCGACGGCCGCGGCGATGTCGTTCAGCGAGGTGCCGTCGTACCCGTGCTCGGCGAAGCAGCGCTCGCGCCTCGACCAGGATCGCTTCGCGCGTCGGGATCGTCCCTTCGCTGATCGCCATCCGGCAGGGTAGCCCGCCGACCTCCCGCCGTACCGGCGGTGAATACCGGTGCCTACGGCCTGGCCATGGACATCCTCGCCGCCCTGTTCATCGAGGGCATCGACCTCCGCCAGGTCGAGGGCCCCTCGACCCGCATCGACCTCACCGGGGTCCAGTTCTCGGCCGTGGCGCCGTCCCCCGTCCCGGTCACCGTCGAGCCCCACCTCTGGTCGTGATCGTGCACTGCCCGCCCGACGGCAAGAGCAACGGCGCCCTCGAGGTCGTCTACATGCGCGGCGACGAGCAGGTGGCCCGCAACGTGCAGCCCCTCCAGGTCGAGCCGGGCAAGTTCAACTACCGCCTCGTGCGTGCCGAGCTCACGTTCGACGACTACGGCACGGTCGAGGCCCACTGCCGGGTGGGCACCGGGCACGTCACGATCGTGCCGTACTCGATCGTCCCCGGTCCGCCCGCCTGAAGGGGGACGCCGTTCCCTACGCCGCCGGCCCTCTCGCTCCACCCCGACCCCGCCGAGGCCACCGGCGAGGTGGCCGGTGCCGTGCTCGAAGCGCTGGACGGGCCGCCCGACCTGGCCGTCCTGTTCTGCTCGCCCCACCACACCGGCGCGGTCGCCGACATCGCCGCCACGGTCCGGGCGCTGCTCCGCCCGCGGATCCTCGTGGGTGCGACCGCGACAGTGGTCGGCGGGCCCCGCGAGGTCGAGGACGACCCCGCCGTGTCCCTGTGGGCGGCCCGCCTCCCGGTGGCGCCCCGCCCGTTGCGCCTCGCGGCCACCCGCACCCCGTCCGGCCTGGCGCTGAGCGGGCTGTCCGGCCACACGTTCGCGCCGGGCGACAGCCTGCTGCTGCTCGCCGACCCGTTCTCGCTGCCGGTCGACGCCATCATCGAGGCGCTGGGCCGGCTCGACCCCCCGGTCC
>CAVUBW010000008.1:0-7935 GCA_963739835.1 uncultured Acidimicrobiales bacterium
GTGGCGACGTCGGCTTGTCCCGGTGCTGGGTGGCGGTAGGACTCGATGGTGGTGTGGATGATCTCGTTCCAGTCGGTGATGTGTCCGCCGAAGGCCGAGGCGAACGCGGTGTGGTCAGCGATGAACGGTGCGTCGAACTGGTAGTAGGTCGACAGCAGTTCATCGGACGTTGCGGTTGAAGAGCCCGATGGCTCGCAGCATCGGCTTGTTGAGGACGGCGATGCGAGCCGGCTGATCGAGCGCCGCGTAGATGTCGGTGATGATCTCTCGGGTGGTGCGTGTGTCTGGGTTGGGGAGGTGCCACACGCGTCCGAAGGCGTCGTCTCGGCTCCCTAACAGCACGAGGTTGCGACCGATGTCGGGGACGTAGCTGTAGGAGTGCAGGGTGTCGGGTCGACCTATGGTCTGGGCCTTCTTGCCGCCGAGCGCGCGGGCTCGAACACGTGCTCGCCCATCGCCGAGGCGGTCACACCTGGCCCGATGAAGTCGTGCCGCTCGTCCGATCGTGACTTCGACGCGGCCGTGGCGGTGGGCGTCGATCAGTTCGTCGGACATCGCGTCCGGGCCGCGCTCTTCTTGCTGGTCGGGTTGACCGGGGTCGACTCGGTCATCGGTGCGCCACCGGTGGGCCCGTACATGTAGAGGTTCTCGAGGACGACGAGTCGTGCGCCGACTGCGCTGGCGGCGTCGACGACCGCGGCCTGCAGCGGTGGGAACTCCTGGGGCCAGCGGTGGTAGTGCGGTGCGTTGAGGCAGAAGTACACGGTGTGCGCACCGTGCGCCACGGTGTGAGCGAACTGCGGGTCGGTGACGTCGCCTCCGATCGTTTCGACATCGGCGAGCACGGGGCGGCCGCTGCGGTTGACGATCCGGGTCGGCAGGCCCTGGTGCTCGAGCTCGGTGGCGACGGCTCGACCCGCGGGGCCGCTTCCGAAGACGACGTGCAGATCGTTACCCACTGTGGGCCAGCTCGCGGTGCGGGCTGGACGGCGGGTACGAAGCGGTTGATGAGCACGCTCTGCACGAGGACGACGACGAGCGCACCGGAGATCCCGAACACCGGCCATTGGTCTTCGACCTTGATGCCGGCGCCGGTGGTCACCGCCCAACCGATCGCCCAGAGCGCACCGGTGGCGAGTGTCCAGCGCGGGCGGCGTGGCGACGCAACGCAGCGAAGCTCGGCCACCTGGGCGACGCCAGATGAAGAGCCCGCACACGGCGCCCATCACGACCAGTGCGCCGTAGCGATGTCTCGTAGCCGACCAGCGCCGCACCGGCCGCGAGGCCGATGCCGAATCCGGCGGCAGTGGCGACGATCCAACAGGCGAGGCACGCGGCCTCGCAGCAGTGCCCACTGCGCCAGCCCGATGAGCGCACCGGTGATCACGCCACTGACGGAGTGCGGCGCCGACCCCGTCGACCCGGCCCACGACCTCATGGGCGATGTAGCCGGCGGGAGGGAACGCGGAGGCGGTCAGCGACCCACAGCCACCATGGCCGGAACCCTTCGACGGCCGAAGCACGGGTGGTTGGACGGGTGGTTGCGGTCATGAGTGCTCCTCTACCGCTGGAGAGAACATATCTCTACCATCAAGATTCTTGATTGTCAAGTTATCGTCTCTTATGCTGGGGCCGATGGTTCCCGACCGTCGAGATCCCCGAAGTCCGGCTCCTGCTGCGACGCTTCGCGCTCACCCGCGACCGCTGGATCGACGCGCTGTGCCGCCACGTCGGCGTCAGCCGCAGTGACTACGACGCCCTCGAAGCCCTCGACGAACACGGATCCCTGACCCCCGGCGAGCTGGGCACGCTGCTGTCGCTCACCTCAGGGTCGGTCACCGCGCTCATCGACCGGCTCGAGAAGCTCGGCTGGGCCAGCCGCAATCGACACCCCGACGACCGCCGCAAGGTCGTCGTCACGCTCACCCAGCAGGCCTGGCAGATCGGCCAAGACGAACTCAAGCCCTACCTCGAGGCCGTCGACACCGCCGGCCGCCAACTCAGCACTGACGAGCGAGCCAGTCGTCGTCGCATTCCTCAACGACCTCATCGACAAGATCGCCCACGCCCCACGCCCGCAAGACCAAGGCGAATAGCCGCCTCGCCGACTGGGCGGTCGCCCTCAGGTAGCCGATGGGCCACACAGCCAGGCCGACACCGGTCTGTCGACGCCGCGAGAGGAACTAGCGGCCGCAGGTCCAGGGACCCCGGCCACCGCCCGCCTGTGCGGTTCCCATGCTGCCAATCGAGCACACCCGCCCGCTCTCCTTGCGGCGAAAGGCTGGCTGCGACAACAAGGCTGCGGGTCCACGCCCGGGAGTGGTTCGGAATCAGCGGCCGAAAATGACAGCAACGCCGACAGCAACGGCCACGCACCACCGGCGACGCACGACGACAGTCACGGACTTGAGTGCCTGGTCAGGGCGCCAATCCTGCACCACAACGGACCCCTGCGGACTGCAAAGCGGAGCGGGTGGGATTCGAACCCACGGACCCTTGCGGGTCGACGGTTTTCAAGACCGTTGCCTTCGTCCACTCGGCCACCGCTCCCGGTCCGTTCCCGAGGGTAACGCCGGGGCCCCTCGCCGCTGCTAGCGGATCTCGCGGCGCAGGCTCTCGACCCATTCGGCGGCCTCCCGCCAGGCGGCCTCGGCGTCGCGGCGGCGGGCCGGGCCGTGTTCGCCGGCGGCCGGGTATGAGCCCAGGAACTTGACGTCCTCGACCTTCGAGCGCAGGTCCCGCAAGCAGTCGGCCACCAGCTCCTCGCCCACGTGGCCTTCCAGGTCGATCAGGAAGCAGTAATGGCCCAGGCCCTTCTTCGTCGGGCGGCTCTCCAGCTTGACCAGGTTGATCGACCGCGCCGCGAACTCCTGCAGGATCGTGAGCAGCGAGCCGGGCCTGTCCGTGCGCTGGAACACCACGATCGACGTCTTGTCGTGGCCCGTCGGCGCCGGGATGCCCCGTTGCGCCACGACCACGAACCTCGTCGCGTTGTCCGGGTGGTCCTCGATGTCCGTCGCCAGCACGTCCAGGCCGTAGACCTTCGCCGCCACCGACGGGGCGATCGCCGCCGTGTGGCCGTCGTGCTCGTCGGCCGCCACCAGCCTCGCCGCCTCGGCCGTCGACGCCGTCGGCTCGGACGTCACGCCCGGGAGCTCCCGCTGGAGGAACATCCGGCACTGCGACGTCGCCACCGGGATCGACAGCACCCGGCGGATGTCCGCCAGGCCGACCCCGCTCGGCGCCAGCAGGTTCATCTGGACGCCCATCACGACCTCGCGCTGGATGAGCAGGTCGGTCTCGAACGCCAGCGTGTCGACCGCCGCGGTGACCGCGCCCTCGATCGAGTTCTCGAGGGCGACGAAGCCGAGGTCGGTATGGCCCGCCTCGACGGCCAGCAGGATGTCGGGGATGGTCGGCAGCGCCACCAGCGTCGCACGCCGCCAGGTCGTCCTGGGACAGCAGTGCCTGCTCTGTGAACGTGCCCTCGGGCCCGAGGAATCCGACGCGGGTCGTCGGTCCCAGGGTGTCGGCGGTGGACATGTCGCCCGATGCTACCGCCGCGCCCCCGCCCCCACGGCAGCCGCCACCGCCAGCCGGGCCGCCTCCAGGGCGCTGGCCCACGACACCTCGGCCAGGTGCCCCGGCGCGGCGACCTGGTCGCCGCACAGGAACACGCCGTCGCCCCGGTCGATCGCCGGGCGGTCCCGCCATGTCGTCCCCGGGCGGTCCAGCGCCCCGCTCTGGTCCTCGACCAGCGAGCGCCGCCGCCACACCTCCCGCTCCCGCCAGTCGCCGAACGTGTGGTCCAGCAGCGACTCCAGCCGCGCCACCCCGACCTCCAGCGACTCGCCCGGGCGGGCGCCGACCTGCGCCTGGACCAGCTCGTGGCCGGCGGGCGCCAGGCTGCGGTCCCGGTCCGAGTAGCGGTTGGCGAACGCCGCCCCGTCGAGGTCGAACACGATCGCCGGGTCGTCCCGCCCCGGCAACATGCCGACGTCGAGCAGCACCGTGCGCGTCCCCGGCGCCACCAGAGCTGCATCGCCCGTCAACCGGCGGGCCCCCGCCAGCGACGTGGCGACGATGACCGGGCCGCCGCCGGGGACCTCGGTCAGCCGCATGCCGGTCTCGATCCGGACGCCCCGGGCTTCGGCCCCGGCCGCCAGCGCCTCGACCAGCACCGACCAGCCGCCCCGCACGTAGCGGGCGACCGGCCGGGGGCGCAGCAGGATGCGGGTGATCCGCTCGGCCACGAACGCCGCCGACAGCTCGCCCGGGTCGTGGTGGAACGTGAGCACCCCGGCGGCCGAGGTCACCGCCGCGACGCTGGACTCGGGCATCAGCGGCCGGGCCCAGTCCCGGAACGACAGGTCGACGGGCGCCTCGCGCAGCCGTCGCGCCGCCGGCAGCACCCGGACGACCGCCGCCGGGAGCGTCACCCGGCGCCGGCCCCGCCAGCGGAACCGCAGCCCCGCGAGCCGCGGCGGCACCGTGGCCGGCAGCAGCCGGCGCTCGGCCAGCCACGCCCACAGGCCGGTGTTGGTGTACAGGGCGTGGGGCCCGAGGTTGGCCCGCCACGGCCCCGTGGCGGTGGCCGCCCGGCCGCCCAGGCGGTCGTGGGCCTCGACCAGGACGACGTCGCGGGCGCCGGCCTCCGCGCACGCGATGCTGGCGACCAGACCGGCGACGCCGCCGCCGACGATGGTGATGGGAGTGGGCATGGACCTAGGAGGCGGGGAACCTCCGGGAGGTTCCCCGCCTCTATGTCCCGTGCTCGTGCAGGACGAGGAGTGGGAGCCGCTGGTCCGCCGCGCCCGCCGGGGCGAGCCGCTGGCCGTCGACGCCATGGTCCGGCAGCTGGCCCCCGACGTCGGTCGGATCTGCGGGGCGATCGCCCTCGACGGCGGCGACGACGCCATGCAGGAGACGTTCATCGCCGTGCTGCGCGGCCTGCCGGGCCTCCGGGAGCCGGCCGCCGTGCGGGGCTGGGTGCGGCGCATCGCCGTGCGGGAGGCGATCCGGGTCGCCCAGCGGGCCCGGCGGACGCCCCCCGTCGACACCGGCGACCCGGCGTCGCCCGCCCCGGGCCCGACCCCCGCCGTCGACATCGCCACCGCGCTGGACGTCCGGGCGGTGCTCGCCGAGCTGACCCCCGAGCACCGGGCGATCCTGGTCATGCGCGACCTCGGGGGTTGGAGCGAGCGGGACGTCGCCGACGCCCTGGCCATCGCCCCGGGGACCGCCAAGTCGCGCCTGTCCCGGGCCCGGACCGAGTTCATGCGGAGGTGGTCGACGTGACCGACCCGGCGACCCCACCGGGCGGGCCGCACCGGCGCTGGCCCGAGGCCACCCTCGACCCGCTGGCCCGACTCGGGCTCGTCCAGGCGGCGATGCCGGGGAGCGCCTTCAGCGAGGTCGTGATCGACGCCCCGTTCGACGAGGTGTGGGGCTATGTCGCCGACCTGGAGCGGGCGGTGCCCGAGTTCGACCGGCTGGTCCGCCGGGTCCGGATCCGGTCGCGCCGGCCCGACGCGGGGGAGGGGGCCGAGCGGCTCGACATGCTGGCCTGGCAGGTCGGCCTTCCCGTCCCGCTGCGCTTCGACGTGCGCCTCGAACCCGGGCTGTGCCTGATGCGGGGGTGGGGCCGCCTCTACTTCGTCGGCATGGCGGCCCGGCCCGAGGGCGACCGCACCCGATTCCGGCACGTCGAGGGCGTGCCGCTGCCCGGCGCCCGCCTCCTGCGCCCGATCTTCGCCCGCACCACGTCAGACGACATGGCCGGGCTGATCGCCGCTCTGCGCGCCCGCTGAGCCAAATGGGCCATGCTGGTCCCGTGGACGAGGCTGCGCTCCGGCGCCTGCTGGACGCCGTGCAGGTCGGGGCGGTGACGACCGACGACGCGGTCGACCGGCTGCGGCACCTGCCCTTCGCCGACCTCGGCTTCGCCCGGGTCGACCACCACCGGGCGCTGCGCCAGGGCATGGCCGAGGCGGTGTACGGCCCGGGCAAGACGCCCGAGCAGTGCGCCGAGATCGTGGCCGAGCTGCTCGACGCTGCCCGGGGACGGTCCCGGTGCTGCTCACCCGGGCCGACGATGCCCAGGCCGCGGCCGCGCTCGCCGGCAACGCGGGCGGCGAGCGGACCGGCACCACCCTGGTGTGGCGGCCGGCCGCGGCCCGGCCCGAGGCGATCGTCATCGTCACCGCCGGCACCGCCGACCTGCCCGTGGCCGACGAGTGCGCCGCCACCCTCGACGCCCACGGCCTCACCCCGATCCGGCTCACCGACGTCGGCGTCGCCGGCCTCCACCGCCTGCTGGCGTCGGCCGACGTGCTGGCCACGGCCGACGCGGTCGTCGTCGTCGCCGGCATGGAGGGCGCGCTGGCCAGCGTGGTCGGCGGGATCACGCCCGCGCCGGTCGTGGCCGTGCCCACCAGCGCCGGCTACGGCGCCAGCCTCGACGGCGTGACCGCGCTGCTGGCCATGCTGGCGTCGTGCGCCGCCGGCCTGACCGTCGTGGGCATCGACAACGGCTTCGGCGCCGCCTGCGCGGTGCTGCGGATGCTGAAGTGAGCGCCCGGACGGTCGCCTGGTTCCACTGCTTCTCCGGGATCGCCGGCGACATGGCGCTCGGGGCGCTGATCGACGCCGGCGCCGACCCCGACGAGGTGCGCGGGCTCGTCGGGCGGCTGCCGGTCGACGGCTGGGAGCTGACGGTCGAGCCGGTGCTCCGCTGCGGCATCGCCGCCACCAGAGTCGACGTGCGGGTGGCGGAGACCGGGGTCGTGCGCACCGCGGCCCACATCACCGGCCTGGTGGAGGACGCCAAGCTGCCGCCACCGGGTGCGCGGACCGCGCCCTCGCCACCTTCCGGGCGCTGGCCGAGGCCGAGGGCCGGCTCCACCGGCGGCCGCCGGAACAGGTCCACTTCCACGAGGTCGGCGGCCTCGACGCGATCGTCGACGTGGTCGGCACGGCCGCGGCGCTGGAGTCGCTGGGGGTCGACGAGGTCTGGGCCAGCACGGTGGCCGACGGGGACGGGGATGGTCCGGGCGGCGCACGGCGTGCTGCCCAACCCGGCGCCCGCGGTCGTCGACCTGCTGCGGGGCGCGCCGATCCACGGCATCGACGTCCCGGTCGAGCTGACCACGCCGACGGGCGCCGCCCTGCTCGCCGCCCTGGTGGCGGGGTGGGGACCGTTGCCGGCGATGCGGATCGACGCGGTGGGCTACGGCGCCGGCAGCCGCGAGCTGGACGGCCGCCCCAACGTGGCCCAGGTGGTGGTCGGCAAGGCCGCCGACGACGGCGACGCGGGCGAGGTCGGCGCCAGGCCGGGCCAGCCGGTCGTGCTGTTCGAGGCCAACGTCGACGACGCGACCGGCGAGGTGCTGGCCCACACGGTGGCGGCCCTGCTCGACGCCGGCGCCCACGACGCCTGGATCACCCCGATCGTGATGAAGAAGGGCCGCCCCGCCCACGTCGTGCAGCGCGCTCGCCGACCCGGCGCTGGCGCGCCAGGTGGCCGGCGTCCTGGTCGCCGAGACCGGCTCGCTGGGCGTCCGGGGCACGACGCTCGAGCGCTGGCCGCCGGCCCGCCAGCCGGGCACGGTCGAGGTCGACGGCTACCCGATCCGGGTCAAGGTCAGCCCGGGACGGGTCAAGGTCGAGCACGACGACGCCGCCCGCGTCGCCCGCGAGACCCGCGTCGCCACTGCGTGACGTGCTCCGCCGGGCGGAGGACGAGGCCCACCGCAGCGGCCCCACCGACGACGCCGACCCGGCCTGAGGGGCGTCGGCCCCGCCGGCTGCATCCGACAGCCCCTCCGCTAGGGTGGTTGGCCTTGTGGAGAGGTGACCGAGTACGGCCGATGGTGCTTCCCTGCTAAGGAAGTGAGGGCGCAAGTCCTCCGTGGGTTCAAATCCCACCCTCTCCGC
>CAVUBW010000009.1:0-58881 GCA_963739835.1 uncultured Acidimicrobiales bacterium
CGAGCCCGCCGCCGACCTGCCCCTGCCCGCCGCGTCCGGCGGTGCGGCCCTGCGCACGCTGGCCAAGGCCCAGCGCCAGCACCGGGTCGCCCGCCTGCTGTCCGACCACGCGGTCACCAGCCAGGCCCAGCTGGTCGACCTGCTCGCGGCCGAGGGCGTGGTGGCCACCCAGGCGACCGTGTCCCGCGACCTCGAGGACATGGGCGCCATCAAGGTCCGGGTCGGCGGCGGCGAGACCGTCTACGCCATCCCCGAGCTGCCGAGCGAGCAGCGGGCGCCCGAGAGCCATCTCCGCCGGGTGTTCAGCGAGTGGGTGGTCGAGGTCGCTCACTCGGCCAACCTCGTCGTGCTGCGCACGCCGCCCGGCTCCGCCCACGTCGTCGCCTCCGCCCTCGACCGCTCCGGCCTGCCCGGCGTGCTCGGCACCGTCGCCGGCGACGACACACTGGTCGTCGTGGTCGCCGAGTCGTCGGACGGCGCCACCATGGCCGACATGCTCGCCGAGCTGGCCGGCCTGTAGTCCCTCACCTACGCGAGAAAGAAGCAGATCCGATGGCGAAGCGAGTGGTGCTGGCCTACAGCGGCGGCCTGGACACGTCGGTGGCCGTGCGCTGGATGATCGACAACCTGGGCGTCGAGGTGATCGCCCTCGCGGTCGACGTGGGCCAGTCGAGCGACGACTGGGACATGGTCCGGCCAGCGCGCCCTCGGCGCGGGTGCGATCGACACCATCGTGGTCGACGCCCGTGAGGAGTTCGCCCGCGACTACTGCGTCCCGGTCCTCAAGGCCAACGCCCTGTACGAGGGCCGCTACCCGCTCGTGTCGGCCCTGTCGCGGCCGGTGATCGTCCGGCATCTGGTGGCCGCGGCCCGGGAGCACGCGGCCGACGCGGTGGCCCACGGGTGCACGGGCAAGGGCAACGACCAGGTGCGCTTCGAGGTGTCGACCCGGGCGCTGGCACCCGACCTCGACGTGATCGCCCCGGTGCGGTCGTGGGGCATGACCCGGGAGCAGTGCATCCTCTACGCCTACGACCACGGCATCCCGATCACGGCGACCAAGGAGAAGCTGTACTCGATCGACGACAACCTCTGGGGGCGGGCGATCGAGTGCGGCGAGATGGAGGACCCCTGGGCTGTGCCGCCGCCCGGCGTCTGGCACCTGACCCAACCGACGGCCACCGAGCCGACCGACGTGGTCGTCGGCTTCCGGGAGGGCGTGCCTTTCGCGCTCGACGATGCCGAGCTGGGCGTGGCCGACATCGTTGGGCGGCTGAACGCGCTGGTCGGCTCGTATGGCTGGGGCCGCATCGACATCGTCGAGAACCGCCGCGTCGGCATCAAGAGCCGGGAGACCTACGAGTGCCCGGCCAGCCTGGCGCTGATGATGGCCCACGCCGACCTGGAGTCGATCTGCCTGGAGCGCGACCTCCAGCGGGAGAAGAGCCGGCTGGAGCCCCGGTACGCGGAGCTGGTCTACGACGGCCTGTGGTACAGCCCGCTCAAGCGGGCGCTGGACGCCTTCGTCGACGAGAGCCAGCGGTACGTGACCGGCGAGGTGCGGCTGCGGCTGGCGCCGGGCTCGTGCACGGTGACGGGGCGCCGCAGCCCGCACAGCCTGTACGACTACGGCCTGGCCACCTACGACGCGGCCGACCGGTTCCGCCACGAGGACAGCGAGGGCTTCGTGCGCCTGTGGGGCCTGGGGATCGAGACCTGGTCGGCGATCCAGGGCCCGGGCGCAGGCGCAGCGATGAGGGCGGCGCTGAGCACGCTCTGGCACGGCCGCTTCGCCGGCGGCCCGGCGGACGAGCTGCTGGCCTTCACGGTCAGCCTCGACGTACGACCGCCGCCTCGCGGGCGACGACCTGGCGGGCAGCCGGGCGCACGTCCGGGGCCTGGCCCGGGCGGGGATCCTCGGCGACGAGGAGGCCGGGCTGGTCCTCGCCGCGCTCGACCGGGTCGAGGACGAGCTCCGCAGCGGGCAGTTCGCGTTCGAGCCCACCGACGAGGACATCCACACGGCCATCGAGCGCCGGGTCACGGCGCTGGCCGGGCCGGCCGGCGCCAAGCTGCACACGGGCCGCAGCCGCAACGACCAGGTCGCCACCGACCTGCGCCTGTGGGCCCGCCGCGAGCTGACCGAGGTCGGTCGCCGGGTCCTGCGCCTGCAGCGCACGCTGCTCGAGCGGGCCAAGGACGCGGGACCGGCGTACATGCCGGGCTACACCCACCTCCAGCGGGCCCAGCCGGTCCTGTTGGCCCACCACCTGCTGGCCCACGGCTGGGCGTTCGCGCGCGACGTCGACCGCCTCGTCGACTGCCGCCGCCGCCTCGACGTGTCGCCGCTGGGGGCCGGCGCGCTGGCGGGGTCGAGCCTGCCGCTCGACCCGGACGCCACGGCCGACGACCTGGGCTTCGCGGGCCGGTTCGAGAACAGCCTCGACGCGGTCAGCGACCGCGACTTCGTGGCCGAGGCACTCTTCGACCTGAGCCTGGTCGGCGGTCCACCTGTCGCGGCTGGGCGAGGAGATCATCCTCTGGACGACCGACGAGTTCGGCTTCGCCCGGCTCGACGACGCGTACGCGACCGGTTCGTCGATGCTCCCGCAGAAGAAGAACCCGGACATCGCCGAGCTGGCTCGGGGCAAGGCGGGCCGGGTGATCGGCGACCTCACGGGCATTCTGGCCACGCTGAAGGGCCTGCCGCTCAGCTACAACCGCGACCTCCAGGAGGACAAGGCCCCGCTGTTCGACGCGGTCGACCAGGTCTCGCTGGCCCTGGGAGCGATGACGGGCCTGGTGGCGACGCTGACGTTCCACGTCGAGCGCATGCAGGCGGCGGCGGACTCGCCGTACGCGGCCGCGACCGACCTGGCCGAGATGCTCGTCGAGCGGGGCATCCCGTTCCGCGACGCCCACGCGCTGGTCGGCGCACTGGTCCGGGACAGCCTGGAGCGCCACGTCCCGTTGACCGAGCTGGTCGAGGCCCACCCCGACCTCGGTACCGAGGCGTGCGCCCTGCTGGAGCCGGGCCGGGCGGTCAACCGCCGCACGACGGCCGGCGGCGCCGGGCCCGAAGCCGGTGGCGACGCAGATCGACCGCTTCGCCCGCCGCCTGGAGACGGACGCGGCCAGGCTGGCGTAGCGGCGTGCGGACCCCGCATCGCCGGTTCTACGCCCGCGATCCCCGCGAGGTGGCCCCGGAGCTGCTCGGCAAGCTCCTGATCCACGACGACCCGGAGGCCGGGCGCCGCTCGGGCAGGATCGTCGAGGTCGAGGCGTACTGCGGCACCGAGGATCCCGGCAGCCACGCGTACCGGGGCGAGACGCCGCGCAACCGGACGATGTTCGGCCCGCCGGGCGGCCTGTACGTCTACTTCACGTACGGCATGCACTGGTGCGCCAACGTGGTCACGGGCGAGGAGGGCGTGGGCGTCGCGGTGCTGCTGCGGGCCCTGGCCCCGGTGGAGGGCACCGAGGCCATGCGCCGGGCGCGCCCGAGGGCGAGGAGCGACAGGGACCTCTGCAACGGCCCGGCCAAGCTCTGCCAGGCCATGGGCCTCGACCGGAGGTTCGACGGCGCCGACCTGGTGACGGCGGACAGGGGAGTGTGGATCGCCGACGACGGCACCGCGCCGCCGAGGGATCCGTACGTGACGACCCGCATCGGCCTGTCGGCCGGCTCCGAGCACCCGTGGCGCTGGTGCGTCCCGGGCGACCGGTACGTGTCGGGCCCGGCACGCCTGCGTGGGAGTCCGGAGCCTGCCTAGTTCCGTTTGTCCCTGGAAGTGGTCGCCCTGGCGACCACTTCCAGGGACAAAAGCCGGTGCGGGCCTCAGACGTCCCCCGGCGTGATGCACGAGGGCATCCGGTTCGCCTTGGCGAACTCGTCGATCCACTCGGTCACCTGCGCGGACTGGCCGGCCTTCGGCGACACGAGCAACCGCGCCCCGGGATCGGTCCGCAGCCGGTCGGCATAGTCCTGCCGGTCCGAGAGATAGGTCCGCCAGTCGGCCAGCCACTCGGTCGCCCGGCGCCGCTGGTCCCCGGCAGGCACCTCGCGCACGGCGAGGCGGTCGAGGTCGTCGAGCATCGCACCGAACGACGCATTCGCCTGGTCGATGACGCCGGCCCGCGCCGCGGCGTTCGGCGACTCGTCGGCGAACGGCAGCTCGCCCACGATCGCCAGAGCCGAGGCGCACCGGGCCTCCCCGGCCGCGGCGAACGAGGGGTCGGCGAGCCGGTCGATCGGCGGCTGCCGCCCGGGCCCGAAGGCCAGGTAGAGCACGTAGACCCACATCGACACGAGCGCCACCACGACGAGCGCCAGCACGATCCGGGTGGGGGTCCACCAGGCCCAGCGCCGGCCGGCCGGCTCGGGCGCCGGCGCGGTGTCGTCGGGGGAGACGGTCTGCACCCCTCCAGGCTTGCGCCGCCGTGCCCACGCCGTCCAGTTGGGCAATGGGCTGGACCCGCGCCCCGCCGGACGGGGACGATGTCCCGGTGACGTCACGGACGCTTCTCGACGATCTCGACGCCCGGGGCCTGGTGCAGGACAGCACCGACCGCGCCGGCGCTCGCCGCCCGCCTGGCCGAGGGTCCGCTGACGATCTACTACGGCTGCGACCCGAGCGCCGACAGCCTGCACGTCGGCAACCTGATCGGTCTGCTGGTGCTGCGCCGGTTCCAGGAGGCCGGGCACCGGCCGATCGCGCTGGCGGGCGGGGCGACCGGCATGGTCGGCGACCCGGGCGGCCGGTCCGAGGAGCGCAACCTGCTCGACGACGCCACCCTCAGCGCCAACGTCGCGGCGATCAAGGCCCAGATCGCCCGGATCATCGACTTCGACGAGGGCCAGGCGCTGCTGGTCGACAACCGGGACTGGACCGGCGACATCCGAGTGCTCGACTTCCTCCGGGACGTCGGCAAGCACATCACGGTCAACCAGATGATGGCCCGCGAGTCGGTCAAGGCCCGGCTCGCCAGCGAGCACGGCATCAGCTACGCGGAGTTCAGCTACATGCTGCTCCAGGCGCACGACTACCTCCACCTGCACCGCACCCTCGGCGTCGACATGCAGATCGGGGGGTCCGACCAGTGGGGCAACATCCTCCAGGGGGTCGACCTGATCCGGCGGGTGTCCGGCGACACGGTCCACGCCCTGTGCTGGCCCCTGCTGCTCGCGCCCGACGGCACCAAGCTGGGCAAGACGACCGGCGCCCGGGTGTGGCTCGACCCGGCCCGCACCAGCCCGTACCAGTTCTTCCAGCACTGGATGCAGACCGACGACCGCCAGGTCGGCGAGCTCCTGGCCAAGTTCACGCTGCTGCCGCTGGACGAGATCGAGGCGATCGTGGCCGCGCACGCTGAGCACCCGGAGCGGCGCGCGGCCCAGCGGCGGCTCGCCGAGGAGGTCACCCGGCTGGTGCACGGGCCCGAGGCGACCACGGCCGCCGCCGAGGCCACGGACCTGCTGTTCGGCGGCGGATCGCCCCAGTCGGCGAGCGCCGAGGCGCTGGCGGCCGTGGCGGCCGAGGTCCCCACCGCGCCGCTGCCCACGCCGGACGAGCTGGCGGCCGGCGTCGACCTGATCCCGCTGCTCGTCGAGTGCGGCCTGGCGTCGTCCAAGGGCGACGCCCGCCGGGCGATCGAGCAGGGCGCGGTCTCGGTCAACGGCGAGCGGGTCGGGCCCGGAGCGGCGCTCGGCCCGGGGTCGGTGCTCCACGGCCGGTACGTGGTGCTGCGCAAGGGAAAACGCAGCTACGCCCTGCTCGTGCAGAAATCCGCCTGAAACCTGGCTCTCAGGTTGACGCTGTCATCGCGGGTCGTTAGATTGACCCTCCGCCCCGCACGGCCCTCCTGGCCGACACGGAGGCGTGAGTCCCGGCACCGAAGCTCCTGGTCGGAGCATGTGCCGTGAGCGGATGTCGCTCCTTGAAAACAGAAGACAGGACGAGAGAGCGAGTGCGGGCGACCGCCTCGGGGCCTTCGGGTTCCGGCGTGGTCGTTTGAAGTAAGCACCGTCAATTATGCCGAGTGGTACCAACACCACTCGGCGGTGCCAGTACCTCGGATTTGGCTGATTCATTCGGTCCGAGGTGCTCTCTATCGACGGGTGCGGTCGCATTGCGGCAGCACCCAGGTTTTCGACGGAGAGTTTGATCCTGGCTCAGGACGAACGCTGGCGGCGTGCCTAACGCATGCAAGTCGAACGAGGTCCAACCAGTGGCAACACTGGGGAAGGCCTAGTGGCGAACGGGTGAGTAACACGTGAGGAACCTGCCCCGAAGTCCGGGATAACCCTCCGAAAGGAGAGCTAATACCGGATACCCCCACCGGATCGCATGGTCTGGTGAGGAAAGTATTTCGCTTCGGGAGGGCCTCGCGGCCTATCAGCTTGTTGGTGAGGTAACGGCTCACCAAGGCGACGACGGGTAGCTGGTCTGAGAGGACGATCAGCCACACTGGGACTGAGACACGGCCCAGACTCCTACGGGAGGCAGCAGCGGGGAATATTGCGCAATGGGCGAAAGCCTGACGCAGCAACGCCGCGTGCGGGATGACGGCCTTCGGGTTGTAAACCGCTTTCAGTGGGGACGAATTCAGACGGTACCCACAGAAGAAGCCCCGGCCAACTACGTGCCAGCAGCCGCGGTAATACGTAGGGGGCAAGCGTTGTCCGGATTTATTGGGCGTAAAGAGCTCGTAGGCGGCTCAGTAAGTCGGGTGTGAAATCCCCAGGCTCAACCTGGGGACGCCACCCGATACTGCTGTGGCTAGAGTCCGGTAGGGGAGTGTGGAATTCCCGGTGTAGCGGTGAAATGCGCAGATATCGGGAGGAACACCAGCGGCGAAGGCGGCACTCTGGGCTGGTACTGACGCTGAGGAGCGAAAGCGTGGGTAGCAAACAGGATTAGATACCCTGGTAGTCCACGCCGTAAACGTTGGGCACTAGGTGTGGGGACCCTCCAACGGTTTCCGTGCCGTAGCTAACGCATTAAGTGCCCCGCCTGGGGAGTACGGCCGCAAGGCTAAAACTCAAAGGAATTGACGGGGGCCCGCACAAGCGGCGGAGCATGTTGCTTAATTCGAGGCGACGCGAAGAACCTTACCTGGGTTTGACATGCGGGGAAAAGCCGTAGAGATACGGTGTCCTTCGGGGCCTCGCACAGGTGGTGCATGGCTGTCGTCAGCTCGTGTCGTGAGATGTTGGGTTAAGTCCCGCAACGAGCGCAACCCCTGTCCCATGTTGCCAGCGGGTAATGCCGGGGACTCTTGGGAGACTGCCGGGGTCAACTCGGAGGAAGGTGGGGACGACGTCAAGTCATCATGCCCCTTATATCCAGGGCTGCAAACATGCTACAATGGCCAGTACAGAGGGCTGCGAGACCGCGAGGTTGAGCGAATCCCGTAAAGCTGGTCTCAGTTCGGATCGGAGTCTGCAACTCGACTCCGTGAAGCCGGAGTCGCTAGTAATCCCGGATCAGCAACGCCGGGGTGAATACGTTCCCGGGCCTTGTACACACCGCCCGTCACACCACGAAAGTCGGCAACACCCGAAGCCGGTGGCCCAACCCTTTTGGGAGGGAGCCGTCGAAGGTGGGGTCGGCGATTGGGGTGAAGTCGTAACAAGGTAGCCGTACCGGAAGGTGCGGCTGGATCACCTCCTTTCTAAGGAGTCAGTGTTCCTGCACCCGCAGGGACGACTCCCAGTTGGAGCCTCGCTCGGTCCTCTCCAGGCGACCTCGTCGGTCGAAAGGGTTTTCCCTCCCGACGATCGAGCCCTGGTCCGGACGGACTGTCCTGTCTTCTGTTTTGAGGGAGTGGTGTTCTTCACCGCTCACCCTCGAGGCGCCGCCGGCCCGGCCACCAACGTGGTTGCGCCGGCGTCCTCATGTTTGGGGCCACGGCACGCTCGTGGCGCATCCCGAGCTCCTTGAGAACTACATAGCGAGCACGAGCATCTTTGTTCTTCCAAGCTACAAAGAGCCAACGGTGGATGCCTTGGCGTCTGACACCGATGAAGGACGTGGGTGGCTGCGAAAAGCCACGGGGAGCTGCCGACCAAGCTTTGATCCGTGGATATCCGAATGGGGAAACCCGGCACTCGTCATGGAGTGTCACTCCGGTCTGAACACATAGGACCGGTAGAGGGAACCGGGGGAATTGAAACATCTCAGTACCCCGAGGAACAGAAAGCAATTGCGACTCCCTGAGTAGCGGCGAGCGAAAGGGGACCAGCCCAAACCGGCGTGGTGTAATAGCCCAGTGGCGTTGCCACGTCGGGGTTGTGGGACCGACACCTGCTGCACTGGATGCAGGACCGAGTTACAAAGTTGCCGTCTAGCGGAAGCGTTCAGGAAAGGCGCGCCACAGTGGGTAACAGCCCCGTACGCGAAAGACGAGCAACCTCGGGTCGTCATCCCAAGTAGCACCGGGGCCGTGAAAACCGGTGTGAATCTGCGAGGACCACCTCGTAAGGCTAAGTATGTTCAGACGACCGATAGTGCACGAGTACCGTGAGGGAAGGGTGAAAAGTACCCCGTGAGGGGAGTGAAATAGTACCTGAAACCGTTGGTTTACAATCAGTCAGAGTGTCGTCACGGGTTCGCCCGTGGCCACGATGGCGTGCCTTTTGAAGAATGAGCCTGCGAGTTACGGTGTGTGGCGAGGTTAACCAGTGATGGGAAGCCGGAGCGAGAGCGAGTCTGAATAGGGCGTTCAGTCGCATGCTGTAGACCCGAAGCCGAGTGATCTACCCATGGGCAGGTTGAAGCGGGGGTAAGACCCCGTGGAGGACCGAACCCACCAGGGTTGAAAACCTGGGGGATGACCTGTGGGTAGGGGTGAAAGGCCAATCAAACTCGGTGATAGCTGGTTCTCCCCGAAATGCATTTAGGTGCAGCGTCGGGTGTTCAGTCATGGAGGTAGAGCACTGGATGGGTTAGGGGGCCTACAAGCTTACCGACCCCAACCAAACTCCGAATGCCATGACTCCAAAGCCCGGCAGTGAGTCTACGGGGGATGAGCTTCGTGGACGAAAGGGAAACAGCCCAGATCGCCGGCTAAGGCCCCTAATTCCGAACTAAGTGGTAAACGAGGTGAGATCGCCTAGACAGCCAGGAGGTTGGCTTAGAAGCAGCCACCCTTGAAA
This sequence comes from uncultured Acidimicrobiales bacterium, assembly GCA_963739835.1. Lineage (GTDB taxonomy): Bacteria > Actinomycetota > Acidimicrobiia > Acidimicrobiales > VFJN01 > ZC4RG19. The sequence goes on from CAVUBW010000009.1 coordinate 9,158, forward strand.
GAGTGCGTAACAGCTCACTGGTCGAGTGATCTCGCGCGGATAATGTAACGGGGCTCAAGTTCGGAGCCGAAGCCGCGGATTCCTGCGCTTGCGCAGGAGTGGTAGGGGAGCGTCGATCTCGGAGTGAAGCGTCGGTGTGAACCGGCGTGGACCGTGGTCGAGTGAGAATGCAGGTATGAGTAGCGAAAGAGGGGTGGGAAACCCCTCCGCCGAATGTCCAAGGGTTCCTGGGGAAGGCTAATCCTCCCAGGGTGAGTCGGGAGCTAAGGCGAGGCCGACAGGCGTAGTCGATGCACAACCGGTTGATATTCCGGTACCGCTGTGCCCGCGCCCGTGCCGAATCTAGGTTGCTAAGGGGCTGTCTTCGGACGAACCGACCCACCTGGAGGAGGCAAGCGATGCGGGGACGCAGAAGGGTAAGTGAGCCCAGGCGATGGTTGTCCTGGGGTAAGCGTGTAGGTCGGGGACCAGGTAAATCCGGGCCCCATCAAGACCGAGACGTGATACCGAGCCGCTTCAGGTGAAGTCACCGATCCCATGCTGCCGAGAAAAGCCGCTAGCGAGCTGGCACGGCGCCCGTACCCCAAACCAACACAGGTGGACAGGTAGAGAATACCAAGGCGATCGGGAGAACGGTGGTTAAGGAACTCGGCAAAATGCCTCCGTAACTTCGGGAGAAGGAGGGCCTCGCTAGGGTGACAGGCTTCGCGCCTCGAGCTCGAGGGGGCCGCAGAGACCAGGGGAAAGCGACTGTTTACTAAAAACACAGCAGCGTGCTAAGTCGCAAGACGACGTATACGCTGTGACGCCTGCCCGGTGCCGGAAGGTTACGGGGAAGGGTTAGCCGCAAGGCGAAGCTCTGAACCTAAGCCCCGGTAAACGGCGGCCGTAACTATGACGGTCCTAAGGTAGCGAAATTCCTTGTCGGGTAAGTTCCGACCTGCACAAATGGCGTAACGACTTTCCTACTGTCTCAACCACCGACCCGGCGAAATTGAAGTACGAGTAAAGATGCTCGTTAGCTGCAGCAGGACGGAAAGACCCCGTGGACCTTTACTATAGCTTGATATTGGGTTTTGGTATGCGTTGTGTAGGATAGGTGGGAGACTGGGAAGCGTTGGCGCTAGCCAGTGTGGAGTCAACCTTGAAATACCACCCTGCGTATGCCGGGACTCTAACCTAGGTCCGTGATCCGGATCGGGAACAGTGTCAGGTGGGTAGTTTGACTGGGGCGGTCGCCTCCTAAAGAGTAACGGAGGCGCCCAAAGGTTCCCTCAGCCTGGTTGGCAATCAGGCGTCGAGTGCAATGACACAAGGGAGCTTGACTGCGAGACCTACAAGTCAAGCAGGTGCGAAAGCAGGGCATAGTGACCCGGCGGTTGCGTGTGGAAGCACCGTTGATCATCGGATAAAAGGTACCCCGGGGATAACAGGCTAATCTTGCCCAAGAGTCCATATCGACGGCAAGGTTTGGCACCTCGATGTCGGCTCATCGCATCCTGGGGCGGTAGTACGTCCCAAGGGTTGGGCTGTTCGCCCATTAAAGCGGTACGCGAGCTGGGTTTAGAACGTCGCGAGACAGTTCGGTCCCTATCCGCTGCAGCCGGAGGGAACTTGAGGAAGGCTGTCCCTAGTACGAGAGGACCGGGACGGACGCAGCTCTTGTGTGCCAGTTGTCTTGCCAAAGGCACTGCTGGTTAGCGACCTGCGGAAGGGATAAGCGCTGAAAGCATCTAAGTGCGAAGCCCGTTCCAAGATGAGGTTCCCCACAGGGTTAACCTGGTAAGGCCCGTGGTAGACCACCACGTTGATAGGCCGGAGGTGGAAGCACGGCAACGTGTGCAGCCGACCGGTACTAATCGGCCGAGGGCTTGGATTGACAAAAGATCTTCGTGCTCGCTATGGAGTCCTCAGGGAGCGGGCGCCGACACGGCGCCCCCCGAGTGACAACAGATTTCGGTGGCCATGGCGGAGGGGTCACACCCGTTCCCTTTCCGAACACGGAAGTTAAGCCCTCCTGCGCCGATGGTACTTGGCGGGAGACTGCCTGGGAGAGTAGGTCGCCGCCGGATTTCGCTCTAAGAATGAGGGGCCCGCGTTCCGACGCGGGCCCCTCATTTGCGTTTTGGGTCCCACTCGAAATGGGTCAAGGGGAGGTACGATCACGTGGTGGCGACCTCCGACCGACGACAGCCCGGCCGCCGCAGCGACGGCGCGGGCGGCGGCAGTCCCGACCGGTCGCGCACCGGCGACCGCAAGGGTCGCCCCCCGGCGGGCCAGGGCCGGCGGTCCGGCGCGCCCAGCTCGGGCGGCCGGCCGAGCGGCGGCACCCGGGGCCGGGCGCCGGCCCGCAGCGATGACGGTCGCCCGGGCAAGGCCCAGGGCCAGGGCCAGCGCGGCCGCCCGGGCACGGGTGCCTCCGGCAGCGGCCGGAGCCGCACGCCACGGACGGGTGGGGCCGGCGCGCCCGCACGATCACGCAACGACGCGAGTCGGGGCCGGAGTGGCGACGCCGGCCGACGCGGTCGCGCAGCGAGGCCGGTCGCGGCCGGGGTGGCGACGCCGCCACGCGGTCTCGGTCCGGTCCGGCGCCCCGCCGGTCGCCGGGCCGCCGGGACGAGGCGGCCCGCGAGCGGAGCAGCGGCCCCCGGCGCGATCCCGGTCCGAGCGAGCGCGAGGTCGTGAGCGGCGCTCGGTGGGGGAGCCTGGCCCGTCGGGCGGCTCGCCGCGTGGCCGGCGACCGTCGCGTCGGCGCCGACGCCCCCCGCACCGACCGTGACGCGGCCGCGGTGCCGCCGGGCTGGGAGCCCGAGCAGTGGATCGACGAGGGTGAGCTCCGCGACGAGGCCAGCGGCGCAGTGGGCCGGGGCCGCGCCGGCGGCGCCCCACCGGCGCCCCGGCGCAAGCCCGCCGCCTCGCCGGCCGACGAGCCCGCGAGCTCGAGCGGCGGGTCCGAGGAGCTCCGGTCCCACGTGCCGTCGAACCGGCTGCCCCGGTTCGAGGCGCGGCTGGCGGAGGCGACGTCGGCATTCCGCCGCGAGCGCTACGAGGACGCCCGCCGCATCCTCCGCCCCCTGGCCGAGCAGGCGCCCGGCGCGGCGTCGGTCCGCGAGCTGTACGGCCTGACGCTCTACCGCCTCGGCCGCTGGGCCCAGGCGCAGCGCGAGCTGGCGGCGTTCCGGCTCCAGACGGGCAGCACCGAGCAGAACCCGGTGCTGGCCGACTGCTATCGGGCGCTCGGCCGCTACGCCAAGGTCGAGGAGCTGTGGGACGAGCTGCGCGAGGCCAGTCCCAGCGCCGAGCTGGTCGCCGAAGGCCGCATCGTCACGGCCGGCGCCCGCGCCGACCAGGGCCGCCTGGACGACGCCGTCGCCCTGCTCGAGTCCGCCAGCAAGCCGACTCGGCGGCCCAAGCTCCACCACCTGCGCATCGCGTACGCCCTGGCCGACCTCTACGAGCGTGCCGGCGACCTACCGCGGGCGAGGGAGCTGTTCCGGCTCGTCGCCGACGAGGACGCCGACTTCGTCGACGTCCAGGCACGGCTCCGTGCCCTGAGCTGACGCGTTCGGCCGATGGGGTAGCGGGGGCGGCCGGTCCCCTCAGTCCGGCCGGCCCCCGCTGATCTGGCCCGCGGGTTGATTCAGCACGGCCGGGCACGCCGTCGGCGTGTCCGGCCGTGCCTCCCCCCTGCGACCGTCAGAACACGTTCTAAGCGAAACATGACGTCAATTTCAACTTGTTCTGGACGGGGTCGTTGGCGGGGGCGTCCACTAGCCTGAACCCGACGCCGGACTACAAGGAGCGAGGGCCGTGGTGGACATCCAGAGCCTGCTCGGCGACGAGGCCGAGAGCCTGCTCACCCACGAGTCGAAGGGCATCCCCCGCGACGACCTGCACCTGCCGGGCCCCGACTTCGTCGACCGGGTGTTCTCGGCCAGAGCGACCGCTCGCCGCAGGTGCTGCGCAACCTGCAGTCGCTGTTCGACCACGGCCGCCTCGGCGGGACCGGCTACGTCTCGATCCTGCCCGGTCGACCAGGGCATCGAGCACTCCGGCGCGGCGTCGCTTCGCGCCCAACCCGCACTACTTCGACCCGGCGAACATCGTCGAGCTGGCCATCGAGGGCGGCTGCAACGCCGTGGCCACCACCTTCGGCGTGCTCGGGGCGGTCGGCCGCGCAGCTACGCCCACAAGCATCCCCTTCATCGTCAAGCTCAACCACAACGAGCTGCTGACCTACCCGAACAAGTTCGACCAGATCATGTTCGGCTCGGTCGAGCAGGCCTTCGACCTGGGCGCCGCCGGCGTCGGCGCGACGATCTACTTCGGCTCCGACGAGTCGCACCCGCCAGATCCAGGAGGTCAGCGAGGCCTTCCAGCAGGCCCACGAGCTCGGCATGTTCACCGTGCTGTGGTGCTACCTGCGCAACACCGCCTTCAAGACGGACGGCGTCGACTACCACGACGTCCGCCGACCTCACCGGCCAGGCCAACCACCTCGGCGTCACCATCGAGGCCGACATCATCAAGCAGAAGCTGCCCGAGAACAACGGCGGCTACAACGCCCTCGACGGGCTTCGGCAAGACCAGCAAGCTGGTCTACGAGCGAGCTGACCACCGACCACCCGATCGACCTGACGCCGCTGGCAGGTGGCCAACTGCTACATGGGCCGCATCGGCCTGATCAACTCGCGGCGGCGAGTCCAAGGGCGCCGGCGACCTGGCCGAGGCCGTGCGCACCGCGGTCATCAACAAGCGGGCCGGCGGCATGGGCCTGATCTCCGGCCGCAAGGCGTTCCAGCGGCCGATGGCCGAGGGCGTCGAGCTGCTCAACGCCATCCAGGACGTCTACCTCGACGGATCGATCACCGTCGCCTGACAGTCCGCCGATCGACGGCGTCAGCCGGCCTGGGATCAGCGACCACTCGTGCGTCTATGGACAGTCCGAGTCTCGCGCGACGGTGCCGTCACATCGACGTTCGCAGGCGATAAGGTCGGTGCAGGTCATCGGACAACGACGTCAAGGGGGACGCGCGTTGACCGCCACCACGCACCGGTCCCGTGCACCTGAGGCCGTCGACCGGGTCATCATCCGCTTCGCCGGCGACTCCGGCGACGGCATGCAGCTCACGGGCGACCGGTTCACCAGCGCCAGCGCGCTGTTCGGCAACGACCTGGCGACGCTGCCCGACTTCCCGGCCGAGATCCGGGCCCCCGCCGGCACCCTCGCCGGCGTCTCGGCGTTCCAGGTCCACATCTCCGACCACGACATCACCACGCCCGGCGACGCGCCCGAACGTGCTGGTGGCGATGAACCCGGCCGCGCTGCAGGCCGAGCTCGGCCGAGCTCGAGCCGGGCGGCACGCTCATCGTCAACACCGACGCCTTCGACGAGCGCAACCTGGCCAAGGCCGGCTACGACGCCAACCCGCTCGACGACGGCACCCTCGACGGCTACACGGTCTTCGAGGTCCCGATGACCTCGCTCACCAAGGAGGCGCGCGTGCCGCTCGGGCGTCAAGCCCCGCGACGCCGAGCGCTCGAAGAACTTCTTCGCCCTCGGCCTCATCTCGCTGGATGTACACCCGCCCGATCGAGCCGACCGCTCGAGTGGATCGACGAGCAAGTTCGCCGCACGAGCCCGCGGTCGCGCGACGCCAACCTGGCCGCGTTCCAGGCCGGCCACGCCTTCGGCGAGACCGCCGAGCTGTTCGACCACCCCTACGAGGTCGCAGCCCGGCCAAGCTGCCGCGCCGGCGACCTACACCAACATCACCGGCAACACCGCCGCTGGCCTGGGGCCTCGTCGCCGCCGGCCAGCTGGCCAAGCTGCCGCTGTTCCTCGGCTCGCTACCCGATCACGCCGGCCTCCGACATCCTCCACGAGCTGTCGAAGCACAAGAACTTCGGCGTGCGCACCTTGCAGGCCGAGGACGAGATCGCCGGCATCGGCGCGGCCCTCGGCGCGGCCTTCGGCGGCCACCTCGGCGTCACCACCACCAGCGGGCCCGGGCGTGGCGCTCAAGGGCGAGACGATCGGCCTGGCCGTCAGCCTCGAGCTGCCGCTGCTGATCGTCGACATCCAGCGCGGCGGGCCCGTCGACCGGCCTGCCCACCAAGACCGAGCAGGCCGACCTGCTGCATGGCCATGTACGGCCGCCACGGCGAGGCGCCGCTGCCGATCGTCGCCGCCCGCAGCCCCGGCGCACTGCTTCGACGCCGCCATCGAGGCGGCCCGCATCGCGCTCAAGTACCGCACGCCGGTCATCCTGCTGTCCGACGGCTACCTCGCCAACGGCACCGAGCCGTGGCGGCTGCCCGACGTCGCCGACGCTGCCGCGACATCTCCGTGCCGTTCGCCACCGAGCCCAACCACATCGACGACGACGGCGACGCCGGAGTTCTGGCCCTACCTGCGCGACCCCGAGACGCTCGCCCGCCCGTGGGCGCATCCCGGGCACGCCCGGGCCTGATGCACCGCATCGGCGGCATCGAGAAGGAGGACGGCACCGGCAACATCACCTACGACCCCGGACAACCACGAGCAGATGGTCGCACCTGCGGGCCGACGAAGGTCGCCGGCATCGCCGACGACATCCCGCGCCGCCGAGGTCGCCGGCGACGTCGACGACGCCGAGCGTGCTCGTGCTCGGCTGGGGCTCCACCTGGGGCGCCATCGACGGCGCGGTCGAGCCGGGCGCGGCGCGCCGGGCCACAAGGTGGCGCACGCCCACCTCATCCACCTCAACCCGTTCCCGGCCAACCTCGGCGAGGTCCTGCGCCGCTACCCGCAAGGTGCTCGTGCCCGAGCTGAACCTGGGCCAGCTGTCGCCGCCTGCTGCGGGCCGAGTACCTGGTCGACGCCCAGCTCGGTCACCAAGGTGCAGGGCCTGCCCGTTCACCGCCGGCGAGCTCGAGCAGGCGATCGTCGACCACTGGAGGACCAGTCGATGACCGACACCTCGATGTCCCGGTCACCACGAAGAAGGACTGGACCAGCGACCAGGAGGTCCGCTGGTGCCCCGGCTGCGGCGACTACTCGATCCTCGCCGCCGTCCAGATGCTCATGCCCGAGCTCGGCGTCGCGCCGCGAGAACACCGTGTTCGTGTCCGGCATCGGCTGCGCCGCCCGCTTCCCGTACTACATGAACACCTACGGGATGCACAGCGATCCACGGCCGGGCGCCCGGCCATCGCCACCGGCCTCGCCATGGCCCGCCCCGACCTCGACGTCTGGGTCATCACCGGCGACGGCGACGTGCTGTCGATCGGCGGCAACCACCTGATCCACGCGCTGCGCCGCAACGTGAACCTCACGATCCTGCTGTTCAACAACCAGATCTACGGGCTCACCAAGGGCCAGTACTCGCCCACCAGCGAGGTCGGCAAGGTCACCAAGTCGACGCCGTTCGGCTCGCATCGACCACGCCGTTCAACCCGCTCAGCGTGGCGCTCGGCGCCGAGGCGACGTTCGTGGCCCGCACCCACGACATGGACCGCAAGCACATGATGGAGATCGTTCCGCCGCGGCCCACGACCACCAGGGCGCGTCGTTCGTCGAGATCTACCAGAACTGCAACGTCTTCAACGACGGCGCGTTCGAGGACATCACCGGCCAAGGCCAACCGCGACGACATGCTGATCCCGCTGCGCGCACGGCGAGCCGATCCGCTTCGGCGCCGAGGGCCAGCAGGGCGTGGTCATCGACGCGCAGCGACGGCCGCTCCGCATCGTCGACGTGGCCGACGTCGGCGAGGACGCGCTCCTCGTGCACGACGAGACCCGCGACGACCCGAGCCTGGCCTTCACGCTGTCCCGGCTGGCCAGCGGCCCGCACGAGCCCACGCCCGATCGGCGTGTTCCGCGCCGTCGAGCGCCCCGAGTACGGCGAGGGCGTCGACCGCCAGCTCGCCGCCGCCCAGCAGCAGCGGGGCCCGGGCGACCTCGAGGACCTGCTGCACTCCGGCGCCACCTGGGAAGTCAACTAGCTCCGACGCCGCGCATCCGCCGGGCCGGTAGGTTCGGCGGATGCCCGTCGCGCTGCGCATCTTCACCGAGCCCCAGCAGGGGGCGACCTACGACGACCAGCTGGCCGTCGCCCGGGAGGCCGAGGCGCTCGGCTTCGACGCGTTCTTCCGCTCCGACCACTTCGTCCGGATCGGTGCCGGCGCCGCGGGTCCGGGTCCGACCGACGCCTGGGTGACGCTGGCCGGCCTCGCCCGCGATACCGGGCGCATCCGGCTCGGCACCATGGTCACGTCGGCCACGTTCCGGCTGCCCGGGCCGCTGGCCGTGGCCGTCGCCGAGGTCGACGCCATGTCCGGCGGGCGGGTCGAGCTGGGCCTCGGGGCCGGGTGGTACGACGACGAGCACCGGGCCTACGGCATCCCGTTCCCGCCGCTGGGCGAGCGGTTCGCCCGCCTCGAGGAGCAGCTGGCGCTGATCACCGGGCTGTGGGAGACGCCCGCGGGCGAGCGGTTCTCGTTCGCCGGGCGCCACTACCAGGTCGAGGACTCGCCGGCGCTGCCCAAGCCGGTGCAGTCGCCGCGGCCGCCGGTGATCGTCGGCGGCTGGGGCCGCACCCGCACGCCCCGGCTGGCCGCCCGGTTCGCCGACGAGTTCAACGTGCCGTTCCCGCCGCTGGCCGCGTTCCGGCCGCAGGTCGACAACGTGGTCGCCGCCTGCGAGACGGCGGGCCGCGACCCCGGGACGATGACGTTCTCGGTCGCGCTCACCACCTGCTGCGGCGAGGACGAGGCCGCGGTGGCCCGCCGGGCCGCCGCCATCGGCCAGGAACCGGACGCGCTGCGCCGCAACGGGCTCGCGGGCACGCCGGCCGAGGTGACCGAGCGCCTGGCCGCCTACGTCGAGGCCGGGGCGGCGCGGGTCTACCTCCAGCTGATGGACATGTCCGACCTCGACCACCTGCGGCTGCTCGCCGCCGAGGTGGCCCCGGCGTTCGCCTGAGCTTCCCGGACGGCTAGCCCGACATCGTCGGGCCCGCCCGCTCGATCGACAGGCGGATGATCACCCGGCGCTCGCGCTCCATCGTCGCCCGGTAGTCGTCCCAGTCGGGGTGCTCGCCGCGGATGTCGCGGTAGTAGGTCACCAGCGGCTCCATCGCGTCGGGCAGGGCCACGACCTCGACCGGGCCCTCGACTTGGATCCACTCGCCGAAGAATCCGTCGCCGAAGGCGCAGATGGCGGCGTAGGGCAGCGCGTGCAGGTGCCGGACCTTGTAGGCGGTCTCGCGGCTGGACACGACCGCCCGGCCCTCGGCGTCGATGCCGACGGTGATCGGCGACATCTGGGTCGTGCCGTCGGCGCGGGTGGTGGCCATGACCGCACGGTGGTTGGCGCGCAGAAACGTGCGGGCGGCGTCGATGTCGACCATCGGCTCAGCTCACGTCCCGGAAGACCAGGCCGGTCTTGAGCTTGGGATGGAAGAACGTCGTCTTCGGGGGCATTCGCTCGCCTCCATGGGCAGTCGCTTCGATCTGGGCCACCGTCGCCGGGCGCAGCAGGACGCCGGCCTCGGCCTCGCCGGCCGCCACCGCGGCCCGCACGTTGTCGGCGCCGTGCTGGAACCGCAGCGAGTGCGGCGGCAGCGCGGCGAGGGCGACGTCGAGGCGCACCGAGTCGAGGTCGCGGGCGTCGGCCAGCGCCTCGGGCCGGGGCCGCAGCAGCACCTCGCCGGCGGGCGTGACCGCGCACAGGGCGCCGGCCCGGTCCATCGCCGCCGTGACCGGGACGCCGGCGGGCGGCGGTCCGGCCGGCTCGAACCAGGGCGCCAGGGCGGCCACCAGGTCGAACCCGGCGGGCAGCCCGTCGATCAGGCGGTGGATCGCCCGCACGGTCAGCTCGTCCTCGACCAGCTCGACGAGGTAGGCGAGCGTGGCCGTGGCGGCGCCGGGGTCGCCCGCGGCCCGGCGCTCGTCGAGGTAGGCGAGCGAGGTCTCGTAGCGGTGGTGCCCGTCGGCGATCACGACCGGCACCTCGGCGACCGCCTCGGCCACGGCCGCGCAGGTCGCCGGGTCGTCGACCACCCACACCGAGTGGACGACCCCCTCGCCGTCGTCGACCGTGGCGGTCGGCTCGGTGCCGGTGGGCAGCAGGTCGGTGAGGCCCTTGGCGAGCGACAGGCCCCAGATCGCCGACGTGTTGGCCCGCGTGGCCCGCATCAGGTCCAGGCGATCGCTGCGGGCCTTGGGCGTCGTGTGCTCGTGGGGGAGGATGTCGGTGCCCGGCGGCGCCAGCTCCAGCGCCCCGACCACGCCGGTCGTGTGGCGCGCCACCCCGGCGTCGTCGGTGTAGGCGAGCCGGTAGACGGTGAAGGTCGGGCGGTCGTCGGTGACCAGCACGCCGTCGCGGCGCCACGCGGCCAGCAGGTCGCGGGCGACCGTGTAGCGGTCGCGGTCGCCCTCGGCGGCGGGTACGTCGAGGTGGACGGCGTTGTGCGGGTCACGCCCGGCGAGCTCGGCCCGCTCGGCGTCGCCGATCACGTCGTACGGCGGGCTGATCACGGCGCCGAGATCGACCCGGTGCAGGTCGTAGCGCAGGCCGGGAAAGGGGGCGAAGCGGGCCACGGCCCCATCCTGGCAGACGCCCCGGGGCGCCGGAACCACGACCGGCGGGGGCTGGGCCGCCCGCCTGGCGGGACGGGCGGCGGGCTGACAGCATCCGCCGGTGACCTGGGTGCTCGACCTCGACGGCGTCGTCTGGCTGGGCGACCAGCCCATCGCGGGAGCGGCGGACGCGGTGGCCCGGCTGCGGGCCGCGGGCGAGCGTGTGCTGTTCGCCACCAACAACTCGTACCCGGGGGTGGCGGACCAGGAGGCCAAGCTGGCCCGGGTCGGCATCCCGGCCCGCGGCGACGTGATCACATCGGCGATGGCGGCCGCCGGCCTGGTCGAGCCGGGCCAGCGGGTGCTGGTCGCGGGCGGTCCCGGCGTCCGCGAGGCGGTGGCGGCCCGGGGGGCGACGGCGGTCGACGCCGGCGATCCGGCCGCCGACGACGCCGCCGCCATCGACGTCGTGGCGGTCGGGTTCCACCGCGAGTTCGACTACGAGCGCCTGCGGCGGGCCGCCCGCGCCGTCGACGGCGGGGCCCGGCTGGTCGCGACCAACGACGACGCCACCTATCCGACGCCCGACGGCCCGATCCCCGGGGGCGGGTCGCTCGTGGCCGCCGTCGCCTACGCCACGGGCGTCACGCCGGTCGTGGCCGGCAAGCCGCACGCACCGATGGCGGACCTGGTGCGGGCGGTCGGCGGCGACGACGGCACCGTCGTGGGCGACCGCCCGGAGACCGACGGCGCCTTCGGCCGCCGCCTCGGCTACCGCTTCGCCCTGGTGTTGACCGGGGTGACCCGGCCCGCCGACCTGCCGGTCGAGCCGGCTCCGGACGTGGTGGCCGACAGCCTCGCCGCGCTCGTGGCCACCACGCTCGGCTGATCACCGACCACGCCCCGTCTCCGGACGCCCCGGCGTGGCCGTGTCACGGAGCGTCGTCCGGCTGCGCGCGAGACTGGCCCCCATCCCGGGTCCGGGGCTGGGAGCCGCCGAGTCGATGCGAGGTGTGGGGATGGCTGGGAGCTGGAGGAGAGCCGCGCTCGCGGGCGCGTTGGTCGTCGCACTGGGCGGCGCCACGCTCACGGGGTGCAGCGGCGGGAACGACGAGCCTGGCGGCGACGCCGCGGCCGGAGACGCGACGACGACCACCACGGTCGCGGCCGACGCCATCACACCCGAGCGGGCGTCCAACCTGGTGGAGGCCTGGCGCGTCGACGGGCAGGTGGGCGTCACGGGCAAGCCGGCCGTGCGCGACGGCACGGTCTACTTCGGCAACTGGACCGGCTCGGTCCAGGCCGTCGACCTGCGCACCGGCGAGATGCGCTGGCAGACCCAGGTCACGGCCGACAACACGGTCACCATCGACGGCGCCGCGCTGGCCACCGACGACCTGGTCTACGTGGCCGACGGCGACGGGAAGATGTACGCCCTCGACCGGGCGACCGGCGAGCTGACCTGGACGCAGACGCTCGAGACCCATCCCGACGTGCGCATCTTCTCCAGCCCCGTGCTGGCGCCCCACGCCGTCGACGGCAAGGACATCGTGATCATCGGCATCGCGTCGAGCGAGCTGCGCCGCAACGTCGCAGGACTTCACGTTCCGGGGCTCGGTCGTGGCGCTCGACGCCGCCTCGGGCGACGAGGTCTGGCGGCTGCCGGTCAGCGAGGGCGAGGACGGCGCCGGCGTGTCGGTGTGGTCGAGCGCGGCGATCGACGAGGACCGCAAGCTCGCCTTCATCGGCACCGGCCAGGCCTACGAGCACCCGGCGGGCCCGCTGTCCGACTCGCTGCTCGCGATCGACTACGAGACGGGCGACCTCGTGTGGTCGCGCCAGTTCACCGAGAACGACGTGTGGACCTACTTCTCGCCGCCGCGCAAGGGGCCCGACGCCGACGTCGGCGCCACGCCCAACCTGTTCACGGCCGGCGGCCGCGACCTGGTCGGCGTGGGCGACAAGGCCGGCACCTACGACGTGTTCGACCGCGACACCGGCGACACCGTGTGGGCCCGCGAGCTCACCCAGGGCAGCCCCCTCGGCGGGGTGATGGTCACCGCGGCCTACGGCGAGCCGGGCAGCGGCGGCCCGGGCGACGACGAGGGGACCATCTACGTCACGTCCAACGAGATGGACCCCGACCAGATGACGGCGTCCAACGCCGAGAGCCACCGCTCGATGCTGTTCGCCCTCGACGCCGCCACCGGCGAGGTCCAGTGGCAGCAGGACATGCAGGGCGCCACGTTCGGTTCGATCGCCTTCGCCGACGGGGTGGTCTACCGCCCGTCGGTGCCCGGCCCGCTCACCGCGCTCGATGCCCGCACGGGCGAGGCGGTGTGGAGCGCGGAGCCGGGCGGCGACATGGGTGCCGGCGTCCGGGTGGTCGACGGCTACGTGCTGGCGCCGCACGGGTTCTGGTTCTTCATGGCCCCACCGACCCAGGTCGGCGGGGTGGTCGCGTACGGGCTCGACGACGGCTGACCGGCGCCGGGGCGCGTTGCCAGCACGCGGGGCCGGTCGTAACCTCGCCGGGCATGGCAGAAAACGATCTGCTCAAGCAGCTGCTAGACGCCGGCATGAGCTTCACGGCGCTCACCCAGGCCCGCGCCGAGGAGGTCATCCGCGACCTGGTGCGGGCCGGGGCCGTCGAGGCCGAGAAGGCCCAGGCGGGCGTCGACGAACTGCTGGAGCGGGGCAGGCGCAACCGGGAGCGCTGGATCGAGGCCGCCCGCACGGAGCTCGACCAGACGCTCGCCAATCTCGCCACGCGCGACGACCTGGAGCGCATGGCGCGGGAGGTGGCCGACAACGTCGTCGCGGCGGTGCGCCAGTTCGTGCCGGAGCGCGGCGGGCCCACCCGGACGGCGGCGCCGGAGCCGGGCACCGAAGCGGCCCGGGCGCCGACCGCCACGAAGGCCAGCGCCAAGAAGGCGCCGGCGGCCAAGAAGACGAGAGCCACGAAGACCACAGCCGCCAAGAAGGGCGGCGGGGCGAAGAAGGCGGCCGCGAAATCCGGTGGGGCGAAGAAGGCCCCGGCGAAGGCGACCACCACGAAGAAGGCGGCCGCCAAGAAGGCTTCCACGGCGCGCAAGGCGCCGGCCAAGAAGGCCCCGGCGGCCAAGCGGTCCGGCTCGGCCCGCAAGTCCACCGGCCGCGCCTGACCCCGGTCCCTGCGGCGGCCGGAAGTGTGCGCGGCGGCCGCCTCCGGAGCCGGCATCATTGATCGCGCATGGCCGTCGTCGGGATCGTCCTCCACCACGAGCGAGACCAGGCCGCCGAGCTGGCCCGAGACGCCGCGGCCTGGCTGGGGGAGCGGGGCCACGAGGTGCGGCTGCCGCTCCGGGACGCGGGCATCGCCGGCCTGCCGGCGACAGGGAGTACCGAGGCCGACTTCGCCCCGGGGCTCGACGTCGCCGTCAGCCTCGGCGGCGACGGCACCATGCTGCGGACCGTCGACCTCGTCGCCGGCGAGGGCGTGCCGATCGTCGGGGTGAACGTCGGGCAGCTCGGATACCTCACCGAGGTCGAGCCCCACGGGCTGCGGATGGCGCTCAAGCGCTTCCTGGCCGGCTCGTACGAGGTCGAGGAGCGCATGCTGCTCGAGGTGACCGTCGACGCCCCCGGGTTCGAGTCCGTGGCGGTGCCCGAGCGGCGCTCGTCGACCGGCGCCCGGTCGTACCGGGCGCTCAACGAGGCGGTGCTCGAGAAGACGCCGATGGGCCACACGGTACGGCTCGGGGTCAGCGTCGACGGCGAGACGTTCACCCCGTACGCTGCCGACGGTTTGATCGTCGCCACCCCGACCGGGTCGACGGCGTACGCCTTCTCGGCGCGGGGACCGATCGTGGAGCCGACCCACCGTTGCCTGCTGATGACGCCCGTCTCACCGCACATGCTGTTCGACCGGTCGCTCGTGCTCGCGCCCGCGGCCCGGGTGCGGATCGAGGTGGTCGGCGACCGCTCCGCCACGCTGTCGGTCGACGGCCACAACCTCGGCACGCTGGCCCGGGGCGACGCCATCGTGTGCACGGCCGCCGATGTGGCCGCCCGGTTCGTGACCTTCGGGCCCCGCGACTTCCTGCGGATCCTGAAGACCAAGTTCGGGCTGAGCGATCGGTAGCGTTGGCCGTGCCGCGCGACCGGGGGAGACAGCTGTGCTCGTAGAGTTGGCGGTGCGCGACCTCGGGGTCATCGCCGAGCTGCGGCTGGTGCTCGACGGTGGCATGACCGCGGTGACCGGCGAGACCGGTGCGGGTAAGACCATGGTGGTGGACGCGATCGAGTTGCTCGTGGGCGGCAGGGCCGACCCGGTGCTGGTGCGGACGGGCGCGGACGAGGCCTGGGTCGAGGGCCGCTTCCTCCGGCCCGGCCCCGGCGGGGACGGTGCCGCCGACGGCACCGGCGAGGTCGTCGTGTCCCGGGCCATCCCGCGGTCGGGGCGCAGCCGGGCCTACGTCGACGGCCGCCTCGCCACCGCCGGCGAGCTGTCCGAGCTGGGCGCGGCCCTGGTCGACCTCCACGGCCAGCACGCCCACCAGTCGCTGCTCCACCCGGCGGCCCAGCGTGCCGCGCTCGACCGCTTCGGCGACGTCGACCCGGGCCCGCTGCGCGACGCCCGGGCCGAGGTCCAGGCGCTGGTCGACGCCCTCGGCCGCATGGGCGGCGACGAGCGCACCCGGGCCCGCGAGCTCGACCTCGTGCGCTACCAGGTGGACGAGATCGACCGCGCCGCGATCGCCGGGCCCGGCGAGGACGAGGCTCTGGAGGCCGAGGAGGACGCACTGGCCGACGCCGCCGCCCACCGGGAGGCCGCTGCCGGCGCGGTGGCCGCGCTCAGCGGCGACGGCGACGCCGGCGGGGGCGACGGGCTGGCCTCGGCGTCCGACGCCGTCGGCGCGGCGGTGGCGCTGATCGCCGGGCGGGGGCCGTTCCGCACGGTCGAGGACCGGCTCCGCACCGTGGCCGTGGAGATCAGCGACCTGGCCGGCGAGCTGCGGGCGGTCGGCGAGGCCATCGACGAGGACCCCGAGCGCCTCACCCGGGTCCGCGAACGCCGCCAGCTGCTGCGCGATCTTCGCCGCAAGTACGGCGAGACCCTGGCCGACGTGATCGCCGAGGGCGAGCGGCTCCACGCCCGCCTCGACGAGCTGGAGGATCACGACCGCCGCGCCGCCGAGCTCGACGCCGCGCCGGTGTCGGCCCGCAAGGTCGAGTCGGACGCGGCCGCGGTCGTCGCCGCCGCCCGCCGGGCGGCCGCGCCGCGGCTGGCCGAGCGGATCGAGGCCAACCTGCGCGAGCTGGCCATGCCCAAGGCCCAGGTCGCGGTCGAGGTGCGGGGCGACGACCCGGGCGACGACGTCGAGGTGCTGCTGGCCGCCAACCCCGGCACCCCGCCGCTGCCGCTGGCCAAGGTCGCCTCGGGTGGCGAGCTGGCCCGGACCATGCTCGCGTTGCGGCTCGTGCTCACCGACGCGCCGCCCACGCTGGTCTTCGACGAGGTCGACGCCGGCGTCGGCGGCGCCGCGGCGTTGGCGGTCGGTCGCGCGCTCGGCCGCCTGGCCGGCGAGGGCCACCAGGTGCTCGTCGTCACCCACCTGCCCCAGGTGGCGGCCTACGCGGACGCCCAGGTCCAGGTGGCCAAGCAGAGCGACGAGGCGGCGACCGTGTCCCGCGTCCGGCTGCTCGACGGCGGCGAGCGGGTGGTCGAGCTGTCGCGGATGCTGTCCGGCCAGCCCGACAGCGACGCGGCCCGCACGCATGCGGCCGAGCTGTTGGCCACGGCCGCGGGCGAACGGAGCGGTCGGTGAGCGAGCGAACATAAGCACAGTGCGGTACTCGGCACGCAGTGCCGATCGCTCACTGGGTGCATCCCGAAGGGTGCACCGGTGAGCGTGCCGGTCCCCGCCGATCCGGCCCCGTCCGCCGACGCCCGCGGCCGGCGCCTGTCGCTGCCCGGCCGCCGCCGCGCCCGCCCCACACCGGCGGCCGGGCCGATCACCGGCGTGGCCCGGGTCGACCCCCGCACCAAGCGGCTGGTCAAGCGGCTCCGGCCCGGGGACATTGCGGTGATCGACCACGAGGACCTCGACCGCGTGGCGGCCGAGACCCTCGTCGACCTCGGCCCCGCGGCGGTCGTCAACGCCGCCGCCTCGGTGAGCGGCCGCTATCCCAACCAGGGCCCACTGCTGCTGTGCCGGGCGGGCATCCCGCTCATCGACGACGCCGGGCCCGAGGTCATGCGGGCGGTGAGCGAGGGCGCCCTCCTCACCGTCGACGGCGACCGCGTGCTGGCCGGCGACGAGGTGATCGCCACCGGAATCCGCCAGACGATCGCGTCGGTGGCCGCCGACATCGAGGAGGCGCGGGCCAACATGGGCGTCGCCCTGGAGCGGTTCGCGGTCAACACGGTCGAGTACGTCCGCGAGGAGATCGGCCTCCTCACCGGCGAGCTCGACGTGCCCGAGCTGGTGGTCGACATGGCCGACCGGCACGTGCTGATCGTCGTGCGGGGCAGCGGCCACAAGGACGACCTGGCGCTGCTCCAGCGGTCCGGCTACATCCGCGAGGTCCGCCCGGTCGTGGTCGCGGTCGACGGCGGCGCCGACGCGCTGCTCGCGATCGGCATCGTGCCCGATCTCATCGTCGGCGACTTCGACTCGATCACCGAGCGGGCGCTCGGGTGCGGCGCCCAGCTGGTCGTGCACGGCTACACAGACGGCCGGGCGCCCGGCGCGAAGCGGCTCGACGATCTCGGGCTCGACCACGTGGTGGTCTCGGCCGCCGGCACCAGCGAGGACGTCGCGATGCTGATGGCCTACCAGCAGGGGGCCGAGCTGATCGTGGCCGTCGGCGCCCACAGCAACATGGTGGACTTCCTCGACAAGGGCCGGTCGGGCATGGCGTCGACGTTCCTCGTGCGGATGAAGGTCGGGGCGCGGCTGGTCGACGCCAAGGGGGTGAGCCGGCTCTACCGCACCTCGGTTCGCACGACGCGACCTCCTGTGGATGATCCTGGCGGCGGTGTTCACGCTGCGCCGTGGCCCTCATGCTGTCCGAGCCGGTCCGGCTCGTCCTGCGGGCCTTCTGGCGCTCGCTCATCTCCTGAATGATCAACTTCCGCTTCCACATCGTCTCCCTCACCGCCGTGCTGCTCGCGCTCGGCATCGGGCTCGTGCTCGGCACGACCTTCCTCGACGACGCCCTCGAGGAGGCCCTCAAGAGCCAGCTGAACGACCTGGAGACCAGCCTCGATGCGGCCCGGGTCCGCAACGACGCGCTGTCCGCCGAGGTCAAGTCCGACCAGGACGTCGCCCAGGCCTTCGACCAGCAGATCGGCGAGCGGCTCTACGCCGGCAAGCTCCAGGGCGAACCGGTGCTGGTCGTGGCCACCCGGGGCGTTGACAAGCGCTGGGTCGACAGCGTGATGCGGTCGCTCGGCCAGGCCAATGCCCAGGTGCTCGGCACCTGGTGGCTGAGCGACCGGCTCGCCCTCGACGACGACTCGGAGCTGACCGACCTGGCCGGCGCGCTCGAGCTGAGGACGGACGACCCCGACCGCCTGCACCAGAGCCTGGCGCAGAGCCTCGCCGACGTGCTGTTCGGCGCCACCGACCAGCCGGCAACGGCCGACGACCCCAGCTCGTCGGCGCCGGCCGAGCCGCCGCTGGCGGCCCGGCTGCGCGACTCCGGGTTCCTCGAGTACCAGCTGCCCGACGGCGTCGACGGCGACGTCGTCCGGCTGCCGTCCTCGGGCGTGCGGGTGGTGGTGGTCGACGGCCCGGGCGCCACCGTGCCCGCGTCCGACCTGGTCCAGCCGATCCTGGCCGACCTCGCCACCGATGCACCGGTGCCGGTCGTGGCGGTGCAGCCCTCGACCTCCGGCGATCCCGCGGCCGACGAGGCGTGGGCGCCGCTGGTGGCCGCGGTGCGCGACGACGACGCACTGCGCGACCGGGTGTCGACCGTCGACGACCTCGACCAGGTGGCGGGCGGCGCGGCCACGATCCTGGCCCTGGCCGACGCCCGGCCCGGCGGGCCCGTCGTCGGCCACTACGGCATCGGGAACGGGGCGAGCCGCCTGCTGCCGCCGACGGAAGGGGACGGGTGACCGCGCCGTGAGCGCGGCAGAACCCTCCGAGGGCCGGGCGCCGACCACGACCCGGGCGGCGGCGGGGATGGGCGCGATCACGGCCGTGTCCCGGGGGCTCGGCATGCTGCGCGTGCTGGTGGTCGCGGCGGTGCTCGGGCCCACGTTCCTCGGCAACGCGTTCCAGTCGGCCAACTCGGTGTCCAACGTGCTGTTCGAGCTGCTGGCCGCGGGCGCGCTGTCTGCGGTGCTGGTGCCGGCGTTCGTCGCCCGGCTCGACCGCGGCGATCAGCGGGCGGCCGAGCAGGTCGCGGGTGGTGTTCTGGGCGTGGCGCTGGCCGGTCTCGGGGTGGTGACGGTCGCCGGGATGCTCGCCGCCCCGCTGCTGGCCCGGCTGCTGACCGTGGGCGTGCCCGCCGACGTCGCCGCCGAGCAGCGCGAGCTGGTCACGTTCCTGCTCGTGTTCTTCGTCCCCCAGATCCTGCTGTACGCGGCGGGGACGGTGGCCACCGCCGCCCTCTACGCCCAGCGCCGGTTCCCGGTCACGGCGGCGGCGCCGATCGGCAACACGGTCGTGATGGTGCTGTGCCTGCTGGCGTTCCGGGCCGTCGCCGGCCCCGACCCGGGCCTCGACCTCAGCCTGGGCGAGCGGATGTGGCTGGTGGCCGCGGGGACCGGCGGCGTGATCGCCTTCGTCGGCGTCCTGCTGGCGGCGTGCGAGCGCTCGGGGTTCCGCCTGCGGCCCCGCAGGCCCCGGGGCGACGGTCGGGTGCGCGAGGTGCTCGGCCACTCCGGGTGGGGCGTCGTCCTCCACACCGGGGCCGGCATCCTGCTCGGCGCGGCGATCATCGCCGGCGGGGCGGTCGAGGGCGGGGTCGTGGCGTACCAGGTCGGCTGGGTGATCTTCCTCGCCCCGTACGCGGTGCTGGCGCAGCCGATCCACACCGCGATCCTCCCGGAGCTGGTGTCGGAGGCCCGCGACCACGGGCTCGACCGGGTGGGCCTGTCGCTGCGATGGGCGCTGGAGCGCATGGCGGTGCTGATCGTGCCCGTCAGCGCCGGTATGGCCGCGCTCGCGCTGCCCGCCATGCGGGTCGTGCCGTTCGGCCCGCCGGGCGGCGACGGCGCCGAGCTGCTGGCCGCGGCGGTGGCGGCGCTCGCGCTCGGGCTGTTCCCCTACAGCGCCTTCCTGCTGCTGGCCCGGGGCTACTACGCCCTGGGCGACAGCCGGACGCCGGGGCTGTGCTCGCTGGGCGCGGCCGGGCTGGGCGTCGTCGTGATGGTCGTGGGGGCGGCCACGCTCGACGGCGCGGCCCGCATCGCCGCGCTCGGCCTGGCCCACTCGCTGGCCTACACGGCCGGGGCGCTGGTGCTCGGCGTCGGGCTGGCCCGGCGCACCGGGGCGTCGCTCGTCCCCGCCGCGTTCGGCCGGATCGTGGCGGTGGCCGCCGGCGCCGGGCTCGCCGTCTGGCTCGCGAGCGGAGCGCTGCTGCCCGACGACCCGTCCCGGCTGGCCGACCTGGTGGCGGTGGCGGCGTTCGGGCTGGTCGGCGCGGGGCTCGTGCTGGCCGGCGACCGGGTCCTCGGGGTGCGCGGCGCGCTCACCGTGCGCCGGGCGCCCGAGGGACCCGCGGCCGAGCCGGCGAACGGGGTGCTCACGTGATCCCCCGGGCGCGGCCCTGGTGGCGCCTGCCGCTGGCGTTGGCGGGCGGCGTCCTGCTCGCGGCCGGGCTGGCCGGCTGCGGCTCGCCGCCCCGGGAGCTCGCTGCCCGGGCGCCCCGGGTGCTGATCGTGTCGCTGCCGGGCGTGGCCTGGGAGGACGTCGAGGACGGGTCGCTGCCGCAGCTCGCCCGGTTCGCCGACGAGGCCGCGATCGCGGACCTGTCGACCCGCATCGGCCGGCGGGACGCCGGCGTCACCGACGCCTACCTCACGCTCGGCGCCGGCACGCGGGCGGTCGCGCCGCCCGTCGACGCCGCGCTCGCCCTCGACCCGGACGAGAGCTACGCGGGCACGCCCGCGTCCGACCTGGTCGAGCGCCGGCTCGGCCGGCCGGCCGACGGCGTGGCCTACCTCGCCGCGGGGAACGCGGGCGACACCAACGAGCGCTCCGCCTTCGGGGCGGACGTCGGCCTGCTCGGCGACCGCCTGGCGGCGGCCGGGATCGACCGGGCAGTCGTCGCCAACGCGGACGCGGGCGCCGACGCGTACGACCGCGCGGCGGCGACCGCGCTCATGGGGTCGGACGGCATGGTGCCGGCCGGGACGGTGGGCGGCGACCTGCTGGTCGACGACCCCGGCGCCCCGTTCGGCCGCCGGCTCGACGAGGGCCGGGTGCTCGACGCGTTCGACGCCGCGTGGGAGGGCGGCGACCGCGCGGTCGTGCTGGTCGAGGCGTCGGACCTCGTGCGCGCCGCCGCGGATGCGCCCGACGCCGACGTGGCGTCCGCCGAGGCCATGCGCCACCGGGCACTCGCCGACGCCGACCGGCTGCTCGGCGACCTGGTCGCCCGCGTCGACCCCGAGCGGGACGCCGTAATCGTGCTGTCGCCGGTCGCGCCGGCGGGCGCCCCGGCCCTCGGGGTGGTCGCAGTCCGGGCGCCGGGCGTCGACGGCGGGCTGCTCCAGTCGGCGACCACGCGCCGGGCCGGCTACGTCCAGCTCGCGGACGTCGCTCCCACGGTGCTGTCGCTCGTGGGCGAGGACGCCCCCGACGCGATGGAGGGCCGCGGCTTCACCCTCGGCTCGGGCCGGCCCGCGGACCGGGTGGGCCGGCTGGTCGACGCAGCGGACGCCGCCGCCTTCCGCGACGCCACCCTGCCGGCGGTGGTGACCGGGATCACCACGGTGCTGGTGCTCCTGGCGCTGGCCACCGCGTTGCGGTCGCGGCTCGGGCGGCGGATGCGCCGGCTGGTCACGGCCGGGGCGTACGGCGCCCTCGGCTTCGTGCCCGCCACGTTCCTGGTCGGTCGCCTGCGCTTCGTGACCGGCAACCTGGCGGCGGAGGGCGCGGCGATCGTGGTCGTCGCCGCCCTGTTCGCGGCGGTGGCGCTGGCCGCCGACCGCCGGCGGCCCGGACTGGGCCCGATCGTGGCGCTCGGCGCGATCGTCGGGCTGCTCTCGCTCGACGTGATCGTCGGTTCGCCGCTCCAGCTCAACACCACGTTCGGCTACTCGGTCGCCGTCGCCGGCCGGTTCACCGGCCTCGGCAACCTGGCGTTCGCCTTCTACGGCGCGGCGACGGTCGTCCTGGCCGCGCTGGTGGCCGAGCGGGGCGGCGACCGGGGCCTGCGCGTCGCGATCGGGCTGATGGCGGCGGTCGTGCTGGTCGAGGGGCTGCCGATGCTCGGCGCCGACGATGGCGGCGTCGCCGCGATGGTGCCCGCGTTCGGCCTGACCGCCCTGATCCTGGCCGGGCGGCGGATCGGCTGGCGGGAGGTGGCCGCACTCGTCGCCGCCACTGCGCTCGCCCTTGCCGGCTTCGCGCTGGTCGACGGGCTCCGCCCCGCGGCGGAGCAGACCCACCTGGCCCGGCTCGCGGACAACGCGCTCTCCGGCCGGTGGTCGGCGGTCGGCAAGAACCTCGGCCGGCGCTGGCAGGCCGGCCTCGGCGGCGCCGCCGTGTGGGTCGGGGCGAGCGGCCTGATGGCGGCCGCCCTCGGCTACGCCGCGCTGGTGGCCACGGGCCGGCGGCGTCCCGGCACCCCGGGCCTCCGGGTCGGCCGGCCGGCGCGGGCGGCCGCGGCCGGCCTCGCCGTGCTGGCGACGGTCGGGTTGGTGGCCAACGACGCGTCGGTCGCCGTGCCGTGGACGATGGTGATCGTGGTGGCGCCGGTCGTGCTGCTGCGCGTGCTCGCCGGCGTCGAGGAGGCGGGCGAGGCGGCGCCCAGCCCGGCGCCGCTCCCGGTGCCGGAGGGGGTCGGCGCCTGATGCGGCGGGCCCTGGCCGCCGGCGCCGCGGCCCTGGCCGCCGCCGTGGTGGTCGCCGGCTCGGCCCCGCCCGCCGACGCGGCCGCGCCCGCCGGCCGGGTGCTGGTGATCGCGGTCCCCGGCCTGACCTGGGCCGAGGTGCGCGACCACGACCTGCCCGCCATCGAGGCGCTGCTGGACGACGCGGCCGTGGCGAACCTCGCGCCCCGGGGCGTGGCGGCCCGCGCGACGCCCGGCGCCGCCTACCTGACGATCTCGGCGGGCGCCCGGGCGACCACCGACCCGGAGGTCGACGGCCAACAACTGGCGGTGGCCGAGCAGGTCGGCGCCTCCTCGGCCGGCGACGTGTTCACCCGGCGCACGGGCGTCGAGCCCGACGGGCGCTACGTCGCCCTGGCGTGGCCGACCCTGGAGCGGCGCAACGCGGACGAGCCCTACGAGGCCGAGCCCGGCCTGCTGGCCGACACGCTGGCGCGCGCCGGCCGGAGCGTCGAGGCGATCGGCAACGCGGATGGCAGCGACGCGGACGAGCCGTCGTACGAGCGCCAGGTCGGGTTGGCGGCTGTCACCGGCGAGGGCGTCGTCGCGTCGGGCCGGCTCGGCAACGACCTGCTGACCCACGACCCCGCCAGCCCGTTCGGCGTGCGCCTGGACCCCGCCGCGGTGGTCCAGCGGTTCGAGGACACCTGGACCACGCCCGGCGGCCGGGACGGCGGAGTGGTGGTGGTCGAGGCGTCGGACCTGGCCCGCGTCATGCGCTACCGCGACCGGGTCGACGAGCACCGCTACCGCGAGCTGCGCGACGACGCCCTGGCCGACACCGACGACCTGGTGGGCCAGCTGGTCGACCGGGTCGACGCCGAGCGGGACGCGGTGCTGCTCGTGGCGCCCTACAACATGCCCGGCGACCGGGACCTGACCGTGGCCGCGCTGCGGGCCCCGGGCGCGGGCGCCGGCCTCCTGCGCTCGGCGTCGACCCAGCGCAGCGGGTTCCTGACGCTGGTCGACGTCGCCCCGACGATCCTCGACCAGCTCGGGATTGCCCGGCCGGAGGCGATGGAGGGCCGCCCGGCCGAGGTGATCCCCTCGGGCGCCACCGCCGCAGCCCGGGTCGACGGGATGGCGGAGGCGAACGCCGCCGCCCGCTTCCGTGAGCAGCTACTCACGCCGACGACCGTCGTCGTCGTGGTCGGGATGGCGGCGCTGTGCGCCGCGACCGTCGTTGTCGTCGCCCGAGGCGGCGCCGGCAGGGCCCGGCGCGTCGTGGCCGGCGCGGCGCTCGCGGAGCTCGCGCTGTTCCCCCTGTCGTACCTGGCGCGGGCCCTGCCCTTGGAGGACCTGGGTGCGGGCGTCTACTGGGCGGTGCTGCTCGCCGGAGCCGCGGCGGTGGCCGCCGCGGCGACCGCCCTGGGCGCGGCGCGGCGGCGGGAGGACGGCCCACTGGCCCTGGTCCTGGCCGTGGTGCTGGCGGTGCCGCTGCTCGACGTCGTGTTCGGGTCGCAGCTGAGCCTCGACGCCGCCTTCGGCTACTCGGCGACCGGCAACTCGCGGCTCTACGGCATCAGCAACTACTCGTTCGGCCAGGTGGCGGCATCGTCGTGCCTGGTGGCCGCTTTGGTGGCCGCCCGCTGGCCCGGGCGCCGGGGGCGGGCCGCGGCCGTCGGCCTGCTGCTGGCGGTGCTGGTCGTGATCGGCTGGCCGACCTGGGGCG
Source organism: uncultured Acidimicrobiales bacterium (assembly GCA_963739835.1). Lineage (GTDB taxonomy): Bacteria > Actinomycetota > Acidimicrobiia > Acidimicrobiales > VFJN01 > ZC4RG19. Next base: position 33,452 of record CAVUBW010000009.1, read on the forward strand.
CGGACGTGGGCGGGATCCTGGCGTTCACGCCCACGGTGCTGGTGTTCGCCGCGCTGGTCACCGGCTACCGGCTGCGCCTGCGGACGGCGGCCGCGGCGGTGGTCCTCACCGGGCTGGCCGTGGTCGGCTTCGGCCTGCTGGACCTGGCCCGGCCGGCGGGGGAGCGGGGCCACCTCGGCCGGCTGCTCGAGCGGATCGGCGACGAGGGCCTGGCCCCGCTGTGGTCGGTGGTCGACCGCAAGCTGGCGGCAAACCTCCAGGTGTCGACGTCGTCGCTATGGCTGGCGGTGATCCCGGTCGCCGTGGCGTTCGGCGTGTTCCTGGCCCGCCACCCGGCCCGGCCGCTGGCCCGGGCGGCCGAGCGGATCCCCACGCTGCGGGCCGGGATCGTGTCGGCCCTGGTGGCCGGGGCGCTGGGCAGCGCTGTCAACGACTCGGGGGTCGTCGTCGGCGCGGTGACGCTGACCGTGCTGTCGGCGGCGCTGGCCTGGCTGGCGGTCGGGGCGGGCGCGGGCTCGCCGCCCGCCGCTCCCGGCACCGCCGCGCCCGCGCCGGCCGGGGCCGAGACCAGCCCGCTCGATGTGCCGCAGACCCCGGTACCGCCGCCGGTCCGGGTCGGGGCGCAGGGCGGATGATCGTCGTCGCCGCCTTCGTCGTCGGCGCGCTGGCCGCTGCCGGCCTGTGCCTGGCCGCCGCGCCCGCGTTCGCCGCCCCCGTGTTCGCCCGCGAGAACTTCCGGGGCCGCATCCTGCCGACCGCGGTCGGCGTCCTGCTGGCGCTGGTGGCCGCGGGGACCGACGCGATCGTGGCCGTGGTGGCCGCAGCGGGGGCCGAGGCCGACGGGGTGGCCCGGGCCGGGCTGAGGCTCGTGACGCTGGCCGCGCTCGGGTTCGGGCTCCTGGGCCTGCTCGACGACCTTGGCGGGGCGGGCGAGAGCGGCGGCTTCCGGGCCCACCTCACCGCCCTCGCCCGGGGCCGGCTGACGACCGGGGCGATCAAGCTGTTCGGCGGGGCGGCGGTGGCGGTGGTGGTCGTCGCCTCCCGCGAGCCCGGCAGCCTGGGACGGCTGCTGGCCGACGGGGCGCTGGTGGCGCTGGCGGCCAACCTGGCCAACCTGTTCGACCGGCGCCCGGGCCGCACGATCAAGCTGGCGCTGGTGGCGCTGGCCGCGCTGGTGGCCGGTGCCGGGGCCGAGCCGGCATTGGCCGGCGTAGCGCTGGTGGTCGGCGGCGGCGCCGGCCTCCTCGCCGCCGACCTCCGCGAGCGCCTGATGCTCGGTGACGCCGGCGCCAACGTCCTCGGCGCGGCCCTCGGCCTCGGCGTCGTGCTCGCCTGCTCGCCGGGCGTGCGCACCGTTGTCCTGGTGGTCCTCGTGGCGCTGAACCTTGCCAGCGAGCGGGTCTCGTTCAGCCGGGTGATCGCCGCGGTCCCGCCGCTGCGGGCAGCCGACGCCTGGGGCCGGGAACCGTAACCCCCGCCCCACTCGCGTGCCGTCAGGTCGAGCCGATGATCTCCTGGAGCCGAGTCACGACCTGCGACCGCAGCTCGTCCTCGCCCACGCCGAGGTCGGCAAGGACCTGGGCGGCTACGCCGTCGCCGTGGCGCAGGGCCAGCAGCAGGTGCTCGGTCCCGATGTAGTTGTGGCCCAGCTGGAGCGCCTCCCGCAGGGTCTGGCGGAACATCTCCTCCGCGTCGGGGCTGATCGCCAGCTCGCCCCGGACCGGGGTCTCGCCGGCGGGCACCCGGGCGTCGACGGCGGCGGTGACCCGCGCCGCGTCCACGCCCATGCGGTCGAGCGCCACCACCGCGACGCTCGGGTCGTTGGCGCCGAACAGGCCGAGCAGCACGTGCTCGGTCCCGAGCGTGGCGTGGTTGCGGCTGCGGGCCGCGGTCTGGGCGTGGATGACCGCGATCGAGGCCCGGGGCGTGAACCGCTTGTACGGCCCGTTGGCCAGCGAGCGCATACTGAACGGCGGGCCGCTGTGGCGCTGCTGGGCCGCCTGGCGGGTGACGCCGAGGGCGTCGCCGATCTGGGTCCACGAGCAGCCCTCGGCCCGGGCCTGCTGCACGAAGTGGTCGAGCAGGTCGTCGCCGAGGTGCTCGAACTGGTCCTTGAGGATCGCGGCGGCGGCAACCCGGTCGAGCGGGGCGGCGTTGCCCTCCTCGACGCCGGTGATGAGCTGGGTCAGTTGGATCTCCATGCCTGTCAACCTGACATTGACGCGAGCCGGTGTCAATATGAGATTGACACCGTCGGGCGCGAGTGATCCGCGACTGGGCCTGCCGGGCGGGGTAGGCTGTGGGCCCGTGACGAAGCACATCTTCGTGACGGGAGGCGTGGCCAGCTCGCTCGGCAAGGGCCTCACGCCTCGTCGCTCGGTCGACTGCTCAAGTCCCGGGGCCTGCGGGTCACGATGCAGAAGCTCGACCCGTACATCAACGTCGACCCGGGCACGATGAACCCGTTCGAGCACGGCGAGGTGTTCGTCACCGACGACGGCGGCGAGACCGACCTCGACCTCGGCCACTACGAGCGCTTCATCGACGAGCCCCTGTCGCGGGACAGCAACGCCACCACCGGCTCGATCTACTCGGCGGTGCTCGCCGCCGAGCGGCGGGGCGACTACCTCGGCAAGACCGTGCAGGTCATCCCGCACATCACCGACGAGATCAAGCGGCGCATCACCCGCCTCGCCAGCGACGACGTCGACGTCGTGATCACCGAGGTCGGCGGCACGGTCGGCGACATCGAGATCCTCCCGTTCCTCGAGGCCATCCGCCAGTTCCGCCACGACGTCGGCCGCGACAACGTCTGCTACGTCCACGTCACGCTGGTGCCGTTCATCGGCCCGTCGGGCGAGCAGAAGACCAAGCCCACGCAGCACTCGGTCACCGAGCTGCGCAGCCGGGGCATCCAGCCCGACGTGATCGTGTGCCGCAGCGAGCGGCCGCTCTCGCGACGCGCTCAAGCGCAAGATCTCCAGCCTGTGCGACGTGCCGACCGAGGCCGTCGTCAACGCCGCCGACGCCGCGCAACATCTACGAGCTCCCGCTCGTCCTGCACGACGAGGGCCTCGACGAGCGTGGTCTGCGAGCTCCTCGGGCTCGACGGCGACGACGCCGGACCTGACGCGAGTGGGAGGCGCTCGTCGACCGGGTCGAGGCGGCCACCCGGCCCGGTGCGCATCGGCCTCATCGGCAAGTACGTGAGCCTGCCCGACGCCTACCTGTCGGTCGTCGAGGCGCTCAAGCACGGCGGCTTCCACCACGGCGCCCACGTCGAGATCGACTGGATCCAGGCCGAGGACGTCGAGGGCCTGCTGGCCGAGGGCCGCCTGCACGACCTCGACGGCATCGTCATCCCCGGCGGCTTCGGCGAGCGGGGCATCGAGGGCAAGATCGCCGCCGCCGGCTACGCCCGCGAGCAACGACATCCCGTGCCTCGGCCTGTGCCTCGGCATGCAGGTCATGACCATCGAGTTCGCCCGCAACGTGCTCGGCCTGGCCGGCGCCAACTCGACCGAGTTCGACCCGCGACGCCGCACCCGGTCATCGACCTCATGGACGAGCCAGCGCGACGTCACCGACAAGGGCGGCACGATGCGCCTCGGCGCCTACTACGCCGAGCTGAGCCGGGCATCGCAGGTCGCCGCCGCCTACGGCGAGACGGTCGTGAGCGAGCGCCACCGCCACCGCTACGAGTTCAACCCGCCGCTACCGCGGCCAGCTTCGACGGCAGCGGCTTCGTGTGCTCGGGCACGTCGCCCGACGGGCGCCTGGTCGAGTTCATCGAGCTCGCCGGCCACCCGTTCTGGGTCGGCACCCAGGCCCACCCGGAGTTCAAGAGCCGCCCCGACCGCCCGGCGCCGCTGTTCCGGGAGTTCGTGGCCGCGGCGCTGGACCGCGGCCGAGGGTCGCCGGCCGCATCTGTTCCCCGACGTGGACGCTGCCGACGTCGTCCGGTCCTCGCCGTGACCTTTCGCCGGGCCGGCGAGCGCACGGTCTGGTCGGGCCGCGTGGTCTCGGCCGCGGTCCTCCAGGTCGAGGGCCCCGACGGCGTCCACGAGCGCGAGATGGTCCACCACCCGGGCGCGGTGGCGGTCGTGCCGTGGCACGGCGACGGGACGATCACGCTGGTCCGCCAGTACCGCGCGGCCCTGGACGCCGAGCTGTGGGAGCTGCCGGCCGGCCTGCGGGACGTGGCCGACGAACCGCCCGACGAGACGGCCCGGCGCGAGCTGGTCGAGGAGGCCGGCCTCAGGCCCGGCACGCTGGAGTACCTGGTGACGTTCCAGAACTCGCCCGGGTTCTCGGACGAGACGGTCGTGGTCTACCTGGCGACCGACCTGACCGAGGTCGCGCACGACCGCCAGGGCGCCGAGGAGCAGGAGATGGCGATCGAGCGGGTCCCGGCGGCGGACGCCCTCGCCATGGTCGTCGATGGCCGGATCACCGACGCCAAGACGGCGATCGCGGTGCTGATGCTCGCCGCGCAGGGCCGGATCCCGGGCTGAGCCGCCGGAGGCTCAGCCGCAGCCGCAGGCGCCGCCGCAGCACCCGCCTCCGGCGGCCGGCGCGGGCGCGGGACCGCCGCCGGCCCGCCCGCCGACGCTGACGAGCGGCAGCAGCTTCACGGTGTCGGCGTGGCCGCCGGGACACGTCGCCGCCGCATCGGCCTCGGCCATGGGCCGGCGCACCTCGAAGGTCTCGCCGCAGGTGCGGCAGCGGAAGTCGTAGAGCGGCACGCCCCCAAGCTACCCGCGGGCGTCCCCGTCCCCCGGGGTCGGGCGGCGCTACGGTCGACCCGATGACCGCGCCGACCGCCGATCCTGCGGCCGACCCCGACGCCGACCTGCTGCCGCTCGACGTCGAGGAGTGGTTGTCGTGGCTCGCCGCCGAGAAGGGGCGGGTGCCGGCGACGCTCACCGCCTACCGCCGGGACGCCCGGCGCTGGTGCCGGTGGCTGCGCGCGCGGGGGACCCCGCTCGACCGGGCGGGACGGGAGGACGTCGAGGCCTACGTCGGCGACCTGCGCGCCGGGGACCTGGCGCCCGCGACCGTGGCCCGGGCCGTCGTCGCCGTGCGGTCGCTGCACCGGTTCCTGGCCGACGAGGGGCGGGCCCCGGGCGACCCCGGGTCCGACGTCGCCGCGCCCCGCGTGCCCGCCGGACTGCCCAAGGCGCTGTCGGAGGCCGAGGTGGGCGCGCTGCTCGGCGCGGTCGTCGGCGACGACGCGCCGGCGCGCCGGGACCGGGCGATCCTCGAGGTGCTCTACGGCACCGGGCTGCGGATCTCGGAGCTGGTCGGCCTGCGGCTCGGCGACGTCGACCTCGAGTCGTCGCTGCTGCGGGCGTTCGGGAAGGGATCCAAGGAGCGGGTGGTGCCGATCGGCCGCCATGCGGCCGCCGCCGTGCGGGACTGGCTGGCGCCGCCCGGGCGCCCCGCGCTCGTGCCCGAGCGGTGGGCACGCCGGGGCGACGCCGAGGCGCTGTTCCTCAACCGGAGGGGCGGCCGGCTCACCCGCCAGGGCGCCTGGCTGGTCGTCACCCGCTGGGGGAGCGTGGCCGGCCTCGACGGCAAGCTGACCCCCCACGTGCTGCGCCACTCGTGCGCCACCCACATGCTCGACCACGGCGCCGACATCCGGGCGGTGCAGGAGATGCTGGGCCACGCCACCGTCAGCACGACCCAGGTGTACACGCGGGTGTCGCAGGAACGGCTGTTCGCCGCCTATCGGGCGGCCCATCCGCGGGCCCTCGGTCCGTCCTGACCCCACCGTCGGTAGTCCGCCACGGCGCGAAGTAGTCAGAACGCCCAACGTCGCACCCGCCGCTTCCGGTACTCTTCGGGTGATGCCCGACCAGACGACGCTCTCGACACTGCGCGGCCAACTGGAGGACGAGCGCGCACGCCTGTCGGCCCAGATCTCGTCCCTGCAGGTCGGGCACGATGAATCGCTGGCCTACGACGAGAACTTCGCCGACTCCGGGCAGGTGGCGGCCGAGCAGGGCGAGAACAAGGCGCTGCTGAACCAGCTCAACGAGCAACTCGCCGAGGTCGACCGGGCGCTGGCCAAGATGGACGACGGCACGTACGGGCTGTGCGAGCGCTGCGGCGAGTCGATCTCGGAGGCGCGGCTCGAGGCGATGCCCGCCACGCGCTTCTGCATCAACCACGCGTGAGCGCCGTAGCGAGCACCCGGACCCGGCGCCCGTCGGAGTTCGGCCACCTGGTGCGCCGCTTCTTCGGCACGCTGTGGCCGGCCGGCCCGCCGCCGCGCGACGAGGCGTGGGCCGCCGACCACCTGCTGCCCGGCGAGGTGGCGTTGTGGCGGCGCATGAGCGGCCCCGACCGCCGCCACGCGGTGGGCGTTGCCCGCCGTGCGGCGGTGCGCCTGGGCCCCGCCGCGACACGCCCGGTCATGGCGGCGGCGCTGCTCCACGACGTCGGCAAGATCGACAGCCACCTCGGCGCGGTGTCGCGGGCGGCGGTCACGCTGGCCGCCAGGGTGTCCGGTGGCCACACCGCGGGCGAGCGCTGGCGCCAACGCCCGGGCATGGTCGGCCGGGCCGGCCGCTACCTCTGCCACGACGCCATCGGCGCCCGCATGCTCGCGGCGGCGGGCAGCGACGGCCTCACGGTCGCGTGGACCCGGGAGCACCACCTCCCGCCGGCCTGCTGGTCGGTCTCCGAGGACCTCGCCACCGCCCTCAAGGACGCCGACGACGACTGAACCGCGCGTTCTGGTCTGCTCGGTGGTTGGTCATCAACCACGCAGCAGACCAGAAGTCACCGGACGGTGAGCCGGGTGTGGCCGGCCAGCTCGGCGAGGGCGCCGGCGGCCGCCTCCTTGTGCTCGGCCTGCCACGGTGGGCCCAGGGCCTGCCCCAGGGCCGCGAGCAGCGTGACCAGCCGGTCGACCGTGGTGCCGAGGGCCGCCGCCGCCAGCGCTTCGGCCTCGCCCCGGGGGTGGACCGCCACCGGGACGCCCCGCTCGTCGGCCGCCGCCGCCCAGGCGTCGCGGTACAGCTCGCCCTCGGCCATGTGCATCGCCGTGTGGCGGGCGAGGATGCCCGCCAGCGTCGACGGCATCGCCCGGTCGCTGCCGGCGCGCATCGCCAGCCCCACGATCGTGGCGCCGGCTGAGGCGAGGTCGGCGGCCAGGTCCGTCAGCGCGGCTCGGGTGCCGGCGGCCGCCACGTCTGCGACCGCGGCCACGAGTGCCTCGCCCCCGGCCTCGTCCATGCCGGCCGCGGCGTGGTACGGCTGGCGCACGTCGTCCGGGCCGATGATGTCGCAGCGGCGGCGGTCGACCACGACCGGGGCGCCGTCCGCGCCGGCGCCGACCGTCACGAGGTTGGCCCAGCCGCTGTGGTCGGCCACCCCGACGATCACGGGACCCGCAGCGGGCATCACCCGCGCCAAGATATCCGCGCCCGCGAGGGGCCGGTCGGCCAAGATTGTCGACCGGTCCGGGGAGGCAAGGCGACGATGGCTTCGAGCTCCAGCAACACGCGGCTGATCGTGATCGCCGTCATCGCCAGCTTCGTCGGCGGGTGCTGGATGGGGATGAACAACGACACCTCCGGCGACCCCTTCTGCGTCGTCACCGCGGCGACCGCGGCCCAGCACCCCGGCGCGGCGCCTGGCCAGCTCACCGACAAGCCCGAGACCGGGTGCCTGCCCGGCGAGCCCGAGGTGTGCGGCCGGTTCGAGGGCGACGGCGACAACCAGCGCTTCGTGTCCGACGAGTGCGACTGACCCCCGCGCCCGGGCGCGGCGGTCAGCGGGGGAGCAGGCCCAGCCGGTCGCGCGCCCGCTGCATCGTCGCCTGGGCCATCGTCCCGGCCTTCTCCGCGCCCAGCGCCAGGATCGCCCGGGTGCCCGCGGGGTCGGCCGCCAGCTCGGCGAACCGCTTCTGCACCGGTGCCAGCAGCTCGATCACCGCCTCGGCCGCGTCGGCCTTGAGCGGGCCGTACTGGCTATACCCCGCGGCGAGCGCCTCGGGGTCGCCGCCGGTGGCGGCGGCCAGGATCGTGAGCAGGTTGGCGACGCCCGGCTGGGCCTGGGGGTCGAAGCGCACCTCGGCTTCGCTGTCGGTCACCGCCCGGCGGAACTTGCGCTCGATCACCTTGGGGTCGTCGAGCAACAGCACCGTGCCCTGCGGCGACTCGAGCGACTTGGACATCTTGCGCTCGGGTGCCTGGAGGTCCATGACCCGGGCGCCGACCGGCGGGATGGCGTGGGCCGGCACGACGAACGTGTCGCCGTAACGGTGGTTGAACCGGATGGCCAGGTCGCGGGCCAGCTCCAGGTGCTGGCGCTGGTCGTCGCCGACCGGCACCTTCTCGGTGTCGTAGAGCAGGATGTCGGCGGCCTGGAGCGCCGGGTAGGTGAACAGGCCGGCGGACACGAAGTCGGCCCGGCTCGGCGACTTGTCCTTGAACTGCGTCATGCGCCGCAGCTCGCCGAACGCGACGGTGCACTCCATGATCCAGCCCAGCTCGGCGTGCTCGGGCACGTGGCTCTGCACGAACAGCGTGACGACGTCGGGGTCGAGGCCGACCGCCACCAGCAGCTGGGTCACCTCCAGCGTCTTGGCCCGCAGCTCGGCCGGGTCCTGCGGGACCGTCAGGGCGTGGAGGTCGACGATGCAGTAGAGCGCGTCGTCGTCGTGCTGCTCGGCCGACCCAGCCGCCGGACCGCGCCCAGGTAGTTGCCGAGATGCAACTCGCCGGTGGGCTGGATGCCGGAGAAGCACGCGGGCCATGGGCGGCGATCGTAGATGCCGGTCCCCATCCGCCCCGAAACGGGTTACCGCAGGGTGCCCCGGGGAACGACACCCCTGTGATTATCATCGGGAGGATGCCGTACGAGGTGCAGACCCCCGTCTTCGAGGGCCCGTTCGACCTCCTGCTGCACCTGATCCTGGGCGAGCAGGTCGACCTGTACGAGGTCTCGCCTGGCCACCATCGTCGACGCGCTACCTGACCGAGCTCGAGCGCATGGAGCAGCTCGACCTCGACGTGGCCACCGAGTTCCTGCTGATCGCGGCCACGCTGGTCGAGCTCAAGAGCCGGCGGCTGCTGCCCGCGGCCGACGACCTCGACCTCGACGACGAGCTGCGCCCTGTGGGAGGAGCGCGACCTGCTGCTCGCCCGGCTGCTCGAGTGCAAGACGTTCAAGGAGGCGGCGGTCGCACTGTCGGTCCTGGCCGAGGAGGCCGGCCGCAGCGTCGGCCGCACGGTCGGGCGTCGACGAGCGCTTCTGGGCCTCATGCCCGACCTGCTGGACGGCGTGACGCCCGACGACCTGCGGTCCGCGTACCTGCGGGCCGTGGCGCCCCAGCCCGGCGCCGCGGGTCGACCTCGACCACGTGGCCCCGATCCGGGCCTCGCGTCACCGACGCCGTCGGCGAGCTGATCGACGAGCTGCCCCGGGTCGGGCGCATCACGTTCCGGGAGCTGACCGGCGACCTGGTGGAGCGGCTCGAGGTCGTCGTGCGGTTCCTCGCCGTCCTCGAGCTGTTCAAGCACGGCCTCGTCGACCTCGACCAGCCCCGCACGTTCGGCGACATCGAGATCGTGTGGGTCGGCGAGGACGGCCGCGACCGCGCCGAGCGGCTGGCCGCCGTCGACGCCTACGACGGGTGAGACGTGGCGCCTGACGACCCGACCGACCCGCTGCCGGGCGAGCCCGGCGACCACGTGCGGGCCGACGCCCGGGCCGCGATCGAGGCGATCGTGCTCGTGGGCGACGCACCCGATCGACCCCAACCTCCTCGGCCAGCTGCTGGAGCTGTCTCCCGCCGTCGTGGACGAGCTGTGCGAGGCGCTGGCGGCCGAGTACGAGGCCGAGGGCCACGGGCTTCCAGCTGGCCCGGGTGGCCGGCGGCTGGCGCTACCAGAGCCACCCCGACCCAGGCCGCGTACGTCGAGCGGTTCGTGCTGGCCGGCCAGACCGCCAAGCTGTCGGCCGCCGCGCTGGAGACACTGGCGATCGTGGCCTACAAGCAGCCGATCTCCCGGGCCCAGGTGGCGCGCCATCCGGGGCGTGAACGTCGACGGCGTGATGCGCACGCTCGCCCAGCGGGGCTACATCGTCGAGGTCGGACGCGACCCGGGCCCGGGCCAGGCGGCGATGTTCGGCACCACGCCCGACTTCCTGGCCACGCTCGGGCTCGACTCACCTCGGCCAGCTCCCGGCGCTCGGCGACTTCGTCCCCGGGGCCGACGTGGTCGAGCAGTTGGAGCGGGGGCTGCGCCCGGAGCCGTCGCTGCCCGAGCGGCTCTCCGCGCTGGAGGAGGCCAACCTGGCGCGCGACGCCGCCACCAAGGCGCCCAACGGCACGGCGATCGACCTCGACGCCATGTTCGGGGACGACGACCCCGGCGTCGACGGCGCGGACGGGGACGACGACCGCGGTGTCGACGGCGCGGACGGGGATCGCGACCCGTTCGGCGAGTGAGCGAGCCGGGCGAGCGCCTCCAGAAGGTCCTCGCCCAGGCGGGCCTGGGTTCCCGGCGCACGTGTGAGGACTTGATCGCCGCGGGCCGGGTGCGGGTCAACGGCGAGGTCGCCACGCTCGGCGCGCCGGGTCGACGCCGAGCACGACACGATCGAGGTCGACGGCGCGCCGCTCGGCGTGCGCCAGGGGCTCGCCCACTACCTGCTCAACAAGCCGGCCGGCGTCGTCACCACCGCCGCCGACCCCCAGGGCCGGCCGACCGTCGTCGGCCTGGTCCCGGCCGAGCCCCGGGTCTACCCCGTGGGCCGGCTCGACGCCGACACCGAGGGCATGCTGCTGCTGACCAACGACGGCGAGCTGGCCCACCGGCTCACCCACCCGAGCTTCGGCGTCGAGAAGGAGTACCTGGCCGAGGTGGAGGGCAGCGCCGTCGCGGGGCGCGCTGCGCCGGCTCCGCGAGGGCGTCACGCTCGACGACGGGCCGACGGCGCCGGCCAAGGTCTCGCTGGTCGGCGACCGCACGCTGCGCATCACGATCCACGAGGGCCGCAACCGCCAGGTCCGCCGCATGTGCGCCGCGGTCGGCCACCCGGTCGTGCGGCTGGTCCGGACCCGCATCGGGCCGCTGGCCGACCGCCGGCTGGCTCCGGGCGACTGGCGCCCGCTCACCCAGGCCGAGGTCCGGGCGCTGGAACGGGCGGCTGCGCCGACAGGTGAGGCGTGACAGCCGTCCCGCTCACCGGCCTCGCTCGCCCCTATCCGCGTTTCGTACGCGGAAACGGTCGCCATGGCGACCGTTTCCGGGGACAAAAGCTCGGGGCGGGACGCATGTCACGCCTCAGCCTTAGGCGTCGACCTCCTGCGCACGCCCGACCTGGCGCGCCACCTCCATCAGCGCGCCCGCTGACCCAGGCCGAGGTCCGGGAGCTGGAGCGGGCGGCTGCGCCGACGCGGCCACCCCGCCGCTAACCTCGCGGGGTCATGTCCGCAGCCGTCCGCGCCCTCCGTGGCGCCACCACCGTCGACGTCGACGAGGAAGAGCACCTCTACGAGCGGGTGATCGCCCTGCTCGAGGCGCTGTTCGAGCGCAACGCGATCCACCACGACGACCTCATCAGCGTGCTGTTCACCGCCACGGACGACATCCACTGCGCCTTCCCCGCGATGGGCGCCCGCAAGTTCGGGCTCGGGGACGTGCCGCTGATGTGCGCCCGCGAGCTCGACGTGGACGGCGGCACCCCCCACTGCGTGCGGGTGCTGATCCACCTCACCACCGACAAGTCCCGCGACGAGCTGCACCACGTCTACCTCGAGGGCGCGCGCAACCTGCGCGACGACCTGCCGGCCTGATGGCGCCGGCGTTGGGCTGACGTGGTGCTCGGGCGCCCCCCCGAGCCCGGCCGGGCCGTCGTCGTGGGCACCGGCCTGATCGGCGGGTCGATCGGGATGCGCCTGCGCCAGCTGGGCTGGCACGTGACCGGGCGCGACCGCGATCCCGACGCCGCAGCCCGGGCCCGCAAGCTGGGCGCCCTCGACGCCGTCGGCGACGATCCCGAGGCGACGATCACGTTCGTCGCCACGCCGGTCCACGGCATCGCCGGCGAGGCGCGCCGCGCCCTGGGCGCCGGCCCCGGCCTGGTCACCGACGTCGGCGGGGTCAAGGCCTCGGTGGTCGAGGCGGTGGCCGACGGGCGCTTCGTCGGCGGCCACCCGATGGCCGGCTCCGAGCAGGAGGGCGTCGACGGCGCCTCGCCAGACCTGTTCGAGGGGGCGACCTGGGTGCTGACCCCGACCGACGGCACCGACGCCGCCGCCTACGCCCAGGTCCGCCAGATCGTCGGCACGCTCGGCGCCGAGGTGGTCACCCTGCCCCCGGAGCGCCACGACGAGCTGGTGGCGGTGGTGTCCCACGTGCCCCACCTGGCCGCCGCCTCGCTGATGCGGCTGGCCGACGAGCGCAGCGAGGAGCACCGCGCCCTGCTGCGGCTGGCCGCCGGCGGCTTCCGGGACATGACCCGGGTGGCGTCCGGCCACCCCGGCATCTGGCCGGACATCTGCAGCGACAACCGGGAGGCCATCGTCCGGGTGCTCGACGACCTGACCTCGGCGCTGCGCCACATGCGCGCGCTGGTGGCCGACGACGACCGCTCGGGCCTGCTGCGGGCGCTGGAGCAGGCCCGGGCCGCCCGGGTCAACCTGCCCGCCCGCTACCGCACGGCGGCCGACCTGTGCGAGGTCCGCATCCCCGTGCCCGACCGGCCCGGCGTGGTCGCCGACGTGGCCATCCTGGCGGCCGACCTCGACGTCAACATCGTCGACCTGGAGATCGCCCACTCGACCGAGGGTCCCCAGGGCGTGCTGGTCATGCTGATCGAGCGAGCGGCGGCGGGGGTGTTCCGCGACGCGCTCGTCGGCCGCGGCTACCGGCCCGCGGTCACGCCGATCGATGGCTGAGCCGGCCCGGCCGGTGGCGCCGCTCGCCGGCCCGCTCGACGCCGAGGTGACCGTCCCGGGGTCGAAGAGCCTCACGAACCGGGCGCTCGTGTGCGCGGCGCTGGCGGACGGGGACTCGACGATCACGGGCGCGCTGGTCGCCGACGACAGCGCGGCGATGGCGACCGCTCTCGCCGCCCTGGGCGCCGGGATCACGCCGGACCGGGGCGACCCGACCCGGCTGACCGTGGCCGGCACCGGCGGCCGCCTGCGTCCCGGCCCGCTGGACCTGGACATGCGCCAGTCCGGCACGACCGCGCGGTTCCTGGCCCCGGTCGTCGCGCTCGGCGCTGGCGCGTACCGCCTCGACGGCAGCGACCAGCTGCGCGCCGCGGCCCATGGGCCCGGTGCTCGCCGGGGTCGAGGCGCTCGGCGCCCGGGTCGTCCCCGGCGGCGAGCCGGGCCACCTGCCGGTCACGATCGACGCACCGGGCGGGCTGGCCGGCGGCGAGGTCGCGGTGCCGGGCGACACGTCGAGCCAGTTCCTGTCGGGCCTGCTGCTGGCCGCGCCCTACGCCGCCGCCGGCGCCCGCCTGCGGCTGAGCACCGCGCTCGTGTCCCGGCCGTTCGTCGAGCTGACCATCGACGTCATGGACGCCTTCGGCGTCGAGGTGGCGGCCTTGGCCGGCGGCGGCCAGGAAGGAGGCTGCGGCCAGGAAGGAGGCGGCGACGCCTTCGTGGTGCCGCCCGGGCGCTACCGGGCCACCGCCTATGCGGTCGAGCCCGACGCCTCGGCCGCCGCCTACTTCCTGGCGGCCGCGGCCCTGGTCGGCGGGCGGGTCACGGTCGCGGGCCTGGGCGCCGGCAGCCGCCAGGGCGATGCCCGGTTCGCCGACCTGCTGGCCGCGATGGGCGCCCGGGTCGAGCGGACCGTGGCCGCCACCAGCGTCACCGGCACGGGCCGCCTCGCCGGGCTGGGCCCGGTCGACCTGGCCGACATGCCCGACATGACGCCGACGTTGGCGGTGCTGGCCGCGTTCGCGGACGGGCCGACCAGGATCACGGGCGTGGGGTTCATCCGGGGTCACGAGACCGACCGCATCGCCGCGGTCGTCGCCGAGCTCGCCCGGCTGGGCGTGCGGGCCGAGGCCCAGGCCGACGGGCTCACCGTCCACCCGTCGCCGGCCGGGCCGGGACCGGGCTGCGTCGCCACCTACGACGACCACCGCATGGCGATGAGCTTCGCCCTCGCCGGGCTGCGGGCCCCGGGGATCTCGATCGCCGGGCCGGGCTGCGTGGCCAAGACGTTTCCCGGGTTCTGGGACGCCCTCGATCGCCTCCGGCCGGCCGGGCAGTAGGGTGCGGTCCTCGTGAAGGTCATCGCCATCGACGGACCCGCCGGCTCCGGCAAGTCGACCGTGGCCCGGCGGCTGGCCGAGCGCCTCGGCCTCGAGTACCTCGACACAGGCGCCATGTACCGGGCGGTGACGTTCGCGGCCTTGCGCCGGGGCATCGACCCGGCCGACGCGGAGCCGGTCGAGAAGCTGGCCCGGTCGGTCGAGATGGAGGTCACGCTCGACGGGGTGACCGTCGACGGGGTCGACGCCACGATCGAGATCCGGGGGCCGGAGGTGTCTCGGGCGGTGTCGCTCGTGGCGGCCAACCCCGGCGTGCGCAGCGAGCTGGTCCGCCGCCAGCGCGAGTGGACGACCGAGCGGGGCGGCGGCGTGCTGGAGGGCCGCGACATCGGCACGGTCGTGTTCCCCGACGCCGAGCTCAAGGTGTACCTGAACGCCCGCCCCGAGGTGCGGGCCGAGCGGCGGGCCGCCGAGGTCACCGGCCTCGACTACGAGACGGTGGCGGCCGACATGGCCCGGCGCGACGCGCTCGACCAGGGCCGCGACACCGATCCGCTGCGCCGGGCCGACGGGGCGCTGGAGATCGACACGACCGACATGACGATCGAGCAGATCGTCGACGACCTGGCCGGGAGGATCGCCGATGGTTGACCAGCGGACCGAGCCCGCCGAGCCCGCCGAGCCCGCCGAGGTCCCGCCGGTGGGGGAGCGCGCCGCGACGACCCGTGCCGAGCCGGTCGACGTCCACCCGCCGACCCGCCTGGAGCGGATGTCGTACCGGGCCATCTCCGGCGGGTTCCACGGCCTGGCCAGGCTCTACTTCCGCCTGGAGATCCACGGCCGCGAGAACGTGCCGACCGACGGGCCGTTCGTGCTGGCGCCGGTGCACCGGTCCAACCTCGACTTCATCCTGGCGTCGACCGTGCACCGCTCCCGCATGCGCTACATGGGCAAGGCGTCGCTCTGGAAGTGGAAGCCCGCCGGCCGGGTCTTCTCGATGCTGGGCGCGTTCCCGGTGCACCGGGGCACGGCCGACCGCGAGTCCCTGCGGACCTGCCTCCAGGTGATCGAGAACGGCGAGCCGCTGGTCATGTTCCCGGAGGGCACCCGCCGCGACGGTCCCGTCGTCGACGACCTGTTCGACGGGCCGGCCTACGTCGCCGCCCGCACCGGCGTCCCGATCGTGCCGGTCGGGATCGGCGGCTCGGCCGAGGCGATGCCGGTCGGCGCCAAGCTGATCCGGCCCCACAAGATCGTGATCGTCGTCGGCGAGCCGATCCGGCCCCCGGTCGGCGACGGCACCGGCCGGGTCAAGCGCCGGGCGGTGCGGGAGATGACCGAGGCGCTGCGTGCGTCGGTCCAGTCCCTCTACGACGAGGCCCGGCGCCGGGCCGACTGACGGCGTGTTTTGTCCCCGGGACAGAGACGCGAAATCGCTAGGTGAGGATCGCCAGCACGTCGCTGGCCGCCAGCTGGCGGTCGTGGTGGCCCGGCCGGTCGGGCACCGAGCCGCCCAGCGCGAAGGTGGCGAGGACGTCCACGCCGGCAAGCAGGTCGCGCAGCTCGCGTGGCGGCGGGAAGTACTCGTCCTCGTCGGTGACGCGCACCGCCTCGACGCCCTCGCGTCGGGGCGAGGCGGGCGATCACGGCCTCGACGAGGTCCTCGGGCGCGCTCGCCCCGGCGGTGACGCCGACGGTGCCGGACGAGGTCGTCGCGGTCGAGCTCGTCGGGGCCGTCGACCCGCAGCACGCGCGGGCAGCCCGGCCTCGCGGGCCACCTTCTCCAGCGCGAGGGTGTTCGACGAGTTGGCGCGACCCGATGACGACGACGGCGTCGGCGCGGTGCGGCGATCTCGGCCAGCGCCGCCTGCCGGTTCGTCGTGGCGAAGCAGAGGTCGTTGCGCCCGGGCCGTCCAGAGCTCCGGGAACCGCTCGGCGCGCCCGCTCGGCGACGCCCTGCCCAGTCGCGGAGGGACAGCGTGGTCTGGGCGAGCAGCGCGACGGCTGTTCGGGGTCGCCAGGGGCCAGCGGCGTCGACCTCTTCCTCGTGCTCGACCCGGTCGGATGGCGTCGGGGGCGACGGCCAGCGTGCCGACGGCCTCGTCGTGGCCCTCGTGGCCGACGTAGAGGATCGTGTAGCCCTTGCCGGCCCGCACCTTGGCCTCGTGGTGCACCTTGGTGACGAGCGGGCACACGGCGTTCACGACGAAGCGGCCCCGGGCCCGGGCCGCCGCGACGACCTCGGGCGCCGAGCCGTGCGCCGACAGCATGAGCGGGCGCCCGCCGGGCACCTCGTCGACGTCGTCGACGAACACCACGCCCAGGCTCGCGGAAGCGGTCGACCACGAGCCGGTTGTGGACGATCTCGTGGTAGCAGTACACGGGCGGCTCGAAGGCGCGCACCATCCACGCGAGCGCCTTGATCGCCATCTCGACGCCGGCGCAGAAGCCCCGCGGCTCGGCGAGCAGCACCTTGTCGACGGCCATCGGGCCGCGGGCACCCGTAGCGACGGGCCCGGCCCGGTCACGCCGTAGACTCCGACTGCCGATGTCCGACCGCCCGCGTCGTCGCGGTCGCGCCCGGCTCGCCGGCCGCGCGCGCCGGGCTGGCCGCCGGCGACGAGCTGCTCAGCGTCAACGGCGAGGTCGCCGCGCGACGTGCATCCGCTACCAGCTGCACGCCGACGAGCCCGGACGTCGAGCTCGAGGTCCGGCGCGGCGGGCTCGAGCGTCGCGTCGTCGTGCGAGAAGCGGGCCGGCGAGCCGCTCGGGCGTCGAGCGTCGCAGTCGCCGTGTTCGACCGGGTCCGCACCTGCGACAACCACTGCCCGTTCTGCTTCATCTACCAGCTGCCGCCAGGGCATGCGGCGCAGCCTGTACCTGAAGGACGACGACTACCGGCTGTCGTTCCTCTACGGGAACTTCACCACGCTGACCCGGTTCACCGAGGCCGACCTCGAGCGGGTCGTCACCGAGCGCCTGCGCCCGCTCTACGTGAGCATCCACGCCACCGACCCCGACGTCCGGGCCGCGCCTGCTGCGCAACCGCCGGGGCGCCACCAGCCTGCGCTGGCTGCGGGCGCTGCTCGACGACGGCATCGAGGTGCACGGCCAGGTCGTCGTGTGCCCCGGGCGTCAACGACGGCGCCGTGCTCGACGACACGCTGCTCGGCGTGCTCGACCGCTTCCCCGAGCTCGCGACGCTCGGCGTCGTGCCGCTCGGCGTGTCAGCGCTTACAACCACGAGCCGCGCATGCGGCCGCACACGGCCGCCGAGGCGGCCGCCGTGGTCGACACCGTCGACCGACTGGCAGGACGCGTTCCACGAGCCGTCGCTCGGCCGCCGGCTCGTGTTCGCCGCCGACGAGTACTACCTGCTGGCCGGCCGGCCGTTCCCGGCGGCGGCCGACTACGACGAGCTTCCCGCAGCACGAGAACGGCATCGGCATGGCCCGGACGTTCGAGGCCGAGGTCGCCGGCGCCGGCGGGCCGGATCGGACGCCGCGGCCGACCGCGACCGCGGCGGCTTCTTCGCGCTCGGTCGACGGCGCGCCGCGCGGCGGGCTACCGGCGCCGCGTCGGCGTCGAGCGATGCCGAGTACGAGCCCTACCGGGCGGTCGGGCGACGCCCGACCAGCTGCTGCGCATCGGGCCCCGGCGGGACGCCCCGGTCGGCGTCCTGACCGGCCGCTACGGGGCCCGGGTGCTCGCGCCGCTCGTGGCGGGCCTCGGCCGGCCCGACGTCCGGCTCGTGCCCGTCGACAACCACTTCTTCGGCGGCAACATCGCGGTCACCGGGCCTGCTGGTCGGCGAGGACCTCGCCCGCGTGCTCGCGGCCGAGCCCGAGGGCCACCGCTACCTGCTGCCCGACGTGTGCCTCATCCGAGGGCGCGTTCCTCGACGGCACCGCGCCGGCCGACCTGCCCCGACCGGTCGAGGTCGTCGCCGACCGACGGCGCCGCCCTGCGGCGCTGCGCTCGCGGTGCCGGCCAGGACGCGAGCTGACCGTGGCGCTGCCCGTGGTCGCCATCGTCGGGCGGCCGAACGTCGGCAAGTCGACGCTGGTCAACCGCATCGTCGGCCGCCGCGCCGCGATCGTCGAGGAGCAGCCCGGGCGTCACCCGCGACCGCAAGGAGGTCGAGGCCGACTGGCTCGGCCGCCGGTTCCGGCTCGTCGACACCGGCGGCTGGCTGGCCGGGCGGCAGCGACCTCGACGCCAAGGTCAGCCGCCCAGGCCGAGCGGGCCATCGCGGACGCCGACGTCGTGCTGTTCGTCGTCGACGTCGCCGTCGGCATCACCGAGGAGGACGCGCGCGTCGCCGACCTGCTGCGGCGCTCGGGCAAGCCGGTGCTCGTGGTGGCCAACAAGGTCGACGACACCAGCCGCGAGACCGACGATCTGGGAGCTCATGACGCCTCGGGCTCGGCGAGCCCCGCCCGGTCAGCGCGCTGCACGGCCGGGGGACCGGCGACCTGCTCGACGCGGTCGTCGACCTGCTGCCGCCGCCGGCGCCGACGAGATCGCCGCCGCCGAGGACGGCGACGCCGACCGCGACGACGGCGACGAGGCCGACGGCGACGGCGATCGGTCGCCGTGGCGATCGTCGGCCGGCCCAACGTCGGGCAAGTCGACGCTGTTCAACCGGCTCGATCGGCGAGGACCGCGCCGTCGTCCACGACATGCCGGGCACCACCCGCGACGCGATCGACACGGTCGTCGAGACCGACCGACGGCCCGATCCGCTTCGTCGACACCGCCGGGCATGCGCCGCCGGAGCCGCAGATCGACGAGGGCACCGAGTACTACTCGCTCGTGCGGGCGCTCGCAGGCGGTCGACCGCGCCGACGTGGCGCTCCTCGTGATCGACGCCACCGAGGGCGTCACCCACCAGGACCAGCGCCTGGCCGAGCGCATCGACGCCGCCGGCTGCCCGATCGTCGTCCTGCTCAACAAGTGGGAGCTGCTCGACGCCGAGGCCAGCGGCCGACGTCCGCTGGCAGGTCGGCCGACCAGCTGCACTTCCTCGGCGACGCCCCGGTGCTCACGATCAGCGCCCTGACCGGCAAGGGCGTCCACAAGCTGCTGCCCGGCCCTGGCGACCAGCGTCGAGGCCTACCACCGGCGGGTGCCGACCGGCCGAGGTCAACGCGGTCCTGCGGGCGGCCCAGGCGGCCCAGCCGGCGCCGGGCGGCGCCCGGGTCCTCTACGCCACCCAGGGCGCGACCGACCCGCCGACCTTCACGCTGTTCGCCAACCGCGAGCTGCCGCCGCACCTACCTGCGCTACCTGGAGCGCAGGCTCCGGGAGGCGTTCGACCTCGGGCGCCACCCCGATCAAGCTGCGGGTCCGGCGGCGCGGTGAGTGACAGCCTCGTGACAGCCGGTACACGTGTGCCACGCGTCCGCTACTAGCATCGAGCGGCAGATGAGACAGATCCTGGCCCTCGCGGGGGTCGCCTCTCTGCGTGGCGGCGCTGGTGCTGGGCACGCTCTGCCCGCCGGCTCCATCTGGTGTGGAAGCGGGTCGAGGCCGAGCACGGTCGCGACGCCGACGTCACCGTCCTCGCCCGCTCCGACTTCCGCAAGGACCTCCACACCACGAGCCTCTACGGGGTGATCGCGCGTCGCCGCCGGCGGCGTGGCCATCGCGGGCGACCAGATCCCGCAGCCTCCTGTTCGCCCTGATCCTCGTGCCGGTCGCGCTCGTCGCTCGCCTTCGGCCGGGACTTCGCCCAGCGAGGCCCGCCTGGCCGAGGACCGCACCGAGCTCGAGCGCCGGGCCGAGGAGGTGCTCACCCAGGAGGAGCTGGCGCCCAAGCGCTGGGCCGCCCGCCTGGCGCCCGAGGACCTGCCGGACTTCGCCGGGCTTCGAGGTCGGCCGCGTCTACCAGGCCGGCACCGGGGCTGATGGCCGGCGACTTCTACGACGTGTTCCGCGTGGCGCCGACCGCGCCTCGCCGCGGTGATCGGCGACGTGACCGGCCACGGCATCGAGGCCGTCGATCACCGCGTTCCAGGCCAAGTACCTGCTGCGGGTGTTCCTCCGCCAGTACCGCGACCCGGCCCAGGCGCTCGAGGAGCTCAACACGCCAGATGTCGGCGCTCGGGCGCAGCGAGGAGTTCATCTCGCTGTGCGTCGTCGTGTTCGACACCGAGGCCGGCACGCTGCGCTACGCGTCGGCCGGCCACCCGGCGGCCTGGCTGTGGCACGAGCGCGAGGTGCGGCCGCTGCGCGCCACCGGCCCGCTGCTGATGCTCGACCCGAAGGGCGACGTACTACAGCCGCGGAGATCCCGCTCGAGCCCGGGCGACCTGCTGCCTGCTCTACACCGACGGGCTGGCCGAGGCCCGCAACGGCGAGCAGCTGTTCGGCGAGGAGCGCATCGCCAACTCGCTGCGGCGCGACCCCGGCGTCGCCGCCGACGTACTGTGCAAGTCCCTGCTCGAGGCGGCCCGGGACTTCGTCCAGCGGCCCGATCGACGACGACGTCGCCATCCTCGCCATCCGCCGCACCTGACCGCGGCGCCGCAGATCGCCCGTGACGACGACCGGGACCGGCGAGGCCGCGCCGACACCAGCGCCGACCTGGCGCGCCGGTCGCCCGGGCGAGCCGGCAACCTGGCCAAGGAGGGCGAGAAGCTGGCGCGCGCAGGACAAGCTGTTCGTCCGCGACCGGCTCGACCTGCTGCTCGACGCCGGGCTCGTTCGTCGAGGACGGCCTGCTCGCCAACGCGCTGGCCGACCGACCTGCCCGCCGACGGCGTGGTCACCGGCGTCGGCACGGATCGACGGCCGCCCGGTGTGCGTGATGGCCAACGACCCGACGGTGAAGGCCGGCTCGTGGGGCGCGCGCACGGTCGAGAAGATCGTGCGGCTCACCGAGCACGCGCTGCGCGACGAGCTGCCGGTGTTCTGGCTGGTCGACTCGGCCGGCGCCCGCATCACCGACCAGGTCGAGCTGTTCCCCGGCCGCCGCGGCGCCGGGCGCATCTTCTACAACCAGGTGCGGCTGTCGGGCCGGGTGCCGCAGATCTGCTGCCTGTTCGGCCCGTCGGCCGCCGGCGGCGCCTACATCCCGGCGTTCTGCGACATCGTGATCATGGTCGAGGGCAACGCCTCGATGTACCTCGGCTCGCCGCGCATGGCCGAGATGGTGATCGGCGAGATCACGCACGCTCGAGGAGATGGGCGGCGCCCGCATGCACGCCACGGTGTCGGGCTGCGGCGACAACCTCGCCGTCGACGACGCCGACGCCATCGACGCAGGCCCGGGCCTGGTTCTCCTACTTCCCGCAGCGCTGGCGCGACGAGCCGCCCGCGCTACGAGCCGGCCGAGCCGCCGGCGCGCGCGCTCACCGCGCGACATGGTGCCCGCCGAGGAGCGCGCGGGCTACGACATGCACGACGTGATCGACGGCGCTCGTCGACGCCGAGATCGTTCTTCGAGGTCAAGCCGCTGTTCGCCCCCGAGCTCATCGTCGGCTTCGGCCTGCTCGACGGCCGGCCGGTCGGCATCGTGGCCAACAACCCGATGCAGAAGGGCGGCGTGCTGTTCGTCGACTCGGCCGACAAGGCGGCCCGGTTCATCTGGCTGCTGCGACGCGTTCAACGTCCCGCTGCGTGTTCCTCGCCGACGTGCCCGGCTTCATGATCGGCACCGCAGGTCGAGCGCCAGGGGATCATCCGCCACGGCGCCAAGATGATCACCGCGGTCGTCCGAGGCGACGGTGCCCGAAGGTCTCGGTGATCGTGCGCAAGGCCTACGGCGCCGGGCTCTACGCCATGTGCGGGCCCGGCGTTCGAGCCCGAGGCCACGCTCGCGCTGCCGACCGCCAAGATCGCGGTGATGGGCCCCGAGGCGGCGGTCAACGCGGTGTTCGCCAACAAGATCGCCGCCATCGAGGACCCGGACGAGCGCGCGGCGTTCGTCGCCGAGCAGCGGCGCGAGTACGAGGAGGACGTCGACCTGCTGCCGGCTGGCGTCCGAGCTGGTGATCGACGCGGTGGTCGACTTCGGCGACCTGCGCGCCGAGCTGATCCGCCGGCTCGAGCTGGCCGAGGGCAAGGACCGGCAGTTCTCGGACCGCCGCCACGGCGTGCCGCCGGTCTGACGGCGGTCCTGCCGGCGCGCGATCGCGATCCGCGAGGTCGGGCCCCGCGACGGCCTCCAGCCGGAGGCCCCGGTCCCGGTCGAGGCCCGGGTGGCGCTGGTCGAGGCGCTGGTGGCGGCGGGCGTGACGACGATCGAGGTGGCCGCGTTCGTGTCGCCCAGGGCGGTGCCGGCGATGGCGGGGGCGGCCGAGGTCGCCGCCGCGCTCGGCCCGCCGCCGGCGGGCGTGCGCTACGTGGCGCTGGTCCCCAACGTCCGGGGGGCGGAGATGGCCCGGGAGGCCGGGCTGGGCGACCTGACGCTGACGGTGTCGGCGTCCGAGGCGTACAGCCGGCGCAACGTCGGGATGTCGGTCGAGGAGTCGCTGGGCCAGGTGGCCGCGGTGCGGGCGGCGGTGGGCCCGGGCGTCACGGTCGACGTGGTGGTCTCGTGCGCCTTCGGCTCGCCGTACGAGGGCGACCTGGCGCCGGCCGAGGTGGCGGCGTTGGGCCGCCGGGCGGCCGAGGGCGGGGCCGACGCGCTCACGTACGCCGACACGACCGGCATGGCGACGCCCCGCCGGGTGGCCGACCTGCTGGCCGAGACGGGCCCGCAGGTGGGGCTGCACCTCCACGACACCCGCGGCACGGCGCTGGTCAACGCGTACGCCGCGATGGAGGCGGGCGTGGCCCGCTTCGACACGGCGGTCGGCGGCCTCGGCGGCTCACCGTTCGCCGCGGGCGCAGGCGGCAACCTGGCCACGGAGGACCTGGTCCACCTGTGCGACGACGTCGGGGTCGCCACGGGCATCGACCTGGACAGGCTGCTCGACGCGTCCGCCGGTTTGGCCGACCTGGTCGGCCACGTCGTACCGTCGCGGGTTGCCGCTGCGGGACCCCGTTCCCGTCGCCACCCCGCGTGAGCGACCGTCAAATCCCCGCCGCCGCGAGACGACCATGCCCTGGTGCGAGACCTGCAGCCGCTTCCTCAACCCCAACACGCTCCGCCCGGACGGCACGTGCCCGACGTGCGGCCACCAGGTAGCCGACCCGCCGGCCGACGCCGAGACGGGTGGGGATGGTGAGACGGTCGGCGAGGAGGCCACCACCACCCGGCAGAAGGCCCCGTGGCACTTCAAGCTCCTGCTCGTGGGGGTGGTCGTCTACCTGACGTACCGCTTCATCCAGATCGGCGGCTGGATCGTCCACTGGCTCACGCACTGAGGCGCGGCCTACCATGGCAGTTCCCCCTCGGGCTGTGGCGCAGTTTGGTAGCGCACTTGACTGGGGGTCAAGGGGCCGCGGGTTCAAGTCCCGCCAGCCCGACCAGCAGTGGACCAGGGCCTCGGCCCTGGTCACTCGTCGTTGTGACCGACCTCGCCCGGCCAGGGGGAGCCAGGAGGGGCGCCGTCGGTGCCCGACGGGCTCCCCGAGCCGGCGCCGAAGAGCCGCCGCATGGGGTCGGCCGCCGCTCGGTCTGAGCCTGCAATCTGTGGATCAATGATTACTATTCCTGTCATTTGGACTGAAAATCTCTTCAATATTATACTCGTCCATTTTAAAAATCATTCCTCAAAATGCTTCTTCAATACTAACTACATTGATTCTATTTTACTCATTTTACCTCGATGCTTCAGATCGGAATAACCCAAGAAAAAAGAAGACGAAGAATGATACCCTTTCGATATTGGCATACAATGCTTATTTTCCGAAGGGATAAAGAATCACTAAATTAAAACTGGTCTATTCGAAGGTGGCGCTTCATTATGATATAATCCCAGTTCGGACAATCTCTTCGTATTTCTGTTTTTCTACATACACCTCATTCCAGTATCTCATGCATATTAACTTCTTATAGGAATTTAATTTGATTGTCTGACCCAAAACAGCATTTCGGTAATGCAAGTCGGGTTCATTTATACCCGCGACGGCTCTCATTGGACCGCGCCATTGGCACCGCAACTCCGCAATAAACGTTGCGCGCCACCGACACGGACCGACGGGTACTCAGGCCGCCAGCACGTCCAGCCACTCCAGACCGTCCGACCTCTCGTGGATCCGCCCGCCGTCCCAGTGCAGCTCTGCACCGCTCCCACTGGGGACGCCGCTCGTTGCTCTGGACTAAGCGACGGCGACGGCGGGGCTCTCGCCTTACGCCCTTCGCTGGGGTCTTCGCGGTCGCTCATCTGGACGCTGACGAGCTTGCGAGACGCCGGGCGTCTCCATGGTCACGCCGTAGAGCACGTCGGCCATCTCCATGGTCGTCTTGCTGTGCGTGATGACGATGAACTGCGAGTGCGTCGGTCATCGCGCGGATCGTCTCGCAGTAGCGACCGATGTTCGCCTCGTCGAGCGGCGCGTCGACCTCGTCGAGGAGGCAGAACGGGACTGGGCTTGTACTGGAAGATCGCGAAGATCAGCGAGACGGCCGTCAGCGCCTTCTCACCGCCGCTCATCAGCTCGATCGAGGTGAGCTTCTTGCCCGGCGGCTGCGCGATGATCTCGATGCCGGTCTCGAGCATGTCCTCGGGGTTCGGTCAGCTGCAGCTCGGCGCCGTGCCGCCGCCGAACATGCGCGGGAAGATCTGCTGGAAGCGCGTCGTTGACCTCGTCGAAGGCCTCGCGGAACAGCTTCTTGCTCTCGCGGTTCATCTGCCGGATCGCCGTGTCGAGCTGCTCGAGCGCCGTGCTCGAGGTCGATCTTCTGGCCGCTCAGGTACTCGTAGCGCTTGCTGCGCTCCTCGTACTCCTCGATCGCCGTCAGGTTGATCTCGCCCATGCGCTCGACGACGCTGGCGCAGCTCGTCGATGCGCGCGCGTGATCGCTGCGTCGGGCAGCTCGCGCTCGTGGTAGTCGCTGAGCACGTTGCGCACGTCGACGCGGTGGCGCTCGAACACGCCTTCGAGCAGGTGCTCGATCGCCAGCGACGCTTCGCGCTCGGCGAGACCGACCTCGGTGAGCTTGCTTGCTGTCGCGCGTCGATCTGCATGCGCACCTCGCGCAGCGTCTGCTCGTTGTCGCCGAGCGCGAGGCGCTCTGCGTCGTAGCTCGCGCGCAGCGCCGCGACTTCGTCGGACAA
>CAVUBW010000010.1:0-86391 GCA_963739835.1 uncultured Acidimicrobiales bacterium
ATGGCCGTCGCCACCAGCGCCGGGGCGGAGAGCGGCAGGACGATCTTCCAGAAGCGCTGCCAGGGGCCGCAGCCGTCGATCATCGCCGCCCGCTCCAGCTCGACCGGCAGCTCCTCGTAGAAACCGATCAGCAGCCAGACCACGAAGGGGAGGTTGAAGGCGGTGTAGGTCACGATCAGGGCCGGCCGGGTGTCGAGCAGGTGCAGGTCGCGCATGATCAGGAAGTACGGGATGGCCGTCGCGATCGCCGGGTACATGCGGGTCAGCAGCATCCAGAAGGCCAGGATGCCGTTCAGCTTGAAGGGGAACCTGGCCCGCGCCAGGCTGTAGGCCGCCAGCGCGCCGAGAAAGACCGCCAGCGCGGTCGAGGTCAGCGTGATGACGACCGAGTTGGCAAAGAAGTGCGCCAGATCCTGCTGCTCGAAGAGGACGCGGTAGCCCTCCAGCGTCCAGGCGGGCGGAATAGCCTGCGGCGGATAGGCCAGGTAGTCGATCTGGCGTTTGAACGAGGTCGTCACCAGCCAGTAGAAGGGCACGACGGTGATGGCCAGGGCCAGACCGATCGTCACCCAGCGCAACAGTCCCCACCAGAACGTCGACGCGCCGCGCGGCGTCGCGCCGTGCGGGACGGAGACCGGTGTCGATGGGTGTGTCAGGGTGGTCGTCGTCACGCGCGCATCGTCCTGGCGCTCATTCGACCCGTCCGATCCGGGCCCGCAGGCGAATCATGACCACGGCGATGACGACGATCACCAGCAGGAACATCCAGGAGGCCGAGGCCGCGCCGCCGATGTTGAAGTAGCGCAACCCCTGCTTATAGATGAAGGAGGAGAGCATCTCCGTCGCGTAGCCGGGGCCGCCGTTGGTCAGCACGTAGATCGTGTCGAAGACCTTGATCGCGTCCATGAAGCGCAGCAGCGCCACCACCACCAGCACCGGCGTCAGCATCGGCAGCGTCAGGTAGCGGAAGATCTGCCAGGGCGAGGCGCCGTCGATCAGCGCGGCCCGGAAGGGCTCGCTCGGCAGCGAGGCCAGCGCCGCCGTCAGCACGATCATGACGAACGGCGTCCACTGCCAGATGTCGACCAGCATCACCCCGGCGAAGGCCCAGACCGGATCGACGAACCAGTAGACCGGCCCCAGCCCGACCAGCGACAGGAGATAGTTCACCAGCCCCTTGTCGGCGAGGAGGATGCGCCAGAGCACGCCGACGACCACCGGCGTCATGATCATCGGCACCAGCAAGAGCGAGCGGGCGACCCGGATGCCGCCCCCGCCGCTCGTCAGCGCCAGCGCCAGCGCCAGACCCGAGCAGCAGCTCGACGGCGACCGTCCCCACGCCGAAGATCGCCGTGTTGAGGGCCGAGGTGCGGAAGACCTGATCGGCCAGGTTGGCCTGGTACTCACCCAGCCCCACGAACTGCGGGCTGGTGTTCGGCTTGTTCATGTACCAGGTGTGGAAGCTCAGCCAGAGGGTTCGCGCCAGCGGGTAGAGACTGGTGAAGGCCAGGAAGATGACGGCCGGCAAGAGGAACATGACGAAGACCGGCGACTCGCTCCAACGCGCCGCCTTCGTCCTTCTTCTCGCCGGAATGCTTACGGAAGCCAAGAATTTACGCTCCGGTCTAGCCAGTGCACTCGCGAACCCGGATGCATCCTCATCGCGCGCGTCTGCCTGGCCCGACGCGCCGGCCTCTCCGGTGCGCGACAGGGAGACTCGGCTCCGACCTCCAGCGCGAGATGGCCTGCAGGACGCCAGGGCTGGGAGATGCAGCGGTTCCGGCGCCAGCTACAGGGTACACGCGTTAGAAACCTACTCGACGTACGGAGCCGTCGGCGGATCCTGGTCGAGGAGCTTGTTCCACTCGTCGGCGATCGTCTGCAGAGTGGCCTTCGGATCCGCGTCCTGATAGACCGTCTTCTCCAGCTCCTTCTGCAGCACGTCCCAGGCGGCCGGGAACTGCGGGATGCGCCAGATCGGCTTGCCGGCCTCGATGGCGGCCAGGATCTGCGGGTACTCGGGGTAAATCGAGGTCAGCTCGGGATCCGACCAGGTCGCCAGCTGCGGCGAGCCGATGCCGAACTTCTGCGCGAAGCGCTTGGCGTTCTCCGGCGTGGTGTACATCTTGATCCACTCCCAGGCCAGATCCTGCCGGGGAGAGGTAGCCGGAATGGCCAGGTTCCAGAGACTCAGCTCGGACGGTCCCGGGAAGGGCGTCAGCGCCCACTTGTCGATGATCTTCGACTTCGCCTCGTCCCGCGCGTCGGCGCGGATGAACGACGGCCAGAGCTCGGCCTGGGCCAGCTCACCGGCGAGGACGGCGTTCTTCTGCGTCGGGATGTCCCAGCCCGGCATCCCTTCCGGCGCGTACTGCAGGGCATCGCGCAGCAACATGATGGCGTTGACGCCGGCGTCGTTGACGAAGGCCGGTCGCCAGTCCTTCTCGCAGAGCGGCTGCCCGGACTCCCAGTAGCGGCTGAGCCACGAGCCCTGCAGCTGCTCGCCGAGACCGACCCAGGACGCGCCGTAGACGCCGTTGCCGGTCAGCTTGGCGGCGTTGTCGTTGTACTCCTGCCAGGTCTTGGGCACGCTGACGCCGGCCGCATCGTAGAGATCGGTGCGGTAGATGATGCCCATGGCGTCGTTGGCGTTGGGGATACCGTTCCGCTTCCCCTCCCAGAGACCGTTGAGCTGCCAGATGTTGGGAATGAAGGCGTCGCCGCTGATGCCGTCCTTCGCCACGTAGTCGTCGAGCGGGATGAGGTACGGGGCGAACTCGCCGTCCCACTGCCCGGCGACGTCGATGACGTCGTAGGCTCCGGTCTGGGTCACCAGGTCGTTGGCGGCGTTGTCGTGC
Source organism: uncultured Acidimicrobiales bacterium (assembly GCA_963739835.1). Lineage (GTDB taxonomy): Bacteria > Actinomycetota > Acidimicrobiia > Acidimicrobiales > VFJN01 > ZC4RG19. The sequence goes on from CAVUBW010000010.1 coordinate 2,859, forward strand.
AGGTTCTGGTACGGGAAGGCCACCACCTCGACCGTGGCGCCGGTGGCCTCCTCGAACTCCGGCGCCATCAGCCGCGCCGCCTCGTCATAGGTGCCCGACTGCATGTAGAGCACCGTCAGCGTTCTCACCCTGGAAGCGCCGCGGCGCGAAGTAGGGCGCGGCAAACGTCGAGCGCTTCGACCCGGCCACCGCGACCGCCCCGGCGGCCACGCTCCCCGCCTGCACCAGCTTGCGACGCGAGACCTTTTTGCCGAAGAGTTTGGTCGTGTCCAACGGACTCCTCCTTGCGAGATTTCCTGCGACACGGTTTCGTTGCTTCAACCGTGTCCCTATTGTCCGCGATTTTGCGCTGCCGTGCGTAATCGTTTACACGTCGATCTCGGAACCATCCGACATGCCGGGGTGGCGCAGCAAGAATCCGCCGTCGACCACGATGGTCGTACCCGTCACGTAGCTCGCCTCGTCCGAGGCGAGAAAGGCGACCACCGCCGCCACCTCCTCCGGCCGGCCAAAGCGACCCAGCGCCGTGCCCTGCCGCTGGCTTTCCCGGGCCTCAGGTTCGAGACCATCCTGTCCCGGGTCGACGCTCTCCGCGGCGATGGGACCCGGGGCCACGGCGTTGACTCTGATGCCGAACTGTCCCCCGTAGAGCGCCATGTTGCGGGTCAGCGCCTCCAGTGCGGCCTTCGTCGCGTCGTAATGTGGAGTCAGCGCGTGCGAGACGTGGGCGTGCACGGAAGAGATGTTGACGATGTTGCCGGCGCGTTGCTCGCGCATGATCTGCAGGGCGGCGCGTGAGGCGTAGTAGGCGCTGGAGAGATTGACGTCGATGACTCGCCGCCACTCCTCCAGCGACATGTCCGGCACCGAGGCGAAGCCAATCCTGCTCATCGCCGTCAGGGCGGCGTTGTTGACCAGCACGTCGAGCCGGCCGTAGTAGCCGTGCACGTGCTGGATAAACGCGTCGACGGCGACCGGATCGGCCACGTCGAGCGAGACGGCGCGGGCGCTCCCACCGGCGGCCTTGATGTCGGCCGGCGACGACTCCGTCGAGCGGGGCGAACCGGTGTCGGTGCTGGTGGCGGCCGAGTACCCGATCTACGGCCGCTACGGCTACGGCCCGGCCACCGAGGCGTGCACGCTGCGCCTCGACGCCACCGCCCGCTGGGTGGGCGAGCAGACCGGCCGGGTCGAGATCGTCGACGCCGAGACGTGGGCCGGCCTGCTCGGGCGACCTGTACGACCGGCAGCGCCGCCGCAACCCCGGCCACATCAAGTGGCACCCGGTGCGGTGGCGCATGTCCGCCGGCCTGGAGCCCAGCTTCGACGGCGACGACGTCAACCGGCACCGGCGCGTCAAGGTGATCTGGCGCGACGACGGCGGCGAGATCCAGGGTGCCGCCATCTACGACGGCGCCGGGGATTGGGAGGACAACCGGCCGTCCAAGACGCTCAAGGTCGAGTGGCTGGTGGCGGCGACCGAGCAGGCCGAGCGCGAGCTGCTGCGGTTCCTGACGTCGGTCGACTGGGTGTCGCGGGTCGAGGTCGAGCCGCGCCCGATCGACGACGCCACCGCGCTGGCGCTGGTCGACGGCCGCCGCGCATTGCTGGTCGACCGGTGGGACCACGTGTGGCTGCGGGTGCTCGACGTGCCCGGCGCGCTGCACGGCCCGGCGCTACGCCGCGCCGGTCGACCTGGTGATCGAGGTCGACGACGCCGGCGGCTACGCATCCGGCCGGTTCCGGCTGGACGGCGGCCCCGGCGGCGCCGAGTGCGCCCGCACGGACGCCGAGCCCGACCTCGCCGTCGCCGTCCCCGCCCTCGGCGCGGCCTACCTCGGCGGCACCGGCTGGGCGCGGCTGGCCGCCGCGGGCTGGGTCGACGAGCGTACGCCGGGCGCGGTCGCCCGGGCCACGGCCGCGTTCGCCGCCCCCCGGGCGCCGTGGTCGGCGATGACGTTCTGACCCGGCGGCGCGCTCAGATCACCCGCTCGTTGCCGCCGTCGACCGGGATCTGGGCGCCGGTCGTGCGCGGCGAAGGCAGGCGCCGCACAGGGCGGCGACCAGCGCGCCGACCTCGGCGGAGGTCACCTCGGCGCCGAGCAGGTTGCGGCGCCGGTAGGCTCGGCGACGGTCAGGCCGTAGCGCCGCGGCCCGCGCCGCGATGCAGCTCGTCGGTCCACAGGCCGGTGTCGAACACCGCGTCGGGGTGGACGACGTTGACCCGGATGCCGTCGGCGCCCCACTCGAGCGCGGCCACCCGGGCGAGCTGCGTCAGCGCCGCCTTCGACGCCGAGTAGGCGGCCGCGCCCGGTGCCCGGGGCCGGGACGTTCTTCGAGCCGACGACGACGACGCGCGCCGCCGCGCGGGCGCCCGGCGCAGGAACGGGTGCGCGGCCCGCAGCAGCAGGGCGGCGCGGCGTCGACGTTGACCGCCATGCGCCCGCTCGCCAGTCGTCCGGGTGCGAGCTCGGCGACCGGCTGCCCGGTCGGGGAAGACGCCGGCGTTGAGCACCAGCAGGTCGAGCCCGCCGAAGCGTCCGCACCGCCGCGGGCGACGCACTCGCGCCGAGCGGCGCCGGCGCCGGTGACGTCGCCCGCGACGCCGAGCGAACGCCGGGCCGGACGCGACCTCGTCGACCGCGGCGTCGAGGTCGAGCCCGACCACCGCCGCCCCGCGGCCGAGCAGCGCGAGCGGCGCAGGCCCGGCCGATGCCCGACGCGGCGCCGGTCACCAGCGCGACCCGGCCGGTCGAGCGGGTCGGGCGCCGGCTGGCGGGCGCAGCTTGGCCTGCTCCAGCTCCCAGTACTCGACGTCGAACAGGTCGGCGCTCGGCAGACGCGCGGTAGCCGCCGAGGGCCTCGGCCGCGCTCGATCACCCCGATGGTGTGGTCGTAGATCTCGGCCGCGGCCCGGGCGTCCGCCGCCCGGCGGCCCGGCGGCCAGCACGCCGAGCTCGGGGTCGACGACCACCCGGGGCGCCGGGTCGACCGGGATCAGCGCCCGGGGCCGAGCCGGTCGCGGTTGCGCTCGACGTAGGCCGCGGTAGCCGCGCGACGTACGCCGCCGACGTCCGCGCCCGACCAGCGGCACCCGCTTGGTGCGCAGCACGTGGTCGGGGGTCGCCGGCCCGACCTGGCTGACCGCGGCCGAGGTCGGGCCGGCGGCGAAGCGCCGGCTGGCGTCGTGGCGCTGGTGTGGACGACGAGCGGCCGTCGCGGCGGCCGAGATCGCCGGCGCAGCTCGGCCACCGCCTCCAGGTGGCCGGCGGGCACGTCCCCGGCAGGCGGAAGTCGTCCCGGTCGCCGGCGCCGAAGTCGGCGTCGTCGGTGTCGGCGGATCGCCGGCAGCGGGCGCAGGCTCGGCGGCGGTTCGGGCGGCGGCGCCACCGGGGCGGGCCCGGCGGCCTCGGCGCGGGCCAGCGCCCGGCCGACCAGGTCGACGTGGTTCTCGTAGGCGGCGCGGGCGTCGGCGGCGAACGTGAACAGCCCGTGGTGCAGCAGCACCATGCCGATCGTGGCGTCGTGGCGCTCGGCGGCCAGGCGGGCGGCGCACCCGCGGGCCAGGTCGAAGCCGGGCATCACGTAGGGCACCACGACGACCCGGTCGCCGTAGACCTCGGCGGCCAGGTCGGCGCCCGCCGGCGTGTTCGACAGCGCCAGCACGGCGTCCGCGTGGGTGTGGAGCACGAACCGGTCGGGCAGCACCGCGTGCAGGATCGACTCGACCGACGGGGCCGGCGCGCCCGGGTCGAGCGACGCCGCCCGCAGCTCGATCGCCATGCGGGCGTCGGACAGCGCCGGCAGCTCGGCCAGCCGGGCGACCGCCGCGAGGCGCAGCGGCGCGAACCCGTCGCGGCGCAGGGACGCCATGTCGGCCCCGCTGCCCTTGACGTGGAGCACGTCGTGCTCCTCGCCGAACAGGTCGGTCGCCACCGTCTTGACCGAGCTGTTGCCGCCACCGGCCAGCACGAGGGCCGGCTCGGCGCCGATCAGCCGGGAGGCGTACGCCACCACCCCGACGTCGTCGCCCTCCAGCGCCGCGTCCTCGTCGTTCCACCTGCTCTTCACGTCGCTCCTGTCTCGCCGGCCGCGTCAGGCCGGCCGCTCCCCCAGCGCCGGGCGCACCACCCGGCGGTCGGTCACCAGCGCGGTGACCAGGTCGGCGGGCGTCACGTCGAAGGCCGGGTTGAGCGCCCGCGCCCCCGCCGGCGCCAGCCGGCGCCCGGCCAACGTGACCACCTCGTCGTCTCCCCGGTCCTCGATCTCGATCGCCCCACCGTCGGGCGTCGCCGGGTCGACGGTCGACTCGGGCGCGGCCACGACGAACGGGATGCGCGCCCGGGCGGCGGCCAGCGCGAGCGGGTAGGTCCCGATCTTGTTGGCGACGTCGCCGTTGGCCGCCACCCGGTCGGCGCCGACCACGACCGCGTCGACGAGGCCGCGGGCGATCAGGGAGGGCGCGGCACCGTCGACCACCAGCCGGTAGTCGGCGCCCATGGCGTCGAGCTCCCAGGCGGTGAGCCGGGAGCCCTGCAGCAGCGGCCGGGTCTCGTCGACGGTCACGCTGGCCAGCCGCCCCCGCTCGTGCACGGCCCGGACGACGCCGAGCGCGGTGCCGACCTCGACGCAGGCCAGCGCCCCGGCATTGCAGTGGGTGTGGAGCCGCAGGGCGGCGCCGGGCCCGCACAGCTCGTCCAGCAGGTCGGCGCCCCGGGTGGCGATGGCCCGGTTGGCGGCGGCGTCCTCGGCCAGCACGGCGAGCGCCTCGCGCTCGACCGCGTCGGCCCCCTCGGGGATGCGGGCGGCGACCCGGTCGACGCCCCAGGCGAGGTTGACGGCGGTCGGCCGGGCCGTGCGGACGGCGTCGACCGCCGCGGCCACGGCGTCGTCGCCCCCGCCGGCCCGCACGGCCAGCACCACGCCGAGCGCCCCGGCGGCGCCCAGGGCGGGCGCGCCCCGCACGGCGAGCCGCCGGACGGCGTCGACCAGGTCGTCGACCGCGGTGATGCGCAGGGTGCGCAGCGCGTCCGGCAGCGCGGTCTGATCGATGGCGACGATGGCGCTGCCGTCCCAGTCGATCGTCCTCACGCGTGGGGACTGTACGGCGTGCCTCCGGCGTTTTGTCCTCGGAAACGGTCGCCATGGCGACCGTTTCCGCGGACAAACGCGTTCCCGGGACGCGGAACCCGCAGATCGGGGCCTCGGCGCCGCCGAACCCGTCGCAGGGCGGTCCCGGGGCAAAGCGAGGCCGCCGGGGCGGCGAGGCGCAACAGGCGTGTCGCCACCAGCTTTTGTCCCTGGAAACGGTCGCCCTGGCGACCGTTTCCAGGGACAGAACGTCAGAGCCGGGCCGGGTCCACCGCCACCCGCAGGCGGCCCGCCGGGCGATCGACGGCCGCCAGCGCGTCGGCCAGCGCGGCGTGGTCGGGGGCGCGGACCAACCAGCGGCCGTCCGACGGGCCCAGGACCTCGACCCCGGGCGGGGTGCCGAGGGCGGCGACGAACGCGCCGGCCGCCGGGCCCGACACCTCGGCCAGCGCGGTGGCCGGCGGGAAGCGCAGCAGCTCGCGGCGCTCCCGCTCCGCGGCGGCCGCCCGCGGCCGGGTCCGCATTGAGCGCCGCCTGCACGACCTCGTGGCGGGGCAGGCGGGTCTGCAGGACGAGCCGGCCGCCGCCGGCCTTCCCGCCGACGAGCCGGGCCGCACGCGCGATCAGCGCCAGCGCCTGCTCGGCCGCGCGGTAGCGGGGCGCGAGCAGCTCCTGGTCGAGGTCGAGGAAGGCCACCACGTCCGCCTGCTCGACCTGGTGGAGGACCGCCTCGGTGCCCACCACCACCCGGGTCGCCGGCGCCGGTGCGTCGTCGCCGGCGGCGGCCGCGGCGGCCGCGGTCACCTCGATGACCGGCTCGCCCACCAGGGCCTCGAGCTCGTCCCGGACGCGGGCCACGCCCAGGCGCAGGGTCTTGAACCGGGTGGCGCCGCAGGCCGCGCACACGACCGGCCGGCGGGCGTCGCACCGCCCGCACACGAGCTCGCCGTCGTCGGGCTGGGTGACGTCCGCGCCGCAGCGCTCGCAGCGGGCCAGCTCACCGCAGGCGGCGCAGGCGAGCAGCCGGGCGCGGCCGGTGCGGTTGAGCACGCACAGGACCCGCCGGTCGCTGCGCAGCAGGCGCACCAGCGACGCTCGGGAGCAGGCCCGCCCGGCGGGTCGTCGCGGCGCACGGTCGACGACGTCGACGACCGGCCAGCCGTCCCGCTCGTCGGTCCGGGTCGGTGTCAGCAGCGGGCCCCAGTCCAGCGCCTCCAGCGACGGCACCGGCGACACCAGCACGCACGGGACGCCGGCCCGCCGGGCCCGCTCGACGCGCCACGTCGCGGGCGTGCCAGGTCGGCGCCTGCTCCTGCTGGTGGGCCTCGTCGTGCTCGTCGAGCACGACGACGGCGGCGAGCCCGCCGACGGGCGCCCACGCCGCGGCCCGGGTCCCGACGACCGTCGCGCCGGCCGCGCCCGCGGCCCAGTCGCGCGGGGTGGACGCGCCACCGCGACGCCCGCCCGTCGCAGCCGCGGCCGCGAGCCGGCGGGCCTGCGGCCCGGTCGCGGCACGAGCACCAGCGCCGGCCCCCGGGCCGCCGCGGCCAGCGACGACGTCGGTAGAGGTCGGCGGCGGGCGGCAGGCGCAGGACCGACCGCGGCTGCGCCAGCGCCTCGGCCGCCAGCCGGCCGATCGGCCCCGGCGGGACCGGCGGACCGCCGTGGCGCCGGGCGGCCGGAACGGGCGGCAGCGCCCGCACGACGCGCTCGGGCGACGCGGTGCGCAGGAACGAGCGCGGCCCGCCCCGCCCAGCGCCACGCCGCCCAGTCGGCCAGCGTCGAGCAGGTCGGGCGGTGGGCCCCAGCCCGATCACCTTGGCGAGCGGGCGCAGCACCACGCCCGGCGGCGGCTCGACGTCGGTCGGCGACGACCCAGCCGCCGACCCGCCGGCCGTGCCAGGGCCACGCGCACCACGGTCCCCGACGCGCACCTGGTCCCCGAGCGACTCGGGGACCAGGTAGTCGAATGTCTTGGCGATGGCCGGCTGGTCGGGCAGGACGCGCACGACCGCCGCGCGGCGGGCCGACGGGATCAGAGCCCGAGGGCGCTCTTCAGGTCGTCGACCCGGTCGGTCTGCTCCCAGGTGAACTCCTTGTCGTTGCGGCCGAAGTGACCGTAGGCGGCCGTCTTGCGGTAGATCGGCCGGCGCAGGTCGAGGTCGCGCAGGATGGCGGCCGGCCGGAGGTCGAACACCTCGCCGCACGGCCTCGCCGATCTTGGCCGGGTCGACGGTCTCGGTGCCGAAGGTCTCGACCAGCGATCGACACCGGCTGGGCCACGCCGATGGCGTAGGCGACCTGCACCTCGCACCGCTGGCCGCGCCGGCCGCCACCAGGTTCTTGGCCACCCAGCGGGCGGCGTAGGCGGCGGAGCGGTCGACCTTGGACGGGTCCTTGCCCGAGAACGCGCCGCCGCCGTGGCGGGCGATGCCGCCGTAGGTGTCGACGATGATCTTGCGCCCGGTCAGGCCGCAGTCGGCGTGCGGGCCGCCCAGCTCGAAGCTGCCGGTCGGGTTGACGAGGACCCGGAAGTCGTCGTCCTGGAACGCCGGCGGCACCAGCGGCCGGATCACGTGCTCGATCAGGTCGGGCTTGATGAGCGTCTCGGCGTCGAGCCCGGGCTGGTGCTGGGTCGAGATGAGCACGGTCTTGCAGCCGCGACCGGCACGCCGTCGTCGTAGTCGAAGGTGACCTGGGTCTTGCCGTCGGGACGCAGGTACGGCAGGATGCCCGCCTTGCGCACCTCGGCCAGCCGCTGGGCCAGGCGGTGGGCCAGCCAGATCGGCAGCGGCATGAGGTCGTCGGTCTCGTCGCACGCGTAGCCGAACATCATGCCCTGGTCGCCGGCGCCCTGGCTGTTGAGGTCGGTCCTCGCCGACGTGCCGGCGCGGATCCTCGTAGGCGTTGTCGACGCCCTGGGCGATGTCGGGCGACTGCTGGTCGATCGAGGTCATGACGCCGCAGGTGTTGCCGTCGAAGCCGACGGACTCGCGGTCGTAGCCGATGCTCTTGATCGTCTCGCGCACGATCGAGGGGATGTCGACGTAGGCGGTGGTGGTGATCTCGCCGGCCACGATGGCGAGGCCGGTGGTGACCAGCGTCTCGCACGCCACCCGGCGACCGGATCCTGGGTCAGGATCGCGTCGAGGATCGAGTCGGAGATCTGGTCGGCCATCTTGTCGGGATGACCCTCGGTGACGGATTCGGAGGTGAAGGTCCAGCGGCTCACGTGTTCTCCTGTTCGGTGGATCGGTCGGTCGCGGTCGTCGTCGCGACGGCGACACGCGTCGAAGCACGGCTCGGGCGACGGCCCGCTTGTCGGTCAGCGGCACGTCGCGCTCGGTGCCGTCGGCGTCGAGGATCACGACCTGGTTGGTGTCGTGCTCGAACCCAACGCCCGGGGCCGAGACGTCGTTGGCGACGATGAGGTCGAGGCCCTTGCGCCACGAGCTTGCGACGCGGCGTTGGCGTCGCACGTCGTCGGTCTCGGCCGCGAAGCCGACCAGCGTCTGACCCGGCGGCTTGCGCGCGCCCAGGTCGGCGAGGATGTCGACGGTCGGCTCGAGCACGATCTCGGGCACGCCGTCGCCCTTCTTGAGCTTGCGTGGCGGCGACCTCGGCGGGGCGGAAGTCGGCCACGGCGGCGGCCATCACGACCACGTCGGCGCCGTCGGCGCGCGTCGCAGCACGGCGTCGTCCATCTCGGCGGCGGTCTCGACCCGCACCACCTCGACGCCGGCCGGGACGGGCCGGTCGACGGTGGTGACCAGCGTGACCTTGGCGCCCCGGGCAGGCCGCCTCGGCGGCCAGGGCGTAGCCCTGCTTGCCCGACGAGCGGTTGCTGATGACCCGCACGGGGTCGATCGGCTCGCGGGTGCCGCCGGCGGTGACGAGCGACGCGCGAGCCCGGCGAGGTCGCGGGCGGCGCCAGCGCGGCCTCGCACGGCCGCGACGATGTCGGCGGGATCGGCCAGGCGGCCCGCGCCGACGTCGCCGCCGGCCAGGCGGCCCTCCTCGGGCGGCGACGATGTGCACGCCCCGGCGGGCGCAGCGTGGCGAGGTTGTCCTGCACGGCCGGGTGCTCCCACATCTCGGTGTGCATGGCCGGGACAGACGACGACGGGCGCCCGGGTGGCGAGCAGCGTGGCGGTGAGCAGATCGTTGGAGATGCCGGCGGCGTAGGCGCCGATGAGCCGGGCGGTGGCCGGGCACGACGACCACGAGGTCGGCCGACTGGCCGAGCCGGGTGTGCGGGATCGGGTCGGGCGTCGTCGAACAGCGAGGTGTGCACCGGCTCGGAGGCCAGCGCGGAGAAGGTCGTGGTCGCCGACGAAGCGCGGTCGCGCCCTCGGTCATGACCGGGGACGACGTGCGCGCCGCGCGTCGACGAGCCGCCGGCAGACCTCGATGGCCTTGTAGGCGGCGATGCCGCCGGACACGCCGAGGACGATGCGCCGCCCGGCGAGCACGATCGGGGCCTACTCGGCCTCGGGGCTCTCGGCCTCGTCGGCCGGCGGCAGCCGGCGCAGCCGAGGCGTCAGCCGAGGCGTCGCCCTCGGGCGCCTCGGAGCGGGTGCACCATGACGATCTTGTCGGCGGCGATCTCCTCGAAGGCGATCGACAGCGGCTTGCGGGCCACGGAGGTGACCTGCGGCGGCACGATCGACCCGAGGCCCTCGCCCAGCTGGCCGAAGTAGGAGTTGATCTGCCGGGCCGCATGGCGCCCAGCGTGACCAGCGAGAACTTCGACTCCGCCCGGGCGAGCAGGTCCTCGATCGAGGGGTTCATCATCGTGTCGTGGCGCGAGGCCATGAGGGCACCAGCACCTCGTGCATCCGGTAGGGAGTCGGCTGACAAGGCTACCCGCTGCGCACCGCCGACCGGGCAATCCCGATGGCGGCGGTCGGCTGCCATCGGTCATGGTGACCAGCACTCGCGATCCGCGCAGACTCCAGCTCGACGCTGGCACCGTGAGTGGCCGGCGGTCGAGCGGGTCGTCGTCAGCCGACCGGGCCCGGGCCGTCGCGACGATGCGGTCGCCCAGCTCGGCCGCGGACGTGGACGACGAGTCCAGCACGAGGTCGTAGACCGACAGGTCGGCCAGGTCGAGCCCATACACCGCCAGATCGCGCGCCCGCTCCAGCTTCTGGCGCTCGTCGTTGGCGGCCAGCGCCTCCGCGTCGGTCGTACCGTCGCGCGCCGCGACGCGTGCGGCCCGCACGGCGACGTCGCAGTCGATCCAGCACGTCACGCCGATGAGGCCCTCGTTGCGGACGATCCAGCCGGCCAGCCGCGACTCGATCACCACGTCGCCCTGGCGGGCCCGGTCGGTCAGCCGGGTGTCGAGCTCGACGTCGACCTCGGGGTGGTCCTTGGCGAACCGGCCGAAGGCCCGCGAGGCTGAGCCCGCGCTCGACCGCCATCGCCCGGAACACCTCGCCGCCCGGCACGAGCTCGACCTCGAGCCGGGCGGCGACGTGCTCAGCGGTTGTCGTGGTGCCCGACCCGGGTGGACCGGAGACCGATGATCAGCAAGCGGCGTCAGCCGCTCAGCCGGAGAAGGCTTCGAGCAGCGACTTGCGCTGCTGCTCGCCGAGGCCCCGGACCCGTCGGGTCTCGCTGATGCCGATCTCCTCCATCGCTGCGGCGGGCCTTGACCTTGCCGACGCCGGGCAGCGACTCGAGGACGGCCAGCACCTTCATCTTGCCGACGATGTCGTTGCCATCGGCCTGGTCGAGGAGCTCGCTCAGGGTGAGCGAGCCCATCTTGAGCTTCTCCTTCAGCTCGGCCCGGGCCCGGCGGGCCTCGGCGGCCTTCGCCAGCGCGGCCTGCGCGCTGCTCAGGGGTCAGATTGCGGAGGGTGGCAGCGGCATGGCGCGCACCCTAGCGCGCGCGCTCACGCCCGGGTCGCGACACTGCGCCGCCGCGCCGCGCGGTCACGCCAACGACGCCACCAGCGGCCGGGCGGCGGCGACCGGGTCGTCGGCCCGCGGTCACCGGCCGGCCGATGACGAGCAGGTCGGCGCCGGCGTCGACGCGCCTCGGCGGGGCGTGGCCACCCGGGCCTGGTCGTCGGCGGGCGCGCCCTCGGGCCGGATGCCCGGGACGACCACGAGCAGCGCGCGGCGCGAGCTGGCGGACCTCGGCGAGGTCGGCCACGGCGCACACGATGCCCCCGCAGCCGGCCTCGACGGCCGGTCGTCGACCCGCTGGCGCAGGAGGTGGGTCGGCGCCTCGGCGTCGCTCGTGAGGACGGTGACGGCCAGCGCCACCGGCTCGCGCGAGGCCCGCCCGCGGCCGCGCCCTCGCGGAGGCCCTCGACCCCGGCCCGCAGCATCGTCACGCCGCCGCGGGCGTGCACGGTGAGGTACCGGGCCCCGAGCGCGCCGAGCACGCGGGCGGCCCGGCCGACCGTGGTGGGGATGTCGTGCAGCTTGAGGTCGACGAACACGTCGAAGCCCAGGTCGACGCAGGCTGCGCGATCGCCTCGGGCCCGGCCGCGCTGTACAGCTCGAGGCCGACCTTCGCCACGCCGAACCACGGCGCGCAGCTCGCGGGCCAGCCGCAGCGCGGCGACGAGGTCGTCGACGTCGAGCGCGAGCGCCAGGCGGCTCGCGCGACGCTCGTCGGGCGCGCCGGTCGGCTCGGGCTCGTCGTCAGCCATGGGCGTCTCCGATCAGTTCGTCGATCGCGCGCGACGCCGTGGCGCCCGGCACCAGCGCTCCAGCTCGTCGCAGCACCCGCGGCGGCGCCCGCGGGTCGGCGAAGGTCGCCGTGCCCGACCTGCACCGCGCGACGCACCGGCCAGCAGCAGCTCGACGGCGTCGACGCCGCCGGCGACGCCGCCGACGCCGACGATCGGCAGGTCGGGCAGCGCCGCGTGGACGTCGTAGACCGCCCGCACCGCGACCGGGTGGATGGCCGGCCCCGAGAGCCCACCGCCCCCGCCGACCCGAGCCGGGACGCCGCGGGTCTCGGGGTCGATCGCCATGCCCGAGCACCGTGTTGACCAGCGTGACCGCCTCGGCGCCGGCCTCGCGCGGCCGCGCGCGGCGATCGTCGACCAGGTCGGCCACGTTGGGGCTGAGCTTGGCCCACCGGGGCCGCCCGCACGCCGCGGCGGCCGCCACGACCGCGGCGGCGGTCGTGCCGGCCGACGTGGGCGAACAGGTCGCCGCCCGGCCGTCGAGGTTCGGGCACGACAGGTTGACCTCGACCGCGACCACGCTCGCGCGGGGCGTCGGCCAGCAGCTCGGCGGCCGCGGCGTAGTCGTCGACCGTGCGGCCCCAGATGCTGACGCCACGACCCGGGCGCCGGTGGCCAGCAGCGGCGGGCAGCTCGTCGTCCAGCCAGGCCGGCACGCCGGGGCCCTGGAGCCCGACGCGAGTTGATCATCCCCGCGGCGGTCTCGTGCACCCGCGGCGGCGGGTTGCCGGCCCACGGCTCGGCGCGACAGCGACTTCACCACGACCGCGCCCGAGCGACGCCGAGGTCGACGTAGGGCGCCAGCTCGGCGCCGTGGCCGGCGGTGCCCGACGCCGTCATCACCGGGTTCGGCAGCGCGACCGAGCCGACCGTCGTCGCCAGGTCGACGACCAGCGGCGGCCGCCGTCGCGGCGGCTCACCGCCGCCGCTCCGATCACGGCGGGCCACCGGCGCGGTGGTACTCCTGCAGCGACCGCACCCGCAGCGTCGTGGCGGGCCCAGTCGGCCATGCCGCTCGGCGGCGGCCAGCGCCGGCGGCCGCGGTGGTGAGCAGCGGCACCCGGTGCACGCCGGCGGCCGCGCGGATGTAGGCGCCGTCGGCCCGCGGCCCACGGCCCCGGGGGCTGTTGACGACGAGCGTCGACCTTGCCCGCGTCGTCAGATGAGCGTCGACCGGCGTCGTCGTCGCCGGTCGTCCTCGCCGCAGCTTGGCCACCACCGTGGCGCACCGGCGACGCCGTTGGCCTCGCAGGTGGTCGGCCGTGCCGGCGGTGGCCGCGATGGCGAAGCCGAGCTCGACGAACCGCTGGCGCGGCCCGCACGCCCGCCGGCTTGTCGCGGTCGGCCAGCGAGAGGAACACCGTGCCCGGACTCGGGCAGCCGGTCGCCCGCCGCGATCTGGCTCTTGGCGAAGGCCAGCCCGAAGGTGAGGTCGATGCCCATGACCTCGCCGGTCGAGCGCATCTCGGGCCCGAGCACGCGCGTCGGCGTCGGGGAAGCGGTTGAACGGCAGCACCGCCTCCTTGACCGCGACGTGGTCGCCGCTCGACCGGCGCGGCGCAGCAGGCCCTCGTCGCGCAGCTCGGCGAGCGTGGCGCCCACCATCACCCGGGCCGCCACCTTGGCCAGCGGCACGCCGGTGGCCTTGGCCACGAACGGCACCGTGCGGCTGGCCCGGGGGTTGGCCTCGATGACGAAGACCTGGCCCTGCTTCACCGCGTACTGCACGTTGATGCAGGCCCCGGACGTCGAGGGCCTCGGCGATGGCGCCGGGTGTAGTCCTCGATCACCGCCGATCGTCTCGGCGGACAGCGAGTGGGCGGCGGGATGACGCAGGCGCGAGTCGCCCGAGTGCACCCCGGCCTCCTCGACGTGCTCCATCACCCCGCCGATCACGACCTCGCCGGTGGCGTCGCGGATGGCGTCGACGTCGACCTCGGTGGCGTCCTCGAGGAAGCGGTCGACGAGCACCGGGCGCTCGGCCGAGAGGCCGCCCTCCCGGCCGAGGCGAGCCGAAGCCGGCCAGCTCGGCCATGGCCCGCGCGCAGGCCGTCGTCGTCGTAGACGATCTCCATGGCCCGGCCGCCGAGCACGTAGCTCGGGCCGCACGCAGCACCGGGTAGCCGATGCGGTCGACGATGGCGAGGGCCTCGTCGACGGTCGGCGGCGGTGCCGCCGGCGGGCTGGGGGATCTCGAGCTGGGCGCACAGGGCGTTCCAGCGCTCGCGGTCCTCGGCCAGGTCGATCGACTCGGGCGACTGGTGCCCGAGCACGAGGCCCTCGGGCAGCGATCGTCGGCCAGCTTGAGCGGGGTCTGGCCGCCGAGCGCCACGATCACGCCCACCAGGTCGCCGGCGGCCTGCTCGGCCTCGATGACGTTCATGACGTCCTCGTGGGTGAGCGGCTCGAAGTAGAGCCGGTCGCGACGTGTCGTAGTCGGTCGACACGGTCTCGGGGTTGCAGTTGACCATGACCGTCTCGAAGCCGGCGTCGCGCAGGGCGAAGCTGGCGTGCACGCAGCAGTAGTCGAACTCGATGCCCTGGCCGATGCGGTTGGGCCCGACCCGAGGATGAGCACCTTGCGGCCGGTCGCTCGGGCGCGACCTCGTCCTCGTCCTCGTAGGTCGAGTAGTGGTACGGCGTCGTCGGCCTCGAACTCGGCCGCCGCAGGTGTCGACGGTCTTGAACGTCGGCCGCACCCCGGCCGCGCAGCGCGGGCGGCCCGCACCGTCGGCCTCGGTCGACGCCCCAGAGGTAGGCGAGCTGGGCGTCGGCGAAGCCGAGCCGCTTGGCCCGGCGCCAGTCGGCGCCGGGTCATGCCGTCGAAGCCCGACCTCGGCCAGGTGGGCCCGCTCCTCGACGATGACGCAGGATCTGGTCGAGGAACCACGGGTCGACCCTCGTGGCGGCGTAGACGTCGTCGACGGTGACGCCGCGCCGCAGGGCGGCCTCGAGCTGGAAGGGCCGGTCGGGCGTGGCGATCGCCGCCCGGGCCAGCAGCTCGTCGTCGTCGAGCGTCGTCGAGCTCGGCCTCGGCCGGGTCGCACGTTCAGGCCCGAGGCGGCCGTGCTCGAGCGAGCGCAGCGCCCTTCTGGAGCGACTCGGGGAACGTGCGGCCGATGGCCATGGCCTCGCCCACCGACTGCATCTGGGTGCCGAGCACGCCGGGCGTGCCGGGGAACTTCTCGAACGCCCACCGCGGGATCTTGGTGACGACGTAGTCGATGGTCGGCTCGAAGCTGGCCGGCGTCTTCTCGGTGATGTCGTTGGGGATCTCGTCGAGCGTGTAGCCGACGGCGAGCCGGGCGGCGATCTTGGCGATCGGGAAGCCGGTGGCCTTCGACGCCAGGGCCGACGACCGGCTGACCCGCGGGTTCATCTCGATGACGACCATGTCGCCGTCGGCCGGGTCGAGGGCGAACTGCACGTTCGAGCCGCCGGTCTCGACGCCGACCCGGCGGATGCAGGCGAAGGCGGCGTCGCGCATGCGCTGGTACTCGACGTCGGAGAGGGTCTGGGCCGGCGCGACGGTGATCGAGTCGCCGGTGTGCACGCCCATCGGGTCGACGTTCTCGATCGAGCAGACGATCACGCAGTTGTCGGCCCGGTCGCGCATGACCTCGAGCTCGTACTCCTTCCACCCGGCGATCGACTGCTCGATGAGGATCTCGCTGATCGGGCTGGCGTCGAGGCCGGTGGCGGCCACGCGCTCGAACTCCTCCGGCGTGGTGGCGATGCCGGTGCCCCGGCCGCCGAGGATGTAGGCGGGCCGGATGACGACCGGCAGGCCGATCGCGCTCGACGACCTCGCGGGCCTCGTCCAGGGTGTGGGCGGTGGCCGACGGCGGGCACGTCGAGGCCGATCTCGATCATCGCCTGCCTTGAACCGCTCGCGGTCCTCGGCGGTGGCGATGGCCTCGGCGTTGGCGCCGATCAGCTCGACGCCGTGCTCGGTCGAGCGACGCCCGCGCTCGACCAGCTCCATGGCCAGGTTCAGCGCCGTCTGGCCGCCGAGGGTGGGCAGCAGCGGCGTCGGGCCGCTCCCGCTCGATGATGCTGGTCGAGGATGCTCGGCGTCGAGCGGCTCGACGTAGGTGGCGTCGGCGAAGTCGGGGTCGGTCATGATCGTGGCCGGGTTCGAGTTGGCCAGGATGACCCGGTAGCCCTCCTCCCGCAGCACCCGGCAGGCCTGGGTGCCCGAGTAGTCGAACTCGCACGCCTGGCCGATGACGATCGGGCCGGAGCCGATCAGCAGGATCGACTCGATGTCGTCGCGCCGCGGCATCAGCGCCCTCGGCGCTCCGTCCATCAGGTCGGCGAAGTCGTCGAACAGGTAGCGCGGCGTCGTGCGGGCCCGGGCCGGCCTCGGGGTGGTACTGCACGCTGAAGGCGGGCACGTCGCGGCACGCGCAGGCCCTCGATCGACGCCGTCGTTGAGGTTGACGTGGGTGACCTCGACGCCGGCCGCCGAGCGAGTCCGTCGGTCGACCGCGAAGTTGTGGTTCTGGCTGGTGATCTCGACCTGCGCCGGTCGCGAGGTCGGCGCACCGGGTGGTTGCCGCCGTGGTGGCCGAACGGGCAGCTTGTAGGTCTCGCCGCCGAGCGCGGTGGCCAGCAGCTGGTGGCCGAGGCAGATGCCGAAGACCGGCACCTCGCCGAGCAGGCCGCGCGATCGTGCTCGACGGCGTAGCGGCGACCGCCGCCGGGTCGCCGGGGCCGTTGGACAGGAACACGCCGTCGGGCTCGCGGGCCAGCACCTCGGCCGCCGGCGGTCGACGGCGGGCACGACCTCGACGGTGGCGATGCCGGCCGAGGTGGCGCAGGATCGTGCGTCTTGATGCCGAAGTCGTAGGCCACGACCCGGCGCGGGCGCCGCTCGCCGCACCGTGTAGGGCTCGGCGCAGGTGACCGTCGGCGACCAGGTCGATGCCGTCGGTGCCGGGCTCGGCGGCGGCCGCCGCCTTGAGCGTGGCCTCGTCGGCCGTGCCGAACGCGCCGGGCATGGCGCCCGGCGTCGCGGATGTGGCGGGTGAGGCGCCGGGTGTCGACGCCGGCGATGCCGGGCACGCCGTGGCGGCGCAGGAAGCGCGTCGAGGTCGCCGTCGGCGCGCCAGTTGCTGCGGCGCCGGGCCAGGTCGCGGACGATCACGCCCCGGCAGAACGGCCGGCGGCTCTCGTCGTCGTCGGCGTTCACGCCGTAGTTGCCGATGTGCGGGTAGGTGAAGGTGATGATCTGGCCGGCGTAGGACGGGTCGGTGATGACCTCCTGGTAGCCGGACAGCACCGTGTTGAACACGACCTCGCCGGTGGCGACGCCGCCCGGCGGGCTCGGCGCCGATGGCCTCGCCCTCGAAGGCGGTGCCGTCGGCCAGGACCAGCAGCGCCTCGCGACGGTCATGCGCGCTCCGACTGCGTCTGCGGCAGTGCATCGTCGTCCCGAACGGTCGCATGGCGACCGTTCCGGACAACGTGCGGATGCTCATCGCTGGGCCTCGCCGTCGACGACGACCGGTTCGCCCGCCAGGACCGTGTGGCGGACCCGGCCGCGCAGGGCCGCCCGGCGTAGGGCGTGTTGCGGCTGCGGCTGGCGAGCGCGCCGGGGTCGACGGTCCAGGTCGGCGGTCGGGGTCGATCACGCAGAGGTTGGCCGGCCGGCCCTCCGCGACCGGGCCGCCGTGGTCGTCGCCGACGCCCGGCGATCGCCGCCGGGCGCCACGACATGCAGCGCGAGCACCTGCTCGACGCCGGCAGGTCGAGCTCGGTGAGCGCCAGGGCCAGCGCGGTCTCCAGCCCGAGCATCCCCGGCGGGCGCCTGGTCGAACGGCAGCTCCTTGGCCTCCGGGGTGTGGGGCGCGTGGTCGGTGGCGATGGCGTCGATGGTGCCGTCGGCCAGGCCGGCCCGCACGGCGGCGACGTCGGCGTCGGTGCGCAGCGGCGGGTTCACCTTGAACACCGGGTCGTAGCCGGCGCAGCCTCGGCGTCGGTGAGCGTGAAGTGGTGGGGCGTGGCCTCGGCGGTGACCGGCAGGCCCTCGGCCTTGGCCGCGGCGGACCAGCGTCGACCGACCCGGCGGTCGACAGGTGCTGGAAGTGGACCGGCGCGCCGGTGAGGCGGGCCAGGGCGATGTCGCGCATGCACCATGAGCTCCTCGGCCTCGGCCGGGCTGCCGGGGATGCCCGAGGCGGCTCGACCACTCGCCCTCGTGCATGTGGCCGCCCTCGGCCAGGGCCTCGACCTCGCAGTGCTGGGCCAGCGTGACGCCGAGGCCCCTGGCGTACTCGAGCGCCCGGCGCATGAGCCGGTCGTCCTGCACGCCGCTGCCGTCGTCGGTGAAGAGCCGCACGCCGAGCGCGGCCATCTCGGCCATCGGCGCGAGCCGCTCGCCCGCCCGGCCGACGGTGATGGCGCCGCCGAGGTGCGACGTCGCACAGCGCCGCGCGGCCGAGGTCGAGCACCTCGCGGACCACGCCGGCGCGAGTCGATGGCCGGCTCGGTGTTGGGCATGGCCACGCACGCGCGGTGTAGCCGCCGAGCGCCGCGGCCCGGGCCCCGGTCTCGACCGTCTCGGCCTCCTCCCGGCCGGGCTGGCGCAGGTGGGTGTGGAGGTCGACCAGGCCGGGGGCGACGACGCAGCCGCCGGCGTCGAGGTCGCGGTCGGCCCGCAGGTCGGCGGCCTCGGCCTCGGGCCGACCGCGGCGATGCGGCCGTCCGTCCACGAGCACGTCGGCCCGGCGCTCGCCGGTGGCGTCGACCACCGTGCCGCCCCGGATGACGCAGGCGACTCGTCATCGGTCCTCCGGCTTGGCGGGTCGCGCGCCGGAGCCGAGCAGCCGGAACAGCACCGCCATGCGCACGGCGACGCCGTTGCGCACCTGGTCGACGATCGACCGAGCGGGGCAGGTCGGCGACCTCGGCGGCGATCTCGACGCCCCGGTTCATCGGGCCGGGGTGCATCACGAGCGCCTGCTCGGCGCAGCAGGTCGACCCGCCGGCGGGTGAGCCCGAAGCGCGGCGGTGTACTCCCGCAGCGACGGGACCAGCGCCTCGGTCATGCGCTCCTGCTGCATCCGCAGCAGGTAGACCGACGTCGACCGTGGGCAGCACCGCGTCGAGGTCGTGGCTCACCTCGACCGGCCAGCCCTCGAGGCGTGGGCGGCAGCAGCGTGGGCGGGCGCCACCAGCGTGACCTCGGCGCCGAGCGCGGTGAAGGCGCCAGACGTCGGAGCGGGCGACCCGGCTGTGCTTGATGTCGCCGACGATGGCGATGTGGCGGCCGTCGAGCGCCGCCCAGGTGCTGGCGGATCGTGTAGCAGTCGAGCAGCGCCTGGGTGGGGTGCTCGTGCCAGCCGTCGCCGGCGTTGATGACCGCTGGCCGTCGACCCACCGGGCGATCTGCCAGGGCACGCCCGGCCGAGCGCGTGGCGCACGACGATGGCGTCGACGCCCATCGCCTCGATCGTCTCGACCGTGTCGCGCAGCGACTCGCCCTTGTTCACCGACGAGGTGCCGACGCTGAGAAGTTCATGGTGTCGGCCGAGAGCCGCTTGGCCGCCGTCTCGAAGCTGACAGCCGGGTGCGGGTGGAGTCCTCGTAGAACAGCGAGACGACCGTCTGCCCCGCAGCGCCGGCACCTTCGGGATCGGCCGCGCGCTGACCTCGACGAAGGTGTCGGTGAGGGTCAGCAGCTCGCTCGATGCCGTCGGCGGCCAGAGGTCGTCGATCGCGAGCAGGTGCCTCATCGGTGGCCGTCACTTGACCATCTCGCCCGAGCTCGACGCCCGTCGAGTCGGTGACGTCGACCACCTCGTCGCGGCGGGTCGGCAGGTTCTTGCCCACGTAGTCGGGCCGGATCGGCAGCTCGCGGTGGCCCCGGTCGACCATCACCGCCAGCTGCACCGCCCGGGGCCGGCCGTAGTCGTGTGCAGGGCGTCGAGCGCGGCCCGGATGGTGCGCCCGGTGAACAGCACGTCGTCGACCAGCACCACGACCTGTGCCGGTCGAGGTCGACCGGGATGTCGGTGACCGCCTCGGGCAGCACCGGCCGCAGGCCGATGTCGTCGCGGTAGAAGGCGACGTCGAGGCGTGCCGCACGGCGGCGCCGGCGCCCTCGGTCGATCTCGGCCAGGGCCTCGGCCAGCGCGCCGGCGAGCGGCGATCCCGCCGGTCTGCAGGCCGATCAGCACCACGTCGTCGAGGCCGTGGTTGCGCTCGATGATCTCGTGGGCCATGCGCCAGATCGCCCGCCGGACGTCGTCGGCGTCGATCACCTGGGTCCGGGCAACGAAAACGCCCCCGAACGGGGGCGTGCTGCCGACGTTCGCGTTCAGCCACTACGCGGACCTGCCCATCTCTCTGTCCGTGCGGGCCTCACGGGACCCGCTTCACGGTCAGGACGGCAGCGTATCGGCTCCGGCGGCGGAAGTGGTGGCTGCCCAGACGTCGTGGCCGGACGCGCTGCGGCCCAGCCGCCGGAAGCCCGCGCCGGCGGCCACCCGGGCGGACGCGGCGTTGCCGGCCTCGATCCGGGCCCACACCTGGACCAGGCCGCACGGCGGGCCGAGGGCCCAGCCGGCCAGCAGCCGCACGGCGGCGATGGCCAGGCCCCGGCCCCGGTGCGCCGGGGCGATCCACCAGCCCATCTCGGCCCGGCGCCGGTCGGCGTCGAGGTTGCGCAGGCCGACCTCGCCGACGGCCGCGTCGTCCACCGCCACCACCAGGTCGAGCGCCAGGCCCGCGGACCGGCGGGCGGCGTCCCCGGCGATCCACGCGTCCGGCGATTCCCCGGACCGGCGGCCGGCCGCCTCCCAGGCCGCCGCCAAGGCGGCGGCGTCGGCCGGCGTGGGGCGCCAGGGCCGCAGGGCGATCCCGGCCCCCGGGTCGGCCAGCGGCGGGTCGGGCAGGGGGAACGCTGGCCGCGAAGCCGTGGCTAGGACCCCGCGGCCGCCGGGCGCACCTCGGCGGCGACGGCCGCCAGCACGCCGTTGACGAACCGGGCGCGAGTCGTCGGTGCCGAAGCGGCTTGGCCAGCTCCACGCTCTCGTTGAGCACCAGCGGCGGGCGACGTCGGGCGCCGCCAGCAGCTCGTAGGCGCCGATCCGCAGCAGGGCCCGGTCGACGGACGGCATGCCGGTCCAGCGACCAGTCGCGGGCGCGACCAGCCGGCCGACGATCTCGTCGATGCGGTCGCGGTGGGCGTCGACGCCCTCGACCAGCTCGACCGCCAGCGGGTCGGGCGCCACGGGCAGCTCGGCCAGGACCGTCGCCGCCGTCGGTGCCCTTCGACTCGGCCTCGTACAGCAGCTCCAGGGCCCGCTCGCGGGCCTCGCGCCGGCTGCCGGTCTCGGTGGGCTCCAGCTCGGCCACGACCCGTTCTCAGGCCCGGGTGAGGTACTCGCCGGTGCGGGTGTCGACCTTGACCCGGTCGCCCGGGTTGACGAACAGCGGCACCTGCACGACGAGGCCGGTCTCGAGCGTGGCCGGCTTGCGGGCGCCCGACACCCGGTCGCCCTGGATGCCCGGCTCGGTCTCGGTCGATGGTCAGCTCGACCGCGGCGGGCAGGTCGACGCCGACGATCTCGTCCCCGTAGATCTGCAGCACGGCGTCGAGCCGCTCGACCAGGTAGTTGGCGGCGTCGCCCAGCGTCGTCGGCGCCACGTTGAGCTGCTCGTAGGTCGCGTTGTCCATGAACACGTAGTCGTCGCCGTCGCGGTAGAGGAACTGCATCTCGCGCTTGTCGATCATGGCCTGCTCGACCTTCTCGCCGGCGCGGAAGGTGCGGTCGAGCACGCGCCCCGGTGCGCACGTTCTTGCAGCGTGGTGCGCACGAACGCGCCGCCCTTGCCCGGCTTGACGTGCTGGAAGTCGACGACCTGGAACAGGCCGTCGTCGAGCAGTCGAGGGTCATGCCGTTCTTCAGGTCGTTGGTGGTGATCGCGGGCATCGGCTCGGCTCCTGGCGCGGGATCGGGCGGCTAGGGGAGGGTCCTTCGGCGCCTGCGTCAGCGGGCGGCACCCGTCGGCGGTGACGACGACGGTGTCCTCGATGCGGACGCCGCCGTGCTCGGGGAGGTAGACGCCGGGCTCGACGGTGACCACGTGGCCGACGGCGAGCGTATCACCGAGTCGGACCGTCGACCCACGGGCGCCTCGTGGATGTCGAGGCCGACGCCGTGGCCGGTGCCGTGGGTGAAGGCGTCGGCCCAGCCGGCGTCCGGCGATGATCGCCCGGCAGGCCTCGTCGACCGCCTGGCGCTCGACCCCGGCCGCGCACCGCGGCCACGCCGGCGGCCTGGGCCGCGGCCACGACCTCGAGCATGCCGCCGCTGGGTGTCGTCGGGCTCGCCGACCAGCGACCGTCCGGGTCATGTCGGAGCGGTAGCCGTCGACGAGCGCCCCGAAGTCGATCACCACCAGGTCGCCCTCGGCGATGCGGCGGCTCGGCCGGGCCGGTGGTGGGGCTTGGCGCCGTTGGGCCCGGCGGCGACGATGGTCTCGAAGCGACGGCCCCTCCGCGCCCAGGCTGGCGCATCTCGGCGTCGAGCTCGAGGGCGAACTCGGCCTCGGTCGGGCCCTCGGCGAGCCGGGGGCGGACCGCCGGCCAGGGCCGGCGTCGGCGATGGCGCACGGCGGCCTCGATGCGGGCCACCTCGCCGGCGTCCTTGACCAGCCGCAGCTCCTCGACCAGGCCGTCGGTCGGCACCAGCTCGGCGCCGGCGAACCACTCGTCCGCGTAGCGCCGCTGCTGCGGCCCAGGTCACGTGCTCGGCCTCCAGGCCCAGCGCGGCGCCGGCCGAGCCGGCCGCGGCCGCCAGCAGGTCGCGCTGCTCGTCGCTGCGGCCGATCTCGATGCCGGCCGCCGACCCCGGCGGCCGCCAGCTCGTCGGCCGCCTGGTCGCGGTAGCGGCCGTCGGTGACGAACAGCGAGCTCGTCCGGGCGCCACCAGCAGCAGGCCGGCCGACCCGGTGAAGCCGGTGAGGTAGCGGATGTTGGTCAGGCTCGGTGACGAGCAGGGCGTCGCAGCCGGCGCCGTCGAGGCCGTGCCCGCAACCGGTCGAGGCGCCCGGCCGACGTCCATCGGCGGCAGCGCCGCGAGGTCGAGGTCCACCGGTCCAGGCTCAGGCGGTGCCCAGGAGCGCCGGCGACCGCCTCGACCGCCAGCCGGTAGCCGTCGCCGCCGAACCCGACGATGGTCCCGGTGGCCACCGGGGCGACCACCGAGGTGTGGCGCCACGGCCTCGCGGCGCTGGGGGTTCGACAGGTGCAGCTCGACGACCGGCCCGTCGAAGGCGGCCAGCGCGTCGTGGAGCGCCCAGGCGTAGTGGGTGAACGCGCCCGGGGTTGATGACGATGGCCGCGCACCGGCCCCGGGCCGCCGTGGACGGCGTCGACCAGGTCGCCCTCGTGGTTGGACTGGAGGTGCTCGAGGTCGAGCCCGGCGGCCTGCGCCGCGGCCCGGGCGGCGTCGACGTGGTCGGCGAGCGTCGCGGTGCCGTAGATCTCGGGCTCGCGGCTCGCCCAGCAGGTTCAGGTTGGGCCCGTGGAGCAGCAGCACGATCGGGCGACCGGCTCACGCCCGCGCCGCCGGTCGCCATGACCGGCC
The DNA here is from genome assembly GCA_963739835.1 of uncultured Acidimicrobiales bacterium. Lineage (GTDB taxonomy): Bacteria > Actinomycetota > Acidimicrobiia > Acidimicrobiales > VFJN01 > ZC4RG19. The sequence continues at coordinate 26,260 of CAVUBW010000010.1, forward strand.
AGCGCCGCGAGCGCCGTCGGCCGACCTCGGGACCCCGGCGACCACCTCGACGCCGTCGGGTCCGTCGAGCACGAACGTGAGCGCCGTCGAGCGCCTTCTTGTCGCGGGCCATCAGCGCGCACGAGCGCGTCGGGGTCGAGCGCCGGCCGGCAGCGTCGGCGGCAGGCCGTAGGCGGCCACGACCCGCGCGGTGCTCGGCGACCCGGGCGTCGTCGATGCGACCCAGCCGCCGGGCCAGCTCGGCGGCGTAGACCAGGCCGATGGCCACGGCCTCGCCGTGGCGCAGGTCGTAGCGCGCCGGCGATCTCGAGGGCGTGGGCGAGGGTGTGGCCGTAGTTGAGCGTGGCGCGCCCGGCGCGCCGCTCCTCGCGCTCGTCGGCCGCCACCACCGTCGGCCTTGATGCGCACGCACGCGGCGACCCGCTCGTCGAGCGGCAGCGCCAGCAGGTCGTCGCCGGTCGAGGAAGTGGTACTTGGCCATCTCGCCCAGGCCGCTGCGGCACTCCCGCGGCGGCAGCGTGGCGAGGACCTCGGTGTCGCACAGCACCGCGGCCGGCTGCCAGAACGCGCCGACCAGGTTCTTGCCCTCGGGCAGGTTGACGCCCGTCTTGCCGCCGATGGCGGCGTCGATCTGGCCGAGCAGCGTCGTCGGCACGTGCACGACCGGCGACGCCCCGGTGGTAGACGGCGGCCGCGAAGCCGGCCGACGTCGGTGACGAGGCCGCCGCCCGACGGCGACGACGCAGTCGGCCCGGGTCAGGCCCCAGCGCGGCGAAGGCGCGGCACAGCTCCTCGACCGTGGCCAGCGACTTGGCCTCCTCGCCGTCGCCGATCGAGGAACGACCCGGTGCTCGACGCCCGGGTCGACGTCGACGGCGATCGCCGGCCTGGGTGACGACCGCGACCCGCCGGGCCCGGGGCGGCGAGCACGTCGGCCAGCACGGCGCCGGGCCCCGGCGCCGACGAGCGACCGTCGTAGGCGGCCGCCCGGCGCACGGGACCTCGACGACGATCGCCGCCCGCGTCCGTCACGGCGCGACCGCCTCGGACACCAGCGCGGCGATGCGACGGGCCAGCGCCGCTCGGGCTCGTCGTCGCCGACGTGGACTCGTCGACGTCGACGACCACGTCGGCGACCTCTCGGTAGAGCGGCGCCGCGCTCGGCGGCCAGGCGTGCGAGCACGCCGGCGGGTCGTCGTCGAGCAGCGGGCCGGTGGTCGCCGTCGGCCCGCGCCGACCAGCACCGGCGGCGACGGCCCGCAGCCACACCACGCAGGCGTCGCCGCGCAGCAGCTCGCGGTTGGCCGGCTCGGAGCGACCGCGCCCCCGCCGGCGGCGATGACCAGCCGGCGTCGGCGCGGCCGACGAGCGTCGGCCGAGCACCTCGGTCTCCACCGCGCCGGAACGCGGCCTCGCCCGTCGGCCGAACAGATCTCGCGCACGGTGCGCCCCGTCGCGCGCCTCGACCATGCTCGTCGCGTCGACGAACGGCCGGCCGAGCTCGCTCGGCCAGCCGGCGCCCGACCGTCGGTCTTGCCCGGCGCCCATCATCCCGACGAGCACGACGGTGGCGGCCCGCACGCCCCCGGCTCACCCATCGCGGCAGCGTCGGCCGCGTCGTAGGCCGTCGGCGTTGCGCGACCAGCTCGGCGAGCGAGTCGCCGCCGAACTTGCGCAGCGCCTCGTCGGCCAGCACCAGCGCGACCATCGTCTCGGCCACCACGCCCATGGCCGGCACCGCGGTGACGTCGGTGCGCTCCTTGAAGGTGACCGTCTCCTCCTTGGTGACGACGTCGACGGTCGTGAGCACCGGGCGGTTGAGCGTGGCCAGCGGCTTCATCGCGGCCCGGCACGACGAGCAGCTCGCCGGTGGACATGCCGCCCTCGATGCCGCCGGCCAGGCTGGTCAGGCGCCGGTACGACCGCGGCCTCGGCGTCCCAGGCGATCGGGTCGTGGGCCTGCGCTCCCCGGCCGGCCGGCGACCTCGAAGCCGTCGCCGATCTCGACGCCCTTGACGGCCTGGATGCTCATGAGCGCCTGGGCCAGGAGGCCGTCGAGCTTGCGGTCCCAGTGGACGTGGCTGCCGAGGCCGACCGGGACGCCGTAGGCGAGGACCTCGACGACGCCCGCCGAGGCGAGTCGCCGTCCTTGGCCGCCGCCTTGATCTCCTCGATCATCGCCGCCTCGGCCGCCGGGTCGAAGCAGCGGACCGCCGAGGCGTCGACGCGCTCGAGGTCGGCGGGCTCGGGCGCTCGGCGGCGGTCGAGCGGGCCGCGCCCATCTGCACCACGTGGGAGATGACCTGCACGCCGAGGTGCCGCGAGCAGGGCCTTGGCCAGCGCGCCCGCGGCCACCCGGGCCGCGGTCTCGCGGGCCGAGGCCCGCTCGAGCACGTCGCGGGCGTCGTCGAAGCCGTACTTCTGCATGCCCGGCCAGGTCGGCGTGGCCGGGCCGGGGCTGGGTCAGCGGCGCCTGCCGTGCGCGCCCGGCGCCGGCGACATCTCCTCGTGCCACTGGTCGGACCGGGTCCACTCGGTGTTGCCGATCTCGATGGCGACCGGCGACCCGAGCGTGCGGCCGTGGCGGACGCCGCCGACGAGCGTGACCTCGTCCTGCTCGAAGCGCATGCGCGGGCCCCGGCCGTAGCCGAGGCGCCGCCGGGCCAGCTCGTCGCTGGATCTCCTCGACGGTGACCGGCAGGCCCGCGGGCAGGCCCTCGACGATGACGACGAGGGCCTGGCCGTGGGACTCGCCGGCGGTGAGGAACCGGAGCACGCCCGTGACGATACCGGCACCACCCGGGGTGGCCGGAACCGGATTGGGCGCCGGTCACGCCGTGGCCAGCACCACCACCAGCCCGCCAGCCGCGATGGCGGGGCCGAACGGGAAGGGCTTGTCGCGGCCGCGCACCGCCAGCAGCACCAGTCCGGCCGCGGCACCGATGAGCCCCGCCAGCAGCCCGGCGTTCAGCGTCGCCTGGAACGAAGAGAGGATCGGCAGGTCCGCGCGCCAGCCGAACCACCCGGCGGTCATGCCGACCACCGTCGCCAGCCGGACGTCGCCGAAGCCCAGCATCCGGGGCGAGATCAGGTGGAGGACGAGGAACAGCCCGCCGAGCAGCGCCGCGCCGACGAGAGCGCCCTCCATCCGCCGGAACGGGCCGTCGACGATCGAGACGAGGACCAGCCCGGCGAGGACGGCGCCCCCGGTGCCCCACACGAACCGGGTGGGGAGGCGCATGACGGCCAGGTCGACGGCCGACGCCGCCACCATGCCCGCGACGAACGCCAGCGCCGGCAGCAGCTCCCAGCGGGCCCCGATCGCGGCCGCCGCCAGCGCGAACAGCGCGGCGGTGAGCACCTCGACCGCACCGAGCCAGCCGGGCAGCCGCGTGCGGCACGCGGGGCAGTGCCAGCGCAGCGGGGTCGAGGGCCGGGCCGGTAGGCCGGCGGGGGCGAGGGCGGCGTCGCAATGGGCGCACCGGGTGCGGGCGTGGCCCAGCGCCCGGGACGGGGGCACCCGCCCGAGTAACGGCGGCACCACCACCCGCCAGCCGATCCACCAGGTGATGGCGTGGTTGAGCACCGGGCCGACCACCAGCCCGCCGACGAGCGCCGCGCCGGCGACGAAGATCACGTCCCTCACCGGCGGGCGGGGGCGTAGACCGCGCGGATGCCGCGGAGCGGCGTGCGGAGCAGGGCGGCGGCCCGCGACGAGTCGAGCCGGCAGTCGAGGGGCCGGCCCGGAGGCGCCGGCGCCTGGCGGACCGGGCCGCCGCGCACCAGCTCGGCGAAGGCGGCCCGGGACACGGCGTCGGCGCCGGCGACGTGCAGCGGGCCGGACGCGGGGTGGTCGCACAGCTCGACAAGCGCGCCCGCCAGGTCGTCGACCTGCACCGGGCACCGCAACTCGTCGACGTAGAACGTGGCGTCGGGGTCCACGGCCGCCCGTTCCTGGTGGCCGGGTGGGCCGCCGGGCCCGCTGTAGATCAGCGAGGTCCGCACGATCACCGCCCCGGGATCGGCCGCCGCCACCTGGCGCTCGGCCTCGGCCTTGGCCCTCCCGTAGTCCGACAGCGGTGCGGGCGGGTCGTCCTCGCGGTAGGGCCGGCCGGCCCGGCCGTCGAACACGACGTCGGTCGACAGGTGGACGAGGCGGGCGCCGACCGCGGCCGAGGCGGCCGCCACCACGGCGCTGCCCCCGGCGGTCACGTCCCAGGCGTCGGGTCCGGTCTGCACGTAGGCAGTGTGGACCACGGCGGCCGGGCGCAGCGCGCGCAGCAGCGCCGCGACCGCGTGGGGGTCGCGCACGTCCAGCCGGGGTGACCCCCGGCGGTGGCCGGCGGCGGTTACCTGCCAGCCCGCGGCCGCGGCGCACCGGGCCACCGCCCGACCCAGGTATCCCGAGCCGCCGGTGACCAGTAGCGCCGGCGACTCGGTCAGCGGACCGTCGACAGGAAGCTGATGAGGCGGCTGCGCTGGGCGATGTCCTCGCCCTGGGCCGCACCCCGCCCGGGGACGCCGCCGCCGGCGTTGCCGACAGTGTTCTGGACCGCGGCGCGGGCCTCGGGGCTCATGGCGGCCACGTGCGGGGCCACCTCGCTGCTCTCGGACGGCGGCCGGGGCGGCGGCCCGAGGCTGGTCAGCCCGCTGAACGGCGACGAGACCGGGCCTGTGTTGGTGACGTCGTCGGCGGCCCAGTGCAGGTCGGGCGGCAGCGACGACGGCGGGACCGGCCGGATCTGACCCGTGTCGGACAGGGGCGACGGGCCGAGCAGGCCGCCGTCGAACGGCGAGCGGTCGCCGCCGAGGGACGGGCCGGGGTTGGCCGGCCGCCGGGGCGGTGCCCCGGGATCGCGCCGGCGGGCCGGACCGGTGCTCGCGGGGCCGGTGGCCGTGGCGCCGCTGGCCTCGCCGGTCCGGCCGCGGCCGGGCAGCGACGGCCGGGAGCCGAGCGGTCCCGCGGGCGGGACCGGGCTGGCCGGCGGGACGTGGCCGTTCTCGCCGCCCACGACCGGCGAGCGGCCGGTGTCGACCGCGGGCGATGTGCGCTTGTCGCGGCCAGCCGGCCGGCGGTCGCCGGCGGGGCGGCCGGCATCGTTGGTGCGCAGGGTCGGCGTCGCCGGGGCGTCGGCCGTGTGGCCCCCGCCGTTCGCCGTCGGGGCGACGTCGGGGTTGCGGCGGCGCAGGGGGGGCGCCATGCCGGGCGGCGGCTCGGAGGCCAGGTGCGCCGGCTCGTCGTGCGCGGCCCGGACGGGTCCGGCAGCGCCGTTGGTCGACGGCAGCGGGTCCGCGCCGACGACCGGGGTCTCGCTCGTCTTGTCGGCGGACAGCCAGCCGGCCCGCTGGCCCTCGACCGGCTCGGGCACGACCGGCGCCAGAACCTCGCCGGTGAGGTCGGGCCCGGGGATCCGGATCTCGCCGGTGCCGCGATCGGGCGCCGGCGCCCGCCGGGGCAGCTCGGTCTCGGCGAGCCGCGGCGGGTCTGGGATGGCGCCCGGCGCATCGATGTCGGCCACGCCCAGCTCGACCAGGTCGCGCACGGTCCGGGACACGCCGAGCTCGGTGAGCCCGAGCGTGCTGGCGAGTTCGCCGACGGTGCGCCCGGAGGCGACGGCGACGACCGAGCGCCACCGGTCGGCGTCGATGGTGACCTCGTCGCTCGACAGGTCGGTCGCCAGGGTGACCTGGTGGGCGAGCGAGGGCACGACGGCCTCGAGCTCGCTCCACTCGCTGAGCAGCGAGCTGGCCTTGCGCAGGAGGTCCTCGACGTCCTGGGGCGAGGAGCTGTCGACCGCCCGATCGTCGGCGTCGAAGGCGAACGAGCCGGTCTCGAAGCGCAGCAGCTCGAACATCACCTCCTCGGACGGCGTGCCGTCCATCGCCCGGTCGGCGGCGGCGTCGACCACCGCGCCGTCGTGCAGCCATACGCTGCCCTGCCCGCGATCGCCGTCGATCCGCAGTCGCCCGCTCTTGGACGTGGCCGCCAGCAGCCGCAGGACGTCCGGCAGAGAGAAGGTGTCGAGTGTCCCTTGCAGCGCCAACGCTGTACCTCCGATGTGTGATCGGGCCCGCCAACTTTCCCCAGCGCCTCCGAGCAGCCTAGGCCGCGCGCTCCCCGCGCGCCCAGCATCGGGTGCACTGCCAGTCCCCAAGGGTATGTGACGAATGGCTTGCGGAGCGCGCGCGTAGGTTGCGACGTGCGTTTTCTCGACCCGGACCCGCGGCGGGCCAGCTCGTCGCGTGCCGCGGCCGCCATCGCCGCCAGGGGCGGATCGAGGCCCGTCCAGCGGGTGAACGCGTGGCCGGCCTGGTGGACGAGCATGCCCAGGCCCCCCACCGGGCGTGCGCCCCGGTCGCGGGCGGCCGCCAGGAGCGGCGTCACCGCCGGGTGGTACACGACGTCGACCACCACCTGGCCCGGCCCCAGATGCTCGGGGTCGACCGGCAGCGGCTCGGCCCGACCGCCGAGGCCCATGCCCAACGACGTGGCGTTCACGATCAGGTCGGCGGCGGCCACGTCGTGCCCCGTCCCGACCCGGCCGACCGGGCCGGCCAGGGCGGCGGCCCGAGCTGCGGGCCCCGGCGACCGGTTGACCACCACGACCTCCGCCACGCCCGCGTCCGCCAGCGCCCGGGCGACGGCCCGCCCCGCCCCGCCCGCCCCGACGAGGACGCAACGGCGGCCCGCGACCTCGACGCCCTCGTCGAGCCGCAGCGCGTCGAGGAAGCCGGGCCCGTCGGTGTTGTCGCCGACCAGGCGGTCGTCGCGGCGGAACACGCAGTTGACCGCGTCGAGCGCGGCGGCGGCCGGCGTGGCCTCGTCGACCGCGGCCCGGGCCGCGGCCTTGTGCGGCATCGTCACCGACAGGCCGCCGAGACCCAGCGTCCGCATGGCCGCCACCGCCTCGGCCCCGCGGCCCTCGGGCACCTCCAGCGCCACGAACGCCCAGTCGGCGCCGGACGCGGCGAACGCGGCGTTGAGGATGGTCGGGGACAGCGAGTGGCGCACCGGCTGCCCGATGACGGCGGCCAGACGGGTCGCCCCGGTGATCACCCCGGCGCACCCGGCCGGGGCGTCAGTCGCACCCCAGGCCCATCTCCGCGCACTGGGCCTTCAGCCGCTGGAACTCGGTGGCGGACGCCGTGAATGCATGATGACCGTCCTCGCCGGCCAGCACGTAGTAGAGCCAGTCGCCCTCCGCCGGGGCCAGCGCCGCCTCGATGCTCGCCCGGCCCGGCGACGCGATCGGCGTCGGCGGCAGGCCGACCTGCACCCGGGTGTTGTAGGGCGTCGCCGCGGCGAGCTCCGACTCGGTCAGGGAGCAGGGCGTCTCGGCCTGCTCGTAGCAGAGGGCGGCGTCGATGCCGAGCGGCGTGCCGGCCGCCAACCGGTTGTAGATCACCCGGGCGACCTTGGCGCGGTCCTCGGGGACCCGGGCCTCCCTCTCGACCAGCGAGGCGACGATCAGGGTCTGGTAGGGGGTGTAGCCCAGCTGCGCGGCGCGGTTGTTGGCGTCCAGCTCACCCATGATCTCGTCGAAGTGGGAGACCATCTTCTGGAGCACCGCCGCCGGGTCCTCGCCGTCCTCGACCGCGTACGAGTCGGGGAACAGCGTGCCCTCGAGCGACGGCGCGTCGGCCGGCAGGTACGCCGAGCGCGACGTCGGCGCCGCGAGCGCCGCCTGGAGGGCGTCGGGCGTGAAGCCGGGCACCCCCTTGGTCGGGTCCGCGAGGCGGGCGAGGGTCTCGCTGAGCGTGAAGCCCTCGGGCACCGTGACCATCCGGGAGTCGGGCGGCAGCGGCTCCGCGCCCAGCTCGTCGACGGCCTCGTCGATCGACGAGTTCCGGTGCATCTGGTAGCTGCCCGCCTGGAAGGTGCCGACGTCGTGGACCTTCGTGTACCAGTTCCACACCGTCGCGTTCTCGATGACGCCGGCGTCCTCGAGGACGCGACCGATGCCGGCCGTGCTCGTGCCCTCGGGGATGTTGACCAGCACCACCGCACCCGGCTCGCCGGGCGGGTCGATCTGGTCCTGGAGCCAGGCCCAGGCGAACCAGCCGGCGGCGCCGGCGGCGAGCACCATCACCAGCAGCACGACCAGGGCGGCGCGGCAGCCCCGGCGCCGGGGCAGGTCGGCGTCGCCGCCCTCGTCCTCGTCGTAGTAGACGTCGTCGCCGAAGTCGTCGCCCATGTCGGCCTGCTCGCCGGCCCAGGCGACGTGGCGGGAGGTCATCGGGTAGCCGGCCGCCGGGTCGGCGTCGGGCCCCAGGTCTGGCTCACGCTGGGCCCAGGGCGGCGGGGCGTAGCCGGTCGAGCGCCCGGTCGCCCAGGCCTCTGCCTCGGCGTCTGCGGCGACCGCGGCACCGCTGCGGGTCGGGTAGCGGCCGCCCGGCGGGGGCTGTGGCGCCCCGCCGCGGCCGCGGCGGTCGTACGACCCACCCATCGCGCCGCCCTGACCCGCCGGGGCGGTGGGCCAATCGGGGCGGGGCGCGGCGCCCGGCCGGCCCGGATAGCCGCCGGCAGCCGGCTGCCCGCCCGCCGGGCGCGCCCCGGAACGGCCGCGCCGCGGCGGGACCGCGGGCGGCGGCGCGCCACGGTCGGGCCGCGCCCGGCGTCCCTGGTGGCCTGGCGGGGTCGACAGCCCGCCCACGGGCGGCAGCGCGGGCGGCCCGGCGGGCGGCGGGGCGCCGCGGCGCGGATCGGCGCTGCCCGGGGGACGGCCGCCGCTCGACCGTGATGAACGCTCCGGCGGGCGGCGCGCACCCGTCGCGGGCGGTCGGGGCGCCGGCTCGGGCGCCCGCCGCGCCGGCGGCGGCGCCGCCGGGCGGGGCGGTGCTCCACTCGGGGGCGCCAGGTCGGCGAGGTCGCTGATGTCAGCCTTGCGGCGACCGCGGCCGCCACCCTGGCTCTCGCGGGTCCAGAAGTCGTCGAAGCCCTCGGCGGCGTCGGCACCCTGCTTGGACACGCGTCGACGACGGCGTGAGTTTTCGTTCTGGTCGGCAGAAGGCATGCGGCGGCTCAGGTGCAGTTCGGCACGGTGCAGTTCGGCGCGGTCACCGACGTGGCCCTCCAGCATCTAGCCACGACTGCAGGATCACCGTAGCAGCGAGGCGGTCCACGACTTGGCTCCTTCGCCTGCCGGGCACCCCCATCTCCCGCAGACTGCGCTCGGCCTGGACGGTCGACAGGCGCTCGTCCCATGTGACCACGTCGACCGTGAGGGTCTCCCGCAGCTCTTCGACCTCCGCGATGGCGGCGTCGGCCGCCGGGCCCCGGGTGCCGTCGAGCGACAAGGGCAGCCCGACCACGACCACCTCCGCGCCGACCTCGGTCACGAGCGTCGCCACCCGTTCATGGTCCCGCACACGGCTGCCCGAGCGGGTGATGGTGTCGTACGGCGTCGCTACCCGCCCGGCACCGTCCGACACGGCGACGCCGACCCGGCGGCTGCCGAGGTCGAGGGCGAGGGCCCTGCTCAACCGATGCCGGCTGCGGCGCGGGCCTGGGCGAGGGCCTCGTCGAGCCGGGAAGCGTCCCGCCCGCCCGCCACGGCCAGTTCGGGGTTCTTCCCTCCGCCCCCGCCGCCCACGGTGCGTGCCGCCTCGGCGATGAGCGTGCGGGCCTCGAGCCCGCTGTCGCGGGTGACGGCCGCCACCAGCGCCACGCCGCCGCCGTCCGGCTCGCCCCCGATGACAACCGCGCGGATGCCGGGCTGCTGGCGCACCGCAAGCGCCAGCTCGCGCACCTCGTCGCGGGTCGTCCCGTCCTCCCGGGCCACGACGACGCCGTCGACCGCCGCCGCCGCCAGCTCGCCGGCGCGGTTGCCGGCCACCGCACGGCGCAGCTCCTGGATCTCGTCGCGCAGCGCCTTGAACTCGCCCCGCATGCGCTCGGCGGCCAGCGGCAGGTCGTCGGGCGTCGTGCCCAGCGCCTCCGCCGCCCGCGCCACCAGCGCCTCCTCGTCGCGCAGGCGGTCGATCGGGCCGAAGCCCGTGACCGCCTCGACCCGGCGCAGGTTCGAGCCGATCGACCCCTCGGAGGTGACCTTGAGCGGCCCGATGTCGCCGAGCCGCCGCACGTGCGTGCCGCCGCACAGCTCGACCGAGTGCTCGCCGGCCTCGAGCACGCGCACGATGTCGCCGTACTTGTCGCCGAAGAAGGCGATGGCCCCGAGGTCGCCGGCCTCGTTCATCGTCGTCTCGAAGTGCCGCACCGGCGCGTTCGACAGGATCTCGCCGTTGGCCAGGTCCTCGATCTGGCGGATCTGCTCACCGGTCACCGCCTCGAAGTGGCTGAAGTCGAAGCGCAGCCGGTCGGGCGCCACCAGCGAGCCCTGCTGGCGGACGTGGTGGCCGAGCACCTCGCGCAGCGCCCAGTGGAGGATGTGGGTGCCCGTGTGGTTGCGGCGGATGGCGTCGCGCCGACCGCCGTCGATGGCCGCCGTCGCCGGCTGGCCGGGCTCGACGTGGCCCTCGCGCCGCCGCGTCGTGTGGCGGTGTAGGCCCGGCAGCCCGTAGGTGGTGTCGACGACGTCGAGCACTCCGGTGTCGGTGGTGATCGTCCCGGTGTCGCCGATCTGGCCGCCGGACTCGGCGTAGAACGGCGTGCGGTCGAGGTAGACGTCGTCGCCGATCACCGCCAGCACGGTGGCGGCTCGACTCGTACTCGTCGCGCCCGGTGAACACGGTGGCCCCGTGCTCGGCCAGGATCCGCTGCAGTTGCGTCACCTCGTCGCCCGTGGCGACCCCGGCGGTGCGGCCGGCGGCACGTGCCCGGGCCCGCTGGTCGTTCATGGCCGCCTCGAACCCGGTGTTGTCGACGTCGAAGCCCCGCCGCTCGGCGGTCTCCTGGGTCACCTCGAACGGGAACCCGAAGGTGTCGTGCAGCTGGAACGCCACCTCGCCCGGGAGCGTGCCGCCCGGTTCGAGCCGGTCGAGGTGGGTGTCGAGCATCTGCGATCCGGTGCTCAGCGTGCGCCGGAACGACTCCTCCTCGCGGGCGATGATCGGCAGGATCAGGTCGCGGCCGGACACGATCTCGGGGTAGGCGTCGCCCATCACGCGCGATCGTGCGCTCGACCATCGGCGGCAGTGACCGGCCGCTCGACGCCGAGCAGGTAGCCGAAGCGGATCGCCCGGCGGATGATCCGGCGCAGCACGTAGCCCCGGTCCTCGTTGGACGGGATCACCCCGTCGCCCACGAGGAACGTCATCGTGCGGGCGTGGTCGGCCAGCAGCCGCAGCGACGATGTCGCCCAGCTCGGACGTGCCCATGCGCTGGCCGGTGACCGACTGCGCCTCCTCGACCAGCGCGGACAGAAGGTCGCCGGCGCAGATGACGTGGCTGCCGGCGAGCGTCGCCACAATGCGGTCGAGCCCGGCGCCGGTGTCGATGCTCGGCCTGGGCAGGTCGCTCAAGCTGCCGTCGGCGCCCCGGACGTACTGCAGGAACACCAGGTTCCAGAGCTCGACGTAGCGGTTCTCGGCCTCCGAATTGGCCGGGCCCCCGTCGGGGCCGAGCGTCGGGGCCGTTGTCCCAGAAGATCTCGGACGAGGGGCCGCACGGGCCCGTGTCACCCATCTCCCAGAAGTTGTCCTCGCCCAACCGCTGGATGCGGTCGCGGGGGAAGCCCACCTCGTCGGCCCACATCGCCTCGGCCTCGTCGTCGCTCTCGTGGACGGTGACCCACATGCGGTCGGGATCGAGGCCAAGGACCTCGGTGAGGAACTCCCAGGCCCACGCGATCGCCTCGCGCTTGAAGTAGTCGCCGAAGCTGAAGTTGCCCAGCATCTCGAAGAAGCTGAGGTGGCGTGGCGAGCGCCCGATGTCGTCGAGGTCGTTGTGCTTGCCGCCCGCCCGCACGCAGCGCTGGACCGAGGTGGCCCGGGGCGGGTCGAACGGCACCGCCTCCTCGCCGAGGAAGTAGGGGACGAACGGGCATCATCCCCGAGTTGGTGAACATGGGCGCGCTGGGGTGCGTCGGGATCAGGCTGCCCGACGGGACGATCGTGTGCCGCCTGGCGACGAAGAACTCGGTCCAGTCGCGGCGCAACTCGGCTGATGTCCGCGGTGCCATAGGTGTGACCAGCCTACTGGTGGCGTGGGGAGGCCCCGTTGCGCATTCCGGCGCCCGGGGCCAGTTCGGCCCGCAGCGCGGCCTCGCGCTCGGTCATGGTGCTGCGGCCGTCGCGCACTGCCTCGCGCAGGTCGCTGCCCAGCCGCCGCACGGAGTCGCCGACCTCGGCCTGCACCGCCTCGGGCGTGTAGCGCTGCACGGCTCGCAGGACCCGGCGGCGCACCCACATCGCGCCCCCGAATCCGGCGGTCGCGCCGGTGGCGAACCAGAACGTGCGACGCAGCATCCGGCCCCTGCTCAGTCCCCGGCCTTGCGGGCCCGCAGGCGCCGCGCCGCCTTGGCGGTACCGCTCGCGAAGGCGACACCCTTGATCACCGGGTTGGCCATGGCGATGTAGGCCAGGCGGGAGGCGGAGTCGACGGTGCCGGTCACCGACTCGGCGGTCGTGACGAGCCGGTCGAGGCGCACGATCTCGTGGTTGGCGGCATCGACGGTGTCGCGCAGGTCCTCGAGGACCGGAACGGTCTCGGTGCGCAGCACGTGGGCCACGTCGCGCAGGGCGCGCAGCGTCCGCACCAGCGCCACCAGCCCGACGGCGAGCAGCACGACGGCGGCGACGCTGCAGGCGGCGACGATCACCGCGGCGAGGTCGCTGGCGCTCACGCCTGGTCGCCTCTCGGTTCGTCGTGATGCGGGCCGTCGGCCAGCCGTTGCATGCGCTCGGCGATCTCCTGCTCGTAGCCGTGCCCCGAGGGCTCGTAGTAGACCGCGTCCGCGAGCCTCGGTCGGGCAGGTACTGCTGGTCGACCCAGCCCCGTGGGTCGTCGTGAGGATAGTCGTAGCCCACGCCGTGGCCGAGCGACTGCGGCCGCCCGGTAGTGGGCGTCGCGCAGGTGGACCGGCACCTCGCCGCCGACGCCGCTCGCGCACGTCGCTCGCGGGCCTGCCAGATGCCGAGCGCGGACCCGGTTCGACTTGGGGGCGGTGGCCAGGTGGACGACGGCCTGGGCCAGGTTGAGCTGGGCCTCGGGCAGCCCGACGAACTCGACCGCCTGGGCGGCGGCGTCGGCCACCACCAGCGACAGCGGGTCGGCCATCGCCGACGTCCTCGCTGGCGAGGATCACGAGCCGCCGGGCGATGAAGCGGGCGTCCTCGCCGGCCTCGAGCATGCGGGCCAGCCAGTAGAGGCCGGCGTCGGGGTCGGAGCCCCGGATGCTCTTGATGAACGCGCGAGATCACGTCGTAGTGGTCGTCGCGGCCGTAGCGCAGGGCCTTGGTGCCGAGCGCGGCCTCGACGTCGGCCAGCGTGACCCGGGCGCCGGTGCCGCCGGTCCGCTCCTGGGCCAGCGCGACGGCCACCTCGAGGCTGGTCAGCACCTGGCGGCCGTCGCCGCCGGCGCGGTCGACCAGGTGGTCGAGCGCGTCGTCGTCGGCGGTCGCGCCCTCGGCCGCCAGGCCCCGCGCGCAGCAGCGTCGGCGACGGCCTCGGGCCCGAGCGGCTCGAGGCGGAACAGCGTCGAGCGGCTGACAGCAGCGGCGGGTTGACCTCGAAGTACGGGTTCTCGGTGGTGGCCCCGATGAGCACGAGCAGGCCCGTCTCGACCGACGGGCAGCAGGGCGTCCTGCTGGGCCTTGTTGAACCGGTGGACCTCGTCGAGGAACAGGATCGTGCCCTGGCCCCGCTCCCCCAGCCGCTGCTCGGCCCGGGCCGACGACCTCGCGCACGTCCTTGACGCTGGCCGACACGGCCGAGAGCTGCTCGAACGCCTTGGCCGTGTGGTGGGCGATCAGCCTGGGCCAGCGTCGTCTTGCCCGTGCCCGGCGGGCCCCAGAGGATCGCCGACGACAGCCGGTCGGACTCGATCGAGCGCCCGCAGCGGCCGCCCGGGCCCGACCAGGTGCGTCCTGGCCGACGACGTCGTCGAGCCGCTGGGGCCGCAGGCGGGCCGCGAGCGGCGCCTGGCGGGCGAGCCGCTCCTCGGCGGCTGCCGCGAACAGGTCTCCTCCGGCCATGGCCGCCGACGCTACCGGGCGCTGTGACAGATGCCGGGGACGACAGCGGGCGTCGGGTGGGCGACAATGGGGGTGTGTCCGACACCCGGCGACCCCCCCGACTGAGCGGTGAGGAGGTCGCCATCGTCCTGCGCAGGGCCGTCGAGCTGGAGGCGCTGACCGACCAGGTCGACGGGGGCGGGCCCGAGGGCTACGACCCGGCGGCGCTGGAGGAGGCGGCGCAGGAGGTCGGCATCTCCCCCGCCACGGTCCGCCAGGCGGTGGCCGAGCTGCGGGCGGGCGTGCTGCCGGTACCGGCGCCGACCGACCGCAAGGGCGTCGCCCGCCGCCGCACCCCGCCGGACGGGATGCTGGTCCCGGTCGCCGGGTCGCGCATGGTCGCCCAGCAGCGCCTGGTCGACCCGCCGCCGGCCGAGGTCGACGCGGTGCTCGACCGGTTCATGCGCACGCAGATGTTCGAGCTCCGCCGCCGGGCGGGCGACCGGGCCGTGTACCGGCCCCGCCGTGACCTCGTGGCCAACCTGCGGCGCCGGCTCGACTTCGCCGGCGCGATCCGCCTCGACCACCTGGCCACGGTCACGACGGTCGTGGTGGCCGCCGAGGAGCACACGCTGGTCCGGGTCGAGGCCGAGCTGGTGGCCAGCCGGGCCAACGCCGTGGCGGGCGGCGCCGCCGCCGGCAGCGCGGTGGCGCTCGGCATGGGCCTGCTCGGCGCCATGACGGCCGAGGCGGGCCTGGTCATCGCCGCCCTCCCGGCGGGCGCGGTCGTCGGTGGCAGCAGCATCCGCATAGCCGAGTCACGCTGGCGCCGCCGCCGCGACGACGTAGCAGAGGCGCTGGCCGGCCTACTCGACCGCCTCTGACGCGTTTTGTACGCGGAAACGGTCGCCCTGGCGACCGTTTCCAGGGACAAAACGCGTCAGTCAGCCTCGTCGTCGTCCTCGTCGAGGTCCCGGACCTCGATCCCGAGGGTCGGGAAGATCGCCGCCGCCACGTCCAGCATCTGGTCGGGGGCGATGACCGTGCCTCGCAGGTCCGCGCCCCGGACCCCCGTGAGGGACGTCCCGTGCAGCGCCACGCGCTCGAAGCGGGCCGCCGACAGCTCGGTGCCGTCGAGGCGGCAGCGCAGGATGCGGCTGTCGCTGACCCGGGCGGCGTACCAGTCGCCGGCTACCAGGTTGCAGTCGGCGAACTCGCAGTCTTCCAGGCGGGCCATGCGCAGCCAGGCGTCGTCCATCTGGCACTCGACCAGCGTCACGCCGCTCGCCACCAGCTCGGCCGCCACCAGCCCCGACATCCGGCAGCGCTCGAAGCGGGAGTCCCGCAGCACCGCCCGGCCCAGCGTGACGCCCGCCAGGTCGCAGTCGCGCCAGACGACGTCCTCCGCCAGCAGGCCGTCCAGCGTGGCCCCCGGCAGCCGCACGCCCCGCAGCTCGGAGCGCAGCAGGCTCAGGCCGCTGACCGCCAGGCCGGCCGCCGTCCCGCCCGCGACCAGGACCCCGACCAGGCGGCGGTCGTCCTCCAGGTCGGCGAGCGCGACCGGGTCGAGGTCGTCGGGCGGCATCGCCGGCGCGGCGTCAGGCCCGGGGCGGCAGGACCCGCAGGCCCAGCTCCGCCAGGATGCGCCGGGTCGATCGGCGTGGGCGCGTTGGTCAGCGGGTCGGCACCCGACTGGGTCTTCGGGAAGGCGATGACCTCGCGGATGTTCTCCTCGCCGACGAGCAGCGCCACCAGCCGGTCGATGCCGAAGGCGAAGCCGGCGTGCGGCGGCGCGCCGTAGCGGAACGCGTCGAGCAGGAACCCGAACCGCGCCTGCGCCTCCTCGGCGCCGATGCCGAGCAGGCCGAAGATCCGTCTGCTGCACGTCGGAGCGGTGGATCCGGACGCTGCCCGAGCCGAGCTCCCAGCCGTTGAGCACGAGGTCGTAGGCCTGCGAGCGGACCCGCAGCAGGTCGGCGGGGTCGTCGGACGTCGAGCAGGCCGATGTCGTCGGGGTGCGGCATCGTGAACGGGTGGTGGGCCGGGATCGGTGCGCCGTCGTCGCCCAGGCCCTCGAACAGCGGGAAGTCGACGACCCACAGGAAGTGCAGCCCGCCCTCGGTCACCGGCGGCCGGCCGAGCTCGAGGCGCAGCAGGCCGAGCACGTGGCGCACCATCGGCGCGGTCGTCGGCGACCAGGAGCAGCAGGTCGCCCGGCTCGGCGGCCGAGCGCGTCGAGCGCACCGCGGCCAGCTCGTCGTCGCGAGAGGAACTTGGCGACCGGGCGAGTCGAGCGCGCCGTCCTCGTCGACCCGCATCCACACCAGGCCCTTGGCGCCCCAGCGCTTGGCCGCGTCGGTCAGGTCGTCGAGGCGCTTGCGGGACAGTGTCCGCCCCGCCGGGCACCCGGATGCCCTTGACGCACGGCCGGCCTGGAACGCCTTGAACTCGGTGGCTGCGAACAGCCTCGGTCAGCTCGACCAGCTCCATGCCGAAGCGGACGTCGGGCTTGTCGGAGCCGTAGCGCTCCATGGCCTCGTGCCAGGTCATGCGGGCGATGTCGCCGACCGTCGCCGCCGGTCACCGCCTCGGCCGCGGCGAGCACGGCGGCTCGATGACGAACGCCAGCACCTCGTCCTGGCCGACGAAGCTGGCCTCGGCGTCGAGCTGCATGAACTCGAACTGGCGGTCGGCGCGCAGGTCCTCGTCGCGCAGGCAGCGGGCGATCTGGTAGTAGCGGTCGACGCCACCGACCATGCAGGAGCTGCTTGAACAGCTGCGGGCTCTGGGGCAGGGCGTAGAAGCTGCCGGGCTGCAGGCGCGACGGCACGACGAAGTCGCGGGCGCCCTCGGGGGTCGACGCGATCAGCATCGGCGTCTCGATCTCGACGAAGCCCTGGGCGCTCCATGGCCCGGCGGATGGCGCTGTTGACCGTGGCCCGAGCGCGCAGGTTGCGCTGCATGCGCTCGCGGCGCAGGTCGACGTAGCGGTGCCGCAGGCGGACCGTCTCGTCGACCTCGACGCGGTCGTCGAGCGGGAACGGCGGCGGCTCGGACGCGTTGAGGATCTCGACCTCGCAGTCGCCCAGCTCGACCTCGCCGGTGGGCAGCGTTGGGGTTGTCGGTGCCCTCGGGCCGGGCGCGGACGGTGCCCGGTGATGCGCACGACGTACTCGCTGCGCAGGTCGACCGCGCCGTCGACGACGCACTGGACGATGCCCGGTGTGGTCGCGCAGGTCGACGAACGCGAGGTGCTCGCCGTGCTCGCGCCGGCGGGCCACCCAGCCGCACAGCGCGACCGGCTCGGCCGACGTGGTCGGGGCGCAGCTCGCCGCAGTAGTCGGTGCGCATGGCCCGAGGCGGGCAGGTAGGTCGGTCACGGTGGCGGTCGGCCGTCGCAGGAGCTTGCGGACCCGGTCGGCGACCTGGTCGCGGCGCGGACGACGCTGCCTGCTCGTGCTCGCCGCGCAGGTCGCGCACGGTCGACCGTGCCGTCGGCGCAGCTCGTCGCTCGCCGACGATGACCGCGACCGCGGGCGCCGGAGCGGTCGGCCGCCTTCATCTGGGCCTTCATGCGACCGGCCGTCGAACGCCCGGTCGGCGCGCGATGCCGGCCCGCGCGCAGCTCGTGGGTGAGGTCGCGGGCCGCGGTCGCCGCCGGTGACGTCGACGACGAACACGTCGAGCGCGGTGTCGGGGCCGGCGAAGACGCCCTCGGCGTCGCACGCCAGCAGCATGCGCTCGATGCCCGAGCCGAACCCGATGCCCGGGGTGGGCGGCCCGCCGAGCGCCTCGACCAGGCCGTCGTAGCGCCGCCGCCGCCGATCGGTGGTCTGCGGCGGCGTCGAGGGCGCTCGCTCTGGAACTCGAACAGCGGTGTGCGTGTAGTAGTCGAGCCCGCGCACGAGGCGGGGCTCGAGCGTGAACGGGATGCCGAGCGCGGCGAGGCCCGCCTGCACCCGCTCGAAGTGGGCCAGCGACGCCGGCGTCGAGCACGTCGCTGATGCGGGGCGCGCCGGCCACGACCGCCGCGGTCTCCGGCCGCTTCGAGTCGAGGACCCGCAGCGGGATGGCTCTCGATCTTCTCGCGGTCCTCGGGGGCGAGGTCGCCGGCGCGGTCCCGGAGGCACGCCCGGAGCGTGTCCGCGACGTAGCGTGCGATCCGCCGGGGTGCCCATCGAGTTGAGCGACCAGGCGCCACCGGCGCAGCCCGATCGCGTCGTAGAAGTCGCACAGCCGAGCGCGATGACCTCGACGTCGACGTCGGGGTCGGCCGAGCCGATCACCTCGACGCCGACCTGGTGGTGCTGGCGGAAGCGGCCGGCCTGGGGCCGCTCGTAGCGGAAGCTGGGCGCGAGCGTACCAGACCTTCCACGGGGTCGGCGGCCGGTGCTGGACGTAGGCCCGGGCGACCGAGGCGGTGCCCTCGGGGCGCAGCGCCATGTGGCGGTCGCCCTTGTCGAGGAAGTCGTACATCTCCTTGCGGACGACGTCGGTGCCCTCGCCGATGCGCTGGAACACCCCGATGTCCTCGAACAGCGGCCCCTGCACGAGGCCGTAGCCGAAGCGCTCGGCGACGCCGGCGAACGTGGCGATCAGCGCCTGCCACCGCGCGGACGCCGGGGGCAGGACGTCCTGGGTGCCGATGGGGGCGCGGAACGTTTCGGGCATGACGGGTCGAGGCTAGCGGCGGGGGCGGGCGGGGCCGAAGCGTTTGGGCCGGCGGGCGCGGGCGTCAGGCCGGGGCCGGGGCGGCGGGCGCGGGATCGGTGGCCGGCGCGGTGCCGTCGCCCGGCGCCGGCCGGCGCACCCGGGCGACCAGCGCGTCGGCGGCGACGGCGGCCAGCAGGACCAGGGCCGGCTCGGCCGGCGCGCGGAACCGGGTCGAGCCGTAGAACAGCAGCGCGGTGATCGCGACGTTGACGACGGCGCTGGTCAGCGGGAACGACGGCACGCCGCGACGCCGCAGGATCACGGTGCCCGCGATCGCGCCGACCGCGACGACGTAGAAGCCGGCGACCCCGGCGCGGGAGGCGTTGAACGGCCGGGCCTCGGCGAGGTTGTCGAAGTTGATCTGCGCCCCGACCCGGCCCAGGGCGAACGTCCGCTGGATCCGGGCGACGAGCACGGCCGGCAGCCGCCCCCGGTGGTCGGCGACGTAGTCGAGCGCCTTGTCCCGGCTGCGCTTGTCGAGCACGGAGCGGTCGCGGTCGCCCCAGTCCGTGACGCACCGCACCGACCACGATCCGACGCCGGGCCCGTAGTAGGTGTCGTCGCAGTTGGCGGCCTCGAGCGTCGGCCCCATCTGGGTGGAGAGCGTGGCGGGCTCCTGGAACCGGACGAGGTTCGCCCCGACCCAGGGCGCGATGACCAGGAGGGTGGCGCCGCCCGCCAGCGCGAACCGACCGAGGCGGCTGGCGACCCCCGACAGCCCGGGCGCCCACAGGGCCAGCGGCACGGCCAGCAGGGCGACGAGCATGAGCGCCTCGGCCCGAGCGAGCGTCGCCAGCCCGACGGCGACGCCGGCGAGGGCGAAGCGCAGCGGCGAGGGCCGATCCCAGGCCCGGTAGGCGGCGATGATGACGATCACGCCGCACAGCAGGGCGAGCGTCTCGGACATGAGGGCGGCGTCGTTGAGCCAGATGCAGGGGTAGATGGCCGCCACGCCGGCGGCGATGAGCCCGGCCCGCCCCCCGGCGATCCGACGCCCGGCGATGCCCATGAGCAGCACGGTGATCGTGCCCAGCACGCACGAGAACAGCTGGTGGGCGAGGATCGTGTCGAGCCCGACCAGCGAGGGCAGGGCGAGCGCCACGATGTAGCCGGGCGGGTGGTCGGCGCCGGGGATGCTGACGCCCTTGTCGTAGGCGTAGGGGTGCACGAACCCCTTCCCGTCGGCCAGCAGGTTGGCGCCCCGGTGGTAGTAGTAGGCGTCGCCCCCGAAGCTGTCGACGTGCTGCCAGCCGTACGTGTACCCCACCCGCACCCCGAGGGCGACGACGCAGATGGCGAGCAGGGCGAGCCACCACGTGCGGCTGGCCCGGCCGGCCGGCGGTGACCCGGTGGTCGGCTCAGGGGCGGCCTCAGCCGGCCGCTCGCTCACGACGACGTCGGACGCTCCCCCTCCAGCCACCGGGCGACACTACCAACCTGCGTTTTGGCGCTGGAAACGGTGGCCAGGGCCCGGGTCAGGCGAGAGCGAGACGTTCCAATCGCTGGCCGGTGATGTCGGCGATGATCTCGTAGTCGCGATCGACGTGCAGGACCGTCAGGTTCATCAGTTCGGCCGTGGCACCGACGAGAAGGTCGGGCACCGACGGACCGCGGTGGTGGCCCCGATCGGCGAGCGCTGCCTGCACGGCGACAGCTCGGTCCTCGATCGCCGGGGTCATGTACTCGACCGGCATGGCTGACAGCGGAGGCCGGCGCATGCCCTCGCGCAGTTCTGGCCCCGAACGGGCCGAGTAGCCGACCTCGAGAAGGGTCACGGTCGTGACCCGCACGAGTCCCCTCCGCACACGTGTCGCCCACATCGCGGCGTCCGGGCTGGCAGCGAGGCGTACGAGGGCCGACTTGTCGACGAGCCAGGCGGTCACTCCCAGGCCCGGCGCATCACACCGTCGTCCGCGAGGTCGGCGAAAGTCTCCGCGAACTGCGACAGATCCTCGACGGTCACATCGTCGTCGCTGATCGCACCCTCCCGTGCGAGAGTGCGACGGAGGTACTCGCTGCGTGACACCCCGGCATGCGCCGCCTTGGCGTCGATCGCCGCGAGCACGCCGTCCGGCACGTCACGTATCAGGACATCGGGCATGCAGCGTCTCCTGGGTCGTGATAGCAGATGATATCACGACGTCAGGTGACACCACCCAACCCGGCCTTTGCCCTCAGGAGCCCTGGTCATCCTCTGCGTCGTCACGGTCCGCCATCGCGCTCATGCGGTCGATGGCAGCGAGCATGCGACGCATCGCCGCATCCTGCGCGGGACTCAGGTCGTCGTCGCCGATGTGGTCCCACCAGTTGTCACCGAGATGACGCCGAGCCATGTCGAGTGCGTCGTCATACTCGCGCGCAGCCGGTGGCCACTCGTCCCGGGGCAGCGGGCGTGGTAGCGCGGTGCCGGCGGCCCGATCGAGCCGGACAAGGGTCGCCTCCGTCACGTAGTGGGCGACCCACATCCCGGCGAGCGCCGAGCGAAGGCGCGGGTTCGACCGTGCCTGGCTCTCGATCCAGAACAGATCGTCTGCGTCGTCGGATACGAAGGTCTCCAATGGCCCTGCGCCGACGCATCCGACCACATTGTCGTCGGGCGCATGCTCGAGGAGCTTCAACAGCGCCGCTCGGTGAACCGCCGGAGCATCGATTCCTCATGGCGATGGTGAGCCATGTTCTATGGCAAATGCCTACGTACCGCGGCCCGGCACGATCCGGTAGGCGTCGTAGACCGAGTCGATGCCCTGGATCGTCGACAGCAGCGAGTCGAGGTGGGACGGGTCGCCCAGCTCGAAGTCGAAGCGCATCTTGGAGATGCGGTCGGAGCCGGTCTGGGTGGTGCAGGTGAGGATGTTGACGTGGTGGTCGGCGAGCGCCGCCGTCACGTCCCGGAGCAGGCGCGACCGGTCGAGGGCCTTGACCTCGATCGACGCGACGAAGACGCCGCCGCGGCTCCCGTCCCACTCGACGTCGATCAGGCGGTCGGCCTGGCCCGGGCCAGCGACACCGCGTTGGCGCAGTCGGCCCGGTGCACCGACACGCCCCGGCCCCGGGTGACGAAGCCGATGATCTCGTCGCCCGGGCACCGGGGTGCAGCAGCGCGACAGCCGCACCATCACGTCGTCGAGGCCCTCGACGTGGACGCCGGCCGGCCGCGCGGTTGGCGCGGGCGCGGCGGGGCTCGCGGACGGTGGTCGGGCAGCTGCTCCTCGCGCCTCGGGCCGCGTCGCGCAGCGCCTTGGACACGCGCGGCGACCGACCGCCTTGGCCGACACGTGGTTCTCGCCGATCGCCGCGTAGCAGGGCGTCGAGGTCGGCGTAGTTCATCGCCGCGGCGACCTCGGCGAGCATGCTCGCCCGAGGCAGCTTCTGCACCGGCAGGCCCTCGCGGCGCAGCGCCTTGATCAGCTCGTCGCGGCCGGTCTCGATGGCGTCCTCGCGCCGCTCCCGCGAGAACCACTGGCGGATCTTGTTGCGGCGCCCGCGGCGTCGCGCACGATCTTCAGCCAGTCGCGGCGACGGGCCGGCGCCCTCGACCTTCGACGTGAAGATCTCGACCGTGTCGCCCGACGACAGCGTGGAGTCGAGCGGCACGAGCCGGCCGTTGACCCGGGCGCCGATGCAGGCGTGGCCGACCTCGGTGTGGATCGGCGTAGGCGAAGTCGATCGGCGTGGCGCCCGACCGGCAGCGTGACGACCTGGCCCTTGGGCGTGAAGACGAAGACCTCGTCCTGCTCGAGGTCGATCTTCAGGCTCTGCCATGAACTGCGTCGGGGTCGCTGGTCTCGGACTGCCAGTCGACGATGCGGTTCAGCCAGGCGCAGGTCGTCGGTGTCGGCGTCGCCGTCCTTGTAGGCCCAGTGGGCGGCGACGCCGTACTCGGCCCGCTCGTGCATCTCCCGGGTGCGGATCTGCACCTCGAGCGGCTTGCCCTGCGGCCCGATCACCGTCGTGTGCAGCGACTGGTAGAGGTTGAACTTGGGCATGGCGATGTAGTCCTTGAACCGGCCCTGCACCGGCTTCCACGTGGCGTGGATCGAGCCGAGCGCGGCGTAGCAGTCCTTGACCGAGTCGACGATGACCCGGATGCCGACGAGGTCGAAGATGTCGTCGAACTCCCGGCCCTTCACGACCATCTTCTCGTAGATGGACCAGAGGTGCTTCGGGCGGCCGGTGACGTCGGCGTTGATGCGCAGCTCCGCCAGGCGCGCGCGCACCTCCTCGAGCACCTGGGTGAGGTAGATGTCGCGCTCGGGCGTGCGCGTCGACACCATGTGGTCGATCTCGGCGTAGCGCTTCGGGTGCAGCGCGGCGAAGGCGAGGTCCTCGAGCTGCTGCTTGATCTCCTGCATGCCGAGGCGGTGGGCCAGCGGGGCGTAGATGTCGAGCGTCTCCTGGGCGATGCGCTCCTGCTTCCACGCCGGCATCGCGGCGATGGTGCGCATGTTGTGCAGCCGGTCGGCGAGCTTGATGATCAGGACCCGCAGGTCCTTGGCCATCGCCACCAGCATCTTGCGCATGGTGGCGGCCTGCTGCGCCTCCTTGGAGTCGAACTGGATCCGGTCGAGCTTGGTGACGCCGTCGACGATGGCGGCGACGTCGGCGCCGAACGACGCGCTCGACGTCGTCGAGCGTGACGCCGGTGTCCTCGACCGCGTCGTGCAGCAGCGCGGCGGCGACCGTGACGTCGTCGAGCCCGAGGTCGGCCACGATCTGGGCCACCGCCAGCGGGTGCTTGATGTAGGGCTCGCCCGACTTGCGGGACTGGCCCCGGTGGGCGTCGGCCGACCGGCTCGTAGGCCCGCGTGATCAGCGCGGTCGGCGCCTTGGGGTGCCGGCGCCGGAAGGCGTCGAGGAGCGGCGCGACCTCGTCCGCGGGCGGCGGCGGTTGCGCCGCCACGGCAGGACCCGGTCGACGGTGGCCACCTCCGGCCTCCTTCGTGCGCGATCAGACGGTGATCAGGCTGAGTATGTCGTGATCAGCCAGTTTCGCCCGGCCGTCGAGGAACCCCAGCTCGATGAGGAAGGCGAGCCCGGCGATCGTGCCCCCGAGCCGCTCGACGAGCCGGGCGGTCGCCGCCGCGGTGCCGCCGGTGGCGAGCACGTCGTCGACGACGAGCACCCGCTCGCCGGGCGCGACGGCGTCGCGGTGGATCTCGAGCGAGGTCGGTGCCGTACTCGAGCGCGTACTCCTCGCGTCACGGTCTGCCAGGGCAGCTTGCCCGGCCTTGCGCACCGGCACGAACCCGGCGCCGAGCCGGTAGGCGACCGGCGCGGCGAAGATGAAGCCCCGGGCCTCGATGCCCACGCACCCGGTCGACCGTCAGCCCGGCGACAGTGGTCGGCGATGCGCGTCGACCGCGAAGCGGAACGCGTCCGGCGTCGGCCAGCAGCGGCGTGATGTCCTTGAAGACGACGCCCGGCTCGGGGAAGTCCGGGATGTCGCGCAGCCGCTCCACCAGCCACGACGGATCGCGTGTCATGCGGGCGACGATACCCGCCGGGCCTCGCCGGTCCCGACACCCCGCCGGATCGCCCGCGCTGCGTCAGCGGCGGCCGCTGCGGGTCTTCTTGCGGGGGCGGGGCGGGATCGCCCGGCCCGACGCCGAGACCGTCTTGCCCTCCGTGGCCGTCGCGCCCGACGCCGTCTCGCGCTGGGTCGGCCACCGGGGCCGACGAGCGGCCGGCGACCGTGGCGGCGACCACGGCGGCGTCGCCGCCCCGCTCGGCGATGCGGCGCTCGATGTCCCGGTAGCGGGGCTCGCGCTCCTTCAGCACCGCCAGCAGCGGCGACGGCGATGAAGATCGACGAGTAGGCGCCGGCGAACAGGCCGACGAGCAGGGCCAGGGCGAACTCCTCCAGCGCGGTCGCGCCGAGGATGAACGAGCCGACGACCAGCAGCGAGAGGACCGGCAGCAGCGCCGTCGATCGTCGTGTTGAGCGAGCGCATCAGCACCTGGTTCATCGACAGGTTGACCATGTCGCCGTAGGTCAGCGCCACCCGTCGAGGACGACCATGCGGGTGTTCTCGTCGACCTTGTCGAACACGACGATGGTGTCGTAGATCGAGTAGCCGAGGATGGTCAGGAAGGCGATGACCGTCGCCGGCGTCACCTCGAAGCCGGAGATCGAGTACACCCCGACGCTGATGAGCACGTCGTGGAGCAGGGCGACCAGCGTGGCGATCGCCATCTTCCACTCGAACCGGAACGGCGATGTAGATCGTCACCAGGATCAGGAAGACGATCAGCGCCCGCAGCGCCTTCTGGGTGATCTCCTTGCCCCAGGACGGCCCGACCGTCGTTGACGGCTCACCTCGTCGACCGACGACCCGGCGAGCTTGGCGAGGGCGGCCGTGACCTGTCGGACGTTCTCCGGGCTGATCGGCTCGGACTGATGCGCAGCGCCCGGCCGTTGTCGCTGTCGAGCGTCCTGGATCTTGGCGTCGGCCGAGGCCGTGCCGCTGGACGGCGTCGCGGGCGTCGCCGACCGAGGCGTCGCCGGCCGGCACCTCCCACGACACGCCGCCCTCGAAGTCGATGCCGAGGTTGAGGCCCCGGGTGAGCAGCGAGACGACGCTGATCGCCGACGAGACGCCAGCGAGATCGTGAACCAGATCCGCTTGCGACCGATGAAGTCGAAGTCGGTCTCGCCGTGGTAGAGCCGATGAAGATCGACCGGCGCGACGGGTCGCGCCGCCCGTGCCTGCGACCCCGGCCGCCGCCACCGCTGCGACCGCCGCCGCCGGCGGCTCCGTCGCCGTTGCCGGTGCCCGCGTCGACGGGCTCGGCGTCCTGCGGCTCCTCCGCGCCGTTCGGTTCGACCACGTCGGTCGGATCGTCGGTGCGCTCGCTCATCGTCCTACCCCTGCGGTGGCGGCCGGCTCACGGGTGGACGGCTGCTCTTCGATCGCCAGGCCCCGCGCCACGCCGAGGATCGGCATCTCGGTGAAGACCCGGTTCTGGGACAGGATGATCACGGCCGGCCGGGTGAAGCTCCAGGCCACCAGCATGTCGAGCAGGGTCGACAGGCCGAGGAAGAAGGCGAAGCCTCGCACCGAGCCGACCGTCAGCCACCACAGCACCGCAGCACCGAGGAAGGCCGAGACGTCGGCGGCCAGGATCGTCCGGAACGCCCGCTTGAACGCCCGCTCCCCGGAGCTGCGGACTGTGCGCCCGGCCTTCACCTCGTCTTTCAGCCGTTCGAAGAACACGACGTACGAGTCGACGGTCACGCCGATCGACACGATGATGCCGGTGACGCCGGCCAGCGTGAGGGCCAGGCCCTGCGACACCCCCAGGAAGCTGACGATCGTGTACATCAGCGAGCCCCACACGGTGAGCCCGACGATCACGACGATCCCGAGCGCCCGGTAGTAGAGCAGCATGTAGATGGCGACGAGCCAGAGGCCGACGAAGCCGGCGATGATGCCCGCCCGCAGCGAGTCCTCGCCGAGCGACGCCGACACTGTGGTCACGTCCTGGCGCGCCAGCTCGACCGGCAGGGCGCCGTAACGCAGGACGAGCGCCAGGTTCTTGGCGTCGCTCTCGGTGAAGGCACCGCTGATCTGGATCTGGTCGGGCTGAGAAGCTCTGCTCGTTGATCGCCGGCGCCGACTGCACGATGCCGTCGAGCACGATGGCGACCCGGCCGTTGGTCCCGCCCGAATTCGGGTCGGCCGGGCAGGTCGTCGGGTTGGCGCCGCCGAAGCACTGGGCGGCGATCTCGTTGAACTTGTCGATGCCGTTGTCGCCGCCCCGCATCTTCAGCGCCACGACCCACTGGCCGTTCTGCTGGAGCTCGGCGGACGCGGTGCGCACGATGCGGCCGGTCGCCTGGGCCGGGCACATCACGTAGGCGGAGAAGGCGTTGTCGCCGCTCTTGCCCGGCAGGATCACCGCCGCCTTCGGGTCGGCCTGGTCGCGAGGCGTCAGGCCCTGCTGGGTCTGCAGCGCGCTGGCGTCGCAGGCGGGTGCGTTCGCCGGGTCCTGCTGGGGCGCCGCCGCGCTCTCGCCGGGGACGAGCCCGAGCGCGCCCTCGGACGTCGCGGTCGTGGCCGGCGGCGCGGTCGTGGTGGTGGCCGACGGGTCGGCCGGCGCCGTCGTGGCCGTTGTGTCGCCCGGCGCGGTCGTGGTGGTCGAGCCGGTGACGCCGTTGCCGCCGGCCAGCCAGTCGTTGTAGGCCTTCTTCTGGATCGGCGTCGACTGGAGGACGGTCCGGAACTCGAGCTCGGCTGTCTGGCCCACCAGGGCGAGCGCCCGGTCGCGGTTCTTCACGCCGGGGAGCTGGACGACGATCGCGTCGCCCTGGCGGGTGATCTCCGGCTCGGCGACGCCCAGGGCGTCGACGCGGTTGCGGATGATGCTGACGGCCTGGTCGAGCTGCTCGCCGGTGGCGTTCCCCGTCGGTGCGAGCACCACCGACACCCCGCCCTGGAGGTCGAGGCCCAGCTCGGGGCTGTTGCCGAGGATGACGGTGGCGGCCAGCCCGCCGTAGGCCGCCAGCATGATGATGATCAGGGGCAGCAGGATCTTGCGTCGCATCGGCTCACACGTTCGTACCAGGGTCGGACGGGGCATGCCCGTCGGCGGTACCAGGGTCTGACGGGGCATGCCCGTCGGCCGTACCAGGGTCTGTCGGGGGATGCCCGTCGGCATCGGGGGCGGCGAGTGTCGGGCTCGTCGAGCCCGGTGTCGGCCGGTTCGGCGCCCGGGGCTTCCTCGCCCAGGGCGTCCTGCATCCGGCGAAGGATGGCTTGGCGGGCGACCCGGAGCACGACGCCCGGAGCCACCTCGAGCGTCATGTCCTCGGCGCCGAGCTCGACGATACGCCCGTGGATCCCCGCGGACAGCACGACCTCGTCGCCGGGCTCGACCGACGCGACCAGTGCCTGGTGCGCCCGGACCCGGCGCTGCTGGGGGAGGATGAACAGCACCCAGAGGAGACCGAAGGTGACGGCGAGGATGATCAGCGGCGTCATAGGTAGCCGTACGAGGCTAGCCGCACGCGTCGCCGGTCCCCCCATCGGCGCCGGCGGACGCGGCGGGGCGGTCCCAGCACCGGGCGACGTCGGCCCGCAGCGCGGCCAGCGCGCCCGCCACGATGGCCGCCCGGATGCGCCGGACCAGGTCGAGCGTCCACCACACGTTGTGCAGGGTCAGCAGCCGCGGCGCGGTCGGCTCGTCCACCGACAGGAGGTGCCGCAGGTAGGCCCGTGACCAGCGGGCGCAGGCCGGGCAGCCGCAGCCGGGATCGAGCGGACCGGCGTCGGTGGCGTAGCGCCGGTTGCGCAGGTTGAGCCGCCCCGCCGACGTCAGCAGCGTGCCGTGGCGGGCCAGCCGGGTCGGCAGCACGCAGTCGAACATGTCGACCCCCAGGGACACGGCGTCGACGATCCCCAGCGGGTCGCCCAGGCCCATGAGGTAACGGGGCCGGTCGGCCGGCAGCTCGGCGAGCGCGGCCTCCAGCGCCGGGAGCATCTGGCGGCCCGCGCCTCGCCGACCGACAGGCCACCGACGCGCGTAGCCGTCGAAGCCCAGCTCGACCGTGCGCCGGGCGCTCTCTGCCCGCAGGGCGTCGTCGGTGCCGCCCTGCACGATGCCGAACTGGCTGAGGTCGGGCCGCTCGTGCGCCAGGAACGCCGCGCGGGCCCGCGCCGGCCCACAGCGCGGTGCGCTCGACCGCGTCCCGCACGACCTCCCGCGGCGCCGGCAGCGGCGGGCACACGTCGAGCACCATCTGGATGTCGCTGCCGAGCGCCACCTGGATGTCGACCGCGCCCTCGGGCGTGAGGTGGTGACGGCTGCCGTCGTAGATCGAGGCGGAACGTCGCGCCGTCGTCGTCGACCTTCGGCCCGAGCGAGAAGACCTGGTAGCCGCCCGAGTCGGTGAGCACGTGGCCCCGCCAGTCGGCGAAGCCGTGGAGGCCGCCGAGCGCGGCGACGACGTCCGCGCCCGGCCGCAGCATCAGGTGGTAGGTGTTGCCCAGGACGACCTCGGCGCCGAGCGCCTCGAGGTCGGCCGACGACAGCGTCCGCACCGACGCCCCGGGTGCCGACCGGCATGAAGCAGGGCGTGGCGAAGGTGCCCCGCGCGGTCGTCACGGTCCCGGTGCGGGCGGCGCCGTCGGTGGCACCCGCCGAGAACGACAGGGTCACGACCGGCGACGCTATCCGGGCGGCGGGACCTCCAGGACGACGCGGCGCAGGGTCAGATGGCGTCTTCGCCCAGCTCGCCGGTGCGGATGCGCATCACCCGGTCGAGCGGGAACGCCCACAGCTTGCCGTCGCCGATCTTGCCTGTGCGCGCCGCGTCGGCGATGACCTCGATGACCTTGTCGACATCCGGATCGGGCACGACCACCTCGACGCGCACCTTGGGCACGAAGTCGATCGTGTACTCGGCGCCGCGGAACGTCTCGGTCTTGCCGCTCTGGCGGCCGTAGCCCATCACTTCGCTGACGGTCATCCCGATGACCCCGGTCCCGCGGACAGCGTCGCGCACGTTGTTGAGCCGGTGCGGCTTGATGATCGCGGTCACCAGGTAGGCCATGGGATCTCCTCGCTCCGGTCTCTGGCGCGCACGCTAGATACCGTTCATTTCGCCGTCATGTGACACGGATTACCTGGCGGAGTCCGGCTCCTTACACAAATCTGACTCACGCCGGTCGAGGAGGCACGCGTCGCCGAAGGAGAGGAACCGGTAGCCCCGGGCCAGGGCCTGGGCGTACAGGTCCCGCCAGCGGGGGCCGACGAACGCGTCCACGAGCACGAGCAGCGACGACCGGGGCAGGTGGAAGTTGGTCAGCAACACGTCAGTCAGGCGCCAGGTCCACGGCCGGCGGATGAACAGCTCGGTGCGGCCCTCCAGCTCGCCCGACAGCGCCGCCGACTCCAGGGCCCGGACGGTGGTGGTGCCGATCGCGACGACCCGGCCGCCGGCGGCCCGGGCTTCCTGGCAGGCGGCCAGCGTCGCCGCGGGCACGCGGTAGCGCTCGGCGTGCATGTGGTGGTCCTCGACCTTCGGGGCGGACATCGGGCGGAAGGTGCCCATGCCCACGACCAGGTCGACGGCCTCGACCCGGGCGCCGGCCGCCCGGCACCGGTCGAGCACCGCCGTCGTCAGGTGCAGGCCCGCCGTCGGGGCGGCCACCGATCCCGGGCGGTCGGCGAACACCGTCTGGTAGCGCTCCGGGTCGGCGAGCGGGGTGGTGATGTACGGCGGCAGGGGCACGACGCCGTGGCGGCCGAGCACGGCCAGCTCGTCGGCGCCGGGCGCCACCCGCAGCTCGACCTCGCGGGTGCCGTCGCCGGGCCCCGGGCCGCCGACGTGCACGTCCAGGTCCGGCCCGGCGGCGAGCACCGTCCCCGGGTGCACCCGCCGGCTGGGGCGGACGAGCGCCTCCCACGTCCCCGCCGGCGTGCGTTCGAGCAGCAGCACCTCGACCTCGCCGCCGGTCGGCTTGCGGAGCCGCAGGCGGGCGGGCAGGACCCGGGTCGTGTTCACGACGACGACGTCGCCCGGCCGCACGTGGTCGGGCAGGTCGGCCACCGTGCGGTCGGCGGCACCCCCGGGCGCGGCCGGGTCGTCGACCAGGAGGCGGGCCGCGTCGCGGGGCTCCGCGGGCCGCTGGGCGATGGCACCCGCGGGCAGGTCGTAGTCGAAGGCGGCCAGGTCCATGGGGTCGGGTGAATCTACCGGGGCTCCGCTACAGTCCGTGCGGTGACGGGCGGTAGTGAGCGTGCAGCAACAGACGAACACGCCGTCGCGGACGGTGCGCCGGTGGCCAGCGTGGTCATCCCGGCCCACGACGAGGAGGCCGTGATCGGCCGCCTGCTCGCGGCGCTGGGCGAGGGCCTCGGCGGACGCCGGCTCGACGTCGTCGTGGCCTGCAACGGCTGCACCGACCGCACCGCCGAGATCGCCGCCGAGCACGGGGCCCGGGTGGTGTCGACCCCGGAGGCGTCGAAGATCGCCGCCCTCAACGCCGGGGACGCCGCGGCGGTCGCCGGCGTGCCCCGGGTGTTCGCCGACGCCGACGTCGCGCTGACCGGGCGGGCGGTCGCCGACCTGGCGGCCGCGCTCGGCGAGCCGGGCGTCCTGTGCGCCGCGCCACCGCTGGAGATCGACACCGCCGGGCGGCCGTGGGCGGTGCGGGCCTGGTACGACGTGTGGACCGCGCTCCCGTGGTTCGCCGACGCGCCGGTGGGCTCGGGCGTC
The DNA here is from genome assembly GCA_963739835.1 of uncultured Acidimicrobiales bacterium. Lineage (GTDB taxonomy): Bacteria > Actinomycetota > Acidimicrobiia > Acidimicrobiales > VFJN01 > ZC4RG19. The sequence goes on from CAVUBW010000010.1 coordinate 57,266, forward strand.
TACGCCTTCGCGCCCACGGGGCGGGAGCGGTTCGACGAGTTCCCGCCGGTCATCGCCGACGACCTGTTCGCCCGCAACCTGTTCGGCCGGGCCGAGCGCCGGGTGGTCGCCACCGACCCGTTCGTGGTCCAGGCCCCCTACAGCCTGCGGGCGCTGGTGCGCCGGCGCACCCGGATCTACGCCGGGAACATGGAGATCGCCGCCGACCCCACGCTCGGCGCGCTGCCCGGCGGCCGGGAGCACACCGCGCCCTGGTGGCGGGCGCTGGTCGACCACCCCCGGCTGCTGCCCAAGGCCGTGCCGTACCTGGCCGTGAACACGATCGCCAAGCTGCGGGCCCGCCGCCTCGTCCGGGGCGCACGCCCGGTGGCGTGGGGGCGCGACGAGACCACCCGGCCTGCGCCGGCCGCGTCCGGGGAGGGCGCGTCGTGAGCCTGGGACCCACGGTCAGCGTCGTCGTCGTCTCCTACAACACGGTCGACTGGCTGGCGCGCTGCCTGGCGTCGATCTCCGCGGCGTCGGCCCGCCACGAGGTCGAGGTGGTCGTCGTCGACAACGCCTCGGCCGACGGCTCGGCCGACATGGTGGCCCGGGACTTCCCCGCCGCCCGCCTGGTGCGCAGCGACCGCAACCTCGGCTTCGGGCGGGCGGTCAACCTCGCCGCCGCCGACGCCACCGGCGACTATCTCCTGCTGCTCAACCCCGACGGCTACCTCGAGCCCGGCGCGCTCGACAACCTGGTCGACTTCGCAGAGGCCAACCCGCAGCACGTGATCTGCGGCGGCCGGACGGTCACGCCCGGCGGCGACCTCGACCCCCGCTCGTGCTGGGCGGCGCCCTCGCTGTGGAGCCTGCTGTGCTCGGCGCTGATGCTGTCGACGGCCCGGCCCCGCTCGCCGCTGTTCGACCCCGAGGCGATGGGCGACTACGCCCGCAACGAGGTGCGCACGGTCGACATCGTGACGGGCTGCCTGCTGCTGGTCGCCATGGCGGACTTCCGCAAGCTCGGCGGGTTCGACGAGCGCTACTTCCTCTACGGCGAGGACGCCGACCTGTGCCTGCGGGCGGCCGAGACCGGCCGGACCTGCGCCGTGACGCCCGACGCGGTGATGGTCCACGCGGGCGGGGTGTCGTCGGAGACCACGGCCGCCAAGCAGAAGCTGCTGCTCGCCGGACGGATCACGCTGGTCCGCACGCGCTGGCGCGGTTGGCGGGGCCGGCTCGGCGGCGCGCTGATCGTCGGCGGCGTGGGGCTGCGGGCGGCCGTGTTCCGGCTGCGCCCCGGCCGGGGCGCCCACTGGCAGGAGACCTGGCGCGAGCGCCGCACCTGGGGCCGGGGCTACCCGCTGCCCGCAGCGGAAGGAGACACGATGACCGCGACCTCGACCGAGCCCGACGCGCCCGCCGACCCCGAGGGCACCGCCACCGGGCGGTCGGGCCTGCGCCACGGGCGGAAGCGCGGCGCGTTCTTCCTGCGCTCGCTGCTCGATCCCCGGACGTACGTCCACGCCCTGCGCCTGCTGCACTACTACCACTACACCCACGTCGCCGAGGTCGGGAAGCTGCACCGCGGCAGCGACGTCCGCGTGGCGCCCAACGTGTCGCTGTCGCACGCGGAGCGGATCACCATCGGCGACCGCAGCCGCATCGGGGCCCGGTCGAGCCTGTGGGCCGGCGACCACCACGGCCGCATCACGCTCGGCAGCGAGACCGTGCTGGGGCCCGAGTGCTTCCTGACCGCGGCGAACTACGGCGTCGAGGCCGGCACGGTCTTTCTCGACCAGCCCAAGCAGGAGGCGGACATCACGATCGGCGACGGCGTCTGGTTCGGCACCGGCGTGGTCGTCCTGGCCGGCGTGACCATCGGCGACGGGACGATCGTCGCCGCCGGCGCGGTCGTGACCCAGGACCTGCCGGCGAACGTCATCGCCGGCGGCGTGCCGGCCAAGGTGCTGCGCGAACGCTGAGCCCGACCGAGACGCGAGAGGGGAGCCCCGGCGGGATCAGGTGCCCCACAGGGTGGGCGCGGCGCCGGACGGGCCGGCGTCGGGTGGCGCGACCAGGCCCAGGTGGTGCCACGCGGCCGGGAGGGCGACCCGGCCCCGGGGCGTGCGCATGATCAGGCCCTGCTGGATGAGGAACGGCTCGTAGACGTCCTCGACCGTCTCGGTCTGCTCGCCGACGCTGATGGCCAGGGTCGACAGCCCGACCGGGCCGCCGCCGAAGCGCTCGGCACAGCGCGCCGAGGACCGCCCGGTCGACCTTGTCGAGGCCACGCTCGTCGACGCCGAACACCGCCAGGCCCCGCTCGGCGGTGCCCCGATCGACGGTGCCGTCACCGCTCACCTCGGCGAAGTCGCGCACCCGCCGCAGCAGGCGGTTGGCGATGCGGGGCGTGCCCCGGGCCCGGCGGGCGATCTCGTCGCGCCCGCGGCGTCGACGGCCACGCCGAGGATGCCGGCGGCCCGCGCGACGATCGCCTCAGGTCGTCGGCGGTGTAGTAGTCGAGCCGGGCCACCAGGCCGAAGCGGTCGCGCAGCGGGCCGGTGATCGAGCCCGGTGCGGGTGGTGGCGCCGACCAGTGTGAACCGGGGCAGGTCGAGCCGGATCGACCGGGCGGCCGGGCCCTTGCCCAGCACGATGTCGAGCTGGAAGTCCTCCATCGCCGGGTAGAGGACCTCCTCGACCGGGCGGGGCAGGCGGTGGATCTCGTCGATGAACAGCACGTCGCCGTCGTCGAGCTGGGTCAGGATGGCCGCCAGGTCGCCGGCCCGCTCGAGTGCGGGCCCCGAGGTGATGCTGGAGGTGCGACGTCGATCTCGTGGGCGATGATGCCGGCGAGCGTGGTCTTGCCCAGCCCGGGCGGCCCGGAGAACAGCAGGTGGTCGGGCGCCTGCCCCCGCCGCCGGGCGGCCTCGAGCACGATGTCGAGGTGGTCCTTGCAGCTCGGCCTGCCCGACGAAGTCGGCCAGGCGGCGGGGCCGCAGCGAGGCCTCGGCGGCCGCGTCCGCGGGCGCCGGACCGGGATCGAGCACCTCCTCACGCACGGGCGGCCGCCAGGTGGGCGAGGGCCCGGCGCAGCAGCACGGCGGCATCGTCGTCGCCGTCGCCGTCGCCGCCCGCCGACAGGTCGGCGGTGGCGTTGCGTATCTCGTCGGCCGAGTACCCCAGGCCGGCCAGCGCCTCGCGCACGTCGGCGACGGCGGAGCGCGCCCGCGCCTGGCGGGCGCGGCCGCGCCGGCCACGGGCACGGGCCCGAGGGACGGGATGTCGAGCCGCGACTTGAGCTCGACCAGCAGCCGGGCCGCGGTCTTCGGGCCCGACCCCGGGCACGAGGCACAGGGCGGACACGTCGTCCTCGACCAGGATGCGGGCCAGGGCCCCCGGCCCGTGCACCGACAGGATGGCCAGGGCCAGGCTCGGCCCCACGCCGTGCGCCCCGAGCAGGGCGTCGAAGGTGACCCGCTCGTCGCGGCCGGCGAACCCGTACAGGGTCTCGGCGTCCTCGCGCACGTGGTGGTGCACCCACACGAACACCTCGTCGCCGACCTCGCCGAGCGAGACGGCGGTGGTGGGCGCGGTGACGACGACGTACCCGACGCCGCCCACCTCGACCAGCACTTCGCCCGCGCCCCGGTGCAGGAGCCGGCCCCGCAGCGACCCGATCACCGCGCCACCTCCCCACGGCCGGCGCGCACCCGCTCCCGGAGGGGGGCGTGGGCCAGGTGGCACAGCGCCAGGGCGATGGCGTCGGCGGCGTCGACCGGGCGGAGGGGGGTGGCGATGCCGAGGAGGGTCTGGACCATGCGCTCGACCTGCTCCTTGCCGGCGCCGCCGAAGCCGGCGACCGCCTGCTTGACCTCGTTGGGCGAGTACTCGGCCACCTCGCAGCCGGCGGCGACCGCCTCGGCCATCGCCAGGCCGGCGGCCTGGGCCACCGAGATCGCCGTGCGGGCGTTGACCTGGAACAGCACCCGCTCGACCGCCACCACGTCGGGTCGGTGGTCGGCCAGGAGCGACCGCAGGTCGGCCTGCAGCGCCGCCAGCCGCTGCGGCACCGGCTGGCCCGGGTCGGTGCGCAGCACCCCGGCGGCGACCGCCTCCGGGCGGCGCCCGGCGCGCCGCACCACCCCGTAGCCGCAGCGCGACAGCCCGGGGTCGATCCCAAGCACGAACATGGGTTCGGACCCTAGCCGCCCCCGCCCCCCGCCGGGTGGACCCTCCCGCTAGCTCGCCGCCTTCACCGCCGCGACCAACTCGTCGGTCGCCCGGAACCACAGGCCGGCCACCGCCCGGTGGGCGTAGCGGACAACCTGCTCGCTGTCGACCACGAAGATCGAGCGCCGGTAGAACCCCACCGGACCGAGGATGCCGTAGCTGCGCCCGACCTCCTTGTCGACATCGGCGAGCAGCGGGAAGGCGAATCCGCCCTGGTTGGCGCTGAACCCGTCGTGGCTCTCGACCGACTGCGGGCTGATCGCCCACACGGTGGCGTCGACCTCGCGGAACTGGTCGATGTCGGCGGTGTAGCTGTTGAGCTGCCGCGTGCACACCGGCGTGTTGTCGCCCGGGTAGAAGACGAGCACCGCCGGGCGGCCGGCCAGCTCGGTCAGCTCGTAGTCGCGGTGGCCCTCGGGCGTGCCGTCCGTGCCGGCCAGCGTGAACTCCGGGGCTTTGTCGCCAACCTTTGGGGCGCTCACCGGCCCGCCTCCGGCAGGCCGATGAGCGATCGCCGCTGCGCGGCGATGAACGCACTGTGCCGATGGTTCGCTCGCACTTCGTGCTCCCTCACCCTGCCTCCACTGTTTCGAGGATCTCGTCGGGGATGTCGAAGTTGGCGTGCACGGCCTGGACGTCGTCGAGCTCGTCGAGGGCGTCGATCAGCCGCAGCACCTTGCGGGCGCTCTCGGCCGTCTCCAGCGGGACCGTCGACTGCGGCACCATCGTGAGGTCGGACTCCTCGATGGCGATCCCGGACTCCTCCAGCGCGGTGCGCACCGCGTGGAGCGCGGTCGGCGGGGTCACGATCCGCCAGGTGTCGCCGTCGTCGACGATGTCCTCGGCGCCGGCGTCGAGGACGGCGAGCATCAGCTCCTCCTCGTCGGCCGAGCGGGGCACGAGGATCTGGCCCTTGCGATCGAACTGCCAGGCCACCGCCCCCGGCTCCGACGTGGACCCGCCGTTGCGGGTGAACACGTTGCGCACCTCGGCGCCGGCGCGGTTGCGGTTGTCGGTGAGCACCTCGACCATCACCGCCACCGAGCCGGGGGCATACCCCTCGTAGGTGATCTGCGAGTAGGTGACGCCGTCCAGGTCGCCGGTCCCCCGCTTGACCGCTCGGTCGATGGTGTCCATCGGGATCGAGTTGTCCCGCGCCTTCTGGTACATCGTGCGCAGCGTCGGGTTGGTCTCCGGGTCGCCGCCCCCTTCCCGGGCCGCCACCTCGACCTGGCGCAGCACCTTGGCGAACACCTTGGCGCGGGCCTTGTCGTTGGCCGCCTTCTTGTGCTTGATGGTCGCCCACTTGGAATGGCCGGACATCACATCACCTCGTTGAGGAAGAGCTCGTGGACACGGGCGTCGTCGCCGAGCTCGGGATGGAAGGCTGTCACGAGCACCGGGCCCTGGCGACACGCCACGGGCTGGCCGTCGACCGTAGCCAGGACGTCGACCCCGGGCCCGACGCGCTCGACCACCGGCGCCCGGATGAACACCGCGTGGACCGGGCTGCCAGCCCCGGTGACGGCCAGGTCGGCCTCGAACGAGTCGACCTGGCGGCCGAACGCGTTGCGGCGGACCGAGATGTCGATGGCGCCGAAGCAGCGCTGGTCGTCGCGGCCGTCGAGGATCTCGTGGCCGAGCAGGATCATGCCGGCGCACGTCCCCAGCGCGGGCATGCCGTCGGCGAGGCGGGCCGCGAGCGGGTCGAACAGGCCGGACGAGTCGAGCAGCATCGACATCGTCGTGGACTCGCCGCCGGGCAGCACCACGGCGTCGACGTCGGCCAGGTCAGCCGGCCCCCGCACTGTCACCGGTTCCACGTCCAACCGTAACAGCATGGTAATATGGCGGGCCGACGCCCCCTGCAAGGCGAACACGCCTATCTTCACCTGGGGGCCTCGTTCCTGCGCACATGACGGTCCCGATTGTAGGGTTCGCCAAGAACCGGCGAGAACTGGGGACGACTGGGGTCGTCAGGCGGCAGACAACCGACCGGAGGTTCTCCGTGCACGTACAGTCCCGCGCCCGATGCCGACAGGGTAGGCCCGCGCTGGCCGCGCTGGTCGCCCTCGCGCTCGGGGCGGCGGCGTGCTCCGGCGGCTCCGGCCTCGCGTCCGGCGACGAGCGGCCCACCTTCAGCCGGGCCCGCGGCAGCGCGCTGGGGTTCGGCAAGCCGGCCTCGACGGTGTCCGACCTGGTGGCGCCGGCCGGGGACGGCCAGCCGTGGACGATCGTCGGATCGCTGTACGACCCCCACGAGGGCGCCTCGGTGGCCGCCGTGTGGCACGGGGACGACGCCCACGACTGGAAGCGCGAGACGATCGAGCCGAGCCGCAGTGGCCGGTCCGAGTCGCTGGCCGCGGCGGTGCCGACCGACGGCGGGATGCTGGCGGTCGGGCGCATCGGCGACGGCGGCTCGTCCGACGCCGCGGTGTGGCTGGCCGATGGCGACAACTGGCACGAGAGCCGACCCGACGCCATGGGCGGCGACCACGAGCAGTGGGCGTTCGACGTGGCCAAGGGCGACGGCGGCATCCTCGTCGCGGGCGGCGAGAACGTGTGGGGCGAGGTGCGGCCCCGGCTGTGGTTCAGCCCCGACGGCAAGACGTGGACGTCCGTCGACGGCGGGCCCGGCGGCGTGTTCGACACGACCGGCGAGGAGTCGGTCCGCGACATCGCCGCCTTCGGCAGCGGCTTCGTCGCGGTCGGGTCGCGCAGCGTCGACAACAACCAGGACGCCGTGGCCTGGTACTCGGCCGACGGCCAGACGTGGGAGCAGATCGACGCGCCGACGCTGGCCGGTCCGGGTCGCCAGGAGCTCGACGCGGTCGCCGCGACCAGCACGATGCTCGTGGCCGGCGGCTACACCTCCCCGGAGGGCGGCCAGGCGGTCCCCGTCTCTTGGCGCTCGGCCGACGGCCGCAACTGGGAGCCCTCGTCGCCGCCCCTGCCGCTCAACGACGACCCCCGCCAGGCGGCGACCGACCTGACCATCCGGTCGATCACCGTCGACGACCAGGGCATCCTGGCCGCCGGGGGCAGCGAGTGGCGGCCGCACGTGTGGCGCTCGACCGACGGCGTCAACTGGGCGACGCTGCAGAACCCGGTGCACGGCGGCCTGTTCGAGGACGGCGTCGAGCTCGAGGACGCCATCACCGCCAACGGCCAGACCGTGGCGCTCGGCGCCGGGCCCGCGGTGCTGGTGCTCAAGTCCCGCTGGGAGGACGCCACCGGCGACGCCTTCCCCACCGGGGGCCAGCAGCCGTTCGCCACCTCGATCGCGGAGACCCCCGACGTGACGATCGCCGGCGGCGGCGAGTACACGGCCGCCACCGGGTCGAACCGGGAGAAGTACACGGGCCAGGTCTGGATGCGACACGGCGACGACTGGAAGCCGGTCAACAGCGACGACCTCTCGCCCGGCCAGATCATGGACGTCGTGCCGTACGCGGGCGGGTTCGCGGCGGTCGGCATCGAGGACTTCGGCGTGGCCAGCGGACGCAAGGTCGTGAGCGCCGATCCCCTGCCCGACGGCATCGCCTGGGTCTCGCCGGATGGCAAGAAGTGGACCCGCATCGGCGCGGAGGCCCCGCACGTCGACGAGGGAGACCTGGAGGTGCTCGACAACTTCGATCCCACCAACGCGGACGTGATCGCGCAGCTCGAGGCCGAGGCCCCGCCCCGCTCGGTCGACCCGGCCGGCGGGGACGGCACCCGGTCGCTCAGCGCGGCCGCGGCGGTCGGCAACGGCTTCGTCGCGGTCGGCGTCGCCTACCAGCTGGGCGACGCCGACCCGATCGTGATCTCGTCCGACGGCACCTCGATCGCCGGCGAGGACCCCGGCATCCACGGCGAGGGGATCCAGCGGTTCAACGACGTCTGCGCCAACCCCGACGGTGTCGCGGTCGCGGTCGGCGTCGCCGGCACCACCGGCGGCTACGACGCCCTGGCCGCCCGCCGCGACGGCAACGGCGCCTGGCAGGTGGGGACGGCCGCCGACGGCAGCTTCGGCGGGCCGGGGAGCCAGCTCGCCTACGGCTGCGCCGCCAGCGACGACGGCTTCGTGATGGTGGGCTCGGACGACAGCAGCGGCGACACCGACGCCCGGGTGTGGACCTCGCCGGACGGCGTGAGCTGGACCGAGGTGCTCGCCAGCCCCCTCGGCGGCGGCGGCGACCAGTGGGCCAGCGCGGTGGCGGCCAACCCCGGCCATTCCGGCGGCTGGCTGGTCGGCGGCACCGACACGTCGGGCGGCGACGGCGACATCGCCCTGTGGCGCATCACCGCCAAGGGCGAGGTCGAGCGGCGCGACCGCGGCGAGCGCGCGCTGGGCGGCCCCGGCGAGCAGACGGTCACGGGCATCACGATCGACGACCACGGCCACGTCACTCTGGCCGGCGACGACTACGGGCGCGTCGGCCTGTGGGAGTCGGACGTGCTCGACCGCTGACCGGGTGACCGGCCGGGCCGCACCGGCGGCCGCGGCTACCAGCCGCGGTCGGCCAGGCGGACCGCGAGGCCGTCGATCTCGTCGCCCCGCATGGCTTCGCCGAGGCCCCGGCTGACCTTGGCGAGGATGCCGGGGTCGTCGTAGTGGGTCGTCGCCTCGACGATCGCCTTGGCCCGGCGGGCCGGGTCGTCGCTCTTGAAGATGCCCGAGCCGACGAAGGTCGCCTCGGCGCCGAGCTGCATCACCAGGGCGGCGTCGGCCGGGGTGGCGATGCCGCCCGGCGCAGAACAGCGGCACCGGCAGCTTGCCGGTCTCGGCGACCTCCTGGACCAGCGACACCGGGGCCCGGAGCTGCTTGGCCCAGTCGTAGGCCTCGGCGCCGTCGGCCTGGGTGATCTTGCGGATGTCGCCCAGGATCGAGCGCAGGTGGCGCACCGCCTCGACGATGTTGCCGGTGCCGGCCTCGCCCTTGGAGCGGATCATGGCCGCGCCCTCGCTGATGCGCCGCAGCGCCTCGCCGAGGTTGGTGGCGCCGCACACGAACGGCACGGTGAAGGCCCACTTGTCGATGTGGTGGGCCTCGTCGGCCGGCGTCAGCACCTCGGACTCGTCGACGTAGTCGACGCCCAGGGCCTGGAGGATCTGCGCCTCGACGAAGTGGCCGATGCGGGCCTTGGCCATGACCGGGATGGTGACCGCGGCCACGATGCCCTCGATCAGCTCGGGGTCGCTCATGCGGGCGACGCCGCCGTCGCGGCGGATGTCGGCGGGCACCCGCTCGAGCGCCATCACCGCCACGGCGCCGGCGTCCTCGGCGATCTTGGCCTGCGTCGGCGTGACCACGTCCATGATCACGCCGCCCTTGAGCATCTCGGCCAGCCCGCGCTTGACGCGCTGGGTGCCGGTGTCGTGGCCAGGGCCGGGAACGGGGGAAACGGGGGAGGTCGCCGACTCGCTCATGCAGGCATTCTACGAGCGGACCCCCGGCCGGCCCCCAGCCAGTTCCGTGTCAAGTGGACCGGTCGTGACCGCGTCAGAGCGGGCTCACAGCTCCCGCAGCAGGGCGATGCGCTCCTCGATCGGCGGGTGCGTGTCGAACATCCGGTTGAACCGGCGACAGCTTGCCCTCGTCCTCGGTACTGGGCGGTCGGCTGCTCGATCCAGAGGTGGGCGGTGGCCCGGCTGGAGGCGTGGACCGACCGTCTGGTCGTCGCGCAGCTTCTCGAGCGCGGAGATGAGCCCCGGCGGGTAGCGGGTCATCTCGACGCGCCGACACGTCGGCCAGCGACTCGCGGCGGCGGCTCACCGCGAGCTGCATGACCGTGGCCACGAGCGGCGCCAGCACGAGCAGCGACGAACGCCGAAGATGGCCAGGAGCGATGCCGCCGTTGCCGCCGTTGCTGTCGTCGTCGCGGTCGGCTGCGCCCGCCGCCCCACCAGAACATGCGCACGCCGATGTCGGCCAGCAGCGGCGACGACGCCGACCATCGTGCACCGCGATGGTCGACACGAGGATGTCGTAGTTCTTGACGTGGCGCAGCTCGTGGGCCAGCACGCCCTCGAGCTCGATGCGGTTCATCTTCTCGAGCAGCCCGGTGGTGACCGCGATCGCCGCGTGCTTGGGGTTGCGGCCGGTGGCGAAGGCGTTGGGCGCGGGGTCGTCGACGACGTACAGCCGCGGGCTTGGGCAGGCCCGCTGGCGATGCACAGCCCCTCGACGAGGTTGTGGAGCCGGGCGTACTGCTCGGATCGGCGGGCCGGGCCCGGCTCATCGCGCAGCGCGACCTTGTCGGAGTTCCAGTAGGACGCCGAACGCCGGCGCCGCGCGCGACGCACGAGCGCGATCACGACGCCGAACGAGCCGACTGCCGAACAGGTAGTCGAAGCCGACGCCGACCAGCGCCGACGAACAGCGACGAAGCCGGCGATCGAGCAGCGCAGAACGGCGCTTGTTCTGCGGTGACCTGGTCGTACAGCGAGGACCCCGGGTGAGCAGAGCTGCGACCAGTCTAGAAACGGACCTTGACGGGGCCCTGCGACGTCGTCGTCGGCCTCGAAGTACTCGCGCTCGGTGAAGTGGAACATGCCCGGCGATGCACGTTGGCCGGGAAGCGTCTGGATCTTGGTGTTGTAGCGTGTAGACCGTGTCGTTGTAGAACTGCCGGGCGTAGGCGATGCTGGTCCTCGGTGCCGGTCAGCTCCTCCTGCAGGTTGAGGAAGTTCTGGTTGGCCTTGAGGTCGGGGTAGGCCTCGGACAGCGGCGAACAGCGACTTGAGGGCGCCGGTGAGCATGTTCTCGGCCTGCGGCCTGCTCGCGCGGGCCCTGGGCGTTGATGGCCACGTTGCGGGCCTGCGATGACCGCCTCGAGCGTCTCGCGCTCGTGGGCGGCGTAGCCCTTGACCGTCTCGACCAGGTTGGGGATGAGGTCGTAGCGGCGCTTGAGCTGCACGTCGATCTGGGCCCAGGCGTTCTCGATGCGGTTGCGCAGCCGGACGAGGCCGTTGTAGCGTGACGATCAGCGTAGACGACCAGCAGCACGACGATGACGACGAGGATGATGGCGACGATCATGGCGGCTCATCCTAGGGACTCGGCGCGGTCGCGACCCGGTCACGTCAGCCGGGCCCGCGTCAGCGCCACGCGTCGCGGTAGAGCTCGAGGTAGGCGCTCGGCCAGGCGCTCCATCGAGAAGTCCTGCGGCCCGCGCGCTCGCCCGAGGCCACCAGCTCGGCGCCGCAGGTCGGCGTCGGTCGAGCACCCGCTGCAGCGCCCCGGCCAGCGCCGTCGGCGTCGCCCGGGCGGCGACCAGCAGCGGCGTCGCGCGCCGGCGCGGGCCACGTTGCGCGTAGCCCGGCGAGGTCGCTGGCCACCACCGGCGTGCCGGCGGCCATCGCCTCGAGCAGCACGACGCCGAAGGACTCGCCGCGCAGCGACGGGCGCGCAGAACACGTCGGCGCCCCGCAGGCGGGCGGCCTTCTCGTCGTCGCTGATGCGGCCCAGCCACTCGATGCGGGGGTCGCCGGCCGTGCCGGGCCCGCAGCGCCGTCGGTCTCCGGCCCGTCGCCGCCGACCCACAGGCGCACGTCCGGCGGCAGCTCGGCCATGGCGTCGAGCAGCACCGTCGAGGCCCTTGCGCGGCTCGTGCCGGCCGACGAAGAAGATGGTCGGGCCCGTCGGTCGGGCGCCGGCGTCGCCTTGGCGAACGCGCTCGACCTCGACGCCGTTGAACAGCAGCTCGTAGCTCGCCGCCGAGCGCGCGCGCGGGCCATGGCTCGGCGTCCTCGCTGACACGCGCACCGCACGTCGAGCCGCTTGGCCAGCCACCGCACGCCGGGCGAGAACCACTTGTAGGCGGCGCTGTCCGCCGGCGGCGTGGAAGGTGCCCGACGAGCGGCGCGGTCTTGAAGAGCATGCGCGGTCATGCGTCGGGCCCGGGCGCCAGCGGCTCGTGCAGGTGGACGACGTCGAAGGCCTCGTCGCGCAGCGCCCGGATGGTGCGCAGCTGGGCCGCGGGATCGGGCGCGATCGGGGCGACCGACCCGTTGGCCGCGGTCGGCACGCTGTTGCCGAGCGGCGTGACCCCGGCATCGGGCGGCGGCCCGTCGCACGGCGCCGAGCACCCGGATGTCGTGGCCCAGCGCCCGCAACATCCGGGCCAGGCCGAGCACCTGCCCCTGGACGCCGCCCGGGACGGTCAGGCTGTAGGGCAGACGAGCCCGATGCGCACGGGGACCACGCTAACCGACGCCCACGGGGACGGCTGCGACGAGGCGGCGTATCATACACACGTATGACCGAGAGCCAGCGGAGAGCGGCGAACCAGGGAGCCACCGGCGGCGCGAGGGGCAGGCTGGTGGAGGCGGCCGGCAGGCTGATCGCGGAGGGCGGCGTGGCGGCGGCGACGTCGAGGGCCATCGCCGACCGCTGGGCGAGAACCTGGGGTCGATCACGTACTACTTCGGGTCGAAGGACAACCTGGTGTCCGAGGCGCTGGTGGGCCAGGCGAGGCGCGTGCTGCGGCCCGTGCTCGACGACCTCGCCGGCGACGGCGACCCGGGCGCCAGGTTGGCGGCCGCGGTGGCGCGCCTGGCCGCGATCGCCGCCGAGCGGGGAGACCAGCTGGCGGCGTACGTCCAGTGCCTGGCCCAGTGCGCCCATGACGACCGCCTGGCGGCCGAGGTCAGGGACCTGTGGGCCGAGATGCGGCGCCACCTTGCCGCCCAGATCGCGGACCAGCGCGAGGCCGGCAGCCTCCCGGAGTGGGTCGAGCCGGGGGCGGCGGCGGCGCTGATCGTCTCGCTGGCCACGGGCGTCGCCGCCGGCACCGCGGTCGACCCCGAGGGCACCGACCCGGCCGCGATCGGCCTCCAGTTCGCGCACCTGCTCCTCGCGGCGAGAACCCCGGCTACAACCGCACCGGCACCGCAGCCCGATCGGACGGCCAGTTCGGCTGCAACAGGTGCCACTGCTCCGGCGCGCGCCGGATGAGCAGCTCCAGCTCGTGGGCCAGCGCCTGCGTGATCCGGGCGACATCGGCCCGGAACCCGCTCTGCCGCGACACGTCCAGCGGCGGCCGGATGACGCCGTGGTGCCCGGGCCCCTGGTCGTACACCGCGGTCGGCAGCACGGGCGCCCCGGTCCGCAGGGCGATCACGGCCGGACCGGCCGGCAGGGTGGTCTTCTCCCCGAAGAACGTCACCTCCACCCCGCCGCCGCCGATGTCGCGGTCGCTGAGCAGGGGGATGATGTGCAGCTGCCGGACCGCGGCCACGACCTCCCGCGCGGCGTGCGGCCCGAGCGGGACGACCTCCAGGCCGATGCGCCGCCGGTAGTCCACGAACCAGTCGAACAGCGCGGGCGGCTCGAGGCGCTCGACGACGGCGGTGACCGGCAGGCCCCCGGACGCGGGTGAGCCAGTAGGCCGACCACTCCCAGCTGCCCAGGTGCGGCATCGCCAGCAGAGGGCCGTGCCCGCCGGCGCGGGCCGCCTCGATGTGCTCGAAGCCCTCGTGCGTGAGGCGGGCGTCGAGCTCGGCCGGGGTCATCGTCGGGCAGGCGGAACGACTCGGCGTAGTAGTGACCGTACGACCGGTACACGTCCCGCACCCGGCGCTGCAGCGCCGCCCCCCGGAGCCCGGGGTCGATGCGGCGCTGGTGGCGCTCGACCATCGTCCGCCTGTCGCTCTTGCGCAGCGACGCGAGCGTGGCGCCGCAGCCGGCCAGCCGGTCGACGGCGCTCCCGGGCAGATGCTGCGCGGCCGTCGCAGCGCCCCGGTACGCGGGGGTCACAAGGTCCACGGTGGCGACGGCGAGGGTCCGGGCGCCGGCGTCAGCGCCGCCGCGGGCGCCGCGCGAGCGCCTGCCGGCGCCACGTCGACCGGGACGAGCGCGCCACCCGGCGCGACCGCCACCGGGCCGCGAGCGGCTGCACCTGCGGGGCCGACGCCTGGCGCCACACGGTGACGAAGCGCTGGCCGGCCGTGATCGTCGTCAGCACCAGCATCACCCACAGCACCGGGACGAGCAGCGACTCGAACAGCAGGCCGAACGCCAGGAACCCGAGGCGCTCCGCCCGCTCCATCAGGCCGCCGCGGGCGTCGAAGCCCAGCGCATCAGCCTTGGCCCGTTCGTAGGACACCAGCATCGACGCCGCCAGCACGGCCATCGGCAGGACGGCGATCCGCCCGGGCTGGGTCGACGCCAGGTACCAGGCGACGCCGCCGAGCAGCAGCGCGTCGCTCACCCGGTCGACGACCGAATCGAAGAACGCGCCGCGGGGCGAGGCTGTGCCCGAGGCCTTGGCCACCGCACCGTCGAGCACGTCGGGCAGGGCGGTGAGCACGAGCAGCAGCAGGCCCGCGCGCAGACGGCCGTTGGCGATCGCCACGGCGGAGGCCGCCGCCATCACGAGGCCGGTGACCGTCAGTTGGTTGGCCGTGATGCCGGTGCGCCGGATCTGGGCACCGATGGGTCGCAGGCCCTTTTCGAAGGTGCCGCGCCACCGTCCGTCGAACATGATCACTCCGTTGTGTCGCTCTTGCGAAAGATCGTAACAACGCGTCGCTCCGACCACTGACCACCGGGCCGGCGCCGGGTCCGCGGACGGCGACCCCGGCGCGCGGCAGGTGGCAGCCCCGCTACCCTCGCCGGCAGCGCCGACCATCCACCGAGGGGGGAGCCTGGTGAAGCGGTACGCCACTGGTCAGATCCGCAACGTCGCCCTGGTCGGGCACGGCGGAGCCGGCAAGACGAGCCTGGCCGAGGCCCTGCTCCACCGCGCCGGCACCATCGCCCGTCTGGGTCGCGTCGAGGACGGGACCACCGTGTGCGACTTCGACCCCGAGGAGCAGAAGCGCGGCATCTCGCTGTCCCTCGCGGTCGCCCCGTTCGAGTGGCACGGCCACAAGGTCAACCTCATCGACACCCCCGGCTACGCCGACTTCATCGGCGACGTGGCGGCCGCCCTGCGCATCGCTGACCTGGCCGTGTTCGTCGTGAGCGCGGTCGACGGGGTCGAGGTGCAGACCGAGGAGGCCTGGAGCCTGGCGGCCGAGCTCGGCGTTCCCCGGATGGTGTTCGTCAACAAGCTCGACCGCGAGCGCGCCAGCTTCGACACGACGCTCGCCCAGCTCCGCGACCGCCTCGGTGCGGGCGTCGCCCCGCTGGAGCTCCCGATCGGGCAGGAGGCCGACTTCCGGGGGATCGCCGACCTGCTCACCGACACCGCCCACATCTACGACGGCGGCGTCCCGCACACCGAGCCGATCCCGGACGACATGGAGGAGCTCGAGCACCAGGTCCACGACAACCTGGTCGAGGGCATCGTCGTCGCCGACGATGCCATGCTCGAGCGCTACCTCGAGGGCGACGTGCCCAGCGTCGACGAGCTCGAGACGACGCTGCGGGCCGGCGTGGCCGCCGCCACGGTGTTCCCGGTCATCGTCGGCTCGGCCACGCGGGAGATCGGCATCGACCGCCTGGCCGACTTCATCGTCGAGATCGGCCCGTCGCCGCTCGACCGGCCGGCGAGCATCACGGCGGGCAGCGGCAGCGGCAACGGCGACGCGCCCGAGGCGATCGAGGTCCCGGCCGAGGCCGCCGCCGAGCCGCTGGCGTTCGTGTTCAAGACGATCGCGGACCCCTACGTCGGCCAGGTCAGCCTGTTCCGGGTGCTCTCGGGCACCCTGCATCCCGACGACCACCTGGTCAACAGCCGCAGCGGCACCGACGAGCGCCTGCACGGCCTGCTGACCGTGCGGGGCAAGGAGCAGGAGGTGGCGAGCGAGCTGGTGGCCGGCGACATCGGCGCGGTCGCCAAGCTGTCGAGCACGCTCACCGGCGACACGCTGGCGCCCAAGGGCAAGCCGGTCGTGGTGCCCCGCATCGAGCAGCCCGAGCCGACGCTCGCCGTCGCGGTCGTGGCCCGCACCCAGGCCGACGAGGACAAGCTCGCGTCCGCCCTCCACCGGCTGATCGACGAGGACCCGGCGCTGCGGGTCGAGCGGGTCGACGAGACCCACCAGACCCTGCTGCACGGCACCGGCGAGACCCACCTCCAGATCACGCTGGAGAAGCTCACCCGCAAGTTCGGCGCCAACGTCGACACCACCGACGTGATGGTCCGCTACCGCGAGACGATCACCGGGTCCGCCACCAACGTCGAGGGCCGCCACAAGAAGCAGACCGGCGGGCACGGGCAGTTCGGCGTGTGCGTCATCGACATGGAGCCCCTGCCGCGGGGCGAGGGCTTCGAGTTCGTGAACAAGATCGTCGGCGGCGCGATCGCCCGGGGCTACATCCCGGCCGTCCAGAAGGGCGTCGAGGAGACGATGGCCTCGGGCGGCATCTACGGCTACCCGGTCGTCGACGTCCGGGTGACGCTGACCGACGGCAAGGAGCACTCGGTCGACAGCTCGGAGATGGCGTTCAAGGTCGCCGGCCGCCTCGCGTTCCGGGCGGCGATGGCCCAGGCGTCGCCGGTGATCCTCGAACCGGTGAGCCGCCTCGAGGTCAACGTGCCGATCGGCCTCCAGGGCGACGTCATGGGCGACCTCAACTCCCGGCGCGGGCGGGTGCAGGGCAGCGAGACCGGTGGCGGCGGCCGTCAGACGATCACGGCGCTGGTCCCGACGTCCGAGATCCAGCGCTACGCGATCGAGCTGCGCTCGCTGACCGGGGGCCGGGGGCGGTTCCACGCCGAGCACGACCACTACGACGTGCTTCCGGCCCACCTGGTGGACTCGGTCAAGCGCGACGTGCACGAGGAGAGCTGACAGGGCGAGGTCGATGGAGCGCTGCGACGAGTGCGGGTTCGACCCGGAGGAGCTGCGGCCGCCGCAGATGGTGGTCGCCCTCCGGTCGTTCGGCCGCCGCTACCGCGTCCCGCTCACCCGGGGGCTGCCCGGCGAGGACCTCGACGAGATCGTCCGCCGCTCCCCCGGTCCCGGCGTGTGGTCGGCGATCGAATACGCCGCGCACGTCGGCCAGCTGTTCGGCGTGTTCGACGACCGGGTGCGCCTCGCGGTCGCCGGCGACGAGCCGGGCGAGCCGGTGGTCGACTGGGAGGCCCGCGTGGCGGCCGCCGCGCAGGGGCTGCAGCGCGAGGCGGTCGCCGACGGCCTCGCCGAGGCGGCCGGCGAGCTGGCGACCACGCTCGACGAGCTGACCGAGGACGAGTGGGTGCTGACCGGCGTGAACGGCGGCGGCCGGCCCGTCCCGGTGACCCAGCTCGCACTCATCGCCGTCCACGAGGGCAGCCACCACCTGCTCGACGTGGGCCGGGTCCTCCGGGCGGCGCGGGGCCGCTGATCGGCCTCAGCCGGGCAGGACCTTCTCCACCGCCTCGACCACGGCGTCGGCACCCGGCTCGACCAGCGGGTTGAACCGGGCGACGATCTCGCCGCCGGGCGCCACCAGGAACTTCTCGAAGTTCCAGCGGATGTCGCCCGTGTGGCCGTCGCCGTCGGGCACGTCGACCAGCTGCTGGTAGAGCGGGTGGCGCTCGTCGCCGTTGACCTCGACCTTCTCGGTCAGCGGGAACGTCACGCCGTAGCTCGTCGAGCAGAACGTGGCGATCTCGTCCGCGGTGCCCGGCTCCTGGCCGCCGAACTGGTTGCAGGGCACGCCGAGGACGGTGAAACCCCGGCCGGCGAAGCGCTCGTGCAGCTCCTCGAGGCCGGTGTACTGGGGCGTGAGACCGCAGCGCGACGCCACGTTGACCAGCAGGACGGCCTTGTCCTCGTAGTCGTGCAGGTCGGCCGGGCTGCCGTCGAGGGCGTTGATCGACACGTCGTAGATGGACATGGCGGCACGCTACCGGGGCCGCCCGTCCGCGCGCCCCGCCGGGGCTTGCTAGACCGGGTGGATGGACCTGTCCCAGCTCTCCCCGTCGGACGCCGCCGTCGCCCTCCGGGGGCTGGAACGGCGCTACCGGGGCCTGTTCGCGGGACTGGGGGACGACGAGTCGCCCGACGACCTCGCCCACCGGTCGCTCCACGGCTGGTCGGCCCTCGACCACATCGTCGCCGCCGCCCGGGCCATCGCCGCCGCCGACAGGGCGCTGGCGGCGGTGGTCACGCACGACGAGCCGGCGCTGTCGCCCGAGGACGTCGACCCGGCCGCCCGGCCCAAGCCCGGGGCGCCCACCGGCCCGGTGCACGAGCGCCTGTCGGAGCTGGGGCTCGACGCCAACGCCGCCGCCGACCGCATCGCCAAGGTGGCGTCGGGCGACTGGGACCGGGTCGGCACGGTCGCCGGCACCGGCCGGACGGTCACGGCCCTCGACATCGCCCGCCTGGCGGTCGACGCCGGCGTCACCCACCTGCGGGCGGCCGAGTCCGTGCTGTCGACGCTGCGCGGCCGCCCGGTCGAGTCGCCCGACTGACCCAGAACGTTCGTCATCCGGGACGGCGGCCGCCCCGAATCCCTGCTGACCCGTCAACCGACGGCTCAGTAGGAGGACATCCCCATGCAACCCGTCACACGGCGCTCGTTCATCGCAACGGGCACGGCGGGGGCAATCGGGGTGGCGGGCGCCGCCACCATCGCATCGCCCCTGGCGTCGGCCGCCGCCGCCGACGACGTCGACGAGCCGACGCCCAGCCAGCTCGCCGCGCTCAGCGGGCCGACCATGCTCCAGGTGCTCGACCCCCGCAAGGGCGAGGTGGAGCTCCTGGTCGACGACCGGTCGATCGTGTTCACCGACAAGAGGCTCGTGGCTCGGCTGCTGCGGGCCGTGAAGTGAGGCTCCGCCATGTCTTCCCATCGCGAGGCACCGGGGATCTCGAAGGACCCGGTCGGCGGACAACACCGACACCTACGCCTTCGTGACCCCCGGCAACACCGTCACCATCATCACCAACTACATCCCCGTCCAGGCCCCCGCCGGCGGCCCGAACTTCTACGAGTTCGCCGACGACGTCCTGTACGAGATCAACATCGACAACAACGGCGACGGCCTGCCCGACGTCCAGTACCTGTTCGAGTTCGAGACCCGCAACACCAACCCGAACACGTTCCTGTACAACACCGGGCCCATCACCGCGCTCAACGACGCCACGTGGAACCGGCGCCAGCGGTACAAGCTGACGAAGGTCGTCTACAAGGTGCGCAACGGGCAACGGCGGGGCCGCGCCACGCCGCTCGGCACCGGCATTCCGACGCCGCCGTGCAACATCGGCCCCCGCTCGACCCCGAACTACGCCGACGCTGGCCCAGAAGGCCGTCAAGAAGCTCCGGACGGGCGAGACGGTGTTCGCCGGCCAGCGGGCCGAGCCGTTCTTCGTCGACCTCGGGTCGGTGTTCGACCTGGGCACCCTGCGCAAGTTCCAGGACCTGCACCTCATCAAGACGGCCCCGGCCGCCGGCGTCGACTCCCTGGAGAAGGTCAACGTGCACTCGCTGGCCATCCAGGTCCCGATCGACGACCTGACCGTCGACGGCTCGGTCCCGACCGACCCGATGTCGCCCAAGGCGGTCATCGGCGTCTGGGGCTCCGCCCGCCGCCGCAAGGGCAGCATGCAGAGCGACGACGACAACGACAGCGACCGCCAGGGCTACCGGCGCGGCCACCGCTCGACCAGCGGCCCGTGGGTGCAGGTGTCCCGGCTGGGCATGCCGCTGTTCAACGAGGTCATCGTGCCGCTCGCCCGCAAGGACGAGTGGAACTCGCGTCGGCCCCGACAAGGACAGCGACTTCGCCCAGTACGTGAAGCGTCCCGAGCTGGCGCGCCCTGCTGCCGGTGCTGTACCCGGACGTGTTCCCGAACCTGACGGCCTACGACAAGGACCGGCTGGACCTGGTGGCGATCCTGCTCACCGGCATCCCCGCCGGCCCCATCCCGGGCTTCCAGAACAACACCGGGAGCACGCTCGCCGACGAGCTGCGGCTGAACGTGGCCATCCCCCCGTCGGCCAGCCCCAAGCGGCTCGGCATCCTCGACGGCGACCTGGCCGGCTTCCCCAACGGCCGGCGGCTCACCGACGACGTGGTCACCGTCGAGCTGCGGGCGGTCGCCGGCAAGACCATCCCGCTGGTCGACGGCACCTTCACCCCCGACGGGGCCGTGGACGTCATCG
The DNA here is from genome assembly GCA_963739835.1 of uncultured Acidimicrobiales bacterium. Taxonomy (GTDB): domain Bacteria; phylum Actinomycetota; class Acidimicrobiia; order Acidimicrobiales; family VFJN01; genus ZC4RG19. The sequence goes on from CAVUBW010000010.1 coordinate 77,515, forward strand.
AGGACGACACCTTCCCACCGGTCCGCACGTTCCTCGACGTGTTCCCGTACCTGGGCACGCCGTACGCGGGCTACGACGTCCCCGCCGCCTAGCCATGACGGGGCCGCATCACCACCACATCCAGGTGGGCACGGCGCCCGGGACCCACGTCCCGGGCGCCAACCCCGTCCTCGACATCGGAGGGGACGTGGGAGCGATCGTCGTGTACCTCGACGGCATGACGTCCACGGGCGAGCTGGAGGCCTGCCCCCTCGGACGGCCGGCGGAGCACTTCCACACCGGGGTCCACCCCCGGGAGATCGGCGGCGCCACCGTATTGGTCGCCGTGTTCCCCGAGGTGGTCCACGGCAGCTATCAGATCCTCGACGACGACGACGTCCCGGTGGCCCTGGTCCACGTGCGGGGCGGCGAGGTCGCCGAGGTCGACCTGCGGGACGGCTGATCCCCACGGCCCGCGCGGGCGTCGGCCCCCCGGCCTACCGGGGGGCCGACGCCAGGTACTGCTCGACCGGGACCGGGGCCGCCTGCTCGTAGCCGACCGGCAGGAACAGGTCGCCCGCCGTGCTCGTGTACCACACCCCCCAGTGGTAGAAGCCGGCGAACGCCCCCGGGTGCTCGGCGATGAGCTGGGCGTACAGCTCGACCCCGCGCACGTAGTGGTCGCTGTGGTTGTAGTGCCAGAGCGCGCCGTCGAGGTCGGCGGGGGCGCCGTTGGCGGCGAGGTACCGGCCGGCGGCGAGGATCGACGCCCGGTAGTCGTTGATGTCGCCCTCGCCGTACCTGGCCCACGTCGAGGGCAGGAACTGCATCGGCCCCTGGGCCCCGGCGGTCGACGTGCCGCGGATGCGCCCCATCCCGCTCTCGACGAGGTTGACCGCCGCCAGCACGTTCCACGGCACGCCGGAGGCGGCCTCGGCCTCGTGGTAGTACCCGACGAGCTCGTCGGCTGGCGCGGGCGCGACGATCCGCCAGGCGGGCACCTCCGGCGCCGGGGCCCGCAGCAGCGCCCGGAACTCCCGCCGGGCGGCGGCGTGGCTCTGCGCCACCGGGGCCAGTTCGGGCGGCAGTGCGGCGAGCACGGCCGCGTCCCACTCGGGATGGTCCCCCAGCTGCCGGTAGGCGACCTGCTGGGCGAGCGCCGCCGCGGCCACGTCGCCGTCCGCGGTGCCCGGCGTGCGGAGCACGCCCTCGGCCGCCGCGATCTGCGCCGCGAGACCGGCGGGGTCGCCCGCGGGCGCGGGCGGGCGGAGGGCGTTCACGTCCACGGGGGCGGTGGTCGCGGACTCGGGCGGAGCGGGCGGAGCGGTCTGCTCGGCCGGGGCCGCACTCGTGGTGGGGCCAGAGGTCGTGGTGGCCGCCGCCCGGGCGTCGGGCGAGCCGCCGTCGCCGCGCGCGCCGCACGCGGCGGCCCCGAACACGGCGACCAGCACCACCCCTACCCCGGTCGCGGCCCGCCGTGCTGCTCCCACGCCGGGGAGGGTAGTGCGGCGGCCGGCAGCTTCTGGTCTGCTGGATGGTTGACCAGCAACCATCCAGCAGACCAGAACGCAGGAACCGGACTAGGACTCGGTGGAGGTCGACTCGATCGCGGAGCGGCCTCGGTCGCCGGCGCCGACCGCGATCTTGCGGGGCTGAGCCTGCTCCGCGACCGGCAGGGTCACGGTGAGCACGCCCCGGTCGTAGTTGGCCTCGAGCCGGGCGGTGTCGAGGCTCTCGCCGAGGAGGATCCGGCGGGTGAAGGTGCCGCGGGGCCGTTCGCTGGCGAGGATCTCGTCGTCGTCGTTGCGCTCGACGTCGCGGGTGGCGGTGATGGTGAGCGTGTCGCGCTCGACCGTGAGGTCGATGGCGTCGGGGTCGACGCCCGGGAGGTCGAGAGCGATCACGACCTCGCTGCCGCGGCGGTAGGCGTCCATCGGCACGCCGGCGCCTGCCTGGCGCCACACCTGGTCGAACTGCTCGGTCAGTCGGTCGAAGTCACGGAACGGATCGAAACGTACGAGCATCACGCAACCCCTCCTTGTGAGTGCGGGTGTCTTACAAGAGCAATGATAGCCCACGCATCCGATTACCTGACAACTATGCGCTCAAGTTTCCGCCGGCTCCTCAGGAGGCGTCGAGGTCCGACCAGTCCTCCGGGTTGTCCTCGACGAACTGCTCGACGATCTCCCCGTCGACGCCGTCGACCAGGACCAGGCCCCGCCGCCGCGGCGGCTCCTCGGCCGAGTAGAGGAGGATGCGCCACGTCGGCCGGCTGAGCAGGCCCCGCCAGCCCATCTGGGCCGATGCGTGGCCGATCGGGAAGCCGACCGCCCGGCTGGCGGCCACCAGGGCGTCCTGCTCGTCGACGTCGAGGTTCCAGCCGCTGGCGATCTGGTAGGCCCCGATGATCGTGAGCAGCACCGCCGCCAGCAGGAAGCCGGCGTTGACGTACGGCGAGTCGTCGACCAGCACCCAGATCGCGACGCAGGCGGCGGCGAGGCCCAGGTAGAGGTAGCCCGGCACCCGGCGGCGGTTGTTGTTCGGGAACAGGTACGGGCCGACGTATCCGGCCGCGTTCAGGTCGTCGGGCAGCTCGTCCTGGACGTCGGCGTCGTCGACGACCTCTCCGACCGGGCTCACCGGCGTGTCCTCCGTGGTGTCGTCCTCCGCCATGCGGGCGTCGACCGTAGCCACCCGGCCCTCAGGCGGGCCAGGCGGCGCGGAGCTTGGCCCACGTCTGGCCGAGCGGCTCGGGCAGCACCCGGACCTCGGCCAGCGCCGTCATGAAGTTGGAGTCGGCCTGCCAGCGGGGCAGCACGTGGACGTGCAGGTGCGACGGGATGCCCGCCCCCGCCGCCTCCCCCAGGTTCATCCCCACGTTGACGCCCTGGGGCCGGTACGCGGCCTTGACCGCCGCCACGGCCGCGCGGGTGGCCGCCCACAGGGCGTCGGACTCGGCCGGCGTCAGGTCCTCCAGCTCGCCGACCTCGCGGTAGGGCATCACCAGCAGGTGCCCGCTCGTGTAGGGGAAGGCGTTGAGGATGGCGAAGACCAGCTCGCCCCGCCACACCACGTGGGTCTCCTCGTCGGGCATGCCGGTGGCGAGGATCCGGGTGAAGATCGACCCCTCCCCCACCAGGGCGCCGTTGCCGGCCGCCGCGACGTAGCCCGACCGCCAGCCGGCCCACAGCCGGTCCATCGCGCCCGCCATCAGGCGTGGGCGGCGATCTCGGCGGTCACGCGCTCGACGAACGCCGCCACCGGGACGCCCCGCTCGACCGCGCCGCCCCGGGGGTTGTCGCCGACCGTGTCGGCCGCCACGTCGTCGTCGCCGACGACGACCACGTGCGGGACCTTCTCCAGCTTGGCCTTGCGGATGCGCGCGCCGAGCGGCTCGGCCGCCTCGGACATCGCCACCCGCAGGCCCGCCGCCTCCAGCCGCGACACCAGGCCACGGGCGTGGGGCTCATGGTCTGACCGCACCGGCAGCACCTGCACCTGCACGGGTGCCAGCCAGGTCGGCAGCGCGCCCGCGGTGTGCTCCAGCAGCACCCCGAAGAACCGGTCGAACGACCCGAACATCGCCCGGTGGATCATCCGGGGCTGGTGGCGCTGGTTGTCCTCGCCCACGTACTCGAGCCCGAACCGGGGCGGGAACTGGAAGTCGACCTGCAGGGTCGATAGCTGCCAGCGCCGCCCGATGGCGTCGCGCACGTGGACGTCGATCTTGGGGGCGTAGAAGGCGCCCTCGCCCTCGGCGACCACGTAGGGGACGCCGGCCGCCTCGATCGCCCGGCGTAGCGACTCCTCGGCCCGGTCCCAGTCGGCGATCTCGCCCACGAACTTGTCGGGCCGGGTCGACAGCTCGGCGTCGTAGTCGTCGAAGCCGTAGTCGCGCAGCAGCCGCAGCATGAACTGCAGCAGGCTCGCCAGCTCGTCGTCGAGCTGCTCGTCGGTGCAGTAGATGTGCGAGTCGTCCTGGGTGAACCCCCGGGCCCGGAGCAGCCCGTGGACCACGCCCGACTTCTCGTAGCGGTACACGGTGCCCAGCTCGTACAGCCGCAGTGGCAGCTCGCGGTAGGAGCGCTGCCGCGACCGGTAGATCAGCGTGTGCATCGGGCAGTTCATCGGCTTGGGGTAGTACTTCTGCCCCTCGTCGAGCTCCATCGGGGGGTACATCCCCTCCGCGTACCACTCGAGGTGCCCGCTGATCTTGTACAGCTCCTCCTTGGCGATGTGCGGGGTGAAGACGAACTCGTAGCCCGCCTTGCGGTGCTCGCTCGCGGCTGTAGTCCTCCATCAGCTTGCGGACCAGCCCGCCCTTGGGGTGGTAGAGCGGTAGCCCGCTGCCGACCTCGGGCGGGAAGTGGAACAGGTCAAGCTCGACGCCGAGGCGGCGGTGGTCGCGCTTGGCCGCCTCCTCGAGGAACCGCAGATGTGCCTCCAGCGCTGTCCCGGGTGTCCCAGGCGGTGCCGTAGATCCGCTGGAGCTGGGGGTTGTGCTCGTCGCCCCGCCAGTAGGCGCCAGCCACCCGCAGCAGCTCGAAGTGCCCGAGGTGGCGGCCGGTGTGCTCGACGTGCGGGCCCCGGCACAGGTCGAGGAACCCGGGCCGCCCGGCGAAGGGCGGGTGCTCCTTGGGCTTTTCCGGCGGGTTCTCGTAGGTGCGGACCTCGCCCCGGTCGCCGGTGCCCGACATCGGGTCGGTCGAGGCGTCCTCGATGATCTGCAGCTTGTACGGGTGGCGCGGCGAAGATCTCGCGTGCCTCGGCCGCAGGCATCTCGTCGCGCACGAACGGCTGCTCCTCGTCGATGATCTCGCGCATGCGGGCGTCGATGCGCTCGAGGTCGTCGGTCGAGAAGGTGGCGCCGCCGGGCAGCTCGAAGTCGTAGTAGAACCCGTCCTCGACCGGCGGCCCGATGCCGAAGGTCGCCTCGGGGAACAGGTCGAGCACCGCCTGGGCCAGCACGTGGGCGGTCGAGTGGCGGATGGTGTAGAGGCCCCGCGTCGCTGCTCGCGGTGACGATGGCGACGCGGTCGCCGTCGGCCAGCTCGGTCGCCAGGTCGCGCTCGGCCCCGTTGATCTCGGCGATCACCGCCGCCTTGGCGAGCCGGGAGCCGATGCCCTGCGCCAGGCCGAGCGCCGTCGTGCCCGACGGGACCGCGCGGGTCGAACCGTCGGGCAGGGTGATCACGATCTCGGCCATGGACGCCGAGATTACCGAGCGACGGTGACGGCCCCCGCATGGATAGCTGTAGCCGAATCCGCGTCCACGGTGGCCGTTCCCGCCGACGACCGCGGGCGGCTGGCTGGGCAGCGCCTCGTCGCGGCGGGTGGCGTACTCGTCCACGTACTCCTGGCCCGACAGCTCGCGGATCTCGTACATCAGCTCGTCGGTGAGCGTGCGCAGCAGCAGGCGCTCGTCGCCGTGGCCGGACCGGGGGTGGATCGGCCGGCCGATGCGGATCTCGCAGGGCCGGAAGGGCGACGGCGCCTTGGCCCCGGGCGGCTGGATCTCGCGGGTGCCGACGCATGCCGATCGGCACGATGCGGCGCCCCGGTCCGCACCGCCAGGCGGGCCGGCGCCGGTGTGGCCCTTGTGGAGCCGGCCGTCGCGGCTGCGGGTGCCCTCGGGGTAGATGCCGAACAGCTCGCCCCGCTCGAGCACGCCGGCGGCCGTGTCGAGCGCCGCGCGTGCTGGCGTCGCCGCCGGAGCGGTCGATCGGGATCATGCCGAGCGCCGGGAAGAGGTGCTTCGTCTTCCAGTCGTCCATGTACTCGGCCTTGCCCACGAAGGTGATCCGCCGGGGCAGCACCGAGGGCAGCAGGAACGAGTCGATGACCGACGTGTGGTTGGGGCAGATGATCGCCGGGCCCGTCGCGGGCAGGTTGTCGGCGCCCCGCACGTAGATGCGCCACCCGACGCCGGAAGATCGGCGTCAGGATGGCGCGGGCGACCGGATACAGCTTGCCGTACTGGCGCTCGTCGCCTCCCGGGCCGGGCATGCCCGGAGCCTACGCCCCGGCACCGAGGCGGCGGGCCGGCGCTCAGGGACGCGGACAGATCGCACGCCGAGGAGCGCCGCCGCCTGGGACACGCCCTTGCCCAGGTCGGCCGCCTCGTCGATCGCGGCGACGGCCGCCGGGGTGTCGAGGTCGTCGTCGAGCGCGGCCCGCACCTCGTCGAGCGCGCCGTCGCCCTCGCCGCCCCCCGCCCCCTGCCACCGGGCGAGCCGGTCGGCGGCCTCGGGCATGAGCGAGTCGTCCCAGTCCCACGGGTACCGGTAGCGGTGGCCGACCACGGCGAGCCGGATGGCCCGGGGATCCCAGTGCTTGCGCAGCTCGGACACGAACACGAGGTTGCCGAGCGACTTCGACATCTTCTCGCCGTCGTAGCGGACCATCGCCTGGTGCATCCAGTGGCGCACGAACGGCTCGCCGGTGGCGGCCTCGGACTGGGCGGCCTCGCACTCGTGGTGGGGGAAGATCAGGTCGGAGCCGCCGCCGTGCAGGTCGATGGTGGTGCCGAGCTCGCGCAGGGCGAGCGCCGAGCACTCGATGTGCCACCCGGGGCGGCCGGCGCCCCACAGCGACTCCCACGCCGGCTCGTCGGCGGCCGACGGCTGCCACAGCACGAAGTCGAGCGGGTCGCTCTTGTGGGGGTCGTCGACGTTGCCGCCCCGCTCGCGCGGCCAGCCGCAGCATCTCGGCCCGGTCGATGCCGCTGACCTGGCCGAACCGCTCGAAGCGCGACACGTCGAAGTACACGCCACCGCCGGCCTGGTAGGCGTAGCCCCGGTCGAGGACCATGCCGATGAAGCCCCGGATGTCGGGGATCGCCGAGGTGGCCCGGGGCTCGCTCCACGCCGGCAGCATGTCGAGCGCGCGCATGTCGTCGTCGAAGCGGGCGGTCTCGGCGGCAGCGAGGTCGAGGTAGTGGACCCCGAGCTGGCGGGCCCGGCGCAGGATGTCGTCGTCGACGTCGGTGACGTTGCGAACTGCAGCGCGTATCGTGGCCCCGATCGCGCAGCCGGCGCTGGAGCACGTCGTAGGTGAGGTAGACGGCGGCGTGGCCCACGTGGGTGGCGTCGTACGGCGTGATGCCGCACGTGTACATGGTGACGACCGGGCCGGGCGTGAACGGGACGACCTCGTCGCGGGCCGTGCAGAACAGCCGCAGCGGCTCGGTCTCGCTCGGCTCCGGGCTGGTCATTGGCGTGCCTTCACCACGCCGATGACCCGCACTTCGTGCGGGCTCACGTGGTGGGCTCGGCCGCGGCGGGCCGCTCGGCCGATCCGTTGGGCTTGGCGGGCCGCCCGGCCCCGTCCCCGGCGTCGTGCTTGGGAGTCGCCGCCTCGGGGATGCCGGCGAGCTTGAGCGCCACCCGGGTCTTGTAGTGCATGTTGAGCTGGAGCAGCACCGCGGTGAACGACTCGATCGGCGTGGCCATGGCCAGCTCGCCGGCGTTCGAGCGGGCGCATGTTCGGGATCTTGCCGACGATGTCGCTCGTGACCACGACCGCCTCGGGGTGGTCCGAGCAGATCAGCACGTCGCTCTCGATCGGCTCGCGCGAGGTCGCCCAGCTCCTTGGCCGGCACGTGATGGAAGGCAGCGGCGACCATGCACTGTGGTACCGCCGCCTGGACGCTGGCGGCGACCGAACCCCGGGGCGGCACCAGGGGCTGGAACTCCTTGCCCAGCTTGGTGAGGGCGTTGGCCATCGACACGACGACCTTGCCCCGCAGCTTGTCCTCGACCAGCACGGCGGTCTGCGTGGCCCCGTCCCAGGGGGTGGCGATGACGACGACCTCGGCATCGGCGGCCTGGGCGTTGTCCCCGGCCCCGATGGTCAGGCCCCGGCCGGACCACTGTTCGAGGAGGCCGTCGACGACCTCCATCGCCCGGTACTTGGATCGGGAGCCGACCACGACGTCGAAGCCGACCGACGCCAGGCGGGCGGCCAGCGCCTTGCCCGCCGGGCCTGTTCCACCCAGGATGCCGATGCGCACGGCGACAAACTAGCGGCGGTTCCCGGCGGGACACCCAACGAGCGATCGGAGTAGAACCCCCGGGATGGCTCTCGCGATGCGCGGCGTGCGGGTGGTGCGGGACGGCCGGGCGATCCTCGACGGGGTGGACTGGGAGGTCCGGGCCGGCGAGCGCTGGGTCGTCCTCGGCCCCAACGGCTCGGGCAAGACGACGCTGCTGCGGGTGGCGTCGCTCTACCTGCACCCCTCGTCCGGGACCGTGGACGTCCTGGGTGAGCGGCTCGGCCGGGTGGACGTCCGCCGGCACCGGACGCGCATCGGCCTGGTCAGCCCGGCCCTGGCCGACCTGCTGCGCCCGACCGTCGGCGTCCTCGACATCGTGATGGCGGCCCGGGAGGCGGCGCTGGAGACCTGGTGGCACCGCTACGGCGACGACGACCGGCGCCACGCGCTCGACCTGCTGGCCCGCACCGGCACCGAGGCGCTCGCCGACCGCGAGTTCGGGACCCTGTCCTCCGGCGAGCGCCAGCGGGTGCTGCTCGCCCGGTCGCTGTGGGGCCATCCCGGGCTCGTCCTGCTCGACGAGCCGACGGCCGGCCTCGACCTCGGCGCCCGCGAGGACCTCGTGGCCCGCCTGACGCACCTGGCCGACGACCCCGCCACCCCGCCGACCGTGCTGGTCACCCACCACGTCGAGGAGATCCCGGCCGGCTTCACCCACGCGCTGCTCCTGCGGGACGGACGGATCGCGGGCGCCGGACCGATCGACGACGTCGTCACGGCCGCGGCGCTGTCGCACGTGTTCGGCCTGCCGCTCGCCCTCGACCGCCGGGCGGGGCGGTTCGCGGCCAGGGCCGTGGCCGGCTAGGTACTTCTCCGCGTTTTGTCCCCGGCAGTGGTCGCCACAG
>CAVUBW010000011.1:0-49867 GCA_963739835.1 uncultured Acidimicrobiales bacterium
GCCACGTATTGCTACAGCCGGACGCCCAGCTCGCGCTCGAGCTGCTGGAGCCGCTGGGACAGCGGCGGCTGCGCCATGTGGAGCCGGTCGGCGGCCCGCCCGAAGTGGAGCTCGTCGGCGAGCACGGCGAAGTAGCCGAGGTGGCGGACCAGGTCGATGCCAAACGATAGCGAATCGGCTATCACACTGCGGGCGATATCGATGTTGGACATGCCGCCGGCCGCCTGGTCTGCTGCCGCCATGATGCGACGTCCCCTCCTCTCCGTCGCCGCCGCAGTGGCGGTCGCGTTGCCGGCCGGGCTGGCCGGCTGCGGCGGTGGTGGTGGTGGCGGTGGTGGTGCCCCCGCCGGCCCTCCCGCCTCTCCGCCGGCCGCGGCGGGCGCCGCTGCCGACCCCACCTGCGCCGACGGCACCGCGGCCGGCCGCCACTACGTGCTGTGCACTGCGGGCGATCAGACCGACGAGGGCCTGGTCGTCGCGCTCCACGGCCGGGGATCGTCGGCGGCGGACATGCGTGCCACGACCGCGGTGGAGCGGCCGGCGGCCGCGGCCGGGCTCGCGGTCGCCTACGTCGACGGCATGGGCGGGGGCTGGGGCGACGACACCTTCACCTCGCCGGACCGGCCGCGTGGGGACGAGGACGTCGTCGTGCTCGACGGCGTGGTCGCCGCGCTGCGCGCCGATCCGCGGATCGGCGAAGGGCCCGTGGACCTGGTCGGGTTCTCGAACGGGGCGAGCATGGCCCTGCGCTATGCCGTCGACCGGCCGGCGGAGGTGGCGGCCGTCGCGGCGGTCGCCGGCCAGCTGCCACGCGACCCGGCGGTCCGCCCGGCGGCCCGGGTGCCCCTCCTCGTCGTGTACGGCACGGCCGACCCGGTGCGGCCCTATGCGACGGGCATTCCCGACCCCGGCCCCGGGGCCCGAGCGCCTGGCCAGCGATGCCGACCCTGCCGACGCCCGACACGGTGGCCGTGTTCGTCGCCGCCGCCCCGACCGCCCGCCACGACGGCCCGGTCACGAGCGACACCGACCCGGCGGACGGCACGTCGCTGGCGACGGGAGCGCTGGCGTGACGAACGCCGGCGTCGTCGCCGTGCTGGTGTCCGTGGATGGGCGGTACATGGCCCTCCGCGCTGGTCCCGCCGCCGCCGACCTACGGCGTCGTGTCCGACGGCTCGACGCCAGCGCGGGCGGGTGCCTTCCTCACGACGGTGCGACGTGCCGGGGTGACGCCTCCGCCCCCTCCCTACCGCCCCGGCGCGGCGGGAGGGGACAAGGTGGCTCAGGCGAGGGGCTAGGTGGCTGGCCCGGGGGGTTCCGATCCGCCGTGTCGGCGTTGTCGCTGAACAGCCGTCGACGCCCCGCGCCCGAGTAGGCCGCGGACTCCGCCTCGACGTTGCCCCGCGGCCGGATCGGCGCTCGTGCGCAGGGCGGGCGGCACGAATGTTTGATTCGCATCGTGTAGATGTGGACGATCACGCCGGCGCGTGCTGTCGGCGACGAGCGACGTGGAGGCGCCGAGGTCGCCGTTGGCGCCGACCTGGATGACCATCGTCTCGTCGACGCTGATGCCGTCGGCGTAGGTCGTGAACCTCGGCCAGGCCCGCCGGCGTCGCCATGTCGGCGTACCTCGTCGGGTCGCCGGCGGCGGTGAAGTCGAACGGCTGGCCCGTGGCGCTGAACAGCTGGACCAGCGGCAGGCGGGGTCATCGTGTCGAGCTGGCGCAGGTTGCCGACCTCGAACGACTGGATGAACGCCCGGTCGTCGCAGGTTGCGGTAGCCGTTCGCCTCGAGCGTGGCCACCAGCGGCTCCTCCAGGGACAGGCCGATCGAGTCGAAGTACGTCGGGTGCTTGGTCTCCGGGTACACGCCGATGCGCTCGCTGCGGCTGGCGACGTCGGTCGTGCCGCCGATCTCGTTCTCGTGCCGGGCGACGAGGACGTGGTCCTTGGTGCTGACCTGGGTGGTGGGGCGGCGCCGGGGCCGCCGCCGACGCGGTCGCGAGCGTGACGGCGGTGACGGCGACGGCCACGAGGGCGAAGAGTCGGGTACGCATGGCGGCGTTGTAACCGGCCAGCGTGGCGGGGGACTGAACCGCCGCTGACCCGCGCCTGGCCATCGCGGGAACTCCCACGTTTTGGACAAATCGCGAGGGGATAGGGTCGCCCCGTGCCGGTCGAACCTCCGCCCGGGCGCTGGCTGTTCCCCCCGGTCGACGAGGCCGACGACGACGGGCTGGTCGGGCGTCGGCGCCGACCTCGAGCCCGGCACGCTCCTCGCCGCCTACCGCGCGCGGCCTGTTCCCGATGCCGCGTCGGGCCGGCGCCGCGCATCGGCTGGTGGTCGCCCGACCCCCGGGGCGTGCTCCCGCTCGACGGGCTGCGGGTCAGCCGATCGCTGCGCCGCAGTCGCTGCGCCGCTACGAGGTCCGCGTCGACACGGCCTTCGACGAGGTCGATCGCCGCCTGCGCCGACCCCGGTCGCGGCCGCACGGCTGGATCACCGACGACGTCCGCGCTCGCCTACCGCCGCGCTGCACGACCTGGGCTGGGCCCACTCGGTCGAGGCCTGGACCGTCGCGACGACGGCCGAGCTGCGCCGGCGGCCTGTACGGCGTGGCGATCGGCGGGCCTGTTCGCCGGCGAGTCGATGTTCCACCGCCGCACCGACGCGTCGAAGGTCGCGCTGGTCGGCCTCGTCGAGCGGCTCCGCGAGGGCGGCGGCCGCGACCGGCTGCTCGACGTCCAGTGGATGACGCCGCACCTGGCCGTCGCTCGGCGCGGTCGAGATCGCCCGCGACGACGTACCTGCGAGCGGCTCGCCACGGCGCGTCGACCGCCCGACTCGCTCGCCGACGCTGGCCGGCTGTGACCCACCGCGGTAGCGTCGGCGCGGACCGATATGGGGACGATGCCAGCGCAGGCGACGCCCGTGCCACGAACCGGACCGCCCGTGGCTGATGCGGACCTACTCGGGCCACTCGACCGCCACGGCGTCGCAACGAGCTGTACCGCACCAACCTGGCCAAGGGGCAGACCGGCCTGTCGATCGCCTTCGACCTGCCCGACCCAGACCGGCTACGACCCCGACCACCCGCTGGCCCGGGGCGAGGTCGGCAAGGTCGGCGTGCCGGTCGCCCACCTCGGCCACATGCGCCGACGCTGCTCGACGGCATCCCGCTCGGCGAGATGAACACGTCGATGACGATCAACGCCACCGCGGCGTGGCTGCTCGGCCTGTACGTCGCCAACGCCGAGGAGCAGGGCGTGCGCGTCCGCGGCGCTGCGCGGCACCACGCAGAACGACATCGTCAAGGAGTACCTGTCGCCGCGGCACCTACATCTTCCCGCCCGCACCCGTCGCGCCGGCTGATCGTCGACATGGTCGCCTGCTGCGCGCGAGCACGATCCCGAAGTGGAACCCGATGAACGTCTGCTGCGTACCACCTGCAGGAGGCCGGCGCGACGCCGGTGCAGGAGATCGCCTACGCGCTGGCCACCGCGATCGGCGTGCTCGACGCCGTGCGCGACTCGGGCCAGGTCGCGCCGAGGACGGTTCCCGCAGGTGGTCGGCCTCGATCTCGTTCTTCGTGAACGCCGGCATCCGCTTCGTCGAGGAGATCTGCAAGATGCGCGCGTTCACCGAGCTGTGGGACCGCATCGGCCGCGAGCGCTACGGCGTCACCGACGCCAAGGCGCGCCGCTTCCGCTACGGCGTGCAGGTCAACTCGCTCGGGCTCACCGAGGCGCAGCCCGAGAACAACGTGCAGCGCATCGTGCTCGAGATGCTCGGCGTCACGCTGTCGAAGGACGCCCGGGCCCGCTCGCTCCAGCTGCCGGCGTGGAACGAGGCGCTCGGCCTGCCCCGCCCGTGGGACCAGCAGTGGTCGCTGCGCATGCAGCAGGTGCTCGCGTTCGAGACCGACCTGCTCGAGTACGACGACATCTTCGACGGCTCGCACGGTGATCGAGGCGACGACCGCCGAGCTGGTCGAGGCCGCGCCAGGCCGAGCTCGACGAGGTGCTCGACGCTCGGCGGCGCGTTCGAGGCGATCGACGAGCTGAAGGGCCGCCTCGTGCGCAGCCACGCCGAGCGGATGCGCCGCATCGAGTCCGGCGAGCTCACGCGTCGTCGGCGTCAACCGCTTCACCGAGACCGCGCCGTCGCCGCTCGCGCGGCGGCGAGGGCGCATCCTCACGGTCGACCCGGCGGTCGAGGCCGAGACCGTCGCCGAGCTCGCAGGCGTGGCGGGCCGCGCGCGACAGCGCCGCCGTCGAAGCGCGCGCTCGACGAGCTGCGCCGGGCCGCCGCGTCGCGGCGAGAACCTCATGCCGGCCACGATCGCCCTGGCCCACGCCGGCGGCACCACCGGCGAGTGGGCCGGCGCGCTGCGCGAGGTGTTCGGCGAGTACCGCGCCCCGACCGGCGTGGCCGCGGCGGTCGGCGCCGGCGGCCGGCCGGCGGGCTGCGGGCCGTGGCCGAGCGCGTGCAGGCGCTGCCCGGCGGCCCGCCCCGGCTCCTCGTCGGCCAAGCCCGGCCTCGACGGCCACTCCAACGGCGCCGAGCAGATCGCGGTCGCCGCCCGCGACGCCGGCATGGAGGTCGTCTACCAGGGCATCCGGCTGACGCCCGAGCAGATCGCCGCGTCGGCCCGCGACGAGGACGTCGACGTGGTCGGCCTGTCGATCCTGTCGGGCTCGCACCTCGAGCTCGTGCCCGAGGTCGTGCGGCTGCTCCGCGAGCCGAGGGCGTCGACGCCCCGGTCGTCGTCGGCGGCATCATCCCCGAGGACGACCGGCCAGCCGCTGCTCGACGCCGGGCGTCGCCGCGCGTCTACACGCCCAAGGACTTCGAGCTCGGCCAGGATCATGGGCGACATCGCCGACCTCGCCGTCGCGCACCGCCGCGTCAGCAGAGCTGACGGCGCGCCTCTGCCGGGTCGTTCGGCACCCGCAGGCGGTCGAGCCGCAGCGCATCCACGACGTTGCCGGCGAAGCGCCGGGCGGTCAGCGGCGCCCGGGCGTCGTAGACGCGCTCGCGCAGCCCGCCGCAGTCGAGCGCCGCGGTGGCGTCGGCCCGGGCGCGGGCGAAGCCGGTCGGGTCAGTGGGCGTGTCGCCGGCGTCGATCCCCGACATGAGCTGGGCCATGAACCCGAGGGTCATGAAGTCGCCTGGGTCGTCGACCGCGCTGGCGGGGTCGAGGTACACGGCGGCCACCCACGGCCCGGTCATCGCCTTCTCGTGCCCGGGCGTGCCCCGCCAGTCGAGCGTGAGCCGGGACGTGACGGGATCGGCGAGGCCGAAGCGGTCGTAGACCCACACGTCCAGCGGCAGGACGTAGGCAGGGACGCCCAGCGGGTAGGTGGAGACGACGTTGCGGCCGATCTCGGGCCGCACCCGCAACTCGGTGCCCGACCCCGGCGGGTAGTACAGGGGATCGAACATGCCACCCGCTGCCCCGAAGCCGCCGTCGATCGGCGGGCTCGGGGGCAGCATCTGGTCCGCCGTGACCGGGGCGGGGCCGATGCCGGGGATCCCGGTCAGCGCCGGGCGGACGTTGCTGATGCCCCGCGGTCGCCCCGTGGACAGCTCGAGGCCCAGCTTGCCCGTCAGCGCCACCGTCCGGGCCGCACCAGCGACCCCGGGGCGCCCGCAGCCCGACCGCGGCCACGAGGGCCCAGACGCGAGCGCGGCCGCCGCCAGCAGGCCGCGGCGGGCCCGGAGGTCGACGGCCGGCAGCGCCGCCACCGGCAGCAGCAGGCAGAACCAGGCGGGCAGCAGCAGGCGGCCGTGCATGTAGTCGCCGCCCGCCCGGGTGACCATCAGGGCGTGGACGAGCGCGGCAGCCTCGACCGCGCCGATCACGAGCCAGCGGTCGCGCCGGCGCGGCCCACGTTCCCGGTCGGCCCGCCAGGTGGCCGCCAGCCACAGGGCGACGATCGCGGCCGGCACGACCAGGGCGTAGCTGCCGGCGAAGTCGCGGAGGTAGCGCCAGCCCTGGTCCCACCACGTCTGGGTGCCGTCCTTGGCGTAGACCGTGTTGGGGAACAGCTGGCCGTAGTAGCCCATGCGGAAGACCTGAACCACCAGTGGCAGCGCCAGCGCGGCCCCGGCCGCGAGCCCGAGCCGCCGCCACCGGCCGCCGGCCACGCGGGGCGGGGTCGACCGCCCGGAGCACTGCCCAGAACGCCGTGCCCAGCCAGGCGATCCCGAGCCCGTTCTCCAGGCCGCCGGAGGCCCAGTCCCAGGCGGCCGCGGGCGCCAGGTACGCCAGCGCGCCCACCGGCACGACCCAGCGGTCGGTGCGCGGCTCGGGCCGCCCCATGTCGGCCAGCCGGACCGCTCCGGCCATCGCGGCAGCCACGCCCGCCGCGGTCAGGCCGATCTCCAGCAGGACCGCCGTCCACTCGATGCGCACGGGGCTGACGACGTCGGCGGCCACCAGGATCACCAGCCACAGGGTGCTGGTGGTGACCTCGACGCGCTCGCCCATGTTGAACACGGGCCCGTGGCCGGCCTCGATCTGGTTGACCACCCGGAAGTTGATGAAGGCGTCGTCGACACAGAACCGGTGCCACCACCCGAGGCCGACCACGAGGGCGACCGTCAGCGCCGGCAGCACGAGCGCTGGCCAGCGGGCGCGCCGCTCCTTCGCCGCCACGTCGACCGCCGCCTCGCCCAGCCCCAGCATCTCGTTGCCGCGTCGCTCGCTCAGCCGCAGGGCTGGCGCCGCACCTCACCGAACGCAGCGATCACGACCACCAGGAGCACGACAGTCGTCGGCCCCGCACGCACGGTCACCGGGCCACGGTAGTAGCCCCAGGAGCACGCTCCGTACGCGCCCCGGCCCCGCTAAGGCCGCGTCAAGATCGCCGCGGCCGCGTAGGCGTCGCGTCAAGGCCCGCCCGGCGCCGGGTTCGCGGTGGTTACGTCGGACGTGGAGGTGCGCCATGACGTCCGACCCGTTCGACTTCGACCATCTGATGAGCGGCATCGTCGCCACCGTCGTCGTGGGGTTCGCGCTCGTGCTCGTCCCGACCGGGGTGGCCGTGCCCGTCCTCGTCGCGCTGGCGTACATCTGCGGCCGACTCGGCGGCCGGGACGCGGGGCTCGGGTCGGTGGCGGTCGGCTCGCTGATGTTCGGCTACGCGATCACCGTGCCCCACTTCGTCTGGTCGATCGCGGACGGCCGCGACGAGATCCTGCTCGTGATCCTGTTCTGCGCCTCGATGGTCACCGCCGAGCTGGGCGCCCGGCGGCGCATCGCCTCTCTCAGTCGTCGTTGACGATCGTGCCGATGGCGAACGGGTCCGCCAGGCGGATCCCGCCGCCGGCCAGCACCAGGGCGCCGAAGACCTCGTCCGGCTCGCGGGCCCGGTCGCCCTTCACGGAGACGGCGAGGTCGATGGCGGTCTGGCCGGCCGTGAGCGTGCCGCAGACGACCGCGTCGTCGAAGTCGGACGGCGACTTCGCCGTCACGCCGAACGGGATCAGGCACACCGGGGCGTCGACCGACAGCGGCCGGGAGACGGTCACGTGGAAGACGGCGTTGCGCCGCCCGCTGTTGCCCTCGACCACCGACGCGTCGGCCACGGACAGGCTGGCCCGGCTGGAGAACCGGGCGACCTGCGGATCGTGGTCGCTCAGGCCCCGCGGCCCGTCGCCGGGGAAGTCGGCCGGCCAGCCCGCGTTGACGTGGGCGGCCCGCATCTGGACGAGGTCGTCGTGGAACTTGTCGTTCACGAACAGGTGGTCCAGCGTCTGGGCCTGGCCCTGGAAGGTGTACGAGTAGGCGGCGACCGGCACGTCGGCGACCAGGTCCTCCCACAGGTTGTGCAGGCCGGCGTCGTAGAGGGCCGAGCTGGTCGGACGGGAACAGCGGGTCGCCCGGGGCGAACGGGTCGTCCGGGCGGGGGAAGACGTTGAGGTCGCCGCCGACGACCACCCGGGCGTCGGGGTCGGCCGCCTCGATGGTCGAGGCGATCGCCGCGCCGTACGCCGCCTGCTCGGTGCGCTGGCCCACCCGGCCGTCCGGCCCGGACGAGAAGTGGTTGCTCACCGCCCACAGGTCGAACGTGTCCTGGCTGCCGGGCGACGCCGACACCAGGAAGTGGGCGACCTGCGGGGCCCGGGTGAACACGTTGTTCCCGTCGGTGCCGGTCGAGCGGTCGACGTCGGCCGGCAGCACGGCGTTGAGCGACTTCGGGTTGGACACGTCGGTGTTGTACGCCAGGCCCGGCGCCCGGTAGGGCACGTCCGGCGTGGCGCCGAGCACCGGGTCGGCCGGGTCGACCGGAGCCAGGGCGACCCGGTCGGTCCGGTACAGGAACGCGGCGACGATGCCCCGGTCGTCGGCGCCGTTGCGGTCGTAGGCGGCGTCGTACGGCCGGCCGCCGGCGGCGGCGATGGCGAGCGCCAGCTCCTGGAGCGTGTCGGGCTTGCCGTCGGCGCAACTCGGGCCCGCCGCAGGTCAGCGGAGCCGGCGACCACGGAGCAGATGTCCTGGTCCTCGGCCTCCTGGGTCAGCAGGATGTCGGGCGAGTGCAGGTCGTCGGTGATCTGCTGGGCGATGTCGTGCACCCGCTGGTCGTAGGCGGCCTGGCTGAGCCGGCACGTAGTCGAACGGCGGCGACACGCCCGGGCAGCCGGGGTTGCCGGCGAAGTCGCAGCCGTCGAACGGGTCGTCGCGGTAGTCGTACAGGTTCTCCACGTTGTAGGTCGACGACCGCGACCTCGTTGTCGCGGTCGGCGGCGGCGGGCGGGTTGTTCGCCGACGGGTCGGCGCCGTCGGCGAACGCCGCGGACTCGACCTGGATGCCGTACTTCTCGAAGCGAGAAGTACAGGCCGCCGACGGCGTCGGCGGTCAGCGTGTCGAGGACCGCACCGGCGGCAGCAGCGTCGTCGAGTCGCCGGTCGTGGCCTTCACGCCGAGCGAGCCGAGCATGATCCGGTGGCCGTTGCCGTCGTCGAACAGCGGCGTCGGCTGGTTGTCGAGCGGGTGCGGGTCGCGGAAGACCCGCCGGGCGTACGGGTCGGTGCGCTGGGGCAGCGGGTCGTCCCGGTCGATCACCCAGATCTCGCAGTCGGCGGTGCGAGGCGAACACGTCCCGGCCGCTGGTGGCGACGCTGCCCGCGCGCACCCGCAGCCGCTCGCCCTCGTGCCGCTCCCAGAAGCGGTTGGCGTCGGCCAGGACCGTGCGGCGGCGCGGCGTCGGTCACCGACGACGTCGGTGTCGACGTCGAGGCCGGAGGCGGCGACCGAGACCAGGCGGGCGCTGGTGAGCTGGGTCAGGTTGAAGAACTCGGTGACCGTCGCCCGCAGGACCACCTCGTCGCCGACCGCGGGCATAGGCGGGGCCGCCGATCAGCGAGGTGAACCCGCCCATGAAGACGAAGATGCCGTCGGAGGTGGTCGGGTCGCCGTCGGCGGTGGCCGGGCGGCTCTGCAGGAAGAAGCCGTTCTGGTCGGCGCCGGCCGCGGTGCGGGCCAGCGTCTTCTGGGTGATGACGCCCCGCACGTCGCACGACCTGCTGGTCCGTTGCAGCGGCGACTCGAAGGCGGCGCCGGTCGGCCGTGTCGGTCCACGTGGCGCCCTGCACCTCG
Organism: uncultured Acidimicrobiales bacterium; assembly: GCA_963739835.1. GTDB lineage: Bacteria > Actinomycetota > Acidimicrobiia > Acidimicrobiales > VFJN01 > ZC4RG19. The sequence goes on from CAVUBW010000011.1 coordinate 9,607, forward strand.
CCGACCGTGCGGATCCCGGTCACCTTCACGGTCAGCGTGCAGGTGGCGGTCGGCGGTGCCGTCGGCGTCGGTCGAGGTCACGGTCACGGCGTACGTCCCGGCGGGGACGTCGGCGTCCACGGTGATCGTGGCCTCGGCGGTGCCGCCGGTCCCCGCGGCGGGGGTGAACGCCGTGCGGGTGATCGTGCCGGCGGCCGGGGCGGGGGTCACGCCGGTGACCGCGATGTCGACGACGGTGTCGTCGGGGTCGGTGGCGGTGACGACGCGGCTGGCGGCGCGTGCCGGCCGACGGTGGCGAGCGGGGCGCCGCACGTCACGACGACCGGCTGGTCGACCGGCCGCCGGGGTCGAACGTGTGCGCGCCGAGGCCGTCGAACGTGTCGATGGCGAAGCCGTCCCACTCGGCGGCCGGGTCGAACGGCGTCGCTGCCGTCGGTGTCGCCGGCCGACACGGTGGGCAGCCGGCGCAGCGTGTTGTCGGCGGTGCTGGTCAGCCCGGTGCCCCAGTCGGTGCCCGGGTCGACGCCGACCTGGCCGACGAGTCGACGACCGGTCCGGCGGCGCCGCCCTTGCGCAGCACGATCGCGTCGGTCGGGGTGGCCGCCCCCGCGGGCGGCGCCGCAGCCGCCAGCGGCAGCGCCCCGGCGACCACGGTGGCGAGTGCTATGGCGACGTTCCGACGCAGTCCCATGGCGGGGACGGTAGACGCCGTGGGTGAACCCCGCGTTTTGTACGCGGAAACGGTCGCCATAGCGACCGTTTCCGCGTAGAAAACGGAATCAGTGGGTCCAAGTCGGGGGATTGTCCGCGCCGAGTGGGCGGCCCGCCCAGCGGACCGCACCCGGTGTGGCCGAGTAGCGGGCCACCAGGCCCTGCATCGGCACGCCGTCCACCTCGACGATGCTGCCCCGGGCCACCACGTGGGGGTCGGCGAACACGTCGGCCATGTCGTAGATGGGCGCGGCGGCCGCATGGGCCTCCTCGAACGCGGCCACCACCTCGGCGACCGTGCGGGCGGCGCAGAACGCGGCGATGTGGCCGTCGATCTCGTCCCGGGCCGCGATGCGGCCGCCGAACGAGCCCAGGTCGTCCCGCCCGCCCAGCCCGATCAGCTCCATGACCCGGCGGCCGACCGACTCGGCCGACGCCGACACCGCCACCCAGCCCCCGTCGCGGCACCGCTACGTGCCGCGGGGCACCGAGTAGGGCAGGCTCGACCCGGCGCGCTCCTGGAGGAAGCCCGTCATCCCGTAGGCCGCGGGCAGCGGGCCCATGCACTGGAGCAGCGAGTCGAGCAGCGACACGTCCACCACCTGGCCGACCCCGGCGTGCAGCGCGACCATGATGGCGAACGCCGCCGCCAGCGCGGTGACCTCGTCGGTCAGGGCGATCGGCGGCAGCAGCGGCCCGCCGTCGGGCTCGCCGTTGATCGCCGCGAAGCCCGACATGGCCTCGGCCAGCGTGGCGAACCCGGGCCGGCCGGCGTACGGGCCGTCCTGGCCGAACGCCGGTGACCCGGCAGATCACCAGGCGGGGGTTGCGAGCCAGCAGCACGTCCGGGCCCAGGCCGAGGCGCTCGAGCACGCCGGGCCGGAAGTTCTCGACCACGCACGTGGGCCTCGGCGACCAGGGCCAGCAGCGGTCTCGCGCCCCTCGTCGGACTTGAGGTCGAGCGTCGACGCAGCGCTTGTTGCGGCCGACGACCTTCCAGTAAGCGGCGGTGCCGTCCCGGGGGTCGCGCCAGCCCCATCGTGCGGGTCGAGTCGCCCGACCCCGGGCGCTCGATCTTGAGCACGTCGGCCCCGAAGTCGGCGAGGTAGCGGGCGGCACCCGGCCCGGCCACGACGGTCGCGAGGTCGAGCACCCGCAGGCCGACGAGCGGCCCGGACGGCGGCGGAGGGGCGTCGGTCACGCCCCGTACCTAGGGCACGGCGGGCGGCCGGGACAAGTCAGCCCCGGCGGACCGGGTGGCGGCTCAGCGCTCGACCGCGATCGGGAAGCAGCGGTCGGCCGAGCGAGCCGAACGCGTACATCTCGTAGAGCCCGCCGTACATGTCCCGGGTCTTCTCGCTCCACGCCAGCGCGTCGGGGGTGGAGATCCGGTGGAACACCTGGAGGATGCCGCCCTCGTGCACGCGGTACTCGGCCCACGCGCCGGGGAAGTCCTTGACGCACGCCACCTCGACCCAGGGCACGTCGCCGGTCGCCGAGATGCGGCGCACCCGGTTGCGGTGGGTGTGCCCGGCGAAGTAGCCGACGATGCGCGGGCCGGCGGGCGACGACCTCGACCAGCCGCTCGGAGTCGTCGGGGTTGATGCCGAAGTAGGCGTCGCGGCCGCTCGGCCGGACTCGGGGTTCCACGACGTGGTGGTGGCCGAACACCAGCACCGGCCGGTCGGCCTCGGCGGCCAGCGTCGTCGAGCCACTCCAGCGACTCGGCCGACAACCCGCCCGCCGGCCTTGCCCGGCACGACGGTGTCGAGCACCGCCAGCGTGACGCCGGGCAGGTCGACCGAGAGCGGGGCGTGCGAGGCGAAGTCCTCGCCGTCGTAGGCGTCGTGGTTGCCGCGCACGTGCACGAGCCGCTCGCCGAAGGCCGGCCCGTAGGCGTTGAGGAACGTCTGGTACTCGGCCCGGGTGCCCATCGAGGTGAGGTCGCCCTTGACCACGACGACGTCGGGGTCGATCGCCTTCGATGTCGGCGATCGCGCCCCGGTTCATCACCTCGGGGTAGGGGTCGTCGCCCGGCTCGCTCGTGTAGACGGGCTCGTCGTCGATCCCGTTGAGGATGCCGCACTCGACCTCGCCGAAGTGCACGTCGTTGACCGTGCAGAAGGTCGCGAGCCGCTCGCCGGGCGGGCGGGTCGAGGGTGCGGAACGCGACCCCGTCGCTCTCGTAGTCGGTGCCGGGCTCGAGGCCCGTCGAAGCGGTGCGCGTCGGCCCCCGTCGTGGAGGACCGCCTCGTCGTCGGCGACCGTCGTCAGGTCCATCAGGAGCGAGGCTACCCATGCCGGGCGCGCCGCCGGACGGGCGCGCGGGCGTCACACCTTCACGACGTAGTCGTCCACCAGCTTGTCGTGCCAGCACTGCTTCTCGGGGTCCCAGAGCATCCACAGGTAGCCGAGGTAGCAGGCCAGCCCGGAGAGGATGCGGGCGAAGTAGCGGCCCACGCCCCGGCCGGTGCCGATCGGGCCGCCGGTGTACTTGTCGACGACCCGGATGCCGAGCGCCCGCTTGCCGATCGTCTGGCCCCGGGGCCCGCCGTCGAGCTTGCCGTAGTACACGACGCCCGCCACGAGGGCGACGATGGCGAGGGCCACCGCCACGGCGATCGTCCCGCCCGACGGCACCCGGCAGAGCGCGTTGGGCTCGTCGCCGAAGCCGGTGATCGAGCCGTCCTCGACGTGGCAGGACGTCGTGCGCTGGGGCCCGATCTGCAGCGTCAGCCAGAACGGGATGTAGAACAGGCTGACGATCACGCCGTCGATGATGAACGCCGCGAACCGGGCCCAGAACCCCGCCTTCTCGGCGCCGACCGTCACGCCGTACGCGGGGGCGCCGTAGCTCGCAACGGGACCGAACGGTCCGTCGGACTGCGCCCAGTCGCCCGTGCCGGCCGGGGACGGCGGGTAGCCGCCGGGAGCTGTCGGCTGCGCCGGGTAGCCGGTCGGGCCGGGCGGGTAGCCACCGGGCCTCGCCGGAACGTCGCCGCCGGGTCCGGAGGGAAAGGGAGTGCCGCCCATGTGGGGGAAGCGTACGCCACCTGCACCGATTCACCCCGTCGTCGCGCCGCCACGGCGCGCACGGGCTACCAGGGGCGGTTGCGGCGCAGCGGCACCGGCTTGGTCCACCAGCGACCGGAGAACCGCCAGCGCGACGGCGCCTCGGCCACCTCGACGACGGGTCGGGGCCACACGGCCTCGATCGCGGCGACGATCGCCGCCACCTCCTCGTCGCTGGCGTCGCCGCCGCGGGCGACGGTCACCGCGGCCGTCACAGCGGCACGTTGCCGTGCTTGCGGGTGGGCAGCTCCTCGCGCTTCGACCGCAGCAGGTCGAGCCCGGCGATCAGCTTCACCCGGGTCTCTGCCGGGTCGATCACGTCGTCGACGTAGCCCCGCTCGGCGGCCTGGTACGGGTTGGCGAAGCGGTCGGTGTACTCCTCGACCAGCTCGGCCTTGCGGGCCTCCGGGTCGGGCGACGCCAGGATCTCGCGCCGGTAGGCGATCTCGACCGCGCCCTGAGGGCCCATCACGGCCAGCTCGCCCGAGGGCCAGGCGAAGGCCAGGTCGGCACCGATCGACTTGGAGTTCATGACGACGTACGCGCCGCCGTAGGCCTTGCGGGTGACGATCTGGATGCGGGGCACGGTCGACTCGCAGAACGCGTAGAGCAGCTTGGCCCCGTGGCGGATGATCCCGCCGTGCTCCTGGTCGACGCCCGGGAGGAAGCCGGGCACGTCCACGCAGCGTGATGAGCGGGATGTTGAAGGCGTCGCAGGTCCGCACGAATCGGGCGGCCTTCTCCGCCGACTCGATGTCGAGGACGCCGGCCAGGTGCATCGGCTGGTTGCCGACGATGCCGACGACGTGGCCGTCGAGCCGGGCGTAGGCGCAGAGGATGTTGGGCGCCCAGCGCCGGGCGTACTCGAAGTAGTCGCCGTCGTCGACGATCGCCTCGATCACGCTGCGCATGTCGTAGGGCTGGTTCGACGAGGTCGGGGATGACGTCGCGCAGCTCGGGGCACAGCCGGTCCGGGTCGTCCTCGGTGGCGGCGACCGGCGGCTCCTCCAGGTTGTTGGAGGGCAGGAAGCCGATCAGGTAGCGCACGTCCTCGAGGCACGAGGTGTCGTCGGCCGAGGTGAAGTGGCAGACCCCCGACCGGGACGCGTGGGCGATGGCGCCGCCCAGCTCCTGCTGGGTCACGTTCTCGCCGGTCACCGTCTTCACCACGTCGGGACCGGTGATGAACATGTAGGAGGTGTCCTCGACCATGAACACGAAGTCGGTCATGGCCGGGGAGTAGACGGCGCCGCCGGCGCACGGGCCCATGATCACGCTGATCTGGGGCACGACCCCGGACGACTGCACGTTGCGGTAGAAGATGCCGCCGTAGCTGTCGAGGCTGACCACGCCCTCCTGGATGCGGGCGCCGGCGCCGTCGTTGAGGCCCACGACCGGGGCGCCGACCTTGAGCGCCAGGTCCATGAGCTTGTGGATCTTGTCGGCGAACACCTCGCCGAGCGCCCCGCCGAACACGGTGAAGTCCTGCGAGAACACGAAGACCTTGCGGCCGTCGACGGTCCCCCATCCGCAGATCACGCCGTCGGTGTAGGGCCGGTCGTCGAACGCGGACTCGGCCGGGCGCCGGGCCAGCAGGTCGAGCTCGTGGAACGACCCGGGGTCGAGCAGGATGTCGATCCGCTCGCGGGCGAGCAGCTTGCCCCGGCTGTGCTGGCGCTCACGGTTCCGGTCGGTTCCGGGAGCGAGCGCCTCTTCCTTCCGTTTGGCCAGGTCGGCGAGCCTGTCGCTCATCGGGTGGTCGACCATGCTGCCACGGTACCTGCGCTTCTTCGGTGCCCCGAAATTGCCTGTGGCCGGGGTCGGCCAGGCGGCAGGCGGGGGACACGGCACGGTGACCGGAAGCTCCACTGACACCATGGGCACACTCTTGCACATTTACCGACGGTGGTGTCGATAAACGGTTGTCTGATTGACTCCCACGGGCGGGCGTCGGCCGCGACCAGGCCATACGGTGGGGGCGTGCAGCTCCCCCTCATGCCCCCGGTCCGTCCGATGCTCGCCAAGGCTGTGTACGAGGTGCCCCGCGACCCGGGCCTGCGCTACGAGCCCAAGTGGGACGGCTTCCGCTGCGTCGTGTTCCGCGACGGCGACGAGATCGAGCTGGGCAGCCGCAACGACCGGCCGTTGACCCGGTACTTCCCCGAGGTCCGGGCGGCGCTGCTGGCGGCCCTGCCGCCGCGCTGCGTCGTCGACGGCGAGGTGGTGGTCGTGACGGGGGACGGCCTCGACTTCGAGGCGCTGCAGCAGCGCATCCACCCGGCGGAGTCCCGCATCAACCGCCTGGCCGCCGAGACGCCGGCCAGCTTCGTCGCCTTCGACCTGCTGGCGCTCGACGACCGCGACCTGTGCGAGCAGCCGTTCGCCGAGCGCCGCCGCCTGCTGGAGGAGTCCCTGCCGGCCGACGCCGCGGGCCTCGTCGTGACGCCGGTGACAGACGACGCGGACGTGGCCGACGACTGGTTCCACCGCTTCGAGGGCGCCGGCTTCGACGGCGTGATGGCCAAGCCGGCCGACGGCCCCTACCGCCAGGACCAGCGCACGATGTGGAAGGTCAAGCACCAGCGCACGGCCGACTGCGTGGTGGCCGGCTTCCGCTGGCACAAGGACGGCGAGGGCATCGGCAGCCTGCTGTGCGGCCTCTTCGACGACGAGGGCACGCTGCACCACGTGGGGGTGGCGACGTCGTTCACCGCGGCGCGGCGCAAGGAGCTGGTGGCCGAGGTGGCACCGCTGCGGGACAACGCCCTGGAGGACCACCCCTGGCGCCGGTGGGCCGAGGCGATGGCCCACGAGGGCGGCCGTCGGATGCCCGGGCGCGCCGAGCCGCTGGAACGCGACGAAGGACCTGTCGTGGGAGGCCCTGCGTCCGGAGCGCGGTCATCGAGGTCCGCTACGAGAACCTCCAGGGAGGCCGGTTCCGGCACGCCTCCCGCATGCTCCGCTGGCGCGACGACAAGCTCCCGGAGCAGTGCACCTACGACCAGCTCGACGTCGCCCCGCCGGCCGAGCTGAAGCTGATCTTCGGGGCGTAACCCCGGGCTATTTCGTGTAGTCTTATGCTCATGTGAGCCGGCGCTGACCGCTGGGACGAGGTGTGGGAGGGCGTGCTCCACATGGTGCCGCCTCCGAGCGCGGCGCATCAGTTGATCGGGAGCCGTCTCTTCGAGGAACTGCAGCCGGTCGCCGAAGCCCGGGGCCTCATGGTGCTCTACGGGATCGGGATGTTCGCGGCTCACGACGACTACCGCCGGCCTGACCTCGCCGTCTTCCGCGAGGACCAGCTGAGCAAGCGTGGCCTCGAGGGTGCCGAGCTGGTGGTCGAGATCGTGTCGCCCGGCGACGAGAGCCGGGACAAGGTGGCCTGGTACGCCGCGCGGGTGTCCGAGATCCTGCTGGTCGACCGCGACACGCTCACCGTCGGGCTGTTCCGGTGCGACGGGCACCGCGCCACACCGATCGAGCCGGCGTGCTCGGCGGTGCTCGGGGCGACGTTCCGGCGGCTCGACGACGACCGGCTCACGATTGCCGCCGAGGCCTCGACCGAGGTGATCACGGCGTTCCGTCCGGGCTGACGGCGGCCTCCGCCACCCGCGCCGACTTCAACTTGACCCGTGGGTCAAGACGTGCTCCGCTGGTACGGCCGGGTGCTCTCCCCAGTCGACCGCCGATGCACGAGGTTTCTTCATGACCGACACCGCCGATCGCACCGCGACCAGCAACGACGTCGTCGCCGAGGTCAAGGACTGGCTCGCCGAGAACTGGGACCCGGACCTCACGGTGGCCGAGTGGTGGGAGCGGCTGGGCGACGTCGGGATGGGCCGTCCCGACCTGGCCGAGCGCGTGGTTCGGGCGTGACCTCTCCCGGGCCGACGGTGTGCGGGTGCAGCAGGCCGTCGCCGACTTCGGCGCGCTGCCGGCGCCCGGGGGGCTCGGGCTCATCCTCGCCGGGCCGACCATCGCCGTGCACGGCTCCGACGAGCAGAAGACCCGCTACCTGCGCGACATCGTGACCGGGCAGAAGGCCTGGTGCCAGCTGTTCAGCGAGCCCGCCGCCGGGTCCGACCTGGCCGGCCTCCAGACCCGGGCAGTCAAGGACGGCGATGAGTGGGTCGTCAACGGCCAGAAGGTGTGGACCTCGGGCGGCCAGGTCGCCGACCTGGCGATGCTGATCGCCCGCACCGATCCCGACCAACCCAAGCACGCCGGCATCACGTACTTCGTGATCGACATGCACCAGCCCGGCGTCGATGTCCGGCCGCTGCGGGAGATGACCGGCCGGGCGCTGTTCAACGAGGTGTTCATGACCGACGCCCGCGTGCGGGACGACTCGGCCATCGGCGGCCTCAACAACGGCTGGCGGGTCGCGAACACCACGCTCATGTTCGAGCGGTCGAGCCTGGGTGCGGGCGGCGGCTCGGCGGCGGCCTCGCTGGCCAGCCCCGGCACCGTGGCCGGCGACCTCGACCGGCGGGCCGGCGACTTCGTCGCCAGCGGCGGTCGGCGCGGCGGCGGCGGGGGCACGCTGTTCGGCGCCTCGGCCAAGGGCCTCATGCAGCTCGCCAAGAACAACGGCCGCATCACCGAGCCGGCCATCCGCCAGAAGCTGATGCAGCTCCACACGATCGGCGAGCTCGGCCGGTTCAACAACCTGCGCCTCAAGGCCGCCATGCAGGCCGGCAAGGACATCCCCGGCCTGCCCAACATCGCCAAGCTGTCGATGAGCGCCACGGTCCGCCTGTCCCGCGACCTCGGCCTGGAGATCGCCGGCGGCTACGGCATGCTCCACGCCTACGACCCCGAGGACCGCACGGCCCTCGACCACGCCACCGGCATGCCGTACCTGTCGGGCATCACCGAGATGGCCCTGTTCGCCCAGGGCCCGCCCATCTACGGCGGCACCGACCAGGTGCAGCGCAACATCATCGGCGAGCGGGTCCTCGGCCTGCCCAAGGAGCCGGGCTTCGACAAGAACATGCCGTTCAAGGACATCCCCAAGAACGGCTGAGGTCACAGGCTCAGCACTCGACCTGACCAGGGAACCGGCGGGTCACTATGGGTCATCGGGGCGATGTGCGACCTCGTCGCCGAGCGGCGCACGGCTTGAGCGTCCGCCCAAGCGCTCGGTGAACCTCTGAGCGTTCTACAAGCCGCCCCTCGGCCTGCGGGTCCGGGGGCGGTGTCGCGTCCCCCAACCATCCGCGGGCGATCGTGGCACCGAAGGAGGTTTGGCGGCAGATCGGCCGCCAGGAAGGACGCTAAGACAATGACACCAGCCCGTCTCCTCTGGGCCGCACTGGCCGCGGCCGCGACTACCGCCATCCTGGTCGCCGCGCCCAACGTCGCGACCATCGCCGGCATCGCCTTCAACGCCATCGACTAAACCCCAGCAGCCGCCCCCTCGGCCCTACGGGTCGGGGGGCGGCTCCGCAGACAGGGCGTCTGAGCCCTGACGGGTCAGCGCGGGGCGACGAGGTCGACGCCGGGGAAGTACGTGCGGTAGCGCGATGAGTCGCGGGTGAGGAGCCGCAGGCCGGCGACCGCCGCGTGCGCACCGATGAAGAAGTCGGGGAGCGGCGAGCGACGTTCGCCTCCCCGGCGGCGGTAGTCGAGGTGGCACTTCCCGGCCAGGAACGCCGCTGGCCATGGCACTGGCGCCCGCACGTAGACGTCGGGAGGCAATGCCTCGTCGAGGTCTTCGATGCGGCTGAAGCGGACCGAGACCTCGGCGTAGACCACCGGGTTGATCACGAGTGTGCCGTCGTCGGCCGCTCCCGCCAGGGCCTCGGACGACCAGCCGAACCAGCGCGGGTCCTCGGACATGATGTCGAGCAGCACGTTGGCGTCGACCAACGTGGCGCCGGGCCACTCAGCCATCTCGGGTCAGGGCCATGATCTCCTCGGTGCTCATCGCCACGTCGCCGCGGCCGCGCAGGGCGGAGACGAGCCGGCGGCCGCGGTCCTGGCGTTCGTGTGCCTTGCGCACGAGCACCGCGTCGCCCTCGATCTCGAAGTCGACGACGGTTCCGGTGGTCAGGCCGAGCTGCTCGCGGATGTCGATGGGGATCGTGACCTGTCCCTTGCTCGTCATGCGGGCCATGGCGGTAAGAGTAATACCAGTAGGACTCACACCGAACCCGGCTCGGCGGCGCGGGCGCGGGTGGCCAGCCGCGCCGCCCGGTTCACCAGGCCCGGCGCGTCGAGGCTCGCCGCCAGCTCGGCGAACGTGTCCGGGTCGGGCGGTCCCGTCCAGCGCAGCTCGTCGACGTTGTCGCTGACCGGGGCGTCGGTCTCGACCGTGGCGATGCGGCGGAACAGCAGAGCGAGCTCGTACTGGTCGCGCAGCACCGCGTTGAGCTTGGCCGCGCCCCGGATGCCGGCGTCCCACGTGACCGGGTCGGCCGGGATGTCCTCCAGGTGGCCCCAGCGGCGCAGGATCGCGGCCGCCGACTTGGCGCCCCAGCCCGGCAGGCCCGGGAAGCCGTCGGCCGAGTCGCCGACCAGCGCCAGCAGGTCGGGGATCGACGCCGGGGGCACGCCCAGGCGCTCCTCGACCCCGGCCGGGTCGAAGAACTGGCCCTTGCGCCGGTCCAGCTGGACCACCTTGCCGCCGACGCACTGGCCGAGGTCCTTGTCCGGCGTGCAGATGACCACCTTGCCCACCCGGTCGTCGGCCGCCGCCATCACCGCCGCCGCAGCCAGGCCGTCGTCGGCCTCGTGGACGACCTGGGGCCACACGACGAACCCCGCCGCCGCCATCGCCTCCTCGACCACGGGGAACTGGGCCAGCAGCTCCCGCGGCATCCCCGCCGACGACTTGTAGCCCGGCCACAGGTCGTTGCGGAACGACTCGATGATGTGGTCGGTGGCGACGCCCAGATGCGTCGCCCCGTCGGCCACGAGCTGGAGCAGCGTCGACACCACCCCGACCGTCGCGCCCCGGTTCGGGTCGCGGTTGTTGGGGGCGAAGTGGTAGCGGAACAGCTCGTACGTACCATCGACGAGGTACACGTCCATGCCCGGCAGCTTCTCGCGTTTTAGCGCAGGGACAACGCGTCTACGCCAGCTCGACCAGGTCGAGCATGTCGTCGGACCAGTGGTCGAGCTCGCCGTCGGGCATGAGCAGCGCCCTGTCCGGCGCGAGGTCGCGCACGAAGCCGGCGTCGTGGCTGACGATCACCATCGTCCCGCCCCAGCTCGCGAGGGCTGCGGCTACGGCCTCCCGCGACGGCGGGTCGAGGTTGTTGGTCGGCTCGTCGAGCAGCAGCACGTTGTGGCGGCCGGCGACGAGGAGCGACAGGGCCAGCTTGGTCTTCTCGCCGCCCGACAGCGTCGACGCGTCCTGGTGGACCTTGTCGCCCGACAGCCCGAACGTGCCGAGCAGCCGCCGCCGCACCTGGACCGTCAGGCCCGGCGCCGCCTCGGTCATGTGGGCCAGCAGGCTCGCACCCGCCCGGATGCCCTCGTGCTCCTGGGCGTAGTAGCCGACCGACGTCTGGTGGCCCCAGCGGGCCTCGCCGCCGTCGGCTGCCGTCACCCCGGCAAGGACCCGCAGCAGCGTGGTCTTGCCGGCGCCGTTGAGCCCGAGGACCAGCAGCCGCTCGCCCCGCCCGACGTCGAACGCGATCTGCTCGAACACCGGCGGACCGTCGCCGTAGGACTTGGACAGCCCCGCCACCTGGAGGACCGTGCGGCCGGACGGCGGCGGGTCGGGGAGGCGCAGCCGCAGGCCCCGCCGCACCGTGGGCGCATCGACGCCGTCGCGGCGGATGCGGTCGATCCGGGTCTCCAACGAGTGGGCGAACGACGCCTTCGACGCCTTGGCCCCCCACCTGTCGATCAGCGTCTGCAGCCGGGCGATCTCGGCCTGCTGGCGGGCGGCGTGCTTGGCCCGGCGGGCCTCGTCCCGCTCGCGTGCCTGGCGGTACTGCGAATAGGTGCCCTTGTACTCGGTCAGCTCGCCGATGTCGGCCTCGCCGGGCCGGTCGAGGTGCAGCACGCGGGTGATCGACTCGTCGAGCAGCTCGAGGTCGTGGCTGACCACGATCAGGGCGCCCCGGTAGCTGCGGAGGAAGCCGAGCACCCACTCGCGGGCGTCGTTGTCGAGGTGGTTGGTCGGCTCGTCCAGCAGCAGCAGGTCGGTGCCGGCGTAGAGGATGCGGGCCAGCTCGACCCGGCGCCGCTCGCCGCCGGACAGGACCGCGATCGGGCGGTCCGTGCGGTCGGCCGTCAGGCCGAGCCCGGCGAGCACGCTGCGCGCCTCGGACTCGGCCGCGTACCCGCCCGCGTGCTCGTACAGGTCGTGGGCCCGGCTCCAGGCTGCGACCGCCCGCTCGTCGCCGGGCTGGGCCTCCATCTTGCGGTGCAGCTCGTCCAGCCGGGCGGCGAGCACGTCGAGACCCCGGCCGCCCAGCACGTGGGTCACGGCGGTGACGCCGGGGGCGAGCTCGTCGAGGCGGGGGTCCTGCGGCAGGTAGCCGAAGCGCGGCGGCCGCTGGATGACGCCCGCCCGGGGCTCGGCCATGCCGCCGAGGACCCGCAGCAGCGACGTCTTGCCGGCTCCGTTGCGGCCGACCAGTCCGACGCTGTCGCCGGCGCGCACGCTGAAGCCGGCGCCCTCGACCACGAGGGTGCCGCCGACGTCGACCGTGAGCCCGCGTACCGACAACATGGCCGACCATCCTGGCAGCAGCGAGAACTGGTTCCACCATCGGATTTCTCTGCCCGAGCGTCATCCGGGCGGCGGAGGGCGCCGAATCAGTGGCGGATGTCACCTGCGCCTGGCCACCACGCTGCCCTGTCGCCGGTCCCCGGGGGCCGCACCCGGTCCCGCGCCGCCGGCCCGCGGATCGACAGCGACTCGGCCGACGACGACCTCGTCGCCGCCGTGGCCGCCGGCGAGCAGGCCGCTCTCGCGGAGATCTACCGGCGCTACGCCGGCGCCGTGTGGGCCGTCGCCCGCCGCGTGTGCAACGACCGCGTGCTGGCCGAGGACGTCAGCCAGACCGTGTTCGTCGGCCTGTGGCAGCGGCCCGGCCGGTTCGACCCCAGCCGGGGCCGGCTGCGCCCCTGGCTGATCGCCCAGGCGCACGCCCGGGCCGTCGACGCCGTGCGCTCGGAGACCGCCCGGGCCCGCCGCCAGGAGCGCGAGGGCCAGCTGGCGCCGCCGCCGTCCCCCGACGTCGAGGCCGAGGTCCACATGGCCGCCCTCACCGACGACGTGCGCCGGGCCGTCGACTCGCTCGACCCGTCGGAGCGCGACGCGATCATGCTCTCGTACTTCGGCGGCCACAGCTACCGCGAGACCGCCGCGTTGCCGGGCGCGCCCGAGGGGACCGTCAAGACCCGCATCCGCCGGGGCCTGATGGGCCTGCGCCGGGCGCTGGAGGCGGAGGGGGTGACGCTGTGAACCCGTGCGCCCACCACCACCCCGTCGACGACCTGGCGGCCTTCGCGGTCGACGCGATCGACGACGTCGCCGAACGCAAGGCGATAGAGGGTCACCTGGCCCACTGCCCGTCCTGCCGGGCGCTCCTGGCCGGCCACGAGCAGGCGCTGTCGTCGCTGATCGACGACGAGGCGCCGCCCCCGGCCCTGTGGGACAGCATCGTCGACCGGGTGCAGATGCCGGTTCGGCTCGCCGTGCTCGACCGCCCGGGCGGGCTCGCCGCCGCGCCCGCGTCGCCGTCCTCGCCCGTGCGTCCGCGCCACGCCGCCCGTCGCGGCCGCTATCGCCGGGCCGGGCTGGTGGCGGCCGCGGCGGTCGCCGTGGCTGCGCTGGCGGTCGGTGCGCTCGGCACGATCGAGCGGGGGCGGGACCAGGGGCCGGCCGGCGTCCAGGTCGCCGCGGGCGCGACCGTCGGCGTCCTGTCGTCGGCCGGCGGCGACGAGATGGCACGCGTGGTCGACACCGGCGCCGGCACCTACGTCATCTTCGACGGCGCGCCACGGCTGCCGGACGGCCGCTCGTACGAGATGTGGTCGCTGGACGGGCCCGCCCCGGCGTCGCTGGGGATGCTCGGCGACGGCGGCGACATCGACGTGCCCGTGGACATCCCGGCCGGGACCGTGCGCGTGGCGATCAGCGACGAGCCGGCCGGCGGGTCGCCCGCCCCCTCGGGCCTGATCGCCGGCACCGGATCCCTGCGGGCGAGCTGACGCCGCTCCCGGGGGCGCCGGCGGGCGTTCCCGGGAGCGACCGCGTCAGGCCATCGTGAACGGCGGGTAGAGGTCGGTCAGCAGGAAGACGTAGGCGCTGAGCCGGGTGTTCCAGCGCAGGAAGCCCTCGACGAACCGGGCCCCGGCCACGGGCCAGCGGCCCGTGAACAGAACGACGAAGAACGCGACGAGCACGACGAAGAACACGCCGATCGCCAGCAGGCCGAGCACGATGAAGTGGGGGATCGCCAGGATGTACCGGAACGCCACCGTGAGCCTGTTCCGGCCCTCGAGCTCGTACTCGAGGTCGGTGCGGACCCCCGTGACCTCGCCGGGGTCGGCGGCCTCCATGTCGAAGGCGAACGGCGGGTACTCCTCCCGCATGAACCACCAGTAGGCGTAGGTGCGGTTGGCGTAGCGCACGTACAGGGCCTGGAAGCCGGCCAGCCCCTCGGGCAGCCGCCCGGTGAACAGGATGACGAACCAGGCGATGAGCCCGACGACGCCGGCTACGGTGCCGAGCACGTTGAGCACGATGAGGTGGGGGATCACCAGCAGCCAGTGCACGAGCGGGCGCCAGTTGGCGATGTGCTCGGCCGGTTGGATCTCCAGCGTGGCCGGATAGGCGGGTGCGGCGGGCTCCATGAGCGCCTCCTGATTAGGAACGACGCCGCGAAACTACACCCGTGTGACTAGTGGACGGTGCCTTCCTCGACGAGCTCGACCAGCGTGCCGAACCCGCCCTTGGGATGGAGGAACGCCACCGTCGTGCCCCGGCTGCCCGGTCGGGGGGCCTCGTCGATCGCCCGGCCGCCGCTGGCCTTGACCGCCTCCAGGGCGGCGGCGCAGTCGGTGACCCGGTAGCCGACGTGGTGCAGGCCCTCGCCCTTGCGCTCGAGGTACTTGGCCACCGGCGAGTCGGGCCGGGTCGGGGTGAGCAGCTGGATGTAGCTGTCGGCCACCTTGATCAGGGCCTCCTCGACCCCGTCGCTCTCGACCACCTCGCGGTGCGCGACCTCGGCGCCGTAGGTGTCGAGGTAGAAGGCGATCGCCGCTTCGAGGTCGTTGACCGCGATGGCGACATGGTCGATCTCGGTGAGCAGCACGCCGAAAACCTAGCCTTGGGCCCCGGGAGGGATGCCAGACGATGACCGTCCGGGTGGGGTTCTACGGCGCCGGGTTCATCAGCCGCTACCACGCCGCCCAGCTGGCGGCGAGCGGGGTGGACCACAAGATCGTGGCCGTCCACGACCCGGACCCGGACCGGGCCGCGGCGTTCGCGGCCCGCCACGGGGCGGTCGCGGTCGGCGAGGACGACGTGGCCGACGCTCGTGGACGCGGTCTACGTCACCACCTGGACGTCGGAGCACGCCCGCCTCGTCGAGCGGGCCGCGGCGGCCGGCGTGGCGGTGTTCTGCGAGAAGCCGCTGGCGGCCGACGCGACCACGGTGGCCCGGATGGTGGCGGCGGTCGAGACGGCCGCCGTCGTCAACCAGGTCGGCCTGGTGCTGCGCTACCTGCCGTCGTTCCGGTGGCTGCGCCACCTGGTGCGGGACGAGCGGGCCGGCGAGGTGCTGGCGGTGGTGTTCCGCGACGACCAGTTCATCCCGAACCAGGGGATGTACGGCTCGACCTGGCGGACCGACGCGGCCCGGGCCGGCCGGGGCACGCTGCTGGAGCACTCGATCCACGACGTCGACATCCTGCTGTGGCTGCTGGGCCCGGCGCGGGCGGTGAGCGCCACCACCCGCGAGGTCCACGGTCACCCGGGCATCGAGGACGTGGCCGTGGCCCGCCTCGACTTCGCGGCCGGCGCGGCGGCCACGCTCACGTCGGTGTGGCACGACGTGCTGGAGCGGCCGAGCCTGCGACGGGTCGAGGTGTTCTGCCCGCGCCTGTACGCGGCGCTGGAGGGCGACTTCTCCGGCCCGGTGCGATGGCGGTTCACCGGCGAGGACGAGCGGGTGCTCGACGGCGACGCCCTGGCCGTGGCGGCGGCCGGCGCGCGGGGACACGGCCACGACCAACTCGGCCGCTGCGTTCCTCGACGCGGTGCGGGCCGGCCGTCCTGCGTCGCCCTCGTTCGCGGAGGCGCTGCCGGCCCATCGGGTCGTCGACGCGCTGTACGCGTCGGCGGCGGCCGGGGGCGAGGTCGTCGTCCCCGGCTGACCTGCGACCATGGGGCGATGCCCCGTGTGGACGCCACCGTCGTCGTGCCGATCCCCGTCGACCGGGCATTCGCGCTGTCGCAGACCTACGGCGAGCTGCGCTACCGCTGGGACCCGTTCGTGCGGGAGCAGCGGCTGCTGGACGGCGCCCGGGCGGCGGCCAAGGGCGTCCGCACCTGGACGCGGTCGCGCCACCGGCTGACGATGGTGTCCGAGTACGTGTCCTTCGTGCCCCCGACGCACGTCGGCATGCGGATGGTCGAGGGCCCGTGGTTCTTCCGCACGTTCTCGGGCGGCTGGAACTTCGTCCCGGTCGAGGGGGCGCCGGGCCGCACCGAGGCGACGTGGCGCTACAACTTCACGATCCACCCCGGCTGGCTGGCGCCGGTCGCCGACCGCGTCGGAACCTGGCTGCTCGGGCGGGACATCCGCCGGCGCCTCGACGCCTTCGCCGCGGCGTGCGCCGACCCGGAGATACTGTCATTGGTAAACTAACATCAATGATAGTATCTCTGATGTGAGTGACTACTTCGTCGGGCGGCGGGCCGACATCGACCGCCTCGACGCGGAGCTGGCCCGGGTGGCGGCAACCGGCCGGGGGCGGTTGCTGGCGCTCCAGGGCCGGCGGCAGGTGGGCAAGTCGACGCTGGTCACCGAGTTCCTCCGCCGCCACGCGGAGGTCCCCGCGCTGTTCTTCACGGCCTCGCGGCAGGCGACGGTCGCCGACGACCTCGCCCGGTTCGCCGCCGACGCCGCGCGGGAGTCGACCCTGCCCGGCGTCGCCGCCCTGGCCGACGCGCCGGCCGCCAACTGGGAGGCGGCGCTGCGGCTCGTCGTCGCCGCGCTGCCGCCGGGGCGGCCCGCGGTGCTGGTGCTCGACGAGTTCCCCTGGCTGCTGGAGAACGACCCCCACCTCGACGGCACTCTCCAGAAGCTGTGGGACACCGTGCTGGATCGGCGCCCCGTGCTCGTGGTGCTCGTGGGGTCGGACCTGGCGATGATGGAGGCGCTGGTGGGCCACGGGCGCCCGCTGTTCGGGCGGGTCACGACGATGGTGGTGCGCCCGTTCGACCCGGCCGACACGGCCGCCATGCTCGGGGACGTGCCGGCGGCCGAGGCGATCGACGCCCACCTGATCACGGGCGGCTACCCGCGGCTGCTGGCCGACCTCGCGGGCCGGCGGCTCACGACCTGGCTGCGGCACTGCTTCGCCGACGACACCAGCCCGCTGCTGGTCACGGGCGAGCGGATCCTGGCCGGCGAGTTCCCCGACCACGCGCAGGCGCAGACCGTGCTGCAGGCCGTCGGGGCGGGCGCCCGGACGTTCGCCAACATCGCCCAGGCGCTCGGGATCCAGCAGGCGTCGCTCAACCGCTCCCTCCGCACCCTCGGCGCGCAGAAGCGGGTCGTCGCCCGCGACAGCCCCGTGGGGCCGGGGGCGCCGTCGGCGCCACGATACCGGGTGGCCGACCCGTACCTGCGGTTCTGGCTGCGGTTCTGCCTGCCGGCGCTGGCCGACGTCGCCCGTGGGCGCGGCGACCTGGCGCTGGACCGCTGGCGCGACGGGTGGTCGGCGTACCGCGGGCGGGCCGTCGAGCCGCTCGTGCAGGACGCGCTGACCCGGTTGGCCGCGGACGATCCCCGGCTCGGCGGTGCCGGGCTCGTCGGCGGGTGGTGGAACCGGACGAACAACCCCGAGATCGACCTCGTCGGCGTCGACCAACGCGGCCGGGTCGCGTTCACCGGGACGGTGAAGTGGCACGGGCGGCGGGCCGTCGACGAGCGCGACGTCACGGCGCATCTCGCCGCGGTCGCCCGCGTGCCCGCCCTGGCGGGCGCGCCGGTGGTCGCCGTCACGGCCACCCGAGCCACGCCGGACGCGGCCGCCCAACTCGCGGCCGTCTACACGCCGGCAGACCTCGTCACCGCGTTTTCTACCGCGGAATCGGTCGCCATAGCGACCGATTCCGCGTAGAAGAACGTCAGAGCTCGCCCTGCGCGTGGCGTTGGAACAGCGTGATCTTGTCCTCGCCGACCCTCGCCCGCATCTCGGGGTCGGTGACGCCGAGGCCCTCCTCGGGCGCGAGGCACAGCACGCCGAGCTTGCCCTCGTGCAGGTTGTGGTGCACCTCGCAGCGCCGCCTCGCCCGACCTGCTCGAGCGGGAACACCGCCGACAGCATCGGGTGGATCTTGCCCTCGGTCGACCAGCCGGTTCGCCTCCCACGCCTCGCGGTAGTTGGCGAAGTGGCAGCCCTTGAGCGTCTTGAGGTTCATCCAGAGGTAGCGGTTGTCGTACTCGATCATGAAGCCGCTCGTCGCCGCGCACGTGATGATCATGCCGCCCCGCTTGGCGACGAACACCGACGCGCCCATCGTCTGGCGGCCCGGGTGCTCGAACACGATGTCGGGGTCGTCGCCGACGAGCTCGCGGATCTTCTTGCCGAGCCGGCGCCACTCCGCCGGGTCCTGGGTGTGCTCGTCGTTCCAGAACTGGTAGCCCTCGGCCTTGCGGTCGATGACGTGCTCGCACGCCCATGCTCGTGCGAGCAGCGTCGGCCCGCTCTCGGCGACGACACGACGCCGACCGGCGTGCCGCCGCCGTTCAGCACGTACTGGCACGGCGTACGCGCCGATGCCGCCGCTCGCGCCCCAGATCGAGCACGGTCTGGCCCTGCGTCATCTGCGCGCCGTTCGGGCTCACGATCATGCGGTAGCTCGTGGAGTTGCACGAGCGCGTTGACCGCCGCCTCCTCCCACGTGAGGTGCGCGGGCTTCGGCATGAGCTGGTTGGCCTTCACGACGCGCGAGCTCGGCGAGGCCGCCGAAGTTCGACTCGAAGCCCCAGATGCGCTGGTTCGTCGCCAGCATCGAGTCGTCGTGCGCGCGACGGGTCCTGGTCGTCGACGTAGTTGCAGTGCACGGTCACCGCGTCGCCCGGCTTCCAGTTGCGCACCGCCGAGCCGACGCGCAGCACGACGCCCGCCGCGTCGCGAGCCCACCACGTGGAACGGCTGGTCGTGGCGCGCGCCCCACACGCTCTCCTTGCCGAGGCGCGTCGAGGAACCCGAACGTCGGCAGCGGCTCGAAGATCGACGTCCACACCGTGTTGAAGTTGATCGACGACGCCATCACCGCGACGTACGCCTCGTCGGGCGCGAGCTCGGGCAGCGGCGACCTCGTCGACGTGGATCGACTTGCGCGGGTCCTTCTCCTCGGACGGCACGCCCGTCGAACATCTCCTGCTCGTCGGCGCGCACGACCGCGCCGCGGTACGCGCTCGGGGAGCGGCAGCGCGCGCGATCTCGTCGCCCGGCGCGCCCTCGAGGATCGCCTGCGGATGGCGTCGATCTCGGATGCTCGCTGCATGGCCGGGCACGCTACCGGTGCGGTCAGCCGCCGCGCTCCGAGCGAGCCCGGACCGCTCGGTCCGGACTGTGCACCGCGCCGGTACGCACCGTCCGGCGGCGTCGCTCGCGCGAGGGGAGGTCCACCATGCCCGGTTCCGTCATCGTCTCGCCGGCCCGCACGCCGATCGGCAAGCTCTCCGGCGCGCTCGCCGGCTTCAGCGCCACCGACCTCGGCGGGCTCGCGATCAAGGCCGCGCTCGAGCGCGCCGGCGTCGGCCCCGAGCAGGTCGACTACGTGATCATGGGCCAGGTGCTCCAGGCCGGCGCAGGGCCAGATCACCGCCCGCCAGGCCGCGGTGAAGGCCGGCATCCCGATGACCGTGCCCGTCGATCACCGTCAACAAGGTGTGCCTGTCGGGCATCAACGCGATCTACCTCGCCGACCAGATGATCCAGGCCGGCGACGCCGACATCGTCGTCGCCGGCGGCATGGAGTCGATGACCAACGCGCCGTACCTGCTGCCCGGCGCCCGCGCCGGCTACCGCATGGGCAACGGCGAGCTCGTCGACTCGATGATCCACGACGGCCTGTGGTGCGCGTTCGACGCGGTGCACATGGGCGCCGGCACCGAGCGCTACGCGGCCAGTCGGCGGCATCACCCGCGAGCCGCAGGACGAGCTCGCCGCCAAGCGCCACGAGCGCGCCGCCGCCGCGCATCAAGGACGGCCGCTTCGCCGACGAGATCGTCGCCGGTCGCGATCCCGCAGCGCAAGGGCGACCCGATCCTCGTCGACACCGACGAGGGCGTCCGCCCCGGCACCACCGCCGAGTCGCTCGGCGGCCTGCGCCCGGCGTTCGCCAAGGACGGCACGATCACCGCCGGCAACGCCTCGCAGATCTCCGACGGCGCGCGCCGCGGTCATCGTGACGAGCCGCGGCGAAGGCCGAGCGAGCTCGGCGTCACGCCGCTCGCCGAGCTCGTCAGCTACGGCATGGTCGCCGGGCCCGACCCGTCGCTGCTCACCCAGCCGTCGCCGGGCGATCAAGCGCGGCGCTCGAGCCGGTCGACCGGCATCGGTCGCCGACGTCGACCTGTTCGAGCTCAACGAGGCGTTCGCCGCCGTCGGCGTCGCGTCGATGCGCGACCTCGGCATCACCGACGACATCGTCAACGTCAACGGCGGCGCGATCGCCCTCGGCCACCCGATCGGCATGTCGCGGCACCCGCATCGCGCTCACGCTCGCTCAACGAGCTGCGCCGCCGCGGCGGCGGCGCTCGGCGCCGCGGCGCTGTGCGGCGGCGGCGGCCAGGGCGACGCCATCCTGCTCACGGTCTGATCCGATCCCGGTCCGCGCGGCGGTCCGGGGCGGCTACGTCGTGGCCGTCCCGGACACCGCTATCTCGGAGGTGGCGGTCCCGAGCGTCATCTCGGGCGAGCACGGGGTGCTCAGCGTCGCGGCGATCGTGCCCGTGCCCTGGAACCCGACCGCCCGCCAGTGGTCGCCGGCCAGCCGGGCGTCGATCACCGGCATCGTCGCCTGGACCATGTCGGTGCCGACATTGGGCATGACCACGTTGCCGTTCTCGTCGGTGCAGTTCACCGGCTGGTTCAGGGTCAGCGTCGAGCGCGCCGTCGGCGATGCGGGCGGTGCCGGTGGCGCCCTCGGTGCTCGTGACCGCCAGGTCGCACGGCAGCGTCACGCACGCGCTGCCGTCGATCGTGAGGTTGGCCGAGTAGGTGCCGTCGGCGACGTGGTACTTGAGGTCCTCGGGGATGGCGTCGCCGGTCGGCTCGGACGTGATCTTGATGTTGAGCAGGTAGCCGCCGTCGACGACCGAGCCGGCCTTGACCCCGACCGTGTCGGACTCGCCGGGGTCGGGGAGGCGGGCGTGCTTGTCGGCGTCGAGGTTCTGCTGGGCCCAGTCGGACGGCCCGGCGCTGGTGAGCAGGCTGAGGTTGTCGGCGCTCTCGATCGTCACCTTCTCGTTCGTGCCCGGCGTCGCGACGCTGCCGCCCGTGGTCGTCAGCGTGACGCCGCCGGCCGGCGCCTCGATCGAGCACGTGGACGTGCAGTCGATGGCGACGGGGTTGCCGCTGGTGGCGACGGTGGCGCCCGGCACGTTGAACGTGATGGCCTGGGACGCGAGCTTGCCCGCCGGGTTGATCCACGTGCGGCCGCCGTCGATCTGGACGGCCGGCTTGTGGGAGCCGCCCCGCCGGCCGAGGTCGCTGAAGGTCAGCGACGCGCCCCGGTCGAACCGGACGACCCCGCCGGCGTCGAGGTCGATCGCCACGGCCGAGTCGTCCTTGGCGGCGATCACCCAGCCGGCGAGCACGTCCTCGCCCCGCTCCAGCGCCCGCCCGTCGGCGCCGGACTCGGTGACGACGGAGGCGGCGGCCCCCGTGGCGGAGATGCGCCCGAACGAGAACTCCTTCGCCTCGTCCCCGCCGCCCCGGAGCACGGCGACGAGCCCGCCGACCAACGCGAGGACGGCCAGCACGGCCAGCGCGACGAGCCCGAGCCGGCGCCGGTTGCGGCGGCCGTCGGCCTGCTGCTCGACCAGCGGCGGAGGCTCGACCGGTGCCTGGTACGCGTCGGACACCGGCGCCGCGTACGCCGGCGACCGCTGGGCCGGGCCGGTCTGCACCTCCGTGGGATCGCCGGCCGCCGGCTCGGGCGGCGGCGTCCACCCCACGGGGTCGCCGTAGCGCACCGTGCCGGTGGCCTCGTCGGTGACCCACGTGCGAGAGGGCGGGTCGGCCTCGTCGGAACGGCCGAAGCCGGCGGGGGTCCACGGCTCCACCGGCGGCGGGAGCGGCCCGCTGGCGGGCCCCCACCTCTCCGCGGCCGGGGCGTTCGGCGGGGTGGGCGGCAGGGAGGAGGGCCACGTGTAGCGCTCGTCGCTCCCGTCGCCGTCCGGCGCGGCCGTAGCGGGCGGCGCCCACTCCCCGCTGCCGGCACCACTGCCGGCGGTCGAGGCAGTCCAGGCCCCGGCCGCAGCACCGGCCGCGGGCGGCGCCCAGTCGCCGGAGCGGTCGTCCGCGGCAGGCGGTCCCCAGGCGTCGGCACGGTCGTCGGCGGCGGGCGGGGCCCAGTCGCCGGACGGGTGGTCGGCCGCGGGCGGTCCCCAGGCGTCGGCGCGGTCGTCGGCGGCGGGCGGGGCCCAGCCGCCGGACGGGTGGTCGGTGGCGGGTGGGGCCCAGTCGTCCTGGCGGTCGCCGGGCGCCGGCGGGGTCCAGGCCACGTAGCGGTCGTCGGCCTGTGGTGGCGGGGGCCAGTCACCGGCCTGCGGCTGCGGCGCGGCGGCGATCCAGGCGTCCTCGTCCGCGGCCGGGGGCGGGGGCCACACATCGCCGGCCGCCGGTGGGTCGGCGGTCGGGAGGTCGGCGGTCGGGAGGTCGGCGGTCGGGAGGTCGGCGGTCGGGAGGTCGGCGGTCGGCTCCACAGCCGGCTCGGCCGCGGGCTCCGCCGCCGCGGGGTCGGGGTCGACCGGGCCCGGGGCTTCCCACGGGCGGCCCATGCGCACCGGGCGCCAGCCGTCGTCGTCCACGCCGGCGGACGCCACCGGGGCAGTCGGCGGCGGCGGGGGCGGCCAGCTGCCGTCCTCGGGCCAGGTCTGGTCCTGGGCCGGTGGCGCCCACTCGTCCGGGGCGTCCGGCTGGGCGCCGTCGCCGCCGGCCTCGCCGTGCTCGTCCCGCGTGTCGTCGCCGGCTGCGCCCTTGGTCGCCCGCCACTCGTGTTCCGGGGGTGGGGATGCACTCGTCATGTCGCTCTCCCTCTCCCATGGTCGCCGCTCGCCGTCACCCGAGCGCGACCAAAAGCCCTTCGCAGGTGCGTATCACCACCCGGGCTGCGTCCGCCACCTCCCGTGACGACATGGGACTCTCCGCACGACGTTGCCAGCGTCCGATGGCATTCTGCAATGCGCGGCGCACTTCCGACAGGTCGGCCTCGGCGCTGAGCCCCAGTCGCACGTGCGGGGCGCTGCCCTCCGCGCCCAGCAGGCGCTCCATTTCTGACGCATCGGCAGGCTTGACCTTGATGCCCCCGGCCCGCAGGCCGTTCATCAGCCGGATCTCCGCGAACTCGTGCGCCGCGGACGTGATCCGCTCGAGCTCGGACGCCAGAACGTCGCCGCCGCCCACCGGGAACTCGTGCAGCACCGCCTCCAGCGCCAGCAGCGCGGACCGGGCCTTGAGCACGTCACGGCGCTGGGCGAACTGGCTGAGCAGCACGTCCCGCAGCTCGACCAGCCCGCTGCGCCGCACCAGCTCGGTCGACAGCGCCGTCGCCGTCGCCGCCGCGCCCTGCCGGATCAGGGCCACCGCCAGCCGCACGCCGAACAGCCCGAACCGGTCGAGCAGGTGCTCGCGCTCCATCGACGTGAGGGGGATCGGCGTCGACGCCTGCACGAACCGGTCGGCCGACAGGAACAGCGCCTCGACGTCGTCGCGCGGCGCGCTGGCGATGGCGTCCAGCGCCTTGTACTCGGACTCCCGCAGCGTCGCCCCCGACTGGGCCAGCAGCCCGGCCACCGGCACGACCGTCTGGGCGAGCCGCCGGACCTTGGGGTCCTGGCGGTAGCGGGCGGCGATCCGCTGGGCCGAGGCCATCGAGTCGATGCGGCCGACGCCGATCTCGTCGGCCCGCGACAGCACCGCCGATCGCGTTGACCGGCGTGGCCTGCGAGAACTCCTCGTCGTGGAACGCCTCGCAGGAAGTCGATGTCGGCGGCGTGCAGGTGGCGCATCAGGTAGAGCACGGCGTCGGCCGGGGTGACCTGGTCGTCGCCCGGGGTGCAGGAACGCCGTGGTGCGGCGCGACACGTCGGCCGAGAGCGACGCCGATGCCCGGCGTGTCGATCAGCGTCATCTGGCGCAGCGACGACGACGGCCACTCGATGACGAGCCGTGGTCGACCTCGCTCGGCGTCGGTCCGCCGAGGTCGACGTCGATGGCGCCGCCGTCGCGGGTGAACGGGACCTGGCGGGGCTCGCCCGCCGTCGGGCTCCAGCGTCACCCGGTAGGTGATGCCGTCGCGGTACCAGGTGACGATGCGGTGCACTCGCCGGCGTCGGTCGGCGCCAGCTCGCTCGCCGACCAGCGCGTTGAGCAGCGTCGACTTGCCGGCCTTGACCTTGCCGGCGATCGCCACCCGCAGCGGCTCGTCGAGCCGGTCGAGCACGGCCTGGAGCCGAGCCCGGGCGGCGGGCGTGCCCGCGTAGATCTGGGTGGCCTGCTCGAGCAGGGTGCGCACCCCGTCGAGGACCGGTGTGTGCTGGCGGCCGTTCACGACCCGGCCCTGGCGGCGGCCGCCGCGGCCTTGGCGGCCGCCGCCCGGCGGTTGGACTTCAGGTCGGGCGCGAGCGCCAATGCCTTGTCGCGCAGCACCCCGATGCGCTTCAGCTCGGCGTCGACGTCGCGCAGCCGCTTCTGGCGGGTGCTCTGCGTCGGAGCGCGCCGCCTGCTGCGCCGCCGCCAGCGCCTCGCCGGTCGAGCGGTGCAGCTCCTCGGCCCGGGCCGCGTAGTGGTCGCGCAGCTGGCGCTGCACCCGGCGCAGCGTGTCGCGCGAGTCCTTGCCGACCACGAAGCCGACCTCGTCGGTGTACTTGCGCAGCGCCTGGCGGGCCTGGTTGCGGCGCACAGTGAGCTGGCGCTCCTTCTCGTCCCGCAGCGCCTTGCGCCCCATGAACAGGCCGATGATGATCGTGGCCGGGTTGGCGACGGCGAGCCCGGCCAGCCCGGCCATGCGGCCGAGCATCCCGAACATGAGCAGCGCCGCCGTAGCTGCCCCGCAGCGCCGACCATGCCCTGGGTGGCGATGCCCATCTTGTCCACGTCGATCTGCGTGCTCGGCGTCGATCGTCGGTGAGCACGTCGGTCGGGTTCGCCACGTCGAGGTCGACCACGAGGTCTGGCCGCCGGCCTCGCCGGAAGTGCTCGGCCGACCCGGCGCGTGAGCTGTCGGCCCGCGGCCCACGAGGAACGCGTAGTTGCCCACGACGTCGTCCGCGACCCGGCGGTAGAGCCACGACTCGAACTCGTCCCAGGTGTCGGCCGGGTCGACTGGTGTCGATGGCCTCGTCGGCCTCGCGGATCAGCGTGCGCGAGCCGCGACCGCAGGTCGTGGTCGATGTCGGCCTGGAGGTCGACGATGCCGTCGTTGAGCGTCTGCTGCCACTTGGACGCGCCGACTGCGCAGCCGCTCGGCCCGGGCCTTGAGCGTCGGTGAGGTTGGCGACCTGGGCCTGGGCCGTGCTCGGGGTCTGGTCAGCGCCTGGCGCTCGTTGCGGAACTGCGTGTCGAGCTGCGTCGCCGACCGCCACGAGGTCGCTCGGCCGCGGCCCGCACGCTGAGCTGCTCCGCGTCGCCGACGATCTGGTTCTGGAGGTAGCCGGACCAGCGTCGGGAAGCCCGACTCGGCGTTGAGCGTCGCGGTCGTTGGCTTCGCAGCGGCGTCGGACGCGCAGCGACGACGACACGGCACATGATCTCGAACGGCATGCCGGCCCGTCGAGGTGCTCGACGTCGAGCTCGCGGATCTTGCGCCAGGCCGGGTAGAAGTCGGTCTTGGTCAGGACGCACGACCACGTTCGGGCACATCCGCGGGCCTGGTCGAGGAAGTCGATCTCGGCGCCGGTGAACTCCTGCGAGGCGTCGGAGACGAAGAGCACCGCGTCGGCCATGGGGAGCGCGGCCGATGCGTGGTCGCGCCGTGGACCGAGCCGAGCCCGCCGACGCCCGGCGTGTCGACGAGCACCAGCCCGTCGGCGAGCAGCTTGCGGGGCAGCCCGACCTCGACCGAGCTGCACCCGGCGCTCGGCCGGTCGGGTCGGCCGCCTCGGTCACGTGCCGGGCCACTGCTCGACTGCGATCTCCTGCGGATCGGCGCCGGTCGGCGTCGCCCGGGTCGCCGCTCGGGTCGAACAGCACCGCCGCGGTCGGCGGCTCGCCGTAGCCGCATCGACGGTCGGCACCGCGGTGGCGATGTCGTCGTCGACCGGGCAGACGGCGGCGTCGAGCAGGGCGTTGACGAGCGAGCTCTTGCCCTGCTTGAACTCGCCGACGACGAACACGTGGAAGGCGGGATCGGACAGCCGCCTGCGCGTCAGCGCAAGCCGTTCGGCCAGGTCGGGACGGCCGTACGCGGATGACGCCCGATGCCCCAGGTCGACGACCGACAATGCCTGCTGGACGGTTGCCGACCGCTCGCCGGCATCGGGATTCCCCGCCATTCTGCGCAACTCCTTGTGCCGCGCAACGCTAACTCACTCGCGAGGGGCCTCCGGACCGCGCGCGCGCCGGGTCCCCGCCGAAGGGAGGCGGGGACCTGCGGGCGTCCAGCGGGCCGGTCGGCCCCTCGGATCAGCGGTCAGACGTCGAGCACGTCGTTGTCCTCGGTCGTCGTGTCGGAGGTCGTCACGTCGACCGTCGTGTCGATGGCGGAGTGGTCGTCGTCGAAGCTCCCGTCGGCGTCGAAGGACGTGTCGACCGAGTTGTCGGTCACGTCGACGTCGGTGTTGTAGCTGCCCTCGGTGTCGAAGCTGTCGCTCACCGAGTTGTCGGTCAGGCCGGCCTGGTCGCCGTCGCCGCCGACCTGGACGGTGCCGGCGTTGTCGTCCACGTCGACGTCCTGGTCCTCGGCGCTGGAGGTCGAGCCCTCGCCGAAGGCGACCGACGAGTCGTCGTCTGCGTCGATGTCGACGTCGTCGGACGTCACCGTGCCGCCGTCGCCGATGGCCGACTCGTCGATGTCGGAGCCGGAGATCTGGGTGAGGTCGCCGTCGCCCTGGTCGAGCGAGACGTCGCCCTCGCCGCCGTCGACGATCGTGCCGTCGCCGAGCACCGCGTTGCCGGCGTCGACGTTGGTGGCGTCGCCGTCGCCGAAGGCCGCCGCGCCCACGTCCGAGTCGCTGACGACCGCGTTGTCGTCGCCCACGACGCTGCCGTCGACGTCGCCGGTCACCGAGCCCTCGACGTCTCCGGTGGCAACGGTCGAGTCGTCGATGTCGCCGCCGGCCTGCACCGCGCCGTCGCCGGTCGAGACCTGCGAGTCGTCGCCCGTGGCCACCGCGCCGTCGCCGGAGACCACGTCGTTGTCGAAGTCCTGGGTGACGTCGCCGAAGACCGTCATGTCCTGGTTCACCGACTGGTCGACCGTGGTGTCGCGGTCGTCGACGACCGTGGTGTCGTTGTCCTCGTAGGTCTGCTGGGTCACGTTGGTGACCGTCGTGAAGTAGTTGAGCTGCTGGACCGCCGCCTCCAGCGGGTCGGCGGTGGGGTCGGGCGGCGGCGGGGGCGGCAGCGTGGCGACGTGCGCCGCGATCGGCGAGGCGGCCAGCGCGCTGGCCGAGCTGGCGGCGCTCGCGCCGCCGGAGGCCGGCAGGCCGTAGGCCGACCGCACGGCGTCGGCCTGCTCGGGCGGCAGCGAGGCGCACAGCCCGGGCAGCGCGGCGAGCACGTCGTCGGCCGTCAGCCCGTCGAGCCCGTGCTCGGTCAGGTAGGCGGTCGGGTCGGTCTCGAACTCGCTGCGCTGGTCGTCGTCGCTGAACAGGTCGAGGAGTAGGTCGATGACGCTCATCTCGGGGTTCCCCTGCTTGGTCTTGCCTCCGCCCGCTCGGGAGGCCGTGGTCGCAACGTACGACCGGCGGGGGGCGGGGGCATCGGGGATCCCCCCGCGCCGATGGGGGTCCGACCCCCATAGCCGGGGGCGTGCCCGGGCGCGCCGGAGCCCCGGCGACGCTGCCGGGGCTCCGGTGGGGGAAGGGTGGCCCCGGCGGCGTCGCCGGGGCCACGGGTGGGGGAACGGTGGATCTAGAAGGCGTCGACCCCGTCGTTGTCCTCGGTCGTCGTCGTGGTCTGGTCGACGTCGACGGCGGTGTCGACGCTGGAGTGGTCGTCGTCGAAGCTGTCGGTGGCCTCGAACGTGTCGGTGGTCGAGTTGTCGGTGACGTCGACCGTGTAGTTGCCGCTGTCGGTCGTGTCGAAGCTGTCGTCGACCGAGTTGTCGGTGACGCCGGTCTGGTCGCCGTCGCCGCCGACCTGGACGGTGCCGTAGTTGCCGTCGACCGAGACGTCCTGGTCCGTCGCCTCCGACGTCGAGCCCTCGCCGAAGGCGACCGACGAGCCGTCGTCGGCGTCGATGTCGACGTCGTCGGACGTGACCGTGCCGCCGTCGCCGATCGCCGACTCGTCGATGTCGGAGTCGGTGATCTGCGTGAGGTCGCCGTCGCCCTGGTTGAAGCTGATGTCGCCCTCGCCGCCGTCGACGATCGTGCCGTCGCCCAGCACCGCGTTGTCGGCGTCGACGTTGGTGGCGTCGCCCTCGCCGAAGCTGGCGGCGCCGACCGTCGAGTCGTCGATGACCTGGTTGCCGTCGCCGACGATGCCGTCGCTCACGTCGCCGGTCACCGAGCCGCCGACGTCGCCGGTGGCGATCGTCGAGTCGTCGATGTCGCCGCCGGCCTGCACGGCGCCGTCGCCGGTGTTGACCTGCGAGCCGTCGCCGGCCGCCACGGCCCCGTCGCCCGAGACGACGTCGTTGTCGAACTGCTGGTCCACGTCGCCGAACACGGTCATGTTCTGGTTGACCGACTGGTCGACCGTGGTGTCGCGGTCGTCGATCGTGGTGACGTCGTTGTCCTCGAAGCTCTGCTGGGTGAGGTTCACCACGCTCTGGTAGTGGTTGATCGAGGCGATCGCCCCGGACAGCCCGCCGTCGTCGTCGTACCCGCCGCCGCTGCCGCCGCCGTACGCCGGGGAGGCCAGGTCGACGTTGCCGCTGCCGGAGAAGTCGGCTGCGCCGCCCTGGCTGGCGCCGCCCTGGTTGCCGTTGACGGCCTCCAGCACGCGGGGCATCTCGGCCTCGACATCGGCGCTTGTCACGTTCACGAGCCCGTTCTGGGCCAGGTAGCCCTGCGGGTCCGACTGGTAGGCCTCTTGCGAGTCCGAATCGGTGAAGATGCCGATGAGGGCGTCGAGGAGGGACATGGGAATTCGTGCTCCTGGGTTCGGGCCACCCGCCTCTCGAGCGACCGTTCGTGTGGTGCACCGTACGGAGCGACCGCGCCCGGTCCATCGGGGAACCCCCCGTCCCCCGGTAGGGGGTTCCGTAGGGGGTGGCGCCGCGCCCCCTACTCGCCGGGGCGGTCCCGGTCTAGAACGAGCCGATGTCGGTGTCGGCCGGGTCGTCCATCTCGCCGAAGCCGCCGGGCTGGTGCGCGCCGAAGCCGCTGTCCGAGTCGAAGTCGTCGCTGATGCCGTCGCCGTCGTCGTCCGCGTAGCCGTCGTCGTCGGTGTCGTCGGGGTCACCCGTGTCGAGGCCGCCATCGTCGAGGTCGAACGCGTCGATCAGCCCGTCGCCGTCCGTGTCCGGGCCGAGGTCGCCGCCGTCGAGGTCGCCGCCGTCGAGGTCGCCGCCGTCGAAGTCGTCGGCGATGCCGTCGCCGTCCTGGTCGAGGCCCGCGTCCGCGCCCAGCGGGGCCTCGCCCTCGGGGGGCTCGCCGACCCCGAAGCTGAGGGTGGCCACGTCGTCGGCGTCGAGGTCGATCACGATCGGCTCGTCGCCGAGGGCCTCGCCGGGCGCGTCGTCGTCGAGCGCGTCCGCGTCGAGGTCGGCGGCGTCGAGCCCGTGCGAGCCGAACGCCGCGCCGTCGGTGTCGGACCCGAGGGCGCCGAAGGGCTCGTGGCTGGCCGCCGCCCACGCGGCCTGCGCCTGGTCGGGCGGCAGGGTGTCGGCCACAAGGCCGAATGCCTCGGACAGGTCGGCGGGATCGACGTCGTCGTAGCCGTAGTGCTGGAGGTACGCGCCGGGGTCTGCGTTGTAGGCGGCCTGTTCGGCCGGGTCGAGCATGACGCCCCGCAGCACGTCGAGCAGTGACATGCCGTCCATCCTGTCCTCCTGGCTGAGCGCCCCGGCGGCGATCGGGGACGCCTCCACGCTAGGAGCAGACGGCCCCGGGGGCATCGGGGAACACCCCGGGGTGCCCCCGATCGGACCCGTCCGCGTGGCGGCGCTGTCACAGGCGATGTTTGACAGTTGCGCCGCGTTGCCCTTCAACTGTCGCCGATGTCCTCGCTCGTTATCGTCGAGTCGCCGGCCAAGGCGCGCACCATCGCCCGGTTCCTGGGGGACGATTTCGTCGTGGAGGCGTCGATCGGCGCGGTCCGGGACTTGGAGCCGAAGGGCCTGGCGGTCGACATCGACGACGGGTTCCGACCCACCTACGTGGTCCCGCCGGCCAAGCGGGACGTGGTCAAGCGGTTGCGCGCCGCGCTCAAGGACGCCGACCACCTCTATCTCGCGACCGACGAGGACCGCGAGGGCGAGGCCATCGCGTGGCACCTGGTGGAGGTGCTCAAGCCGTCGGTGCCGATGGCCCGGATGGTGTTCCACGAGATCACCCGCCAGGCGATCGAGCAGGCCATCGACCGGTCGCGCGACATCCACGCCGGCCTGGTCGACGCCCAGGAGGCCCGGCGCATCGTCGACCGCCTCTACGGCTACCCGGTGTCCGAGGTGGTGTGGCGCAAGGTCGCGACCGGCCTGTCCGCCGGGCGGGTGCAGAGCCCGGCGATCCGGCTCGTGGTCGAGCGCGAGCGTGAGCGCATGGCGTTCGTGGCCGCCGGCTACTGGGACCTGGTGGCCGCGTTCCCGTCGGCGCCGGCGTTCTCGGCCACCCTCGTCGGGCTCGACGGCACCCGCGTCGCCACCGGCAAGGACTTCGACAGCCAGGGCCGCGTGGCACGCGACGACGTGGCCGTGGTCGACGAGACCGCGGCCCGGGCGCTGGTCGGGGCGCTGGACGGGGCCACCTACACCGTCGTCGTCCGTCGACGAACGGCCGTACCGCAGCTCGCCCAAGGCGCCCTTCATCACCTCGACGCTGCAGCAGGAGGGCGGGCGCAAGCTGGCCATGTCCTCGGGCCAGGTGATGCGGACGGCCCAGGGCCTCTACGAGCGGGGCTACATCACCTACATGCGGACCGACTCGGTCACGCTCTCGGACGAGGCCGTCGCCGCGGCCCGCACCCAGGTGCGCGAGCTGTACGGCGACAACTACCTGACCGAGCGACCCCGCCAGTACCGCAGCACGGTGAAGAACGCCCAGGAAGCGCACGAGGCCATCCGCCCGGCGGGCGACCGGTGGCGCACGCCGGAGCAGCTCCAGGGCGACCTGCGGGGCGCCGACCTGCGGCTCTACGACCTGATCTGGAAGCGGACGCTGGCGTCGCAGATGGCCGACGCGGTGGGCAAGACCGTGTCGGTGCGGATCGTGGCCCCGCTGGCCACGGCGCTCGATGCGGCCGCGGCGCCGACGACCACCGAATGGGCGGCGTCGGGCCGCACGATCACCTTCCCCGGCTACCTGCGGGTCTACGTCGAGGGCTCGGACGACCCCGAGGCCGACCTCGACGACCGCGAGCGCCTGCTGCCCGATCTTTCCGTCGACCAGGTGCTGCCCGACCCGGCGGTCGAGCCGGTCGGCCACACGACCCAGCCGCCGGCCCGCTACACCGAGGCGTCCCTGGTCAAGCGGCTGGAGGAGCTGGGCATCGGGCGGCCCTCGACGTGGGCGTCGATCATGCAGACGATCCAGGACCGCGGCTACGTGTGGAAGAAGGGCCAGGCGATGGTCCCGTCCTGGTCGGCGTTCGCCGTGGTCCAACTGCTGGAGGGCCACTTCCGCAGCGAGGTCGACTACGCCTTCACCGCCCGCATGGAGGACCAGCTCGACGAGATCGCCACCGGGTCGCGGGACCGGGTGCCGTTCCTCCATTCCTTCTGGTTCGGCAACGGCACCGAGGGGCTGACGACGCTGATCGAGCCTGGCGATGGCCAACGCCGACCCGGCCGTCGTCAATGCCGTCCCGCTGGGCAAGGACGACGACGGCGAGCTGGTCGTGGTGCGCAACGGCCGCTACGGGCCCTACGTCAAGCGGGGCGACGACACGGCCTCGGTCCCGCCGGAGGTGGCGCCGGACGAGCTCACGGTGGTCCGGGCGCTGGAGCTGCTGGCCGCGCCCAAGGGCGACGAGCCGGTGGGCACCGACCCCGAGACCGGGCTGCCGGTGTACGTGAAGACCGGCCGCTACGGGCCCTACGTGCAGCTCGGCGACGCCGACACGCTGCCCGGGGGCACCCGGCCGAAGATGGCGTCGCTGTTCAAGACGATGTCGCCGGCGTCGCTCCCGCTGGAGGACGCACTGCGGCTGCTGTCGCTGCCCCGGACCGTCGGCGCCGACCCGGCGACCGGCGAGGAGATCACGGCGCTCAACGGGCGCTACGGGCCGTTCCTGAAGAAGGGCGACGACACCCGCAGCCTGGCGACCGAGGACGAGCTGTTCACGGTTTCGGTCGAGGCCGCGCTGGCGCTGTTCGCCGAGCCCAAGCGCCGGGGCCGGCAGGCGGCCGCCGCGCCGCTGCGGGAGCTGGGGCCCGACGCGGTGAGCGGCAAGCCGATGGTCGTCAAGGACGGGCGCTACGGCCCGTACGTCACCGACGGCGAGACCAACGCCTCGCTGCGCAGCCGCGACGGCGACACGGTGGAGGGCCTGACCGCGGAGCGTGCGTCGGAGCTGCTCCAGGCCCGGCGGGATGCGGGGCCGACCGAGCCGCGCGGGCGCAAGGCGGCGGCGCGCAAGGCGCCCGCCAAGAAGGCGGCGGCGCGGAAGGCGCCGGCCAGGAAGGCCGCGGCGCGGAAGGCGCCGGCGAAGAAGTCCAAGAAGTCGTCCTCGTAGCGCGTGATGCCCCGGTTCGTCGTCTTCGAAGGCGGAGAGTCCAGCGGCAAGTCGACCCAGTCCGCCCGGCTGGCGAAGCGGCTCGGCGCGGTCCACACCCGCGAGCCCGGCGGCACAGAGGTCGGCGCGGCGCTGCGAGACCTGCTGCTCGACGCCCGCACGGCCGGCCTCGACGACCGCGCCGAGGCGCTGCTCATGGTGGCCGACCGGGCGCAGCACGTCGCCGAGGTGATCTCCCCGGCCCTGAAGGCCGGGCGCCACGTCGTGTCCGACCGCTACTTCGGGTCGACGCTCGCGTACCAGGGCTACGGCCGCGGGCTGCCGATCGCCGAGCTGCGCCAGCTGACGTCGTGGGCGTCCGACAACCTGTGGCCCGACCTGGTCGTGCTGCTCGACGTCCCCCGGGAGGTCGCGGTGACCCGGACCGGCCGACCCCCGGACCGGCTGGAGGCCGCGGGCGAGGCGTTCCACGACCGCGTGCAGCGTGGCTACCGGGCGCTGGCCGCGGCGGACGCGGCGCGCTGGGTCGTCATCGACGGCGCCGCACCGCCCGACGAGGTTGCCGACGCAGTGTGGCAGGCCGTCACGACCCGGCTGCCCGACCTCGGCCGGCTGCCGTCGCCCGCCCGTCCCGAGTGAGCCCGCGCCGAGGCAGACTGGCGCGGTGAGCACGACGGCAAGCGCGGCCCCGGTCCCGGCCCCGACCGGCGACGCGTGGGTCGGGGTGGTGGGCCAGCCGGCGGCGGTGCGGCAGATGGCCGCGGCCGCCCGCGAGCCGGTGCACGCGTACCTGCTGGTCGGGCCCCCGGGGTCGGGCAAGCGGGCGCTGGCCCGGGCGTTCGCGGCCACGGTGCTGGCCGGCGACAGCGCCGGCGCCGACCGGGAGCGCCACATCCGGCTGGCGCTGGCCGAGCAGCACCCCGACCTCCGGGTGGTCGAGCCCGAGGGCAACACGTTCCGCAAGGGCGACGCCGAGACCGTGGTCCGCCACGCGGTCCTCGCCCCGATCGAGGGCGACCGCAAGGTG
The DNA here is from genome assembly GCA_963739835.1 of uncultured Acidimicrobiales bacterium. Taxonomy (GTDB): domain Bacteria; phylum Actinomycetota; class Acidimicrobiia; order Acidimicrobiales; family VFJN01; genus ZC4RG19. Next base: position 43,853 of record CAVUBW010000011.1, read on the forward strand.
ATCATGGCGACGGGCGTCGAGTTCATGGAGGACGAGGCCGCCGGCTACCTGCTCAAGACCGTCGAGGAGCCGCCGGCGTCCACGCACTTCGTCCTGCTGGCGACCGAGGTGCTGCCGGAGCTGGTGACGATCGCGAGCCGGTGCGTGCGCATCGAGGTCCACGCCCTGCCCGCCGACGTCGTGGCCGAGCGGCTGGTGGCCGAGGGCGTCGACCCCGACCGGGCGGCGGCGGCGGCCGAGGCCGCGGCGGGCGACCTGGATCGGGCGCGCACGCTGGCCACCGACGAGCGCCTCGCGCTGCGCCACCGGGCGTGGCGGGAGATGCCGTTCCGCCTCGACGGCACCGGCCACCGGGCGGCCGAGGCGGTGGCCGAGCTCCAGTCGATGATCGGCGAGGCGCTGGGTCCCCTCCAGGAGCGCCAGGCCGCCGAGGCGGCGGCGCTCGACGAGCAGATCGAGCGCTTCGGCCTCCGCCGGTCGGGCAAGCGCGACCTGGAGACCCGCCACAAGCGCGAGGTCCGCCGATTCCGCACGGCCGAGCTGCGCTATGGCCTCGCCACCCTGTCGGCGACCTACCGCGACGCCCTGGTCACGATCGGCGCCCTCCCCGAACTGGTCGAGGCGCTCGACCGCATCGACGCGGTGGCGGTCGCCCTCCAGCGCTACCCCAACGAGACGCTGCTGCTCCAGGCCCTGGCGGCCCGGCTGCCGATGGTGCCCCGCCCGGAGGCGTGAGCGGGGACGTCAGGGCAGGGCGTCGCCGGGGAAGCTGCGGGCCGGGTGCACCTCGAAGGTGAACACGCCGGCGCGGACGCCCGGGTCGGCCTCCATCAGCCGGCGGGTCTCGTCGACCGTGCTGGAGAAGATGCCGACGCCGCACAGCCCGCTGTCGTCGGTCACCGGGCACACGATGGGCAGCAAGCCGTCGGCGCGGAGGGCGAAGTTGCGCCGCCCGTGCTCGAACTTGAGGGCGCTGCTGCCGTCGGCATCGAAGTGCTCTCCGGCGTGGAGCAGGACGACGCTGTATTCGCGGGTCCGCTTGAGCTGCTCGAACATGTACTCGTCGCTGATCTCGGCCACGGCGGCGAGGCTAGGGCAGGGCTCAGGCGCGGCCGGCGACGGGTGCGAAGCGCCAGCCCGCCTCGCCGTCCGGGGCGGGGGCGACCGTGCCGGCGGGGCAGGTGGGGAAGTGGGTGCCGAACACGACGGCGCCGGTGTCGACGGCCTCGGCGAGCAGCCGGCGGCGGGTCGCCCGGGCGATCGCCGGGTCGGCGTCGCTCACGAAGTCGATCTCGAGTTCCGCGCACTGGACGGGGTGGTGCAGCGCGTCGCCGGTGATCAGGACCGGGCGCTCGCCGCCGTCGAGCCACAGCGAGGCGTGACCGGGCGTGTGCCCGACGGTCGGCGCCAGCCGAAGCCCGCCGCCGAGGTCGGCGTCGGCGGGGACGGTCTCGGCCAGGCCGGCCGCGAAGATCGGCTCGACCGAGTCGGCCCGCATCGCCGCGGCGTCGTCGCCGTGGTCGGCCGCCTGGGCCTCGACCTCGTCGCCGACGTAGAGGTAGCGGGCCCGGGGGAAGGTCGGCACCCACCGCCCGGCGCCGTCGGGCCGGGTGGCCCAGCCGACGTGGTCGACGTGGAGGTGGGTGTGGACGACGAGGTCGACCGCGTCGGGGTCGAAGCCGGCGGCCCGGAACCGCTCCATGAACGGCCACGCCTGGTCGTTCCAGAAGGGCAGCGAGCGCCGGCGCCCGTTTCCCACGCACGGGTCGACGACGACGGTCAGGTCCCCGGCCTCGATCACGAACGCCTGCACCCGCAGCCCGACCCGGCCCGCTTCGTCGGCGGCTCCGGGGGGAAGCCACTCGTGGTGGCGGCGGACGACGTCCTCGCCGGCGGCGGGGAAGAACAGGGCCGGCGGGATCCCGTCGGTCTGCGACTCGACCACGCTGGTGATGCGCACCCGCCCCAGGTCCCACCGCTCGGTCGCCTCGTTCGTCGTGGTCTCCCCGGTCATGGCGGGAATCCTAGACGACCGGTCTACTGAGGGTCAGAGCGCCTCGCGGCCGCCGAGGTAGGGCCGGAGCACGTCGGGCACCAGCACCCGGCCTTCGCCGTCCTGGAAGTTCTCGACGATGGCGGCCAGCAGCCGGGGGGTGGCGACGGCGGTGTTGTTGAGCGTGTGGGCGAACCGCACCTTGCCGTCGGCGTCGCGGTAGCGGATGCTGGCCCGCCGGGCCTGCCAGTCGTGCAACGTGGAGCAGCTGTGGGTCTCGCGGAAGCGCCCGAGCGAGGGGAACCACGTGTTGACGTCGTTCATGCGGAACTTGCCGAGGCCCATGTCGCCGGTCGAGCACTCGACGATCTCGTAGTGCAGGCCGAGCCCCTGGAGGATGGCCTCGGCGCTGCCGAGCAGCTCGGCGTGCCAGCGGGCGGACACCTCCGGGTCGGCCTCGCAGATGACGAACTGCTCGACCTTCTCGAACTGGTGCACCCGCAGCAGCCCCCGCACGTCCCGGCTGGCGCTGCCGATCTCGCGCCGGAAGCAGGGCGAGATGCCGGCGTAGCGGAGGGGCAGCCGGTCCCGATCGAGGATCTCCCCGCCGTGCAGCCCGACCAGCGCCACCTCGCTGGTCCCGGCGAGGAAGAGGTCGTCGGCGGGCAGCGCGTAGGTCTCCTCCCGCGACTTGGGGAACATGCCGGTGCCGACCAGCGCGTCCTCCTTGACGAGGGCGGGCACCGAGATGGGGGTGAACTCCCTGGCGACGAGCAGGTCGAGCGCGTAGGAGTGGATGGCCCGCTCGAGCAGCACGGCATCGCCGGTCAGCGCATAGGCCCGCTCCCCGGCGACCCGCCGGGCGCGCTCGAACTCGGCCCACGATCGCCGCTCGAGGATCTCGACGTGGTCGAGCGGCGCGAAGTCGAAGACCGGCTGCTCGCCCCAGGTCTTGATGGTGACGTTCGACGACTCGTCGGGCCCGACGGGCGCCCCGGACCAGGGGATGTTCGGCGTGACGAGCAGGAGCGCATGAAGCCGGGCGGAGGTCTCGGCCAGCCGCTCCTGTAGCTCGGGCAGCTGCTGCTCGAACGCCCGGTACTCGGCCCGCATCTGCTCGCGCTGGTCGTCGGGAGCCCGGGCAAACTGCTTCGAGAACGCCTTGCGCCGGGTGTGCGCATCATCGACTTCGGACTGGAGCTTCCGGGTCAGCTCGTCGAGGTGCAAGAGCTCGTCGACGTCGAGATCGACGCCCTTGACCCGCACGGCATCCCGCACGAGCTCGGGGTTCTCCCGCAGGAAGCGTCTGTCGAGCACGGCCTGCAACCCTACCCGCCCGGGTAGAGGAGCCCGACGGCCGTGTCAGCGGGCGTCGGCGCTCGCCAGGACGCGTTTTGTACGCGGGAGTGGTCGCCCTGGCGACCACTCCCGCGTACAAAAGCCGGGATAGCTCGTCCGCAACTCGGATGGTGAGCGGCCCGGGCGGCGACCGGTGTGTCCTGGTGTGTCCTGTCGACTGTTCGGAAGGCGTCGATGGAGGGGGACGACACCGACCAGGGCGACGGCGACGGTGGCCTTGGTGAGGTAGCGGCGCATGCAGGCTGACCAGGCACGACAACCGGTTCAGGGGCCCTGGACGGCAATTGCTAGAGTGGCAAGTCCCGCCCGAGTAGCTCAGACGGCAGAGCAACGCACTCGTAACTCTGCGGCGCCGATGGAGCGACCTGCGATGACCTGGGCAAACGTCTCGTGGCGTCTCTCGTCGCCACCTGGGCAATCAGCCGCTCGTCGAGCCGGCGTGTCCTGCGTGTGTCCTGGCCCGGTCGGCTCGTCGGGGACGTCGTCTATCTCGTTGCGGCTGTCGGAGAGCCGGGCGCGATGCTGGCCGTGTGGCAGCTCCCGACCTTCAGACTCTCGTCGATGAGGGGCGCGTCGACGAGCTGCTCCAGGTGGTCACGCCGCGACAGATCGCCAAGACGTGGGTGCGGTACCAACACGGCGAGGCCGACGCCGACTGGTGGGCGGTCGATCTGTGGATGTCGCGGGAGTGGTGGGACGACGAGGCTCGTGTCCGAGATGGCCTGCTGCGCCTGGTGGAAGCCGCCGAGAGCGATGACGACCTCAGCATCATCGGCGCCGGGCCGCTCGAGGTGTTCGTCTGCGACGACGAGTCGAGGGTGCACTGGATTGAGCGGCAGGCGCCGAGCTCGCCGGCGTTCCGACAGGCACTGGCGTACGTCTGGGCGTGGGAGCTGTCCGACAGGATGTTCTGGAGGGTCGAGCGAGCATCAGGCACCAAGCTGAACGATCCCTACGCCGAGCACGGAATCCGCAAACACGATGAGGACTGACTGAGACTGGCCCGGCCGCCGGCGGCGCAAGCCGCCGAGTGGCCGGGCCTCTCCGCTGTCCGGCCTTGGCCGGGCGCCTTGACGGAGTAGAGAAAGTTCTCACAGACATCGACCTCGCATCAGTGTCGGGTCCTGGGACATGGTTGACGGTTCTGTCCCAGGACATGGGCGACAGCTCGGCTCAGCCGAACGTTGCCGACGACGTCGCCGATGCGCCCGGATCCGGCGTTGGAGGGCATCCAACCCGCGAGTATCTGCACACGATCACGCTCCGCGACGGCCGCACGATTACCGGGCCGCTGGCGGCGATCGTGTACGTCGAGCCGCCGCGATACGCCCCCGCTCGGCCCGACGAAGATTCCGAGCCAACCGGAGGCCGAACGCTTTCTGCTGAACAAGCGAAACAAGGGCGAGTCGCGGCCAGGAATCTGAAATCGTTGGTCTACGTCAAACGGATCACGCTGGGCAAGGAGGCCTTTGAGGAGGGAAGGAAGAAACAAGCCGGCCAAACCGTGACCGATGAAGCGAAGGATCCGGAGCGCACGAAATCGAGACTTCGTGCGAAGCCGCAAGCCGATCCCAAATCCCTAACCCCTAATCCCTAACCCCTTCTCCATGTCACTCACCCTCGCCCAAGGTTATAGCGTCACGACGATGCTGGCGGTCGCCGCCGTGGCGATCCTGTTGACGGGGGCGTTTTACCGTCGGGCGTTCGGCTCGCTTACGGCCCAGCAGTGGCGGACGCTGCTGGTGCTGCGGTCGGCGGCCATTCTGTTGATCGTGACGCTGCTGTTTCGCCCGGTGTTGAGCTATCAGAAATCGCTGGTCGAAAAGCCGGCGGTCATCTTTCTGCTCGACACGTCGGCGTCGATGAGCATTGCCGACGACGCCACGGGCGTGACGCGATTCAACCAGGCCCGCGACAAGCTGGAGAAATGGTGCGAGAAGCTCAAGGACGATTTCCGCCTGCTGCTCGTCTCGTTTGCCGAGCGGGCCGAGCTGCTCGACGGGCCGCAAAGTCTGCCGGCCTTGACGCCGACCGGCAAGGCGACCTCGCTCTTGCGGGCGTTGTCGGCGGCGTCGAAGCAGCTTGCCCCGGCCGAAGTCGCCGCGGTCGTCCTGCTTTCCGACGGCATCCACAACTCGGCCGGCAATCCGCTCGAAGCGGCCCGAAAATCGGGCATGATCGTTCATACCGTCGGCGTCGGCGCCAGCCTGCGCAGCAATCCGTCCTACCGCGACATCCAGGTGACCGGCATCGATTGCCCCGACCGCATGATGCTGAACAACATGGCCCAGGTGACCGGCTCGATCGACGCCATCGGGCTCGGCGGCCGCGTGATCCAGGCGTTTCTCGACGAAGACGGCCAGCAGATCGCCCAGGCCGAACTGACGTTGGACGACGTCGGAAGGCTCGCAGCAGGCGCGTTCGAGTTTCGCCCGACGACGAAGGGACGCCACACGTACACGGTTCGCGTCGCGCCGGTCGAGGGCGAGAAGATCGTCGAGAACAACCAGCGGTCGGCCGTGGCGATGGTCGTCGAGGCGGGAATTCGCGTGCTGTACATCGAGGGCACCTTGCGGGCGGAGTATGGCGCCCTGGTCGATCGCTTCCTGGCCAAGGACCCCGATCTGGAGTTCTGCGCCTTGGTGCAAACCCGGCCCAACGTA
>CAVUBW010000012.1:0-448196 GCA_963739835.1 uncultured Acidimicrobiales bacterium
GATGGATTCCTCGGCCCCGGCGCGGGCGCCGGCCGGTAGCCCCAGCCCGCCGAGCTCGACGCTCGACCGGTAGGCGCTGGTGGCGATGCTGCCGAGCAGGGCGATGCCGAGCGCCCCGCCGAGCTCACGGGTGGTGTCGTTGACGGCCGAGCCGACGCCGGCCTTCGACAGCGGCACCGACGCCATGATCTCGCCCGTCGCGGGTGCGGCGGTGATGCTCATCCCGGCGCCCAGCAACGCGAAGCCGACGGCGATCACCAGGTACGGCGTGTCGGTGGTCAGCAGCGTCATCACGCCGAAGCCGACCGCCACGATCCCCAGCCCGAGCGCCATGACCTGGGGGGCGCCGTACCGTTCGGCCAGCGCCGCGCTCCGGGGCGACACGGCCACGAACGTGAGCGCCAGCGGCAGGGTCGCGAGGCCGGCCTCCAGCGGCGAGTACCCCCGGGCGAACTGCAGGTACTGGGTCATGAGGAAGAAGAACCCGAACATGACGAAGAAGGCGACCGTCACCACGCCGCTGCCGAGGCTGAAGCGGCGATCGCGGAACAGTGTGAGCGGCAGCATCGGGTGGTCGCTGCGCCGCTCCCACGCCAGGAAAGCCGACAGCGTGACGCCGGCGGTGACGAAGGCGGCGACGACGAGACCGCTGGTCCAGCCGTCGTCGGGGCCCTGGATGATGGCGAAGATCAGCGAGCTCAGGCCGACGAGCGACAGCAGCGCACCGACCGGGTCGAGCGGCGTGTGGCCCTCGTCGCGCGAGTTGGGCGCGAACGCCCACACCGCCGCGGCCACGGCGACGACGATCGGCACGTTCACGAGCAGGGTCGCTCCCCACCAATAGCCCTCGAGCAGGGCGCCGGTCAGGATCGGACCGATCGACGCCCCCGCGCCGGCGAACCCGGCCCACACCGCGATGGCCCGGCCGCGCTCCTCCGGCGGGAAGATCGACGTGATGATCGACAGCGTCGCCGGCATGATGAACGCGGCGCCGATGCCCATGACCGCCCGGCTGGCGATCAGCTGCGTGGCGTCGCCCGACAGCCCGCCGAGCAGCGAGCCGAACCCGAAGACGGCGAGCCCGGCGAGCAGCGCCCGCCGGCGGCCGAACCGGTCGCCGATCGCGCCCGCGCTCAGCAGCAGACCCGCGAACAGGACCGCGTAGGCGTCGACGATCCACTGCAGCTCGGACGCCGAGGCCCCGAGCTCGCGCTGCATCGTCGGCAGCGCCGTGTTGAGCCCCGACACCGACATGACGACGAGGACCAGCGACAGGCACATGATCGCCAGCAGGAACCAGCGCCGGGCATGGATGGCAGGTTGCTCGTGCAGGGGGATCGCGGGTGTGGCGTCGAGCCGGGAAGAGGCCATGCTGAGCTCCTTGGGGGATCGCTGACGGGCCTGCTTGTGAGACGCCTCCGTCTCTCTACGAGACGCTAACGTCTCACAGCGATACGTCAACGTTCCAGACTGTGGCTCTCGTCACACGGCCAGCGACGCCGATCCAGGAACCTCGTGATTCGGCCCGCGAAGGGGGTAGCTGGAGCGACGGACGGCAGATCGCCGCCCGGGAAGGAGCACCCATGAGCGAGCTGTGGACCTACCAGATCGTGGAGTTCGACACGGGGCAGTCCACCGTGCCGCCGGACCTCGACGGTTACGACGTCGAGGCGACTGACGGACACATCGGCAAGGTGGACGAGGCGACGTACGAGACCGGTGCGAGCTGGATCGTCGTCGATACCGGGTTCTGGATCTTCGGCAAGAAGCGTCTGATCCCCGCCGGCGTGATCGAGCGGTTCGACCCCGAGAACCGGAGGGTCTACGTCTCGTTGACCAAGGACGCGATCAAGCAGGCGCCCGACCTCGACGAGGCTCGCCGCGAGGAGGAGGCCTACCGCAAGGAGCTGTCCGACTACTACGACCGGCGCTACCGGTAGCACTCGCCAACCGCGCCCCGGCGCCCCGGCGGCGCCGGGGCGGCGGGGCGCCTGCCTTTGTCGTGGCCGCAGCGCCGGTAGGCTCCCGGCCCGATGTCCGGACCTGCGCCCGGCCCCCTGCACCGCGTGACCCGGGCCGTCGCGCGCTTCGACACGGCGATCGACACCCGGGTCGACCAGTTCCGCGGGCATCCCCACATCGACCGGCTGATGTACACCGCGTCCGAGCTGGGCGACTTCAGCCTGATCTGGCATCTGGTCAGCGCCACCCGGGCGCTCGGGCCCGACCGCCGCCTGGTTCACGCCGTCCGGGTCGCCGCGGTGCTCGGCGCCGAGTCGGCCCTCGTCAACGGGCCCGTGAAGAGCCTGTTCCGCCGGCACCGGCCCGCCTGGGAGCAGGAGCGGCCCCGCAAGCTGCGCCGGCCCCGCACCACCAGCTTCCCCTCTGGGCACGCGTCGTCGGCGTTCGTCGCGGCCGGCCTCCTGTCCGAGGCCGATCCGCTGTGGCCGCTGTACTACGCCATCGCCGCCGTGGTCGCCTCCAGCCGGGTGTACGTCAAGATCCACCACCCGTCCGACGTGGTCGCCGGGGCGCTCCTCGGCATCGCCCTTGTCCGGATCGCACGCCGCGTGTGGCCATTTCCACCCGCCGAAGGGAATGCGACGCAGGTCACGCGGGGTTGGGGAAAGGGATGACCGACTTCTCCGTCAACTGGGACTATCGCTGCCCGTTCGCCCGCAACGCCCACGAGCACCTGGTCGCCGGCCTGCGCGCCGGGGCCCCGTGGAACGTGCGATTCGTGCCCTTCTCGCTGGGACAGGTGCACGTGGCCGAGGGCGAGCCCGATATCTGGGTCCGCCCGCAGGACGACAAGGGCCTCCTGGCCCTCCAGGTGGGCGTGGTGGTGCGCGACCGCTTCCCCGACCGGTTCCTCGACGTGCACGAGGCGATCTTCGCCCTGCGCCACGACGAGGGCCGCCACATCGAGGACGAGGCCGAGCTGCGCAAGCTGCTCGCCGACCACGGCGTCGATGCCGAGGCCGTCTTCGCCGAGGTCGACAGCGGCACCGCGCTCGAGACCGTGCGCGTCGAGCACACCGCCAGCGTGGACGAGTCCAGAGTGCTGGGGCGTCCCGACGTTCGTCCAGGGCGACCAGGCCGTGTTCGTCCGGCTCATGCACCGCCCCCAGGGCGACGGCGACATCGCCATCCGCACGATCGACCGGGTGGTCGGGCTGCTCGGCGACTTCCCCGAGCTCAACGAGTTCAAGCACACCTCGCGCAAGCGGTAGCCCCTCGCCGGGGCCGGCGCGCGGCGCTGAACCGGCCGGTCAGCCGACGGGGACGGCGTCGTCACGCTCGCCTGCGGACGCGGGCTGCGCCAGCAGGGTGCGGACGTCCAGGAGCAGGTCGGCGACCTCGTTCGACGACACCAGCTCGCGGTGCCCCAGCGCTCCCAAGCCCCGGTCGATGACGGCCAAGGCCTCGCTGATCACCTCGTCGAGTGCACGGGTCTCGGTCACGGCGACCACCCTATCGGGCGTTGGGCCCCCGACGACGGCATCGGCGCAAACTCGTCCGGCGCGGACCGCCCGGCCGCCCGGGTCGCGCCCGGCGGGACGGGCGGCGCGTCGTAGCCTTTCGAGCGGTGCCCGACCACGACCTCGCCGCCCGCCGTGGCCTATGACCTGATCGCCCGCCTCGGCCGCGGCGGCATGGGGGTCGTCGACCTCGCCCGCGACGCGGACGGCAAGAAGGTCGCGCTCAAGCGGCTGACCCTCCAGGGATCGGCCGCCGACATCGCACGCTCGCCAGCGGCTGCTGCGCGAGGCCCAGGTGCTGCGGCGCCTGCACCACCCCAACGTCGTCGGCCTGCTCGACGTCGTCGACGAGGGCGACGAGATCGTCCTGGTCATGCCGTACCTGTCGGGCGGCAGCCTGGCCGAGCGGGTCGCCCAGCACGGCCCGGCGCCCGCGGAGGAGGTCGAGCGCCAGGCGCTGCGCCTGCTCGGCGCGCTGGCCTCCGCGCACCGGGCCGGCATCGTGCACCGCGACATCAAGCCCGCCAACGTCCTGTTCGACGACCGGGGCGAACCCTGCCTGGCCGACTTCGGCGTCGCCCTCAGCCGCGACCAGACCCACGGCCTCACCGTGGCCGGGATGGTGGTCGGGACCCCGGGGTTCATGGCCCCCGAGCAGGCCCGGGGCGAGCCGGTCTCTCCGGCCACCGACGTCTTCTCGCTGGGGGCGACGCTGCTGTTCGCCGCCACCGGCGACGGCCCCTACGGCCAGGGCGACCCAGGCCTGCTGATGGTCCGGGCGGCCGCCGGGAAGATCGAGAAGGTGCCGCGGCAGCTGCCCAAGACGCTGCGGACGTTGATCGTGGCGATGCTCGACCCCCATCCCGAGCGGCGGCCGTCCGCCGCGTCGCTGGCCGGCGGGCCCGAGGGCACCGTGGCGCGGACGTTGGAGCTGCGCCGGGCCCGTTTCCGCCAGCGCGGGTGGGCGGCGATCGCCGCGGGTCTGGCGGCGATCGGGCTCCTGGCCGTGGCGGCGTGGCTCGTCACCCGCGACGACGGCGACCCGGCCCGGCTGCCCGGATCGGGGGCGGCCGGCGAGCCGAGCGCCTGCGACGACCTCCCCTACCAGCCGTGCGGGCAGGCCGCGCCGGCACCGGGCACCGACGGCAAGCAGTGCCTGAGCGACCGGGCCGACTACGACGGCGACGCGGCCGACGGCTGCGAGGTGGTGGCCGACGACGTCGACGGCGAGCCGCTGGTCGACACGATCGAGGCCAACATCGCCCCGGTCGACGACGTGGACACCTACCCGGTCGAGGTCGCGGACAACATCCAGTTCCTGTGCGACGGCCATCTCGCCTTCCGCCTGGAGGCGCCGCCCCACATCGTGCTCGGCCTCGAGGTGCGCGACGGCGACAAGCTGCTGGGCCGGGACACGGCGCTCGAGGGCGAGCCCGCCACGGTCGAGCTGGGCGAGGCCCACTGCGGCGCCGACGACGCCACCACGCTGGAGGTCACGGTCCGGCCGATGACCGGCGACCGCACCGGCGAGAACTACCGGCTCAGCCGCGACGGCAACTTCTGATCGGCGCGCCGGCGGCGCTCAGCGCAGCGCGCCCAGCTCGGCCTCGATGCGGGCGAGGCGGCTCTCGATGTCGCCCAGCCGGTCGGCCAGGTCGGCCAGCTCGGCAACCGTGACCGGGCGGGACGGCGGCGCGGGCACCCGGCGCTCCTCCGGGAACGCCAGCCGGGCGACCGGCCGGGCCCGGACCTCGACCGGCGGGGGCGGCGGGGGCGGCGGCGGCGACCAGTCACCCGCGGCGGCGAGCCGGCGCTCCAGCTCGCCGACCCGGGCGACGAGCTCGGCGTACGTGGGCGCCGGGGCGGTGAGGTCGCCCGCGAACGACCCGGGCCCGACGGCGGGGGTGTGCTCCACGCCGTTGCCCACCCGGGCGGGGCGCGAGCCGACGGGCCCGGTGAGCACCTCGACCCAGCGGGTCTCGCGGTCGCCCGGCCGCGGCGGGACGCGGGCGGCGAACGGCTGCGGGGTCCGCGCCGCCAGGGCGTCGAGCACCGCGTCGACCTCGGCCGGCGACGTGAAGGGGTGCAGCCGCTGCGCCTGTGTCCGCACCTCGCCGACGGTCTGCTCGCCCCGCAGCAGCAGGACGGCCAGCACGGCCAGGTCCGCGGGGCCCATCCGCCAGCGCTCGTCGGCCCGGTGGCGGTAGCGCGTCGTGCGGACCTCGGCCGTCGGGGCGACGAAGCGGGCCAGGCCGCGCGACTTGAGCGCCAGCAGCGTGTCCTCGACCGTGCGGTCGTCGTAGGCCACCACCGGGTCGCGCCCGGAGGTCCGGTTGCAGGCCAGGCGGAGGGCGTTCAGCGTGAGCGGTACCGCGGCCGGATCAGCCGCTTCCTGCTCGACGAGGCACCCGAGGACGCGACCCTCGGCCGCCGTCAACTCCATGGGGAGCGATGCTATGGCGCGTCCGGCTGCCGCGCTGTCACCCCTTCGCGTTAGCTTCGCCGCCCATGGGGATGGACCGAGCCGGAGTCACGTTCGCCTCGCTGATGGCCCTCGGGCCCGATCTGGCGACCTCGACCGCCCGCACCGCCGCCGATCTCGGCTACCGCAGCTTCTGGACGGCGGAGACGACCGGGCCCGAGGCGTTCACGATCCTGGCCGCGGCCGGGGCCGCCGCGCCCGGGCTCGACCTGGGGACCGGCGTGATCGCGCTCCAGCTCCGCACCCCGATGATCGTGGCGATGGCCGGCGCCACCCTCCAGGCCCTGCACCCCGACAGCGACATCCTGCTCGGCGTGGGCATCTCGTCGCCGGTGGTCACCGAGCGCTGGCACGGCGTGCCCTACGGCGACCGCCCGCTGGCCCGCGTGCGCGAGTACGTCACGCTGCTGCGGGCCTGCCTGTCCGGCGAGCGGGTCGACTTCGCCGGCGACTTCTACCAGGTCAAGGGCTTCCGCCTGGGGGTCCGCCTGGGCGAGCGGCGGCCCCAGATCGTGGTCGGCGCGCTCAACCCGAACATGCTGCGCCTGGCGGGCGAGCTGGCCGACGGGGTGCTGCTCAACTACCTGCCGGCGTCGCACGTCGGGTGGTCGGTCGAGCAGGTGCGCGAGGGCGGCGACGCCGACCGTCTACGCCTACGTGCACGCGGGCGTGTGCGACGCGCGAGGACGGCGTCGAGCTCGCCCGCCGCGACTTGTTCTCCTACGCGGTCGTGCCGCAGCTACGCGGCCAACTTCGAGCGGGCCGGATTCGCCGACGAGGTCGCCGAGATCGGCGAGCGCCACGCCGCCGGCGACCGGGCCGGGGCCCTGGCCGCGGTCAGCGACCGCATGGTCGACGCCATCGACGTGATGGGCGACGCGGACACGGTCCACGCCACGATGCGGGCCTACGTCGACGCCGGCGCCGACGTGCCGGTGCTCATGCCCCTGCCCTGGGGTGCCGACCGCCGCGCCTCGGCCCAGGCGACGGTCCGGGCGGCGATCGGGGCCGGCTGAGCCCGGCGGCTCCTACGATGCGGCCCCATGGAGCTCCGGGACCGCATCTGTGTCGTGACCGGCGGGGCGAGCGGCATCGGCCGGGCGCTGTGCGAGCGATTCGCGGCCGAGGGCGCCCGCCGGGTGGTCGTGGTCGACCGGGACGCCGACGGCGCCCTGGCCACCGCGGCGCGCTCGGCGACCGAGGCCTCGCGGTCACCGCGGACGTCACGGTCGAGGCCGACGTCGCCGCCGTCGTCGAGCGCACCGAGGACGAGATCGGGCCGATCGACCTGTTCGCATCGAACGCCGGGATCCTCGGCTTCGGCGGCATCGAGGTCGGCGACGACGTGTGGTCGCGGGTGTGGGCCGTCAACGTCCAGTCCCACGTGTACGCGGCGCGGGCGCTGGTCCCGCGGATGCTGGCCCGGGGCGGCGGCTACCTGCTGTCGACCGCGTCGGCGGCCGGGCTGCTCAGCCAGCCCGGTGACGCGCCCTACTCGGTGACCAAGCACGCGGCGGTCGCCCTGGCCGAGTGGCTGGCCATCACCTACGGCGACGCCGGGATCGTCGTGTCCTGCCTGTGCCCGATGGCGGTCGACACGCCGCTGTTCCACGGCGGGGCCGCGGACGTCGACGCGACGGTGTCGGCGGGCGCCGGCGCGGCCGCCGTGGCCGGGATCCTGCCGCCCGAGGCGGTGGCCGACGCGGCGGTCGCGGGCATCCGGGACGAGCGCTTCCTCATCCTCCCCCACCCCGAGGTGGCCACGTTCGAGCAGCGCCGCGCCGCCGACCGCGATCGGTGGTTGGCGGGGATGCGGCGACTCGCGGCGTCGCTCGGCGACTAGCTTCGGTCCTGTGCGGCCCGATCCCTAGAGATCGACACCTCTCGAGCGAGATCGACGTGCAGCAGGTGTCGATCTCTAGGGAGAGAAGGGGCGGGCCGGCATCGGGGGGATCAACATGCATCAGCGACCGCAACGGCGGCGACCGCAATCGGCACGACGGCGGACGCGGGCGGTGGGGCTGGCGGCGGTGATGGCGATCGGCGCCACCGCGCTGGCCGCCTCGCCGGCGGCATCGGGATCACCGGGCGTGCCCGGGCACGGCAACCGGTTCGCGGTGACCGTGCTCTCGGGCCGGCCCGACCAGGTGACGGGCGGCGACGCGCTGGTCCGGGTCGAGGTGCCCGACCGGGTGTCCGCCGACCGGGTCAGCGTGACCGTGGGCGGCGCCGACGTGACGTCGGCGTTCGCACCCTCGCCGACCGGCGACGGCACGCTCGTCGGCCTGGTCGCCGGGCTGGTCGAGGGCGACAACCTGCTGCGGGTCGAGGCCACCGGCCGGGGCCCGCACGCCGGACCGGCCGAGCTGACGCTGGTCGACCACCCGACCGGCGGGCCCATCTTCTCGGGGCCCCAGCAGCAGCCGTTCGTGTGCACGACGGCCCGGGGCCGGTTCGACGGCCGGATGATCCTCGGCCAGCCGCTGGTCGACAACCAGGACCACATCGGCATCCCCGTGGCCGCCGAGGCGCCCGACGGCAGCTATCCCGCCGACGGCCGGGGCTACCCGACCGCCGCGGCCCAGATCGTCGGCTGGAGCAAGGACTGCGCGGCCGAGACCCGTTACGGCTACGTCTACCGCTCGACCACCGACAACGTGTTCCACTGGCTGGACGACCCGGCGGCGCCGCCGGCCGACGTGGCCATGACCACGATCCGGGACGGGCGCTACGGTGCCGTTCGTGGTCCGCTGGGAGCGGGGCACGCTCGACCGCTTCATCTACAGCGTGGCGATGCTGGCGCCGGTCGGCGAGGCCGACCCGCGGGCGCCGGACGACTCGCTGTGGAACCGCCGGCTGGTGTTCACGTTCGACGGCGGGGTCGGCATCGGGCACTTCCAGGGCACGACCTCGGCCGGCGCCATGCTGCCCGCCGACCTCCTCGGCAAGGGCTACGGCGTCATGTGGTCGAGCGGCACCCGCACGAGCACCCACTACAACCTCCAGGTCGGCGGCGAGACCGCGCGTCGATGCTCAAGGAGCATACGGTCGAGACCCACGGCGTCCCCGACTACACGGTCGCCGTCGGCGGGTCGGGCGGCGCCATCCAGCAGTACGTCTACGCCCAGAACCACCCCGGCCTGATCGACGCCGCCATCGCGCAGTACTCCTACCCCGACATGGTCACCCAGACGATCTACGTGGGCGACTGCGAGCTTCTGGAGCACTTCTTCGACGTGGCCGACCGTGACAACGCCCACTGGAAGGACCCGGAGGTCCGCCAGGCGATCGACGGGCTCAACGCCAGCGAACTTCCCCAAGAACCTGTCGCCGGGCGAGATCAACCAGTGGAACCAGCTGTACCAGCTCTACGCATTGCTGGGCTTCCAGGTGATGGACCGCGACCCGGCGTCGCCGGCGCCGGCGCTCACGGAGTGCAAGCCGGGCTGGCTCGGGCTCACCCCGCTGGCGCTCAACCCGACGTTCACCAACGTCGCCGACATCGACAAGCTGGCCCAGGGAACCGAGGGCGTCGAGTGGACCCACTGGGGCGACACGGTGAACATCTACGGCACCGGGCCGGACGGCTTCGCCCGGGTCCCGTGGGACAACGTGGGCGTGCAGTACGGACTCGAGGCGCTGCGGTCGGGCGTGATCTCGCCGGCCGAGTTCCTGAACCTCAACGCCCAGGTCGGCAGCTGGAAGGACACCGCCGACATGGTGCCCGAGGGCTTCCCCTTCGCCGGGCCGCTGACGGCCGAGAACTTCGACCCGTGGAGCTCGCGCAACATGGCGCTCAGCCCCGACGGCGGCGCGACCCCGGCGCCCCGGCGGGCGGGCGACCCCGACGCCATGGCGGCGGCGTACACGTCGGGCATGGAGTTCGTGGGCGACATCGACATCCCGGTGATCGACTGGCGGCACTACCTGGAGGAGGAGCTGGACATGCACAACAGCCAGCAGTCCTTCGTCGAGCCGCCAGCGGATGCTCGACGCCGACGGCGACGCCTCCAACCAGGTGATCTGGTTCACCGACGCCCGGCCGGCCGTGGCGTTCGACCAGACGCCGATGGCGTTCGACGTGATGGACGAGTGGATGGCCAACATCGCCGCCCACCCGGAGCGCAGCGTGGGCCGACAACCGGCCGGCCCGCGCGGTCGACTCGTGCTTCGACACGTCCGGGGCGCTGATCGCCTCCGGTCGGGACGTGTGGAACGGGGTCATCGACGACAAGCCGGCCGGCGTCTGCACCCAGCGGTTCCCGACGTACTCGACGTCGCGGCGCGAGGCGGGCGGCCCGTTCGAGGGCGGCGTGTGGAAGTGCCAGCTCCAGCCGGTGTCCCGAGCCCTGCACCAGGGCGTGTACGGCGACTGGACGCCGACCCCGGAGGAGCGAGCACGGCTGGAGCAGATCTTCCCCGACGGCGTCTGCAACTGGGACCGCCCGGACGCGGGACGACCGGGGCGCCTATAACGCCCAGATGGATCGCCGGACCGTCGCCGTCTACGAGCAGTCGGCCACCGAGTTCGCCGAGCGGCGGCGGGCAGCCGACCCGGCGCGGGCGCGAGCGTTCGCGGCCCGGGTCGCCGTGGGCGGCGTACGCCTCGACCTCGGGTGCGGCCCGGGGTTCGACGTCGCCGACCTGGGCACGCCGATCGTGGCGGCGGACGCGGCCCCGGCGATGGTGGCCGAGGCCCGCCGGCGCCACCCGGGCACGCCGGGCGTCGTCTGCGACCTGGCGGCGCTGCCGCTCCGGCGGGGCGCGCTGGCGGGAGTGTGGGCGTCCCGCAGCCTCCAGCACATCGCCCGGGAGGACGTCCCGCTCGCGCTGGCGGGCATCCACCGGGCGCTGGCCGTCGGCGGCACGCTGGAGGCGACGCTGTTCTCGGGCGAGGGCGGCCCGGACAAGCGCTCCGAGGACGAGGACTTCCCGGGTCGCTGGTTCGCCTGGTGGCCTGAGGGGCCGCTGCGGGACGTGCTGGTCGGCGCCGGCTTCGACGTCGAGCAGATCGGTGCGCCCGACGGGTCCCCGGACCAGATGGCGGCGCGGGCGGTGCGGGCCCGCACCCTGCCGGACACGGTCGGGCCAAGGATGCGCCTGCTCATGTGCGGCCTGAACCCCAGCCTGTACGCGGCCGACGCCGGCGTGGGCTTCGCCCGCCCGGGCAACCGCTACTGGCCGGCGCTGCGGGCGGCGGGCCTGGTCGCGGACAGCGCGGTCCGGTCGCCGGACCGGGCGCTCGCGCGACCACGGCATCGGCATGACCGACGTCGTGAAGCGGGCGACGGTGGCCGCGGCCGAGCTGACGGCGGCCGAGTACCGCGGCCGGCATGGGCCGGATCGAGCGCCTGGTCGCGTGGCTGCGCCCGGGCGCGCTCTGCTTCGTCGGCCTGGCCGGCTGGCGGGCGGCGGTCGACCGCCGGGCGGCCCCGGGCGTCCAACCGGGAGGCCTGGCCGGCGTCCCGGTCTACGTGATGCCGAGCACCAGCGGCCTCAACGCCCGCACGGGCCTGCCCGAGCTGGAGGACCACCTGCGCCGGGCCGCCCGCCTGGCCGACTGAGGGACGCTGGCTGGCCTCCTGTCAGTCCCCCATCTTCGCCAGGCGCGCCTGCGACTCGTCCGCGGCCCAGGAGAAGACGCCCTTCGACATCGTCGACGCCTCCTCCTCGGCCCGCTCGCGCGAACACCTCGCCCGGGCCCGGTGCACCCCCGCGTCGTCCGGCGCCGCCTGCGCGGCCAGCTCGGCCAGGTGGCCGGCGAGCCGCAGGTCGCCCGCCGCCGCGACCGCCACCGCGCGGTCGGCGAGCGCGCCGGCGCCGCCGGCGAGGTCGGCGAGCTCGCGCGCGAGCACCGCGTCGGGCGCCGGCTTCAGGTGCGCCGGGTTGCCGTCGTACCAGCCGCCGTACAGGCGCCAGACGTTGCGCACCACGAACTCCGGCTCGTCGTAGACCGGCCGCAGGTACGGCCGCTCGAGCAGGTCGGGCGGGCGCGTGCACCGTGTGCACGATGTCGTCGAGCCGGGCGCCCGTCGTTCATCATCGCGAGCGTCTCGTCGACGAGGTGCTCGAGCAGCTCGGCCGTGTCGCGAGCGCCTGGCGCACCCGGTCGGCGCCCGACGATCGGGCAGGCCGTGGCCCGGGCAGCAGCAGCTCGGCGTCGAGCGCGGCCATCTCCCGCAGCGCCGCGGCCCACTCCCGCGGGTAGCGCTGCACCTTCTGCGGGTTGCCGCAGTTCGGCGACGCCCAGATGAACAGGTCGCCGGTGCACAGCGACGCGTCGCTCCGGCACACCACACCCAGGTGTGGTCGTCGGTCTCGCCCTGGCCGTGGTGCAGCTCGAAGCGCTCGCCGCCGACCTCGAGCGTCGAGCGTCCGCGGTACGTCTCGTCCGGGTAGCGGTACTCGGTCGGCCACCGGAAGCTCGGGCACCTGGAACTGCCGCTGGTTGATGATCGCCGTTGTAGCCGGCGGTCGAGCTCGTAGCGGTCGAAGCGGGCCGGCGACGGGCTCGTGCGCGACGACGCGCGGCCGGCGAGCGCCCGGCGGCGTCGGCCTCGGCCTCGTACGCGCCGACGCCGAAGACGTGGTCGATGTGGCCGTGCGTGAAGACGACGCGTGTCGAGCGGCAGGTCGGTCCAGCCCCGCACCGCCTCGTGGTTGGACTGGGCGAGGACGGCGCTCCCGGTGTCGACCAGGACCAGCGTCCGTCGGTGCCGAACGCGCTCGACGTTGGCGAAGGCGGGGACGAACGCGGTCCGGTCGGCCACCTCGTCGATCCCGCCGGACGAGGTCACGGGGTGGACCTCCCCGACCGTCACCTCCCCCCGCCACAGTCGGTCGGACAGGTCCAGCGCGCTGTGAGCCATGGTCACCGACAGTAAGCGGGATGGCGACGGGACGCCCGGCCCGCTGCGTCGGCGGTCTCAGGCGGCGAGGTCGTCGAGACCGTCGGCCCCATCGGCGCCGGCGGAGGCTCCGTCGCGCTTGCGGAAGCGGGACGACACCAGCTCGATGAGCCCGCCGAACGCCAGGGCCAGCAGGATGCCGAGACCGGTCGCCAGCAGCGTCTGGTCGTGGAACGCGGTGCCACCGAGGTAGCCGAACGTGACGCCGAACGCTGCCCACAGGACCCCCGCCAGCACCGTCGCCGGCGTGAAGCGGTAGAGCGGGTACGCCGTCCGCCCGGCCACGAACGTGCTGGCCGTCCGCCCGCCGGGCACGAAGCGCGCCACGACGAGCACCACCGGTCCCCGTCTGTCCAGCTGGGCCGCCGCCCAAGCCTGGAGCCGGGCGGCCTTGGACGTCCGGCCCCGGCGGTCGTGGTCCTTGGTGCGCCCCCTGGGCTGGCCGCGGGTGGTCCAGCGCCCGATGGCGTAGGACATGTGGTCGCCGAGGATGGCCCCGAAGGCGGCTGCGGCGAACAGCGGCAGCGGGTGGATGCGGCCCTGCGACGCCAGCACGCCGCCGAGGATCACGACGCTCTCGCTGGGCAGGACCGGGAAGACGACGTCGAGCGCGGCGATGCCCAGCGCCAGCAGGTACGCCAGCGCGGACAGCTGGGCCAGGAAGTCGAGGGTGATCACCTCGGCCTCCCTGGCTCGCGGGCGCCGGCGTCGGGGTCCATGCGGGTCACGGTAAGTGAACCAACCCCGGCTGCGCCATGGGGGATTCCCCCGGATGAGGGGAAGGGTCTGCTGGGGCGTCCGCATGCCCGGACGGTACGGCCGGGCGCTTGCAGAACGGCTGCAGTCCGCTGTCAGCGGGGGGCGAGGTCGCGGATGGCCTGGCCGGGTCGACCCGGAAGGGCAGCAGCGCCAGCGGCGGGCGTGGTCACGCCGTTGTCGACGTAGCGCTGGATGTGCTCGCGGCACTGCCTCGGGGCTGCCCGTGCACGATGAGCTCGTCGACCACCTCGTCGGGGATGGCCGCCAGCGCGGCCTTGCGGTCGCCCGCCTTCCAGCGTCCCACATGCCGCCGCAGCCGTCGCCCCGGCCGAGCCACTCGTGGAACGCGGCGTACACCGGCACGTTCAGGTAGGCGGCGATCGCGAAGCGGCCCAGCCCCGGACGAGCGTCGGCGTCGTCGGTCGGGCGCCACGAAGATGCGGGCGACGATCTCCTTGTCGCTCGCCCCGCGCGGCGTCGCGCACGATCGGCGCCACCGGTCGCCACGTCGTCGGCCGACAGCCAGTTGATGATCGCGCCGTCGCCCTCGCGGCCGGCGAGGCGCAGCATCCCCTCCCGCAGCGCGGCGACGAGGATCGGCGGCGGCTGCTCGGGGCGCGACGCCGAGCGGAAGCCCTGGACCGCGAACGTGTCGTACGTCCTGCGTGACCTTCTCGCCCGCGAGCGCGCCGCGCAGGAAGCGCACCATGTCGCGGACCCGCTGGTAGGGCTCCTCGAACGGGATGCCGTTCCACCGCTCGACGATCACGTTCGACGACGTGCCGATGCCGAGCGCGAGCCGGCCCGGCGCGGCGTCGGCCAGCGAGGCCACGCTACTGGGCGAGGCACGGCCGGCGCCCGGGTGTAGGCCGGCACGATCGCCGTGCCGAGCCGCAGCGTCGGCGCCCACACCGACGGCCAGCGCGAGCGGCGTGAAGGCGTCGGCGCCGTCGGCCTCCGCCGACCAGATGTCGGTGTAGCCGAGGTCGGCGAGCTCGCTCGAGCCACTCACGCTGGGCGTGCAGGTGGCCGGCCGTCGAACGGGACGGTCATGCCGTAGCGCTGCATGACCGGATGCTGTCACGATGGCTCATCGGGGGTGCCCTCGGACGCCGCCTCGGTCTGCGCCGCCTCGGCCATGGCGATCGCCATGTCGGCGTCCAGCAGCCGCACGATCGCCGACTGGCTGGCCGTGGCGAGCAGCGTGCCGTCCTCGGCCCACAGGTGCACGAGCGCCGTGGCCGAAGCCGTGGGCGACGGCGTGGACCCGGATGTCGAGCAGCACCCACTCGGTCGGGCACCAGGCGGACGACCCGCAGCGTGTTGTCGAGGCTGTTGCCGCCGCCGATCCGCCCGAGCGCCTGGCCGACGCCGAACGGCACGTAGTCGCCGAGGATCGCCAGCGTGGCGCCCGACGACAGCTCGAGCACGTCGGGCATGCGCGCCCACAGCAGCGACCGGCCGTCGGCGCCGGGGTGCCGTCGAGCTCGTCCCAGGTCGCGGGCGCTGGCCAGCCGCACGTCGAGGCGGTCCATGATCGACTCGGTCCCCGGGCAGCCGGGGCCGCCCGGACGTCGCAGTCCTCGGGCGCGGGACGTCGGCCGGCAGCTCGCTCCCACTGGCCCTCGGTGGGCAGGTCGCGCGTGCCGAGCGCGGCGTTGACGGTGAGGATCTCGGTGTCGCCCACGTGGCCGACGGCCCGGGCCTGGGTGATCTGGTGGCCCTCGACGGCGACGGTGACGTCGATGTCGATGATCGACGCCGGGCTGGGCGTAGGACAGGTACTGGGCGGTCGCCCACACCACGGGCCGGCCGCTGGTGCCCTCCATCGCCGCGATGGCCGCGCCGAGCCCGCAGCCGCCGAACAGGAAGTGCCCGCCCGTGGAGATGCCGGGCGTGACCGGCAGGAACCAGCGGATCGGGTTGTGCGTCGGCTCGAGGCCGAGCCAGGTGCGGGCGTCCATCGGCCGGGACTGTAGAGGCTGCGGTGACGGGCACTGTCGCCTGTGCGGGCCGGGCAGCGGCCGGGCGGCCGGTGCGCCAGACTGCCGGGCCATGACCGACACACCCTGGCTCGGGGATGCCTGCTCGCTGGTCGACGCCTTCCGCAGCGGGCGAGCGTCGCCGGCCGAGGAGCTGGAGGCGATCCTCGCCGCGATCGACGCCAGCGACCTCAACGCCGTGCCGTTCCTCGACGCCGACGCCGCCCGGGCCCGGGCCGCCGACGCGGACGTCGCCCTGCCGTTCGGCGGGGTGCCGATCGGCGTCAAGGAGCTGGACCCCGTGGACGGATGGCCGTCCACCGAGGCCAGCCTGGTCTTCGCCGACCGGGTGGCCGACCACACGGCGACGATGGTCAGCCGCGCCGAGTCCGCCGGCGTCGTCACGGTGGGCCAGACCACCGGCAGCGAGTTCGGCGGGCTCAACGTCGGCGTGACCCGGCTGCACGGCGTGACCCACAACCCGTGGCAGCACGGCCGCACGCCGGGCGGCTCGTCCGGCGGCTCGCGCGGCGGCGGTCGCCGGCGGGCTGGTCCCGCTCGCCACGGGCGGCGACGGCGGCGGCTCGATCCGCATCCCGGCGGCGTTCACCGGCCTCGTCGGGATGAAGGGCACGGCGGGCCGCATCCCTCGGGGCCCGCACACCGAGATCGCGCCGCTCACGGTGGTGGTCGGGTGCCTGGCCCGTTCGGTCCGCGACGTCGCCCGCTGGTACGACGTGTGCGCCGGCTACGACGCCCGCGACCCCTACAGCCTGCCGAGGATCGAGGGCTGGGAGCGCGATCTCGGCTCGCACGACCTGCGGGGACGCACCGCCGTCATCGCGCCCGACCTGGGCAACGCCGTCGTCCTCCCGGCGGTCGCCGAGGCCGTGCGCGGGGCCGGCGAGGCGCTCGCCCGGGCGACGGGGCTGCGCCTGGTCGACGTGCCGGTGCGACTGCCGGGCCTGGGGTTCGAGTGGGCGATGACGAACCTGGCCCAGCTGCGGCGCGAGCTGGGCGACGCGTGGCCGGCATGCAAGGAGCGACCTGACGCTGGAGATGGCGTTCGGCATGGACGTGGCCGAAAAGGTCTTCGACCTGTCGCTGGCGGCCACGTGCGAGCGCCAGCGGACCGAGGCCAACGAGAGGATGGCCGACCTGTTCGAACAGGTGGACTTCGTGATCTGCGCCACCAACCCCGACGTCGCGTTCCCGGCCGAGGTCACGATCAGCACGAGGGTCGGCGACCAGGGCGTCGCCCCGGAGAACAACGGCGCCCTCACCATTCCGGCCAACGTGGTCGGCAACCCGGCGATCTCCATCCCGGCCGGCACGGTCGACGGACTGCCGGTCGGCATGCAGGTCATCGGCCGCCACCACGAGGACGCCCTCCTGCTCGACCTGGCCCTGGCGATGGAGCGCGACCGCCCGTGGCCGCTGGTGGCACCGGGCGCCCCGATCTGAGATTTTTCGCCCCGGCGGGGTCGGGGCGGCCTTAACTGTCATACCCCGTCGGGATACTCGGGGCATGACGCAGCTCAGCCTGATCGACACCCCCAAGACCTGGCGCCTCGACGAGCGCACCCGGGCGACGGGCCGCGCGGGCCTCGCCCGGGCCCGGGCCGCGCTGGCCGCCGGCATCGAGAGCAGCATCGAGGCGCGCGAGGCCGAGTCCGACGCGACATCCCGCCGCCCCGGCCCCCGCCGACGACCGGGCCGCCGACCAGCGCCCACGGGCGCCCCCGAGCGGCGGCGGGCGGCCGCATGACGGGGTCCGAGCCGCGAGCGGGCCCGGAATCGCCCGCACTAGCGTTCGGCCGATGGGCATCCTCGGGTGGGTTCTCGTCGGCCTCATAGCCGGCGCCGTGGCGGGCTGGATCACCGGAGCGCCGCAGCGCGGCTGCCTGGCGACGATGGTGGTGGGCATCGTGGGCGCGCTCATCGGGGGTGCGCTCTGGCGGCTGGCGACGGGCGACGACTCGTCCCTGAACGAGTTCGATCTCGGCTCGATCGGTGTGGCGGTCCTCGGTTCGGTCGTGCTGGTGCTCCTGCTGGAGGCGATACGCAGATCGCCACGCCGCTGACCAGGCGCCCATGACCCCGCTCACGATCATCGAGGCGATCACGGTCCCGATCGCCCTGCTCGCGTGGATGCTGTGCGGCCTGATCGTTGGCACGCTGGCGGTGCGCCTCACGCCAACCCCGGTGGCCGGCTGCCTACCGACGCTCCTGGCCGGCCTCGCCGGCGCCATCATCGGCGGCACGTGCTGGAGGCTGGCGACGGCCGACCACTCCTCGCTCGACGACCTCGACCTCCCCTCCGTCGGCGTGGCGCTGATCGGCGCCCTCGCTCTGGTCCTGCTGGTGGAGGCACTCCACCGCTCGCCCGGCGGGTGACGGGGCTGCCACTGCCGCAGGCGGGCCGTCCGGGGTCGCATCGGCCTGACAATTCGTTCCCCGCCCCCCTAGCGTGAGCCCATGACCGAGGTCGTCATCGTCGAAGCCGTCCGCACCCCGATCGGCCGCCGCAACGGCGGGTTGTCGAGCGTGCACCCCGCCGAGCTGCTGGCCACCGTGCAGCGTGAGCTGGTCGACCGGTCGGGCATCGACCCCGCTGCGGTCGGTCAGGTCGTGACCGGGTGCGTCAGCCAGGTCGGCGAGCAGTCGTTCAACATCGGGCGCACCGCCTGGCTCAGCGCCGGGCTGCCGCTCACCACGGCGGCCACCACCGTCGACACGCAGTGCGGGTCGTCGCAGCAGGCCACCAACATCGCCACGAGCCTGGTCGGCTCCGGGGTCGTCGACGTGGCCATCGCCTGCGGGGTCGAGCTGATGTCGCGGGTTCCGATCGGGTCGAACTCGTCCCGCAAGCTGGGCCTCGGCGTGCCCATCCCCAAGACCTACTTCGGGCACTTCGAGTTCACCTCCCAGTTCGAGGGCGCCGAGCGCATCGCCGACAAGTGGGACATCACCCGGGCCGACACCGACGCCTTCGGCCTCGCCTCCCAGCAGCGGGCGGCGCAGGCGTGGGCCGAGGGCCGGTTCGACACCCAGGTCGTCGAGGTCGACGCCCCGGACGTCGA
Source organism: uncultured Acidimicrobiales bacterium (assembly GCA_963739835.1). Lineage (GTDB taxonomy): Bacteria > Actinomycetota > Acidimicrobiia > Acidimicrobiales > VFJN01 > ZC4RG19. Next base: position 18,697 of record CAVUBW010000012.1, read on the forward strand.
CGAGAACGGCGAGCCCACCGGCACGAACCATCTCGTGGCGCGCGACGAGGGACTGCGGGACACCAGCCCCGAGGCGCTCGCCGGCCTCAAGCCGGTGGCGCGTCCCGAGGGCGTCCACACCGCCGGCAACTCGTCCCAGATCAGCGACGGCGCGGCCGCCGTCCTGGTCACCACCGCCGAGCGGGCCGCCGAGCTGGGGCTCACCCCCAAGGCCCGGGTCGTCGACACCTGCCTCGTGGGCGTCGATCCCGTGCTGATGCTCACTGGGCCGATCGACGCCACCCAGCGGCTCCTCGCCCGGACCGGCATGAGCATCGACGACATCGACCTGTTCGAGATCAACGAGGCGTTCGCGTCGGTCGTCCTCGCCTGGCAGCGCGAGGTCGGCGCCGATCCCGAGCGCACCAACCCCAACGGCGGGGCCATCGCGCTCGGGCACCCGCTCGGGGCCACCGGCGCCTTCCTCATGACCAAGGCCGTGCACGAGCTCGAGCGGGCCGATCTCCGGACCGCCCTCGTCTCGATGTGCTGCGGTGGCGGCCTGGGCACGGGCACGGTCATCGAGCGCATCTGAACCGGCGCGCCGGCAGCGCGAATCGCGGCATCGGGCCGCCCCGCGAACGTCCAACCACGGGAGGGACAGGTGTCCCTGGTTCTGCGCGCCCTAGGCGCGGTCCTCAGTGCGGCGGCCGCCGCCACGCTCACGACAGTCGTCCTGCCCGCGCCGGGCCGCGACAGGGCGGCCGGTAGCGCGCCCGGCGACGCCCGGGTCGTGCGGGTCGTCGACGGCGACACGGTCGCGGTCGACCTGGCCGGCTCGACCGTCACCGTCCGCCTCATCGGCATCGACACGCCGGAGACCGTCGCGCCCCGCCGCCCGGTCGAGTGCTACGGGCCGGAGGCCTCCGCCCGGCTCAAAGCCCTCCTGCCCGCGGGAACGCCCGTCCGCCTCTGGCGCGACATGGAGCCCCGCGACCGCTACGACCGGGTGCTCGCCTACCTCCAACGCCGGGCCGACGGCCTGTTCGTCAACGCCGAGCAGGTCCGGTCGGGCTACGCGATCGCCAAGGCCTTCCCGCCCAACACCGCGCTGCGGGCCACGTTCGAACAGGCCGAGGACCGGGCCAGGGCCGCCGGGCTCGGGCTGTGGGGCCGTTGCGGCGGCGCCGACGTCCCCATCGGCCCACCCCCACCCCCTGCGGGCGGAGGGCGTCGGCCGGCCACCCACTAGCCTCGGCGCGGATGGTCTCGCTGGCCGAACGCCTCGGATTCGACGCCGACGACCGCGGTGCTGATCGTCACCTGCGACGACCTCGGCTCGAGCCACGCCGCCAACGTGGGCGTCTACGAGGCGCTGCGCGACGGCGTCGCCACCAGCGCGTCGCTGATGGTCCCGTGCCCGTGGGCCCGCGAGGCCGCGTCCCGCTACCGGGGCGAGGACGTCGGCGTGCACCTCACGCTCAACGCCGAGCACGACCTCTACCGCTGGGGCCCGATCACCCACGCCCCGTCGCTGCTCGACGGCGACGGCGGCTTCCCCCGCACGCCTCGACGACCTCTGGGACCACGCCGACCTCGACGAGGTCCGGCGCGAGCTGCCGGGCCCAGGTCGAGCGGGCCATCCTGTGGGGCTTCGACGTCAGCCACCTCGACAGCCACATGGGCGACGCTCCAGCTCAAGCCCGAGTTCTTCGACGTCTACCTCGACCTGGCCGTCGAGTTCGGGCTGCCCATCCGCCTGCCGGGCGCGTCGACCGAGCGGACGGTCGGCTTCCCGTTCCGCGAGCTGGCCGCCGAGGAGGGCGTGGTCTTCCCCGACCACTTCGTCTACGTCCGGGGGGCCGGCGGCGCCGGGCTCCATCGAGCGGGCGCTCTACGACCTCGCACCGGGCGTGACCGAGATCCACGTCCACCCGGCGGTCGACACGCCCGAGCTGCGGGCCTCGACGCCCGACTGGGCCGGCCGGGTCGACGACCACGACCTGGTCGTCAACGACCGCAGCCTGCGCACGCTGCTCGACCGGGCCGGGGCCCGCCTGCATCGGCTACCGCGAGCTGCGCGACCTTCAGCGCGCCGGCTGAACCGCCCGCAGCGCCGCCCGGTAGGCCGGCGTGGCCGTCAGCGCCAGCAGCCGCAGCAGCGCGGCGTGGTCGCCGGCCACCTTGGCGCGCCCCTGCATGAACGTGGACGACAGATCGACGTCCTCGCGGGCGATCGCGGCCGCCAGCTCGTGCGGCATCGTGACCAGCACCCGGGGGATCCCGCCGACCGACGCGGCGTCGGGCTCGGCTGCGTCGTCCCGGCCGGCGCCGGCGTCGACCGCCCGGCCGTCGGCGAATGTCACCCACCAGGCCACCTCGCCGTCCGCGCCCCCGGTGACCACCGTCTGCAGCCGGCCGGACGCGCCCGGACGAGCCGGCAGGTCGGCGCAGGCGCGCCGGTACGCGTCGACCCACTCGGCGCTCCCGAGCGCGGCGCGGTCGCCCACGGCCGGCCGCCGCCCGCTCAGGACGGCCGGGCGGCCGGGCTGCGGACGCCGGCGAAGAGGTCGGTCTCGGGCAGCTCGGTGTCGACCAGGCTCCGGGCGAGGATGTAGTCGTCGTAGGGGTGGATCGTGCGGCTGACTCGTCGCGGGGCAGGCCGAACCAGAACGGCGACGTCGGGTCGACCTGGGTGTCGTGGGCCAGCAGGGCGTCGAGCCGCACGTCGGTGAACCCGGCGATGTCGATCGCTGGTGGTGATCCGGTGGTCCTGCGAGGGCCGCTCGAACCAGTCCTCGCCGAAGGGCGACTCGATGCCCAGCTCGAGGTAGCTTGCTCGTGGATCGCCTCGATCCGGGCCCGCGACCAGACCGAGTAGTAGAGCTTCAGCGGCTGCCACGGCTCGCCGAGCTCGGGGTAGGCCGTCGGGGTCGCCGGCCGCGCTCGAACGCCGGGACGGTGATGTCGTGCACCCGCAGGTGGTCGGGGTGCGGGTAGCCCTGCTGGTCGTCGCCGTAGGTGACGATCACCTGCGGGCGCTCCCGGCGGATGACCTCGACCAGGCGGCCGACGGCCTCGTCGAGCGGGGCGTTGGCGAAGTTGTCGGGGTGCGCGTTGGCCGCGCGTGTCGGGCATGCCCGAGTCGCGGTAGCCGAGCAGCACGACCTCGTCGTAGCCGATGATCTCGACCGACCGGTCCAGCTCGCGGCGGCGGACCGCCGGCGAGGTCGGCCCGCACCTCGGGCCGGTCCATGGCCGGGTTGAGGATGTCGCCCGCCTCGCCGCCGGTGCAGGTCACGAGGACGGTGCGGACGCCCTCGGCGTGGTAGCGGGCCACGGTGCCGGCGCCCTTGGACGCCTCGTCGTCGGGATGGGCGTGCACGGTCAGCAGGCAGAGTCGGGTCTCGTCCATTGGCGGCCACGCTACCGGTCCCCGGGCCGCGCCCGGTCCGCCATATCGCGGGCCCGCGGACCGCGACCCGTGCCGATCCGCGCGGCGGGCGGAGCCTGTCGGGCGCCAGCCTCCACTAAATTGTCTCAGACGGCCCGACGTGGCCCGTAGGTGAGCCGAGGCGCAACACTGATGGACAGTCCCGAAGACTGGCGCTGGATCTGGCTGGTCGCCGCGGCCGTGTTCGCGATCGGCGAGATGGCCTCGCCGGGATCGTTCTTCCTCGCCCCGTTCGCGATCGGCGCCTTCGTCGCCGCCGTGCTCGCCTTCGTCGGGCGTCGCCGTCGTCTGGGAGTGGCTCGCCTTCCTGGTCGTGTCCATCGGCCGCCCTCGTGGCCATGCGCCCGCTCGCCCGGCGGCTCAACCGCAGGGCGCTCGACGAGGGCGTCGGCTCCCGGCGGCTGCTGGGCCGCCAGGCCACCGTCCTCCGGGCGATCCCCGCCGGCGACGACGTCGGCATGGTCCGGGTCGACCGGGAGGAGTGGCGCGCCGAGTCGATCGACGGCACGCCGATCGAGGCCGGAACCGTCGTCCGGGTCGCCGACGTGCAGGGCACCCGAGTGGTCGTCGCCCCGCTGGGGGCCCTGCCCGATCCCACCGTCGGCGACGACGGGGCCGCCCCCGCCGACGACACACCACCCGACGCCCGCGCACAAGAGGAGCAACCCCCGTGACCTACGTGGCCCTGTTGGCCGTCCTGGCGATCGTCCTGTTCGTCTACGTCGCCTGGGGCGTCAAGATCGTCCGGCCCTACCAGCAGGGCATGATCGAGCAGCTCGGCAAGTACAAGGACGACGGTCGACCCGGGCCTGCGCCTGATCATCCCGTTCGTCCAGACGCTGCGCCCCGTCGACATGCGCGAGCAGGTCGTCGACGTGCCGCCGCAGGAGGTCATCACCTCCGACAACGTCGTCGTGTCGGTGGACGCGGTCGTCTACTACGAGCCCACCGACCCCCAGCGGCTCGTCTACAACGTGGCCAACTTCATGCTGGCGGTCACCAAGCTCGCCCAGACCAACCTGCGCAACGTCGTCGGCGACATGCAGCTCGACGAGGCGCTCACCTCCCGCGACAAGATCAACACTCGAGCTGCGCGAGATCCTCGACGACGCCACCGACAAGTGGGGCGTCCGGGTGGTCCGGGTCGAGATCCAGCGCATCGACCCGCCGCCGGACGTCATGCACTCGATGCACGAGCAGATGAAGGCCGAGCGGACCCGGCGGGCCGCTCGTCACCGAGGCCGAGGGCGACGCGCCAGGCCGCCATCACCCGCGCCGAGGGCGAGCAGCAGTCGGCGATCCTGCGGGCCGAGGGCGACAAGCAGCAGCAGATCCTCGCGGGCCGAGGGCGAGGCCCAGGCCATCCAGCGCGGTGGCCGAGGCCGAGCGCTTCCGCCAGGAGACGGTGGCCGAGGGCGAGGCCGAGGCCATCCGGTCCGTCTACGGCGCCATCCACGCCGGCGGCGCCGGACACCGACGCTGCTCACGATCAAGTACCTCGAGGCGCTCAAGGCCATGGCCGACGGGCGGGCGACGAAGATCGTCGTGCCCACCGAGCTCGCGGGCATCGCCGGTTCGCTGACCGCGGTCGCCGAGCTGCTCAACGGCGGCGGCAACAGCAGCAACGGCGACACCCACGGCGACGTGCCCGCGCCGCCGCCCGACCCGCCCGCGATCGCCCCGCGGCCCGGCAACGCCTGACCGCCCGCGGACCGCGGGTCGCGCCGCATGCCACCCGACGGCCCCTACGAGCTGACGGTGCGGGTGATCCCCCGCGCCCGACGAAACGAGGTCGGCGGCGAGCGGGCCGGCCGGCTGGTCGTGCGGACGACGGCCGCCCCGGTCGACGGCCGGGCCAACGAGGCGGTGTGCCGGCTGGTGGCGACCCACCTCGGCGTGCGCCACCGGGACGTCACGGTCGTCGCCGGCGCCCGGTCGCGCGACAAGACGCTGCGGGTCGGCGGCTGATCAGCGGCCGGCGGTGGGGACGAGGGGCTCGAGCCGCTCCTGGCCGGTGTCCTCGTCCTCCTCCAGCCGCCAGCCGAGCCGGGCGGCGAGCAGCGGATGGCCCTCGTCGGGCCCGCTCGCGATCAGCTCGTCGCCCGCGTTCAGGCGTCACGTGCCCCCGGGGCCGGTAGACGTAGCGGCCGCCCCGGCGGATGGCCAGGACGTGGAAGCCCGGGCTCGACGTCGAGCTGCAGCTCCTGCAGCGTCGCGCCGTCGGCCGGCGAGCCCGCGGCCACGGGGACCCGCACGACGACCTCGTCGCTCTCGCCGAGGGCGATGCCGAGGATCGGGTGCACCTCCTCGTGCTTCTCGATCAGCCACACCATCTGCTGGGCCGCGTCGCCGAGGTCCTCGGCCGCCTGGGAGAGGTGCAGCAGCCCGCGGAGCGGCGACGGGTCGATGTCGACCGACGCGGCCCGCAGCACCCACAGCTCGAGGCGGTCCTTCATCTCGTCGAGCCGGTCCTCGAGGTGGCGGACCTCGGCGGCGAGGCCCTGGTCGCGCAGCACCAGGGCCGAGTAGGCCAGCCCGACGGCGGTCTCCGAGATGTTCTTCATCTCGACCAGCACGTCGACGGCCCGGTCGAGGTCGGTGAGGGTGCCGTCCTCGGGCGGGACCGGCGGGTCCCAGCGGGGCGCGGCGGCCAGCTCCCGCAGCCGGGGGATGCCGGCGGGCGAGCCCCGCAGGAACAGCACGTCGCCGGGCAGCATGATCTCGTCGCCCTCGACGTCGGTGATCCACTCGCGGTCGCGCCGGATGGCCACGACCCGCATGCCCGTCTGCACCGGCAGCTCGAGGTCGACGAGCGGGCGGCGGGCCAGGTGGGACCCGTCCCGCACCCGGACCCGGTGCGACACCTCCTCGGCGTTGGACAGGTCGGCGACCAGCTCTCGGGGGATGCCGAGACGGTGGGTGACGATGCGGGCGATGTCGACGGCGTCGTTGCCGATGCGCTCGATCGACGAGATCACCTGGAGCACCGACGCCATGGCGTCGGCCTCGCGGGGGTGGCGGGCGGCCATGACGCACACCGCGCGCATGTCGTGGACGAGGTCGTTCATCCGCTCCTCGAGCGCCGCCGACCTCCTCGGCCATGTCCGGATCGCCGAAGTAGAGCGCGGCGTAGGCCAGGTCGACCATCAGCTCGGAGAGGTCCTTGGCCTCCGCCAGCATGGCCCGGAGGTTGCGCGGTCTGTCATCCATCGGCGGGATCGCCGACAACGATAGGCGCGCCGCCGGGCTCGCAGGGTCGGTTACCGGTCACAGGTCGTGCGCTTTCATGCCAGCCCGAGCAGGGCGATGGCGATGATGAGCGTGAACGCGCCGACCAGGTCGACCGACGAGCTCACGATGGGGATGCCGTAGGTGTCGGGGTCGACCCCGGTGCGGTAGGCGGCGATGGTGCCGTAGTAGGCGACGGCCACGACGAACAGGATCGCCATCGCCCCGCCGAGCAGCGATACCGCCACCATCTGCACGACGCCCGGGGTCGCCTCCCCCAGCAACCGGGCCACGAGGTCGGCGCCCAGGCCGTTGAACACATAGATGGGCACGGCCAGGAGGAGCACGAGGGAGATGTCCCGGCGGGCCTCGCGGTTGGGGGTCCCGGTGGGCGGCACGAGGCCGAGGAACAGCTTGGAGGCCAGCCGGCCCGAGAGGATCCCACCCAGCGCGCCGGAGCTGGACAGGTGGGCCGGCACCAGGACCAGCAGGGCGGGCAGGGCGTCGAAGCGGCCGAACGACTTCTCCAGAGTGACGCCGGCGCCGGCGCTGATGCAGCCCGCCACCAGCAGGACGGGGACCGACTCGTGCACGATGCGCCGCAGCCCCGCGGCCGACGACCGCCAGCCGGCGACCAGGAACACCAGCGAGGCGGCGACGAGCACGAGCCCGAGCACCGGCGTGAGGATCCGGTAGCCGAGGAGGAACGTGGCCAGGTAGAGCGCCGGGAGCGTCAGCACGTCGCCCAGCGTCGACACCAGCGGGGCGGTGACGTTGTCGAGGTCCCAGCCGTAGCGGACCGCACCCCCGGTCAGCGCCAGCGAGGCGGCCAGCACCACGACCGATCCGAGCAGGCCGCCCACGATGGAGACGATCGCCAGGGAGAGCAGGTCGATCGAGTTCGGGAGTCCCAGGCCGACCGCGATGCCCTTGGCGATGACGGCCAGCGCGAGCGAGATGCCCATCGTGAGCAGCATCGACGCCAGGACGTTCTCGCCCAGCGGCGCCTCCCGCCGGAGCGACCAGCGGAACGTACCGGCGTGGATCGAGGTCGAGAGCCGGTTGCCGAACGACCCGAAGATGTTGCCCCGCAGGCCGATGGCGGCCGGCACGAGCACGAGCAGGCCGGGGTAGCGCGCGAGGGTCCCGGTGATCGCGCCGAGGAAGGCGCCGGCGATGAGGCTGGTCGACGAGTTCAGCCCGAGCGCGACGAGACCCTGCCGGGCGCCCGCGGCGTCCGACCCGAGGAGCACGCGCAGGCGCGCCAGGCGGGAACTCGAGGTTCGCATGAGAGTTCGGATTGGTGAGGCTCGTCGTCGGGTCGGCGCATGGGCGACGACAGTCTGCAACACGCGCCGCACGCCGACAGCACCCGCCGGCCTGCGCTCTCGTTCCGGCGAAGCTGCCACACTGGGCGCCATGTGGGGTGACGCGTGGGGGCATCGCTCGATCCGCCGGGTGGCCGCGACCGCGGCCGCGTTCGCCGTGGTGGCCGGCCTGGCCGCCTGCGGCGACGACGGCCGGGACCTGGCGGAGCCCCGCCCGGACCAGACGACGACCACCACCGTCCCGGGCGAGTCGAGCTCGCAGGGCGTGGGCATCGGCACCGGCCAGGGCGCGGGCCAGGGCCAGGTGCTCACGCTGACGAGCCCGGCGTTCGCCGACGGCGCGGAGATCCCGGTCGACTACACATGCCGGGGCGCCAGCCGGTCGCCGGCGCTCCAGTGGACCGGCGTCCCCAGCGGCACTGCCGAGATCGCGGTCGTGGTGCGGGACATCGACTTCGCCAACGGCTTCGTCCACTGGGTCATCGCCGGCATCCCACCCACGCAGGGCGGCATCGCCGACGACACGCCACCGGCCGGCGCGGTCGAGGCCAACAACGCCATCGGCCAGCCCGGGTACGCGGGCCCGTGCCCGCCGTCGGGCACCCACACCTACGAGTTCCGGGTCTACGCCCTGTCCCAGCCGTCGGGGGTGACGGCAGGCGAGGACGGCAACGAGGCGGCCAGCAAGGTGGAGGCCACCCCGGCGCTGGCGTCCGCGCTGCTCAGCGGGACGGCGACGGCGTCCTAGGTCACTCGACCCGGAAGCCCCGGGCGCCGACCGGGTCGACGTCCTCGACGGCGAGCGTGTCGACCCGCGCCCGCGGCGGGCCTTCCCGCGCCCAGGACAGCAGCGCGTCCACGGCAGGCCGGGGACCCTCGGCGTGGATCTCGACCCGCCCGTCCGCCCGGTTGCGCACGACGCCGGCCACCCCGAGCCGGTCCGCGTGGCGCCGGCAGGTCTCCCGGTACCAGACACCCTGCACCCGCCCAGACACGAGGGCGCGCACGCGCACCACCCTCACCGCGCCGACCCCTCCGCTCAGGCCAGCGGCGTCGGACGACCCCGGCCCGGTCACCGCCCCCAGAGCCGGCGACCGCCGCGCACCCCGTTCCCGCGGGCGGCGACGGCGCCGTCGTCGTCGACGGCTTCGTCCTGCGGCTCCGGAGCCACGGCGTCCTGCGGTTCGGGTTCGGCCTCGGGGGCCTCCTTCGAGGACGCGTCGATGGCACCGCCCCGCCGCGCCCCGCGCTCCGGCCGTGCCGGCAGGGTCTCCCGGCGGACCAGGTAGTAGGCGGCGAACAGGGAGATCAGCGCCGGCATGAAGTACACCCCGAGCCCGAGCAGCACGACGCCTGCCATGACGATCAGGGCGAAGGTCAGCAGCCGGGCCCGGTCCGGGCGCCGGTAGGCCCATACCGCGAACCCGGCGACGACGACGGGCAGCAGCAGGATCAGCAGGATCCCGGGACCGTTCGCCTCCAACAGCGACTTGCTGGCGTCGGGCACGGGCGACCCGGTGACGGCCTCCCGCGCCATGAGCGTGACGGCGCCGAACTGACGAGGCAGCGTCTCGCCCCGGTCGTCCACCGGAACCTTTACGAACAGCACCACGCCGACGGCGCCGATGATGGCGAACGCCAGGGACAGCCACACGGCGATCTCGGCCGCCCTCCCGGCGGGCTTGGCCCCTGCGACGGCGGCCGGGCCGGCGGATGCACCGCCGCCCTTCGCTCCCGATCCCTTGCCCGACGGCGCCGACGAGGTCTTGGTGGCGGACACCGTGGCGTTGTCGCGGCGGGCGGCGAGCGACCCGCGTTGGGCCCGGTTCCGGGCCTGCCGGCGCTGCTTGGACTCTCGGCGCTTGTCTGGCACGCGTGCAACGGTAGGCCCGTCGCGTCACGCCGGGCGACCCGAGCCGGAGTCGGGCCCCGCGCCCGGCTCCTCGCCCCGGTCGGCACCCAACTCGGCGTCCGGTCCCGGGGCCGGTCGGGAGCGGCGGGCACCGACCAGCCTGTCGAGCATGGCGGGCTCACCCGGCCAGGCCTCGGCCAGCACGTCGGGCGGGACCCGCCGGGCCGCGTAGCGCAGCGCCAATGCCACCACCACGATGTCGTCGAGCGGCCCGATGACCGGAAGGAACTCCGGGATCAGGTCGATCGGCGACAGGCACCACAGGCCCGCCACCGCCACCGCCAGCTTCGCCCGGCGAGGGACGCGGGGATCGCGGGCCAGCGTCCGCGCCGTCCGCACGGCCTGGGGCAGGACCGCCGCGAGGTCGCGCGCCATCCCCGGAGGCAGGCGGGTGGCCAGGACGGCAAGGGCGGCCCAGCCCGCCACCATGACGCCGAGCGCGACCAGCGCGTAGCGCAACCAGGTGCCCACGTCGACGTCCACCCGCCTAGCCTGCCCGAGACCCGGGCCGCCCCGCGGGTCATCGGAAGTCCCGGCTGCGCACGGCGGCCCGGATGGGCAGCGCCTCGATGCGTTCGGCGAGCACGTTGGTCACGCCGTCGACCCGTTCCAGCCTGCCCCGGACCAGCAGCGCCGGCGCCGTCCGCACCACCCGCCGGTGGTGCGACCAGCACCCCTTGGACACCACGATGTTGAGCAGGCCGGTCTCGTCTTCGAGGTTGAGGAAGGTCGTGCCCCCCGCCGTCGCCGGCCGCTGGCGGTGGGTGACCACGCCCCCCACCGTGACCCTCGATCCGTGGGGCCGCTCGACCAACCGGTCCGACGGCACCACCCCCAGCTGGTCCAGCAGGTCGCGCGACGAACCGGGTGGGATGACCCTCGGGGCTGACACCGGTGGCCCACAGGTCGGCGCGTGCCTCGTCCACCGGGTCGAGGCCGGGCAGCGGCGGGGCGTCGACCCCGGTGACGATGCCGTCGAGCCGGTCGGCGCCGGCCCGGGCGACCGCCCCCGCCACCCACAGCGCCCGGCGCCGGTCGAGCCCGAAGCACCCCAGGGCGCCCGCCGTGGCCAGGGCTTCGAGCTGGGCGACGCTGAGGCCGGGCACCCGGCGCACCAGGTCCTCGGGGCTGGCGTAGGGGCCGTGCGCCTGCCGCTCGGCCACGATCCGCCCGGCCAGCTCGTCGCCCAGGCCCCGGACCGACGCCAGCCCGATGCGCACCGCGGGCCCACCGACGCCCCAGGTCTCGGGCGCCGCCCCCGCCCCCGGCGCCCGTCCGGGTCGGGGGCCGGCCACCTCCAGGGTCGGCCGCGGCACCCGAGACCGCCAGGTCGGGCGTGCGGACCTCCACCCCGTGGCGGCGGGCGTCCTGGGTCAGCGAGTGGGGCGAGTAGAAGCCCATGGGCTGGGCGTTGAGCAACGCGGCGCAGAACGCCGACGGGTAGTACCGCTTGAGCCACGACGAGGCGTAGACCAGGTAGGCGAAGCTCACCGAGTGGCTCTCGGGGAAGCCGTAGCTGGCGAACGCCGCCAGCTTCTCCCAGATGCGGTCGGCCACCTCGCCCACCATCCCCGTTGGCGGCCATGCCGTCGTAGAGGCGCCGCCGCAGGGCCTCCATCCGGTCGTGGCTGCGCTTGGACCCCATCGCCTGGCGCAGCTGGTCGGCCTCGGCCGGCGTGAACCCGGCCACGTCGATGGCCATCTGCATGAGCTGCTCCTGGAACAGGGGCACGCCGAGCGTCTTGGACAGCGCGTCCTGGAGCAGCGGGTGCAGGTAGGTCGGGTCCTCCAGGCCCTTGCGCCGGCGGATGTAGGGGTGGACCGACCCGCCCTGGATCGGCCCGGGGCGGATGAGCGCCACCTCGACCACCAGGTCGTAGAACTTGCGGGGCCGCAGCCGGGGCAGCGTGGCCATCTGGGCCCGCGACTCGACCTGGAACACGCCGATCGAATCGGCCCGGCACAGCATGTCGTAGACCTCGTCGTCCTGGTCGAGGGTCGCCAAGTCGATCTCGTCCCCGTACGCCGAGCGGACCAGGTCGATCGTGCCGTGCAGGGCCTCGAGCATCCCCAGGCCCAGCAGGTCGAACTTCACGAGGCCCACCGCGGCGCAGTCGTCCTTGTCCCACTGCAGCACGGTGCGCAGAGGCACGATCTCGTCACCACCACTGCCGTCGTCCCGGTCGTCCCGGCCGTCCCGGCCGTCCCTGAGGCTGGCCCGACCCTGGAACCGGGCCCACTCGACCGGGCACACCTCGACGATGGGCCGGTCGCAGATCACCATGCCCCCCGAGTGGATGCCCAGGTGCCGGGGCGCCCGCTCGACCTCGCGGGCCAGCGCCAGCACCGGAGCGGGGATGTCGTGGCCGCTCTCCGCCGACGTCGACGACACGGTCGACCACATGTCCATCTGCTTGGACCAGGCGTCCTGCTGGCCGGGCGAGTAGCCGAGCGCCTTGGCCATGTCCCGCACCGCCGAGCGGGCCCGGTAGCTGATGACGTTGGCCACCTGGGCGGCGTGCTCGCGGTTGTGCCGGCGGTAGACGTACTGGATGGCCTCCTCCCGGCGCCCGCTCTCGATGTCGATGTCGATGTCGGGCGGCCCGTCGCGCTCGGAGGACAGGAAGCGCTCGAACAGCAGGCCGAGCTGCACGGCGTCGACGTTGGTGATGCCGAGCGCGTAGCAGACGGCCGAGTTGGCGGCGCTGCCCCGGCCCTGGCAGTAGATGTTCGCCCTCCGGCAGAAGTCGACGATGTCCCACACGACGAGGAAGTAGCCCGGGTAGCCCAGCGTCTGGATGACGTCGAGCTCGTGGTCGACCTGGGCCCAGGCCTTGGCATTGGCGTCGCGGTCGCCCTTGGGGGTCTCCCCGCCACGGGGCCCGTAGCGCTCGGTCGCCCCCTCCTCGACCAGGCGCCGCAGGTAGGCCATCTCGCCGAGGCCGTCGGGACAGGGGAACGGCGGCAGCTGGGGCGCCACGAGCGCCAGGTCGAACGCACAGGCCAGGCCCAGCTCGGCCGCTCGCTCGACGGCCCCGGGCCAGCGGGCGAAGCGCCGGGCCTGCTCGGCGCCCGAGCGCAGGTGGGCGGTGCCGGCCGCCGGCAGCCACCCGGCCAGGTCGTCGAGGCTGCGCCGGGCCCGCACCGCGGCCAGCGCCGTGGCCAGGCGGCGCCGGTCGGTGGTGGCGTAGTGGACGTTGTTGGTGGCCACCACGGGGAGGCCCGCCCGGGCCGCCAGGTCGGCCAGGGCGTCGTTGTGGTCGGAGTCGAGCGGGTGGCCGTGGTCGGTCAGCTCGACCAGCACGTTGCCCGCCCCGAAGGTGTCGACCAGCGCCGCCAGCGCCCGGGCCGCGTCGGCCGGGTGCCCGGCGGCCATGGCCTTGGGCACCGCCCCCTTGCGGCACCCCGTGAGGACCACCCAGTGGCCGCCGTGGGCCGACGCCCATTCGACGCCCGAGTAGTCGGGCTTGCCCTTCTCGCGCCCCGCTAGGTGACCGGCGCTGAGCGTGGCGGCCAGCCGGGCGTAGCCCTCGGGGTCGCGGGCGAGGACCAGCAGGTGGTGGCCCTCGGGGTCGGCCACCCCGTTCTGGGGACCGGACAGGTCGAGCGACAGCTCGGCCCCGAACACGGTGGGCATCCCCACCGCCCGGGCGGCCTCGGCGAAGCGGACCACCCCGTAGAACCCGTCGTGGTCGGTGAGGGCCAGCGCCTCGAGGCCCAGCCGGGCGGCCTCCTCGGCCAGCTCCTCGGGGTGGCTGGCGCCGTCGAGGAAGCTGAAGTTGGAGTGGCAGTGCAGCTCGGCGTAGGGGACGGCACCGGCGCCGGCGCGCCACCCCAGCCGGGCCGGCGGCTCGTAGCGGGGGCGCCGGGGCGACCACGCCGGGCTGTCGCCCCCGTTGGCACCCTCTGGCACGTCGGACGGGCGGATGTCGCGGCGGGGCTCGCCGGTCGCGGGCGGCGCGTCGGCCGGGTCGCGCCGCGACCACCAGGTGCCGGGCGCCCGGGCCGGCTTGCGGTCGGACAGCGCCCGCTCGATCTCGTGCCAAGGGACATGGGGGTTGTTGAAGCCCATCGCCGTGCACTATACACGAACATATGTACGATGCAGACCGAGACACACTGACGGGTGATGACCGACCCGCAGACCATACGAGACCGGTACGACATCGTGGTCGTCGGCGGGGGCCACAACGCCCTCGTGGCCGCTGCGTACCTGGGCCGGGCCGGGCTCTCGGTGTGCGTGCTGGAGCGGGCCGACCGCGTCGGCGGCGCGGCGGTCAGCGACCGGGTCTTCCCGGGGGTGGACGCCCGCCTGTCGCGCTACGCCTACCTGGTCAGCCTGCTGCCCGACCGCATCGTCGCCGACCTCGGGCTCCGGGTCCGCCTCGCGTCCCGGGCGGTGGCCTCGTTCACGCCCGTGCGCCGGGGCGGGCGCCACGCCGGGCTGCTGGTCGAGCGGGCACCAGGGCCGGCGACGGCCGAGTCGTTCCGCTCGCTCACCGGCTCCGACGCGGAGTACGACGCCTGGCGGTCCTTCTACGCGGACGCCGGGGAGCTGGCCCGGGCCGTGGCCCCGACGCTGCTGGAGCCGCTGCCGGGCGCGGCCGAGATGCGGGCGCGCATCGGCCAGAGGCGCTGGGACCGGTTCGTGGCCCGGCCGCTCGGCGAGACCGTCGAGGGCACGTTCCGGGACGACACGGTCCGGGGGGTGGTGCTCACCGACGCCGTCATCGGGACGTTCGCCTCCGCGCACGACGCCCGCCTGCGGCAGAACCGCTGCTTCCTCTACCACGTGATCGGCAACGGCACCGGCGAGTGGCGGGTGCCGGTCGGCGGCATGGGGGCGGTGACCGCCGAGCTCGAGCGCGTGGCCCGTGACGCCGGCGCCCACCTGGTCACCGGCGCCGAGGCGGTCGCCGTCCGGGCCGACGGCCACGAGACGGAGGTCGACGTCCGCCGGCGTGGCGACGACGACGAGCGGACGGTCGCCGGCCGGTACGTCCTCGCCGGGGTGGCGCCCGCGGTGCTCGGCCGGCTGCAGGGCCGGACGGCGTCCGGATCCGGGCCCGAGGGCGCCCAGATGAAGATCAACATGCTGCTGGAACGGCTGCCACGGCTGCGCAGCGGCCACGACCCGGCGGTGGCGTTCGCCGGCACGCTTCACGTCGACGAGGGCTACGCGGGGCTGGAGGCGGCCCATGCCGCGGCGGCGTCAGGCGCCCTGCCCGACCCGCTGCCCGGGGAGGTGTACTGCCACACGTTGACCGACCCATCGATCCTGTCCCCTGCGCTCGCCGCCCGGGGGGCCCAGACGCTGACCATGTTCGGCCTGCACGCCCCCGCCCGGCTGTTCGGCGGCGACCAGGCCGCCCGGGACGCAGCGCGCGCCGAGGCCCTGCGGCGCCACCTCGCGGGCCTGGACGCGTACCTGGCCGAGCCGATCGCCGACTGCCTGGCGCGGGACGGCGAGGACCGGCCGTGCGTCGAGGCCGTCTGCCCGCCGGACCTGGAGGCGACCCTGGGGCTGCCGGGCGGCCACATATTCCACGCCGACCTGGCCTGGCCGTGGGCGCACGATCCGGGCTCCCCGGGCGGTCCGGGCGACCTCGATGGCCCGGGGGGAGACGACGCGCCCGACGCCCGGCCGGGGGCGTGGGGCGTGGAGACCGACGTCGCCAACCTGTTCGTGTGCGGGGCCGGCGCCCGCCGGGGCGGCGGCGTCAGCGGGATCGGGGGGCACAACGCGGCCATGGCGGTGCTGCGGGCGGTGTGATAGTCCACAGCCGAGACAAGCGATCGGAGCCTTGCCATGCTGCCTCGGGTCATCGTCGGCGTCGTGTCGTGCATGGTGGGAGCGCTCTGGTTCCTTCAGGGCATCGGTGTGGCCAAGGGCTCGCCGATGACCGACCACCCGATCTACTCGCTGCTCGGCGCCATCCTGATCGTGGGCGGGGCGATGCTCATCGCCGCCGGCCTCCGCCGACGCGGCGATCCCGGCGACGGGACGGTCTGATGACGCTCGCCATCGACACCGGGCCCCTCGACGTCCCCATCCTCGACGAGACGATCGGCACCAACCTCGCCCGCACCGTGGCGGCGCACGGCGACAACGAGGCGCTCGTGTCGGTGCACCAGCAGATCCGCTGGACATACCGGGAGTTCGCCGAGCGGGTGGCGACGCTCGCCCGCGGGCTGCTCGGCCTCGGGCTGGAGGCGGGCGACCGGGTCGGGCTGTGGAGCCCCAACTACGCCGAGTGGACACTGCTCCAGTACGCCACCGCCGAGATCGGCGTCATCCTCGTCAACATCAACCCGGCGTACCGGCCCTACGAGCTGGCCTACGTCCTCGACCAGTCGGGGTGCCGGCTGCTCGTCGCCGCGCCACGGTTCAAGACCAGCGACTACGTGGCGATGGTCGACGAGGTGCGGCCCGAGCGCCAGGCACTGGAGCAGGCCGTGTTCCTGTGGTCGCCCGAGTGGGAGTCCCTGATCGGCAACGCGGACGGCGTCCCCGCGGCCGCCCTCGACGAGCGCCGGGCCACGCTGCGGGCCGACGACCCGATCAACATCCAGTACACGTCGGGCACCACCGGGTTCCCCAAGGGGGCGACGCTCACCCACCGGAACATCCTCAACAACGGCTACTTCGTCACCGAGCTCCAGCGGTTCACGCCGGACGACCGGCTGTGCATCCCCGTGCCCTTCTACCACTGCTTCGGCATGGTCATGGGCAACCTCGGGTGCACCACGCACGGCTCGACGATGGTGATCCCCGCCGACGCGTTCGAGCCGGGCGCCGTCCTGACCGCCGTGCAGGCCGAGCGCTGCACGGCGCTCTACGGCGTGCCCACGATGTTCGTCGGCGAGCTGGGCCATCCCGACTTCGACACGTTCGACATCACCTCCCTGCGGACCGGGGTCATGGCCGGGTCCCCGTGCCCGGTCGAGGTCATGAAGGCGTGCATCGACCGCATGCACATGTCCGAGGTGACCATCTGCTACGGCATGACCGAGACGTCGCCCGTGTCGACGCAGACGCTGCCGGACGACTCGTTGCACCACCGCACCGCCACCGTGGGCCGGGTGCACCCGCACGTCGAGGTGCGGGTGGCGGCGCTCAAAGATCCCGCCGCCACGGTCGAACGGGGCGAGACCGGCGAGTTCTGCACCCGGGGCTACTCGGTCATGGTCGGCTACTGGAACGACGAGGAGCGCACCCGGGAGGCGATCGACGCCGAGGGCTGGATGCACACCGGCGACCTCGCGGTGATGGACGGCGACGGCTACCTGAACATCGTGGGGCGCGCCAAGGACATGGTCATCCGCGGCGGCGAGAACATCTATCCCCGGGAGATCGAGGAGTACCTCTACACCCACCCCGACGTGGTCGACGTCCAGGTCGTGGGCGTGCCGGACGCCACCTACGGCGAGCAGCTGCTGGCGTCCGTGCGCCTCCGGCCGGGGGCGGAGACGACCGAGGACGACATCCGCGAGTTCTGCCGGGGCCGGATCGCCCACTACAAGGTGCCGCACTACGTGCGGTTCGTGGACGAGTTCCCGATGACCGTGACCGGCAAGGTCCAGAAGTACAAGATGCGGGAGCACGCGATCGAGGAGCTCGGCCTGCAGGCGGCCGCAGAGATCGAGACGGCATAGCCGGCTGCTGCGTCGGGCCGGGGCGCGCTCAGTCGTAGGTCGCCTCCACCGCCCAGCACCCCGCCTCCACGACCAGCAGGAACGCCCGGCCGTCGGCGGTCGTCAGCTGGAGACGGGCCCGGCGGCGATGGCCCGCCGGGTCCCACCACCGCTCGTCGCACGGCCACGGGCCGGCCCAGTCCGCCACCGCCGCGGGCCTCCCCCCGGCGCCCAGAGCGACCGTCGCCGGCGGGGCGCTGATCTCGCCCCGGCCCGTCACCCCGACCGGTCGGCCGCCGGCGTCGGCCACCACGGCCGGCAGGGGCGGGGCGTGCACGACGGCCGGGGCGGGATCGGGCACCGTCCCCGGCCAGGGCTCGCCGACCCAGCCCTTCTGGGCGGACGGGCGGGTCTCGGTCACGTCGTCGGCCGCCACCGGGACCAGCGCCACCCGCTCGCCGGGGCCCCGGCCGCCCCGCCACTCCGGCACCCGGACCGCCTCCACGCCCAGCAGCCCCTGGACCCGGGCCAACGCCCGGGCCGCCCGGTCCCCCGCCTCGACGGGATCGACCGCCCCCGCTCCCCCGGCGCTGAAAGCGAGCTGCCGGCCCCCGGCGGGGACCACCTCCTCGGGTGCCAGCCACAGCCGGGTCAGGCCGGCGGAGGGCCGGTCCGGCGCCTGGAGCCAGCCGTCGAGCTGCCAGCGGACCCGATCGGCGATCGCCCGGGGGGTGAAGATGCCCTCGGTGCGCCACACCCGCTCGTGGGTCTCGCCGTGCTCGGTCTCGACGCCGACGATCAGACGGGTGCACGCGCTGCCCACCGCCCGCAGCCGCATGTTGAGGTCGTCGGCCAGGCCCCGGGCCAGGAAGGCCACGGCGTCCATCGCCTCCGCCGGCGGGTCGATCTCGAGGGACTGCGTCCAGTCGACCGGAGGCGGGGCGGTGACCGGCGGCAGCGGGTCGAGGCCCTGCGCCAACCGCTGGGCGACCAGGCCCTCGGCCCCGAACCGCCCGACGATCCCGGCCACGGGCAGCCCGGCCAGGGCGCCGAGCGTGCGGATCCCCAGCCGTTCGAGCACGTCGACCAGCTCCGGCGACGCCGGACCGCCGGCCTCGGCGAGCACGGTCACCGGCAGGGGGGCCAGGAACGCCGCGCGGCGCCCGGGGCCACGATCCGCACCCGGGGGTCGGCGGGGGACGTGGCGATCCCGGTGGGGCCCAGGCCGGGCCGGCGGCGGGCGGCGAGAGCGGCGGCGAAGGGGCCGTCCGCCACCCCGACCCGCACGGGACCCCGCCCGGCGACCGCCTCGCCCGCCATGCCGGCCGCCCGGACCGCCAGGGCCTCGTCGCCGCCGTGGTAGCGGGAGGGGCCCCGGGTCGGGAAGGCGCAGGCTCCCGGGTAGGTGATCTCGATACGGGGGGTGAGCGCCTCCAGGGCGGCGGCGACGGGCTCGAACGCCCGGGCCTCGCCCGCCGGGTCGTGGGCCAGGACCACCAACTCGGGGCAGCGGGCCTGGGCGTCGCGCCGGCGCTGGTGGCGCTCGACACCCTCCGTCCGGGCCGCCGGCGAGCAGGTCACCACCCGGTTGCCCCGCAGCACCGCTGCGGGCACGTCCAGCGGCACACCGGCCGCCACCAGGGGCCAGTCGGCGCACCACACCACCAGCGTGCGTGTCGCGCCCGCGCCGGGCACCCCCGAGCCGGCCGTCATGCGGCGCCGCCCCGGGCCCGGGGGTGCAGCGGGATCGGGGTGGCCACCGGCTCGGCCGGGACCGCCCGCCCGTCGTGGTCCGGCAGCCACAGCTCGGCGCGGCAGGGGCGGGCCGATTCCCCCCGGCCGCCGGCCTCGACCGTCACCCGTCGGCCCTGGAGGTGGCCCCACCCCGACCCGAGGCCCTCCCAGGCGGCGGCGGTCACGGTCAGCCGCAGGGGGCTGCGCTCGCCGGGCAGGTCGCCGCCCACCGTGATCAGCACCGATCCCCGCTCCCGGACCCGGGACACCAGCCGCCGGGCGTCGGCCGGCCCCGGCCGGCCCGCTCCCGCGTCCAGCAGCACGATGTCGAACCCGTCCACGAGCGCGGCCACGACCGACGCCCACCCCGACCGGTCCCGGCCGGGATCGGCGACCAGCACCAGCCGGTCCAGGGCGAGGCCTGCGTCGGCCGCAGCCACCAGCCCCACCGATCCCATGCCCACGACGGCCACCCACGACCCCGCCTGTGCCGGCCCGGCCGCCAGGGCGAGCGCCAGCGACGTCGCCCCCGTCACCCCGGGCGCGGCCCCGACAGCCACCGTCATGCCCCGCCGCAGTCCCGCCCCTGGCACCAGGGGCGCGAACGCCGGCAGGACCGGCAGCCGCCGGTCACGGGCCAAGGCGGTGGGCCGCACCCGCTCGGCCAGGACCCCGGGCGCGCCCGCACCGGCACCGGCCCGACCCCCGGCCGCACCGGGATCACCTGCGAGCACCTCCGCACGCGCCACGGTGCTATGATCGAACATGTGTTCGCCGAGGGCAAGTCCCGTATCACCACCCTCACGAGGCGTCTCTGGCGCGGCCTCGTGCTGGCTATCCGGCGCCCACCGGTTCCACCTCGAAGCGGCCCGTGTACGGATCGTCGGGCGGGTCCAGCAGGGTCAGTCGATACGACCGGCCGACGATCTCCGGGTCGGCGAAGTCCCGTGACGGGCTGTGCACCAGCAGGACGATCTCGTCACCCGGGCCCGCCAGCTCGCCTTCGACCACCCGGCTCACCCCGATGGTCACGAGCCAGCGCCGGCGCCGATCGCGTCGGAACGGATCGACCTTGGCCTCGCGGACCCGTCCCTCGGCCACCACCCGTGTCACGGCGAGGCGACAGTCTTGCACACCTTCTTCATGGCCCTGAGCACCTCCCGGTAGAAGGGGATCTCGGCCCGATAGGCGTTGATCTCGTCGCTGATCCAGTTGTTGGCGCTGTCGCGTGCCGCATGGAATCGGGCCGTCCCGGTGCCGAACCGCCGCTGCAGCGCCCGGGTGTGGGCGGCGTGGACGGCTTCGTGGATCTCCGTGCCGCGAACCATGATCGGCTGGCACTTGGTCATCGGTGTGGCGGTGATCGTTACCGCTCCGCCGGAGCTGGTGCTCCCCGCGGTCGACGTGGTGATGCCCTGGCGCGTGAGCGAGGCGTCGACGCAGTTCTCGACGTCGTCCCCGGTCCCCACGCCCGGACGGCCCCGGCACGCCGCGTACTCGCCGGCCATCTTCTGGGCCCACGCGATGGCCTCCCGTATCTCCGGCTCGCAGCCCGCCCCGGTGTTGCCCTTGCAGTAGGAGACGTCGATGTCGACCCCACGGACATTGATCACGAGGTTCGCGCCGAGGAACCGGAAGATCGCCGTGCGCTGGTCCGGGGGGAAGGTCTCGACCATGTCGACGACGTCGCGCAGCTGGTCATGACTCGGGCGCCCGGCCGCCCGCATCTCGACCACCTTGCACGCGACGTCCATGCGCGGGCCTCCCCGCGCTGCGGCGTCGGCCTTGATGACGGCGAACCTGCCGCGCCGGAGCAGCTCGGCCAGCAGTCGTAACAGCTCGGGCATCGCCCGCCCATTGAGCACACGGAACGCGTCGTCGAGGGTCGTGGGCCCGCCCGCGTCGACGGCGTCGATCACCGTCTGCAGGGGCGTTCGGGAGCCGGATGCCGGCGGAGCGTACTGGCGGGCGACGACCGGCTCGGCCGCCGGGTGGCCGGCCGTCTCGTCCGCCGTGTCCTCGGCGGTGTCCGCGGCCGGGCCGGTCTTGCAGGTGCCGCATGTTCCGCCGCAGCCGCAGGTGCGCTGCGCCGTATCGCCTACCAGGCGTTGGACCGACGCGTTCCCGGTCGAGCGCTGAAGCTCGAGCAGCAGGCGCTCGGCCACCGGGCCCCTGGCGCGGGCGAGGAGGTCCGGGCCGCCGTGGGGCCCGGCTTGGCCGCCGCGGACCGGGCGGGGTCCGGCGTGCCTGCCGGTGACGTCGCTCGGTTCCTCGTGCCGAACATCGCGCCCGCGCACGACCTCAGCCTGGTG
The DNA here is from genome assembly GCA_963739835.1 of uncultured Acidimicrobiales bacterium. Lineage (GTDB taxonomy): Bacteria > Actinomycetota > Acidimicrobiia > Acidimicrobiales > VFJN01 > ZC4RG19. The sequence continues at coordinate 40,279 of CAVUBW010000012.1, forward strand.
CAACAGCGCCGAGCGGTCACGATTTCACGGACGGTCCTTGGGGCAACATCCATTGCCTGAAGGGGCAGCTGCCGCCGAGTTCGGTGGCTGGCGGGGCTACGGGAACAGGCCGCGGCTGGTGATCGCGTCCGCCACCCGCTCGATGGCGACCACGTGGGCGGCCGTGCGCAGGCCGACGCCCAGGGTCTGGGCCCGGGCCCAGACCGACGTGAACGCGTGCTCCATGCGCTGGCGCAGGCGCTCCGCTACCTGCGCGTCCTCCCACGGGTAACCCTGGCGAGCCTGGGCCCACTCGAAGTAGCTGGCGGTCACGCCGCCCACGTTGGCGAGGATGTCCGGCACGACCACGATGCCCCTGCGGTCGAGCACGGGCTGGGCGTCGAGCGTGGTGGGGCCGTTGGCGGCCTCGACCACCAGCGGGGCGGCGATCCGCTCGGCCACGGAGGCGTCGATCACACCTCCCAGGGCCGCCGGCACCGCCAGCTCGCACGGGACCTCCCAGATCGTGTCGGCGGCGATCGCCTCCGCGCCCCGGAAGCCGGCGACCGAGCCCGTCTCGGCGACGTGATCGGACAGGGCCGCGATGTCGATGCCGCCTTCGTTCAGGACCGCGCCGCCGATGTCGCTCACGGCCACGACCCGCATGCCCGCCGACGACAGCAGGAACGCCAGCGGTCCTCCGACCTTGCCGAAGCCCTGGAGCACCGCCCGGCCGCCGACGAAGCGCATGTCCAGCTCGCGGAACGCGACCCGGGCGCAGTCGAGGCACCCCGCCGACGTCGCGCCCGTGTGGTAGCGGGTGCCGCCGAGCGACAGCGGCTTGCCGGTCACCGACGCGGGCAGCGTGTGGCCCTTGACCATCGACAGCGTGTCCATCAGCCAGGCCATGACCCGCCCGTCGGTGTTGACGTCCGGGGCGGGGATGTCGGTGTCCGGGCCCAGCATTGCGCTGATCTCGTACGCGAAGCGGCGGGTCACCCGCTCGAGCTCGCCGATCGACAGCGTGTGGGGGTCGCAGCGCACGCCGCCCTTGGCCCCGCCGAAGGGTAGGTCGAGCAGGGCGGTCTTGAAGGTCATCATCGCCGCCAGGGCCTTGACCTCGTCGACGTCGAGCTCCGGATGGAACCGGATCCCGCCCTTGCCGGGCCCCCGGGTCGTGTCGTGGTGGACCCGCCACCCCGTGAACACCTCGACCGACCCATCGTCGAGGCGCACGGGCACGGCCACCTCGAGCACGCGGCGCGGGGTCCGCAGCATGCGGTGCACGTCGGGGTCGAGCTTGGCCAGCTCACCCGCTTCGTCGAGGTGGTCGAGGACGGCCTGCCAGGACCTGGAACTCATCGTCACTCCTTCTTGCGGGCCGACGTCGTTGGCGGCCGCCCCCAGAGCATGCCCACTCTTGGGGGTGGAGCGACGTTACTCCTCCGGGTCTGCCTGCGGGGAGCCGGGCTCGGCGGCGCTGGGCGTCTCCGGGGAGCGCTCGGCGGCGGGTTCGGGAGCGGCCTCGGCGGCGGGCTCCGGCTCGGCCTCGGGCTCCGCGTCGGCCTCCGGCTCGGCCGGACTCTCGGGCGCCGGCGCCTCGCCGTTGCCGGCCGGGGGATAGAAGATGTACAGCCCGCGGATCACGTCGAGCAGCCGGGCGCCGGTCCAGCCCTCGGCCAGGTGGACCGTGACCACGCTGCCGTTGGCGTGGACTTCCGTCACTCCGCCCGACTCGAACAGGCGGCGAGCCAGGACGTCGACCGGGCGTTCCGCCAGGATGTCGTCGAGCGAGCGATAGCGCTCGTGGCCCATGCCGGTCAGCGACCGGTTGGTCTCGAAGCGGGCGATGCCGGGCGTGAAGCTCGGCTTCTCGACGACGTTGATGGGCTGTCCCATGGCGGCGGCATGATATCCCTGCGCATCTGGAGCACCCGAAACCCGTCGTCACGGAGGTGTTACGCACGTGGGCACCGAGACCATCGAGGTGACCGGGCACATCGTCGACTCGCTGCTGCTCGCCAAGATCCTCGACGCGATCCTCGACGCCGGCTGCGACTACGAGATCGCCGACGTGCAGATCGGCAAGACCAGCATCGATCCCTCCCATGCCCGGATCGCCGTCACCGGCGACGACGACGTGCTCGGGCCGCTGCTCGACGAGCTGCAGGTGCACGGGGCCAACCGCACCGTCTACGACGACGCCCGCCTGGTGCCCGCGGAGCGGGACGGCGTCCTGCCCGCCGGGTTCTACTCGACCACCAACCTCGCCGGCGACGTGCGGATCGACGGCGTGTGGCTGCCCGTCGAGAACCCCGAGATGGATTGCGCCCTCGTCGTCGCCGGCGGTCGGGCCCGGACCGTGCCCATGCACCGGGTGCACGCCGGCGACCCCGTCGTCGTCGGGCACGACGGCGTGCGGGTGCACGCGCCCGCCCATGCCCGGGACACGCAGATGTTCGAGTTCATGGCGTCCGAGGTGAGCTCCGAGAAGCCCAAGTCGCTCCTCGTCGCCCGCGTGGCCGAGCGGCTGCGGGTAGCGCGCGCGCCGCGGCGGGCGCATCCTCGTCGTCGCCGGGCCCGCCGTCGTCCACACCGGCGGGGCGCCCGACCTGGCCCGGATGGTCGAGGCCGGGTGGGTCGACCTGCTGTCCGCCGGCAACGGGTTCGCCACCCATGACATCGAGGCCAACGTGCTCGGGACCTCGCTCGGCGTGTCCGTGGTCGAGGGCGTCCCCACCGAGGGCGGCCACGCCAACCACCTGCGGGTGATCAACGAGGTGCGCCGACACGGGTCGATCGCCGCCGCCGTCGAGGCCGGGTTCGTGACCGGCGGCGTCATGCACGCCTGCGTGCGGCGGGGTGTGCCGTTCGTGCTCGGCGGCTCGATCCGGGACGACGGGCCGCTGCCCGACGTCATCTCCGACACCGTCGCCGCCGCCGACGCCCTGCGGGAGCAGCTCCCCGGGGTCGCGGTGGCGCTCATGCTCGCCTCGACCCTCCACGCCATCGCCACCGGGAACTGCCTGCCCGCCGGGGTCGAGACCTTCTGCGTCGACATCAACCAGGCCGTCGTCACCAAGCTCGCCGACCGGGGCAGCCACCAGGCGCTCGGCATCGTCACCGACGTCGGGCCGTTCGTCCGCCAGCTCGCCGACCACCTGCTGGCCGGCGCGTGAGCGGCACGCCCGGTCCCCTGTCGTGGGGGCGGCGGATCCTGATGTGCCCGCCGCGGCACTTCGGCGTCCTCTACGAGATCAATCCGTGGATGCAGAGCGAGGTCGCTGTCGACCCGGACCGGGCGCTCGGCCAGTGGCAGGACCTGGCCGCCAATCTCCGGTCCGCCGGGGCCGAGGTCGTCGAGATGGACGCCCACCCGGACGTCCCCGACCTCGTGTTCACCGCCAACGCCGGGCTGGTCAACGGCGACCAGTTCGTGCCCAGCCACTTCCGCCATCCCGAGCGCCAGCCCGAGACCGAGATCGACGCGGCCTGGTTCGCCGAACACGGCTGGCGGGTCGACCGGCTGCCCGACCACCTCGACCACGAGGGCGCCGGCGACGCCCTGCCCTTCACGCCCGACGGCGGGCGCACCGTGCTGCTGTCGGGCTACTCGTTCCGCTCGGACGCCGGGGCCGCCACCGCGCTGGCGAGCCTGCTCCGGTGCCCGGTGCGGCCGATCCAGCTGGCCGACCCCCGGCTGTACCACCTGGACCTGACGTTCTGCCCGCTCGACGGGCGGCGGGCCGTCGTCGCCCCGCTCGGCTGGGACCGCTACGGCGCCAGGGTCGTCGAGGCGCTCGTCCCCGAGCCGCTGGTGCTCACCGACGACGAGGCGCTGTCGTTCTGTGCCAACTCGGTCGTCGTCGGGACCACCGTGGTCATGCCCGCCACCCCGCCCCGCGTCGGGCGCCGGCTGGAGGCCTGGGGCTTCGACGTGGTCGAGAGCCCGGTCGGCGAGTTCCTCAAGGCGGGCGGCGGCTGCCGCTGCCTCACCCTGGCACTCGATCCGGTGCTGAGCGAGCAGCCGGTGAGCCGCTGACCGACCGGCGCTCCTCTCGCCAGGCGAGCACCGCCAGGGCGACGGACACCACGCCCAGCACGACGTGGACGGCGGTGAACGCCGCGTCGTGGTCGGCGGCCACGATCCGCACGTCGCGCACCACCCACACCGCCACAGACCACGCGGCGAGCGCCGCCGACCGCCAGCCGCGTGCCCCGCGCCGAGTGCCGCACGAGCGCCACGACGACCGCCGCCGCCAGCAGCGTGAAGCTCAGCGCCAGGCCGGTCCGCCCCAGCTTCTCGCCGACCTCGAGCGCGTCGTCGCGCCAGATGTTGGCGATCCGCGTCGTCCAGACGAAGAACGTCCAGGCGACGAGGGCCCAGGCGAACGGGCGGCGGCGCATGCCCGCGAGGTTAGGTGGTTGCCCTCGTTAGGCTCCCATCGCGATGTCCGACTTCAACACCGCCATCATCGACGAGTTCCGCGCCAACGGCGGCAAGGTCGGCGGCCCGTTCGCCGGGGCGAACATGCTGCTGCTCCACACCACCGGCGCCCGCACCGGCCAGGAGCGGGTCGTCCCGCTCGTCTACGAGCCCCACGACGACGGCATGGTGATCTTCGGGTCCAAGGGCGGGGCCCCGACCCATCCCGACTGGTACCACAACCTGGTCGCCCACGCCGACGCCACCGTCGAGGTCGGCAACGCGACCGTGCCCGTGCGGGCCCGGGTCACCGAGGGCGACGAGTACGAGCGCCTGTGGCAACGCCAGGTCGAGCTGATGCCCGGGCTCGGCGACTACCAGGCGCGCACGACGCGCCGCATCCCGCTGATCGTCCTCGAACGGCGCTGACGCCCCGCCGGCGCCCGTCAGGCCGAGCCGGAGCCCTCGGTCGGCGTCTCCTTGTCGACGTCGCCGAGGCCCATCCCGGCCTCCTCGAAGAGCGGGTCGCCCTTCTGCTTGCCCTGGTCGTCGGCGAGCAGGTCGTCGTCCACAGCCTGGCGGCGCGCCCCGTCGATCTCGCCGCCCAACTCGTCGAGCCGCGCCTGCATCTCGTCGGGGTCCGGCCGGGAGTCACCTGTGTCCGTCACGGTTGCGCCAGTACCCGATCCCGGCGCCGGCCAATCAGCCGGCCTCGGCGAGGGGGAACAGCGTGCCCTGGGGATCGGGCCGCACCAGGCGGGGGACGCCCGTCCACGGCAGCCCGTCCATGAACACCCAGCTGCGCCGGTGGATGGCGGACGGCCCCATCCCCCGCAGCACCGCCTTGTGCCGAGGGCACGGGTAGCCCTTGTTGGCGTCGAACCACCACGAGGGATAGTGCTCGGCCTCGGCCCGCATGATGCGGTCGCGGGTGACCTTGGCCAGGATCGACGCCGCCGCGATCGACAGGCACCGGGAATCGCCCCTGACCAGACGCTGGGCGATGCCCCCACCCACGAAATCCCACTTGCCGTCGAGCAGCACCCGCTCCGGCCGCAGCCCCAGACTCTCCAGCGCCCGCCGGGCCGCCAGCCGCTGGGCCTCGCTCATCCCCAGCTCGTCGCACTCCTCGTAGCTGGCGTGGCCCACGGCCCACGCCGTGCACCACCCGGCGATGCGGTCGAACAGCGCCTCGCGCTCGCGCTCGGTCAGCTGCTTCGAGTCGCGGATCTTGTAGACCCGCCGGTCGCGTGGGAGGACCGCTGCACCGAGTGTCAGCGGTCCCGCCCACGCACCCCGGCCGACCTCGTCCATGCCGACGACGACCTCGTGGCCGGCGTCCCACAGCGCCCGCTCGTAGGCGAGCGACGGTGACCGCCCCTGCAGCGCCTTGCGCAGGGTCGGGGCGGTCGCGGCCATCGGGTGCGAGGCTAACCCGCCGGGCGGCCGCGTTCGGACAGGCCCGGCCGGTGCTGCGGGATCAGCCGGCGCTGGGATCGACCAGCGCCTCGGTCACCACCTTGGCGGCGTTGCCGACGCCGAAGTTCGGCAGGCCGCCGTTGCCGCCGCCGAGCCCCCGGAAGGGGCCCAGCCGGACGACCACCGTCTCCGAGCCCGGGTCGACCACGATGATCTGTCCGCCGAGCCCGATGGCGAAGTACATGTCGTCGGGTGCGCCCCGCACCATCTGCCCAGGCTCGGTCGCAGCCGACCCAGCGCCTTGGCCGGCGGCCTGACCGCTGGCCTGGCCCGCCCCGAGGACCGTGCCCGGCCGGTTGAGCCACCACAGGAACCCGTAGGACGAGTTGAGGTCCTGCGAGGGCTGGCCGGTGGCGGCCTGGACCCAGTCGGCGGGCACGATCTGGGTGCCGTCCCAGTCGCCGTCGCGCAGGAACAGGTAGCCGAACCGGGCCATGTCCGGGCACGTCGACTGCAGGCCCATGAACAGCTTGGTGTTGCCGGAACGATCCGTCGTCATGCGCGAGTGCGTCATGCCGATCGGGTCGAGCAGCCGGTCCTGGGCATAGGAGGCGACGTCGGTGCCGAGCGCCCGGGACAGGACCGCGTCGAGCGTCTGGATCGCGGCGTTGTTGTAGCCCCAGGCCGTGCCGGGGTCGTGCTCCTGGGTGAGCCCGATCGCCAGCGCGTCCATGTCGGGCGCGAACGGCAGCTGCGTGTAGTCGATCTGCGGGCTGAGCTGGCGGCCCGAGTCGTTGGCCAGGAGGTTCTCGACCGTCACCGGCTCGGACGGCGTGCCCTGCCACTCGGTGATGTAGTCGGACGCCTTGTCGGTGATGGCGAGCTTGCCGTCGTCCTGGGCCATGCCGACCAGCGTGCTGGCGTAGGACTTGGTCGCCGAGAAGACCTCCTGGCTCGCCGCCCCGTCGGTGCCGTTCCAGTACCACTCCCCCACGACCTTGCCCTTGCGTGCGACGAGCAGGCAGTTCGATCCGGCCGCCTGGGCGTCCGCGGCGATGGCATCGAGCTTGGCCTGATCGAAGCCCAGCGAGGCCGCGTCGGCCGTCGCCCAGTCGGCGCCGGGGTAGACCGCCTCGTCGGGCGCGGCGGCGGACTCGCCGGCCCCCTGGGACGAGCCGGACCCGCCGGACGAGCAGGCCAGGGCGGCACAGCACATCCCCGCCGCGAGCAGGCAGCGGAGGAGAACGGTCGGCGTCGGCGTGCGCATGCGGGTCCACCCTGGGGCGTCGGCGGGGGATCCGGCGCCCCCCGGCCCGCCACGCTATCGGCGGCGCGACTCAGCCGAGCTTGGCGATCTCGGCGGCCTCGCCGGCGTCCGGCTCGGTGCCCAGGAAGGCGTCGACCATCTCGTCGGCCAGCGCGGGCGACGTCAGGCGCAGGCCCAGGGCCAGGACGTTGGCGTCGTTCCAGCGCCGCGCGCCCGCCGCGGTGGCCGCGTCGGTGCACAGCGCGGCCCGCACGCCGGCGACCTTGTTCGCCGCCATCGACACGCCGGTGCCGGTCCAGCAGCACACCACGCCGGCCTCGGCCCCGCCGCCGGCCACCGCTTCGCCGACGCCCCGCCCGACGTCCGGCCACGGGTCGCCCTCGCCCACGACGACCACCTCGTGGCCCCGCCCGGCCAGGGCCTCCTTGATGTGGTCGGTGACGGCGGTCCGCTCGTCGGTGCCGAAGGCGATGCGCACGCAGCCATCGTAGGGAGGTAGAACGCCGCCATGGCTCGCTACGAGGTCACGTCCGGCAAGGGGTTCAAGCTCTCCCACCACGACCCGGCCGACACCGCCGACGTCGACGGCGGCAAGGCCGAGGGGCGGGCGGCGGTGGCCAAGCTGACGGCCCGCCTGGACGACCTGCAGGAGACGTTCTTCGCCGACGGGCGCTACAAGCTGCTGGTCGTCCTGCAGGGCATGGACACCTCCGGCAAGGGCGGCGCGATCCGCAAGGCGTTCGAGGGCATGAACCCTTCCGGGGTCCGCGTGGCCAGCTTCAAGGCGCCGACCGAGGCCGAGCTGGCCCACGACTTCCTGTGGCGGGTCCACGCGCACGCCCCGGCGGCCGGCGAGGTCGCCATCTTCGACCGCAGCCACTACGAGGACGTGCTGATCGTGCGGGTCCACGACCTGGTGGGCGCCGACCGGTGGAAGGCCCGCTACGACCACATCCGGGCGTTCGAGCAGATGCTGGCCGACGAGGGCACGATCATCCGCAAGTTCTTCCTGCACATCTCCCGGGACGAGCAGGCCCGCCGGCTCCAGGCCCGGCTCGACAACCCGGACAAGCACTGGAAGTTCCGCCTCGGCGACCTCGACGAGCGTGAGTTCTGGGACGACTACCAGGAGGCCTACGAGGAGGCCATCCGCCAGACCGCCGCGCCCCACGCCCCCTGGATCATCGTGCCGGCCGACAAGAAGTGGCACCGCGACCTGGTGATCTGCCGCACGCTGGTCGAGACGCTGGACGGCCTCGACCTGCGCTACCCGCCCTCGCCCGACGACCTGACCGGCGTCGCGGTCGAGTGACCGCGGGCCCGCGCCCGCTCAGCCGGCCTTGCCAGGGCGGCCGGGCGCGAGGTGCCCCCGGCGGCGGGCCTCCTTGACCCAGCGCTGGGCGGTCGTGACCGGGACCTCGTTGGCGCCGGCCAGGTCGGCGACCGGGCGGGGCGAGGCCACCGCCAGCAGGCGGTAGGCGGCGGCGACCGCCCCGTAGAACATGTCGGGGTAGCCGCGGCCCGGCTCGTCCGGCGTGCGGAGCTCGTCGGGCAGCCGCAGGCTGTCGAGCGCGAGGGCGGCCATGTCGCCAGGCCAGGCCGCCACCTCGGCGCCGGGGGCGCTCGGGTGGAGCTGGGCGTTCGCCGCGGCCTCGATACGCCCCACCGGGATCGACCGCAGCACCTCTGCGGACAGCTGGCCCGGGGCGTCCACGTGCATCTCGACCAGGTGTAGCCGGCCGTCGTCGCCCTCGCCCAGCCGTACCCGCACGGAGGGTGACACCCCTGACGCCGGACCATCTGGCACCGTGTCGTCGTGCCACTCGTGCCAGCCGTCTTCTAGGGGCCGCAGGTGGGCGGGCATGCGACGGAGATTACCCGGAGTCGTAACGCAAAACCTATTGAGCGCATCCAGACGTCTGATTACGCTCAAACCGACAGACGAAGACCGACATCAGGGGTCGGAAAGAGAGAGGGATGACTGTCGTACTCGCCGCCGCAGCCGCGGTGGCATTGCTGGTGGTGCTCGTGGCGATGAAGTCCGTGCACCGCATCGGGCCGTCTCAGGTCGGCCTCGTCAACAAGAAGCTCGGCTTCCGCAAGCTGCACGGTGACAACCCCATCGCCTTCCGGGGCGAGGCCGGGTACCAGGCCGAGCTGCTCATGCCCGGCTTGCGATTCAGCCTGTGGCCGGTGTTCTCGGTCGAGCAGCACCCGTGGGTGCAGGTGCCCGCGGGCGAGATCGGCGTGGTGATCGCCCAGGTCGGCCAGCCGCTGCCGATCGGCGCCAAGAGCGCCATCTACCGCACGTCCTTCGGCGACTTCTCGCAGCTCGATCCGTTCCTCGACGGCGGCCAGAAGGGCGTCCAGCGCCCGGTGCTGCCTCCCGGCACTCTGGTGCCGATCCACCCGGTGGGCTTCATCGTGATCACGCGCGCGAGGTGTACGGCCTCCCGGTGGCGCCCGAGCTGGCGGCCATCGCCGGCAACCGGGGCCTCACACCGATGTCGTTCGGCCTGTCGCCCGAGCAGCTCCAGGTCGTCGTCATCGCCCCGCAGGGCAGCGAGGACATGGTCGGGCTCGTCACCACGCTCGAGGGCCAGCCCCTCGACCGCGGCGACATCGCCAGCCGCCTCGGCGGCTTCGACGACATCGCCGCAACTGGAGGCGACCGGCGACACGACCGACGCCGAGCTCATCGAGACGCTGCTCGGCTCGAAGAACGACCTGCACAACAACTACCAGGACTTCCAGGCGTTCCTCGACAACGGCGGGCCGCATCGGCCTCCAGCACGACCCGCTGCTGTACGGCGCCTACCTGCTCAACCCGTTCCTCGTGCGGGTCGAGCTCGTGCCGATGCTGGTGGTCAACCAGGGCGAGGTGGCGGTCATCAAGGCGCTTCGTCGGGCTGCCGACGCTCGACACGTCGGGCGCCGAGTTCAAGTTCGGCTCGATCGTGCGCCCGGGCCACCGCGGCATCTGGCAGGAGCCGCTGCGCACCGGCAAGTACGCCATCAACCCGCGCGTGCTACGCGGCCGAGATCGTGCCGACGTCCATCCTCACGCTCAACTGGGCTGCGGCCGCAGAGCGAGGCGCACGACCTCGACGCGCCGCCTGGAGCCGATCGTGGGCAAGAGCCGCGAGGGCTTCGTCTTCAGGATCGACCTGCAGGTGCAGATCCACGTGCCCGACACCAAGGCGCCGAAGGTGATCTCGCATGGTGGGCACGATGCTCAACCTGGTCAACGAGGTGCTGCAGTCGGCCGTGGGCAACCACTTCCGCAACACGCTGCAGGACCTGCCGGCGGTCAAGTTCATCGAGACCCGCCAGCAGGTGCAGGAGCTCGGCCTACCGGGCACGTCAGCGAGTACCTGGCCGCCTACGACGTGGAGACCCGCGGCGTCTACATCCAGGACGTCGTGTTCCCCGCAGGAGCTGGTGGAGGTGCTGACCCAGCGCGAGATCGCCAACCAGGAGACGCACCACCTACGACGAGCAGCAGAAGGCCGCAGACGGCCCGCATCGAGATCGAGAAGGCCCGCGGCACCGCCGACATGCAGGCCCAGCTCGCCACCGCGCAGGTGTCGGTGGAGATCAGCGAGAACCAGGCGCGGGCCCGCGAGGCCGACGGCCACCGGCGAGGCGGCGTTCGTCCGGCTCACCGGCCAGGCCGAGGCCGACCGCACCCAGGCGCTCGGCCTGGCCGAGGCGCGGGCCGCCGAGGCGCTCGGCCTGGCCAAGGCGGCCGGCTACGAGGCGCAGCGGGTCGCCATCGGCGAGGGCGCGACGGCGATGGTCGCGGTGGCCGGGGCGGTGGCCGAGGGCCACATCGACATCGTCCCCGACGTGCTGGTCACCGGCGGGGGCGGCGCCCTCGACGGCCTGGCCGCCACGCTCATGCAGAGTCTGCGGGGGAACGGCTCGGCCAACGGCAACGGCGCCGCGCTGACGCCGACGCCGGCGCCGGCGCCCGAGCCCGCCCAGGTCCCGGCGGCGGTCGCCGCCGCCGAGGGGCCCCCGCCCGGCGACGACGAGGGCTGACCGGGGGCAACAGATGGTGACGGGGGTGGTGGCGCGGCGGCCGCTGCCCCCGTCGCCGCACCCGCCTCAGCCGAGGCGGGGCGCGACCTCGGCGCCGAACCGGGCGATCTGGTCGACCAGCTCGTCCCGGCTCCGGGACCGGAACCGGACCTGGAGCTGGTTGGCGCCGGCCTCGACCCACGGGCGGAGTGCGCCGGCCAGCGCGGCCGGCTCGCCGGCGTAGGTGCGGCCGACGTCCCAGGTCGGCGCGCCGACGTAGCAGCCGACGTTGGCGCCGACGTCGAACGCCGCGGGCAGCCCGGCGTCGGCCCGCAGGCGGCGGATCCGGGCGACGACCGCCGGCAGCTCGGCGAGCCGGACGCCCTGGGGCAGCCAGCCGTCGCCGTGGACGGCGGCCCGGCGGACCGCGACCGGCGACGAGCCGCCCACCCAGATGGGCAGCGACGCCTGCACCGGGCGGGGGGCGAGCACGGCCGTGCCGCCGGGCGTCGTCGGATGGTCGAGCGCGGCCCGGATCGTGGGCAGCGCCGCCTCGACGGCCCGACCCCGGGCGGCGAAGTCGAGCCCGAGCAGGGCGAACTCGGCCTCGACGTGGCCGGCGCCGACGCCCAGGATCGCCCGGCCGCCCGACAGGCGGTCGAGGGTGGCGAACGCCTTGGCCACCTCGAGGGGGTGGTGGTACGGCAGGGCGAGGACGTGGCTGAGCAGCCGGACCTCGCTGGTCACCCCGGCCAGGAAACCGAGGGTGGCGACCGGGTGGTACCAGGTGGCGCCCATCGTCTCGTCGAGCGGGCGGGGGATGGCGACGTGCTCGCACACGCCGACGTACAGCGCGCCGGCGGCCTCGGCCGCCCGGGCGACCGCCACCAGCTCGTCCACGCCGGCATCGGCCTCCCACGGCTCGACGAAGATCGTGCTCTGGGCCTGGATCGGGAGCTGCAGGCCCCAGGCGACGGTCCCGTCGGGGATCAGCGCACTCACTTGACCGCCGTGGGGGCGACCGGGCCGCCGACCGACCCGGTCAGGGGCAGCGGCGTGGCCGTGAGGAGGAAGTCGTACTGCCCGTCGGCCGCACAGTCGGCGGCCAGGTCGTCCAGCGCCCACAGCTGGCCCTGGGCGAGGCCCATGTCGACGAGGTGGATCATGTGGACCGGCAGCAGCACCCGCGGGTCCTCGCACGGCCACACCTCGAACACCAGCGTGTCGGTCGCGACCGCGGCCACGTCGTGGTCGGCCAGCCACTCGATCGACTGCGTCGACAAACCGGGCGAGGGGTCGGCGAAGCGGTCCCGGTCGCCGGTGCGCAGGAAGTGCATCTGGCCGGTCCGGACGAGGAGGATGTCGCCCGGCTGCATGGCGACGCCCGCTCGGGCGACCGCCCGGTCGAGGTCGTCGCCGGTGATCGCGTGCCCGTCGTCGAAGTGGTCGACGCCGTGGACGGCGGCCACGTCGGCCAGCACGCCCCGGCTCACGACCGGCCCCATGTGCTCGATGCCGAGGCGACCGGCGCCCCGCTCCCCCACCACCCCGGCGTCGGTCCCGTTGTAGAGCCGGCCCTCGTAGCTGACGTGGGCGAGGGCGTCCCAGTGGGTGGCGGCCTGGACGCCCATCGACACGGCGTCGTCGCTGGTGCAGAAGTCGGCGGGGTCGCCGGTGTAGGGCGTGTTGACCGCGAGCATGCGCCGGCGGGGGTTGTCGCGCCCGGGGATCCGGCCGGTCTGGGGGCCGTCCTCGTCGAACGGCACGGCCAGCGAGAACACCTTGCCCTGGCGGGCTGCGGCGATCCCCCGGAGGACGGCAGCGGCGTCGATCAGGTTGAGCGTCCCCCGCTGGTCGTCGGGGCCCCAGCGCCCGGTGTTCGACACCCGGCTGGCGAGGTCGCGGAGGTGGTCGGGCAGCCCCATCGGCCCTCTTCTAGACGAAAATCGAAACGCGTTCTAGTTCAGTGGGCCGCCGGGGTGACGTTCCGGCGACGCCCGGTGTGGGCACACTGGGCGGCGTGACCGACATCGTGCGCGGCGAGGAGCGGATCATCGTGCCCGAGCGGGCGTCGGCGGCCTGTGCGCTGGCGGCGTGGCAGGGCCGGGCGTACCTGGCGTGGACGGGCTCGGACTTCCGGCTCAACATCGCCTCCTCCTCCGACGGCGCCCGGTTCGAGGGCAAGCAGATCATCCCGCACCACAGCTACATCCGGGAGACGACCAGCTCGACGACCCACACGGGCCCCAACAGCAGCCCGACGACCACGTCGACCACTCGCAACATCGGCCTGGCCCCGTCGCTGGCCGCCGGGCCGGACGGCGTCTACCTGGCGTGGACGGGGACCGACCGGCAGCTGAACGTGCTGCGCACCTGGCTGGGCGAGGGCGGCCACGGCGTGCTCGACGAGCGCAGCGGCACGGGCCCGGGGCTGGGCACGTGGGGCGATGCCGTGGTCCTGGCGTGGGCGGGCAGCGACACCCGCGTCAACCTGGTAACGGTGGCGGGCGCCCAAGCCGACAAGCGCACGTTCGACGAGACGACCAGCGCGACCCCGGCGGTCTGCCAGGCCGGCGACGACCTGGTGGTCGCCTGGACCGGCACCGACCGCCACCTCAACGTCATGGCGACGAGCGGCGGAGAGGTCGGCGGCGCGACCCGGCTGGACGAGACCAGCAGCCACGGTCCGGCCCTGTGCCCGTACGGCGATGGCCACGTGCTGATCGCCTGGACGGGCAGCGACTCGCGGCTCAACCTCATGACGCTGGCACCGGGCCAGTCGTCGGCGCCGGTGACGCTGGACGACACCAGCAACCGTGCGCCGGCACTGTGCGCCTTCGGCGACAGCGTGCTGCTGGCGTGGGCCGGCACCGACGGCCGGCCCAACGTCAGCCGCCTGCGGACGGGCTGATTCGCGTTTTCTACGCGGAACTGGTCGCCATGGCGACCAGTTCCGCGTAGAAACGCCTCCATGGCATCCCATGACCTCACGTTCGGCGTGTTCGTGCCGCAGGGCTGGAAGATGGAGCTGGCCTCGATCGAGGACCCGCAGGCGAAGTGGGCCAAGGCGGTCGAGATCGCACAGCTGGCCGAGGAGCTCGGGCTCGACTCGCTGTGGGTGTACGACCACTTCCACAACGTCCCGCGTCCCGCCCACGAGACGATGTTCGAGTGCTGGACGACGATGGCCGCGATCAGCCAGCGCACCTCGCGGATCAAGCTCGGGCAGATGGTCGGCTGCGCGCCGTACCGGCAGCCCGGCGCTGCTGGCCAAGATCACGTCGAACATCGACGTGATCTCGGGCGGCCGGCTCGATCTGGGGCATCGGCGCCGGGTGGTACGAGCACGAGTTCACCGGCTACGGCTACGGGTTCCCGGCGGCCGGCCGACCGGATCCGGGTGCTGCGGGAGACCGTCGAGATCGTGAAGGCCATGTGGTCCGAGCCCGACGTCACCTACACGGCAAGCACTTCACGCTCGACGGCGCGCAGTGCGACCCGAAGCCGCGTGCAGCAGCCGCATCCCGAGATCCTCGATCGGCGGCGGCGGCGAGCAGCTCACGCTGCGGGTCGTCGCCCGCCACGCCGACCGCTCGAACTTCGGCGGCAAGCCGCACGAGTGGCAGCACAAGGCCGAGGTGCTCCAGGGCCACTGCCGCGACGTCGGCCGCGACTACGACGAGATCCGCAAGACGATCGTCGCCCGAGGTGTTCATCCGCGAGACCGAGCAGGAGATCCTCGACGCGGGCACGCGCTCGTTCTGGGGCGAGCCGGCCGAGTCGTGGCGGGCCGGCAACCTCGTCGGCACGCCCGAGCAGGTCGCCGAGAAGATCCGGACCTACGTCGACCTCGGGTGCACCGGCTTCTACCCGTGGTGCAGCGACTACCCCGACACCGAGACCCTCCGGCTGTTCGCCCAGGTCGCCGACAACCTCCGCTGAAACCGGCGCCGGCCGCACGCGTTTCGTCCTGGAAACGGTCGCCATGGCGACCGTTTCCGCGTACAACGCGTTGTGGGTCGCCCGGCTCACCCGTCCAGGATCTTGAGCATCCGCTTGAGGGCCACCTGGCGGTACGAGGCGTCGGCGAGCTCGCGCACCTCCGCCCAGTCGACCGGCGCGGCCGCCAGGTCGAGGGCCAGCCAGCCTCCCGGGCCGAAGTAGGGCGGCGAGTAGAAGCGCGCGTCCTGCAGCAGCGGCGCGCGCTCGTCGGCGTCCGGCTTGAAGATCAGGCCCCACGGTCGCTCCTCGATCCCCGAGAACACCCCGAAGATCTTCTTGCCGGCGCGGAAGGTCGGTCGGCCCCAGGCCTCGACCTCGAGCGACTCCGGGAACGCGAGG
Source organism: uncultured Acidimicrobiales bacterium (assembly GCA_963739835.1). Classification (GTDB taxonomy): domain Bacteria; phylum Actinomycetota; class Acidimicrobiia; order Acidimicrobiales; family VFJN01; genus ZC4RG19. Next base: position 55,734 of record CAVUBW010000012.1, read on the forward strand.
AACACCTCGCGCAGCTCCGCCAGGTACGGATCGTCGTCCGCGTACATCCGGGGATGCGCCATGCCCGCAGGCTACGAGCCTCCCGTTACCGTCACCGGTCGACCAGCTGGGTCTCACGGGGTGGGAGGGCTTCTTCCGGGACGGGTCGGCGTTGGTCATCGCGTGTTCCCCTCCTCCATCGCATCGAGGTGGTCGCCAAGGGCGTGGAAGCGTCGCTGCCAGGTCGCGATGTTGTGGCGCATCCACTCGTCCGCCACGACGAGCGGGGCGGGGTTGAGCCGGTAGACCCACCGCTGCCCGTCCCGCCGGTACTCGGCGATGCCCGCGGTCCGCAGGACCGGCGGAGGTGCCGGCGAGATCGCGGGTCTCGTCCCAAGTTATGCATTGAGCCGCAGGCGCCTCGGCCACGATGGGAGCCGTGGAACCCCGCACCGGCACCGAGGCGGCAGCGGCCGCCGGCGGCGACGACTGGTCCGGCTTCCCGGACGGAGAGGTCGACGTGCCGCCCGTGGTCGCGACCATCGCCGGCGGTGCCGACCTGCGCTGCGTCTGGACCAACTCGCTGGGTGGGCTCACGTTCGAGGTCGGCGACGGGAGCCGCTTCCTCAAGTGGGCCCCCGCCGGGAGCGGGCTGCGGGTGTTCGAGGAGGCAGAGCGCCTCCGCTGGGCCCGGCCGTACACGCCCGTGCCGGAGGTCCTGGATGCCGGCACGGCGGGCGACGGCTCGCTCTGGCTGCTCACCGCCCGGGTGCCGGGCACCACGGCGGTGGCCGACCGGTGGAAGGCGGCGCCCCGGGCTGCCGTGCGCGCCATCGGCGAGGGCCTGCGGGCGTTCCACGAGCGGGTCCCGGTGGCGTCCTGCCCGTTCGACTGGTCCGCCGGGACGCGGGTGGCGCGGGCCCGGCACCGTGCCGGAATCGGTGCGATCGACAGAGCCGACTGGCACCCGTCGCACCTCGGGCTGACCGTCGCCGAGGCGCTGGCCCTCGTCGCCGAGCCACCGCCGATCGACCGGCTCGTGGTCTGCCACGGCGACACCTGCGCACCCAACACGCTGATCGACGACGACGGTTCGTGGGCCGGCCACGTGGACCTCGACGCCATGGGCGTCGCGGATCGCTGGGCCGACCTCGCGGTCGCCACGTGGTCGACCCAGTGGAACTACGGGCCCGGTTGGGAGGACGAGCTGCTCGCGGCCTACGGCATCGCGCCCGATCCGGACCGCACCGGCTACTACCGGCTGCTCTGGGATCTCGGCGACTGATGCGCTGCGCCGCACCGGCGCCCGCGTGATCCGCCAGGATGGCGTCATGGAGACGCCCCGCCGGACCCTGCACGTCGTCCCCACACCCACTGGGACCGCGAGTGAACCGGGCGGCCGAGCGGCCAGGTCAGCTCGCCTTCATCGAGGCCAGCCAGGGTGTCGGTGCGGCGGCGAATGTCGGCGCGTACCGACGGATCGCGAAGCGGCCGCCGTCGGTTCCACGGCACAGCGATCCCGGGCTCGCGTCCATCTCGATCTGGCGCGAAGCCAGTCTGGCTGAGCCCGGTTCGGGAAGCAGGCGAGGACGGCAACGACGGGCTGGCTCCTGGCGTTTGGGCGCTGGGCGTCGCCGGTCAGGGGATCAGGGAACGTACTGCTGCTCCACCGCGACGAGATTGCCGCCGCGGACGGTAAACCAGAACGGCCCGGCCCCGAACTGGGCGATGTACCCCGGCAGCTCCGCGAAGGCGATGGGGTGCGGGGAGTTGGCGGTGGGCTCGGGCTCGCCCGTGGCCAGCACGGTGACCGTCACGTCATCCGCCACCGGCAGGGTGCGCAGCCGCGGGTTGTCGTTGACGATGTAGTAGTCGTTCTCCGGGAACCCGTTGGGATCCTCGGGGTGGTCTTCACGGTAGGCGGCGGTCGCCTCGTCACCGGTCAGGAACCGGATGACGTCGAACTCCACCGTTCGCCCGCTGACGTCCACATTGGTGATCCTCACGGCATGCCGCCCGTCCTCCAAGGCGGCTCCGCCCCCGGCGCCCGGGCTCGGTGCCGGCGCGGTCGTTGGTGCGAGCGCGACGGTCGCAGCCGGGGCCTCGGTGCATGTGGGGCAGCACGGCTCGTAAAGCTCCGGCTCGTCGAGCATGCGGAACTCGATGTCGCCGGGCGGCATGGTGGTGCGGGCCCAGGCGTCGACGTACGCCCGGCGGGCCGGAGTCGCCTCGGGCGTCGGGGTCCTGGTGGCGGTCGAGGGCAAGAAGCGGCAGCGCTACGTCGGGCCGGGCTGGCATGACCTGCGGCACCATCACGCCAGCGTGCTGCTGTCCAAGGGCGTCAGCCCGGCGTTGGTGGCCGAGCGCCTGGGCCATGACCTCAGGACTTTGCTCAGGACCTACGCCCACGTGATCCGCCAGGATGATGAGCGAGTGCGAGCGATCGTGGACGCGACCCTCGGTGGCGACGCTGAGGACTGGTTGAGGACTGAGGTGGTCTGATGAGCGCACCGGAGCAGGGCGCCGACGACAGCGGTGCAGGTCAGAACGGTCGCCGCCGGGTGCACGTCGTCCCCCACACCCACTGGGACCGCGAGTGGTACTGCGTCGTTCCAGACCTTCCGCCTGCGGCTGGTCGACCTGCTCGACGACCTCCTGCCCCGGATGGACGCCGACCCGGCCTACGCCCACTTCCTGCTCGACGGGCAGATCGCCGTGGTCGACGACTACCTCGCCGTACGGCCGCACGAGGCCGACCGGTTGCGGCGGCTGGTCGGCGCCGGGCGGCTGGCGGTCGGGCCGTGGTACACGCTGCCCGACGAGTTCCTGGTCGGCGGCGAGACGCTCGTGCGCAACCTGCAGCTCGGCCTCGCCACCGGCGCCTGCTTCGGCGGGGCCATGGCCGTCGGCTACCTGCCGGACATGTTCGGGCACGTCGCCCAGATGCCCCAGATCCTGGCCGGGTTCGGCTTCGAGCACGCGGTCGTCTGGCGCGGCGTGCCGGCCGCGGTCGACCGGTCCGGGTTCTGGTGGCGGGCGCCCGACGGCACCTCGGTGCGGGCCGAGTACCTGCCCCGAGGGCTACGGCAACGGGTCCGCCCTGCCCGACGACGCCAAGGCGTTCGTCGAGGCGGTGCTCGGCTTCGCCGACCTGTGGGGCGACCTCGTGCGCGGGCCCGTGCTCTGGATGAACGGCACCGACCACCAGATGCCCCAGCCCTGGCTCGGCCGCGTCGTGGCCGAGGCCAACGACATCCAGGACGACATCGACCTGCGGATCGTCTCGCTGGCCGAGCACCTGGCCGCCGCCCCGACCGACGGCCTGCCCACCTGGGACGGCGAGCTGCGCTCCGGGGCCCGGGCCAACCTGCTGATGGGCGTCGTGTCCAACCGGGTCGACGTCCGCCAGGCCGCCGCCCGGGCCGAGCGGGCCCTGCTGGCCGGGGCCGAGCCGCTGTCGGCCCTGTTCCTCCCACGCCGGGCGGTGGCCGGCGGCGCTCCTCGCCGAGGCATGGCGCGACGTCGTCCTCAACGCGGCCCACGACTCCGTGTGCGCCTGCTCGATCGACCCCGTGGTCGACGCCGTGCTCCACCGCTACGGCGAGGCGGCCGACATCGCGAGCGGGCTCGCCGACCGGGCGACGGCGCACCTCGCCGCCCGCGTCGACCACGACGGCCCCGTGGTCGTCAACCCGACCGCCCGGGCGCGGGGCGGCGTCGTGGAGCTGACCCTGCCCGGCACCGAGGCCCCGGCCGGCACCCAGCTGGTCCGAGCGCAGGCCGCCGACGCCGTGCTGCACGAGGGGACGGCGGCGATCGTCCTGCCCGCCGCTGAGCAGGTCGACTGGTTCCCGGGCGTGACCGGCTTCTCGCTGGAGGACGGGGACGGCACCGTCCTGGTCGCCAACCGCAAGGTGGGGACCGGCCAGCTCGTGACCCCCGAGGTCCGGGCGGTGCTGGCCGATCTGGCGACCACCTCGGGCGTGCTGCGGATGCGGGTCACGCGGCCAGCCGAGGTCACCGTGCTGGCCGCGGTCCCCGAGGTCGCGGGGTTCGGCTGGCGTGGCTGGGACCGGGCCGACGGCGCGGCCGGGCCGGCACGGGTCGAGGTGACGGAGGCGGACACCACGACCCGGCTGGACAACGGGCTCGTCACCGTGGACGTCGACCACGCCACCGGCACGTTCGCCCTCGACGGCCACGCCGGCCTCGGCCGACTGGTGGACGGCGGCGACTGCGGCGACACCTACAACTGGTGCCCGCCGGCGCAGGACACGCTGGTCACCGAGCCCGAGTCGGTCGACGTCCGGGTGGTCGAGCGCGGCCCGGTGCGGGCCCGGGTAGCGATCACCGCCCGCTACCGGTGGCCGGCCCGCGCCCGGGGCCTCGCCGGCCGGGAGGGCGACGTGGCCCACGACGTGCGGGCGACGGTCGAGCTGCGGGCCGGCGAGCGGGCGGCCCGGGTCGAGGTCCGGGTCGACAACCGCAGCCGCGACCACCGCCTCCGGGCCCACTTCCCGCTGCCGGCGCCGGCGACCGGGTCGCGGGCCGACTGCGCCTTCGGGCCGGTCGCGCGCGGCCTCGTGGCCGAGGGCGGGCCGACCGAGGCGCCACTGCCCACCTACCCGGCCCAGCGCTTCGTCCAGGCCGGCGGGCTCACCGTCGTCACCGAGGGTGTGGCCGAATACGAGCTGGTCGAGGTGCGCGACGGCGCCGCCCACGAGCTGGCGCTGACGCTCGTGCGGGCGACCGGCATGCTGTCCCAGATCCCGATGGCCACCCGGCCGCTCCCCGCCGGCCCGCTGGTCCGGGTCGAGGGGGCGCAGCTCCAGCGCCGCCTGACCCTGCGCTACGCGGTCGCCGCCGGCGAGGTCGACCCGTACGCCGTCGCGGACGAGGTCCAGCTGCCGCTGCGGGTGGCCGAAGGCGGCGTCCCGGGCGCCGACCTGCCCGCCGCCGGCACCGCGCTCGACGTGCGGGGCGCCGAGGTATCAGCGGTCGTCCGCGAGGGCGACGCCCTTGTCGTGCGGGTGTTCAACCCGAGCGACACGGCCACCGAGGTGACGATCGCCGGCCGCCGGGGCTGGCTCGTCGACCTCCGGGGCCGGCCCATCGCCCCCTTCGACGGCAGCTTCCCGCTGCGTGCCCGGGGCATCGCGACCGCCGCCCTCACGGGCTGACGAGAAATCCGTATCCGCCGCCGCCCGGCATTCTCTGTACGGGCGACAGAGACCATCCTTGGCGGGTAGGCGGCGGAACGGTGAAGGCGCGGGCACGGCGGCCCGCGCCTTTCCCGCGCCCGGGCGGCGGCTACGACGGCTACGACGTCGGCTCGACGCGCGCCTTGACCGCGTCGCGCAGCGCCTTGCGCCGGGCCGCGTAGCGGGGCTCGCCCGGCGTGGCCCGGCGCAGCACCCACAGCGGCACCCGGCCGAGGTCCTTGAGGGACCGGGGGCGCATCGCCCGCAGCCGGTACTCGGGCCGCCCGGCGAGCTCGTCGCGCAGCGACTCCCCGACCAGGATCGTGCCGGGGAAGGCGACCGCCGTGATCCGACTGGCCAGGTTGACGACCGGGCCGTAGAGGTCGCTCTCCCGCTCCAGCAGCGGGCCGGACGCCATGCCCACCCGCAGCTCGGACAGGTCGTCGGTGCCCCGGGTGCCCTCGGCCAGCGCCAGGGCGATCTCGGCCGCTGCCACCGTCGAGTCGACGGTGAACATCACCTCGTCGCCGATCATCTTGACGACCCGGCCGCCGTACTCGGTCACCGCGTCGAACGCGAGCTGCTCGAACTGCCCGACGATCGCCGCCAGCACGTCGTCGTCGACCTGCTGGCTGATGGTTGTGTAGCCGACCAGGTCGGCGAAGCCGACGACCCCGACCGGCCCCTGGCCGGTCTCGACGAGGCTCAGCCGGCGACGGATGGCGGCCAGCAGGTGGCGCCGCCAGGTCGCCTCCAGCACCCCCGGCACGATCGGGAGCAGGGCGGCGGCGCTCGTGACGATCTGCTCGTCGGTCACCTCGACGCCGGCGACCGCGCCCCGCTGGGGCGACCCGCTGACCCGGGCGCTGATGACGTCGACCTGGGACGAGGCCACCCGGGCCATGGCCGAGCCGATGACCCGGCTCATCTGCACCAGGAGGTCGGCGGTGGCGACGTTGCTCGCCATCATCCCGCCGATCTGGCCGAGGATCCCGACGTCCACGTCCGTGAACGCCACCTCGCCCGGCCGGGGCACCGGGTAGCCGAGCGTGCGCCACAACAGGGCGACCGTGGCGGCGTCGACGCCGGTGCGCTCGGTCACGGCCTCGAGGTCATAGAGCGCGGCCTCGCGGACGAACAGCCGCTCGACCGCGAGCAGCGGCAGCGTGCCGTCCTTCTCGGCTCGGGCGAGCTCCTCGTCGCTGGCGCCCAGGTGGGCCAGCGTCTCGCGGACCTCGTCCAGACCTTCACTCACTGGTGCACCCTTCGGGATGCACCAGTGAGTGATCGGCACTTCGTGCCGAGGAACACACTGTGCTGATGATTCGCTCGCTGCGCTCGCTCATGCGAACGAGCCTTCGGGCGGCGGCGGGTCGGGCGGGGCGTCCCCGCCGTCGGGGCGGCCCACGCTGACGCCCGCGGCCGCCGGCGGCTCGGGCGCCACCCCCGGCGGGACGACCGGCCCGAGCAGCGCCTCGCCCTTGGCCTCGGTCGACGACCAATGGGGGTCGAAGCCCGGCGCCCGCAGGCGGACCGGTCCCTGGTCGGGACGGGGTTCCAACTCCCACAGCAGCGCCACCCGGTCGCCGTGCCAGCGCACCGCGTACGACAGGCGGCCGAACTCGGTCGGGGCGTCGTGGACCTCCCAGCCCTGGCCGTACCAGTCGTCGGGCAGCAGCGACATCAGCACCAGGCCGCCCGGCTCCTCCCGGACCAGCATGTCCCGGACGAAGCTCAGCAGCTCGGCCGATGCCCAGCCGTGCTGGCCGTCGCCCATGCAGCCGCCCTCGATCCGGGGATGGATGGCCTCGGGCCAGGTCCAGGTGGGCGTGGCGGCGTCCAGCATCCACGCCAGGCGCCCGAGGGCCCGGCGGTCGCCGGCCCGCAGCTCGACCGCGGCGAGCTGGAGGGTCAGGTACGTCCCCAGCCCGGTGTGGCTGATCGCCTGGTAGAACGCCCGGCCGGCCGCCAGCATGTACCGCTCCCGGATGACGTCGGTCGTCGCCGCGATCCGGGGATCGTCCGGCGCCAGCAGGCCCAGCGGGGCGCACGCGACCAGCGACCCGATCGCCCCGGAGTCGAGCCGGCGGCCGGGTCCGGCCGGGATGGCGACCGTCCCCAGCCGGTCGGCGACCAGCGCCAGCGACGCCTCGACATCACGCCACATGGCCCCGGCGTAGCTCCGGGCGTCGGCCGCGGCCTCGGGCTGGTCGAGCGCGGCGAGCAGCTCGGCCCCGGCCCGCAGCCCGGCCACGCCCCAGAAGTCGTCCCAGTAGTAGCGGTCGAACGGGCCGAGGTGCTCGGCGGACACGCCCGCGGGCAGCAGCCCCGCCGTCGCCGGGTCGGGCCGCCGGTTGCGGTCGCGGCGCCGCCCGGACGGCTTGCGGGTCCGGTCGATCCAGGCCACGCCCTTGGCGATCGCGGCCACCATCGGCTCGATCAGCGACCGGTCCCGGGTCAGGCGCCAGTGCCAGGTGAGGGCGACCAGGGCGGCGCCGTTGGCGTCCCACTCCTGGCGCTGGCTGAAGAAGAACCCGTCGTTGTGCTGCCGCCGGGGATACGACGCCAGCACCTGGGCCGCCTCGGCGTGGTAGCCGTAGCGGTCGAGGGCGCCGAGCAGGTAGGCCGCGTCCCGGAACCAGAAGCGGTGGTAGGTCGCCGGCCCCGGCGTGATCTCGTCGCCGTCGTGGAGCAGCAGCAGGAAGCGGCGGTTGGCGGCCACGGCCTCGGCCAGCCGGTCGTCGGGCAGGACCAGGCGCATCCCGCGCTCGGCCTGGGACCGCCAGCCGTTCGCCACGGCGTCCGACGGCGGCAGCGCGTCGGGGTAGGCGGGCGCGCGGGCCAGCCGGCGGCGGGCGACCCGGCGGCGCCGGGTGCGGGGCTCGGGGTCGAGCGGAATCACCGCCCGGACGGTGGCCCCGTGGGCCAGCGGCACGACGAACGCGGCCTGGGCCAGGCCGGCGGGGTCGCGGACCGGCCCGTACCACCGCTCCCCGGCCTCGCCCGCCAAGACCGTCGCGGCCGAGTCGCCGTCGTGGAACGTCGAGCCGGCCACCCGGGCGGGGGCCTTGGGCAGCAGCAGCGCCACCCGGCCGTCGACCGACACGGTCGCGCCGTGCAGGTCGATCCGCTCGATCACGGACAGGCCCTCGGGGTTGTAGGGCCGCACGGCGAGCGCCAGCGCCACCGGCGCCCGCGACCGGTTCTCGACTTCGACCACCACCAGCTCCCCGCCACCCTCGGCCGAGCTGCGCCGCACGGCGTAGACCCGCTGCACGGCGTCGCCCGCCGGGATGCCCATCGCGGTCTCGACCACCGGCGCGGCGTCGACCAGGCGCTGGCGCACCGCCACCTCCCGCGACGGCAGGTGCCAGCGGTCGTCGGCCCCGATCCACCAGTCGAGTGACCAGCCGTCGAACCAGGGCGTGACGAGGCCGCGGGGGTCGACGATCGCCTCCCACGGCGAGTCGAGGTTGCCGACCGCGGTCCAGTTGCGGTGGGTCACGTTGGTGAGGAAGGGCAGGTGGCCCCGGGGCACGAACGCCCGCGAGGTGGGGTCGAGCTGGCGCTCGAGCCACCACGGCCACACCCAGTCCGGTGCGATCTGCGCCGCGGCCCGGGTCCGCAGCGCCCGCAGCACCGTGCGGGCGCCGATCGGGATCTGCTCGGTCGGCAGCTCGACTTCGACGTTCTCGCCGAGGCGCTGGAACGTCGACAGGTGGCGGACGATGTCGTCGGTCAGGTGGAACCGGCCCATGAGCCGGCGCAGGAACCAGGCCCGGATCGCCATCGGGTCGCCCTCAGCCCATGCCGTGCAGCTCGGAGCCGGTGTCCCGCCGCAGCAGGCCCCGGTAGGCCTCGGTGGCGGGCCGCCCCTCGTGGATCACCCGGTAGACCTCCTCGGCGATGGGCATCTCGACCCCGTAGCGCGCCGCCAGCTCGACGACGACCTTCGAGGTCTTCACGCCCTCGGCGACCATCTTCATCTCCGCGATGATCTCGTCGATCGTGCGCCCCTTGCCGAGCTGCTCGCCGACGTAGCGGTTGCGGCTCTGGCGCGAGATGCAGGTGGCGATCAGGTCGCCCATGCCGGCCAGCCCGGCGAAGGTCAGCGGCCGTCCGCCCATGGCGAGGCCGAGGCGCGACAGCTCGGCCAGTCCCCGGGTGATCACGGTGGCCCGGGTGTTGTCGCCGGTGCCGAGGCCGTCGGCCATGCCCGAGGCGATGGCGATGACGTTCTTGAGGGCGCCGCCCACCTCGCAGCCGACGACGTCGGGGTTGGTGTAGACCCGGAACACGTCGCTGGCGAAGATGCGCTGCAGCTCGCTGGCGATGTGGTCGTCGGAGAAGGCGACGACGGTGGCCGCGGCGTGGCCCGCGAGGATCTCCTGGGCCAGGTTCGGCCCGGTCGAGCGCGCCGACCGGATGGCCGGGCAGCACCTCGGAGATCACCTCGGTCATCCGCAGGTGGCTCCCCTCCTCGAGGCCCTTGGCCAGGCTGACGACCGGCACCCAGGGCCGCACGTGGGGGGCGAGCTCGCGCAGCGTGGCCCGCATCCCGTGCGAGGGCACGCCCATCACCAGCACGTCGGCGGCGCTGCCCGCCTCCTCCAGCGAGGCGGTGGCCGCCAGCTCCTCGGGTAGGACGAAGCCGGCCAGGTACTCCTCGTTGCGGTGCTCGTTGGCGATCTCGTCGGCGAGCGCCGGGCGGCGGGCCCACAGCACCGTCGGGGCGTTCCGGGAGGCGAGCGCGGCGACCGTGGTCCCCCACGACCCGGCCCCGATGACGGCCACACGGATCGGCATGGCGCTCACCGTAATCGCCCCCTCCGGAGAGCGTTCTGTACGGCGCGGCGGGGACACGGCGGTACGCTCGCCGCGGTGTCAGCGACGACGTCCGCGGCGGTGGTCGTGCCCGTCAAGGCCTTCGGCGAGGCGAAGGTCCGGCTGGCCGGCGCCCTCGATCCCGGCGAGCGGGCCCGCCTGGCCCTCCACATGGCCGAGATCGTGCTGCTGGCGGCCGCGCCGCTGCCGGTCGTGGTCGTGTGCGACGACGAGGGCGTGCGGTCCTGGGCCGAGCGCTCGGGCGCCCGGGCGGTGTGGTGCCCGGGCCGGGGGCTGAACGGCGCCGTGGCCGACGGCGTGGCCGCGCTGGCGGCCGACGGTGTCGAGCGGGCCGTCGTCGCCCACGCCGACCTGCCGCTCGCCACCCGGCTCGCCTGGGTCGCCGAGTTCGACGGGGTCACGCTCGTCCCCGACCGCCGCCTCGACGGCACCAACGTGGTCGCGGTGCCCACCGCCTCCGGGTTCCGGTTCAGCTACGGCGCCGGGTCGTTCGGCCGCCATCGGGCCGAGGCCGCACGCCTGGGCCTGCCGGCCCGTCTGGTCCGTGACCCGCGCCTCGCCTGGGACGTCGACCTGCCGGCCGACCTGGCCTGGCCCGGCGCGGGCGACGCCGGCGACCTGCTGTCCGGCCTCGCCGTCGGATCGCCCCGGTCCAGCTGAGGTGGGCCTCCCGACACCGGGTGCGGCCCTGGCCATCGCCGCCCACCCCGACGACGTCGAGTTCGGCTGCGGCGCCACCCTGGCGCGCTGGGCCGCGCGCCGGCTGCGTGGTCCACCACCTGGTGTGCACCGACGGGTCCAAGGGGACCTGGGACCCCGAAGCGGACCTGACCGCCCTGGTCGCCCTGCGCCAGGACGAGCAGCGGGCCGCGTCCCGGGCGCTCGGGGGCACGGGTGAGGTCGTGTTCCTCGGATGGCCCGACGGCGAGCTCGACTCGGGCCTCCGCCAGCGCTGGCAGGTGGCCTACTGGATCCGCAAGCTGCGGCCCGACGTCGTCCTCGGCCACGACCCCTGGAAGCGCTACCGGCTCCACCCCGACCACCGCCACGCCGGCTTCCTCACGGTCGACGGCGTCGTCGCGGCCCGCGACCCGCACTTCTTCCCCGAGCAGGACCTCCCCCACCACCGGCCCTCTGCGCTGCTGCTGTTCGAGGCCGACGAGCCCGATCACGTCGAGGAGGTCGACGAGGTTGACGTGGCGGCCAAGCTCGCGGCCCTGGAGGCCCACGCCAGCCAGCTGCGCTCGACGATGTTCGTCGACCCGGCGTCGCCGGAGGCCGAGGCGCAGCTGGCCGCGTTCCGCCAGCGGGTCCGCGACCGGCTGGCCGAGCACGGGGCGCTCGGCGGCGTCGCCCGGGGCGAGGCCTTCAAGGTCATCACCCGGCTGTAGCCGGGAACGGCGGGCTACTTCGGCGCGACGGGGGCCCCGGGGACTCCGAGGACCGACCCGAGGTCCACGCCCGGGATGATCGACCGCCCCTGCCGCGGCGAGCAGGTCGGTGAAGGCGGCCTGGAGCTTGCGCTCCAGGAGGCCGCTGACGATGCCGGGCACGAGCACCGGCTTGTCCTTGCCCTCGTTGACCGTGTTCTGGGCGCCCAGCGGGAACCCCGCGGGCACCCCGCCGCTCTCGGCGTAGCCGACCAAGCCGCCCAGGATCACCCGCAGCCCGCTCTCGGTCTTGGCCGCCTCCAGGGCCTCGCCGAGCAGGCTGACGTGGTCGATCTTCACCTGGCCGCGGCTGATCGTCAGGCTGTCGATGGTCGCGAGCGGCTTGCCGTCCTTGACGACCAGGATGCCCGAGCTGGACAGGTGGAGCGCCTGGATGTCGGCGGCGGCGGCGAGGGCGGCGGTCCCCTGGCCGGCGCCCTGCAGCTTGGGGATCGAGGCGCCGCTGTCGAGCCGGACGCTGACCGGCGTGCCCGCGGCGATGCGCAGGCCGGTGCCGTCGTCGACCTGCTCGAACTGGTGGTTGACGACGATCGTCGCCCCCAGGGAGATCTTGCCGAGGTCCGCCTTGCCGACGTTGCCGCCGCCGTCCGGCATGGCCTGGAGGCTGGTGACGAGAGACTCCAGGGTCTCCGTCGGCCGCGCGTCCGCCAGCGGGTCGTACGCCGGGAGGAGATCGCTTGCGCCCCCCACCGGGGTGGGCGGGCCCTGCGGGGTCGGCGGCCCCTGGGTGTCGAGCTTCGGCGGCGCCGGGAACTGCCGCTTCCGGTCGAGCCCGGTGCCGGCGATGATCTTGCCGACCAGCTCCGAGATGCTGCTCCGGGCGGTCCCCGTCACGTCGATCATGCCGTCGCCGAACTCGTCGTCCACGGTCCGGACGTCGGCCGTCGTCTCGTTGTTCCCGAACGTGTGCGTGACGCTGTAGAGCCGCATGTTCTGGCACGGCCACTGGGCGTCGATGTAGACGCCGTTGGCGATGCTCAGGACGACCTTGTCGCTGCGGATCTGCACGGAGACGTATGCGGCCTCGGCGGTCTTGACCACCCGGGTCCAGTCGCTGCTCAGGATCTTCCCGGCGGGCAGGGTGAACGAGCCCTCGATCGACTGGAGCCCGACGGCTCCCCCGGTCGCGCTGGAGACCGCGCCGCCGACCCCGCCGGGGATCGGGTCGCGCTGCACGACGGGGACGGCCGGCACGGGGGCCGCCGCCTCGCGCTGGACCGGGGTGTACGGGTTGGGCGGCGCTCCGAGCGGCGTGGTCTCGGACGCCGGCCCGAACCCGAGCGCCGCCGGCAGGACCCTGCCCACGTCGAGGTGCAGGCCGAGGATCAGGTTGTCGCCGGCCAGGTTGAGCTGGACGCCGAGCCCCGGCACCTTCGGGATCGGGATCACCGTGTCCGCCAGCACCCCGGCGAGCCACTGCCGGGCATCGGGCGACGACAGCACGCCCGCCAGCGCCCCGCCGCCGATCAGCACGGAGTTGGTCACGACCGCCACCGCGCCGCCGGTCGAGAGCTGGCCGTAGTCGCTCCGCGCCCGCGCCGCCGCCTGCTCGCCGAGCGCCTCGATGGCGGGCCCGAGCGCCGGCTCGGCCAGGACGGCCCGCCAGATGTCCCCGCCGGTGCCCGCCCGCGGGCCGGTGAGCCCCGTGCCCGGGGCCGCGGTCGGCCGGGCTGCGGGGGCCGGCGGCGGCCCGGTGAGCGGCGGGGCCGGGGGCCCGGCCGGCACCGGCATCGGCATCGGCGGCAGGTTGAGGTTCACCTCGCGCAGGCCCTCCTGCACGGGCGTCGGCCCGAGCAGCGCCTGCATGGCCTCGATCGCCCGGATCTGCGCCTCGATCTCCGGGTCCAGGTGGAGCTGGTACGGGCTGTCGTTCTGCGGCCGGAACCCGAACGGCTCGCGCTGGACCGGCGCCGCGGGCGGCCCGGGCCGCCGCATCAGCTGGGCGACCGCGCGGTTGCCGGCCAGCCGCTGCAGCTGTGTCACGAGCCCGGCGGGGGTGGGCTCGGCGGCCTCGGGCGGCTCCGGCCGACGCGGCACCTGTCCGGGGCGGGGCCCGGGTGCGCGCTGCCCGTTGTCTCGGTGTCCGCTCATGCCTGCCACCCCCCGGTGTCCTGGGGCGTGCGGACCCCCCTTGCGGGCGTCAGTTTGCCAGGCGGGCCCGGGCACGCCGAGCGGCGAAAGGGACGACTATCTGGCCCGATCGGGCAACCGCGCGCCGTCAGTTGAGCGACGGGTGGGGCGGGAAGTCTGCCAGCATCGACAGCTTGCCGCCCTGCCGGCGCAGCACGGCCCGCCACATGGTGTCGGGGTCGGGGGCGAAGACGTCGCCGGGGTCCGCGGCCACGACCAGCCACGCCCCCTCGTCCAGCTCGGATTCGAGCTGCCCGTCGCCCCAGCCCGAGTAGCCGGCGTAGAACCGGATGCCGTCGAGCCCGACCGCCATGTCCTCGGGCCCGAGGTGCAGGTCGACGGTGCCGACGGGTCCGAGAACCGACGCCCAGCCCGGCGGGTCCGGCGTGCCCGCCCGGCGCCGACCCAGGGCGAGGACGCCGTTCTGCTCGACCGGCCCGCCCATGTAGAGCACCGGCGGCTCGGCGGCGAGGCCGACCCAGTCGTGGAGAACGGCGCCGACCTCCAGGTCGGTGGGCCGGTTCAGCACGACGCCGAGGGCACCGTCGGGGGTGTGCTCGATCATCAGGATGACGGTGCGGGTGAAGTTCGGATCGCCGAGCATCGGTTCGGCGATGAGAAGCTTGCCGGCCGTGCTCGCGGTGTCGCTCGCGGTCACCGTCCTCCAGCATGCCGCGTGAGAGGACCCGAGCGGCAACACTGCCCCGGATGAGCGAGCGCAGCGAGCGAATCATCAGCACAAAGGGTTCCTCGGCACGAAGTGCCGATCGCTCATGCGGGTGCGGGAGTGCGTTCCTCGGCACGAAGTGCCGATCGCTCACTGCGTGCACCCCGAAGGGTGCACCAGTGAGCGACCCGCCGCCCGGCGGCTTGGCCGACGGCAGCTACGACGCCCTGGTGGTCGACGCGGAGGCCGCCGAGGACGGCTCGGTGGGCGTCGAGTTGACGATCGTCGCCGGTCCGGCCAAGGGCGAGGTGGTGGCATTGCGGGCGTCCGGCCTGGCCGGCGACCCGCTCGACCTGCTCGGCGTGCCGGCCACGATCACGGTGCGCGACGGGGTGCCGTCAGTCCGCTTCGAGCCCTGACAGCGCGGCGCGCAGCTTGGCGGCCACCCCGGCGGCCTCGCCGTCGTCGGCGTAGCGGCCCCGGGGCCAGAAGAACCCCCGCAGGCCGTCCTTGGGGTTGCGGGGCACGACGTGGGTGTGGAGGTGGGGCACGCTCTGGCTGATCCGGTTGTTGATCGCCACGAACGATCCGGCGGCGCCGAGGCCCTCCTCCATGACCCGGGACAGCCGCTGGGCCCGGACGAAGTACGGGCCCAGGAGGTCCGCAGGCAGGTCGGCCAGGGTCTCGTGGTGGTCGCGGGGCACGAGCAGCGTGTGGCCGGGGAACAGCGGCCGGAGGTCCAGGAACGCGAGCGCCACGTCGTCGTCGAGCACGACGTGCGCCGGCTGGCGGCCGGCGAGGATCTCGCAGAAGACGCAGGGCCGGCCGGCGGGCATGGGTCGCCACGATAGAGGCAGCGCCGATAGGCGCTGCCGTGGCCCGATCCCTGGAGATCGACACCTCTCGAGCGAGGTCGACATGCGCTCAAGCAGCCAGTGGACCTCATCGCCGTGGACGTCACGTCCGACGTGCCGACCGCCCTGCCGGCGCTGAACAGCGAGTTCACCACGATGGTCCTCACGCCCAGTGGCGTGAATCACTGGGACTTCGGCGACGACGCCCACACCACTTCGTACGACGCCAACGGCGTCGAGTACGCGCCGCTCGTCGGCGTCGCCGACGCGGCTCCGCACCTGCTCGGCGGCGCCGACCTCGATGGCACGAGTCCGGTAGCTCCCAGCGTTGCTCTACCAGGCCCGCTGGTGTCGTCCCGGCCGCAGATCCTCGGTCGTTCCGTCGGGCAGGATCAGCTCGGCCTCGGTGTCGTCGGGGACGGTGAGGTCGATGCGTCCGCCGTTGCCCTGGAGCTGCCACGCGACGTCGATCTCTCCGAACGGTGAGCGGTGCGTCGCACGTGCGCTGGTGATTCCGCCGCCGGGCATCGGTCGCACACGGAATCGGCGATAGCCGGGCTCCATCAGTTGCAGTCCGGCGACGTACTGGTGCAGGAAGGCGATGACCGCGCCCTTGCTGTAGTGGTTGAGCGACGCGTGCGGGTTGCCGTGGCCGTCGACGCCGCCCCACTCCTCCCACACGGTGGTGGCGCCGCGGTCGACCATCACGAGCCAGGACGGTTCGGTGTCTTGGAAGAGGAGGTCGTAGGCGACGTCGAGGTGCCCGGTCTCGGCGAGCACCGGCAGCAGGAAGGGCGTCGCGAGGAATCCCGTGGTGAGGTGGTTGCCGGCATCTCGGATGAGCTGGACGAGACGCGCCGCCGAGCTGGCGCGGCGGTCGTCGGGGATCAGACCGAACGTGAGCGCTCGGGCGTACGTCGCTTGCGTGTCCAGTGTGGTGTGTCCGTCGTCGTCGAGGAACTCGATGCGCCAGGCGTCGGCGACGTGGGCGGCCAGCTCGCTGTACCGGTCGGCGTCCTCGTCGCGGCCGAGGAGTCGTGCGATGTCCGCGAGCTGTTGCGCGGATCGGTGGAGGTAGGCGGTGGCGACGGGGCCGTGGTCGGCGACCATGGCGGCGGCGATGGTGTCCTCGAGGCTCTCGCCCGCTTCGAGCCATTCGCCGAAGTGCCAGCCGCTGTCCCAGATGTAACGTTCGTGCGGCGCCGGGGCGGGCGAGCGTTCGACGCGGGATGGATGCCGTCCGTTGGCCGCGGCGCGTGCGGCGTAGTCGACCCAGGCGCGCATCGAGTCGTACTGGTCGGCGAGCACCTGGGTGTCGCCGTACACGCGGTACAGCACCCACGGGACGTGCACGGCGGCGTCGCCCCACCCGGCGGATCCTTCGATCAGCGGCCAGTGCCCGGGTGGGCGGTCATCGCCGGGATGCGACTCGGGGACGAGGTTGGTGACCTTGCCGCCGGGTCGCTGCTCGGCGGCGAGGTCGCGCAGCCACTTGACCGAGAAGTCGCGCACGTCGTAGAGGAACGCGGCGGTCTCGACGAAGATCTGCCAGTCGCCGGTCCACCCGGCGCGCTCGCGAGTGGGGCAGTCGGTGGGGATGTCGCAGGCGTTGTCGCGGAAGCTCCACTCGGCGATGGAGTGCAGCTTGTTGATGCGGTCGTCGGAGCATGCGAACGAGCCGGTCTTGGCGAGGTCGCTATGAACGACGACCGCGGTGAGGTCGTCAGCGGTGAGGGCACCGTGGTAGCCGTCGACGCGCACGTACTGGAAGCCCTTGGTGCTGTGTCGCGGTTCGAAAACGTCGCTGTCGTTGCCGGCGGAGGTGACGTGGTCGACCTGGAAGGTGACCGACCGTTCGACCTCGGTCGACGCCGGGAAGGCGACGTGGTCCTGCGTGACGTCGCCGTCACGGAGCCACTCGCCGTAGGTCAGCGTGGTCTCGTCGCCCGCAGGACCAAGGCCTCGGAGTCGGACCCAGCCGTTGATGTTCTGGCCGACGTCGACGACCCAGCGGCGTGGTGCGATCTCGCGCACGGAGATGGGGCGGAGCTCCTCGATGCGGCGCACCGGTGGCCCGACCGCGTCGATCAGCTCGGCGTACCCGTGGTCCTCGATCCGTACCGCGCTCCAGGTCGACCAGTCGGCCCAGTCGGCGCGCCGACGGAGGTCGTGCACCTCGCCGGCGATGAGGTCGGCCCGCAGGATGTGGCTCGGCGTCGACCGCCACGACTCGTCCGTCCCGAAGGTGAGCGTCTCGCCGGATGCGAGGGTGACGTCGAGCCGCAGGAGCAGCGCCGTGGTCTTTCCGTAGTCGTCGACGCGGCGCGAGACGCTGTTCTGCCCGCGCCACCACCCGTCGCTCACCAGCGCGCCGATGACGTTGTCGCCGGGGCGCAACAGCTCGGTCACGCCGAACGAGTGGACCTGCAACCGGTGGCGGTAGGCGGTCCAGCCGGGCGTGAGCTCGATGTCGCCGATGCGTCGGCCGTTGACGAACGCTTCGTAGACGCCATGCGCCGTCGCTTGCAGCACGGCCCGCTCGATGTCGCCGTCGATGTTGATCCTGCCGGCGAGCTGGTGGACGGGACGTTGTCGCGCCGGCGTGTCCTCCGGCTCGATCGGGCCGATCCAGCGAGCGGTCCAGTCGTTCACGGCGTCTCCAGGAGTGAGCGGTCGAGGTCGGCGAGCGAGGCACCGACCTGCATGTGGCCGACGTCGCCGGGCGAACACACCGCAGACTCGTCGCCTTGCCAACGGGCTTGCCAATCGACGGCTACGCCCTGTTCTGGCATGACGACGTGACGAGCGTCGGCATGCTCGAGCCTCTACGGATCGAGGACGGCTACCAGCGGCGTGGCCTGGCACGCCGCCCTGCTCAGCGACGGCCTCCAGCGGCTCGCCCGGCAGGGCGCACGTCGGCTCAAGGTCGGCTTCGAGTCCGCGGCCGCCCGCAACCTCCACACCGGCGCCGGCTTCCGGGTGACGGCCTCGATCTGCGACGCGACGAAGCGATCCTCCTAGGGTGGCGCCGTGCGCGTCTCGCTCCTGATCACCTGCGTGGTCGACGTCGTGGCCCCGGATGTGGGGGAGGCGTCTGTCCGTCTGCTGCGGGCGGCGGGCTGCGACGTGACCGTGAACCTCGACCAGACCTGCTGCGGCCAGCCCGGCTGGAACGCCGGGTTCGCCGAGGACGCCGCGGCGGTGGCCCGGGCCACGCTGGCCGCGCTCGAGGCCGACCTCGACGCCGGGGCCGAGGCGGTGGTCGTGCCGGCCGGGTCGTGCGCCACGATGGTCCGGATCTTCTGGCCCGAGCTGTTCGAGGTCGTCGGCGACCACGCCGCGGTCGCCAGGGCACGCCGGGTCGGCGAGCGCACCCGCGAGCTGTCCGAGTTCCTGGCCGAGCACGCGGCCGACCTGCCGGACCTGCGCCTCGGCCGGCCGGTGCGGGTGGCCCTCCACCAGAGCTGCCACATGCTGCGCGAGCTGCGGATCGAGGATGCACCCGGCGCCCTCGTGGCGGCGGTCGAGGGGTGCGAGGCGCTCGACTGGGACGGCTCGGACCGGTGCTGCGGCTTCGGCGGGACGTTCAGCGTCAAGCTGCCGGAGGCCTCGGTGGCGATGGCCGACGAGAAGCTCCGGGCGCTGGACGCCGGCGCCCCGGGGGCCGACCTGCTGGTCGGCTGCGACAGCTCGTGCCTCATGCACCTGCAGTCCCGGGCCGAGGCGGTCGGCCACCCGGTCCACATGCGCCACCTGGCCGAGGTCCTGGCCGCCGCGCTCCCGGCCGGGTCCGGTGACCCGACGTGAGTGGCGGCCATCAGCTCCCCGGCACCACGCTGCGCCAGCGGACCGCGGCGGCCGTCGCCGACGACCGGCTGCGGGCCAACGTCGCGCGGGCCGTCGACCGGTTCGCCCGCCACCGCACCACCGGGCTGGCCGAGCTGGACGACGCCGACGCCCTGCGCAGCGCCGCCCGGGCCGCCAAGCACCAGGTGCTGGCCGACCTGCCGGCGCTGCTGGAGCGGTTCGCCGACCAGGTCCTGGCCCGACGGCGGGAACGTCTGCTGGGCGCCGTCGGCGGCCGAAGCCCGGCGCTACATCGTCGACGTGGTCCAGCGCCGCGGGGCCACCCGGGTGGCCAAGTCCAAGTCGATGGCCACCGAGGAGATCGACCTCAACGCCGGCGCTGGAGGCGGCCGGCGCCGAGGTGGTCGAGACCGACCTCGGCGAGTGGATCATCCAGCTCGCGGGCGAGACGCCGAGCCACATCATCGCCCCCGCCCTCCACCGCGACCGCCACCAGATCAAGGACCTGTTCGTCGACACGGTCGCCGCCCCGCCCGACCTGGGCACCGAGCCGACGGAGCTCGTGTCGTTCGCCCGCCGGCGGCTGCGGGAGGTGTTCCTGGCGGCCGACGTCGGCATCACCGGGGCCAACTTCGCGGTGGCCGACACCGGCTCGATCGTGCTGGTCACCAACGAGGGCAACGGCCGGCTGGTCACCGCCCTGCCCCGCGTCCACATCGCGGTGCTCGGCATGGAGCGCCTCGCCGCGTCCTGGGACCAGGCCGAGCTGCTGCTCGCCCTGCTGGCCCGCTCGGCGACCGGCCAGCGGCTGTCCTCCTACACCAACGTGGTCACCGGCGTGCGGCGGCTCGGGCGAGGTCGACGGCCCCGACGAGCTGCACGTGGTCATCCTCGACAACGGCCGCAGCGAACTCCTGGCCGGCGAGTACCACGAGATGCTCGGCTGCATCCGCTGCGGCGCCTGCCTCAACGTCTGCCCCGTGTACCGCCAGACCGGCGGCCACGCCTACGGCTGGGTGTACCCGGGGCCGATGGGGGCGGTGCTGACCCCGCTCCTGGCCGGCGACCAGCCCGAGGCGGCCGAGCTGGCCGGGGCGTCGACGCTGTGCGGGGCGTGCATGGACGCCTGCCCGGTCCAGATCCCGCTCCAGGACCTGCTGCTGGCGCTGCGGCGCCGCAAGGCCACCGACGCGGGCCGGACCGAGCGGGCCGCCTGGCGAGCGTGGTCGGCGGCCTGGTCGGACCCGCTGCGCTACCGGGCCACGACCCGGGCCGCGACCTGGGGCCGGTGGGCCGCGTCGCTGGCCGGCCGGCTGCCGCTCGGCCGGGACTGGGCCCAGGGCCGCACGCTGCCCCGGCCCGCCGACGAGCGGTTCCGCGACCGCTGGCGGGCGGGGCTGTGACCGGCCGGGAGACGGGCGACCGGGCGGCGTTCCTCGCGCCGGCACGGCGGCGCCTCGCGGGCGAGATCCTGGTCAACCCGGTCCACCGGCCGCCACCCACGCCGGCGGCCGGCACCCCGGTCCGCCTGCCCGGCTACCGCAACCTCGACCCCGACGACCTGGTCGGCACCTTCGTCGCGGCGGTGGCCCACGCCGAGGGGACCTGCCACGTGGCGCCCGGCGGCGTCCCCGACGACCTGCTCGACCGCCTGGTCGCCGAGCTGGGCGGCCGGCCGGTGGTCACTTCCGCCGAGCCCGCGGCGGCCGCCGTCGGCGCCCGGCTCGCGGCCCGGGGCGCCGCCGTCGCCGAGGCGACCCCCGAGCGAGCCGCAGCCGCCGGCCTCGGCGTCACCGGCGCGGTCGCGGCCATCGCCGCCACCGGATCGGTCGTGCTCGACAGTCGGGCCGCGGGTGGCCGGACCGCCTCGCTGCTGCCCGCGGTCCACCTGTGTGTCATAGATGTGAACACTCTGTGCCCCACCCCCGCGGACGTCCTGCGCCGCCTAGGGTCAGGGGGCGATGCGCTGCCTCCCTCGTTGGTGCTGGTCACCGGTCCCAGCCGGACCGGTGACATCGAGCAGCTCCTCACGCTGGGGGCGCACGGTCCGACCGCCCTCCACGTGGTGCTCGTGACCGATGCGGGCCGCGCGTCCTCCATCAGCGTGTCGCCGACCTGAGCCGGCCGACCATCCGCGCCGCCCTCCGGGGCCTGCGCTTGACTGGCGCCCGGTGACACGTCCGCCTGCGCAACCCCCGTGCGACCGGCCGCCAGCCGGCCGCGCCCGGGTTGCCCCGACCTCCTGGGGGTTCCGTGACCGACTCCGGCCGCACGTTCGTCCTCGACACGTCGGTGCTGCTCGCCGACCCGCGGGCGCTCCAGCGCTTCGCCGAGCACGAGGTGGTGGTTCCGCTGGTCGTGTTGACCGAGCTGGAGGCCAAGCGACACCACCCTGAGCTGGGGTGGGCCGCCCGGGTCACCCTCCGCATGCTGGAAGAGCTGCGGCATCGAGCACGGGTCCCTGCTGCGGCCGATGCCGGCCAACGAGGCCGGGGGCACGCTGCGGGTGGAGGTCAACCACACCGAGACGGCGGGGTTCCCGGCGGTGTTCGGCCGGGACACCAACGACCACCGCATCCTGGCCGTCGGGCGCAACCTGGCGTCCGAGGGCCGCGACGTCACGATCGTGACCAAGGACCTGCCGCTGCGGCTCAAGGCGTCGGTCGTGGGCCTGGCGGCCGAGGAGTACCGCAACGAGCTGGCCAGCGACAGCGGCTGGACGGGCATGGTCGAGCTGGACGTCCAGCGGGCGACGATCGACGCGCTGTTCGGGGACCACGTGGTCGACCTGGCCGAGGCCCGCCTGCTGCCGTGCAACACCGGCCTGGTGCTGCACGCCGGGAGCCAGTCGGCGCTGGGTCGGGTGCGGGACGACAAGCAGGTCCACCTGGCCCGCAGCGACCGGGCGTTGTTCGACGTCCGGGGCCGGTCGGCCGAACAGCGCGTCGCGGTCGACCTGCTGGCCGACGACAGCGTCGGCATCGTGAGCCTCGGCGGCCCGGCGGGCACCGGCAAGAGCGTGCTGGCGCTGGCCGCCGGGCTCGACGCCGTGCTGGAGGAGCGCACCCACAACCGGGTCATCGTCTTCCGGCCGATCTTCCCGGTCGGCGGCCAGGACCTCGGGTACCTGCCCGGGTCCGAGGCCGAGAAGATGGCGCCGTGGGGCGCGGCGGTCACCGACGCGCTCGAGGCCATCGCCGGCCACGAGGTCATCGAGGAGGTGCTGGGCCGCGGGCTCCTGGAGGTGCTGCCGCTGACCCACATCCGGGGCCGCAACCTGACCGACAGCTTCGTGGTGATCGACGAGGCCCAGAACCTGGAGCGCACGGTCCTGCTCACCGCCCTCAGCCGCCTCGGCCAGGGCAGCCGGGTCGTGCTCACCCACGACATCGCGCAGCGCGACAACCTCCGGGTCGGGCGCCACGACGGCATCGCCTCGGTGATCGAGACGCTGAAGGGCCACCCCCTGTTCGGGCACGTGGCGCTGACCCGGGCCGAGCGCAGCCCGGTCGCCGCCCTGGTCACCCAGGTGCTCGACGGCACTCTGCCGGGCTGATACGCGACCGCCACGCGAAACGCACGCTCTGGGGTCCGCGGGTTCGTTAGGGTCGTTTGCGCTGACAAACCAGTCAGGACAGACGGCAACGCGGGCATGGGGCCGGCCGGCAGCCGTCTCGTCCGGCTGCCGACAAGGGGGTTACCCATGCGAGGTGTACGAGCGTGGCGGTTGGCCGCGCTGCTAGTCGTCTTCGGTCTCTTCGCTGCCGCGTGCAGCGACGACGACGGCGGCGAGTCGAGCAGCGACCGCCAGCCGGGCTCCGAGGGCCAGGACGGGGGCGGGGACGGCGGCGGGACGCTCGCCAAGGTCAAGGACCGGGGCAAGCTCAACTGCGGGGTGAACGAGGCGGTCCCGGGCTTCGGGCTCGTCGACTCCGAGGGCAACTACTCCGGCTTCGACATCGAGTTCTGCAAGGTCGTGGCCGCGGCCGTGCTCGGCGATCCCGAGGCGGTCGAGTACACGCCGCTCACGGCCGACCAGCGGTTCACCGCGCTGGCGGCGGGCGAGATCGACGTGCTGATCCGCAACACGACCCGCACCGCCAGCCGTGACGGCGGCGACGGGGCGACGTTCCTGACGACGACGTTCTACGACGGCCAGGGGATGATGGTGAAGTCGTCGTCGGGCTTCTCGTCGGTCGACGCGATGAACGGGACGACGATCTGCGTGCTTCGGGGCACGACCACCGAGCTGAACCTGGCGACCCGGTTCGCGGCGGCGGGGCTGACCTACACGCCGCTGACGTTCGACGACCCCAACCAGATCCAGGCCGCGTTCTCGGCCGGGCAGTGCGACGGCTGGACGAGCGACAAGTCCCAGCTGGCGGGCGTTCGCTCGGCGTACCCGGCCGACCAGGGTGGCCCCGGGTCGCTGGTGATCTTCGACGAGACGTTCTCCAAGGAGCCGCTCGGGCCGGCCGTGCGCGACGGTGACGACGAGTGGGCGTCGGTGGTCGACTGGGCGGTCATCGCCACCATCCAGGCCGAGGAGTACGGCATCACCAGCGAGAACGTCGAGCAGCGCAAGAGCGACCCGAGCAACGACGTGCTGCGGTTCCTCGGCCAGCCGATCCCGAACCCGGACGACCCGGAGGCCGAGCCGGCTCCGTTCGACCCCGGGCTGGGCCTCGACGCCGACTTCGCCGCCACGATCATCGCCGCGGTCGGCAACTACGGCGAGATCTACGACCGCACGGTCGGCCCGTCGACGCCGCTCGGCCTGGAGCGGGGCCTCAACGCCCAGTGGCAGGACGGCGGCCTGCTCTACGCCCCGCCCTACCGCTGAGCGCCACCACGACGACCGCAACCGGGGCCCCCGCTGGCGGCGGGGGCTCCGGGCGACCGCCGCCGTGGCGCGACGTGCGCATCCTGCGCGTGCTCGCCCAGGTGGCGGTCGTCGCCGCAGTCGTGGGGTTCGTCGCCTATCTGTACGACAACCTCGAGTCCAACCAGCGGGCGCTCGGGATCGACACGTCGTTCGACTTCCTCGACCAGCAGGCCGGGTTCGGCATCGCCTACAGCGACTTCAGCCCGAGCGGCACGATCCGGGAGGCGCTGCTGGTCGGCCTGCACAACACGATCGTGGTGGCGCTGGTCGGCATCGTGCTGACCACGATCCTGGGCACGCTCGTGGCGGTGGCCCGGCTGTCGGGCAACTGGCTGCTGCGCCGGGTGGCCGGGGTCTATGTCGAGGCGGTCCGCAACGTGCCGCCGCTGCTCGTGATCATCTTCGTGAACTCGGCGGCCCTGGCGACCCTGCCCCCGATCGAGGACGCGACGCGGATCGACGGCGTCGCAGTCCTGAGCGTGCGGGAGATCGGCGTCGCGGTGCCGAGGGGCGACGGGTTCGGGGGCCTGTACCTGGCGGTGCTGGCGCTGGCGGCGGTCGGGGCGGTGGCGGTGATGCGCTGGCGCGACCGGCGGGAGGCGGCAACGGGACGCCCGGCGCGCCGCTGGGCGTGGGGCATGGGCCTGTTCGCGGTCGTGGCGGTCACGGCGTGGTTCGCCCTGGACGCCCCCGTGGTCCTGTCCCGCCCCGAGGTGGTCGGCCGCTCGATCGAGGGCGGCACGGCGATGGGACTCCCGTTCGTGTCGGTGCTGGTGGGCCTGGTCCTGTACACGTCGACGCACGTGGCGGAGATCGTGCGGGGCTCGATCCTGGCGGTCCCGGCGGGCCAGACCGAGGCGGCGACCGCGATCGGCCTGCGCCCGAGCCAACGGCTGCGCTACGTGGTGCTGCCACAGTCCTTCCGCATCGCACTGCCGCCGACGATCAACCAGTACCTCAACCTCACGAAGAACACGTCGCTGGGCGTGGCGGTGGCGTACGCCGAGGTGATGTACGTGGCCAACACCGTGATCGCCAGCGGGGGCAAGCCGGCGATCCAGACGATCCTGGTGGTGATGGGCCTGTACCTGGTCGTCGCGCTGGCGATCTCGCTGGCGGCCAACGCCGTCAACCGCAGGCTGCGCCTGGCGGGTAGGTCATGACGGCCCCGGTCCCGATCCCGACCGAGGCCCTGGCCGAACCGGTGGCGCCGGTGCCGGAGCCGCCGACGCACGCCGTCACGCCCCGCCAGTGGGTCCGGGCCAACCTGGCGTCGACCCCGCTCAACGCGGCGCTGACGCTGGTCACGCTGGTGGTCGCCGGCTGGGTCGCCTACCGCCTGGCCCGCTGGGTGTTCGTCACGTCCGACTGGGAGATCGTGCGGGCCAACCTCCGCCTGTTCATGGTCGGCCTGTACCCGAAGGACCAGCTCTGGCGCCTGTGGGTCGCCCTGTACGTGCTGGCTGCGACGCTGGGCGTGGCGGCGGGGGCGCTGGGCGCGGCGACCCGCCGGCCGGAGGAGGCGGCCCCGGCCGGGCCGGGAGAGCCGGACCACCGGGTGTCGTGGGCACGGCGGGTCGGCACGGTGGCGCAGCGCTACTGGCCCCTCCTGCTGGCGGTCGTCGTGGTCCTGTCGTTCACCCGCACGCCCCTCCCGGCGATCCTCACGGTCGGCGTGATCGCCGTCCTCACGCTCGCCGCCATCGCCGGCCGCCGCCTGCCGGCGGGCGCGCGGCGCTGGACCTGGCTGGTGGCGGTGCTCGGCGCGTTCGCCGCCCTCCAGGTCATCACCACCGGGCCGAACGGTGTCGGCTGGGACGACTGGGGCGGCCTCCAGCTCGCCCTGGCCGCCACGGTGGCGGGCATCGCGCTGGCGTTCCCGCTGGGCCTCGTCCTGGCGATCGGCCGCCGCTCGTCGCTGCCGGGCATCCGGGTGGTGGCGGTCGGCTACATCGAGGGTGTGCGGGCGGTCCCCCTGGTCACGCTGCTGTTCGTGGGCCAGTACATGATCGGCTTCCTGTTCCCCACCACGGTCTCGCCGCCGAGCTTCCTGGTCCGGGCGATCATCGCCATCACGCTGTTCGAGGCGGCCTACATCGCCGAGATCGTCCGGGGCGGGTTGGCCGCGGTCCCCGGCGGCCAGGTGGAGGCGGCCCAGGCCATCGGGCTGCGCCCGCTCCAGGTGCTGCGCCTGATCGTGCTGCCGCAGGCGCTGCGGGCGGTGATCCCGGCGATGGTCGGGCAGTTCATCAGCCTGTTCAAGGACACGTCGCTGCTGGCGATCGTGGGCTTCGTCGAGCTGATCGGCGTGGCCCGTCGAGCGGCGACGCAGCCGGGGTTCCAGGGCCCGCAGTTCCAGGTCATGACGCTGGTCTTCGTCGGGTTCCTGTTCTGGGCGGCGTGCTCGACGATGTCCCGGGAGAGCCGGCGGCTGGAGCGCCGCCTGGGGGTGGGTGAGCGATGAGCGAGCGCAGCGAGCGAATCATCAGCACAGTGCGTTCGTCGGCACGAAGTGCCGATCGCTCACTGCGTGCACCCCGACGGGTGCACCAGTGAGCGCCGGCACGACGTCGGTCGACGAGGCCCCGGACCAGGCGCCGATGATCGAGTGCGAGGCGGTCGAGAAGTGGTTCGGCCGATTCCAGGCCCTGCGCGGCATCGATCTGACGGTCGGCCACCGCGAGGTCGTGGTCGTGATCGGGCCGTCGGGATCCGGCAAGTCGACCCTGATCCGCTGCATCAACCGCCTGGAGGAGCACGACCGGGGTCGCATCGTGGTCGACGGCATCGAGCTGACGAACGACGTGCGCAACATCGCCGAGGTGCGGCGCGAGGTGGGGATGGTGTTCCAGCAGTTCAACCTGTTCCCCCACCTCACGGTGCTCGACAACGTGACGCTCGGCCCCCGCAAGGTCCGCCGCTGGCCCAAGGCGAGGTCCGAGACGGTGGCGAGGGAGATGCTCGAGCGGGTCCAGATCCCCGAGCAGGCGTCCAAGTACCCGGGCCAGCTGTCGGGCGGCCAGCAGCAGCGCGTGGCGATCGCCCGGGCGCTGGCGATGCAGCCCAAGGTCATGCTGTTCGACGAGCCCACGTCCGCGCTCGACCCGGAGATGATCGCGGAGGTGCTCGACGTGATGCGCGAGCTGGCCGGCTCGGGCATGACGATGGTGGTCGTCACCCACGAGATGGGCTTCGCGCGGGAGGTGGCCGACCGGGTCATGTTCATGGCCGACGGCCAGATCGTCGAGCAGGGCACGCCGCAGCACTTCTTCGAGGCCCCGTCGGAGGAGCGCACCCGCCAGTTCCTCCGCCAGATCCTCTAGCCCGCCGCGCCGCCGGCCGACCCCTCCCGTGGTGACGGCGCCCCGGTACGGTGAGCCGATGCCGCTGGATGCCCCCGTGACCGCCGGAGCCGAGGCGCTGCTGCCCAAGCCCCGCCTGCGGGGGATGCTGCACCTCGTCGCGTTCCCGGTGTCGCTGGTCACGGGCACGGTCCTGCTGCTCGCGGTCGCGGACGACGCCGCCGAGCGCTGGGCGTGCCTCGTGTACACCCTGGCGACGGCGACCCTCTTCGGCGTGAGCGCCCTGTACCACCGCGGCCACTGGACGCCCTCGACCCGGGCGCTCCTGCGGCGGCTCGACCACTCGAACATCTTCCTGATGATCGCCGGGACCTACACCCCGCTGTGCGTCGCCCTGCTGGACGGCACCGCCCGCACGGTGGTGCTGGCGGTGGTGTGGGTGGGCGCCCTGGCCGGGATCGTCTTCCGGGTGGCCTGGCTGTCCGCCCCGGCCTGGCTGTACACCCCGTTCTACGTGGCGCTCGGCTGGGTGGCGATCGCCGTGCTGCCGGCGCTGGCCCGCGAGGGC
Source organism: uncultured Acidimicrobiales bacterium (assembly GCA_963739835.1). Taxonomy (GTDB): domain Bacteria; phylum Actinomycetota; class Acidimicrobiia; order Acidimicrobiales; family VFJN01; genus ZC4RG19. The sequence continues at coordinate 83,423 of CAVUBW010000012.1, forward strand.
GGCGTGGCGATCGTGGTCCTGATCGCGATCGGCGGCGTCGCGTACAGCGTCGGCGGGCTCGTGTATGCGCTGCGCCGCCCCGACCCCGCCCCGGCGACGTTCGGCTACCACGAGATCTTCCACACGGCGACGCTGGTCGGGTTCGTGGCGCACTACATCGCCGTGGTGCTCGCCGTCAGCTGACAGGCTGGGGCCCGGTGGACACGAGCGAGCCGGCCGCCGTCTACGGCCTCGACATCGAGACGGACACGACGATCGACGGACTCGATCCGGCGGTCTCGCCGGTGGTCCTGGCGGCGCTGTCGGGGCCGGACGGCGACGAGGTCTTCGGCGGCGCCGAGGCCGACCTGCTCGCGGCGCTCGACGCCCGGCTGCGCGACCTGCCGCCCGGCATCCTGGCCACCTGGAACGGCGCCGCGTTCGACCTGCCGTTCCTCGCCGACCGGGCCGGCGCGGCCGGCGTGCCGCTGGGGCTGGTGCTGGTGCCCGACCCCACGGTCGTGCTCAGCCGGGGCCCGCTGCGGGGGCACACGGGCGCCTACCGGGCGACCTGGCACGCCCACCGCCACATCGACGCCTACCGCATGTACCGGGGCGACGTCGGCCGGGTGCTCCGCATCTCCTGCTCGCTCAAGGCGATCGCCCGGGTCGTCGGCCTGACGCCGGTGGAGGTCGACCGCGAACGCATCCACGAGCTGCCCAGGGACGTCCTCGACGCCTACGTGGCCAGCGACGCCCGCCTCGCCCGGCTGCTGACCGAACGTCGCCGGACGGGCCTCGCCCGCTTCGTGGACTCCCCGCCCCTGCCGGCTCCAGAGGATGTCTCCCGGGATCGGACGTTGACTGTCATACCCCGGCAGTAGCCTCTGGCGCATTCGGGTTCGTGGTCCCCCGGCCGACGGTTTGGCACGTGACCTCCGCTGTGAACGGTGGTCGATCTGTGCCCGGAGGCCGTCATGTGCCCGTCCCGTCCCTGCCCCTCCTCGTCCTCGCCTCGCCTCGGCGGCGGCCGCAACGCCGGTCCGCGCCGGGGCGCAGCCCCGTGGCGGGCGCCGTCCCTGTGGAACGACGTCGATCCCCGCGACGCGCCCGGCCGCCCGCTGGGCGACCCCGACGAGAACTGGCGACTGCAGGCGCTCGTCGAGGCGGCGTTCGTCGCCCTCGAGGACGCCGAGGTCGACGGCGCCATCCTGCGGGCGACCGGCCCTCCGGACGGGCTCGAGCTGGCCTGGTTCCCGCTCGACGACGTGCACCCGTTGCACTACCTGCTGCGCCTGGTGGCGCCCGCCCACTGGCAGGCGCTCGGGGTGTCGTGCTCGGGCTCGGCGCACCGTCTCGACGACAGCGGCCGCGCCCGGTCGCACCCCGACGACCCGTCGGTGCGGGTCTCGATGCTCGTCCACCGCAGTGGCGCCACGGCCGGCATCCTGGCCGACGGGCGCCGGGTGGTCCCCCTGCCCGACCGACCAGAGGGCGTCGTCGCGGACGCGTGCCGCCGGGCCCTGGGCCTGCCGACGGCGCCCCCGCCGGCGACGACGGCCGAGCTGTGGACGCTGTGCTGGCTCGACCGGGTCGTCGAGGCCGCGGTCGACGCGGGAGCGAGATCCCGCCGCCTCCGCTGGCCACAGGTCGCGGCGCTCCATCCGGCCGCCGCGGTCGCCGCGGCGTCACGCGCCGACCCCCCGGCCGTCCCCGACGCGCCGACGCTGGCGGCCGCCACGGCCGCGCTGGCCAGGCGATGGACGTGGACCTGCCTCCGCGCCGACCCGGCGGCGATCGACCTGCCGTGGCTCGACCTCACGCCCGGCCTCGCCGCCTGGATGGACGACGGCATGTGGGCCCGCTGGCTCTACTCGGGGGTCCCGGCGCTCCCCGACCTCATGGCCACGGTCACCGAGCTGCTCGGCACGCAGGTGGCCGAGGCCATCACCCGGGTCGTGGAGGCGACATGCACCGCCTGAGACGGGATCACCCGCCGAACGCGTCGGCGAGCTGGTGGCGAGCGTCCGGGGTCAGAGTCGCCCAGTCGTACACCGACGCGCCCACCGCCCCGTGGTCGTCGAGCGCGGTCGTGAACGCGTCGAGGTCGCCGGCACCGAGGTCCGCCCCGAGGCCCCCGATCACGTGGATCGGGGCGTCGTCGCCGACGTCGGTGCGCAGGCGGTCGAGGTTCTCGGCGGTGTAGCGCGCCGCGTCCCGGTAGCCCGACGCCGCCGTGCGCTCGGTCCAGTAGTTCATGGGCAGCCACGCGTCGTACAGCGGCGCCAGCTGCCGCCAGGGAAACCCCGGCCAGAACCCCGGGTTGACCACGTCGAGCTGCACGGACGGCACCACGATCGCCCCGACGGCGTCGTGCCCGACGCCGGCGCGCAGCCGCTCGGACAGGTCCACCAGCCGCGCCGACCGCTCGGCCGGGTCGGTTACAGACTCGGTCCACTCGATGTCGACGGCGACGCCGTCGAACCGGTGGCCCAGAACGTCGAACGACGAGATCGCCCGCAGGTGGGCCAGGTCACGGTCCACGTCGTCGAACCGGGGCACGTACCACCCGACCACCCGCAGGCCCCGCTGGTGGGCGCGCACGAGAAACCGGCCGACGAGCCCCGGGTCGCTCACCCCCGGCGGCGACGGATCGCCCGTGGTCGACTCGCGAGCGGCCTGCAGGTAGAGCGTCCGCACACCGGCGTCGGCCATCGCGTCGACGTCGTCGGGCCGGACCGTGTGGTCGGCCAGGTCGAACAGGTCGACCCAGGCCCCCAGCCCGTCGTACGACCGAACGGTGCGGTCCGCCCCGGCCGTCGACCGCAACAACGCCGGCACCGCCGCGACGGCCGCGCCCGCTGCGTCGTCCTCACCGCCCCCCACGGTCTGCACCAGCAGCACACCCATCTGGACGACCGCCAGCGCGGCGACCACGACCAGCCCACTTCGGGCAGCCCGACGGGCACGCATCCCGGCACCCTACCGACGACGCAGCCGGAGCCCGCCGCACCCACGTCACCGGCACCGGCCGGGCGCCGTCGGTCGCCCCTCGCGTTTCTGTCCCTGGAAGCGGTCCCTATAGCGACCGCTTCCAGGGACAGAAGGGCGATCCTCTGGGTTGCCCGGGCGTCACGGGGGCCCGCCTCGTCGACGACTGCGGCTTCGACTCGCTCGAGTTCATCCACCTGGCTGTCCACCTCGAACAGCTCGGCGTCGAGCTTCCCGAGCAGCTCGACTACCCGACCCTGACGATCGACGACGTCTGGCACTACTACGAGGTGCAGGCGAGCCGCGCGTAGGCCGTTGCCCCGGGCGGAGGCCGGTCAGCCCAGCGCGCCCTCCGCCCGCAGCGTGGCGACGCGCGCGTCGTCGTACGCCAGCACCTCCCGCAGGATCGTCTCGGTGTGCTCCCCCACCGTCGGCGCCTTGGTCGGCACCGGCAGCGCCTCCCCGATGAGCTTGATCGGCGACGGCAGCTGCTCGGCCCCGAGGGCGTCTCGCGGGTGGAACGGCAGCCTGTCCTGGAACTGGGGGTCGGCCGCCAGGGTCTGCGGCGTGTTCACCGGGGCGATCGGCGTGTTGTGCTGCCCGCCGAACGCGATCCACTCCGCCGTGGTGCGGGTGCGGAAGATGTCCCGCAGCTCGGCCTGCATCTCCCGGTTGCCCGGCGCGTGGTCGGCGATGACGGCGCCCGGCCAGCGCTCGAACATGTCGAGGCGATCGACCCCGGCGCAGAAGTTCTTCCAGAACTCCCGCTCGGACGCCTGGAACAGCACGTACCCGTCCGCCGACTCGTAGATCTGGTAGCGCACGCCGTGGCGCATGCCCGCCGTTCCCGGGGCCCGGCGCTCGTAGTTGTCGGACTTGTTGCCGGTTACCTCGCTCTGCGGGCGCTCGTAGGCCTTCCAGCTCTCGCTCCGGTACCAGTCCATGGCGGCGGCCGCGTCCGACTGGGCAATCTCCATGCGGCAACCCTCGCCTGTCTGGCGGGCCTGGATGACCCCCGCGAGGATGCCGAGCGCCCCGAACAGCGGGCCGGCGTGGATGCCCATCGACGGGTGCTCGGGGATGTACGCGAACCCCTCGTCGTCGACCCCCGGCGTGACCAGCCCGGCCCAGGTGTCGTAGGCCACCCCGTGGCTGGGCATGTCCTTGTAGGGGCCGGTCATCCCGTAGCCCGAGATCGTGATGAACACGATCGCCGGGTTCACCTCGCGCAGCGCCGCGTATCCCAGGCCCCGCCGCTCCATACCGCCCGGGCGCATGGCCTCGACGACGGCGTCGGCGCCCCGGACCAGGTCGAGGAACGTGGCCCGCCCGCCCTCGGTGCGCAGGTCGAGTGTGATCGACCGCTTCCCCCGGCTGATGTGCAGGTGCATCAGCGACACGCCCTCGACGATCGGCCACGTCATGTCGCGGACATAGTCGCCCGTGGGCGGTTCGACCTTGATGACGTCGGCTCCGAGATCGGCCAGGTGGGTGGTGATCGCGCCGGGTCCCAGCATCGAGCACTCGACCACCCGGACACCGGCGAGCGGGCCCCGCCGGGCGGTCTCCGTGGTTCCCTCACTGCGCTCCGTCACCGTCACCGATTCCTCTCCTGAGCAGGACCTTCGCCAGTCTCGCGCAGACCTGACGGACCGTCAGATCTTGATCCGGAGGATGCTTCACAAGACCGCGCGAACGATCTACGGTGGCGGACATCCTTCCGCTGGGGAAGTCGCCTGGGGGCACCGCTCTGGGCACCCGACGGCCACTCAACGTTGCGAATTTGTGTCGATCGTGACAAACTCCTTGCACCAACCGCATAGGACGGCACGCGCTGGGGCGCCCCTGGTTGCACTCCCTCTCAGAACCGAAGCCCTTGACGCGCGCGCCGACGGAAGGAGAAAGCCTCCGATGTTCGAGCCGGAGCGGACAGACACCGATCACCCTCCCAGTACCGACGACTCGTCGCGCCGCACATCGGCCCGCCGGGCGATCATCGGCGGCGTCGCCGGTCTCGCTCTGCTGGTCGGTCCGGTCGTGATCGCCAACGCCATCGTTCCCGATGGTGGCGGCACCGACCAGGTCGAGGCGGCCGCCGGGTCCACGTCGCTCATCGCGCAGCGGCGCGAGGCAGAGTCCACGGCCGCTGCGGCCCGGGCCCTGGCCAAGCGGGCCGCCCAGACGACGACCACCACGGCGCCGCCACCGCCGCCGCCGACCGAACCGCCGCCGCCTCCCACCACCGAGGCGCCTCCGACCACGGAGGCTCCTCCCGAGCCCGACCCGCCGGCCGAGCCGGCGCCGCCGGACAGTGGTGGCGGGCTGGGCGATCCGTCGAGCTACGCCACGTGGGACGCACTCGCCGACTGCGAGTCCGGTGGCAACTGGTCGATCAACACCGGCAACGGGTACTACGGCGGCCTGCAGTTCTCGGCCAGCACGTGGCGCGCCGTCGGTGGCACGGGCCTACCGAGTGAGAACTCCCGGGAGACGCAGATCCTGATGGGTCAGCGGCTGCAGGCTCGCTCCGGCTGGGGCGCATGGCCAGCGTGCTCCCGCCAGCTGGGCTACCTGTAGGAGGACCCGACCAGATCACCCGATCGGCCGCCGCTAGGGAGCGACCGGTCACACAGGGGCGGCGCCGTTGGGGCGCCGCCCCTGCCGCGTCCGGGGCGCGCCGGCGGGGACGCGGCACAGGAACAGGCCGGTGTCCTTGCTCACGCGGAGCCGCCCGCCTCCCTCGGCGAAGCGGGCGTGCACGGCCTCCACCACGCGGCGGTGGTCGGCGCCGCTGGCGTTCTCGACCGGCGGCGTCGACTCGAGGTACGCGACCACGTCGTCCGGGTCGCGGCAGTCGAGGTGGTCCGGGTAGGCCCGCCACTCGACCTCGCCGAACCGGGACGGCAGCACGCGGGCGCCGACCGAGGCGTCGAACGTGTCGGCCAGGGCGGTCGCCGAAGCGTCGCCGAACACCTCGCGCCGGATCTGTCGCAGCTCGGCCAGGTGCCCGTCGCCGACGCAGGCCACGACCGCGGCGCCGCCCGGGCGCAGGACCCGGGCCATCTCGCCGAGCGCCCGGCCGACGTCGGGCACGTGGTGGAGCACGTAGTTGGCCATGACGACGTCGAACACACCCGCAGCGAACGGCAGCTCCTGGACGTCCGCCACCCGGCCGACCGTGCGGTGGTAGCGGCCGAGTGTCCCCACCCGCTCGACCGCCTCGGTGACCATGCCCTCGGACAGGTCGGTCAGCGTCAGGTCGAGGTTGCCGGGCAGGCGGGCCGCGGCCTCCGACCACATCCAGCCGGCGCCGCATCCGACCTCGAGGACCCGGGCCTCCTGGGGCCACGGCACCTGCGTCGCGAGCCACGGGAACCAGGCCACCGGCGCCGTGCCGTACTTGACGTGGAGGCGGGCGCGGGCGGCCAGCCGCGAGCTGTCGCGGTACTGCACGTCACGCAGATATGCCTGGCCAGCCCCGTTGACGCGGCCCTCGCGTCCCCCCATGAGGCACGGACCGTAGTCGCTCGCGTGACCTCAGAAGCGCAAGCCGGGCGTCCGGGTGCCGAACACGTCGGTGTTCAGGAGGGTGCCCAGCGTGGTGGCGTCCCAGCGGGCGCCGCCGTTGCCGATGCTCGGGCCGTCGCTCCAGCCCCGCATCCACACGATGTTCTCCCCCACCGCCCGGATCACCTGCCCCGTCACGTGCTGGGCCTCGTCGGACGCCAGCCAGGCGACCAGCGGTGACGACGTGGCCGGGTCCATCGGGTTGAACTCGTCCTCGGCCAGGTCGTCCGGCTCGATGACCGCCGGCGCACCCGGCATCGTCGCCGTGATGCGGGTCGCACCAGCCGGGCCGACCGCGTTCACGGTCACACCCAGCTTGTAGAGCTCCAGGCTCAGCGTCTGGGTGAGGCCGGCTATGGCGGCCTTGGCCGTGGCGTAGTTGGTCTGGCCGAAGTTGCCGACCAGCCCTGCGCCGGACGTCGTGTTGATGATCCGGCCGGTGAACGTCTCGCCCGCCTTGGCCCGGGCCCGCCAGTGCTTCGCCGCCCAGTGGCAGGGGCTCCACGTGCCCTTCACGTGCACGCGCATCACCGCGTCGAAGTCGGCGTGGCTCATGTTCCAGATGGCGCCGTCCCGGACGATCCCTGCGTTGTTGACGAGGATGTCCAGCCGGCCCCACGTGTCCACCGCCTGGGCGATCAGACGCTCGGCGCCCTCGTGGTCGGCGACGTCCTCGTAGTTGGCGACGGCGACGCCACCCCGCGACTCGACGACCTTGACCGTCAGGTCCGCGTCGCGCGACGACCCCTCGCCGCCGACCGAACCGCCCAGGTCGTTGACGACCACCCGGGCGCCCTGGCGCGCCAGCTCCATGGCGTGCCCCCGACCGATGCCGTGGCCGGCGCCCGTGACGATGGCGACCTTGCCGTCGAGCAGACCCATGACGTTCCTCGCTCCTCCGGGTCGGGGTTGCGGTCCCCGAGATCTGACGATGTGTCAGATCCTAGAGGTTGCCCGGCGGGTGGCCGAATCGTCGTTCAGAAGGTGTCGACGACCGCCACGATCTCCTCGACGAGGTCGGCCTCGCTGCGCTCCAGGCTCATCGACACCACCCGAACGACCGCGAGCAACGTCAGCCAGGCGCCGAACAGCGCCCGCTCGGCCCCCAGCTCGGCGAGGATGTCCTCCACCGGGGGCCGCACGCCGCCGGCCGTCGAGGCGGCGAGCGTGAGCATGCGGGCGAGGATGTCGAGGTTGTCGGCCGGCACTGCGCCGTCGAGCGCGAGCTGGTCGAGCAGTTCGACCTGCTCGTAGGCCTCGTCGGTCTCGGCCACCATCCGCCGCAGCGCCACCGCGGCGCTGTCGAGCAGCCCGCCCGTGACCTCGGCGGCGCCCAGGTCGCTGACCGCGTTGCGCAACACGACCGCCGCCTGGCCCGGTTCGTGCTCGATGACCTGGGTCTCGAGTGCTTCGCGGAGTGCCTCGGGGAGGTCCATGCGCGCAGCCTAGAAGGTGACCCGGCGGTCCTCAGGCTGGCGGCGCCGATGCCGGCGGGACGACGAACACCGCGACCGCGGTATCCGGCCTGACGAAGCGGGGATTGTCGACGATCTGGTCGATGTCGTCGGTCCGGCCGCCGTTGAAGGCCTCGTTGAGCGCCTGTGTGGCCGGCACCCGGGCCCGCAGCTCGTCCAGGGGGTAGTCGCCCGAGTAGCCCACCAGCCGCAGGGTCGGGTCGTCCTGGGCGGTGGCGATGTCGATGTCGGTCGTGACGAGCAGCCGAGCCCGTTGGGGCCCGTCGTCGGCCACGCGGGCCGGACCGGTCGTGTTGCCGAGCATCCGGGCGTCGTAGCCGGCCTTCTCCAGCGCCAGCTGAAGTCCCGCCGCGTAGAACGAGGCGCCGAACGTGGGGCCGTCGACCACGACCTGGCCGTCCCCGTCGGGTATCGCCGCGGTGACCTGGGGCATGAGCTCGCGGATCCGCCCGGTGGCGACCGGGTCCGGATCGCCGGCCCGCACGTGGCCGACCGATGTGGCGACCGCCAGGACGGCGAGCGCCACGACGCTGGCCGGCACAAGCACTCGGCGTTCCAGCGCGGGCCGCCACCCCGCCACCAGCGTCCAGGCCGCCCACGCCACGATCACGCCTGCGACCATGGCCAGCACCCACGTCCAGCCCATGCGGTAGGCGTAGACCGGGCCGACCGTCCGGGCGGTGGCGACGACACCGACGACCGACGCCACCAGCCACACCGCCGCCAGCTGGGGCCCGCCCGCCACCTTTCGCCGCCACAGGACCACCGCGGCCGCCGCCACCAGCACGAGCAGGATCGGCAGCAACGGGTGACCGATCGCCGCCGGCTCCGGCGTCGGGCCGGGGTCACGCGCGCCGAACAGCCACTCGGGTGGCAGGCCGTACTGCGAGCTCACCACCCGCCAGCCGACCCGGAACGACGCCGGCTGTTCGCCCGACGGCCCGCCGTCCCGGAACCACCGCAGGGTCACACCCAGGTTGCCGGTGCCGTTGAGCACCTGCTGCGACACGGGGGGCAGCCACATGAGCACCAGCAGCGCCAGCGTCGCCAACCCCGGGACCACCAGCCGCCGGCGCCCGCCCGGCGGCGGCACGACGACGAGCCACACCGCGCCGAGCACCACCAGCGGCACGGCCAGCGCGACATAGCCGACGTGCGTCTGGGCCACGAACGTCGCCACGCCCGCGGCGACCGGCAGCGCCCAGCGCTCCCCGCCCGTCATCGCCCAGGCGAGGAACAGCACCAGGCCGTAGGGCAGGACGGTCACCCACGGGTTCCAGGGGACCCGCACCTGGTCGGGATCGAACGCCCGCAGCAGCAGCGCGCAGCCGAGCAGCGTGGTCAGCGCCGCGGCGGTCCCGGCGCGGCGCTTGGCCACGCCCGCCATTCCCGCGACCGAGGCGCCGTTGACCGCCAGCGCACCGAGCGCCAGCCCCACCGACGAGCCACCGGCGGCCCGGTAGGGGCCGGCGAGCACGTAGAACAGCGCCGGCCCCGGGTGGAACCAGCCGTCCCGGCTGAACGGGCCGAGCTCCAGCCACCGGTGCCCGACGTCCCGGGTCAGCAGCTCGGTGGCGGCGAGATCGCCCACCGGCGTGTACGAGCGGTGCGACACGACCATGTTCACCGCCGACACCGCGAGCGGCAGCACGGCGAGCGCGAACGCGGCCACCAGCAGCCATCGGTCCCGGCGCTCGCTCGCCCCCTCGCCGGCGGGCTCCGCGGGCGCGTCGTCGTTGTCGGCGGGGTCGGGATCGGGGCCGGCGACGACGTCATCCTCGGTCACCGCCACCCGGCGAGACTACTGGGCGTAGGTTTGTCCTCGTGCCCCGCCGCGAGCCGACACTCGTCGAGTTCCACCAGGACCGCCGCGCCGCCGTCGTCGCTCGGATGGCGGCGATGGTCGACGCCGGCGCCGGCTGGGTCAACTTCTCCCCCGGCCTTGACGTGGAGGAGCCCCCGCCCGACCGGTCGGCGCTCAGCTCGCTGCTCGCCAGCCGAGGCCCGGTAGTCCCCTTGGCGACGTGGGCGCCGCCCCAGGGCCGCGAGCCGGCAAGCGCCGGGATCCAGCACGCGCAGGGTCCCCGGGCCGTGGCGACGCTGGCCGAGCGGGGCGTCGCGCTGCCGGCGGGGTGGCGCGTGCGCCAGGACCACCCGCGCCGGGGCCTGGTCGTCGTGCCGGCCGGCGGCACCGACGCCGGGGCGGCCGCCCGCGCCGCGTCCGACCCGAGCGCGCTCGACGAGGTGCTCGACTGGCTGCTGCGGGCGGCGGGCGCACTGTGCCCGGTCCGCCGCACCGGCGAGTGGCGCGCCTACTGCTACGAGGGCTGATCGGCCCCGGTGACCGCCGACGCGGCCACGGCGCGGGCCCAGCGGTAGTCGGCCTTGCCCGAGGGCGAGCGGACGATCTGCTCGACGACCACCAGGTGCTTGGGCACCTTGTAGGCGGCCAGTGACGCCTTGACGTGGTCGGCGAGCGCCACCAACGTCGGGCCGGCGCCCGGCGCGGGCGCGACCACCGCGGTGACCGCAGCCCCCCAGCGGTCGTCCGGCACGCCGACGACCAGGCAGTCGTACACGGCGGGGTGACCCTTGAGGACGCCCTCGACCTCCTCGGGGAACACCTTCTCGCCGCCCGTGTTGATCGACACCGAGCCGCGGCCGAGCAGCTCGATCGCCCCGTCGGCGCCGACCGTGGCCATGTCGCCGGTGACCAGCCACCGCCCGTCGTCGCGCTCGACGAACGTGGCGGCGGTGCGCTCCGGGTCGTTGTAGTAGCCGAGCGGTAGGTGGCCGCCCGCCAGCACCTGGCCGACGACCCCCGAGCCCGGCGCGACCACGTTCCCGTCGGGGTCGACGACGATCGTGGGCTTGGTCGGCCGGTCGAAGCGGACGAGCCCGGTGGCCGACGATCCGGCGCCCGCCGCCACGCGCATGGCGCCCTGGGTGCCGGCCTCGGACGACCCGAAGCCGTCGGTCACCATCACCTGCGGCAGCGTGGCGAACACGCGGGTCCGGGTGGCCGCCGACATCGGGGCGCCGCCGTTCGAGAACGAGAACAGCGACGGGACGTCGTAGCCGCCGGCGCGGTCCCACGCGTCGAGCAGCGGCCGGACCACGGCGTCACCGACCACGGTCATGACGTTGACGCCCTCGGCGGCGATCGTCCGCCACACGGCGTCGGGGTCGAGCGAGCCCTCCATGAGCACGACCTTGGAGCCGGCGAAGAACTACGACACGACGTCCACTGCGCCGCGGCGTGCATCATCGGTGCCAGCGGCAGGTAACAGACCGGCTTGTCGAGGATCCGGTCCGGCAACTCCTCGGGCCGCTCGACCGCGCCCTCAAGGCGGGTGGGGTCGCCGCCGCCCATGCATGCGTAGAACGCGTCGACCTGGCGCCACACGACGCCCTTGGGCAGTCCGGTCGTCCCGCCCGTGTAGATGATGTAGAGGTCGTCGTCGCCCCGGCCCGGCGTCACCGGTCGGTCCGCCGGGGCGGCGGCCAGCGCTGCGTCGTAGGCGTCGCCGGTGGCCAGCGTGAACCGCACGGCCGGCACGCGGTCGAGCACGGCCTCGACTGTCGGCAGCAGGCTCGGCTGGGTGACGACGCCCACCACGTCGCTGTCGTCGAGCAGGTAGGCGAGCTCGTCGGCCACGTATCGGTGGTTGACGTTGACGGTGACAGCCCGCAGCTTCCAGGCGGCGAGCATCGTCTCCAGGTACTCGGTCGAGTTCTCGAGGTAGAGCGCCACGTGGTCGCCCGGCCCGATGCCGAGGCCGGAGAGGTGGTGGGCGAGCCGGTTGGCCCGGTCCTCGAGCTCGGCGTACGTCAGGCGGCGGGCGCCGACCACCAGCGCCTCCCGCTCCGGGACGGCGTCGGCCGCCATCTCCCAGACGTCGGCCATGTTGAACGTGCGGGGCACGCTCATGTGGTAGCTGCGGCCGCCAGTCGCCGGTACCGGGTGGTCGAGTGCTCCGGGTCGGTGTCGAACGCCGGGATGACCTCGCGCCCGAACAGCTCCATCGACTCGATGACGACCGTCCGTCGACAGGGTGTTGGTCGTGGGGCTGAAGCGTGAGCTGGTCGAAGCCCATGTCCACCCAGCGCTGCACCGACCGGGCGCAGTCGTCGGGGTCGCCGACGACGATGATAGCCCTCGGCGGACAGCTGCTCGACCTGCTCGGGCGTCGGCTCGGGGATCCGCTCGGGCCACGCGGGGCAGGTCCGTCGGGCTTCGGGATGTTGTCGAGCCAGTGGATAGGCCAGCGTCGAGTAGTAGTTCATGCCCATGTTGACGGCGACCTCGAACGCCTTGCTCCCGGTCCTCCATGCACAGCATGTTGGTGACGACCATGATGTTGTCGTTGACGTAGTCGCCGACGGGCGTGGCGCTGCCGATGGCCGTCCTTGTACGCGCTGATCAGCGGGCTCGATGCTCGCTCGGGCGGCCGATGGTGAAGCAGAACACGCCGAGGCCCAGCTCGCCGGCCTCGGTGAACGTGCGGCGGGCTGCCGCCGGCCACCCACATGGCCGGGTGAGCGGAGCCGTAGGGCTTGGGGAAGACCTTGCGCTCGGGCATGCGGAAGTAGCTCGCCCTCGTAGGTGTAGGTGCCCGTCCTTCCACATCTTCGGGATCTCGCGGATCGTCTCGTCGCCACATCGCCTTGGTCTCGTCGACGCTCGGCGATGTCGAAGCCGAGGACCTCGGTGGTCGACGAGCTGCCGCGGCCGGTGCCGAACTCGAAGCGGTTGTTCGGTCAGGTGGTCGAGCAGGGCGACGTTCTCGGCCACCCGCTGCCGGCTTGTTGACCGGCGGGGTGATGTTGAAGATCGCCGAGCCGAGGTGGACCCGCTCGGTCTGGCCGGCGCAGTAGCCGAGGAACGCCTCCGGCCCGGGCATGTGGCTGTACTCGTCGAGGAAGTGGTGCTGCGGGCACCACACGTACTTGAAGGCGGTGCGGTCGGCGGCCTTGGCGATCTCGATGTTGCGCATGATGCGCTTGTGCTCGGCCTGCGGATCGACGTCCCGCTCGAAGCGGGGGACGAACAGCTGGGCGAAGACGCCGAACTCCATCTCTTCTCCTTATTCGGCGCCGACCGCGAGGACCCCGCGGTTGAGCTTGCCGTGGTGCAGGTCGTCGAGGGCCTGGCCGATCTGGTCGAGCGGGTACACCTGGCTCACCATCTCGTCGAGCAGCAGCCGGCCGTCCTTGTAGAAGCTGACGAGCAGGGGGATGTCGTGGTGGGGCCGCGTCGAGCCGTAGCGGCAGCCGAGGATCGACCGGTCGTTGTAGAGGTCGTTGACCACGAAGCTCGCCTCGGTGCCGAGCTTGGGAACGCCGAGCAGCGTGAGCGTGCCGCCCCAGTCGAGCAGGGCGACGCCCTGGCGGATCAGAGCCGGATGGCCGACGCACTCGAAGACGTGGTCGAGCCCGGTGGGCAGGCCGAGGTCCTTGACCGCGGCGACCGGGTCGTCGGTGCTGGAGGCGTCGACGAAATCGGTGGCGCCGAACCGGCGGGCCACCGCCTCCTTGTCCGGGTTGGCGTCGATGGCCACGATCCGCCCGGCGGCGGCGATGCGGGCGGCCTGGATGGCCGACTGGCCGATTCCCCCGGCCCCGATCACGGCGACGGTCTGGCCCGGCTGGACCTTGGCCCGGTTGAGGACCGCCCCGGCGCCGGTCACGACCGCGCAGCCGATCAGGCAGGCCGCGCTGAGCGGCACGTCGGGGTCGATGACGACGGCCTGCGTCTCGGCCACGACGACCTGCTCGGTGAACACCCCGGTGTTGGCGAAGCTGAAGGCCTTGTCGCCGCCGACGGTGAACGGCCGGCTCAGGCGGCCCATCGTGTCGCGGCAGTGGGTCGGCTGGCCCCGGTCGCACGCGGCGCAGCGGCCGCAGTTGCCGAGCGTGGTGAGGACGACGTGGTCGCCGACCTCGACCTTGGTGACCGCGCTGCCGACCTCCTCGACGATGCCGGCGCCCTCGTGGCCGAGCACGACCGGGGTCGGGAAGGGGATCGTCCCGTCGATCACGGACACGTCGCTGTGGCACAGGCCCGCGTTCACGATGCGGACCCGGACCTCGTGCTGGTGCGGGTCACGCACGGCGACGTCGTCGCGCACCTCCAGCTGGCCGGTCCAGACGATGCCCTTCATGTCGTCCCCCTCATCCCGGCCACACGATCGACTGCAGCTCGCTGTAGGCGTGGAGTGCGAAGCTGCCGCGGTCCCGCCCGACGCCCGAGAGCTTGAACCCGCCGAACGCGGCCTCGGGGCTCTGCTGGGCCGTGTTGAGGGCGACGCTGCCCGAGCGGAGCTGGCGGGCGACCCGCAGGCCCCGGGCGCTGTCGCCGGTGAACACGTAGTCGTTGAGGCCGAAGTCGGTGCCGTTGGCCAGGGCGACGGCCTCGTCCTCGTCGTCGAAGGCGAGGACGACGACGACCGGTCCGAAGATCTCCTCCTGCACGACCCGCATCTCGGGCTTGGCGTCGGCGACGAGGGTCGGCGCCACGTAGAACCCGGTCTCGGTGTCCGGCCGCTCGCCGCCGGCGAGCAGGGTGCCGCCCTCGTCCACACCGGACCGGACGTGCGCCTCGATGCGGTCGCGCTGGGCGGCGGAGATGACGGGCCCGACGACGGTCTCGGGCCGCAGCGGGTCGCCGACGGTGAGGCGACCGGCGGCGGCCTGGAGCCCGGCCACGAGCTGGTCGTGGACGCCCCGCTGGGCGATGACCCGGGTCGGGGCGGTGCAGATCTGGCCGGAGTGGAACGCCCACACGCTGGCGATCGCACCGACGGCGGCGGCGACGTCGGCGTCGTCGAAGACGATGCCGGCGCCCTTGCCGCCCAGCTCGAGCAGCAGGCGCTTCATGTCCCGGCCGGCGACGGCGCCGATGCTGCGGCCGACGGATGTCGAGCCGGTGAAGCTGACCATGTCGACGCGCGGGTCGGCGACGAGCGCCTCGCCGACCGCAGCCCCGCTGCCGGTGACGATGTTGACGACGCCGGGCGGGAAGCCGGCCTCGACCACGGCGTCGGCGAAGCGGAGGACGGCCAGGGGGTCCTGGGGCGCCGGCTTCACGACGACGGTGTTGCCCATGGCCAGGGCGGGCCCGACCTTCCCGGCCATGTTGACGAGGGGGAAGTTGTAGGGCGTGATGCAGGCGACGACGCCCACGGGCCGGCGCTCGACCACCGCGCCGAGCAGGCCGCCCGGCGCCAGGGCGGTGGCGGGCATCTCGGTGGGCGCCAGCGGCAGCGCCGTCGGCTCGCCGGCCCCCCGCGCGTAGCGCCGGAACCGGTCGACGGTCTGGGGCACCTGCATCGTGCGGGCGACCCGCAGCGTGGCCCCGGTCTCGGCCTGCACGAGGGGGACGAGCTCGGCGGCCTGCCGGTCGAGGACGTCGGCGAGCCGGGAGAGCAGCTCTGCCCGCTCGGCGGGGCGTGTCCGGCTCCAGGCGGAGAATGCGTCGGCCGCGGCCGCGGCCGCCTCGCCGACCTGCTCGACGGACGCCTCGGGCGCCAGCCCCACGGTCCCCTCGGTGGCCGGGTTGACGACGGCGTAGGTCCCCCGGCCGCCGCCGGGCCGCTCACCACCGACCAGCAGCCGGTATTCGTCGCTCACGGCGCCGAGACTAGAACGCGTTCTAATTTCGGGCAAGCCGGCGGCCTCGGCGGCGCGCGCGGACGAGGTAACTGAATGGGTGGCGGGAGCTGCGTCGCGGCTGTGATGGGCAAGCCGGGCCGAGCGCCCCCCAGCATGGGATTGGCGCTCGGCCCGACTCTTGTCGGCCTCCGCAGCCTTTGACCCCTCCCCAGGGGATCAGGTCTGGCGCGAAGCAGACGTCATCGTTGACGAGCTACGTGCACTTGATCACATATCTGAAGCTGACGTCAAGTCCACGTTCTGTGCCGGCGACACCACCGTACCGATCGGCAACCGCAGGACGCGGAGGCAGGCTCGCAACACGTACGGGAACACGACGACCCACGCAGCCGTCCCGACGCCCACCTGCCCGCCGAGGGCCCAACCGACTGCGAGCCACGAGCCCTCGATCAGGATGCGGGCCCGGGCCACGCCGAGATCGAAGCGGTCCATGACGCCGAGCATCACCACCTCGCCGGCCCCGGCTCCGGCCTCCGCCCCGATCAGCAGAGCCGCGCCGACGCCGAGCGTGACAGCGGAGAGCAGGTAGCAGGTCGCGGCCGGCGCCGCACCCGATACCTCGGGGAGCAGGGCCATCGCTGCGTCGACGAACGGCGCGACCGCCACACAGGCCACCACGGTCACCACGCCGACGGGCCCACCGAGCAGCCGCCCGGCCACGATCAGGAGCAGCGTCACGAGCGTCGACGACATGCCGAGCGACAGGCCGGTGAGGTGGGCGACTCCCGTGCACAGCACGGCGCCGCGGGCACAGCGGCGCGGCGGTCGGTGCCCATCGGAAGGACTAATGCGCCCGAGGCTCCCGAATCTTCCCGGCACGTGTTCGCGCCCACCCGCCGGCGCGCTACGCTCATGACCTCTTGAGTGATTCATCTGCCTTCCGATGTCTACGGGTTGCCGACGGTGAGCGTGGGAGCACGCTGATCCTCATGCCGGCGGCCCTGCTGGTGGTGCTCGTCATGGCCTCGATCGCGATCGACATGTCTCTGGTGCTGCTGCGGCAGCGGCAGGCCGTGGATCTGGCCGCCGCGGCGGCGAACGACGCGACCACCGCAGCGGCGGACGATCCCCGGGGGCTGGGGTCGAACCGGTTCGCGATCGACCCGGCGCGCGCCCAGGACGTCGTCGACCACGTCGTGGCTGCCGACGAGCTGGCGCCGCTGGTCGACGGTCGACCGGAGGTGACGGTCGCGGGCGACCAGGTGGAGGTCGAGCTGGCGGTCCGGGCCGAGCTGATCTTCGCCCGGGCCATACCGGGGGCGCCGCGCGTGATGGTGGTGCACGCACGGGCGACCAGCCGGGGGGTGGCCTAGACGATGGCGCACTACTAGAACGCGTTCTAGAGTCGGGGCATGCCCGAGCCAGTGGCGGAGATCCCGCGGATCATCTCGGTCGACGACCACGTGGTCGAGCCGCCCGACCTGTGGAGCTCGCGGCTGCCCGCCAGGTACCGGGACGTGGGGCCGCGGGTCGTGCGGGACCGGGCGAGGTTCAGCTTCGCCGGCGGCGTGTTCTCGTACGAGAAGGGCGTGGCCGACGGGGAGTGGTGCGACTGGTGGCTGTACGACCAGCTCGTCTACCCGTTCCCCAAGCTGTCGGCTGCCGTGGGCTTCGACGACCTCGACGTCACGCCGACCACCTACGACGAGATCCGTCCCGGGTGCTGGATCCAGGCGGACCGGCTGGCCGATATGGACGCCAACCACGTCGACGCATCGATCTGCTTCCCGAACACGCTGCCCCGGTTCTGTGGGCAGACGTTCTACGAGCAGGGGGTCAAGCGGGAGGGTGGCGACCCGGATCTCGCGCTCGCCTGCGTGAAGGCATACAACGACTGGATGATCGATGAGTGGTGCGCCGGCGCCGGGAAGGGTCGGCTCATCCCACTCACGATGATCCCGCTGTGGGACGCCGAGCTCGCCGCCGCGGAAGTGCGGCGCTCGGCGTCCCGCGGTGCCTTCGCGGTCACATTCTCGGAGAACCCGCACCCGCTCGGCCTGCCGTCGATCCACTCGGGCCATTGGGACCCGTTCTTCGCCGCGTGCCAGGAGACTGAGACGGTCGTGTGCATGCACATCGGCTCGTCGTCCCGGATGCCGGCGACGTCACCCGACGCGCCGTTCATCGTGTCGTCGACGCTGACGTTCCAGAACGCCATGGGCTCGCTGCTGGACTACATCTTCTCGGGAACGCTGGACCGGTTCCCGACCCTCAAGATCGCGTACTCGGAGGGCCAGGTCGGCTGGATGCCGTACGTCCTCGAACGCGCCGACAAGCTGTGGGCCGAGCGGTCGGACAACAGCTTCGGCACGTCGCTGCCCCACCCGCCGACCAGCTACCTGCCGGGCCGGGTCTACGGCTGCATCTTCGACGACGAGACCGGCCTCCGGAACCGGGACGCGATCGGCATCGACCAGATCTGCTTCGAGACCGACTACCCGCACGCGGACTCGACGTTCCCCCATTCCAAGAAGGTGGCGACCGACATCTGCGCCGCAGCTGGCCTAGATGCCGGCGAGACGTACAAACTGCTGCGGGGCAATGCCATCGAGGCCTTCGGGCTCACCCGTTTCGGAATCGACGCGTGAGCTCCGAGAGTCTGGCCGCGGGATCGGGCGTCCCAGCCCCCGATCCCGCGGCCGGTCAACCCGAGGACGCCGACCTTGGCGGCGAGGTCAGGCTCGGGAGCGCGCTGTTCACGCTCGTCGAGCCCCACCGGGGCCACGAGGTCGCGTACAACCGCTGGTACGAGCGGGACCACTTCTACGCCGGCTGCATGATCGGCCCCTGGTACTTCGCCGGAAGGCGCTGGGTGTGCACCCGGGACCTCAAGGACCTGCGCATCGGCGGCGGCGAGCCCCTGTTCGGCGACGACCGGCTCGGCTCGTACCTCGCGCTGTACTGGACCCTCAAGGGCAGGTTCCGGGAGAACACCGACTGGTCGACCCGGCAGGTCCACTGGCTCCACGACCACGGCCGCATGTTCCCCGAGCGCGACCACATCCACACGCTGCTGTACATCTACAAGGGCGCCGAGTCCCGGGACCCGGACGGCGTCCCCGCCGAGCTGGCGCTCGACCACCCGTTCCGGGGCCTGGCCGCGGTCGTCGTCGAGAGACACGACGACGAGGACGCGCCCCGCCCACCCCGACCCGAGCTGACGCCGGGCTCGCCCGTGGCGCTGGTGCTGAGCTTCCGGGGCGTGCCCCTGCCGCCGGGCGCGCCCGTGACCCAACCCGGCACGGACGGGGTCGAACGCCGCGAGCTGCAACTGTGGTTCGCCGACGCCGAGCCCACGGGCACCGGGGACAGCGGTGGGACCGAGCCGACCGGTGGGTGGTGGCCGGAGGTCCGCGGCTATGCCGACCGGGTGGCCGCCTCGGGTGCGGGTGTCGTGCGGTGGGCATCGCCGTTCATCCCGACCATGCCCGGGACCGACCGCTACACCGACCTGCTCTGGTAGCGCTCACCGGCCGACCCCGGCGTCGGCCGCGGCGCCGGCGACCCAGCAGCCCGTCAGGTGGTCGTCGACGACCCCGGCCGACTGCATGAGGGCGTAGGCGACCACCGGTCCGACGAACCGGAAGCCTCGGCCTCGCAGGTCGGCCGCCAGGGCCCGGGACGACGGGGTGGCGCTCGGGATCTCGCTCAGCGATGCGAAGCGGCCGGCCGACGGGCGCTCCTCGGGCGGCGGTGCGTGGGCGAAGACGACGTCGACCAGGCTCGTGCCCGCGTCGTGCAGGCCGACCACTCCCCTGGCGTTGGCGATGGCGGCGTCGACCTTGGCCCGGTTGCGGACGATGCCCGCGTCGGACATCAGGCGGGCGACGGCGGGCTCGCCGTAGGCGGCGACCTGCTCGGGGTCGAACTGCTCGAACGCGGCCCGGAAGGCCGGGCGTTTGCGCAGGATCGTCAGCCACGACAGCCCGGACTGGAACGCCTCGAGGCACAGCAGCTCGAACAGCCTCTGCTCGTCGCGCAGCGGCCGGCCCCACTCGTCATCGTGGTAGCTCACGTACAGCGGATCGCTGGCGCCCCACGCGCAGCGGGGGTGGCCGTCGTCGCTCACCACCAGGCCGGCACGTACCGGGGCGGCGGGCGGGTCGGGTTCGGAGGCATCGCTCATTGGCCCGACGTTACCGAGGGGGTATGACAATCAAGGTCGGGCGCCGGGACCGGTAGGCGGCGGCGACGCGACCATCGTCAGCCCCGGGCGTTGCCCGTGAACGACCAGCCCGCCAGGTGGACCGTCGGGACGTGCATCACGCTGGCCTCCGACCCGACCAGCTGGGCGTCGTCGCCGATGGCCCGGACCTTGCCCGGCCCGAAGGCGGCGACCACGCCCTGTGTGTAGCGCAGGTTCTGGATCGGGGCCCGGATCTCGCCGTCCTCGACGAGGAACAGGCCGTTGCGGGTCAGGCCGGTCACCACCTGGGTCTTGGGGTCGAGGATGCGGTTGTACCAGTAGTCGGTCACCAGCAGCCCCCGGCCGACCGCGGCCACGATGTCGTCCGCCGCTACGGCCTGCCGGCCGGCCTCGCCCACGCCCGACGGGGCCAGGAACACGTGGGTCGGGACGCCGCCGAACGACTCCATGCCGACCGAGCTGCCGGTCGACTCCGTGCCCGCCAGGCGGGCCGAGCGGCGGTCGTGAGCAAGGCCGACGGTGACACCCGCACGGACCAGGTCCAGGCGGCGGCGGGGCGTGCCCTCGACGTCGAACGGCTCGCCCAGTGCCCGCGGGTCGGTGGCATCGTCCCAGACATCCAGCGCCTCGTCCCACTGGGGCTCGCCCAGGTGTGCGAACGATGTGCCCTCGGCGTGCGCCTTGCCGTTGAACCCGTAGAACACCGGGAACAGCAACACCTGGGCCACCACGCGGGGCTCCAGGATCACCTCGTAGCTGCCGGGCTCCAGCTCCACCGGGTCGCGGCCACCCCGCGCCTTGGCCGCCGCCTGGGCGCCGCTGGCGGCGCCGTCGAGGTCGGCCAGGCGGGGCGACGTCCGCTGGGCGTAGCCGTCCGCCGGCGGGTCGACCTCCGCCCCCGCCTCCGGCCCGGCTCGCGCCCGGGCGATGCCGTCGATCTGGGCCTCGGACGAGCGGCCGACCGCGCGCTGGCCGGTGGTCGAGATCAGGACGTGCGTGGACGCGCTCGTCGAGCAGTAGCCCGCCGTCTCCAGCCCGCCCGCCGCCTCCACGAACCCGGCGACCACCGCGGCCCGCTGGTCGGGCGTCGCACCGGCGGTTGCGTCGTCCCAGTGCTCGACCGCCGGGACCTCCGCCGGCGGGGCGAACCCCGGGAAGTCCGGGTCGGCCGGGCGCAGCGCGGCGGCGGCCAGGACCCGCTCGACCAGGTCGGCGAGGCCGGCCTCGTCGGTCCGGGTGGTGGCCGCCCGGGCGGTGCGTCCTGCAGGTCGCGACCGTGAGCGTCACGCTGCGGACGTCCTCGGTGACGTTCTGGTGGATGCGGCTGTTGGCGAACCGTGTGAGCGACGAGGTCCCCCAGATGGCGGCGGCGAGCCCCTCGGCCCGCCCGCCCAGGAGGGCCAGCGCCCGCTCGCAGGCGGCGATCGGCTCGGTGGCATCGACCATCCGCCGACCGTACCGAAAGTCGGGGCTGGGGGGCCGACGCGTTCGGTGTGGCAGCGGTTACCCTGCCTCTCCCCCTGCATCTGCGAGGCCACCGTGAGCACCAATGGCGACGGCACCAGGAACGCCACCGGAAGCGGCATCGAGGTCGTGGCCTTCGACGGCGACGACACGCTGTGGCACAGCGAGAGCCACTTCGTCGACGCCCACGCCCGGTTCGTCGCCCTGGTGGCGCCGTACGTGAACGACCGCGGGCGCATCGACGAACTGGTCGTGTCCACCGAGCGCGACAACCTGGCCATCTACGGCTACGGGGCCAAGGCCTACACGCTGTCGCTCATCGAGACCGCCATCACGCTGACCGACGGCCGCGTCACGAGCCGGGAGATCAGCGCCATCCTCGACCTGGGCAAGGGCCTGCTCGAACACCCGGTCGAGCTGCTCGACGGCGTGGCGGAGACCGTCGAGGCCCTGGCCGCCACCGGCCGGCGCATGATCGTCGTCACCAAGGGCGATCTGTTCCACCAGGAGGCCAAGGTCGCCGGATCGGGGCTCGCCGACCGCTTCGACCGGGTGGAGATCGTGTCCGAGAAGGACGAGGACACCTACAGCCGGGTCATGGCCGCCGCCGAGGTCGAGCCCGAACGGTTCCTGATGATCGGCAACTCGGTGCGGTCGGACGTGCTGCCGGTGGTGGCGCTCGGCGGTCACGCCGCTCACCTCCCCTACGTCTACACCTGGGAGCTCGAGCACGTGCCGGACGCCGACGCCGCCAGCCAGGGGTTCCACGAGCTGGCGTCGATCCGCGAGCTGCCGGCGCTGGTGGAGGCGCTGTCGAGCCGAGTCGGCCGGCCGGCGTGAGTCACTCGTAGAGCGATTCCGGGCCCCGGAAGCCCGGGATGCCGCCTGCTCCCGGCCGGGCCGTGCGGGTCTCCTCGGCCAGGCCCCGCAACGCCACGAGGGCGTCCGGCGAGAACCCGCGGCGATCGACCCCCGCCCGCGCCGCGACGGCCTCGGTCCGGGACATGACCTCGAAGTCGAACCGGGCCTCGATGGCCAGGCGGTGCGCCATCCACCGCCGGACGGCCGGGACGAGCCGGGCGACGGGCCGCAGCCGCTGCTGCCAGGACGTGCGGGCGTCGCCGCCGAGCGGGGCCAGGACCTCGGCGACGGACCGGGTGACCAGCTCGTTGAGCGACAGCTCCGGGGCGAGCACCCCGCGCCGACCCCATGACTGCGGTGGCATGTCCCCGTCCACGACGTCCTTAACGAACAGGTCGAGGTAAGGGCGGGTCTCGGGCTCGACCTGCGACCAGAGGTACGTGATCCGTTCGAGGCCGGAGAGCCTGCGGGCCTACTCGACGACCGCGGGTGGGATGTGGGTGAGATCGTCGATCACGCGGGATCTGCTCCGAGGGTCATCGGCCGGCCGGCCTTCTCGCTACCACAGCGACCAGCATTCCGATCAGTCGGAAGCGAGCAGCGAGAGGTAGAAGCGGTCCACGAAGCCGTTGAGGAGCGCCTCGCCTGCGGAGACGATCGCGCCCGCGCCGTCGGTCCGTTGCCGGGCGGACCAGGTGGCGAGCGCGCGCTGCACGGCGTCGTCGCTCGGGCCTGACGGCGTCGACGCCACGGCGTCCGCGAGCTCGCGCTGAAGATCGGCCCGGCGCTCGGACGTACGCCACTCATGGAAGACGAAGGCGCGGAGATCGCCGCCGACGAGGCCGAGCGGCGGCAGCTCCAGCACTCGATGACCGGCCGTGAACAGGGTCCGGATCAGGTCGACGTCACGCCTGGCACCGTCCGGCGACGCGAAGATACGCGAGGTGGGCATTGAACGGGAACGGCTCACCTGAGTCCGAATGGACCCTCGCGACCTCGGGTTGCAGCGCACCGATCGCGGCTCGGACCAGGCTCTGGAGACGTGCAACGTTGATACGGATGTCCGGTCGATCGACAAGGCTGCCGTCCTCGGCCTCGGCGTAGACGAACGGGGTCACCGAGCCGAGCGACACACCGGCATCGCCGTCCGTCCACCAGTCCCCAGTGCGGCCCCGACGGAGCCCGCCCCTGCTCTCGATCCACACGGGTACCCGCAGTGGGTCGGTCAGAACGCCGTCTGCGGACGCCGTGGCCACGGTGAGCTCGGATCGGATCGAGATCCGGCGGTCCGGAGCGTCCCAGGGCTCGAGGGCGGCGAGCACCTCATCCGCGGCGAGGCCATCCCGGAGGTCGTGGATCGGCCGAACGGTCTCCGCGTCGAAGACTCGGAAGCCGTCGATGCGCAACGCATCGCCGCTCTCGGCGGCCACGACACCGACCAGGCCAGCGAGCGCCGGCAGGGGATGCCGGTCAGCCGCCGGACTGGTGCAGAACCGGACCTCCACCTCGGTGCTCATGTTGCGCTGATGACGTTCACGCGCTGCCCGTTGATCAGGTAGGGCGTCTCACCCTGGTAGAGGTAGTAGCCCTGCACCCGCCAGCCAGACAGCCCCACGCGGACCTCGCCCGGCACGAGCAGATGGTAGCTCTCGACCTTGTCCGGACCGAGCTGGGCCGCGGTGGCTTCGAGCTGCTCCAGGCCATGCTCGATGTTGCTGCCCTTGGCCTCCACGAGCATGAACCGTCCCCGCCGGGTCACGCCGACGACGTCGACCGAGGTTCTGTTCTGCCCGCCGCGGTGGACGAACCCGGTGGCCTCCGTGCCCAGGTAGACGCGGGAGATGCGGCCTCGTGACGCGGCAAGTTCTGCCCTCCTCGCGGTGGGCGTCGACCGGCGGACGGGCACGCGTCGCCGCGCCTCGCTCCGCGCGGTCCTCACCGGTCGCCTTCATCCCCGGACCGCCTCCACGATCGCTCGCGTCGACGCCACCACGTGTTCTTACACGCTGGCGGCGGTCCGCGGGCATCGGCGGCCGGAATCTTGCCTCGCGACCCCCGATCTCTGCCCTATCGGGCCATCAATGCACCCCGACCCGCACGTTGCGGAAGCGGCACGGAGCCGCGTGGTGGCCCGTGTGGCCGACCTGGAGCGGCTGGCCCTTACCGCAGTTGGACAGGCCCCAGACCTGCCACTCGTCCGCGCCCCGACCGCGTCCAGCGAGCCCCAAAAGCTCGGCCCGATGCCCGTGTACGTCGGATTCTTCAGCATCCTGCCCAGCACGCCGTCCTTGATCTCCCAGCCGACCTCGCAGCCGAACTGGAAGTTCAGCCGCCGGTCGTCGATCGACCATGAGCGGTTGGTCTGCATGTAGATGCCCTCGTCGGTGCCGGCGATCATCTCCTCCAGCGAGCTGTCGCCCGGGAGCAGGCCGACGTTGGTCATCCGGACCATCGGCAGCCTCGCCGGGCCGTCGGCCCGGACCATGCCGCCCGACACCAGGCCGACCTGGGGCGCCGAGTCGCGGCCCGACAGGACGCCGACCCAGCGGCCGTCCCGCACGATGTCCACCGACTGGGCCGCCACGCCCTCGTCGTCGTAGCCGAAGCTGCCCATCGCGCCGGGCAGCGTGGCGTCGGCCGTGATCTGCATCAGCTCGCTGCCGAAGCGGAGCTGGCCCAGCTTGGTCGGGTCGAGCCAGCTCGTGCCGGCGAACGCCGCCTCCCAGCCCAGGATCCGGTCGAGCTCGACCGCATGGCCGACCGACTCGTGGATCTGGAGCGCCACCTGGTCGGCCGCCAGCACCAGCGTCGTCACGCCCGGCGGGCAGACCGGCGCCGACAGCAGGGCCGTCGCCTCCTCCGCGCAGCGGGCCGCGTTGGCCACCAGGTCGAGGCCCCGCACCAGCTCCCAGCCCTGGGTGCCGTACTGGCCCCGGACGCCCGGGTAGGAGCGGCGCTGCGTCTCGCCGTCGCCGATGGCCGTGGCGTCGACGACCGCGCCGCACTCGACGATGCGCTGCTCGATGCGGCTGCCCTCGCTGGACGCGAACCACTTCTCGGTGTCCCAGATCCGCTCGGCCGCCTGGGCCAGCGGGACGCCGGCATCCGTCGCCGCCTGCGTCGCCGCCACCAGCAGATCGGCGCGGTCGGCCAGGCTGACGTCGTCGAGCGGGTGCTCGACCCAGTGCGACGTCCAGCGGTCCTCGACCACCGGCGCCGCCGACAGATCGAGCCGGGGACCGGGCACCCGGGCCGACGCCTTGGCGACCGCCGCCGCGCCCTCACCGGCGCTGCGGGCCGCGGCGGCCGTCAGCGTCGGCGTGGCCTGGAACCCCCACGACGACCCGATCAGCGCCCGCACGCCGACGCCCGCGGTCTCCGTCTGGGTCATGTCCTCGACCACGCCGTTGCGGGCCGCCATCGACTCCTGGCGGACCAGCATGACCCGGGCGTCCGCGTAGTCGGCGCCCGCCGCGAGCGCACCCTCGACGGCGGCGGTGGCGAGATCCATCATCCCGCCGACCGTAGCCCTCCGGCGGGTCCCCGCCATCCGGCACGGGCGCCCGCTCCGAACACATGGCGGCGCCGCCACGCGGCGCAGTCCCCCCGGGGCGCTCCGGGGCCGTCTCGGGCGGGGCGGTCCCGGGGCTGCTCAGCCGATGACCAGCCGGGGCTCGTCGGTGAGGAGGTACACGCTCCCAGCCAGGTCGAGCAGGTGGCGCTCGTCGGGCCCGACGATCCGCTGGTACTCGGCGTCGGCGACCATGGCGCCGAAGTCGTCGAGGCTGCGGTACCACTGGACCGTCACGCCGTCGAACCCCTCGCTGCCCGTCCACCGTCCGGCGGCGTCGGCCAACCGGGGGTGCTGCTCGTAGCGGGCGACCCGGTCGCCGATGCCGGGCACCGAGAGGATCTTGGCGGCGTGCACGTCCCGCCAGTGGGCGTGGAACTCGGCGGCGTCGAGCGCGGGGTTGCGGCGCAGCATGGCGGTGAGGCGGATCATCACGGACCTTCCCTGTCGTGGACCTGGAGGCAGTAGCTTGCCGGGCCATGTCGGCATCCGACCACGACGGCGGGCCCGCCCGGCCGGCGGCGCCCCGCATCGCCCCGCTCCGCGACGACGAACTGGACGAGGTGGCCCGCGATCTGCTGGGCCAGGCGGGCCCCGTCCGGGGCGGCGGGGCGTCCAACATCTTCGCCACCTTCGTCCGCCACCCCGGGCTGTTCCGGCGCTGGCTGCCCTTCGGCGGCAAGCTGCTCGCCGGGAAGATCCCCGAGCGCGACCGCGAGCTGCTGATCCTGCGCACCGGCTGGCACTGCCGCTCCGCGTACGAGTGGGCCCAGCACGTGCGCATCGCCCGCCAGGTCGGTCTCGGCGACGACGAGATCGGCCGCGTGCGCGAGGGACCGGACGCCCCCGGATGGGACGCGTTCGACGCCACCCTGCTGCGGGCCGCGGACGAGCTGCACGCCGACGCGTGCGTGTCCGACGCCACCTGGGCCGCGCTGGCCGGGCGCTACGACGAGCGCCAGATGATCGAGCTGCCGATGCTGGTCGGGCACTACCACCTGGTCGCGTTCACGCTGAACTCGCTCGGGGTGCAGGTCGAGCCGGAGGTGGCCGCCGCGGCCGTGCTGGCCGGCGACGCGGGCGCCGAGGGCGGCGGGTGAGCAGCGACCGGCTCGCCGGCCGGGTCGTGCTGGTCGTGGGTGCCGGCACCCAGCCGAGCGACGAGGACGACCCGCCGATCGGCAACGGGCGGGCCATCGCGGTCACCGCGGCCCGCGAGGGCGCGACCGTCGTCTGCGCCGACCGCGACCGGGGCGCGGCCGACGACACCGCCGCACTCGTCCGCGAGGCCGGCGGCGAGGCCACGGTCGTGGTCGGCGACGTGCGCTCGGAGGAGGACTGCGCCGCAATCGTCACGGCGGCGGCCGACGCCGGCGGGCGGCTCGACGGCGTCGTCCTCAACGTGGGGATCGGGCGGGGCGGCGGCCTCGCGGGCACCTCCGCCGCCGACTGGGACACCACGTTCGCGGTCAACCTCCGGGGCCACTTCCTGGTGGCGAAGGAGGCGCTGCCCCGCCTGGGCGAGGGCGGGGCGTTCGTGTTCATCAGCTCGCTGGCCGGCCTCCAGGCCGGCAGCCGCCTGCCCGCCTACGACGCCTCCAAGGCCGGGATCATCGGGCTCTGCCGTCACGTGGCGCTGGAGGGCTCCCGCCGGGGCGTCCGGTCGAACGTCGTGGCCCCGGGGCTCATCGACACGCCCCTCGGCCGCGTCGCGACCCGCGGCCGGCCGTCCCGGGCCCGCACGAACATCCCCCTCGGCCGCCAGGGCACCGGCTGGGAGGTGGCCTCGGCCACCTGCTTCCTGCTGTCGGACGAGGCCAGCTATGTCACCGGCCAGGTGCTGGTCGTGGACGGCGGCCTCAGCCTCGTCTGACCAGCGGCGCCACGTCGGTGCCGAACGCCCGGAGCTGGTCGCACAGCTCGTGGACGTCGCGGCTGCGGAACGCCACCTGGATCTGGTCGACACCGAAGCCGGCGAGCACCCGCAGGAACGAGGCGATCTGCTCCGGCGGCCCGTGCACGGCCCGCCCGACGTCCCACCGGGGCAGCCCGACGTACAGCGGGCCGGACAGCGCCCCGACCGTGAACGGCTCGTCGGCCCGGCCGGCCCGGGCCCGCAGCTCGTGGATCCGGGCGATCCCCGCCGACATCCCGCCCTCGGGTGGCCCGGCGGGCAGCCAGCCGTCGCCCCGCTCGGCCGCCCGGCGCAGGGCCGCGGGCGACGACCCGCCCACCCAGATCGGCGGGCTGGCCTGGATCGGCCGGGGGGTCAGGCCGACCTCGCCGTAGCTCCAGGCGTCGCCCTCGTGCGTCGTGTACTCGCCGGCGAACGCCGCGCGCACGGCGTCGATCGATTCGTCGAGCAGGGCGCCCCGGCGCCGGAAGTCGACGCCGAGCGCCTCGAACTCCCCCGCCACGTGGCCCGCGCCCACGCCCAGGATCGCCCGGCCGGCGGACAGGGCGTCGAGCGTCATCCACTGCTTGGCCACGGTCAGCGGGTGGCGATAGGGCAGCACGTAGACGTGGCTGAGCAGGTGGATGCGGTGCGTCAGCGCCGCCAGGTAGGCCAGCGTGGCCACGCAGTCGTACCAGGTGGTCGACATGGCGTCGGCCCGCTCCTTGGGGATCGCCACGTGGTCGCACGCGGCGACGTAGGCGAAGCCGGCGTGCTCGGCGACCCTGGCGACCGACCCAAGCTCGTCGGCACCCGCCCGGGCCTCCCAGCGCTCGGCGAACAGCGTCGACTGGGCCTGGACCGGCAGTTGGATGCCGAACGCGACAGCTCCGTCGGCCTCGCTGGCCCCCACGCTGCTCCTCCTTGACCTTCCCCGGCGTGCCCTGGAATCACAGGCAATCTCGCGCGTCTACTTCAGCACGATTCGTGCCCTGCGCGCCACTGTCGGACCGGTCAGTAAGCGGTCAGCCGGCGGGGGTGGGCGGGCGCTGGCCCGTCGTGCCCCAGTACACCTGGCGGGCGACAGAGACGCGCACGTCCGCGGTGCGGATGCCCCAGAACTCGAAGCCGTAGTGGTGGGCCGCCACGTTGGCGAGGGTCGTGACCAGGGTCCCGGCCTGGGCCATCGGCTCGACGCCGAGGTTCTTTCCCTGCTCCTGGAGGCCGGCGATCACCCGGGCGAGCTCGATCGTGACCGCGTTGAGCAGCCGGACCCGGATGTTGCGGAACCGCCGGTCGCCCTCCTCGGTCGAGAGGTCGACGACCCGCAGCACCGGGCGGTGCAGGTCCCAGAAGTCGAAGAAGGCGTCGGTCAGGTCGAGCGCGGTCTGGTAGCCGGCCTTGCCCGCCCACGTGCCCTCGGCCACCAGCCGGACGAGCCGCTGGCCGTCGAGCGCCATCTCCTGGGCCAGCACCAGGATCGCGGCCTCGACGTCGGCGAAGTACTGGTAGAAGGTCGCCGGCGACGTGCCCGCCTCGCGGGCGATGTCGATGACCTTGACCGACCGGTACGAGGTCGTGCGCAGCATCTCGGCCGTGCACTCGAGCAGGCGCTGGCGGGTGGCGCGGCCGCGGCGCCCGGGCACGCGCCCGTCGGCGGCCCGCAGATCTTCCCCCGCCTGCACCGACTCGACCACGGCGCTCAGGGTACCCGCATCTGATGGTCCATCAGGGACACCCACGGTGCTCACCGGGCTCCCAGGGGTGCGATGTAGTCCTCGGCGAAGCGCTCCAGCGCCCGGGCGTTGTCGTCGAGCGAGGCGAACTTGAGGCCGGCCATCATCCACGCCGAGGTCACGAGCGTGGTCACCCCCATGTCCTCCAGCCGGGCGCAGACGTCGGGGGTCGGGAGCCGATCGACGACCGACGCCTGGATCTCGAACGGCCGGTCCTGCGTGCCGTACTCGCGGCGCAGGGCGTCGAGGCGCTCGACGTAGCCGGCCAGCTCGTCGAGCCCGTAGTAGACGCCCATCCAGCCGTCGCCGATGCGGGCCGCCCGCCGGAGCGCCACGTCGCTGTGCCCGCCGACCAGGATCGGCACCGGCTCGGGCGGCACCGGGGCCATCTCGACCCGGCCGAAGTCGTAGAACTCGCCGTGGTGCTCGACCATGCCGCCCCGCCACAGGGTCCGCAGCACGTCGATCTGCTCGTCCATGCGTGCGCCCCGGCGGGCGAAGGGCTGGCCGAGCGCGTCGAACTCCTCGCGCATCCAGCCGGCGCCGACGCCGAGCACGACCCGGCCGCCGGAGAGGTGGGCCGCGGTCCCGGCCGCCTTGGCCACGACGAACGGGTTGCGGGCCGGCAGGACGTAGACGTGGGTGGCGAACCGGATGCGGTGCGTCACCGCCGACATCGCGCCCATCATCACCCACACGTCCGGCCACGGCGTGTCCGGCGTGTACAGCGGCTCGCCGGAGTCGGTGTAGGGATAGGACGAGGCCAGGTCGTCCGGGTAGAAGACGTGGTCGGACAGCGCCACCTGGTCGAAGCCGACCTCCTCGGCGAACCGGGTGAGCTCCACCCAGTCGTCCGGCTGGGCGTAGAGCAGCGACTGGCAGAACTTCACGCCTCGGCCTCCCAGATGGCCGCGAGCTCGCCGGCCGTCGTCACCGTGGCCAGGAGCGCGAGCGTGTTGTCGATGACGGCCGCCGCGTAGTCGGCGGGAACGCCGCACACGGCGTCGCGGGGCAGCACCACGTCGTAGCCGCGGTTGACCGCCTCCATCACGAGGTTGGTGATGGCGATGTTGACCGACACGCCGGTGACCACGATCGTGGTCACGCCCAGGTTGCGCAGCACGGGGTCGAGGTCGGTGCCGCTCATCGGGTTGAGGCCGTGGGTGCGGCGCAGGACGATGTCGGTCGGCTCGACGCCGACCTCGGCGACGACCCGGGTGGCCGGCGTGCCGGGCAGCAGCTTGACCTCGGCCTGGGCCACCGCCCCGAACAGGCGGGCGTTGGTGTTGGCGCCCTTGCCGTCGGGCCGGCGCTCGAAGGTGGCGTGCACGACCTCGACGCCCGCGGCCCGGGCGGCCTTCACCAGCTTGGCCACGGCCGGGATCATCGTGGTCCGGGCGACCGCGGCCAGCTCGGGCAGGACAGACTCGTCGCCGATCACGCCGTTCTGGATCTCGGACGTCACGACCGCGGTGCGCCACGGTGCCACGAGCGATGCCAGGTCGACGTCCATCCGCCGACGTTATCTGCCACTTCGTCAGGCTGCGGGATCGAGAGGCCGGGGCCCCGCGGGCCAGACTCCAGGGATGGACCTGCACGCCGTCCGCTACGACGTGGCCGACCGGGTCGCCACCGTGACCCTCGACCGACCCCACCGGCTCAACGCCTGGACCGGCCGGATGCACACCGAGTACCGCTGGTGCCTGGCCGAGGCCGAGCGCGACCCCGGCGTCCGGGTGGTCGTCGTGACCGGGGCGGGCCGAGGGTTCTGCGCCGGGGCCGACTTCGCCGCGCTCGAGCGCAACGTCGAGGCCGGCGGCTACGACGACGGTGTCCGGGAGCCGCTGGCCGAGCCGGGCTACGGCGTCCGGCCCGAGTTCGACCACGCCTTCGCATTCCACTACGGGATGGCCACGCCGGTGATCGCCGCCGTCAACGGCCCGGCGGCCGGCGTCGGGCTGGTGCTGGCCTGCTTCTGCGACCTGCGCTTCGCGGCGGCCGGGGCCAAGCTGACCACCTCCGCGCCGCGGCTGGGGCTGCCGGCCGAGTACGGGCTGTCGTGGGTGCTGCCCCGGCTGGTGGGCCTCGGCCACGCCGCCGACCTGCTGCTGTCGTCGCGGGTCGTGCTGGCCGAGGAGGCGGCGACGATGGGCCTGGTCAACCGGGTCCTGCCCCCCGACGAGCTGCTGCCGGCCACCTACGCCTACGCCCGGGCGCTGGCGGACGAGGTGTCGCCCGCCTCGCTGCGCGAGACCAAGCGCCAGATCTACGCCGACCAGCACGGCGACGTCGGCACCGCGGTCGAGCGCTCGGTCGCGCTCACCGACGAGCTGATGGGCGGTGCCGACTACGCCGAGGGCGTGGCGGCGTGGATGGAGAAGCGCCCGCCGCAGTTCCCCGATCCCTGAGCCGGCGAGAGCGCGTTTTTGTCCCCGGAAGTGGTCGCCATGGCGACCGATCCCGGGGACAAAACGCGAGATGGCGGGGGGCTCAGCCCGGGTTCTCCGACATGAGGCCGAACTCGGTGCCCTGGTCGTCCCGGCAGAGGGCGCTGTAGTACGGGCCCATGTCCTGGGCCGCCGGGCCGGCCTGGCCGCCCAGCTCCTCGACCCGGGCCAGCGCCGGCGCCAGGGCGTCGACCGCCAGGTAGAGCGTGACGCTCGGGGCGACCTCGGTCCCGAAGGCGGCGGCCTCGTCGAACACGCCGACCCGCTCGACCGCCTCGTAGTAGTGGCTGTCGGGCGCCGACCGCTCCAGGTCCCAGCCCAGGACCGTGCCGTAGAACCGCCCGGCCCGCCCGGCGTCCGCCCGGACGAACACCAGCCCGACCTCGCCCGTGGGCATGCGGGTGGGCGCAGCCGCCCGGTGGTAGCGGCCGGGCCGGAAGACGAGCAGCGGCAGGCCCTGGTCGTCGCGGCCGCGGGCCCATCCACCGCCGTCGGGCTCGGGCTCGGACTCGGTGACCACGCCTCCGGCCGCCTCGATGGCGCCGATGGCGGAGCCGGCGTCCCGCACGCCGTAGTTGGGCACGACGGGCGGCGAGTCCGGGTCGTCGAGGATCCGGACCGTCGTCCGCGTGTTGACCGTGTAGTGGCTGATGTGCTCGTCGAAGGGCACCCGCTCGGCCTCCCAGCCGAACAGCTCGGCGAAGAACCGCATCGCCCGGTCGGCGTGGCCCACCCGCAGGTGGACCATGGCGAGCTGGCCGTGGTCGGCCAGGGCGGGCTCGGTGGGGGTCGGGTCGTCGGTCAGGGTCATGCCCATCTCCTGTCGCAGTCGGCGCCGCAGGTCCGCGGCGAACTCGGGTCGGGGCACCAGCGGCACGAACGGCCGCCGCAGCGCCAGGAACGGGTCGCGGGGCTCAGGCATCGCCGCTCCCCTCGTACTCGCGCCGGAACGCGATGCGGGCGCGCACCAGCAGCGCCTCGGTGGCGTGCACCGTGCGTCCCAGCAACGCGGCCACGTCGGGCACCGGCAGGCCGTCGATGTAGCGCAGCGTGAGGGCGGCCCGGTGGTGGTCGCCGAGGCGGCCGAGCACCTCCGCCACCCGCAGGCCGTCGAGCCGCAGGTCCCACGGGTCCTCGGGCGGGTCGGGCTGGTCGCCGATGCGGGCCACCAGCCGCTCGTCCCGGGCCCGGCGCCGCCAGTGGTCGGCCAGCTTGTGGCGGGCGACGCCGATCAACCAGGCGATGGTCACGCCGCCGACCGCGGGCTGCGCGACCGCCCGGGCGACGGCCAGGAACGTCTCCGACGTCAGGTCCTCGGCCGTCGCCACGTCGCCGCACCGGTCGAGCAGGTAGCCGTAGACGTGGGGCAGGGCGCGGTCGTACATCTCCATCAGCCCGGTGTCGGCCTCGGCCTCGCCCCTCACGTCCCTATAGTCGTCCGTCCGGCCCCATCTCCGACGGGTACGGTCGGCCGGCGTGAGCACCCGCCTCTTCTCCGTCGTGTTCGACGCCGCCGACGTGTCCGCCCAGGCCCGGTTCTGGTCCGAGGCCACGGGCTGGCCGGTGACCCTCGACGTGGAGGACGAGGCGGTCGTCGAGCCGCCGGAGGACGCGGAGGGCCGGCCCATCGAGCCCGGCATCCTGCTGGTGTTCGTGCCGGTGCCCGAGGCCAAGGCGGTGAAGAACCGCGTCCACGTCGACCTCGCCAGCCGGTCGCCCGAGCACCAGGCCGAGCTGGTCGAACGGCTGCGGCGGGCCGGCGCCACCCCGCTCGATATCGGCCAGGGGGCGGTGCCGTGGGTGGTCCTCGCCGACCCGGAGGGCAACGAGCTGTGCGTCCTCGAACCGCGGGACGAATATGCCGAGGCCGGGGTGATCGCCGCCGTCGTGGTCGACTCGCCGGACCCCGCGGCGCTGGCCCCGTTCTGGGCGGCGGCGTCCGGCTGGACGATCACGCGGTCGACGGACGAGTACGCCACCCTGACCCGGCCCGACGGGACCGGGCCCCATCTGGAGCTGCTGCAGTCCGAGGACGCCCGCCTGGTCAAGAACCGGGTCCACCTCGACGTCGCCCCCTATGCGGGCGACGACCAGGCCGCCGAGGTCGAGCGGCTGCTGGCGCTGGGGGCCAGCCACGCCGACGTCGGCCAGGGCACGCAGAGGTGGGTCGTGCTCGCCGACCCCCAGGGCAACGAGTTCTGTGTGCTCTCGCCTCGCGGCTAGTCAGGTGCGGGAACAGGTCCCGCTGTCGACGCTCCTGTCCTGGTTGTGGGTGGCGCATGTGATCGAGGTCGACAACGCCGTCGAGGCGGCGGGCCAGGACCGCGTCGGCGGTCACTTCCGCATCTCGCTGGCGATGTGGACCAACGCCCTGCGGTTCGTCGACGACGACGGCATCACCGTCGGTGAGCTGCGGTCGCGGGCGCGGGCGTCGTGCAACATCGGCGGGCTCGAACGGTGGGGATGGATCACCCTGGGCCGCAGGCGCGGCACCGACGGCTTCGGCACGCACCGGGGCGTCCGGGACGACACCGTGCTGCGCCCGACGCACGCCGGTGTCTTCGCCCGGGCGGTGTGGCCGCGCACGATCGAGCAGGTCGAGGCTCGGTGGCGGGAGCGCTTCGGAGACGATGTCCTCGACGGGTTGCGGCGGGCGCTGCCGGCCCGGGCCGACCCGATGCCGTGGTCGCCGCCCGAGCTGCACCCGTCCGACGGCTTCCGCTGCCACGTCGTGGCGGCCGGTGGCACCGATGTCGAGGGCGATCGCCCGCTCGTCGCGCTCCTCGGGCAGGCCCTCACCGCACAGTCGCTCGAGCTCGAACGGGGCGCCCACGTCGCGCTGCCGATCGGCGCCAACCTGCTGCGCGTGGTCGGCGGCGACGTGGTCCGCGTCCGCGACCTGCCGGCGCGCTCGGGCGTGTCCAAGGAGGCCGTCGCCGTGGCCTTGACCTTCCTCACCCGGCGCGGCCTGGTGAGCAGGGAGCCCGACCGGGCGGTGCGGCTGACACCGGACGGGCTCGGCGCGCTCGACGACCACCGGGCCCGCGTGGCGACGCCCGACGATGGCGCTCTCCGCGCGGCCCTCGATGCCGTCACGTCCGACCACACCGCGCTGGCCGCCGGCATGACGCCCCCCGAGGGCTGCTGGCGGGCCCAGAGGCCGTACCTGGCCCAGACCCGCCGCCTCCTGGCCGACCCGACCGGCGCACTGCCTTGGCATCCGATGCCGCTGCACCGCGGCGCCTGGCCCGACGGGGCCTGAACCCGTCGGGGCGAGTAATCTGACGGTGTGTCAGATTCGCCCGTGATCCCGAAGATCATCAGCGTCGACGACCACGTGGTCGAGCCGCCCCACGTGTGGGAGCGCTGGCTGCCCGCCGCCCACCGCGACCGGGGGCCCCGCGTCGAGCGCCGGGGCGTGGCCGGCATGCGCCACGTCGGCGGCGGCCACTACGAGCAGGTCTTCGCCGACGACGCCCCGGAGCAGGCCGACTGCTGGGTCTACGAGGACCTCGTCTACGTGCACAAGCGCCACGTCGCCGCGGTCGGCTACTCGCGCGACGAGATGACGATGACGCCGATGACGTACGACGAGATGCGGCCCGGCTGCTACGACGCCCGCGCCCGGGTCGAGGACATGGAGCTCAACCACGTCGAGGCGTCGCTGTGCTTCCCGACCTTCCCCCGGTTCTGCGGGCAGACCTTCAGCGAGGGCCGAGGACAAGGACCTCGGGCTCGCCTGCGTGCGGGCGTACAACGACTGGATGGTCGAGGAGTGGTGCGGCGACGCCGGCGGCCGGCTGATCCCGCTGATGCATCGTGCCGCTGTGGGACGCGGAGCTCGCCGCCGCCGAGGTCCGCCGCAACGCGGCGCGGGGCGTGCACGCGGTGTGCTTCTCGCGAGATCCCGCCGCACCTCGGGCTGCCGTCGATCCACTCCGGCACTGGGACCCGTTCTTCGCCGCCTGCGAGGAGACGCAGCACGACGATCAACATGCACATCGGGTCGTCGTCCCGAAGATGCCGGCCACCTCGCCCGACGCCCCGACCGGCGTGGCCGCCACGCTCAGCTTCAACAACGCCATGGCGTCGATGAGCGACTGGCTGTTCTCGGGCAAGCTCGTCCAGTTCCCCGACCCTCACGCTGGCCTACAGCGAGGGCCAGATCGGCTGGATCCCCTACATCCTCGAGCGGGCCGACGACGTGTGGGAGCAGCACCGGGCCTGGGCGCGGCACGCAGGAGCTCGTGCCCGAGCCGCCGTCGACCTACTACTACCGCCAGATCTACGGCTGCTTCTTCCGCGACCGTCACGGCATCGAGGCGATCGACGATCGTCGGCGCCGGACAACGTCACGTTCGAGACCGACTACCCCCACACCGACTCGACCTGGCCGGACACGCTGAAGGTCGCCGAGGAGCTGATGGCGGGCGTCCCCCAGGACGTGGTCGACAAGGTGATGCGCACCAACGCGGCCCGCATGTTGCACCTCGACCTCTAGTCGAGGTTTAGGTATACATCGTCAGTTGCACGGGTCGTGCGGCGGCAGTTCGGCTCGGCCCGGGTGCAGGACGGCCGCTACGTCGTCCAGAACAACGAGTGGGGCGACAACGTCGGGCAGTGCATCGACGTCACCAGCGCCGGGTTCCGGGTGACCGCCGGGGCCCACGCCAAGCCGACCAACGGGGCACCCGGGTCGTCCGTCGATCTCGGGCTGCCACTACAACAACTGCTCGACCGGCAGCGGGCTGCCCGCCAAGGTGACGACGGTCGGGTCGCTGGCCACGACCGCCCGGATCACCGTGCCCAGCACCGGGTCGTGGGACGCGGCCTACGACGTGTGGCTCGACCCCACGCCCCGGGTCGACGGCCAGAACACGGGCGCCGAGATCATGGTGTGGGTCAACCACCTCGGGCCGCCCCAGCCGGTCGGCTCCAAGGTCGGGACGGTCAGCCTGGCCGGGGCGACCTGGGACGTGTGGTTCGGCAACATCGGCTGGAACGTGATCTCGTACGTCCGCCAGCAGACGACGACCCAGTTCGACGCCACGCTGCGACCGTTCGTCGACGACGCCATCGCCCGGGGCCACGTCCAGTCCGGATGGTTCCTGACCAGCGTGCAGTTCGGTTTCGAGCCGTGGGTCGGCGGGCCGGGCCTGGCGGTCGAGCAGTTCTCGGTCTCGACCATCGCCGGCGAGGCACCGCCCCCGCCACCGGCGGGGTCGACCACGACCAGCGACACCGTGCCCGGCGGGCCGTTGCGGAGTACGCCGACCGGTAGCCGTCAGCCCGCAACCTGGACTACGACGCCACGATCGCCGCGGGGGCGAGCACATCGTTCGGCTTCCAGGCCGCGTACCAGGCCAACGGGGCCGACCCGACCGCCTACAGCGTGAGCGGGACGGCCTGCACCGTCGGTTGATCTGACGGTCCGTCAGCGGGCTCGGTACGGTGCCCGCCGTGCTCGCCGCCACGGTCCGCGAGGCCGCCCGCCGCTTCGGCGACCTGACCGCGTTCGTCGACCCCGACGGGTCGCGGCTGTCCTACGCCGAGCTCGACGCCCGGTCGGACCGGGTCGCCGCCGGGCTGGCCGCCCGGGGCGTGGGCGCGGGCGACCGGGTCGTGCTGCGGCTGCCGTCGGAGGTGGGCTACGTGGTCGCCTACGCCGCCGCCGCCAAGCTGGGGGCGGTCACGGCCGGGATCAATCCCCGGCTCGCCCCGCCCGAGCAGGACGCGCTGGTCGCCCTGGCCGACCCGGCGGTCGTGCTCGAGGATCCGGCCGACGTGGTCGCGCTGGCCCGGGCGTCGGGCCCGGCGCCCGTCCTTCCGCCGGACCCCGACCGGCCGGTGGCGATCGTGTTCACGTCGGGAACGACCGGCCTGCCGAAGGGCGCGGTGTTCTGCGAGCGCCAGCTGGAGGCGGTGGCGGCCACGGACGCCGGCGGCGCGTGGGCCGAGCCGGGGGTCCCGGGGCCGGCGATGCTGGCGTCGACGCAGTTCGCCCACGTCGGGTTCATGACCAAGCTGGGGTGGTACCTGCGGCTGGCGACCCGCACGCACATCCTCGGCCGGTGGCGGGCCGACGACGCCCTGGCCACGATCGCGGCCGAGCGCATGCCGTCGATCGGCGGGGTGGCGCCGCAGCTGGCGCTGATGGTGCGCTCCCCCGAGGCGGCGCGCCACGACTGGGACCACGTCCGCACGATCGTGGTCGGCGGGGCGGCCTCGCCGCCGGCGCTGGTCGCGGCCGTGCGCGAGCGGTTCGGTGCGGCGTACTCGATCCGCTACTCGTCGACCGAGTCGGGCGGCTGTGGCACCGGCACCGCCTTCGACGCCGACGACGAGGAGGCGCTGCACACCGTCGGCTCGCCCCGCCCGGGGGTCGAGGTCGCGGTGCGCTCCGGCGAGGGCGACGGCGCCCCGGTGCCCGCGGGCGAGGTGGGCGAGCTGTGGCTGCGGTCGCCGACCCAGATGTCCGGCTACTGGCGGGACGAGGACGCGACGGCGGCGGCCGTCGTCGGCGGCTGGCTGCGAACGGGCGACCTGGCCCGCATCGACGACCGGGGCCTGGTGCGGCTGGCCGGCCGGCGCACGGAGATGTTCATCCGGGGCGGCTACAACGTGTACCCGGCCGAGGTCGAGGCCGCCCTGACAGGCCACCCGGCGGTGGCGGATGCCGTGGTGGTCCCCCGCCCCGACCCGGTCATGGGCGAGATCGGCGTGGCGGTGGTCGTGCCGGCCGACCCGGCGGCGCCGCCGAGCCTGGCCGCGATCCGGGACCACTTGGCGGACAGGATCGCGGCGTACAAGCTGCCGGAGTCGCTCCGGGTCGTCGCCGAGCTGCCGCTCACGTCGGGCCAGAAGGTGGATCGCCGCGCCCTGGCCGCCGAGGAAGCTTGACACAACACGCAGTGTTGTACAACACTCCTGTTGTGGACACGCTGACCGAGGACGACCTGAGCCTGACGTTCGCCGCGCTCGCCGACCCGACGAGGCGGTCGATCCTGGCCCGCCTGGTCGAGGGCGAGGCCACGGTCAACGAGCTGGCCGAGCCGTTCGCCATGAGCCAGCAGGCCGTGTCCCGCCACATCAAGGTGCTGGAGAAGGCCGGCCTGATCTCCCGCACCGTCGCGGCCCAGGCACGTCCGTGCCGGCTCGAGCCCGACCGGCTCGACGGCGCGGCGGCATGGATCGCCCGCCACCGCCAGCTGTGGGCCGAGCGCTACGACCGCCTGGACGAGCACCTGGCGGCGCTGTCCGGCCGGCCGGCGGGCCCAGCGACATCGCAACCCGAACAGGAGACACCGTGAGCAACAGCGACGCCACGACCACCGAGACCGGCGAGGTGACCTACACCCGGGTCCACCAAGCCACGCCCGAGCTGCTCTTCGACTGCATGACGACGCCGGAGCACCTCACCCACTTCTGGGGCCCGACCGGCA
Organism: uncultured Acidimicrobiales bacterium; assembly: GCA_963739835.1. GTDB lineage: Bacteria > Actinomycetota > Acidimicrobiia > Acidimicrobiales > VFJN01 > ZC4RG19. The sequence goes on from CAVUBW010000012.1 coordinate 122,671, forward strand.
CGGTCACCCCGGTGGACAAGATCACGATCGACCTCCGCCCGGGCGGCGCCTTCGTCACCACGATGGTCGACGAGGCGAGCGGCGAGGAGTACACGATGACGGCGGTCTACGCGGTGATCGACCGCCCCAGCCGCCTGGTCTGGACCGAGCCCGACGTCGAGGGCGGCATGGCCACGACGATCACGTTCGTCGACCTGGGTGACGGCCGCACCGAGGTCACGACCCACCAGACCAACGTGCCGGTCATGTACCTGAGCGCCGAGGCCCAGGCCGGGTTCGTCACGAGCCTCGACCGGTTCGACGCCTACATCGCCGCGATCGCGGCGTAGGGGCGCCGTCCTTGCCGCGGCGCGGCAGCGTGGGCACTTGCGTCGCTCGGCGTTGGCCCAGGGGCTGGTAAGGAGGCCGCCGGGGGCGGCCTCCTTACCACCGATGGCTTTCCACTCACGGTGGCCGTGGGTCGCCCCTGTTTGGGGGATCTTCGTTCTGGGTCGCGAAAGTTTCCGCCAGAGTCAAGCCGTCGCAGCGCAGCCGCCGGACATGCTGGCGTTGCTCAACACTCAGATGAGTAGCACCCATTCGCAACCCCCCGACAAGTCAACCCAGAGTCGTTGACCCACCGAGCCGTTGCGCGGATCCCCTGACCGCGGTTGATAACCAACCACTTTCGAGGCCAGTTGCCCGCGCAAGGACTTCCCCCGGTTAAACCAACGGTGTAAGGGTCACCGTGAGTGTCAAACGGGCGGTCGGGCGGGGGTCAAGGAGCCCCGGAGGGGCCCGTGCGCAGCACGGCTTGTCCTTGACGCCCGGCCGAGCGCCCCAACAATCCCCAAAGAGGCCGCCCCCGGCGGCCTCCTAACCGGCCTCGTTGTCGTTTGATCGTTTGCGTTGTCGTTGCGGTCAGGCCGACAGCTCCGAGCCCAGGATCGACACGAAGCTCACCATCTCCCCCGGGTAGCCCCCGAGGTTGTGGGTGAGCGCCAGGGTGCGCTCCGGGACCGTGCGGACCGTGCGGTCCCGGGGGGCCTCCCGGCGCAGCTGGAGCCAGGCCTCGAACGTCATGCGCAGGCCGCTGGCGCCGACCGGGTGGCCGAAGGACTTGAGCCCGCCGTCCGGGTTGACCGGGAGCTGGCCGTGGAGGTCGAACGTGCCGTCGAGGACGTCCTTCCACGCGGTGCCCCGGGCGCTGAAGCCGAGGTCCTCCATGAGGACCAGCTCCGTCGGCGTGAAGCAGTCGTGGACCTCGGCCAGCGCCAGCTCGGCCCGCGGGTCGCTGATGCCCGCCTGGGCGTAGGCGTCGGCCGCGCACCGGGCGACCTCCGGGAACGTCGTGTAGTCGTAGGCCGGGTCGGTCAGGCCCGAGCCGTTGCCGGCGACGAGCGACAGCGCCTTGATGTAGAGCGGGCGATCCGTGTAGCGCAGGGCGTCCTCGGCCCGCACGACCACGGCCGCCGCCGCGCCGTCGGCCACGCCCGCGCAGTCGAGCACCGACAGGTCGCCGGCCACCGCCGGCATCGCGCAGATCATCTCGACCGACATCTGGCGGCGGAACTGGGCCCGCTCGTTGCGGGCGCCGTTGTCGTGGTTCTTGGACGCGATGCGGGCCAGCACCGTGCGCAGCTCGGTGCGGTCGATGCCGTAGCGCTCGGCGTAGGCCGGCGCCACCATCGAGAACATGGCGGCCGCCGTCAGCGTCCGGCCCGTGCCGTCGGTCGGGATCGGGAAGGCGTTGAGCCCCTGGTAGCCCGAGTCCTTGACCTTCTCGACCCCCACCGCCATCGCCACGTCGTACGCCCCGGACGCCACGGCGTACGCCGCCTGGCGCAGCGCCTCCGACCCGGTGGCGCACATGTTCTCGACCCGCGTGACCGGCTTGCCCTCCAGGCCCAGCGGCTTGGCCAGGACCATGCCGCTCATGCCCGACTGGGCGGTGCCGAGCCAGTAGGCGTCGACGTCGTCCCGGCCGACGCCCGCGGACGCGAACGCCTGGCCGGTGGCGTCGAGCAGCAGGTCGTCGACGCCCTTGTCCCAATGCTCGGCGAAGCGGGTGCAGCCCATGCCGACGATGGCGACCCGGTCGCGGATGCCGTGCGATCCCATCGGATCAGCCCTCCCCCGGCCGCACGGGGCGGGCCTTCCAGAAGTAGTTGTGGATCCCGTCCGCGGTGAACAGCCGGCGGAACGTCATCTCGACCCGGTCGCCGATCGCCACGGCGTCGGCGTCGACGTCGGTCAGCTCGACCGGCAGGCGACCGCCGCCGTCGAAGTCCACGACCGCGAACACGACCGGCGGCGACGGCGAGTACGCCAGCCGGTCGACGGTGAACGTCACGATCGTGCCGGCGACGTCGGCCATCGGCCGCGACCCGGCGTCACCCGGCGCCGGCGGCAGGTGCACCGCCCCGGCGTCGTCCTGGCCGGCGACGAACCCGAACTTCCACTCCCGGGACCGGCTGGCGGCCGACGCCGAGGGCCGGGCCGGCTCGGGACGGCGGGGCGGCTCGACCGGCAGGAAGCCCCGCCACGCCAGGTAGGTGCCGTACGAAAGAGGCCCGCCGGCGGCCACCTGGTCGGCGACCGTGCGGGCGCCCCGCCCGCCCGCCACCGCGTCCGTGGCCCGCACCACCAGCACGTCGGCCCCGTCGGCCAGCACCACCAGGGCGACGACCTCGCCCGCGTCGGCCCAGTCGAGGGCGTCGGCCAGCAGCGAGGGCCGGGTGGGCCGCGCCGGTGAACCCGACCGTGCGGTCGAGCCCGTTCACGATCCGGCGGGTCACGCCCAGCTGCTTGGTCAGCGCCGCGGCGGCCCGGTCGTGCGCCGACGCCAGCACGACCCGGTCGACCTGCTCGGCGACGAGGCCGGCGTCCTTGAGCGCGTCGTCCCAGGCCCGCAACCCGAGGGCGACGTAGCGCTGCTCGCCGAACCGCTCCTCCCACTGGCGCGACCGGATGTCGCCGGGCGCCCGCCAGCGGTCGAGGAACTCCTCGGTGGCGCTGCCGCTGCCCAGGATCTCGGCGGCCAGCGGGCCGTCGGCCTCGGACCCGACCAGCAGCGCGGCGGCGCCGTCGCCGCCCCGGGCCTCGTCGGCGGAGCCCGGCAGGCCGGTGCGGAGGTCGGCGGCGACCACCAGCGCCGGGCCGCCCGCGGCCAGCCCGGCCCGCAGCGCCCCGACCGCCGAGCGCACCGCGCCGTTGACGTCGAACGCGGGGGCGGCCGGGTCGAGGCGGAGGGCGGCGTGGATGGCGGTGGCGTTGGTCTTGTCGGCATAGGCCGGGCTGACGGTCGCGAACCACAGCGACGCCGGCCGGACCCCCTCGGGCGCGGCGGCCAGGGCCTGGCGGGCGGCGGCGACGCCGAGGGTGGTGGTGTCCTCGTCGTAGGACGCCACCGTGCGCGTGCCGGTGCCGCCCCCCGACCCGGCCACGGCCTGGATGTCCGCGCGGTCGAGGCGCCGGTAGGGCAGGTAGGTGCCGTAGCTCAGGATCCCGCGCGCCGCAGCCATCGCGACCAGGCTACGGCGAGATCTGACGGGTCGTCATATTTGGCTGCCGGGCACCACGGGGTCCACGTCGGCGGCGCGTTCGAGCACCCGGCGCAGCTCGGCCGTGCCGATCGACAGCCGCCGGCACAGCGTGATCGTGCCGAGGTGCGCCCGGTTCTCGACGAACTCGTCGTTGCCGACCGCGGCGATCGGCCCCAGCACGTGGCAGAACGGCGTGAGCGCCGAGCGCGGGTAGCGCACGAAGATGACCGTGTCGAGCTTGGCGTCGTCGGGCCACCACGTGCCGTAGCTGCCCTCGGGCGACATGGCGGTGCCTCGGGCGATCCCCCGGGCCGGGCCGTACAGGTCGATGGCGCCGGCCTCCCCCGCTCCGGCGGTGATCACCTTCAGGTCGTCCCAGCGGTCCACGGGCACCGCCCGGCGCACCGCCACCACGATGTCGACCATGTCGGTCCAGCCGACCTCCTCGCCGACGTCGCCGTCGACGTCCAGGAAGATGGCGCCGTACGCGTGGGGCGGGACCAGCGGCGTCACCGCGGGTACGGCGACCACACCGGCCAGCGCCAGCCCGGTCGCCACCTGCTGCCACCGGCGCCCGTCGAAGCGGACCCAGCCCTCGACCCCCACCGCCCCGGCCGCCAGGCCGACGACGTAGAGCGGCGCCAGGTAGACGGGACGCCCGGCGGCGGCGAAGTTCGCCGCGGTGACCACCACCATCGTCACGGCCAACACCCGGAACGGCGGGCGCCGGGCCAGCACCACGATGCCGAGCAGCACCAGCGCCAGGCCGACCGGCCCAGCCTGGAGCACCTGGCGCGTCGCGGCGTAGCCGAGGCCGCCGGCGCCGCCCACGTCGTCGCGCACGCCGGCCGCCAGGTCGGTCAGCGGCCAGCCGTTGAGGCCCTGCCACACGAGGTTGGGCAGCCACAGCACGGCGGCCAGCGCCGCACCGGCCCACGGCCAGGGCCGGGCCAGCAGGCGGCGGCCCTCGGGGACGGCCACCAGGCCCACGGCGAGCCCGACCGCCAGCAGGGCCATCGTGACCCGGGTCTCCAGCCCCACCCCGACCACCGCGCCGACGGCCAGCCACCAGCGGGGATCGGCCCCGGCCAGCAGGCGCGCCACCGCGTAGAGCACCAGCGACCACCAGAGCAGGTCGAAGACCGGGGCCAGGAACAGCGACCCCTCGGCCAGGAACACGGGCGCCAGCGCCGCGCCGAGCACCGCCAGGCCGATCGCGGCGCGCCGGCCGCCGAACGCCTGGGCCAGCAGGCCGGCGACGACCACGACGCCCACGTGCGCCGCGCCGGCCAGCACCCGCAGCGGCCAGAGGTGGGCGCCCATCACGGCCATCACGGCCCGGGTCGCCAGCGGCACGGCCGGGCCCCGGTCGACGTAGCCGAGCGACGGGTGGCGGCCGGCGGCGATCGTCGCCAGCTCGTCGCGGTGGAACCCGTAGCGGCCGCTCAACAGGACGTGCAGGATCATCACACCCGCGGCGGCGACCGCCACAGGCGCCAGGTCCCGCCGCCGCACCCCCGGCGGCGACTCGGCGGTCAGCGCCACGGGTGCAATTGTGCCCGCGTTCCGTGCCGGCCGCAGAACTGACACCGCGTCAGGCCCGTTCGTACGATGCGCCCCATGCGACTCGGTGACGTGGTCAACGCCGAGGCGGCCGCCAACGGCCGCCCCCTCGACGGCGTGCGGGTGCTCGCGGCCGAGCAGATGCAGGCGCTCCCCTACGGGACCCAGCTCCTGGCCCGGCTCGGGGCGGACGTCGTCAAGGTCGAGCACCCGGCGACCGGCGAGACCGGCCGGGGCTCGTTCCCGCACGTCCTCGACCCCGAGGGCCGGCGCGTCGGCGCCACGTTCCTGCGCAACAACCTCGGCAAGCGCAGCGTCGGGCTCGACCTCAAGCACCCGGCCGGCCGCGAGCTGTTCCTCGACCTGGTCCCCCGCTTCGACGTCGTGGCCGAGAACTTCAAGGCCGGCACGATGGACCGCCTCGGCCTGGGCTACGACGTGCTGGCGGCCCGCCATCCGGCGATGATCTGGCTGTCGCTGTCGGGGTTCGGCAACACCGACTCGCCCTACCGGTCGTGGCCCGCCTACGCGGCGATCGTCGAGGCGATGTCGGGCATCTACGAGTACAAGCGCGAGCCCGGCCACGCGCCTCGGGCCAACCCCGTGGGCGCCCTGGGCGACATCAGCTCCGCGCTGTTCGGGACGATCGGCGTGCTGGCCGCGCTGCGCCACCGCGACCGCACCGGCCGGGGCCAGCGCATCGACGTGGCCATGCTCGACGCCATGGTGGCGATGACCGACATCGTCACCAACCTCTGGTCGCTCGGCGTCCACGGCCCGGTCGAGGACACGATCGGCGCCATCGTCGACACGTTCGCGGCGGCGGACGGCCACTTCGTGCTCCAGTGCGTCCGGCCCCAGCACTTCCGGGCGCTGGCCGAGATCATCGGACGTCCCGAGTGGAACGACGACCCCCGCTTCGCCACCGGAGCCGGCTGGGTGGCGCACCGCGACGAGGTGCGCGCCGCGATCGAGGCCTGGGCCGCCGGCCGGACCCGGACCGAAGCCGCCGCCGCGCTCGGCGCGGCCGGCCTGGCCGCGGGCCCGTGCCTGACGCCGCCGGAGGTCATCGCGGATGCCCACGTGGCCGCCCGCCACATGCTGGTCGAGGTCCCACGACCCGGCGACGAGGGCGGCGAGCCGATCCTCGTCCCCGGCAACCCGGTCAAGATGTCCGGCGTCGCCGAGGGGCCCGAGACCCGCGTCCCGTGGCTCGGCGAGCACACCGACGAGGTGCTATCGGCCGAGTTGGGGCTGTCGGACGACGAGCTCGGGAGGCTCCGCGCCGACGGCGTGATCGGGTGAGGACCAGAATCACCCCATGCGGTACGTGCTGGAGCTGGCACGGACCGGCTTTCGGCTGCGCCACAAGCGGGCGCACGCGCTGCTGGTCCAGGACTTCGTGAGCTGGTTGCGGGTCGAGTTCCTCGGGACCGCCGCCCGGATCGGCCTGCTGGCCGCCCTCGCGCCGGGGCCCCGGCGGCTCGACGAGCTGGCCGACGACCTGGGGAGCGCCGACCGGGACCTCCTGGGCTCGCTGCTGGCGGTGGGGGTGGCGGTGCGCGAGCTCCACCACAAGGGCGACCGGTGGCGGCTGGCGGGCGTGCGGGCCCGGGCGATGGTCGACCCGGTGGTCGACGGGCTCGGGGCGCTGCCCGAGGAGGCCGTCGCCTACGGCTCGGACGTCTACCGACGCCTGGACGAGCGCCTGGCCGGGGGGCCGCCCGGCGAGTACCTCGACCACCACACCGAGCTGGTCGCCCGGACGTCCCGGGTGGCCGAGCCGATCTTCTCGACCCTGGTCACCGACGTCGTCGGGGCGCGGCGGCCCCGGCGGGTGCTCGACATCGGCTGCGGTTCCGGCGTGTACCTGCGCCACGTCGCCGAGGCCGCCCCGGACGCCACCGGGGTCGGGCTCGACGTGGCGGCCGACGTCGTCGACCTCGCCCGCCGCAACCTTGCGGCCTGGGGCCTCGACGGCCGGTTCCGGGTGGACAAGGCCGACCTGCGGGACCTGCCCGCGGACCTCGACGGGCCCTGGGACCTGGTGCTGCTGTTCCAGAACATCTACTACTTCCCGCCCGCCGAGCGCCCCGCGCTGCTGGCCCGGCTGCGGGCGCTCGCGCCCGGCGGTGCGCTGGTCCTCGGCACCGCGGTCGCGGGCACGCGGAACCCGGCGGCCGCCCACCTCGACCTCGTCCTGCGCTCGACGGCCGGCAGCGTGGGGCTGCCGACGTGCGGCGGGCTGCGGTCGGACCTCGAGGCCGCGGGGTTCACCAGCGTGGACGAGCGCCGGCTCGCCCCCCTCCAGCCATTGCGCGGGTTCGTGGCGACCTGAGCTAATCTGACACACCGTCAGATTTGCTCTCAGAGGTCACCCGCATGGACTTCGAGTTCTCCGCCGAGCAGCAAGCCTTCCTCGCCGAGGTCGAAGCGTTCCTCGACGCCCACGAGGACCCCGACGTCATGGCCCCGACCCGGGAGAACATGGCCCAGATCTGCGACACGCCGGCCCGGCGCAAGTTCATGGCCGAGGTCGGCGCCCAGGGCTGGCTCGGCATGACGTGGCCCAAGGAGTACGGCGGGTCCGAGGGCGACGGCGTCTACGAGTACCTCCTCAACGAGGCCCTGGCCCGGCGGGGCGCCCCGCAGATCGGCAAGGGCGTCGGGATCATCGGCAAGACGCTCATCCGCCACGGGTCCGACAAGCTCAAGGCCGAGTTCCTGCCCAAGATCCTGCGCAACGAGGTCGAGTTCGCGGTCGGCTACTCCGAGCCCAACGCCGGGTCCGACGCCGCCAACATGCAGCTGCGGGCCACCCGCGACGGCGACGGCTGGCGGCTCGACGGCCAGAAGACGTGGACCACGTCCGCGCACTTCGCCGAGTGGTACTGGGTCGGCGCCCGCACCGACCCCGACGCCCCCAAGCACCACGGCATCACCCTGTTCCTGGTGCCGCTGGACGACCCCGGGCTGACGATCCGGCCGATCTGGACGATGGGCGACGAGCGCACCAACGAGGTGTTCTTCGACGACGTGTTCGTGCACGACGACTACGGGTCGGCGAGCTCAACCGGGGGTTCCAGTACATCGCCCAGGCGCTCGACCTCGAGCGGTTCACGATGTTCACCTACAGCCAGATCGAGCGAGCGGCTGCGCATCCTGGTCGACCACGTCCGCACGGCCACGGTCGACGGGCGGCCGCTGCGGGACGACCCGGTGGTCCGCCAGCGCATCGCCCGGCTCGTCACCGAGGGCGAGGTGGCCCGGGTGCTCGGGTTGCGCTTCGTGCACGAGTCGGCCAAGGGCGGCGACCCGCCCCGCGCCGAGGCGTCGCGAGTACAAGCTGTTCGCCACCGAGCTGTCCCGGCGGCTGGCCGACGCCTCGATGGACATCGGCGGCCCGGGCACCCAGCTGCGGGTGGGCACCGAGGAGGCACCGATGGCGGGCCGGGCCGAGTCGACCTACCGCTACACCGTCATCGACACGATCGGCGGCGGCACGTCCGAGGTGCAGAAGAACATCATCGCCACCCGCAAGCTCGGCCTGCCCAAGAACTTCTGAGCCGCCCGTGACCCGCTCCCCCGGTCCGCTCACCGGCACGACGGTCCTCGACCTGTCGACCGTCGGGCCCGCCGCCCGCTGCACGCCGCGTGCTGGCCGACTACGGCGCCCGGGTGGTCAAGGTCGGCCCGCCGCCCAAGGCGGGGGCGACGCCGCTCGTGCCACCGTTCCACGCGTACAGCGGCCAGCGCGGCATGGCCCGGATCGAGATCGACCTCAAGGCGCCGGCCGGTCGGGACGCGTTCCTCCGGCTCGCGGCGCGGCGCCGACGTGGTGGTCGAGAGCTTCCGGCCCGGGGTCGTCGACCGGCTGGGCATCGGCTACGCCGCGGTCGCGCGCCGCCAACCCGGGCATCGTGTACTGCTCGACCAGCGGCTACGGCCAGTCCGGCCCCCACGCGGCCCGGGCCGGCCACGACCTGAACTACCTCGCCGTGGGCGGCTACCTGCACATGTCGGGCCGCGACCGCCGACGGCCGGCCGCCGCTGCCCGGCGCCACGGTGGCCGACATCGCCGCGGGCGGGCATGCAGGCGGCGATCGCCATCCTCGCCGCGCTGGTCGGCCGGGCCCGCGACCGGCGACGGGCGCCCACCTCGACGTCGCCGTGGCCGACGGCGTGCTGGGCTGCTGTCGCTGTACGTCGACGAGTACCTGGCCACCGGCGCCGAGCCCGGGCCGGGGCACTACGTGCTCACCGGCCGGTACGCCTGCTACGACGTCTACGGCACCGCGGACGGCGGGTGGCTGGCGGTGGCGGCGATCGAGCCGCGCTTCTGGGCCAACCTGTGCCGGGCGCTGGGCCTGGAGCGCTGGATCGACCACCAGACCGACGACGCCGTCCAGGACGCCATCCGGGCCGACCTGCGCCGGGTGCTGGCGGGGCGGCCCCGGGACGAGTGGGTGGCGCTGCTGGCCGACGCCGACACGTGCGTGGCGCCGGTGCTGTCGGTGCCGGAGGTCGTCGCCGAGCCCCAGTTCGCGGCCCGCGGCCTGTTCGTGGAGGCGGTCCACCCGGCCGAGGCGGCCGTTCCGCCAGCTCGGCCCGGTGTTCGCCGGCGGCCCGGACCACCGGCCGGCCCGACGCTGCCCGACCCGGCCGAGACCGCCACCGCCGCGGCTGCTGGCCGAGGCCGGCCTGGCCGACGACGAGATCGCGGCGCTGGCCGCCGAGGGGGTGATCGCGTGAACACGCGACGTGCCCGCGGAGGTGGCCGCCTGGGTCGGCGAGACCCGCTACCCCGAGACCGCCGAGTTCCCGGTCGAGCGGGGCTACATCTGGACGTCCTGCGCCTCGGTCGAGAACGGCAACCCGCTGTTCTGGGACGACGCGGTGGCCGACGGAGCTCACCGGCGGGCCGATCGCGCCGCCGTCCATGCTGTCGCTGTGGTTCCGGCCCCACCACTGGCAGCCGGGCGCCGGTGGCGGCCAAGCTGCCGCTCCAGGTCCACTTCGACCTCAAGGAGCGGCTCGGGCTGCCCGAGGCGATCATGAGCGACAGCGACGGTCGCCTTCCACGCCCCGGTGCGCCCGGGCGACGTGATCAGCACCCGCCAGGTGCTGCGGTCGCTCAGCGAGCCCAAGACGACCCGGCTCGGCACCGGGCGGTTCTGGGTGATCGACGTCGCCGTACCGCAACCAGGACGGCGAGCTGGTCGGCGTCGAGACGTTCACCGGCTTCGGCTACTACTTGGAGGGCGGAGGGAAACCCTCCCCCTCCACTCCCACCGATTTGGCGCCGCCTCCCGGCGGCACTCATCCTGTCGGCCGACCGGCAGAGCCGGATCGTCCGACGGCGGGGGAACCGCAGGAGCCGTTCCCCCCGAGCCCCTCACGGTGGGTCACGTCGTCTCGTTCGACAGGGTGGCCGTCGGCGACGCGCTGCCCCCGCTCGCCTACGCCGTGACCGCCACGACCGTCGTGCTCGGCGCGCTCGCCACCCGGGACTGGCGGCCGATGCACCACGACCGCGACTTCGCCGTCGACCGCAACGGCGCCCGGGACATCTTCCTCAACACGCCCAACCAGCAGGCCTGGTTCGAGCGTTTCGTCACCGACTGGACCGGTCCCCGCGGCCGGCTCGGACGCCTGCGCTTCCGCATGCGCGACTCGGTCTACCCCGGCGACACGATGGTGCTCGACCGGCACCGTGTCCGAGGCGGCCGCCGACGCCGCCGGCTGCGGCTGGGCGACCGTGGCCATCGAGCTACGGGCCGGCGGCCGGCTGTGCAGCACCGCCAGCCTGCGCGTCGCCCTGCCGATCGCCCCCGACGACAACCCGTGGCGCCGCGTCGGCGAGCGCTGGGCCCCCTAGGAGCCGACGATGCTGGACCTCACCTTCACCGACGAGCAGGAGATGCTGCGCGCACATGGTGCGCGGGCTGTGCGCCGAGCACGCGCCGCCGTCGCGTCGTGCGGGAGATGGAGGACGACCCGGTCGGCTACCCGGCCGACCTGTGGACGCGGTTCGCCGCGCTCGACCTGTGCGGCCTGCTGGTGCCCGACCGAGCACGGCGGCTCCGGGATGACCGCGCTCGAGGGCGCGGTGGTCTACGAGGAGCTGGGCCGGGCGCTCGCCCCGACGCCCCACTTCGTGAGCTGCGTGGTCGCGCGCCGGGCGCGCTGGTCGCCGGCGGGACCGACGCGCAGCGGGCCGAGTGGCTGCCCCGGATCGCCGTGGGCGAGGCGGTCGTCACGCCCGCGTGGCTGGAGCCCGGCGGCGGGTTCGGGCCCCGGGGCGTCCAGGCCCGGGCGGTCGCGCGACGACGCCGGCTGGATCCTGACCGGGGCCAAGCGTCACGTCGCCTTCGCCTCGGCCGCCACCCGGCTGCTGGTGCTGGCCCGCACCGGGGACGGCGACGAGGACGTCGACCTGTTCCTGGTCGACCCCGACGGCCGCCGGCGTCACGCCTGACCCAGCCAGCCGACGATCGCCGGCCGACACCCAGTACCGGGTCGACCTCGACGGCGTGCGCGCTCGTCACCGACGACCTGGTCGGGACGGCCGGATCGGGCTGGGCGACCTGGACCGCGGTGCGGGACGACGCCCTGATCCTGCTGGCGGCGTGGGCGGTCGGGGCGGCCGACGCCTGCCAGGAGATCACGCGTCGCAGTACGCCAAGGACCGCGAGCAGTTCGACAAGCCGATCGGCGCCTTCCAGGCGATCGGCCACTACCTGGCCGACCGCCAGACCGAGCTGGACGGCGCCCGGACCCTGGTGCACGAGGCCGCCTGGGCCCGCGCGACGGGCCGCTCGGTGGACCGGCTGGCGCCCGATGGCCAAGCTCTTCGCCTGCCGGGTGCTGCGGGACGTGACCGCCACGGCCCAGCAGGTCCACGGCGGCAACGGGTTCACGCTCGACTACGACGTCCAGCTCTACTTCCGGCGGGCCAAGGCGCTCCAGGTGTCCTGGTGGGCCGACCGCGACCTGGAGGAGCTGATCGCGGCCGACGTCCTCGACGGGTAGATATCCGTCAGATTTCCGTCAGACATTGTTCGCGTGGTGGTCGTGCCCTGTTGCGCAGCGCGCAATCCCCACACAGCACTCTGGCGCGATGGCGCGTCATGAGCTGTGGGTGGAGCTGGCGGACAAGCCGGGCAACCTCGCCGCGGTCGCCGCCGACCTCGCGGCCTGCGGCGCCAACATCGTCCACCTCGACGTCCACGCGGGCGGCGACGCGACCGTGATCGACCGCCTCGTGGTGCAGGTGCCCGACGAGCGCAGCCACGAGCTGGCGGAGGCCGCGGCCCGCTGCGGTGCGACGCTGCTCCACCTCGACGACGTCGACCCCCACGCCCTGGTCGACGACGTGGTGCGGGCGCTCGACGTGGCGACCAGCCTGGTCGCCACCGACCGGCCGGACGCCATGGCCGAGGCGATCCGCCGCCTCATCCCGGCCGACGAGGTGCGGATCGAGGCGCTGGCGGGGTCTGCGCTGGCCGGCTCGCCGCTGGCGGACGCGCTGGCGCGGGGGGTCACCAAGATCGAGCGGGCATGGGAGCCGCGGGAGGCGGGGCCCGGCGGCGGGACACCGGACGGGCCCGGCGAGCTGCCGTGGCTGCTGCTCGTCCCCCACGACGGCGACGGCGTGCCGGCTGTGGCCGTCCTCAGCCGGGTCGGCCCCCGGTTCACCGCCACCGAGGCGGCCCGGTGCCGCGCGGTCCTGCGCCTCGGCGCCCACCTGGCCGCCGGGGCCGGCGCGGCGGGGCCGGAGCCGGTCCCGCCCGGCGTCCCGGTGCCCCGGCGCCGCCCGCCGACGACCCTGGAGCGGCTGATCGTCCTCACCGACGGCGGGATCGTGCGCCTGCGCCACGTCGGCGGCGGCGACCGGGACGCCCTGGTCGGCCACCATGCGCGCTGCTCGGAGCGGACCCGGCGGCTCAGCCGCCTGTTCACGCTCGAGGCCCCGCTGCCGGCGGGGGTGGCCGACGGCCTGCTCCACACCGACGGGCGCGACCACGTGGCGCTCGCGGCGCTGGTCGGCAACGACATCGTCGGCCTGGCCCGCTACGACCTCGACCCGGGCGGCCTCGACGCCGAGGTGGCGGTCGTGGTCGAGGACCGCCAGCAGGGCCGGGGCATCGGCACGCTGCTCGTGGCCGAGCTGGCGGGCCTGGCCAGCCAGGGCGACGTGCGGCGGCTGCGGGCGGTGACCCACACGGGCGACGACGCCCTGCAGCACACGTTCCGCCGGGCCGGGCTGGCGTTCCGCTCCCGCCGCCAGGGCGACGCCACCGTGCTCGAGTGCGGGTTGCCGCACGACCTGTCCGCCACCGCCTGAGGATCTGACGCCCCGTCAGATCCTTGGGTAGCGTGGCCGCATGACCGACGAGCGGCCCCTGGACGAGCAGCTCAGCGCCCGGGAGGAGGGCGGCGTGCTGTGGCTCACGCTCAACCGGCCCGAGGCGGCCAACGCCCTCACCCCGGCGCAGCGCGACCGGCTGATCGAGCTCCTGGCCGACGCCGGCACCCGCGTGGAGGTGCGGGCGGTCGTGCTGGGCGCAACGGGCCGCCACTTCTGCACCGGCGCCGACCTGCGCCAGTCGCCCCCGGGGCCCGAGCGGCCGGAGGGTGCGCCCGAGCGGGTCGTCGGCGACGTGTCCCGCATGCTCGAGCAGGGCGCCCAGCGCCTGATGACCGCGGTCCTCGACTGCCCGAAGCCGATCCTGGCGGCGGTCAACGGCACGGCCGCCGGCATCGGCGCCCACCTCGCCCTGGCCTGCGACCTGGTGCTGGCGGCCGAGGGCGCCCGGTTCATCGAGGTCTTCGTGCGGCGCGGCCTGGTCCCCGACGGGGCCGGGTGCTGGCTGCTCCCGCGGCTGATCGGCGTGGCGAGGGCCAAGGAGCTGATGTTCTTCGGCGACGACGTTCCGGCGGCCGAGGCCGAGCGCCTGGGCCTGGTCAACCGGGTCGTCCCCGCAGACGACCTGGACAAGCTCGCCGGCGAGTGGGCCGCACGCCTGGCGACGGGCCCGACCCGGGCCATCGGCCTCACCAAGGCGCTGCTCAACCGCTCGCTCGACAGCGACCGGGCCACGGCGCTCCGCGAGGAGGCCCTCGCCCAGGAGCTCAACATGACGACCCACGACGCCAACGAGGGCGTCGCCAGCTTCGTCGAGCGACGGGACCCCCGGTACCTGGGCTGGTGAGCCCGGCGGGCCGCGTTTGTCCCCGGAACTGGTCGCCAGAGCGACCACTTCCGGGGACAAAACGCGAGAGGGGACCTTGCGCGCGTTTTCACTAGGCTCCGCGGTCATGGATGGGCGAGGACGACGGCGCCGCCGGGCGGTACGGGCGGGCGTGCTGGCGGCGCTCGTCGCCGCGGCGGGGGTCGCCGTCGCGGCCCGGGCCCGGCGTGACCGCGGGGCGGGCGATGCCGGCGCGACGCCGGTGCGCGGCACGACGCGCGCTCGCCGGCGGCTGGAGCTGGCCCGGGTCGGGGGGCGGGCCGGGGCCGACTTCGCCCTGCACCGGGCCCGCCGGACCTTCGCCTCCGCCGCCCGGCAGGCCGACCTCGACCGCGAGTTCGAGCTGCGGACCGCCGATCAGGTGGCCGACGTCCTCGGGAACATGAAGGGCGCCTTCATGAAGCTCGGGCAGATGGCGTCCTACCTCGACGTCGGGCTGCCCGACCACGTGCGGGAGGCGCTGGCCGGCCTGCAGCAGGACGCCCCGCCGATGTCGGCCGAGCTGACTGCGGGGGTGGTCGAGGCCGAGCTGGGCGCGCCCCCGACGTGCTGTTCGCCGAGTGGGACCCGGCGCCGATCGCCTCGGCGTCGATCGGGCAGGTGCACCGCGCGATCACCCGCGACGGCCGGGCCGTAGCGGTCAAGGTGCAGTACCCCGGGGTCGACCAGGCGATCCGGGCCGACCTCGACAGCGCCGGGCTCGTGTTCGGCGCGCTGGGCCTCGCCTTCCCCGCCTTCGATCCCGGGCCGATGGTCGAGGAGCTGCGGGTCCGGATCAGCGAGGAGCTGGACTACGACAACGAGGCCCGCAACCAGCAGCTGTTCGCCGACTTCTACCGGGGCCACCCGTTCATCCACGTCCCCGACGTCGTGCCCGAGCTGTCGACCGCCCGGGTGCTCACGTCCGAGCTGGCCGAGGGCGTGCGCTTCGAGGCGCTCGCCGGCTGGTCGCAGGCCGAGCGCGACCTGGCGGCCGAGGCCATCTACCGGTTCGTGTTCCGGGGCATCTACCGGCTGCAGGCCTTCAACGGCGACCCCCACCCCGGCAACTACCTCTTCCGACCGGGCGGTCGGGTGACGTTCCTCGACTTCGGGCTGGTCAAGCACTTCACGCCGACCGAGATCGACGAGTTCGGCGAGATGCTCCAGGCGATGGTCATGGACTACGACGTGGCCCGGTTCCGGGCCGCCATCGAGCGCATCGGCCTGCTCGTCCCCGACGCACCGGTGACCGACGAGCAGGTGCTCGACTACTACCGGCACTTCTACGAGTTCGTGCTGCGGGACGAGGTCGTGACGGTCACGCCCCAATGGTCGACCGACACCGTGGCCCGGATCTTCGACCAGTCGGGCCCGCACGGGCCGGTGCTGCGGTCGGCCAACATGCCGCCCAGCTTCGTGATCATCCAGCGGATCAACCTCGGGCTCATGGCCATCCTCGGCGACCTGCGGGCGACCGCCAACTTCCGCGGCATCGCCAACGAGCTGTGGCCGTGGGTCGACGGGCCGCCGTCGACGCCGTTGGGCGAGGCCGAGGCGGCCTGGCTGGCCAGCGTCCACTAGCCCGGTCCCCGATCCGGACGGCCGGCGTCCCTACGATCGGGCAGGTGGTCCGCGTCCCGCCCCGCACCCTCGCCGAGGCGCTGGCGGACGCGACGGAGCCGGCGGTCGGGCGCGGCGCCCTCGACGAGCTGCGGGCCCGGCTCGACGCCGCCGCCGCGGAGGCAGCGGCACTCGGCGGGTGGCGCGACGACGACCCGCTGCGGCTGGCCAAGGCGTCGGTGACGTGGCTGCTGGCCTGCCCGAGGCGGGCGGTCGCCGGGGACGACGGGGCCGGTCAGGCCGGCGGCGAGGACCTCGCCGCCGGCCTGGTCGTGGACGCAGCGGCGAAGCTGGCGACGCTGGTCCCCCACCGGCCGCCGACCGTCGACGCGGCCCTGGCGTTCCTCGCCGCGGGCGGCGACGACCGGGCGACCGGCCACATGGACTCGCTCGCCGAGCCCGCCCGGCGGTCGTTCGTCGCCGACCTGCAGGCCAGGATCGCGCTGCTCGCGGCCGCGTGGCCGCCGATCGAGCCGGCCTGGTGGCCGAGGGTCGAGGAGCCGGTCCGCGCCCGCCTGGGCGACGGCGCCGTGGTGGTGAGCGGCCGGATCGACGTCCTCCTCGGCGGCCCGCCCACGGAGCGCCCGGCGGTGCTGGTCGAGGTCAAGGCCGGCCGCTGGTACGACGGGATGCGGGCCGACGGCCACCTGTACGCCCTGCTGGTCGCCCTGCGGGACGGGGCGGCCCCGGCCGCGGCGGTCACCCTGGTCGCGGACGGGACGACACAGGTCGAGCCCATCCGCCTGACGCTCCTGGCCCACGCCGCCGAGCGGGTCGAGGAGGCGATGGCGGTCGCCGCCCGCCTGGCCGCCGGTGAGCCCCCGGCCGCCCGCCCGGGCCCCGGCTGCCCCCACTGCCCCGCCCGCCCGGACTGCCCTCCCGGCCTGGCCTGGCGCCGGCCGACCGACGCGGCGGTGCCGGCGTGACGGCGCCGGGCGGCCGGGGCGAGGCGGTGTCCACCGCCGACCGGCTGCGGGCCGATGTCGCCGCCGCCGTGGCCGGGGCGCTGGCCGGCGCGTCGGGACCGGCCGGGCGGATCCACGTCGGGTGGGTGGCGGCGCTCGACGCCAGTGGGTGCCCGGCGCGGTTCCGCGGTTCCGGCGAGGCGGGGTGGGGGTTTCCCGGGTGGTCGCCGGCGCTGGCCGCAGGGGCCGCCGGGCGGGCGGCGCTCGACGCCTACCTGGCCGAGATCGACGTGGCCGGTGACCGGCGCTCGCCGCCGCTGCCGGAGCCGCTCGAGGTGGTCCGCCGCTGGGTGCGGGCCGCCCCGGGCGGCTCCGGTGACGGGGCGGGGGTCGGCGGGGCGGGCGGGGCCGGCGGGGTCGGCGGGTGGGTCGCCGAGCTGCGGGCTGGCGGCGACGCCGGGGGCCTGGCGGCGCTGGCCGCCGGGGCCAGCCGGTGGGTGGCCGGGTTCGTGCGGGTGTTCGGGTGGCCGTTGCCCTCCGACCTCGGGCTGCTGAGCCTCCCCTCCGCCGGCGGGGCTCGCTCCTGGCGGCCGCCCGGGGTCGACGACATGTCGGTCGCGAGCGGAGCCGACGCCCGGCTCGGGCGGATCACCGGCGCGGGGCGGTTCGCGCTGGTCGTCCACCGGCCCTCCAGCGGGCCCGACGGCGCCGTCCGGGACCGGGCCGCGTTCGAGGCCGCCGCCGGCGCGCTGGGCTGGGGCATCGCGCCCGAGGCCGTCCTCGTCACCGCCGGGGACAGCGGCGAGCGGGTGCGCGTGCCCGTGGACGGCGACCTGCTGGCCGCCGGCGGGCGGATGGTGGTCGAGGTCGTGCGGCAGCGGGGGCGGGCGCTCGACGTCGGCCACGATCCGGCCGACGCCACCCCGTCGGCCGCCTGCCGCTGGTGCGACCACCTCGCCGCCTGCCCGCCCGGGCGGGCGTGGCTGGCCGGGCCGGGGCGCTGGCGGGGCGGCCTTCCCCGCGTTTTGTCCCCGGAAACGGTCGCCCTGGCGACCGTTTCCGGGGACAAAACGCGTTAGAACTTGCCGACCGGACCGTGGCCGGCGCCGAGGTGCCAGTTGGCCGACGCCACCAGGCCCTCGTGGACGAACTGCTTGGCCGCCGTCAGCGCCTCCGGCACCGTGGCGCCCGCCGCCAGCCGGGCGGCGGTGGCCGCGGCGAAGGTGCACCCGGTGCCGTGGTCGTTGCGGGTCTCGATCCGGCGGCGCCGCAGCTCGCCCACCTCGCCCGTCGCCGCCTCGACCACGACGTCCACGGCATCACCCCGGTCGTCGAGCATGTGCCCGCCCTTGACCACGACCCACGCCGGCCCCCGGTCGGCCAACCGGCGCGCCGCCTCCCGGGCCGCGGCCACCGTGTCGACGGGGATGCCGAGCAGCGCCGTCGCCTCCCGGGTGTTGGGTGTCACGACCAGCGCCCGGGGCAGCAGCGCCTCGACGTAGGCGACGCTCGGCGCCCGGCTCGAGCAGCCGGGCGCCCGTCGACGACACCAGCACCGGGTCGACCACCAGCCGCGGCAGCCGCCCGGCCGCCGCCACCTCCGCGACCGCCCGCACGATCTCCTCGGTGGCCAGCATCCCGGTCTTCACCGCGGCCACCGGCAGGTCCGACAGCACTGCGTCGAGCTGCGCCAGCAGGAACTCGACCGGCGGGACGTGGACGCCCGTCACGCCGACCGTGTTCTGCGCCGTGAGCGCGGTGATGGCGCTCGTGCCGTGGACGCCGAGGGCGGCGAACGTCAGCAGGTCGGTCTGGATGCCGGCCCCGCCGCCCGAGTCGGACCCGGCGATCGTCAGCGCCACCGGCGGCGTCGCGCTCACGCAGCCGACGCCCGCAGCTCGTCCCGCACGGCGGCGACCACGGCCGCGGGGTCGGCCGCCGCCATCACCGCGCCCATGATCGCGACGCCGGCCGCCCCGGCGGCCACACACGGTGCGGCCAGCCCGGGCCCGATGCCGCCGAGCGCGACCACCGCCACGCCCGGGGCCGCCCGGCAGCCGGCCGCCAGGCCGGACAGCCCCAGCACCGGGCCGTAGCCCGGCTTGGAGCTCGACGGGTACACCGGCGAGTACGACGCCCACCCGCCGCCCCGGCTGGCCACGACCGCGAGCTCGGCCGGCGTGTGGCACGACCGGCCCCAGGCGAGCCCGGCGAGCCGCTCCCCCGCCGGCCACGGGTCGGTCGATGCCAGGTGCACACCGTCGGCGCCCAGCCTCCGCCGCCAGCGCCGCGTCGCCCGCCACCAGCAGCGCCGCCCCGCGGTCCGCGGTCAGCGCCCGCAGCTCGGCGGCCAGCACCCGGCGCTCGGCCGCGGGCAGGTCCTTCTCCCGCAGCAGCACGCATCCCGCCCCGCCGGCCAGGGCGGCGGCAACGGTCTCGGCGACCGTGCGTCCGGCCCCCGCCGCCTGGCCGCGGTCGGTGACGACGACGATGGACGCGCCCGCCGGCAGGGGCACCGGGCTCACAGCTCGGCCAGGCCCTCGAAGCTCGTCGACGCCTCGGCGTAGAGCCGCCGGGGGATGCGCCCAGCCAGCCGCGCCAGCCGGCCGGCCTCGACCGCGTGGCGCATGGCGGTCGCCATCTGCACCGGGTTGCGGGCCCGGGTGACCGCGGTGGCGAGCAGCACGGCGTCACAGCCCAGCTCCATGGCCCGGGCGGCGTCGGAGGCGGTGCCGATCCCGGCGTCCAGGATCACCGGCACCCCGGCGGACTCCCGGATGATCGCCAGGTTGTAGGGGTTGCGGATGCCCATCCCGCTGCCGATCGGCGCCCCGAGGGGCATGACCGCCGCCACCCCGATGTCCTCGAGCCGCCGGGCCAGCACCGGGTCGTCGTTCGTGTAAGCCAGCACGACGAACCCGTCGTCCACCAGCTGCTCCGCCGCGTCGAGCAGCTCGACCGGCTCGGGCAGCAGCGTGCGCTCGTCCGCGATGACCTCCAACTTCACCCAGGACGTGTCGAGCGCCTCCCGCCCCAGCTGGGCGGTGCGGACGGCGTCGCGGGCCGTGTAGCAGCCGGCCGTGTTGGGCAGCGGCCGGATCCCGGTGCGGCGCAGCACCTCGAACAGCGACCCGGGCGCGTCGGGGTCGACCCGGCGCAGCGCCACGGTCGTCATCTCGGTGCCGGACGCCACCAGCGCCCGTTCGAGCTCGTCGAGGCTGGGGGCGCCGCCGGTGCCGACGATGAGCCGGGAGCCGAACTCCTCGCCGGCGATGACCAGGGGATCGTCCACGCTCAGCCTCCCTGCGCGATCGACAGGACCTCGACCCGGGCGCCGGCCGCCAGCACCCGGTCGCCCCAGGTCCGGCGGGTCACGACCTCGCCGTCGACGGCGACAGCGACGCCACGGGGCCCGACGTCGAGCGTGGCCACGAGCGCGGCCACGGTCGTGCCCGCCTCGACCCGGCGGTCGTCGCCGTTGACGGTGACCGGAACCGTGCTCACGCCCCCACCTCCACGCCGGCGAAGCGGCGGGGGTCGCACGCCGCCACCTCGGGCGGGACCGGTTCGCCGGACACAACCGCGGCGACCGC
This sequence comes from uncultured Acidimicrobiales bacterium, assembly GCA_963739835.1. Taxonomy (GTDB): domain Bacteria; phylum Actinomycetota; class Acidimicrobiia; order Acidimicrobiales; family VFJN01; genus ZC4RG19. Next base: position 143,112 of record CAVUBW010000012.1, read on the forward strand.
CTCCGCGGTCGTCGGGGTCAGCAGGATGCCGTTGCGGTAGTGGCCGGTGGCGACCACCAGCCCGTCGACCGCGGCCCGGCCCGACCAGCGGCAGGTCGTCGGGGGACCCCGGGCGCAGCCCGGCCCGCACCGCCACGAGCTCGGCGTCGTCGAGACCGGGGACGAGGGCCAGCGTGTCCCGCAACAGCTCGTAGGCGCCCCCGGGCGTGGGCCGCGCGTCCCAGCCCCGCTCCTCGACGGTGGCCCCGGCGACCACGCGGCCGTCGTCGCGGGGCACCAGGTAGATGCTCGACCCGCGCACCAGGCCCCGCAGCGTCCGCGTCACCAGCGCCTCGCCCGGCGGCTGCCGCAGCGTGGCGATCTGGCCCTTGACTGGCCGGACCGGCGGCCGGGCGGCCGCGGGCAGGCCGGGGATCGACCCGCTGCGGCACCCGGCGGCGAGCACCACCGTGCCGGCGTCGATCACCCCACCGCCGGCCAGGGCGACCCCGGTCACCCCGCCACCGTCGCTCACGACCCGCTCGACGGCGGCGGTCACGACGACGGCGCCGGCCGCGGCCGCTGCCTCGCGCAGGGCGGCCACCAGGGCCGCGGGATCGACCGAGCGCTCGTCCGCGGCCAGCAGCGCGCCCCGGACCCCCGGCGCCAGGCCGGGCTCCAGGGCCCGGGCCTCCCGGCCGCGCAGCCGCTCGACCGCCAGCCCCATGGCCTCGTGCCGGGCGGCGAGGTCGGCCAGCTGCGCGGCGTCGTCGGCGTCGAGCGCGACCACGAGCGTGCCGTCGTCCCGGTAGCCGACCCGGTGGCCCGACGCCGCCTCGACCTCGGCCGCGAAGGCCGGCCACCGGGCCCACGAGGCCCGGTTCAGGCGCAGCGCAGCCTCCTCGCCGAGGCGGGCCTCGGTCACCGGGGCCAGCATCCCGGCCGCCACCCCCGACGCACCGCCGCCGGGGTCGGGGTCGACCACGACCACCGACGCACCCCGCTGGGCGAGCCGCCACGCGGACGACAGGCCGATCGCCCCCGCGCCCACCACCACCACGTCGGCCCGCCCGGGCGCGGGCGTCACGGCCGCGGCTCCCCGAGGTCGCCGCCGAGCGCGTCGACCGCCTTGGTGACCGCCAGCATCAGGTCGTGGGTGGCGGTGTGGGGGTCGGGGGCGTCGGCCACCGCGCCGATGACCGCCACACCCCAGGCGCCGGTGGCCAGCACCTCCTCGACCCGGTCGGCGGTGATGCCGGCGATGGCGATCACCGGGACGTCCACCGCGTCGACCACGGCCGCCACGCCCGCGACGCCGATCGGCTCGGGCAGGCCGGTCTTCGACGCCGTGGCGAACGTCGGGCCGACCCCGAGGTAGCTGACGCCCTCGTCGACCAGCCGGCGTGCGACGTCCGGGTCGCGGGCGGTGCCCCCGACCAGGGCGTGCGGCCCGACGATCCGGCGCACCGCCGGCACCGGCAGGTCGTCGGACCCGACGTGGACCCCGTCGGCCTCGATCGCCACCGCCAGGTCCGCCCGGTCGTTGACCAGACACGTCGCCGCCGCCGCCCGGCACCGCTCGGCCACGAGCGCGGCCAGGCGGTAGCGGTCGGCGTCGGTGCCGGACTTGAGCCGCACCTGGAGCGTCGGCGCGCCGGCCTCCAGGGCGGCCTCGGCCACGATCAGCGAGTCGACCAGGACGTGGAGCCGTCCCAGCCGGGGATCCGTGGCCGCGGCAGGGCTCACGTCGTCCCGGCGCGGACCGCCGGATCCTCCAGGTACACCTCGCCCCCGGACGCCACGAACTCGGCCGCCTTCTCCTCCAGCCCGAGCGCCACGGCGTCCTCGTCGCCCACCCCGTGCTCGGCGGCGTACGCCCGGACCTGCTCGGTGATGGCCATCGAGCAGAACTTCGGCCCGCACATCGAGCAGAAGTGGGCGGTCTTCGCCGGCTCGGCCGGCAGCGTCGCGTCGTGGTAGGCGCGGGCGGTGTCGGGGTCGAGCGCCAGGTCGAACTGGTCCTGCCAGCGGAACTCGAAGCGGGCCTTGGACAGCGCGTCGTCCCACGCCTGGGCCTGGGGGTGCCCCTTGGCCAGGTCGGCGGCGTGGGCGGCGATCTTGTAGGCGATGACGCCGGCCTTGACGTCGTCCCGATCGGGCAGCCCGAGGTGCTCCTTGGGCGTGACGTAGCAGAGCATCGCCGTGCCGAACCACCCGATCATCGCCGCCCCGATGGCCGAGGTGATGTGGTCGTAGCCGGGCGCCACGTCGGTCGTCAGCGGGCCGAGCGTGTAGAACGGCGCCTCGCCGCACAGGTCCATCTGCAGCTCGACGTTCTCCTTGATCTTGTGCATGGGGACGTGGCCCGGCCCCTCGATCATGACCTGGACGTCCTGGTCCCATGCCACGCGGGTCAGCTCGCCCAGCGTGGCCAGCTCGGCGAGCTGGGCGCGGTCGTTGGCGTCGGCGATCGACCCCGGCCGCAGGCCGTCGCCCAGGCTGAAGGCCACGTCGTAGGCGGCGAAGATCTCGCACAGCTCGGCAAAGTTCGTGTACAGGAAGTTCTCGCGGTGGTGCGCCAGGCACCAGGCGGCGAGGATCGACCCGCCCCGGCTCACGATGCCGGTCACCCGCTCGGCCGTGAGCGGCACGTAGCGCAGCAGCACGCCCGCGTGGATGGTCATGTAGTCGACGCCCTGCTCGGCCTGCTCGACGATCGTGTCGCGGAACAGCTCCCAGGTCAGCTCCTCGGGCCGCCCGTCGACCTTCTCCAGCGCCTGGTAGATCGGCACGGTCCCGATCGGGACCGGGCTGTTGCGGATGATCCACTCCCGGGTGGTGTGGATGTCGCGGCCGGTGGACAGGTCCATGACCGTGTCTGCCCCCCAGTGGGTGGCCCAGGTCATCTTGTCGACCTCCTCCTCCGCGGAGGAGGTCACGGCCGAGGTGCCGATGTTCGCGTTGATCTTGGTGAGGAACCGGCTGCCGATGATCATCGGCTCGGACTCGGGGTGGTTGACGTTGGCCGGGATGATCGCCCGGCCGCGGGCCACCTCGTCCCGCACGAAGGTCGGGTCGAGGCCCTCGCGGGTGGCGACGAAGTCCATCTCCGGTGTCACCTCGCCCCGGCGGGCGTAGTGGAGCTGGGTCACCCGCCGGCCGGGCGCGGCCCGCAGGCGGGGGCGATCGGCGCCCGGGCCCGGGAACGGCTCGGCGGCCGAGCGGCCGGCCCGGAACGAGGCCCGGCCGTCGTCGCGCAGGCCGGCCACGCGGCCCGGGTAGGACTCGACGTCGCCCCGCTCGTGGATCCACTCCGACCGCATCGGGTCGAGGCCGAGGCGGGGATCGCTGCCCGGGCCGCTGGTGTCGTAGAGGCGGACGGGCTCGTTCGGCGGGTCGAGGCCGACCTCGGTGACCGGGACGTGGACGTCCGGTCGGATCCCCGCAACGTAGGTCTTGCGGCGGATGCCCATGCAGCATCACTCCCTTCGCCGGCATTACCCGGATCAGGTTCGGCGGTCGGCGCCTTGTGCGCCCTCTCAGCCCGGTCGCCCGAGCTCCCGCGTGTTCGGTTGTCGCTTATCGAGGCTAGCGCCCGGCGAAACCGACGTGCCCCGGGGTTCGGTCGGCCGCTACAACGTCGGGCGTGAGCACGGCGGAGATCGAGGCGGAGAACGTGGGCGCGGCCGGCCGGACGAGCCCGTTCGCCGACCAGATGCGGGTCGTGGCCGACCCGGATCGGACGGGCCGGTGGCTGGCCGACGTCGATCCGCGGTGGAACTGCCCGATGGTGCCCCAGGGCGGGACGATGACGGCGCTGGCGGCCTCGGCGATGACCGAGGCGATCGGCGAGCCGGCCCAGCGGCTGCGCACGCTGACCACGGTGTTCGCCGCGATGGTGCCGTCGGGCCGGGTCGAGCTCGACGTGACCGTGCTGCGGCGGGGGCGGACGATGTCGCAGGCCCTGGTCACCGCCCATGCCCCCGGCGAGGCGGCGGGGCATACGACGGTGGCGGTCTTCGGGCGGGAACGGCCGGGGTACGAGTTCACCGACGTGGTGCGACCCGACGTCCCGGACCCGCTCTACTGCCCGTCGTTCCGCGACCCGCCGCCGCCCGACTTCCCAGAGCGCGAGAATCCGGTCCCGTTCTGGGACAACGTCGAGGGCCGCGCGGCGATCGGCCACCCGCCGTGGGAGCCCTACGTGCCGGAGACGTCGCACTGCGCGTTCTGGTACCGGTTCGACGAGCCGCCGATGCGGCCGGACGGCACGCTCGACCCGCTGGCGGCGCTGGCGCTGAGCGACCTCATGCCGTCGTCGGTCAACGAGCGGATGGGCCCGGACCAGCCCGACTGGTGGGGCCCGAGCACCGACCTCACGGTCCACATGTTCGACGAACCCCGGTCCGAGTGGCTGCTGGCGTCGCTGCGGGCGCGGCGGGCGACGAGCGGCTATGCGTCGGTCGAGTCCGCCCTGTGGGACCAGCACGGCGTCCTCGTGGCCCACGCCTCGCAGGTCATGTACATGCAGTTCCCCGACGGGCCGCCGGAGGGCGACCGCCGGGTCCCGCTCGACCTGCGGTAGTGGCGGTCCGCGAACGGCCGGCTCACGCGCCGACGTAGGCCGCGAGGTGCTCGCCGGTGAGCGTGGAGCGGGTGGCGACGACGTCGGCGGGCGTGCCCTCGAACACGATCCGGCCGCCGTCGTGGCCAGCGCCGGGGCCGAGGTCGATGATCCAGTCGGCGTGCGCCATGACCCCCTGGTGGTGCTCGATGACGATCACCGACTTGCCCGAGTCGACCAGCCGGTCGAGCAGGCCGAGCAGCTGCTCGACGTCGGCGAGGTGGAGGCCGGTGGTCGGCTCGTCGAGGACGTAGATGCCGCCCTTGTCGCCCATGTGGGTGGCCAGCCTGAGCCGCTGCCGCTCGCCGCCGGACAGCGTCGGCAGCGGCTGGCCGAGGCTGAGGTAGCCGAGCCCGACGTCCGCGAGCCGGCCGAGGATGGTGTGCGCGGGCGGCGTGCGCGCCTCGCCGGCGCCGAAGAACTCCTCGGCCTCGACCACCGACATCGCGAGCACCTCGCTGATGTCGCGGCCGCCGAGGCGGTAGTCGAGCACCGACGCGTCGAACCGCTTGCCCTCGCAGTCCTCGCAGGTGGTGGCGACGGTGGCCATCACCGCCAGCTCGGTGTAGACGACGCCGTTGCCGTTGCAGGTGGGGCAGGCGCCCTCGGAGTTGGCGCTGAACAGCGCCGGCTTGACCCCGTTGGCCTTGGCGAACGCCTTGCGGATCGGGTCGAGCAGGCCGGTGTAGGTCGCCGGGTTGCTCCGCCGCGAGCCGTGGATCGCGCCCTGGTCGATCGCCACCACGCCCGCGCCGGCCGGCATCGACCCGTGCACGAGCGAGCTCTTGCCCGAGCCGGCGACGCCGGTGACGACGACGAGCACCCCGAGCGGGATGTCGACGTCGACGTCGGCCAGGTTGTTCGTGGTCGCGCCCCGGATCTCCAGCGTGCCGGTGGGGGTCCGCACCGTCTCCTTGAGCCCGGCCCGGTCCGAGAGGTGGCGGCCGGTGATCGTGCCGCTGGCCTGCAGCCCGTCCACGGTGCCCTCGAACACCACCTCTCCCCCGGCGGCGCCGGCGCCCGGGCCCAGGTCGATGACATGGTCGGCGATCACGATCGTCTCCGGCTCGTGCTCGACGACGAGCACCGTGTTGCCCTTGTCCCGCAGCTGCAGCAGCAGGTCGTTCATCCGCTCGACGTCGTGGGGGTGTAGGCCCGTGGTGGGCTCGTCGAAGACGTAGGTCACGTCGGTGAGCGAGGAGCCGAGCTGGCGAACCATCTTGGTGCGCTGGGCCTCGCCGCCCGACAGCGTGCCCGACGGCCGGTCGAGCGAGAGGTAGCCCAGCCCGATCTCGACGAACGAGTCGAGGTTCTCGCCCAGGGCGGTGAGCAGCGGCGCCACCGACGGCTCGTCGAGGCCGCGGACCCAGGCGGCGAGGTCGCGGACTTCCATCTGGCAGGCGTCCGCGATGCTGACCCCGTCGATCCTGCACGCCCGGGCGGCCTCGCTCAGCCGGGTGCCGCCGCACTCGGGGCAGGCGGCGAAGGTGACCGCGCGCTCCACGAAGGCGCGGACGTGCGGCTGCAGCGAGTCGACGTCCTTGGACAGAAACGACTTCTGCATCTTCGGGATCAGGCCCTCGTAGGTCAGGTTGATGCCGTCGACCTTGATCTTGGTCGGCTCCTTGTAGAGCAGGTCGTTCAGCTCCTTCTTGGTGAACTTGCTGATCGGCTCGTCCGGGTCGAAGAAGCCGCAGCCGCTGAAGATGCGGCCGTACCAGCCATCCGCGCTGTAGCCCGGGACCGTGAGCGCACCCTCCTTGAGCGACAGACTGTCGTCGTAGAGCTGGGTCAGGTCGAAGTCGGTGACCGACCCCCGTCCGTCGCAGCGCGGGCACATGCCACCGGTGCGGGTGAAGGTCTTGCGCACGGTCTTGCTGCCGCCGCGCTCGACGGTGATCGCACCGCTCGCCCGCACGGAGGGGACGTTGAACGAGAACGCGCCGGGCGGCCCGACGTACGGCCGGCCGAGCCGGCTGAAGAGGATGCGCAGCATGGCGTGGGCGTCGGTGGCGGTGCCGACCGTGGAGCGGGCGTCGGCACCCAGCCGCTCCTGGTCGACGAGGATCGCGGTCGTCAGCCCGTCGATCACGTCGACCTCCGGCCGCGCCATCGTCGGCATGAAGCCCTGCACGAACGTGCTGTAGGTCTCGTTGATCAGCCGCTGCGACTCGGCGGCGATCGTGCCGAACACCAGCGAGCTCTTGCCGGAGCCGGAGACGCCGGTGAGCACGGTCAGCCGGCGCTTCGGGATCTCGACGCTGATGTCCTTGAGGTTGTTCACGCGGGCGCCGTGCACGCGGATCAGGTCGTGGCTGTCGGCAGCGTGCTGGGCGGGCGACCGCGTGTCCGTCGTCGTGGCCATGCTCATGGTCTCCATCCTGCCGGCTTCTCGATTCCGGCGCAGGGTGGGACGGGGGCGGGCGGCTGCCAGACTGGGGGGCGGTGGCGGAACTGACGTTGGGGAGCTTCAACCTGCACATGGGCCGCGGGGCGGCCGGCCACGACGCGCCCTTCTACGACGTGGTCACGGCCTGCAAGGAGATCGATACCGACGTCCTCGTGCTCCAGGAAGGCTGGGTGCCCGACGGCGAGGAGGGCGACGTGCTCACGGTCGCGTCCGCGCTCGGCTATGCGGTCGCCGGCTCGCACGCCGTGGCGCGCGCGGAGTGCCGCGACCAGGTCCGCCTGTCGGCGCGGGAGGGCGCGGGCGCCGGCGAGGGCGACTGGGTGGTGGCCGTGCTGTCCCGGCTGCCGGTCCGGTCGGCCGAGGTGGTGCCGCTGCGGCCCCAGCTCCTGCTCGACCCGGCCCGCCGGGCGGTGATCCGGGCGGTGGTCGAGGCCGATGGCGTCCCGTTCACGGTCGTCGGCACCCACCTACCGCTCCTGGTCTCGCCGGTCTGGCGGCTGGCGCCCGCGGTCCGGGCGGCGCTGCCGGGCCCCGACCAGCCGGGCGCGTTCGCCGGCGACATGAACATGTGGGGCTGGTGCACCGAGCGCCTGGCCGGCCGGGGCTGGCGCCGGGCGGTCCGGGGCCCCACCTACCCGGCCCCGAGACCGCACAGCCAGACCGACCACATCCTGGTCAACCCGCCGGTCGACGTGGTCGAGGCCGCGGTGGTCGACCAGGCCCTGTCGGACCACCGGCCGGTGCAGGCGCGGCTGCGGTTCTGACGCAACTGGCCGGCTCGGTCAGTAGGGCGCCACCAGTCCCCGGTACATCGGGAAGTGGCGGACGTTGGTGGTCCACAGGTCGGCGCCGACCTGATGAGCGGTCGCGCCGATGAGATAGTCGACGAGCCCGACGCCGTGGTGCGAGCGCCGGTAACGGCGGGCCCACGTGCCGGCCAGCTCGGCGATGTCCTCGGTCACGTCGATCCAGGTCATCGACGACATCAGGTCGCGGGTGGCCTGACGTTCGGGCGACCGCATGCCGGCCAGGAGCTCGGTCTTCGTCACCACCGACGCAACCAGATCGTCGCCTCGATCTCTCGCATCATCGAGCGCCACGACCGCGCCGGCGACATTGCGCAGGTTGTCGACGAGGATCGCCGTGTCGACTAGGACTACTCCCATCCGAGACGCTTGAGCCGATCATTGAGCGACTCGCCCCGGATGCGCTCCACGTACTCGGCGCCGGTGCCGATGTCGTCCCGGTCGGCCCAGGCGCCACGGCTCGCCTCCAGCGCCCGCCACATGCGCTCCTGCTTGCTGTCGTACTTCTGGTCGATCGCCTCGCGGACGAGCTCGCCGATCGAACGGCCGGTGCTGGCCGATTCGCTCTTCAGCCGCTGGTACTGGCCATCCTCCAGCAGGATCTGCGTCCGATGCATGATGTAAGGCTACATCACTCACCGGGCGTCAGGACCGCCCACGTTCGGGTACACCAGCGCCATGACAACGGTCGAGGGGTCCGTCGCTGCGTCTCCCGTCGCTGACCCGGCGGGCCGGACCGGGGCGCCACCGCCGGCACCGGCCGATCCCGCCGGGCGGCGGGCGCGGCTGCAACGGATGCGGCGGCGGGCGACCGGGCTGCTGGTCGGGGTGTCGGTGCTGTTCGTCGTGCTGCGGGTGTGGGGCGGCGACGCCGGATGGATCGGGTACGCGCGGGCGACCGTGGAGGCGGCGATGGTCGGCGGGCTGGCGGACTGGTTCGCCGTGACGGCGCTGTTCCGCCACCCGGCCGGCGTGCCCATCCCGCACACCGCGGTCATCCCCGCGCGCAAGGACCAGTTCGGCGAGACCTTGGGCGACTTCGTGCAGACCAGCTTCCTGACCCCGGACATCATCGCCGAGCGGGTGCGGACCGCCCGGGTCGTGCCCCGCCTGTCCGCCTGGCTGGCCGAGCGCGACAACGCCGACCGGTTGGCCCGGCACCTGGCCGACGCCGCCGTCACCGCCGCCGACCTGGTGCGCGACGACGAGGTGCACCGGGCGCTCGAGGAGGTGGCCCGGCGGCGCATCGACGGCACGCCGCTGGCGCCGCTCGCCGGCAAGGCGCTCGGGGTGATGACCGAGGACGGCCGGCACCACGACCTGCTCGACGCCATGCTGCGGGCCGTCGACCGGTTCCTGCGGGACAACCGGGAGAGCCTGCGGGCCCGGTTCGGCGACGAGTCGCCCTGGTGGCTGCCGGATGCGGCCGAGGACCGCATCTTCGAACGCCTGCTCGACGGGGCCCGCAACGTGCTGGGCGAGGTCGCCCGCGACCCCGACCACGAGCTGCGCCGCGACTTCGACGCGCGGGTGCGGCGGCTCGTCGACGACCTCCAGACCTCGCCCGCCCTGCTCGCCCGGGGCGAGGAGCTGAAGCAGGAGCTGCTCGCCCAGCCCGAGCTGCGCACGTGGGCGGCGTCCGTGTGGACCGACGTCAAGGCCGGGCTTCGGGCCCAGGCCGCCGACCCCGACTCGGCGCTACGCCGCCGGCTCGGCGACGCGATCGTGGCCCTCGGCGAGCGCCTGCGGGACGATCCCGCCCTGGCGGCCCGGGTCGAGAACGGCATCGAGACCGGCGTGCGCTACGTGGCCGAGCAGTTCAGCGACGAGATCGCGGCGATGGTCAGCGGCACGATCAACCGCTGGGACGGGCGCGAGACCGCCGACCGGCTCGAGCTGCTGCTCGGGCCGGACCTCCAGTTCATCCGGATCAACGGGACCGTCGTCGGCGGGCTGGCGGGCCTGGCGATCTACACCGTGGCCCAGTTCCTGTAGCCGCCGGGGACGGACCCGAGAGGAGGTCAGGACGGCGGCGGGTAGTCCGGCGGGCGGTCCGACTCGGGGAGCTGGTCGTAGACCGTGACCGAGCGCGCGTCGTCGAACAGCCCGGCGCTCGACTGTGACGACGGGATCTCACCGGTGGTGTAGCGCTGCCCGCCGAGCGCGTAGCGGTACATGCCCTGGCCCGCGTTGCCGATCTCGTCGGGCCCCGACGCCTGGGGGTCCCACCACACGAGCGCGATGTCGTCGGTGCCGCCCCAGTCGGCGCCGGGCCACACGCCGTGCGATCCGATCGAGTACTGGGGCACGGTCGGGCCGCCGCCCGTGACCGGCAGGCGGTGGAGGCCGTCCTGGAGGGTCTGGGGCGTCAGGTCCGGCCCCGCCAGGTGGATGCCGGTGAACACGCTACGCATCGCCCCCTCGATCAGCGGCGCCGTGTTGGCCGGCGGCAGGGTCCCGTAGGCCCAGTTGTAGACGACGACCGCATCGGCGTCCTCGATCGGGCCCCGGACCGGCGTCAGGGCCAGCCCGAAGCCGTGCCGCCACTGCTCGGGGTCGTAGGTGCGGGCGAAGAGCGTCGTGTCGGCGAAGGCGTTGGGACCCAGGATCCACTCCGGGTGGTAGTCCTGGTTGGTGGCCTCGCTCGTCAGCGTCGCCGGCGTGAGGGGATCGCCGCTGAAGATCACGGTGGTGACCCCGGCCGACTGGAGCTTGCCGATGATCGTCCGGGCGGTCTCCTGCGTGCGGTTCTGGTCGAACTCGTAGGTGACGTCGGTCGTGAGCTCGATCCCCTGGTCGGCGAGGTCGTCGACGAGCTGGTCGAACACGCCCGCCTGCGAGCCGTCCGGGGTGTCGTAGTGGACGACGGCGTAGCGCCGGTCCTTGGCCGCGAGCTCCGGGTCGCCCGCCAGCTCGGCCTTGCCGGGCCCGGCCAGCTTGCCCACCATCTCGGCCGTGAGCGCCGCCGCCTGGTCCGGCGTCGGCGCGTCCGTCCACATCAGCGGTGCGTAGCGCTCGAGGACCGCGTCCGGGGCAGGGCCGGAGCAGCCGGGGCCGCACACGATGCCCTTGGCCGCGATCTCCGGGCCGAACGCCTGCGTTGCGTTGGCCGGGCCCCCGATGACCGCGAAGGGGTGCTTGTCGGCGATCGCGATGGCGTCGGCCTTGGCCGCCTCGACGTCGCTGGCCTGCCCCGACCCGAGGAACCGCTCGACCCGCACGGTGCGCCCGTAGGTCTCGAACAGCTTGTTGTAGAGGTCGGCGTAGCCCTGGATCGCCCGCTCGCTGCCGTGCGGGTCGACGTCCACGCCGAGCGAGCTGATCGAGGCCGCGCCCAGCGGGTCGATGTCCGGGTCGGTCTCGTAGTAGATGATCAGGACGTCGTCGCCGGTCACGCCCGGGGACGTGGCACCGCCGTTGTCGCCGGTGAAGGGCTCGACGCACGGCGGGGCGATGACGACGGGGAGCTTGATCTTCCCCGTCTCGGTGTCGCAGTGCGGCCCGAAGTCGATGCCGGTCTTGCCTTCGAGCTTGGCCTTCTGCGGCGTCATCGGGCCGGACTCGATCAGCTGGTCCTCGGTGGCCGCCGCCGCGTCCGGCGAGGACGTCTTCTGGTCGTCGCCCCCGCCGCCGCCGCGCGAGGGCGACGACGGCGCCGATCACCAGCGCGACCACGACGATGGGTGCGTAGCGCAGCGCGTTGCGTACCCACGGTGGGCGCGGCGCGGGTGAGGGTGATCCGGGGGCGGCCGGCGCGTCGGCACCGGTCGCCCCCTCGTCAGTGGCGGTCATCGCCGCGGCGTTCTACTGCGGGCGCGGGTAGTCGGGGGTCTGGTCGCCCGGCGGCACCTGGTCGAAGATGGTGACCGAGTTGGCGTCGTCGAACAGGCCGGCCTCCTCCGGTGTCTTGGGGAAGTGGCCGATCGTGTAGCGCTTGCCCATGTCGGCGTAGCGGTACAGGCCCGTGCCCTGGTTGCCGACCTCGTCCTCGCCGGTGGCGGTCGGGTCGTACCAGATGATGGCGGCATCGTCGCTGCCACCCCAGTCGAAGTGGGGCCAGACGCCGTGCTCACCCCGCGACACCTGGGGCTCGGTGGGGCCGCCGCCCGACGGCGGGTAGCGGTAGAGCCCGTCGCGGAACGACTCGGGATTGAGGTCCGCGCCGGCCAGGTGGATGCCGGTGAAGATGGTGCGGATCGGCGGCTCGAGCGCGTTGGCCGTGTTGTTCGGCGGCAGGCCGCCGTAGGCCCAGTCGTAGATCTGGAACGCGCCGTTGGTCTCCTGCGCGCCCCGGGCGCCGGTCAGGGCGATGCCGAAGCCATGCTTCCACTGCTCGGTGTCGACGCGGCGGGCGAACAGCGAGGTGTCCATCAGCACGCTCGACCCGAGGATCCACTCGGGGTGGTAGTTCTGTGCGGTCGCCTCCTGCGTCAGCGAGACGGGGGTGAGCGGGTCGCCCGTGTAGATGATCGTGGTGACCCCGGCCGCCATCAGCTTGCCGATGTTGGTGCGGGCGTTCTCCTGGGCCCGCTGGAGGTCGAGCGTGAACTCCACGTCGGTGGCCAGGTTGATGCCGTTGTCGGCCAACTCCGACTTGAGCGACTCGAACACGTGCTTGTAGTCGCCCGCCGGGTTGTCGTAGTGGAGCAGCCCGTACACGCGGTCCTTGGCCTTGGTGGCGTCGTCGCCGGCGAACTCGGCCTTGCCGGGACCGGCGAGGTTGCCGATCAGCTCGGCGGCCATCGCGTTGGCCTCCTCGGGCGTCGGGCCGGCCTGCCAGATGTACGGCGCGTTGGCCGACGTGATGTCCTCGTTGAGAGCGAGGGAGCAGCCGGGCCCGCAGATGATCTTCCGCGAGGCCAGCTCCTGGCTGAACACGGCGCTCGACTGGGCGGGCCCGCCGATCACCGCGAACGGCTTCTTCTCGGCGATGGCGATGGCGTCGGCCTTGGCCGCCTCGACGTCGTCGCCGGCGCCGGTGCCGGTGTAGATCTCGACGTCGACCGTGCGCCCGTAGGTCTCGTACAGCTTGTTGTAGAGGTCGACGAACGACTGCACGGTCTTCTGGGCCGACTGCGGGTCGACGTCCGCCCCGGCGCTGGAGACGGTCGCCGCGGTCAGCGGGTCGAGCTTCGGGTCGGCCTGGTAGAGGATGACCTTGACCGAGTCGGCGGTCACGCCCGGGGACGTGGCGCCGCCGTTGTCGCCGGTGAACGGCTCGACGCACGGCGGGGCGTACACCGACACCAGCTTGATCCGGCCGGTGTCCGTGTCGCAGTTGGGGCCGAAGTCGACCGTCTTGCCCTCGGCCTTGGCCTTTGCCGGGGTCATCGGGCCGGACTTCATCAGCTCGTCCTGCGAGGCCGAGTCGCCCGACGACTGGGCGTTGTTGCTGTTGTCGTCGCCCCCGCGGCTGCCGATCACGGCCACCGCCGCGGCGACGACGAGCACCACGACGATGATCGGCCCGTAGCGCATCAGCGCGGTCATCCACGCCGGGCGCTGGGACGGCGGCGGTCCGCCGCTGTCCTCTGTTTCCTGCGTGCTCTCGTCGGTCGTTGACATCGACGACTCCTTTCGTGCGTCGGTCGGCGCCGGGGCGTCAGCCGGCTGTCGTTGCACCGGATCTGGTGATAGCCGCCTCGTCCGTCCCGAGGTACGAGGCGACGACTGCTGGATGCTCGATGACGTCTGCGGGAGGGCCCTCGGCGACGACCCGTCCCAGGTCGAGGGCGATCATGCGGTCGGAGATGGACCCCAGCAACGGGAGGTCGTGCTCGATGACGAGCAGGCTCGCGCCGAGCTGGTCGCGGATGCGGCGCAGCATCGGGCCGAGCGCCTCGGCCTCGCGCTGGGCGATGCCGCTCGACGGCTCGTCGAGCAGCAGGACCGACGGGCCGTGGGCGAGCACGCAGGCCAGGTCGACGACCCGGCGGCTGCCGGTCGACAGCTCGCGCACGAACTTGTCGCGGAAGGCCCCGAGCGCCAGCAGCTCGATGAGCTCGTCGACGCGGGCGTCGACCTGCGGCCTCGGATCGAGTGCACCGACGGGAAGGTGAGGCCGCGGCGATCGGGTCGCGCACGTCGACGTGCTGCTCGAGCGCCACCGCGATCGTCTCGTGGACGGTGAGGCCGGGGAACAGGCGGCCGTCCTGGAACGAGCGGCCGAGGCCACGCCACGACCGCGCGTGGGTCGGGGCGTTGTGGATGTCGATCAGCGAGCCCTTCGGCCCGCCCACGAGGAGCTGGATCGACCCCGAGTCGGCCGGCGTGAAGCCGGAGATCACGTCGAACAGCGTCGTCTTGCCCGCGCCGTTCGGGCCGATGAAGCCGACGATCTCGCCCGGCCGCACGTCGAAGGACACGTCGTCGAGCGCGCGGATCCCGCCGAAGCGGCGGGTGACGTCCCGCACGACCGAGCACCGGCTGGCCCTCGCGCGCACGGCCGAGCGGGCCGTCGACCTCGGCCTCGTCGCTGCCGACCTCGGCCGCGGCGCCCGCAGGAACACCGAGCGCAGCAGGTCGGGCCGCTCGAGCAGCTCGCGGTCGGGCCGTCGAACCGGATCTCGCCCTTCTCCATGAAGTAGGCCCGGTCGGCCACGGTCAGCGCCACGTTCACCGACTGCTCGACGAGGATCACCGTCGTGCCCGCGTCGCGCAGCTCGCGCACCATGGCCAGAAGCTGGTCGACGACCGACGGCGCGAGCCCGAGCGACAGCTCGTCGATCATCAGCAGGCGGGGCTGCCGATGAACGCCATGCCGAGCGTGAGCATCTGCTGCTGGCCGCCCGAGAGGTTGCCGGCCGGCTCGTGCAGCCGCTCCCGCAGCATCGGGAACATGTCGAGCACCCGGGCGGTGTCGGCTTTGGCGTCCGACCCCCGCTTGCGCTCGTTCCAGGCCGCCAGCCGCAGGTTCTCGCCCACGGTCAGGTGGGGAACACGCCCTGGCCGCCGGGGACGACCGTGACGCCCCGGCGGGCGGCGATCTCGTCGGGCGGCGTGTGGGTCATGTCGCGGCCGTCGAAGATCGATCGCGCCCGAGCTGGCCTGGACGAGGCCGGAGATCGCCTTCAGCAGGGTCGACTTGCCGGCACCGTTGGTGCCGAGCAGCGCGACGATCTCGCCCTCGTCGACCTCGAGGTTGACGCCGAACAGGACCTGCACGTTGTCGTAGTGGACGTCGATGTCCCGGCAGAGCAGCAGCTTGACCTTGCCCTGGCTGCGCAGCAGCGCCACCTCGGAGCGGGCCGCCGCCGACTTCCACACCTGCTGGATGTCGTGCTCGACGAACTGGCCGCCGGTCGACAGGATCCAGCCGCCGACCACGAACACCGGCACCACGATCAGCAGGCCGGTGCGGATGCCGAAGTGGTCGGCGAAGCCGCCGATCACCGGCAGCAGCAGCAGGCCGGGCAGCACCCACAGGGTGCCGATGGCGAAGCCGAACGCCCGCACCTTGGCCGGCATCGCGAGCGACAGCACGGCGAAGATCCCCGGGACCAGCAGGAAGAAGCTGGCCGAGATCACCACGTTGGCGACGAGGGCGATCGGCAACACCGGGGCGAGGGCGAAGACCGCCCAGGCGCCGGTGATGACCAGCGAGACCACCGCCAGGAACCGCAGCACGTGGCCGGCGCCCTTCATCATGAGGCGGGTGGCGAGGGGGAGCCCGATGAGCAGGCCGACGAGCTGGGCGCCGCCCTCCATGCCCGCGGACAGGAAGCCGCGCTGGGCCTCGTTGAAGTTCCACACCTCGTCGTAGTAGAGGCCGCTGAGCGTGGCCAGGCCGACCACCGCGACTGCGACGAACGGCAGCGAGAAGAAGATGCGGCGCAGGCTGCGGACTTCCCAGATGATGCGGAACGACTCGGCCCACGACGGCGCCACCTCTTCGGTGTTGATCACGTCGTCGCTGGCGCCCATCGCCTTGCGCTCCCAGCTGCCCCGCACCGGCTCGCGCAGCTTGAACGCGATCAGCACGAACACGACGGTGACGACGCCGAACACCATGAACGGCGCCCGCCAACCCAGGTAGAAGGCCATCACGCCGGCGACCAGCGGCCCGATGAACTGCCCGGCGGCGTTGGCGTAGCGGTGGACGCCATAGACCCGGGGCCGTTGGGGGATGTCGTAGTAGTCCGCGAGCAGCGAGTTGTGGACGGGTTCGTTGACCGCCCGCCCGAGACCCGACCCGGCCCGGGCGATGCCCAGGATCAGCAGGGTCGGGGCGAGCCCGGTCATGACCGAGAAGACCGCCCAGCCGAGGGCGCCGGAGATGGCGACCGGCAGGCGGGGCATGCGGTCGCTGAGGAAGCCGATCGGCAGGGCGATGATCAGCGCCGCGAGCAGGGCGAGCGTGACCACCGTGAGGATGCCGCCGGTGTCGAGGCCGAAGCTGTCCCGGATCTCGGGCAGCAGCACGCCGAACGCCGTGCGGTCGAGCTCGTCGGCCATGTTGAGGCCGAACAGCACCGCCAGCGGCAGGATCGGCAGCCCCCCGGTCACCGAGTACAGCCACTTCGTCACGCGGCCGGTTCCCTGGCGGCGCTCGGCCCGATGGGCGGGCGTCGGCGCCGCCGACTCGACGACCGGCTCCTCGAGCCATGCCTCGGTGTCCGCGCCGTCGACGACCGGTCCGATCGTCCTGGCGCGGGCCTCGGCGTCGACCACGACCTCGGGGTCGGCCTCGGCCTCGGGGCGGTTCATGTCGTGGGTGGTCACGACCGCACCTCCGCGGCGTCGTCTTCGCCTCCGGGTGGCCCGTCGTGCGGGGGTGGGTGCGCGCCGGGGGCGCCGGCCGCGTGGGCGTGGCACCGTTCGGCGACGCCCCGTTGGCCGAGACGCCCGCGCGGCCGCCGACGGCGACCGGCGCGTCCTGGGGCGTCGCCACCCCGGGCACGGGACCCTCGGCCGCCTCGGCCTTCTCGCCCGCCGCCGCCAGCACGGTCTCGGCCGGCGGCTCGTCGGCGGACTCGTCCTCGACCCGCACGTCGGCGAGCAGGCTGGGCACGATGAGCCCCCGCCGCTTGGCGATGCGGCGCAGGGCGCCGTCGCGCACGTCGGCCATGACGCCGCCGAACCCGCTCGGCATCAGCAGCAGGACGAGCAGCAGGCCGACGCCGCTGGCCAGGAACTGCCACTCGGCAGGCAGGAAGAAGTCGGCGGTGAACACGTAGGCGGTGCCCAGGAGGGCACCCGACAGGGAGCCGAGCCCGCCGATGACGACCATCGTGAACACGGCGAGGCTGCGGTCGGGCAGGAATGGCTCGGCGCTGAGCCCGGTCTGGCTCTGGACGTAGAGCGCCCCGGCCATGGCGGCCAGGAAGCCGGACAGGGCGAAGGCGGCGAGCGTCGTGCGGGTGGCGTTGACGCCGTAGGCGCGGGCGGCCCTCTCGTTCTCTCGGATGGCGATCGAGCACGCGGCCGGTGCGGCTGCGGCGCAGGCTGGCGACCATGCCCATCGCCACCAGCAGCGTCCCCAGCGACACGTAGAACATGGTCTTCTCGCTGGAGAGGTCGAGGAAGCCGAGCATCACGCCCCGCTCCATGTGCTGGCTCGGCAGCCAGTCGAAGATGCTGCGGTTGAGGACGTAGGACGACACGTAGAGGCCGAAGCCCAGCGTCGAGACCGCCAGCGTCAGGCCCCGGCGCCGCAGCGCGGGGTAGCCGACGACCACCGCGCACAGCCCCCCGACGATGCCGGCCACCGGCATCGAGAACATGAGGTCCCAGCCGCGGGTCTCGGTGAGCGCGCCGCCGACGGCGGCGCCCACGCCGACGAAGGCCATCTGGCCCAGGCTCACCTGGCCCGCCCAGCCCGTGAGCACGACGAGCGACGCCGCCACGATGCCGAAGATCACGATGATCGTGGCGAGGTTGATGCGGCTGGACGACAGCCAGAACGGCAGGCTGACGACGAAGCCGCCCACGGCCAGCCAGATCAGGATCCGGCCCCACACGACCTCGGGGAGCCGGCGCATCTCCCGGGGCACCGGGCGGATCTCGCGGATGGCCTGCCACGTGGTCGACGAGTCGGCGTCGACACGGCCGGTACCGCCGCGCCGGGTGACGAGCAGCCCGATGAGGATGATGTAGAAGAGGACCGCGGCGTTCTTGGCGTCGCTGCTGCCCGCCTGGAACGTCATCGCCTGGTCGACGATGCCGATGCCGATGGCGGCCGCCCCGATCATCGTGAACCGCTCGAACCGCCCGAACACGCAGGCGGCCAGCGCCTGCAGCAGGAAGATCGGCGAGAGCACCTGCCCGATCGGCAGTCCGACGGCACCGGCCCGCAGGAACATGGCGAGGAAGGCGAGCACCGAGGCGATGACCCACACCACGGTGTGCAGCCGCTTGACCGGGATGCCGAGCGTGAACGCCCGGTCGGCCCGCTCGGCCGCGCCGACGATGGCGATGCCGATGGTCGAGGTGTAGAGGAACAGCGCCAGCCCGACGAGGCAGATCGGGACGACGATGGCGGTGAGGATGTCGTTCGAGTTGAACGTCGTGCCGCCGATCGGCGGCAGGTGCAAGTTGATCGGCGGTGCGAGCCGGGTGCCGAACGCGTCGTTGCCGAACGCCCGGGGCAGGAACAGCCCGGCGGCGGCCAGCACCTGCGACAGGCCGATGGTGGCGACGGTCAGGACGAGGCGGGGGGCGGTGAAGAACCGCCGGATGATCAGCGTCTCGACGAGCACGCCGAGGACGATGGCCGCGGCGAGGCCGCTGGCGAGGCCGAGCCAGTAGTTCCAGCCCCACGCGACCACCAGCATCACGCCGAGGGTGGCCGGCACGGCGCCGAGGTCGCCCTGGGCGAAGTTGATGATGCGGTTGGCCCGGTAGATGAGGGCGATGCCGACGGCGATCAGCGCGATGCGCCCGCCGGCCAGCGCGCCGTTGATCACGATGCCCAGCGGGGCCGGGTACCTGATCTGTTGGAAGAGCAACAGCGCCGCCAACGGCACCAAGGGGGTCAGGCGTCCGAACGTGGCGGACAGGTCCGTCCTCCACCTGCGGTCGATGGCGGCGGCGGTCGTCATCGCGTGTGTCCCCTTTGATGCTGTAGAGGTCGGGTCAGGCCCGGGCGGGCGTGCTCGACGATCGAGAGTGAGTCGGTGCCCGCCCGGCGGCTCCGTCACTCGGTCCCCAGGCGGCGATGTAGGCGAGCACCATGTCGCGGACCTGCTCGGTGGCGGCGTCCACCGACAGGTCCTGGTAGGTGCGGAGGGCTTCCCAGGTGGCCGAGCCGGTCACGACCTCGAGCGCCCGCGACAGGCGTGACGACAGCTCGGGCTCGGCGGCGGAGATCTCGGGGCCGAAGGTGCGGCGGACCTCGGCCCGCGCCGCCTTGCGGCCCTCGGACAGGGCGTGCTGCAGCGCCGGGGAGAACGGCTCCTGCAGCAGGGCGGCACGGCGCACGCCGGCGCCCACCTCGAACAGGACGGCCCGCCGGGCCAGGAAGGAGTCGAGCCGCTCCTCGAACGAGCCGTCGGTGACGACCGGTGGCAGCACGGCCGTGATGCGCTCGGCGTGCCGGATGGAGGCCGCCACGAAGAGCGCCTCGAGGTCGTCGAAGTGGACGTACAGCGAACGCAGCGACACCCCGGCCTCCGCCGCGATGTCCCGCGCGGTCGGCCGCAGGTTGCCCCGCTCGTTCAAGGTGAGGAGCGCGTCGACGACGGCGGCCCGGGTGCGTGCCGCACGGGTCAACCGCCCGTCCTGCGACGACGGTGCAGCGGACGCTGCTGTGACGGATGTCTCACCCACGGCACGGAACCGTAGGGTTTTTTCACGAGCCGTGCAACGCCGTCATCGAGGTGACACGGACACGTGAACGCGTTCACGCACGCGCTCGGCGCGCGTGGATTGCGTAACGTCACCGGGATGACCAGCTGGGACGGCCCGGGCCTCGACGCGTGGCATCCGTGGACGCCGGCCGAGGCAGCGCACGCGCTCGACCGGGCACATCCGGGCCACCCCTGGCTGGACGAGCTGGCGTAGGCGGCGAGGCGTAACACACGTCCCGCTGACCGCTTTTGTACGCGGAAACGGTCGCTATAGCGACCACTCCCGCGTACAAAAAGCTCGCAACGGGACGCCCGTACCGCCTCATCCCGCCCGCGCCGTCTCCCACGTCCCGGCGACCGGCGGTGCGCCCGACCGCCTCACGATCGAAACAAGAGGCCGGCCCCGCCGGCCTCTTGGCCAGCCTCGTTGGGCCCCGGCCGCCGCGAGCGGTCGGGCCGTCAGCCCTCGGGAGCGGCGACGGTGCCGGTGAGGATCGCGTCCACCTCGTCCAGCTCGTCGTCGCCGAGCGTCCACTCGACGGCCCCGACGTTGGCGGCCACCTGGGCGGGCGAGGTCGCCCCGGCGATGATCGGCCCCATCGCGGGTTGGGCCGCGAGCCAGCGCGAACGCGAGCGACAGCAGCGTGTGCCCGCGGGCCTCGGCCCACGACGCGAGCGCCTCGACCAGGTCGAAGTTGGCGTCGGTCATCAGGCCGTCCGCCCGCGCGCCCCACAGCGCCAGCCGGGTGCCCTCGGGGGCGGCCTCGCCCCGGCGGTACTTGCCGGTGAGCAGGCCGCTGGCCAGAGGGAAGTACGGGAGGAACACGAGGCCGTGGCGCTCGCAGGCGGGGAGGACCTTCCGGGCGGCCGATCGCTCGAGCAGGCTGAAGTTGTTCTGGGCGGTGACGTAGCGGGTCAGCTCGCCCTTCTCGGCCACGTCCGCGGCGGCCTCGATCTGGGAGGCCCGGAAGTTGCTGTTGCCGATCTCGCGGACCTTGCCCGCGGTGACCAGCTCGTCGAGGGCGCCCAGCGTCTCCTCGATCGGGACCGTGTCGTCGGGCCGGTGCTGCTGGTAGAGGTCGATGACGTCGACGCCGAGCCGGCGCAGGCTGCCCTCGACCGCCTCGGCGATCCAGCGGGGGCTGGCGCCGCCCTGGCCCTCGCCGCCGAGCGCCGACGCGAACTTGGTGGCGACCACCACCTCGTCGCGCCGGCCCGAGGCGGCCAGCGCCCGGCCGAGGATCTGCTCGGACCGGGTGCCGCCGTAGGAGTCCGCCGTGTCGAAGAACGTGATGCCGGCGTCGAGGGCGGCCCGGACCACCTCGGCCGAGCGGTCCTCGTCGAGGCGCATGCCGAAGTTGTTGCAGCCCAGCCCCACCCGGCTCGCCTCGAGCGAGCCGATCGTGATCGTCTCCATCGCGCCATCCCCCATCCTGTGCGGCGCCCCGGCCCGCACTCTAGGAGCGGTTGGCGCGCAACAGGTCGTCGATCTCGTCCTCGATGGCCATGAAGCGGGACTCCCGGCGGACCTCGGGACCACGGGACCGGCCGAAGGGCACGTCGATGTCCTCGGCCACCCGGCCGGGCCGGTTCGTCAGCACCACCACCCGCTCGGACAGGTAGACGGCCTCGTCGACGTCGTGGGTCACCATCAGGATGGTGGCCCCGGTCCGCTGCCACACCTGGCGCAGGAAGTCCTGCAGGCTGTGGCGGGTCTGGCGCGTCGAGCGCGCCGAACGGCTCGTCGAGCAGCAGCACGTCCGGCTCGGGCGCGAGCGCCCGGGCGATGGCGACCCGCTGGCGCATGCCGCCCGACAGCTCGCGGGGCAGGCGCCCGGCGAACTCCGTCAGCCCGACGACGCCGAGCATCGTCGGCGACCCGCGCGCTTGCGCTCGGCCCGCGGCAGCCGCAGGCATTCGAGGCCGAAGGCCACGTTCTCGGCGACCGTCCGCCACGGGAAGAGCGAGTAGCGCCTGGAACACCATGCCGCGGTCGGGCCCGGGGCCGACCACCGTCGTCGCCGTCGACCTCGACCGTGCCGGCCGTCGGCCGGCTCGAGCCCGGCGACGATGTTGAGCAGCGTCGACTTGCCGCAGCCCGACGCCCCGACGAGCGACACGAAGCTCGCCGGCGGCGACGTCGAGGTCGATGCCGTCGAGCGCGACGACCTCGTCGGCCCCCGAGCCGTACCCCTTCACCAGCCCGCGGATCGCGAGCTTACGGCCGCCGCCGGCCCGTGGCCGCCACGACCGGTGCGGTCGCCGGCGCCGGCGTCGCCTCGGGGCGCTCACCGGTCCCACGGGCGCCACCAGCTTGCGCAGGCCAGCGCAGGGCGAGGTCGCTCACGATGCCGATCACGCCGAACACGATCAGCACCGCGAACATCGCGGTCGACCTGGCGGAAGCGCTGGCGCCCGGACGATCCGGTACGGCCAGGCCCTCGTCGGGCGGCGAGCAGCTCGGCCACCACGAGCATCAGCCAGCGCGGCGGCGAGGTTGATGCGGGCCACGTCGATGATGCCCGGCCACGAGTGCGGCAGGATCACCCGGCGCGAGCACCGTCGGCGCGACCCGCGCCGAGCGTGTACGCGGCGTTGATCAGCTCGCGGGGCACGGCCCGAGCGACGTCGGCGATCATCAGGATGTTGAAGAACACCGTGCCCACGACGATCAGCGTGATCTTGGGGGTCTCGTCGATGCCCAGCCAGAAGCAGGAACAGCGGGATGAGCGCGGTGGCCGGGATGTAGCGCAGGAAGCCGATCGGCGCCTCCGACGAACGCCTCGACCGAGCGGAAGCGCCCATGCGCCACGCCGACCACGATGCCGATCGCCATGCTGATCGCGTAGCCGATCAGGATGCGCTGCGCCGCTGGCGCCCAGGTCGGCCAGCAGCGTCGCCGTCCGCCACAGCTCGGCCAGCGCGTCCCAGGTCGCCGCGGGCGTCGGCACCCGACGCCCGTCGACGCCCCGGCGGTCGGGGGCGGCGACCAGCCACAGGACGCCGAGCCCGGCCATGCCCGCGACGCCGAGCGCCAGGCGCCAGCGCAGCGGCAGCGTGCCCCGGATGCGCCGCGAGGGTGCCGAGCGGTCGGCCCCGCGGCCGGCGCCGCAGGGCCGCCGGCGCCGGCGGGGCCGCGCCGTGGCCACGGGGGCCGTGGTCGCCTCCGGCGGGCCGGTCGCCGCCGCGCCGCCGTCGCCGCGGTCGCCGGGGTCACGATCGCCGTCACCGCCTGGCGTCGACGTAGGCCTCGGTGAACGACGGGTCGAAGAGCCCGTCGAGCGACGGCCTCCTCCGGGATCGAGGCCGGACTCCACGCAGGAACGGGTTGATCTGCTCGGCCGTGTACGGGCAGCGAGGTCGACGTCGTCCCGGGCCCTGGAAGGCTGGCGAGCGCCTGGTCGGGCGTGAAGATCGGCGTGCCGCCGGCGAAGCCCGCGTACTCCTCGGCCGACAGCCGGCCTGCTCGGCCATGATCGCGTCGGCCTCGTCGGGGTTGCGCCGCGATCTAGTCGAGCGTGGCGTACCAGGCGTCGACGAGCTTCTGGACGTCGTCGGGGCGCTCGTCGACCAGCTCTGCGGTCGAGCACGAGGTGGTCGGGGATGGTGCCGGGGAAGTCGGCGGAGCCGAACAGCACCTTGCGAGCCCGGCCGCTTGAGCGCCTCGAGCGTGAACGGGGCGAACACGCCGACGGCGTCGAACTGGCCGCCGGCGAAGCCGGCCGCCGCGGCGTCGGTGGCACGCCGCGGAAGTCGATGTCGTCCTCGGTCATGCCCTCCGTCGTCGAGGCCCTGCAGCAGCAGGAAGTGGTCGACCACGCCCGGCCTCGGCGGCGACCGTCTTGCCCTGCGAGGTCCTCGATCGAGGTGATCGACTCGTCGACGATGATCGGCGTCGTTGCCGGTCGAGTTGTCGTTGACCGACGACGATCGACCTGCTCGCTGCCGCCCGACGACCCCGACGCATCGTGTCGTTGAGCGTCTGGCTGTTGCCGTCGAGCTCGCCGGCGACCAGGGCGTCGAGCGAGCCGATGTAGTCGGCGAAGTACTTGAGCTTCGACGTCGACGCCGACCTCGCTCGAAGATGCCCTCCTCCTCGGCGACCGCCCAGCGGGAACCAGCCGGGCCAGGCGCTGTAGCCGAGGATGATCGCGTCGCCGCGTCGCTCGCTGCTGCCGGCTGCCGGACGACGAGCCCGACGGTCGCCGGTCGTCGTCGCCGCCGTCGGCGCCGCCAGGCGGCGACGGCGAGGGTCGCGAGCAGGAGCGCGGCAGCCGAGGCCGGCGCAGCCGACGGCGGGGCGCGCACGGGTCCGGCGACGGGACGTCGAGACCATGGGGCGACACGTACGGCAGCCCGCGGTCACGATCGAGTTGTCCATCGAAATACGGCGGTCCGGATTGCCGTCCTCTGACGGCGATCGTGACGTCGAGTCGAGCCGTCGGCGTCGCGGACCGGATCGCGGTCGAGGTCGCCGGCGCTCGCGCGAGCAGGCCGCGCAGCGGTGAGGTCGGCGAGGAACGTCGGCGATCTCGGCGGCCTCGTAGTCGCCGCCGTCGCGGCCGCGCGAGCCGGCGCCCGTCGACCGGCCGGTACCAGTTCTGCACGCCCTCGTCGTTGGACAGCACCGTGAGCGCGGCCAGCCGGGGGTCGACCGACCGGCAGCTCGCCGCCGGCCGACGCCCTCGCGCGACGAGCTGCTCGACCGCGTCGTTGAGCGCCTGGCGCTCGCTGCCAGTACTCCGCGAACGCGCTCGGGTCCGCGCGCCGGCGAGGCGGTGGATCTCGTTGATGTCGTAGGGGAAGCGCGCACAGCGCCTCGACGTCGAAGCCGGACGAGCCGGTAGAGCTGCACGGCGGCGCGCCGGCCTCCTCGGCGTCGACGCTCGAGCGACGAACTCGAGCGGCACCCGGTTCACCTCGCCGACGATCTCGTCGAGGATCTCCTCCTTGTTGCGGAAGTAGTAGTAGAGCGACGACTGCGCAGCCCGGCCCGCTGGGCGATCTCGCGTCATCGTGGTGGCGGCCACGCCCCGCTCGGCGAACAGCCGGGCGGCGACGGCGAGGATCTCGTCCCGGGCGGCGCGGTCGCCGTCGCGCGGGTTCGCGCGCGGCCGCCCGACGCGCCGGCGGCCGGGCGGCGACGGCGGGCGAGACGGCGGCGGCATGGCAGCGACGGTACCGGAGCGACGGGCGGCGACGGCCCGGGCATCCGTTTCGTGTCCGGACCGTGAATTGCCGCCGCGAGGCGTTGACCTGGCGGGCCGCGCGCCACCAGCATCGGGCCGGCCGGGTGATTTCAAAGCCACATCGAAAGGAGCCCGCGCGTGGCCGACGCCAGCACCGCCACCACCTACGGCGCCCGCGAGCACGCCCGCGCCCAGGACGGCGCGGCGTGGCGAGCACCCAGCCCACGGTGCCCGCCGCCGGCCTGGCCGACCCGCCGCCGGGCGTCGGCCGCCGCCGACGTCCTGTGGGAGGAGACGATCGGCGCCGGCGGCTACGCCGCCCAGGTCGCTGCCGCGCGGCGCCCGGCTGCGGCTCGTCGACCTCGACGGCGACGCCTGCGGCGGCGCTGCTGCTGCACCGCGCCGACCGCCCCGCCGAGCGCCTCAACGTGGCCGACACGGTGAAGGTGCAGTGGCAGGCCTACCTCGGGCCGGGCTACGCTGCTGCTGTCCGACATGGGCCGGGTGCTCGCCACCGTCGCTCGCCGACACCGGCGGCGGCCACGACGCGCTCTGCGGCACCTCCAACCGGCTCGACAACGAACGGCGCTACGGGCGCGGCGCGGCCCACGGTCCCCAGCCCAGCGGCGCGCGACCGGCTCGTCGTGGCGCTGGCCAAGCACGGGCTCGGCGAGCGCGACATCGCCGCCCAACCTCAACCTGTTCACGGCGGTCGGCGTCGAGGCCGACGGCGTCCGTGCGCTTACGGCCGGGCGCCTCGCACCCCGGGGCCGACGGTCGACGCTGCGGGCCGAGCATGCCGCTGATCGTGAGCTCGTGGCAACGCGCCCCACCTGCTCGACCCCCGGCCCGGCCTACACGGCACGCGCGCTCCGCGTCACCGCCTGGCGGGGCGCGCCGACGCCGCCCGACGACCCGCTCCGGCACGTCGACGCCCGGAGGCGCCGGCGGGCGTTCGAGAACACCGAGGACCGAGCTGCGCGGCGCCGGGGCGGCCCGATGACCGCCGCGTCGTGCGCGACGAGGTGGTCCCCGCCCGGGCGCCCTGGGTCGACGTGGTGCGCGGCCGGCGACCACGCTGCGCATCGTCGACCTCGAGGGCAACCAGGCCGTCGACTGCCTCGCTCTACGACGCCGACGACCCGGCCGAGCGCTACAGCGCGCCCGACACGATCGCCGCCCAGGGCAACATCTTCCTCACCACCGGCACGCGTGCTCATGTCCAACGAGGGCACGGCCGATGATGACGATCACCGACGACACCTGCGGCCGCCACGACACCATCGGCGGCGCGTGCGCCAGGAGTCGAACACGCTGCGCTACGGCCACCACACCCGCCACCAGCACGCCTGCGTCGAGAACTTCCTGCTCGCCGCGCCGCGCCGCGGCATGGGCAAGCGCGACATGATGAGCAACATCAACTGGTTCATGAACGTGCCGGTCGAGGCCGACGGCACGCTCGGCATCGTCGACGGCATCTCCGCGCCGGGGCTGTACGTCGACCTGCGGGCCGAGATGGACGTGCTCGTCGTCGTCTCCAACTGCCCGCAGATCAACAACCCCTGCAACGGCTTCGACCCGACGCCGGTGCGGATGATCGTCACCGACCGGCGAGCGCCGGCCGTGCGCTGACCCGGCTCGCGCTCCGCGGTCCTCGTCGCCAACCGCGGCGAGATCGCGTGCCGGATCATCCGCACCCTCCGACCGCCTCGGCGTCGAGTCGGTCGCCGTCTACTCCGACGCCGACGCGGGCCGCGCCGCACGTCGCGCTCGGCCGACGCGCGCGGTGCGCGCTCGGCGCCGGCACCGGCGGCCGACAGCTACCTGCGCGCCGACCGCGTCGTCGCGGCCGCGCTCGCACAGCGGCGCCGACGCCGTCCACCCGGGCTACGGCTTCCTGTCCGAGGACGCCGGCGTTCGCCGCGGGCGGTCGAGGACGCGGGGCTCGCGCTTCGTCGGCCCGACGCCCGGAGCAGATCGCGCGTTCGGCGACAAGGACCGGCGCGCGACGGCTGGCCCGCGCCGCCGGGGTGCCGCTGCTGCCGGGATCGGCGCTGCTCCACCGACCCGGAGGCGGCCGCGCGCGGCGGCCGAGCCGGCTCGGCTATCCCGGTCATGCTCAAGGCGACGGCCGGCGGCGGCGGCATCGGCATGGCCGCGCTGCGACCGGCCGCCGACCTGGCCGACGCCTGGGCGCGGGTCGACGCGCGGCGGGCGAGGCCAGCTTCGGCTCCGGCGGCCGTGTTCCTCGAGCGCTACGTCGCCGCGGGCCCGCCACGTCGAGGTGCAGGTCGTTCGGCGACGGCCGGGGCGCGGGTGGTCGTCCTCGGCGACCGCGACTGCTCGGTGCAGCGCCGCCACCAGAAGGTGATGGAGGAGGCGCCCGCGCCCGGCCTGCCCCCGACGCTCGCGGGCCGCGCTGGCCGAGACGCGCCGGGCGCTGGCGGCGTCGGTCGCCTACCGCTCGGCCGGCACGGTCGAGTTCCTGGTCGACGCCGATCCGGGGCGAGCGCCACTTCCTCGAGGTGAACACCCGGCTCCAGGTCGAGCACGGCGTGACCGAGGCGGTCACCGGCATCGACCTGGTCGAGTGGATGGTGCGGCTGGCGGCGGGCGACGCGGGAGTCCGTCGCGGCCGGCGACCGCGGCGGCCGCGCGGGCCACGCGATCGAGGCCCGGCTCTACGCCGAGGACCCGGCCCGCGGCTTCCGGCCGAGCGCCGGGCTGCTGACCGCGGTGCGGTTCCCGTCGGGGCCGGCGTGCGGGTCGACACCTGGGTCGACGCCGGCACCGAGGTCACGCCCGCTCTACGACCCGCTGCTGGCCAAGGTGCGTGGCCCACGGCGCCGACCGGGACGGACGCGCTCGCCGCGCCTGGCCGCCGCGCTGGACGGCGACGCGGCGTGGCCGGCATCGAGACCAACCTGCGACTGCTGCGGCCGCGGTCGCTGGCCGATCCGGTGTTCGCCGACCGGCGCCGCACGGCACCGCCACGCTCGACGGCGATGCCGTCGCCACCGCCGACGGTCGAGGTGCTGGCGTCGCCCGGCCCGGTCACACGGTGCAGGACCAGCCCGGCCGCCTCGGCTACTGGGCGGTCGGGGTGCCGCCGAGCGGGCCGATGGACGACCGGTCGTTCCGCGCTCGGCAACCGCATGCGTCGGCAACCCCGAGGGCGCGCCGGCGCTGGAGTGCGCGGTCGCGCGGGCCGACGCTGCGCTTCGACCGCGCCGGCGCGGGTCTGCCTCGCCGGCGCGCGCGATGCGACGCCGACGCTCGACGGCGCGCCGGTGCCGCTGGTGGGCGCCGGTCGCGGTGCCGGCCGGCGCCGACGCTGCGCCTGCGGCGCCGTGTCGCCGGGCCGGGCGCTGCGGGCCTACCTGCTGGTGGGCGGCGGGCTCGACGTGCCCGAGTACCTCGGGCAGCGCGGTCGACGTTCACGCTCGGCGGGCTTCGGCGGCCACGGCGGCCGGGCGCTGCGCGCCGGCGACGTGCTGCACCTGGCGGACGCGGCCGACCCCGCCGCCGTGCCGGCCCCGCTGGCCCCGGCGCGGCGCCCGACGCTCGGCGACCGACTGGGAGCTCGGCGTGCGTCGACGGCCCCCACGCCGCGCCCGACTTCTTCACCGCCCGAGGACATCGACGGCTCTACGCCACCGACTGGGAGGTCCACTACAACTCGGCCCGCACCGGCGTCCGCCTCGTCGGGCCGCGCGCCGCGTGGGCGCGCGCCGACGGCGGCGAGGCCGGGCTGCACCCGTCGAACATCCACGACACGCCCTACGCGGTGGGCGCGGTCGACTTCACCGGCGACATGCCGATCATCCTCGGGCCCGACGGGCCGAGCCTCGGCGGGTTCGTGTGCCCGGTGACGGTCGTGCGCGGCCGAGCGCTGGAAGCTCGGCCAGCTCGCGCCGGGCGACACCGTGCGGTTCCGCCGCGGCCGCCCCGCGGCGCAGGCCGTGCTGGCGCGGTGCCGCGGCCGGCGGACGGCCGACCGCCGCCGACGGCCGGCCCGCCGTCACGTTCCGGCGCAGCGGCGACCGCGTACCTGCTGGTCGAGTACGGGCCGACCGGTGCTCGACATCGAGCTGCGGCTGCGGGTCCACGCGCTGATGGAGCGGCTGGAGGCGGCGGCGGTGCCCGGCGTGATCGACGTCACGCCCGGGCATCCGCTCGCTCCAGGTCCACGTCGACGCCGACCGGCTGCTCGGTCGACCGGGCGCTGGCGCTGGTGCGCGAGCTCGAGCGAGGACGCTGCCGGCCGCGGCCGACGCCTGCAGGTGCCGTGCCGGGTCGTGCACCTGCCGCTCTCGTGGGACGACCCGGCCACCCGCGAGGCGATCGAGCGCTACATGCGGGTCGGTGCGCGACGACGCGCCGTGGTGCCCGAGCAACCTCGAGTTCATCCGCCGCGTCAACGGGCTCGACGACGTCGACGACGTGCGCGCGATCGTCTTCGCGGCCGAGCTACCTGGTGCTCGGTCTCGGCGACGTCTACCTGGGCGCGCCGGTCGCGACGCCGCTCGACCCCCGCCACCGGCTGGTCACCACCAAGTACAACCCGGCGCGCACGTGGACGCCCGGAGAACGCGGTCGGCATCGGCGGCGCCTACCTGTGCATCTACGGGATGGAGGGCCCGGGCGGCTACCAGTTCGTCGGCCGGACGGTGCCCGGTGTGGAACACGTACCGGCCGGCCGCCAGACGACCCGGCCGGGCACGCCGTGGCTGCTGCGCTTCTTCGACCAGATCCGCTTCTACCCGGTCGGCGCCGAGGAGCTGCTCGACCTGCGGGCGGACATGGTGGCCGGGCGGGGCGAGGTCCGCATCGAGGACGCGGCGTTCGACCTGGCGTCCTACCGCCGGTTCCTCGACCGCGAGGCCGGCTCGATCGCTGCCTTCCGGTCGGGCCAGCGGGCGGCGTTCGCCGCGGAGCGGCAGCGCTGGCGGGACAGCGGCGAGCTCGACCGGGCGTCGCGCCTGGCCGCCGAGGCGGACGCGGCCGCGGCCGCCCCGCCCGTGGACGCCCCGCCGGCGGGGGCCGCGGTGGTGGCCGCGCCGTTCGCCGCCAAGGTCGGCCACCTGGCGGTGGCCGAGGGGGCGGCGGTGGCGGCCGGCGACATCGTCGCCGTGCTGGAGGCGATGAAGATGGAGGTGTCGGTGCCGAGCGAGCACCCCGGGGTGGTGTCGTGGATCGGCTGCCGGGCCGGGCAGCTGGTCGCCGCCGGCCAGCCGCTGGTGGGGGTGACGCCGGGTGGGTGAGGTCGACGACGCCGGGCTGGACTGCGCCCTCGGCTCGCTGACCGCCCTGCGGGCCGGCCTGGCCGCGGGTCGATGGACGCCGGTCGACGTGGTCGAGGCGGTGATCGCCCGGCGGTCGGGCGGCCAGGCGGCGGCGTGGATCGACCACGTCCCGACGGACGACCTGCGGGCCCGGGCGGCCGCGCTCGCCGGCGAGGGCGCCCGGGGGCGGCCGCTGTGGGGCGTGCCGGTCGCGGTCAAGGGGAACATCGACGTCGCCGGGCTGCCCACGACCGCGGGGTTCCCCGGGTGGGCGGCGCGCGGTCCCGCCCACGCCGACGCGCCGGCGCTGGCCCATCTGGTGGCGGCGGGTGCGCTGCCGGTCGGCACGACGAACCTCGACCAGTTCGCCACCGGCCTGGTGGGCACCCGCTCGCCGTACGGGGTGTGCCACGCCGTGGGCCATCCCGGCTGGGTGTCGGGTGGGTCGAGCTCGGGCTCGGCGGTCGTGGTCGCCCAGGGGGACGTGCCGGTGGCGCTGGCGACCGACACCGCGGGGTCGGGCCGCGTGCCGGCCGCGCTCAACGGGATCGCCGCGCTCAAGCCGACGCGCGGCCGGCTGAGCACGGCCGGGGTCGTGCCGGCCTGCCGTTCGCTCGATTGCCTCGCGGTGTTCGCGGCGGCGCCCCGGGACGCGGCGCTGGTCGCGCAGGTGGCCGCGGGCGACCCGCCGGATCCGGATCCCTGGTCGCGGCCGGTGCCGGCGGGCGTCGACGGCGGCTGGTGGCGGCCGCTCGGTCGGCCGCCCCGCGTGGGCATCCCGACCGCGGGGCAGGCGTGGTTCGCCGGGGACGAGGCGGCCGCGTCCGCCCACGCGGCGGCGCTCGCGGGGCTCGCGGCCCGGGGATGGGACCTGGTCGAGGTCGACCTCGGCCCGTTCCGGGAGGGCGGCGACCTGCTGTACGGCGGGGCGTACGTGGCCGAGCGCTACGCGGCGGTCGGCGAGGCGGTGCGGGCGGGCGGCCCGGGCCTCGACCCGGTGGTGGCCGGGATCATCGGGGCGGCGGCGGACATCCCCGCCTGGCGGGCGTTCGCCGACGCCGACCGGCTGGCCACGCTGCGGGCGGCGACGCAGCCGACGTGGGAGGGGATCGACGCCCTGGTGCTGCCCGTGGTGCCGACGACGGTGCGCATCGACGCGGTCGCCGCCGACCCGCTCGGCACCAACGAGATGCTGGGCACGTACACGAGCTTCGCCAACCTGTTCGACCTGTGCGCGGCGGTGGTGCCGGCCGGGGTGCGCTCGGACGGCCTCCCGTGGGGACTCCAATTCGTGGCCCCGGCGTTCCACGACGGCGTCGTCGCCGCCCTCGCCGAGGAGGCGGCGGGCCCGGCGGTTCCGGTGCCGGAGGGCCTCGTGCCGCTGGTGGTGGCCGGCGCCCACCTGCGGGGCGAGGCGCTGGCGCACCAGGTCGAGGACTGCGGCGGGGTGTGGCTGGCGACGACCCGCACCGCGAGCCGCTACGACCTGCGGCTGGTCGCCCGGGAGCCGGCCCGCCCGGGCCTGGTGCAGCGGGACGGGCGGGCGGCGCGGCGATCGAGGTCGACGTGTGGGCGCTGCCGCCGTCGGGCTGGGCCACGTTCGTGGCGGCCGGCGTGCCCGGCCTGGCGGTCGGGCGGGTCGAGCTGGCCGACGGGGCCGTGCTGCCGGGCTTCGTGGCCGCCGCCGGCAACGGGGCCGACGGCCCCGACCTCACCCGCTGGGGCGGCTGGCGGGCCTGGCGGCAGGCGGGCTCGCCAGTGTGATCCGGCGCTGACGCCGGCGCCACGCCTGGAACCCGCCGTCGAGGTCGGTCGCCCGGCGCAGCCCCAGCTCCCGCAGCCCCGCGGCGGCCAGGCTGGACGCGTAGCCCTCGTCGCACACGAGCACGATCACCTGGTCGACCCCGGTGACGTCGGGCAGCCGGTGCGGGCAGGTGGGATCGAGGCGCCACTCCAGCACGTTGCGGTCGACGACGAGCGCACCGTCGATCTCGCCGTCGCGGGACCGCTGCTCGACGGGCCGGATGTCCACCACCAGCCCGCCCGAGGCCCAGACGGCGTCGAGGTCGGCGGGCCCGGGACGCGGCGCGATCGCGGCCTGGGCCCGCACGAGCAACCGGTCGACGGCGCTGCGGCTCCCGTCGCCGTCGGTCACGAAGGGCCCCGCCAGCGGGAGGGATGCAGCACGTGCGCGCCGGCCGAGGGACCCAGCACGGGCGCCTCGCGGACGACCGCGGCGGTCTCCGTGGGCGCGAGCGTGTCGGGGTCGTAGTAGGTCATGGTGGTGAGCGGCGGCGAGTAGACGTGGATGCTCGTCGCCCGCCCGGGCCCCAGGTCGGCCACGTCGTGCACAGTACCGACCGGCACGGGGTGTGGACGGCGCGGCGGCAGCGACCGCTCGACGAGCCCGCCCCGTGCGCCCCCCCGGGGCACGACCTCGGTCAGCTCGCCCTCGGTGACGACCAGCATCCCCGCGGACCGCCCATGGTCGTGCAGCCGCACCCGCTGCCCGGCGGTCCAGCCGATGACCCACACCTCGTACCGCTCGGTGGCGAGCAGCCGGACCGGCCGGCGGCCATCGGGATCGTGCCGCGCGGCCCCGGCCCACAGCGGCGGCGCCGCGGCGAACCCGGCGGCGATGTCTGCCAGCACCGCCGCCGGCAGCGGCTCGTCGGTGTCACGGCGGCCGGCGGGCGCCGGAGGGGGCGGCGCTCGCCAGCCGGCCGTGAGGTCCGTTTCCGGTAAAGCTGATCGCATTGGTCAGGTTTCTAGCGGGCCGACGCTCGCACCACAAGCTAAATCTGACCTTTCAGGTCGTAATTGTCGACTATTGCGTCGGGCGCGTAGACTCGGCTAACAATCCCGACTATGTTCATCGGAATTGCACATAACGGCCGACGCCGGCCGCTGCGCTGGGGTTTCGCGCTGCTGGTCGCCCTCCTTCTCGTCGCCGCCGCGTGCGGTGGCGGGAACGACGACGGCGATGCTGCCGCGGGCGACACGGCCGCCGGTGGGGAGAACGTGCCCAGCGGGACGCTGCGGCTCGGGTACTTCCCCAACGTCACGCATGCGCCGGCGATCATCGGGGTGCAGGACCACCTCTTCGCCGATGCGCTCGGGCCGGACGTCGACCTGAAGCTGTCGACCTACAACGCCGGCACCGAGGCCGTCGAGGCCCTGTCCACCGGGTCGATCGACGCCACCTTCATCGGGCCCAACCCCGCCATCAACGGGTATGCCGCCTCGCTCGGCGACGCCGACAAGGGCGTGCTGCGCATCGTGGCCGGGACGACGTCCGGCGGGGCCTCGCTCGTCGTGAACCCCGACATCGCCTCGCCCGCCGACCTCGCCGGCACCACCCTGGCGACGCCCTCGCTCGGGAACACGCAGGACGTCGCCCTGCGAGCCTGGCTCAAGGAGCAGGGCTTCGAGACCGACCAGACCGGCGGCGGCGACGTCAAGATCGTGCCCCAGGACAACGCCGACACCCTGACCACGTTCCAGGAGGGGACCATCCAGGGCGCATGGGTGCCCGAGCCGTGGGCGACCCGGCTCGTGGAGGAGGGCGGCGGCAAGGTGCTCGTCAACGAGGCCGACCTGTGGCCGGACGGGCAGTTCGTGACCACCCACCTCGTGGTGCGGACCGAGTACCTCGCCGACCACCCCGCCAACGTCCGGGCGCTGATCAGCGGCCTGCTCGACGCCATCGACGAGGCGAACGGCAACCCCGACGCGGCCCAGGAATCGACCAACGCCGGCATCGAGGCCATCACGACCAAGCGCCTGCCTGCCGAGACCATCGCCGGCGCCTGGAAGAACCTGACCTTCACCGCGGATCCGATCGCGTCCTCGCTCGAGAAGTCCAAGGACGACGCCGTCGACGTCGGCCTGCTCGACGACGTCGACCTCGACGGCATCTACGACCTGTCCATCCTCAACGAGCTGCTCGCCGAGCGGGGCGAGCCGGAGGTCCACGGCCTATGACCACACCCGCGGTGACCCTGCGCGGGGTCAGCAAGGTCTACGGTGGCGGCCGCACTGCGGTCGCCGCCCTCGACCGCATCGACCTCGACGTCGCCCCCGGGGAGCTCGTCTGCGTGGTGGGCGCCTCGGGGTGCGGCAAGACGACCCTCCTGAACCTGATCGCCGGCCTGGACGAGCCCACGGCCGGCGAGGTCGCGGTCAGCGGCCGGACCGCGCTCATGTTCCAGGAGGCGGCCCTGTTCCCCTGGCTGACCGCCGGCGGCAACGTCGATCTGGCGCTGCGGCTGCGCGACGTCCGCCGCCCCGAGCGGCGCCGGCGGGTGGCCGAGCTGCTCGACACCGTCCGGCTCGGCGACTTCGCCCGCAAGCGGCCCCACGAGCTGTCCGGCGGCATGCGCCAGCGGGTGGCGCTCGCCCGGGCGTTCGCCCAGGACGCCGAGGTCCTGCTGATGGACGAGCCGTTCGGCGCGCTCGACGCCATGACCCGCGACGTGCTCCACGACGAGCTCGAGCGGCTGTGGCGCGACCGGCGGCTGAGCGTCGTGTTCGTGACCCACAACGTCCGCGAGGCCGCCCGCCTGGCCGACCGCATCGTCGTGCTGTCGAGCCGGCCGGGCACGGTCACGGCCACGGTGGAGGTGGACGTCGCGCGCCCCCGCCGGATCGAGTCGCCAGAGGTCAGCGACCTCGCCGCCCACATCACCGACCTGCTGCGCCGGGAGGTCCGCCGCCATGCCGCCGCCGCCCACTGACACTGCGGCCCCGCCCCAGCCTGCCCCTGCGGCCCGGCCCGACACCGGCACCGACGTCCTCGACCGCGAGCTGGCCGGCCTCGACGCCCTGGAGCTGGCCGGCGAGCGGCGGCGGCCGCTGCGCGCCCGGGTCTGGTCCGCGTCCTGGCCCAAGCTGGCCGCCGTCGCCCTCGGCCTCGGGATCTGGCAGGCGGTCGTGTGGTCCGGATGGAAGCCGGAGTCGCTGCTGCCCGGTCCCCGGGCCGTGTTCGCCGAGCTGTGGGCCCGGCTCCAGGACGGCACGCTGGTCGACGCCACCGTCCGGACGATGGGGCTGGCCGTGCGCGGCTACGCGCTGTCGGTCGTGATCGGGACCGTGCTCGGCGTGCTCGTCGCCCGCAACCGCATCCTGCGGTCGGCCGTGGGCTCGCTGATCACCGGCATCCAGACCATGCCGTCGGTCGCCTGGGTGCCCTGGGCGATCCTGCTGTTCGGGCTGTCGGACGGGGCGATCTTCTTCGTCATCGTCCTCGGCACGGTGCCGGCCGTGGCGAACGGGCTCATCACGGGGACCGACCAGATCCCGCCGGTCCTGCTCCGGGCCGGGCGGGTGCTCGGCGCCCGGGGGTGGCGGGGCGTCCGCCACGTCGTGCTGCCGGCGTCGCTGCCCGGGTTCGTGGCCGGGCTCAAGCAGGGTTGGGCCTTCGCGTGGCGCAGCCTGATGGCCGGCGAGATCATCGTCACGGTGGCCGGTGAGCCCAAGCTCGGCTTCCTGCTCCAGAACAGCCGCACCCTGCGCGACTCGGCCGGCGTGATGGCGATCATGCTGGTCATCCTGTTCATCGGCATCCTCGTGGACGCGCTCGTGTTCGCCACACTGGAGCGGTTCGTCGCCCGCCGCTGGGGGCTCTCCGGGCCCGCGCGATGAGGCTCCGCGTGCGCACACCGAACATGAAACGCGATTCAACTAACCTCACGGCATGACCGATCCCACGACGCTCGTGTCCGAGCGGGTCGACAAGCTGTTGACCGAGCTCGATCCGAGCTCGGTCTCGCAAGAGGAGTTCCGCGGGCGCCAGTACGACCTGGGCCTGGCCTGGGTCCACTTCCCGGAGGGCTTCGGCGGTCTCGGGCCTCGCCCCGATCCACCAGCGCGACGTCGACAACCGGCTCTACGCGCGGCGGGCGCCCGACCGCCGGGCGTGACGCACTTCTTCGGGCTGACCATGGCCGGGCCCGACCATCGTCACCCACGGCGACGACGCCGTGCGCGAGCGGCTGCTGCGGCCCGATGTTCACCGGCGAGGAGGCCTGGTGCCAGCTCTTCAGCGAGCCCGGCGCCGGCTCCGACCTCGCCGGCCTGGCCGACCCGGGCGGTGCGCGACGGCGACGAGTGGGTCGGTCAACGGCCAGAAGGTGTGGAACACGCTCGCCCACCTGGCCGACCGGGGCATGCTCGTGGCCCGCACCGATCCCGAGGCGCCCAAGCACAAGGGCCTCACCTACTTCGCGCTCGACATGCACGCCCCGGGCGTCGAGGTGCGGCCGCTGCGCCAGATCACCGGCGAGGCCGAGTTCAACGAGGTGTACATGACCGACGTGCGGGTGCCCGACGCCGACCGCATCGGCGACGTCGGCGACGGCTGGCGGGTGTCGATGACCACGCTCATGAACGAGCGCACCACCATCGGCGGCGGCACCGGCGCCCCGCCGCCGGGGCTCGGGCGCGATCGCCGAGGCCGTCCGCATCTGGACCGAGGAGGTCGCCGACCACCAGCCGGCCGTGCCGCGACCGGCTCATGCGGCTGTGGATCGAGGCCGAGGCGCTGCGCCTCACCAACATCCGCGCCGGCGCAGAACCGCCAGGCCGGCAACCCCGGCCCCGAGGGCTCGATCGCCAAGCTCATGTTCGCCGAGGTCAACAAGGCGCATCTACGAGCTGTGCGTCGACCTGCTCGGCGCCGGCGCGCCTCGATCGACTACGACTACGACGATGCGACGCGCCCGAGCACCTCGGCCTCGACCGGCCCGCCCGGGTCGTCCCGCAAGATGTTCCTGCGGGCCCGGGCCAACTCGATCGAGGGCGGCACGTCCGAGATCCAGCGCAACATCCTCGGCGAGCGGGTGCTCGGCCTGCCGGGCGAGCCCCGCGTCGACAAGGATCTGCCCTGGTCGCAGGTCCCCCGCTGACCACGGTCCTCGACCTCAGCCACCCGATAGGTCACGGCACCGTGACCTATCCCGGCCTGCCCGGGCCCGTGATCAGCGACCACCTCAGCCGCGAGGACTCGCACTCGCGCTACGCCCCGGGCTACGAGTTCCAGATCGGCCGGATCGAGATGGTGTCGAACACGGGGACCTACCTCGACACGCCGTTCCACCGGTTCCCGGACGGCCACGACCTCGCCGGCCTCGACCCGGCCCGGGTGGCGGCCGTGGCGGGCGTGCTCGTGGAGGCCACCGACGGCGCCGAGATCGGGCCCGACGCGCTGTACGGGGCGGGCCCGCTCGCCGGCCGTGCGGTGCTGTTCCGCACCGGCTGGGACCGGCACTGGGGCAGCGAGCGCTACGGCGAGCCCGGTCACCCCTATCTCGCCGCGGCGACGGCCGAGCAGCTGGTGGACGCCGGGGCGGCGGTGGTCGGCATCGACTCGGTCAACATCGACGGCACCCGCACCGGCGAGCGGCCGGTGCACACGATCCTGCTCGGCGCCGGCATCCCGGTGGTCGAGCACCTCTGCGGCCTCGACGCGATCGGTGGGCACCGGTTCTCGTTCTTCGCCGTCCCGCCCGCGATCATCGGCATGGGCACGTTCCCGGTGCGGGCGCTGGCAGTGATCGACGGGTGACGGGCCCTCGCCGGCCCGGCCCGTCTCCCGTGGCGATCGCCGCGGTGTTCGTGGCCAACGGGCTGGCGGTGCCCAGCTTCCTGACCCGGCTGCCCGAGCGCCAGTCCGCGCTCGACCTCACCGACGCCGGGCTCGGGCTGGTGCTGGCTGGCCTGGCGGGGGGCGCGCTCGTGGCCAGCCCGCTCGCCGGCCGGGCGGTCGGCACCCGCGGCAGCCGGCCGGTGGTGGTGGCCGCGGCGCTGGCGCTGGGGCTGAGCCTGTGGTCTGTCGGGGCGGCGCCCACGCCGGGGCTGCTGTTCGGCGCGCTGGCGGTCGTGGGGGCGGCCGACGCAACGATGGACATCGCCATGAACGCCAACGCCGCGGCCTACGAGCAGGGCTCGGGCGGGTCGGTCATGCACCGGCTGCACGGCGCCTGGAGCCTCGGGGCACTGGCCGGGGCCGGCGTGTCGGCGGCGGCCGCGGCGCTGCGGGTGCCGCTCACCGCGTCGCTGGCCGCCACGGGCGCGGTCGTGGCCGCGGTCGCCCTGGTCGCGCGCCCGCGCCTGGTCCCTCCCTCCACGCGTTTTGTACGCGGAAGCGGTCGCCCGGGCGACCGCTTCCGCGTACAAAACGCGATCGTCGTGCTCGCGGTGGCCACCGTCGCCGGCTCGATCATGGAGGGGGCGCCCACGGACTGGTCGGCGCTGCGGCTGGAGCGGCTCGGCACCGGCCCGGGCGTGGCCGCACTCGGGGTGGCGGCCTTCATGGCCGGGATGCTCGCCGGCCGGCTGGTCGGCGACCGGCTGACCGACCGCTACGGCGGGCCCGCCGTGCTGCGCGCCGGCATGCTCCTGGCCGCGGCGGGGCTGCTGGCCGGCGCGGTCGCCGACACGCCCGCGGCGTTCGTCGCCGGGCTGGTGGTGGCCGGGCTCGGGGTCAGCGCCTACTTCCCCCTGGCGTTCTCCGCCGCGGCGCGCACGCCGGGCGTCGCCCCCGGCGCCGGCGCGGCCACCGTGTCGCTGGCGGCGCGGATCGGGTTCCTGGTCGAGCCGATCGTCATGGGCGCGCTGGCCGGGGCGATCGGGCTGAGGTGGGCGTTCGTCGCGGTGGCCGCGCTCGGCACGGCGCTGGCCGTGGCCGCCCCGCGGTTCATCCCGCCGACCACCCGGGCCGGGCCGGCCCCGATCACCGACGCCCACCTGGGCTGACGGGCTAGCGCCCGGGCACCCCCGCGCCGCTGGCGAGCGTCGCGATGCCGCCGTCGACGGGGATGATCGCCCCGGTCAGGTATGCGCCGGCCCGCGACGCGAGGAAGATGGCCGTGCCCGCCATGTCGTCGGGTCGGCCGATGCGCCGCAGCGGGGCGGACGCCCGGATCTGGTCGCCGAACGCGTCGAGGGTGGCCGCCATCATCTTCGACTCGAACGGGCCGGGGGCGATGGCGTTGACGGTGATCGACGGCGCCAGCCGGCGGGCGAGGTGGCGGGTGAGCTGGTGCACCGCGGCCTTGGACGCGGAGTACGAGTAGGTGTCCATCGCCGGCACGTGGAGGCCGTCGATCGAGCCGATGTTGATGACCCGGGCCGGCTCGTCGGCGGTGCCGGCTTTCTCCAGCAGCGGCACGAGGAACTTGGTGAGGTGGAACACGCCCTTGACGTTGAGCGACAGCACCCGCTCCCAGGCGGCCTCGTCGAACGTCGTCGAGCGACGCGCCCCAGGTCGCGCCGGCGTTGTTGACGAGGATGTCGAGCGCTCTCCTCCCGGTCGGCCACCTCGCCGGCCAGGCGCTGGCACTCTGCCTCGGTCGACAGGTCGGCGGGCAGCGGCACGCACTCCCCCACCTGCGACAGCTCGGCCGCGACCTCGGCGCACACGTCGGCCTTGCGGGACGAGATGTAGACCCTGGCCCCGGCCTCCACGAACCCGCGGGCGATCATCAGGCCGATGCCCCGCGAGCCGCCGGTCACCAGCGCGGTCTTGCCTTCGATGGAGAACAGGTCGCTCACTGGTGCACCCTTCGGGATGCACGCAGTGAGCGATCGGCACTACGTGCCGAGCAAGGCACTGCACACATGATTCGCTCGCTTCGCTCGCTCATGGGCTCAGCTTGCCCGACGACGCGTCCACCGGCCCAGCCGCTAGCGTCCGGTGCCCCGGACGAGGAGGGCAGACATCATGCGGTTCGGGTACGGGTTCGTTGGCTGGCGGCGGCCGTCTTCACCGTCTGGGCGCTGATCGACAGCCAGTCACGGCCCGAGGCCGCCTGGCGGCAGATCGGGCAGAGCAAGCAGGTCTGGCTCGTGGTGCTGATCGTCGGCCTTCTCTTCTGCCTGGTGGGGCTCGTGGCCGACATCGTCTACCTGGCGTCGGTGCGACCCAAGCTCGAGGCCGCGTCGCCGACCGACGCTGGCCTTTGAGCGTTTTTCGTCCCTGGGACAAAACGCGGATGGGCCCCCCATGAGCCGTTACCAGGTGTCGACGAAGGGGCGCTTCTTGCCCTCGCGCGGCGGCACGGGCGGGGCGGACACCAGCATGGTCGTGATCCACCGGCGGCTGTCGGCGGGGTCGATCACGTCGTCGATCTCGAAGTGGCTGGCGGCGTTGAGCGCCTTGCCCTGCTGGTAGGCCTCCTCGACCATGCGCTGGAAGGCGGCCTCGCGCTCGGCGTCGTCCTCGATCGCGTCCAGCTCGTTGCGGTAGCCGAGGCGCACCGCGCCCTCGAGGCCCATGCCGCCGAACTCGCCGGTCGGCCACGCGACGCAGAACAGCGGCGCCTTGAAGCTGCCGCCCGCCATCGCCTGCGCGCCCAGCCCGTAGGCCTTGCGCAGGATGATCGTGCCGTACGGCACCGTGAGGCTCGCCCCGGTGACGAACAGCCGGCTGACGTGGCGGACCAGGCCCGTGGCCTCGGCGTCGGGCCCGACCATGATCCCCGGCGTGTCGCACAGGAACAGCAGCGGGAGGTCGAACGCGTCGCACAGCTGCAGGAACCGGGCGGCCTTGTCGGCGCCGTCGGCGTCGATCGCGCCGGCGAGGTGGGCGGGGTTGTTGGCCACGACGCCGATGGGGCGGCCCTCGACGCGGGCCAGCGCGGTGACCATCCCGGCGCCGAACGCCCGCCGCAGCTCGAGCACCGAGCCGGTGTCGACCAGCGCGTCGATGCACCGCCCGGACGTCGTAGACCCGGCGCCGGTTCTCGGGGATCAGGTCGCGCAGCGCGCGCTGGTCGCCGGCGGTCCAGTCGCCGGCCGGCCCGGCGAAGTAGGACAGGTAGCTGCTGCGCGACCGCCACGGCCTCGGCCTCGTCGTCGACCACCACGTCGACCACGCCGTTGGCCACCTGGACGTCGATCGGGCCGATGTCCTCGGGCGCGAACACGCCGAGCCCGCCGCCCTCGATCATCGCCGGACCGCCCATGCCGATGTTCGAGCCCCGCGTGGCGATCACGACGTCGCAGCAGCCCGAGGATCGCGGCGTTGCCGGCGAAGCAGCGGCCCGACGTGATGCCGACCAGGGGCACGAGCCCGCTGAGGCGGCCGAAGCAGATGG
This sequence comes from uncultured Acidimicrobiales bacterium, assembly GCA_963739835.1. GTDB lineage: Bacteria > Actinomycetota > Acidimicrobiia > Acidimicrobiales > VFJN01 > ZC4RG19. The sequence goes on from CAVUBW010000012.1 coordinate 184,287, forward strand.
AACGCCATGCGAGTCGAGGCCCGACACGCCCGGGGCGTCGGTGTCGCCGGGCCGCCCGCCGCCGCCCTCGGTGAAGAACACCACCGGGAGGCGCTGACGCTCGGCGAGCTCGAACAGGCGGTCCTTCTTGCGGTGGTTCTGGTAGCCCTGGGTGCCGGCGAGCACCGTGTAGTCGTAGGTCAGGACCGCCGTCGGCCGGCCGTCCACCGTGCCGACCCCGGCGACCAGGCCGTCGGCCGGGGTGCGGGCGATGAGGTCGTCGAACGGGTCGCCGCCGGCGCTGGGCCGCGATGACCAGCGGGCCGTACTCGACGAACGAGCCGGCGTCGCACCAGGTCGTCGACGTTCTCACGGGCGGTGCGCTGGCCGGTCGCCCGGCGCCGGGCGACCGCGTCCGGGCGGGCGGTGGTCGAGGCCGACCGTGTGGCGCTCGACCACCTCGGCGAGGTCGGCCCGGGTCGCCCGCTCGGGCGGCGGCGCCGCCGCGACCGCGGCCTCCGCGCCGTCACCGGCCTCGCCGGCGCGCACCACCGCGAGCAGATCGCCCGCCTTCACCGTGTCGCCCTCGGCCACCCGGACTTCGGCCACCGTTCCCGCGACGCCGGCCTCGATGGCGTACTCCATCTTCATCGACTCGACCACGAGCACCGTCGTCGAGGCCGCCACCGCGGCCCCGGCGGTGCGCTCGATGCGCGCCACGGTCCCGGCCAGCGGGGAGACGACCTCAGCCATTCCCCCTGTCTAGTGCGATGATGGGAGCGTGACGGAGGCCGACGTCGAGGTCACAGCGGAGGTGGAGGCCGAGCGGCGCACCGGCGAGGTCGAGCGGCTCGCCTCCGCCATCTACGGCACGGTCGTGACGGCCAGCGTGCTGGTGGCCACCGGCGGGCGCCTGAGCGTCGGTGAGACGTGCGTGACGGTGCTCGCCACCGTGCTCGTGTACTGGCTGGCGGAGACCTACGCCCGCGCGCTGGCACACCAGATCCACACACCGGTCGGCCAGCGCCCGCCCGTGTTCGCCAAGCACACCTGGCGGCTCGTGTCGGCCTCCTACACGCCGCTGGCCGTGCTGGTGATCGTCTCGGCCCTGGGCGTCGGCACCTGGGGCGCCATCCTCGCCTCGCTGGTCTACTCGACGATCATGCTCGGGGTCGTCGGGTGGCTGGCGGCCGGCCGGGCCGGGCTACGCGGGTTCCAGCGGCTGATCGCGGTCAGCCTGAGCGCGGCCTTCGGGCTCGTCATGATCGCCCTCAAGCTGGCCATCAGCCACTAGCGGTCCAGCGCGGGTCCCTCCCCATGAACCCGATGAACCGGTCCAGCGCCGGTGCGTCGTCGGGCACGGCCACCCGCTCGCCGAACGCCATGCCCTCGCCCCGGTACTGGTCGGGCAGCGTGCCCTCGGCCAGCGGGAGCGCCGCCGCGGCCTCGTCGTCCGTGTAGGGCACCGTCTGACCGGTGGCGACCGCCAGATCCCAGCCGTGGGTCAGGTACTCCATCACGGTCATGTTGAACGCGCCCCGGGCCTCGGTGCCGTCGGGGCCGCTGAGCCGGATCTTGCGGTCGAGCCCGTGCTCCCGCCAGCCGGCCATCATCCGGTCGGCCGCGTCGTGGAACTCGGCGCCGGGGTGGGCGCCCGCCTGATAGGCGGACGGGTCGTCCTCGTAGTGCCCGCCGGCGGCGCCCGCAGCGAACACCTGCACCCAGCCGACGATGTGGTTCACCATGGTGTCGACGTCGTAGTCCGGGCACGGCGTCGGCCGGTCGCCCTGGCCGGGTGCCACCCCGGCGACGACGTCACCGGTCTTGTCGAGCACGCCCGCGAGCAGGTCGATGAGTTCCTTGTCCTCCATACCGGTCACGGTAGGAGGGGTACCCCCGCCCGTCTTGAAAAAACCCGACAGCGCCCGCCCCTAGCCTGGCGCGGTGCCCGAGACGCTCGAACCCGTCGACGCCGCGGCCGACACCCGGGGCATCGTCGACCCGGCGGCCGGGTTCGAGCGGTTCGTGCTCACGCGCCACGACCCGTCCCCCGCCCTCGGCTGGGCGGTCGAGCGCTACTGGGGCGTGCGCTGGGACCTGCCGGCGGGCGAGCACTACGACCAGCGGATCCTGCCTCACCCGGCCTGCAACCTCGTGTTCGAGGCGGGCACGGCCGAGGTCGAGGCGGTCTCGACCGGCGAGTTCGTCCGACGGCTGGAGGGCCGGGGCTGGGTGCTCGGGGTCAAGTTCCTGCCGGCCGGGTTCCGCCCGTGGCTGGGCCGTCCCGTCTCGACGGTGGCCGGGCGCCGGCTCGCGGCCCGGGACGTGTTCGGCCCGGCGATCGACGACCTGGCGGCGGCGGTGGCCGCCCACGACGACCCCGCCGACGCGACCGGGCTGGTGGACGACGCGCTGGCGACCGCGGGTACCGGTCCGCTGCCGATGACCCGGCCGGTGAACGCGCTCGTGGCGCACATGGCCGACGACCGGTCGATCACCCGGGTCGACGGGCTTGCGGAGCGCCTCGGCGTCGGGACCCGGCGGCTGCAGCGGCTGTTCGCCGACCACATCGGGCTGTCGCCCAAGTGGGTCATCAACCGGTTCCGGCTGCACGAGGCGACCGAGCGGGCCGGCGGCGGCAACCCGATCGACTGGGCCGGGCTGGCGGCCGAGCTGGGCTACAGCGACCAGTCCCACCTGGTCCGCGAGTTCCGGGCCGCGGTGGGCACCCCGCCCGAGCGCTACTCGGCCCGGCAGACGACCTGACGCAGCGTCCAGCGGACCGGCGGGCCCGCCTCCACGGCGTCGAGGCCGGCGGCCAGCTCCGCGACCTCCGCGGCGCTCGCCAGGCCCCGCCGGACTGCGTCGTCGCCCCACACCGCCAGGTTGAGCCCGAACATGCGGGCCGCCGCGGCCCTGTCCACGGGGACCCCGACCCGCTCGCCGCCCAGCGGGTCGAGCAGCGGGCCGGCGGCCATCGTCCCACCCTCGGCCGCCACCAGGGCCGTGACCAGATCCTCGTAGGCACGTAGCACGCCCGGCGGGGCCTCGATGTGCTCGACCTCCTCCAGCACCAGCACCCCGCCCGAGCGGACCTGGGTCAGCCAGGCCCGGGCGAGGTCGAGGGGCCCCGGCAGGTGAGCGAGCAGCAGCCGGGCATAGACGACGTCGGCGGGCGCCCCCGGCAGCGGGATCCGGGTGACATCGTGCACGGCGTAGGCCACGGCCGGGTCGGCGGTGGCCGCCCGGGCGGCGTCGAGGTAGCGGTCGGAGGCGTCGACGGCGAGCGTCCGGGCCCCAACGACCTCGGCGAGCAGGCGGGTGGTGTGGCCCGGTCCGCAGCCGAGGTCGAGCGCGGCGTCGCGCCGGTCGAGATCCGCGGTGGCCTGTTGCAGCAGGGCCCGGGACGAGGCGGCGAAGATCTCGGCCACCAGACCGATCCGGCGCACGGCGACGTCGTCGTCGCCGAAGGTGTAGGTCGGGGCCACGGCCCCGAGTCTCCTACCGGCGAGGCCCTTCGGCGGCGAGGATTTCGCCCAGCGCCACCAGCTGGCGGCTCGCGCCGCCGAGGAACAGCTCCAGCTGCTTGGCCAGGAGGAAGTAGCGGTGTAGCGGGTAGTCGCGGTCGACGCCGATGCCGCCGTGCAGGTGCGCCGCGGCGTGCACGACCCGCTGGCCACCGGATGCGGCGAAGTACTTGGCGATCGCCACCTCCCGGTCGGCGGGCGCGTCCGCGGCCAGGCGCCACGCGGCCTGGAGCATCGTGAGCCGGATGGCGTGGGCGTCGACGTACGCGTCTGCGGCGCGCTGGCCCACGGCCTGGAACGTGGCGATCGGCCGGCCGAACTGCTCGCGCGCGGTCGTGTACTCGCCGGTGATGCGCACGGCCTCGGCCGCGAGCCCGGCCATCACCGCGCAGGCGGCGACCGTGGCGTGCTCGACCAGCCAGGCGACGACCGTCGCCCCGGCGTCGACCGGGCCGAGCGGGGCCTCGGCGCCGACCGCCACGCCGGCGAGGGTCAGGCGGGCCTCGGGCGTGCCCGTCGTGGTGTCCTGGCGCTCCCGCGCCAGGCCGGCGGCGTCCACCGGCACGGCGAACAGACCGACGTCGCCGGTGCCCGCCACCGTCGCGGGCACCAGGATCACGTCCGCCGCGAGGCCGGCGGGAACGTTGGTCCGCTCGCCGTCGAGCACCCAGCCGTCACCCGCCCGCCGGGCGGTCACGGTCGGCCGCCGGGGGTCGCCGAGCGGCTCGGTCAGCGCGGCGGTCAGCAGGGTCGTCCCGGCGACGACCCCGGGCAGCAGCGCCGCGCGCTGGGAGTCGCTCCCCCACCGGGCCACCGGCAACGCCCCGAGCGCCAGCGTGGCCAGGGCGGGGACGGGGGCCGTGCGCCGGCCCACCTCCTCCAGCACCAGGCACAGCTCCAGCACGCCGAGCCCGGCGCCACCGTGCTCGGCCGGCACGGCGATCCCGAGCAGGCCGGCGTCGGCCATCGCCGCCCACAGGTCCCGGTCGAACCGCAGGTCGTCCCGGAGCTCCAGCGCCCGGATCGCCTCCGGCGTCGCCTTGTCGCCCAGCAGCTTCGCGGCCACCGCGATGGTCGCCTGCTGCTCGTCGGTCAGGTCGAAGTCCATGTGTCCCCCCGCCTCAGCCGCGCTTGGCCATCGGCATGCCCATGCCGAACGCCGCGATCAGGTCCCGTTGCAGCTCGTTGGTCCCGCCCCCGAAGGTGAGGATCAGCAGGCTGCGGTACATCTGCTCCAGCCGCGAGCCGAGCAGGGCGCCCGGTGCGTCCTCGGTCAGGTAGGCGCGCTCGCCGAGAACCTCCATGAGCAGCCGGAACGACTCCAGGTAGTGCTCGGTGCCGAACACCTTGATCGTGCTCGCGTCGGCGATCGGCAGCTCGTCCCGGTTGGCGGCCCAGGCCACCTTCCAGTTGGCCAGGCGCAGGAACTCGAAGCCCGCGTAGGCCTTGGCCAGGTTGATCCGCACCCACTCCTGGTCGATCACCCGGCTGCCGTCGGGGCGGGCCGTCGACCGGGCCCAGTCGATCGTCTCGTGGAGCATATGCTCGGCCATGCCGGGGCTGCACAGCGTGACCCGCTCGTGGTTCAGCTGGTTGACGATCAGCTTCCAGCCGTCGTTCTCGCCGCCCACCAGGTTGGCGGCCGGGATGCGGACGTCGTCCCAGTACACCGAGCAGATGTCGTGCGACGACAGTAGGTGGAGCGGCGTCCGCTCGATGCCCGGGGTGTCCATCGGTGCGATGAAGATCGAGATGCCCCGGTGGCGGCTGTCCTCGGCGCCGGTGCGGGCGGCCAGCCAGCAGTAGTCGGCGTCGCTGGCCAGGCTGGTCCACATCTTCTGGCCGGTGATGACGTAGTCGTCGCCGTCGCGGACCGCGCGGGTGCGCAGCGACGCCAAGTCGGTGCCGGCACCGGGCTCGCTGTAGCCGATGCAGAAGTGGATGTCGCCCCGGAGGATGCGGGGCAGGAATTCGCGCTTCTGCTCGTCGCTGCCGAACTGCATGATCGTCGGGGCCACCGAGTTGATCGTCAGCATCGGGACCGGCGCCCCGGACCGCATCGACTCGTCGAAGAAGATGAACTGCTCGACCGGGCCCCGGCCCTGGCCGCCGTACTCGGTGGGCCAGCCGATGCCCAGCCAGCCGTCGGCGCCCATCCGCCGGACCACCTGGCGCATGACCGGGCCGATGCCCTCCGAGCGTCGCAGCTCGCGCCGGGTGTCGTCGTCGAGCAGCTCGTCGTAGTACGCCCGCAGCCGCCCGCGCAGTTCCTCCTCGGCCTCGGTGTACGCCAGGTGCACGGTCCCTCCCCGTCGATCGGCGCCCAGTATGGACCGCGACGAGAACACGTTCTAGTTGATGGCCTAGTGTGCGCTGGATGGAGTTCAACCTGGCGGACCTGTTCGAGCACTCGGTCGACGCCTTCGGCGAGCGGGAGTACCTGGTGGCGGACGGCGCCCGCCGCACGTACGCCGAGATGGACGCCCGGGCCAACCGCCTCGCCCACCACCTGGCCGGCCAGGGCATCGGGCCCGGCGATCACGTGGGGATCTACGGCCTGAACTCGGTCGAGTGGGTCGAGAGCCTGTGGGCGATCTTCAAGCTGCGGGCGGTGTGGATCAACATCAACTACCGGTACGTCGCCGACGAGCTCGCGTACCTCGTGGGCAACGCAGACCTGACGGCGCTGATCCACGACGCCGCCTTCGCGGACCGGGTGGCCGAGGTGGCGCCGCACATGCCCGGTGTGCGGCACCGGCTGGTCATCGGCGCCGACTACGAGGACGCGCTGGCCGCCGCCTCGCCGGCGCGGGACTTCGGGCCCCGGTCGGGCGACGACCGCTACATCCTCTACACCGGCGGGACCACCGGGCTGCCCAAGGGCGTCGTCTGGCGCCACGAGGACGTGCTGTTCGCGCTGGGCGGCGGCATCGACGTGCTCAGCGGCGACCGGGCGCAGGCGCCCGGCGACCTCGTCGCGCGGGGGCGGCGCAACGGGTACTCGCTGACGTTCCTGCCCATCGCGCCGCTGATGCACGGCGCCACCCAGTGGGCGGTGATGGGCCAGAGTTTCGTCGGCAACAAGATCGTGCTCGTGCCCCAGTTCGACCCCCACGAGGTGTGGCGGCTGGTCGAGGCCGAGGGCGCCAACTCGATGATGGTGACCGGCGACGCGATGGCCCGCCCGCTCATCGAGGCGCTCGACGTCGAGCCGAGCCGGTCACGGGACCTCTCGTCGCTGATCTCGCTGTCGTCCACCGCCGCGGTGTTCTCGCCGTCGCTCAAGGACCAGTACCTCGACCGGTTCCCCAACATCGTGCTCACCGACGCCATCGGCTCGTCGGAGGGCGGCGCCAACGGCGTGATCGTGGTCGAGAAGGGCAAGACGGCGATGAAGGGCGGCCCGACCGTCCGCCCGGTGTCCGGCACGGTCGTGCTCGACGACGAGCTGCGGCCGGTGGCGCCGGGGTCGGGCGTCGTCGGGCGGGTCGCCCGCAGCGGCGACATCCCCATCGGGTACTACAACGACCCGGCGAAGACCGCCGCCACGTTCGTGGACGTCGACGGCGTCCGCTACGTCATCCCCGGCGACATGGCGCTGGTCGAGGAGGACGGCTCGATCACCCTGCTCGGCCGCGGGTCCCAGTCGATCAACTCGGGCGGCGAGAAGATCTTCCCCGAGGAGGTCGAGGCCGCGGTGAAGTCGCACCCCGCCGTGTGGGACGCGGTCGTCGTGGGCGTGCCCGACGAGCGCTGGGGCCAGCGGGTGGCGGCGATCATCCAGCCCCGGCCCGGCATGACCCCCGACCTCGCATCTGTGCAGGACCACTGCCGGGCCCGGATCGCCGGCTACAAGGTGCCCCGCGAGTTGCACCTGGTCGCGGTGATGCAGCGCTCGCCCAGCGGGAAGGCCGACTACCCCTGGGCGTCGAGGATCGCCACCGGCGCCACCGTCGGCTGAACATTCACACACGGTGGGCGTGGGTCGCTGACGTGTGACCACCGTCGGTGGCAGACGGGCGGCTACGCCCGGGGAACCCCAACCTCAGAGGTCCTTGCACAGCGACAGCCAGGTGGCCTGCGCGTAGCCGTCGTGGCTGTGCTCGCCGACCACGGCGAAGCCGAGGTCGCGGAAGAAGGCGAGGTTGCCGGGCAGGGCGATGCGCACCCCGACCGACACGCCGGAGAGGCCGTACACCCGGGCCTGGTCGTCGGTCCAGGCCATGAGCGCCCGGCCGACGCCGCGGCCCCGCCACGCGGGGTCGACGGCGAGCCGCCGGACGTAGAGCGTGCCGTCGCCAGCCGGCCACCACCGCAGGCAGCCGACCACCGGCCCGTCGGCGCCGGCCCTGGCGAGGGCGCCCCCGCCGCGGGCGAGGTCGGCGGTGACGTCCGCCTCGGTCTCGGCCACCGCGCCGGACGGCGGGTCGAGCACGTCGAAGGGCGCGAACGCGAGCTGGGTGAGCCGGTGCACCTCGCCGGTCCGCTCGACCCCGCACAGCTCGACGTACGGCTGGTCGTTCACCGTCGCAGCGCCTCGTGCACGTCGAGCTGCGCCCGGTCGGCCGCGGCCGTGCCGGCGTACCAGCCGTCGGCGTCGCGGGCGGACATGCGGGTGGTGCCGATCGTCGGGAACGCCTCGGTGACCGCCTCGTCGGCGGCCCGGCGGCGCTCCTCGAACAGGGGGACCAGCGCCGCGTTGCCGCCCGCCGCCGCCGCCTCGGTGACCGCCGCCTCGGCGGCCTGGCGCAGGCGGGCGCCGATGCGCCGGGCGAAGGCGACCAGGAACGACTGGCGGAACGAGCGGGTGCGCCCCCCGGTGCCCGTGGTGCCCCCGCCCCGGCGGGGCGGGCTCTTGGCCACCATCGCCCGGGTCGCCTGGACCAGCAGCGACGTGTAGAGCAACTCGACCGCGTCGAGGTCGCCCTCGTCGCCGAACACCGTGGCGAAGCCCCAGTACTTGGACCAGACCGCCTTGCATCGGTTGGCCTCGGCCACCACCGACAGCAGCAGGTAGCGGGCGCCGGCGTAAGGGTCGTCGATGCCGACCCGGCGCCCGCCGACCCGGCCCCGCATGGCATCCGGACCCGCGCCGGCCGGCCGGGCCCGGTCGTCGATCGTCGCCCGGTCGATCGCGTGGCGGGTCATCAGGTCCTGGGCCTTGGCCGTGAGCGCCTCGGCCTCGTCGGGGAACGTCGTCGACTCGGCCTTGGCCAACAGCGACGTGACCTTGTGGAGCACACGAGGGTCGGCCCCCACACCACCGTGGGCTCCACGGGCCGCCGGCGACCCATCCGGCGGATCGCCCGGGGCGGGACCGAGCTTGGGCATCCGTGGCAGCAGCCGCACCGACGCGATCGTCTCGACGGCCACCACCACCGCCTCGACCCGGGCGTCGTCGCCGCCGGCCGCGGCCGGGCCGAGCACCCAGGCGGCGGCCTCGGCCGCCCCGACCGCTTCCCCCGCGCCGCCCGCGCCCGGCGGCTGGTCGTCGAGCCCGGCCCCGAGGGCGTCGAGCTGGAGGCGCCAGCGGGCGGGCACCGTGCGCGGTGCGTGGTCGCGTGCCTCGCGGGCGATCGCCCGCACCACCAGCGCGGCGTGGGGCCGGCCGTGCAGCCGGGCGATGCCCCGGTGGAGGTCGGCCGGCTGCCAGCCGATCCGCCACGCCCCGGCAACCGCGCGCACGAGGGCCGCGGCCAGGGCGCGCTCGACCGCACCCCGGTGGGCGTGGTCGCCCCCGGCGAGCGGCTCGACCAGGTGCGGCGCCGGCCGCCCGACGCCCACGGCGCACGACGCGACCGCGGCGTCGACGGCGGCCGCCACGTCGTGGGAGCGGGCGTGGCGGCCCGGCCCGGGCGCCGTCCGCGATCGATTGGGCTTGTGTCTGCGCATCGAACCGGGCCTCCTCGCCCGTCGTCCGCCGTCGCTCGCGGCATTCACGACATCGTTACCATACTCGAACATATGTACGTGTCGGATGTGACAGACTATCCCTTGTGTCTCCCTCCGGAAGCATGCGCACGATCGATGTGCCCGAACGGCGCGCCCGGCTCGCCAGCCGTCACCGGTTGGTGCCGCCGCGCCGGGCCGACGACGTCGTCGACCTCGTGCAGGACATGGTCGCGCTGCACGCTACCGATCCCGCATCGGTGTACCTGTCGGCCGCCGCCCGGCTGCGCGCGCCGACCGTCCGGGCGGTCGAGCGGGCCCTCTACGACGATCGCACGCTCGTCCGCGTGCTGGGCATGCGCCGCACGATGTTCGTCGTCCCGGTCGAGCTGGTGCCGGTCGTCCACGATGCGTGCACGCAGGCGATCGCCGCCACCGAGCGGCGCCGGCTGGTCAACCACATCGAGCAGGGCGGCGTGGCCCCGGCGGGCGGCGGGGCCGCGTGGCTCAACCGGGTCGGCGACGCCACCGTCGCTGCGCTCGAGCGCCGGGGCGAGGCGCTCGCGACCGAGCTGGTCGACGACGTCCCCGAGCTGGCCACCGAGATAGTCGTCGGCGTGGGCACCCGGTGGGCGACGACGCAGCGCCTGTCCAACCGGGTGCTGTCGGTGCTGGCGGCCGACGAGCAGATCGTGCGGGGACGGCCGCGGGGGTCGTGGACGTCCACGCAGTACCGGTGGGCCCCCCTGTCCCGGTGGCTGGCCGACGACCAGGCCCGACCGGGCCGGCCCGACGCGCAGGCCGAGCTCGCCCGGCGCTGGCTGGCCTCGTTCGGGCCCGGCACGCTGGCCGACCTCACCTGGTGGAGCGGCTGGACCGTGACCGCCACGCGGGCGGCGCTGGCCGCGCTCGGCGCGGTCGAGGTCGACCTCGACGGCGAGGTCGGCTACGTGCTGCCCGACGACGTCGAGCCGGCCGCGGCAGCAGCGCCGGCGGCGGCGCTGCTGCCGGCCCTCGACCCGACGCCGATGGGCTGGACGGGGCGCGACTGGTACCTCGGCGCCCACCGCGCCCCGCTGTTCGACCGGTCGGGCAACATCGGACCGAGCGTGTGGTGGGACGGGCGCATCGTCGGCGGCTGGGTCCAGCGGCGCACCGGCGAGGTCGTCTACGAGCTGCTCGAAGACATCGGGGCCGAGGGGTCGCGGGCCGTCGAGGCCGCCGCCCACCAACTCACCGGCTGGCTCGGCCCGGCCCGGGTGACGCCCCGCTTCCCCACCCCTCTCCAGCAGGAGCTGACGCGATGACCGCGTCGCGTCCGCCGCGGGCCGGAGCCGACTAGCGTCGCGTCGCGCCGGCACGTCGCGTGCCGGGCCGAGCGGTGGCTGGCGCCAAGCTCGTGGGGCAGAATCACGCCGCTGGACGCGCTGGCGTCGCGCAGACGGGCCGCCCTCGGGGCGGCGCCAGAGAGGTCCGATGCCCAAGAGCTTCGACATCGAGGTCGCCACCGACGGCGGTGACGTGGTGGCCCACCTGGCCGGGGAGCTGGACCTCTCCGTGCGCGCCGACGTGGTCGCCCTGGTGACCGGCGTCCTGACCGGCGATCCGCCGCCCGCCGAGCCGGTCTACCGGCTGGTCATCGACCTCGGGGAGGTCACGTTCTGCGACTCGAGCGGCCTCGGCGCCCTGCTCGACATCCGCCGGGCGGCCGCCGAGCGCGGAGGTCCCGATGGTCCTGCGGGCGGTGCCGCCTCCGGTGGACCGCCTCCTCGAGCTGACGGACGTCGACGGCTGGCTCGCGCGCGAATGAACGCCGGGGCGGCGCCCCCGGCGGCCGGCAGCGCAGCCGTCCCGCCCCCCGCCACCCGGACGTGGCCCCGCGCCCTGGCGATCGTCGCCGTGGTCGTCGTCGGTCTGGGCGCCGCCTGGGCCACCCAGCAGGACGCCGAGCAGGAGGCCGACAAGCGCGAGGAGCTGGTCACCCAGCAGACGGCCAACCTGGCCGTGGCCACCGTCCAGCGGCTGCTGGCCAGCGTCAGCGGCGTGTCCGGCCTCAGCGACGGCTCGGGCCAGGTCGACCAGGCCCGCTTCGACGCGTACGTGTCGGGCATGCTCGACGAGTCGCCGATCCAGACGCTCGCGTACGCGCCGGTCGTCGGCGCCGACCAGCGGGCGGCGTTCGAGTACGCCATCGGCCGCCCGATCAGCGACACGCCGTCGGGGCCGCCCGCGCCGCCGCGGGACGAGTACATGCCGGTGCAGTGGGTGACGCCGCCGCTGCCGGTCACCAAGCCGCTGGCCGGCCTCGACCTCGGCGCCGACCCGGTGCGCCGCGCCGCCGCCGAGTCGGCCCGCGACAGCGGCCGGGCAGTCATGACCGGGACCGTCCCGTCGCAGCCGACCGGCCGGCCCGCGGTGTTCCTGGTCCACGCCGTCTACCGGCCCGGCTTGCCCGCCGACGCCACCGTCGCCGAGCGCCGGGCGGCCGTGGTCGGCTACGTCACGACCGGGGTGGTCGGCGACCGCATCCTGGGCGAGCTGGCCTCCGATCTGAGCCCGGCCATCGGCATCCGGGTCGAGGACCGCGGCGGCAGCGAGGTCGGGCCGCTGTTCGAGAGCGACGCGCCGCCCCACGACGGGATCACCACCGACCGGGAGGTCGCCGGCCAACGCTGGCGCATCACGGTGGACGACCGCCGTCCGGTCTCGACCAACGCGCCCTGGTGGATCCTCGGCGTGACGCTGGCCCTGGCCGTCGCCCTCGCCTACCTGGCCGAGCGCGCCCGCCGCCACCAGCGGGAGGTCTCCCGCCACGTCGCGGTGGTCGAGCGGCTCGCCGGGCTGGCCCGGTCGCTCGCGGCGGCCGACTCGGTGGACGAGGTGGCGTCGATCGTCGACGGCGCGCTCCCCCGGGTGCTGGAGGCGGCCGACGCATCCCTCGCGCTGGTCGACCATTCGTCGGGCACGATCCGGTCCCGCTTCGGTCCCGACGCCCTCGCCACGGACGTCGCCGCCCGCTACGTCGAGGTCCCGCTGGACGCGCCCGTACCCCTGGCCCGGGCGATCCGCGACGGGTCCCTGGTCGTCGTCACCTCCGACGAGGACTGGCGGTCCCAGGCCCCGCCCGACGTGGCCGACGATGCGATCGCCGCCGGCGTCGGCGCCACCGCCTGCCACCCGATCGTCGACGACGAAGGCGACGTGATCGCCGCCATCGCCGTGTGGTCGGGGCGCGAGGGCCCGATCGACGACCTGGTGCTGGCGACCCTCGCCACCGCCGCCGAGGCGTGCGGCCAGACGCTGGTGCGTGCCCGCCTCGCCGACGGGGTGCGACGGGACGCCGTGACGAACCGGCTGCTGGCCGGCCTGGCCGAGGCGGCCGCCACCGCGGGGACGCTCGAGCAGGTGGCCCGCACGCTCGTCGACCGGGCGGCGGACGTGCCGGGCGCCCGCTCCGCCCACATCGGCCTGCTCACGCCCGACGGCGCCGCGCTGGCGGTGGTGCACCACGACAGCCTCGACCCGGCCATCGCGTCCCGCCACGAGCGCCAGCAGCTCGACTGGGACTGGCCGATGGTCGCCGCCTACCGCACGGGCGAGCCGGTGCTGCTCACCGACCCGGCGGACATCGCCGAGCGGTTCCCCGCCGTGGCCGACGACGTGCACGCCGCCGGCCTGGCCTCGCTCGCGTACTACCCGCTCCTCGACGAGGCCGGATCGCCCTTCGGCGCCCTGGGCCTGGCCTGGACCGAGCCGCAGCGCTTCGACGATCCCCTGGTCGACACGCTGCGGACGACCGCCGACCTGTGCGCGTCCAGCCTGGGCCGGGCGCGGCGCACCGACCTCGCGGTGTCGCGGACCGGCTCACTGGCCGCGCTGGCCGGCGACCTGAGCGTGGCCCGCAGCTTCGACGACGTCGGCCGGGCCATCATCGACGATGCCCCGGAGGCGCTCGGGGCCGACTTCGCCATCGTCGGCGTGGTCCAGGGCGACCAGCTCCACATGCTGGCGCCCAGCGGCCCGGGCCTCGACGTGGCCGCGCCCTACGCGGACCTCGACCTCGACGGCGACTTCCCGGCGCTGGTGGCGCTGCGGGGACGCCGGCTCGTGACCTTCTCGGACCTGACCGCGGTGCCGGACGGCTCGGTCGCCGCCGACCTCGCGGCCATGGGCCTGCGGGGCGGCGCGTGCGCGCCGCTGGTGGGCAGCGACGACGAGGCGGTCGGCGTCCTGTCGGTGCTGTGGTCCGACCCTCCGGCGTTCGACGAGGCCCTGCTAGGGCGCATCTCGACCGTCGCCGACCTGTGCGCCCAGTCGGCCGAACGGGCCCAGCTGTTCGACGCCGAGCACCGGGTCCGGCGCGACCTGCAGGCCCGCGTGCTGCCCCGGGTCCCGGCGGTGCCGGGCCTCGACGTCGCCGCCCGCTACGAGCCGGCCGCACCGTCGGTCGGCATGGGTGGCGACTGGTACGACGGCATCGCTCTCGACGGCGATCGGCTGTGCCTGGTGCTGGGCGACGTCAGCGGGCACGGCGTCGAGGCGATCGCCGAGATGACCGAGATCCGCACGGTGGTGCACACGCTCGCGGCCGGCGGGATGGCGTTGCCCGACATCCTGGCCCAGACCTCCGCGTCGATGGTCCGCGAGGGCGGCGGCTACGCCACCATCGTGATCGCCGTGCTCGACCCGCGCCGGGGGGCCCTGACGTACGTGACCGCCGGCCACCCGCCGCCGCTCGTGCGCCACCCGGACGGCACGGTCGACGTGCTGCGGGACGGCCGCCACTCGGTGCTGGGCGTGACCATGGCGCCCCGGGCGCTGGGCCGCGTGCGGTTCGCGCCCGGCGCGACGCTGGTGGCCTACACCGACGGCCTCATCGAGCGGCGGGGGACCACCATCGACGTGTCGGTGGAGCGGCTCGCCGCCCAGGTGGCCGACATCGGCGACCAGGGGTCCGCCGAGGCCCTGGCCGACCGCCTGCTGTCCGACAACCGGGCCGCGGTCCGCAGCGACGACGTCGCCGTGGTCGTGGCGCGCCGCCCGGCATGACCGGTCAGGCGGCGCCCAGCGTGGCGGGGTCGACGGCCTCGGCCGCGGCGGCCAGGCCCTCGGGATCGGCGGTGGCGACGCCAGCCGTGAACGGCAGCGCGGCGCGGGCCGCCCGCCGCAGCCAGGCGACCGCCAGGCCGCCGTGGCTCGGCTCGGTCTCGGGATCGATCGTGCGGCGCGTCACCACCTGGACCGCCGACCGGCGCACCCGTTCGAGGTCGGGCTCGACGCCGGTCGCCCGGGCCCGGGCGACCAGGTAGCCGGCCACCAGGCCCAGCTCCTCGGCACCCCGGCTCACCGAGGCCAGGAGGGCCGGCACCGCAGTGGCCAGCAGCCACATCGGGCTGCGCTTGGCCAGGAACTTGAGCCGGCGGAACCGGCCCGCCACCCGTATCGCCAGCGCCGCCGCCGTGGCGGTGGCGAAGATCGGCACGTCGGGCCGGGTGGCCAGCGACCGGGCCAGCGCGTCCCGGTCGGGGACGGTCCGGCGCGCTGCGCTGTCGGCCACCACGCGGCGGGCGAGGCTGCGGGCGCCGCCCTCGAGGGCGTCGCTCACTGCGCCGACCGACAGCGTGCCGGCCCGGGCCACGGTGTCGAGTGCCGTGCGGACCAGGCCGGCGGCCTCCTCCTCGACCGCGGCGTCGACCGGCACGGGCACCGGCGGCTCCGGCCGGCTGGATCGGATGTCTGCCACCATGTCGTCCCTCCCGGACGCCCGGAACCCCGCCCGGCTGGCTCCAGGTGTACCCCGTCGGCCGGCCCGGCACACCGCGGGTCAGCCCGCGGGCGGCGAGGCGCTCCCGGACCAGCGCGGCGCTGTCGAGGTCCTGGATCGCCGCCGCGGCCCGCCGCCACATGGCTCGGAACATGGCGTCGCCCCGGGGCGTGGACGTCACCGTGACCTGGGACAGCAGGATGATGAACGGCGCGTGGAACATGCCGAGCCGGTAGTCCTCCCAGCAGTCCTCGGGCGCGTAGCCGGTCACGTCGTGGTCGCCCAGGGCCCCGTGGTACGTCGCCACCAGGTCGGCCTCGTGGCTGCGGCGGTCGTCGACGCCGAGGCAGGTCGACAGGAAGTAGGCCAGGTCGCGGCCCGGCGGGCCGACCGCGGTGGTCTGCCAGTCGACGGCCGCCACCCGGGCGGGGTCGCCGGGCGGGAACAGCAGGTTGTCGAGGCGGTAGTCGCCGTGGGTGACGGCGAACCGCTCGCCCCGGTCGGTCAGCCACGGCACGATCAGCTCGCGGGCGTCGGCCAGCACCTGCTGCTCGCCGTCGTCGAGGTCGGGCCCGAACCGCTCGGCGAACACGTCGGCGGCCATCGCCAGGAACGGCGCGAGCAGCTCGGACATGGCCGCGTCGTCGCCGCCGCTCAGCCACGCGGCCCCGGCGACCTCTGCGTCGCACCAGGTCGGCCCGTGCAGGCCCGCCAGGTTGACCACGGCGGCGACCGCCTCCTCGGGCGTGCACCCCTCGATCTGGTCGCCCTGGCGGGTATCGGAGAGGTCCTCCAGGACGAGGACGAAGCGCGGGGCGCCGCCGTCGGCGATGGCGGCGTAGATGCACTCGGGCGTCCGCACGGCCACGCGCTCGCTGAGCTCGGCGTAGAACGCCACCTCCTTGGCGTAGGCCACCCGGGCGAGCTGGGGAGCGACGTCGGGCCGTCCGTACTTGGCGATCACGGTGCGGTCGGTGCCGTCGACCAGCTCGAGGTGGACGCGGGCCGTCGTCGCCATCTGGCCTGTCCCCACCGGCTCGGTGGTGACCCGGCGGATCGCCGACAGGGTGCCCCCTGTGCCGAGCACGGCGTCGAACCACGCGGGCGTGAGCTGGTCGGCGGCGTCGACGACGCCGGGACCGTCGCCGTCTGCCACTGCGGTCATGGTCACCCCCTCCGCCCCACTCTGGCACACGGGGCGATCCGTCCATTGGAAGACTACTGTCTGGACATATGTCCACTGCTTGGGCGCCGGAGGCGACGCGGCGCCGGCTGTCCCCCCGGCGGGCCGCGACCGTCGACCGCCTGGCCGCCGCCGTGCTCGACGAGCTGGGCGACGGCGACTACGCAACGCTCACCGTCCGGGCCGTGGCCCGGCGGGCCGGCGTCGCGCCCGCGACCGCGTACACGTACTTCACGTCCAAGGCCCACCTGGTGGCCGAGGTCTTCTGGCGGCGGCTCGCCGCGCTGCCCGACCGCCCGGCCGACCACGGACGCCCGGCCGCCGAGCGCGCGGGGGCGGTGCTGGCCGACGTGGCCGGCCTCGTGGCGGCCGAGCCCCGGCTGTCCGCCGCGTGCGCGCCCGC
The DNA here is from genome assembly GCA_963739835.1 of uncultured Acidimicrobiales bacterium. Classification (GTDB taxonomy): domain Bacteria; phylum Actinomycetota; class Acidimicrobiia; order Acidimicrobiales; family VFJN01; genus ZC4RG19. The sequence goes on from CAVUBW010000012.1 coordinate 201,032, forward strand.
CCTGCTCGGCGACGACCCCGACGTCGCGGTCCTGCGCGACCGCATCGGCGCCGAGCTGCACCGGCGGCTGCTGACCGCGCTGGCGCCCGACCCCCGGGCCGAGGCCCTCGCCACCGCGCTCGACCTCGTGCTTGCGGGCGCGCTCGTGCGAGCCGGGATGGGCCACATGCCCTACGACGAGCTGGCCACCCGGCTGGCGGCGCTCGCCGCCCTGGTCGTCGGGGACCGGCCATGACCAGATCGCTCGCCTTCAGCCCCTACGACTACGCGATCCACGACGACCCCTACCCCACCTATGCCCGCCTGCGGGACGAGGCCCCGCTGTTCCACAACCCCGAGGTCGGGTTCTGGGCGCTGTCGCGCTACGCGGACGTGGTCGACGCCTTCCGGGATTCGGCCCGGTTCTCGTCGGCCTATGGCGTCAGCCTCGACCCCTCCGCCTACGGGCCCGACGCCCACCGCTACGCGTCGTTCCTGGCCATGGACCCGCCCCGCCACGGCCGGCTGCGGGGCCTCGTGTCCCGGGGGTTCACCCCCCGCCGGGTGACCGACCTGGAGCCGCGCATCCGCGAGCTGGCCCGCGCCCACCTCGACGCCGCGCTCGACGGCGGCCGGACCGTCACGGTCGACCTGATCGCGGCGTTCGCCGGCCGCCTGCCCATGGACGTCGTCTCCGAGATGCTCGGGGTCCCCGAGGCCGACCGGGCCGAGCTGCGGCGGCTCGCCGACCTGGTCCTGCACCGCGAGGAGGGAATCGTCGACGTGCCGCCCGCGGGCGTCGAGGCGGCGTTCACGCTGGTCGGCTACTACGCCGGCCTGGTGGCCGAGCGCCGGGCCCGCCCCGGCGACGACCTGGTCTCGGCGCTGCTCGCCGCCGAGGTCGACGGCGACCGCCTGAGCGACGAGGACGTGATCGGCTTCCTGTTCCTCATGGTCGTTGCCGGCAACGAGACGACCACCAAGCTGCTCGGCCACGCCTGGTACTGGGCCTGGCGCCACCCCGACCAGCGGGCCACGCCGTTCGCCGCCGCCGGCCGCATCCCGGACTGGGTGGAGGAGACGCTCCGCTACGACACGTCGACCCAGTTCATCGTGCGGCGGGCGGCCGTCGACATCCCGCTGCACGGCGGCACGATCCCGGCGGGCGACCGGGTGGTGCTGATGCTCGGGTCGGCCAACCGCGACCCCCGGGCGTTCCCCGACCCCGACAGGTTCGACCTCGACCGCCACCAGGACCGCCAGCTCGCGAGCTTCGGCGTCGGCCGCCACTTCTGCCTGGGGGCCTCGCTGGCCCGGCTGGAGTCCCGGGTCGCGCTGGAGGAGCTGGCCGCCCGGGTCCGACCCGACTACGAGGTCGACGAGGCCGGCGCGGCGCGGGTCCACTCGGCCAACGTCCGGGGCTTCGCCCGGCTGCCGACCGAGGTCACGAGGCGCTGAGGAAGTCGAAGATGTCGGGCAGCGCCGCCCGGTCCTGGCCGACGAACGCGTGGCCGCCCTCGTAGACCCGCAGCTCCGCGCCGGGCACCCGGGCGGTGATCGCCTCGCCGTTGGCGACCGGGGCGATGCCGTCGTAGCGGCCGCACGCCACCAGCGTGGGGCAGGCGACGGCGCCGAGGCGGTCGGTGACGTCGTGGTGGCTGCGGGCGAGGAGCTGCTCGCGCGCCCCCCGGGCCTGCTCGTCTGACCGGCCGACCCGGCGCTGGGCCAGCATCTCCACCAGCCCCTGGTCGCCGGCGTGCTCGGCCAGCCATTCGGGCGTGAACCGCTCGTCGAGCAGCGGCAGGTAGACGGCCGCACGGTCGTCGGGCGCCAGGTCCTCGAGCTCGTGGAGCGGGTAGGAGGGGGCTGCCCCGCCCGGCGACGTGCACAGCAGGGCCAGGCGCTCGATGCGGTCGGGCCACGTGACCGCCAGCTCCTGGGCGACCATGCCGCCGAAGCTGATGCCCATCACCCGGGCCCGGGCCCAGCCCACGTGGTCGAGCACGGCCGCGGCGTCGGCGGCGTAGTCGGCCATCGTGTACGGACCGGGCGGGACCTGTGTGCGGCCCAGTCCCCGCTGGTCGTGGGCCACGACCTCGAAGCGGGCGGATGCGGCCCCGAGCAGGGGCCGCATCCGGTCGAGCGTGCCGCCCGACCCGTTGAGGAACAGCAGTCGGGGGCCCGACCCGCTGCGCTCCAGGTAGATGTCGATACCGTTGAGCGCGACGGTCTCGCCCGCCGCACCCGGCTCGTCCCCGGCCATGGGCGACGTTCTAGCCCACGAGGAGCATCTCGATGGCCATCAACCGCCTCAACCACGCCGTCCTCTACGTGCGGGACGCCCAGCGCTCGGCCGCGTTCTACGAGGAGGTGCTCGGGTTCCGCCGTCTCGGCATGGCCGAGGGGATGACCGGCGCGGTCTTCCTCCAGGCGCCCGGGTCGACCAACGACCACGACCTCGGGCTGTTCTCGATCGGCGCCGACGCCGGGCCGTCCGGCGCGGGCCGCACGAGCGTGGGCCTCTACCACCTGGCGTGGGAGGTCGACACGCTCGACGACCTGGAGGCCCTGGCGGCCCGGCTGACCGAGCACGGCGCGCTGGTCGGCTCCAGCGACCACGGCACGACCAAGAGCCTCTACGCCCGCGACCCCGACGGCATCGAGTTCGAGGTGGCCTGGATCATCCCGGCCGACCTGCTGGACGACGCCGCCCTGGCCGCCCGGTCCCAAATCGGGCGGCTCGACATCGCCGCCGAGAAGGCCCGCTACGGCGGCGACACCGCGGGCGGCGTGGGGATCTCCCGCCCCGCCGCCACCGCCTGACCACGTCACGACCACCGGTGCTTCAGGTGTCCTTGCTCTAGATGATAGGTGTGCCTAGCATGCGATCCCTCGGCTGGAGACCTGGAGGGATCACGTGGTTCGGCATCGACTCATCGCCCCGGCGGCGCTCGCCCTGGCGATCGTCACCCTGGCCGCCGCCTGCGGCGACGACGGCTCGGGCGTCCGCGACAACTCCTGCGGCGCGTCCGGGCAGGCGACCGCCTCGGCCAGCGGTTCGGCCAGCAGCCCCGCGTCGGGCTCGGGGTCCGGGTCGGGCAGCTGCGACGAGTCCGGGGCCGGGTCAGGCAGCGGCATCGCGGGCGAGGTCGCGGGCTCCAAGACCGACAACCCGCTGATCGTGTCGGCCCTGGCCGACTACACGACGTACGTGCACGGCCAGGTCGACGAGACGATCGCGGCCACGAAGACCTTCACCGACGCGGTACGGGCCGGTGACGTCGAGGCGGCCAAGGCCGCGTACGCCCCGTCCCGGCAGGGCTGGGAGCGCATCGAGCCGATCGCCGGGCTCGTCGAGGAGATCGACGGCGTCGGTCGACGCCCGGGTCGACGACTTCGCCGGCGTGGACGACCCCGAGTTCACGGGCTGGCACCGCCTCGAGTACCTGCTGTTCCAGCTGAACACGACCGACGGGGCGGCCCCGTTCGCCGACAAGCTGGACGCTGACGTGCAGACGCTGAAGACCGAGCTGGCCGGCATGGAGATCCCGCCCGCGGCCCTGGCGGTCGGCTCGGCGGAGCTGATCGAGGAGGTCTCGGGCGGCAAGATCACCGGCGAGGAGGACCGCTACTCGGGCACCGACCTGTGGGACTTCGCCGCCAACGTCGAGGGCTCGCAGACCGGCTTCGAGCTGCTGAAGCCGGCGATCGAAGAGGAGGACCCCGAGCTGGTCGCCGATGTCGATTCGCTGTTCGCCGAGCTGAACGGCCAGCTCGTGACCTACAAGCAGGGCGACGGCTGGATGCCCTACAGCGCGCTGACCGACGCCGACAAGACCGAGATGCAGACGACGCTGGCGCGACCTGTCGGAGAAGCTGGCCAGCGTCGCCGGCGTCCTCGGCCTCGAGGGCTGAGCCCTGGGCCGGCTCAGCCGGCGGCGGTTCCTGGGCGGGGCCTCGCCACCACCGCCGCCGCCGGTCTCGCCGCCCCGCTCGCCGCCTGCGGTTCCGGTGAGGGCGGGGGCGACGCCGGGCGCACCGGTGCCGGCGGCGGCCGGGCCCCGGAGTACCTGCCCTTCCGGGGCCCGCACCAGGTCGGGCATCACGCACCCGGCCAACGAGGCCGGCCTGCTGGCGGCGTTCACCGTCACGGCGGCCGACCGGTCCGGGCTGGCCGAGACCCTGGCCGCCCTCACCGGCGAGATCGACCGCCTGATGTCGGGTCGCCCGTATCCCGAACGAGACGGCGCCTATCCCCCGCTGCACACCGGGGCCGTCGGCAACCCGCCGCCGCCGGCCGACCTGGCCGTCGTCGTGTCGCTGGGCGCGTCGCTGTTCGACGATCGCTACGGGCTGGCCGACCGGCGGCCCCGGGCGCTCGAGACGATGCCGTTCCTCGCCAACGACCGGCTCGACCCCGACCGGTCGCACGGCGACCTGCTGCTCACGGTCACCAGCGCCCACGAGGACGTGAACCTGTTCGCCCTGCGCCAGCTGCACCGGGCGGCCCGGGGCACGCTCGCCCTGCGCTGGATGCTCGACGGCTACAACCGCCGCACCGGCCCCGCCCGGCCGGGCCGGGCGGGCGGCCGCAACCTCCTGGGCTTCCTCGACGGGACGGCCAACCTCGACCCGGGCGACGCCCGGGTGATGGACCGCTACGTGTGGGTCCAGCCCGGCGACGGCGAGCCCGACTGGGCGACGGGCGGGTCGTACCACGTCGTGCGGGTGATCCGGATGCTGGTCGAGTTCTGGGACCGCACCCGCCTGTCCGAGCAGGAGGCGATCATCGGCCGGCACAAGTCGTCCGGCGCCCCGCTGGGCGGCGCCGTGGAGACCGACGTGCCGGACTACCGCGACGGACCCCGCCGGCGCCCGCATCCCGCTCGACGCACACATCCGGCTGGCCAACCCCCGCACGCCCGAGACCCGACGACGACCTGATCTTCCGGGCCGGGCTCAGCTACTCACGGGGCTTCGACGCCGCCGGCCAGCTCGACCAGGGCCTGGCGTTCGTGTCGCTACCAGCGGCGGCTGTCGCAGTTCCTCGACACGCAGGCGCGCCTGGCGGGCGAGCCGCTCGAGGAGTACACCCGCCCCGAGGGCGGCGGGTTCTACTTCGCGCTGCCGGGGGTCGAGCGGGCGGGCCGGATCCTCGGGGAAGCCCTGCTGGCGTGACATCCGCGAAAACCTGCGCCCGCATCGCCGCGGGTCGTTGCTATTGTGCGATCACCAGAGAAGGGAGGTGGTCCACACATGAACGACGGTAGTTCTGGGACCCTGGAGGTGGCTGGCCGCTGAGCGGTTGGTCGGACCATTCGGTGGAGTCCAACCAGTCCACCGCCTGTCTCGGCTGCCGGGTGTGGTCCCGCCCGGCGCGCTAAGGGGTCGAGCAGGTCTTTTCCGATGCGAACTAGCCGTGGGCAGGCCACCTGGCCTGCCCACGGTCGCGCCCGGGCCGAGGAGAGAGTGCCGATGAGCGTGTTCACCGAGGCGGAGATCGCCTACCTGCAGGGCCAGACGATGGGGCGGCTGGCCACCGTCGGACCCGACGGGCGCCCGCACATCGTCCCCCTGACCTACGTGTACAACCCCGACGAGGACACGATCGACCTCGGCGGGATCGCCTTCGCCGCCGGCAAGAAGTGGCGGGACGCCCGGGCCAACCCCAAGATCACGTTCCTGGTCGACGACTTCGCCCCGGCCGAGGCCCACGCCGTCGAGATCCGGGGCGACGCCGAGCTGCACGACCGCGGCGGATCGGGCATCAACCCCCGCTTCCCCAACTTCGTGGAACAGTTCATCCGCCTGCGGCCGAGGCACATCGTGAGCTGGGGCGTCAATCCGGCCACGGGCATGGGCGAGGAGGGGTTCGTGGCCAGCTCCCGCCGGGTCGGCTGAGCCCCGGTAGCGTCGGCGCCCATGGATCTGGGCGAGGCGCTGCGCACGACGGGAGCCGTCCGCGACTTCACCGAGGAGCCGGTCGACCCCGAGACGCTGGCGAGGGTGCTGGACCTGGCCCGCTTCGCCCCGAGCGGCGGCAACCGCCAGGGCTGGCGGGTCGTGGTGGTCGAGGACCGGGAGGCCCGCCGCCGCCTGCGGGAGCTGTACCTCGAGGGCTGGTACGACTACCTGGCGATGATGATGGCGGGGCTGACGCCGTGGGCCCCGGTCACCGACCGGGAGGCCGAGACGAAGGCGCTCGCGGGCGCGAGCGACCTGGCGGCCCAGGTGGCGGCCGCCCCGGACCGCCAGGGATTCGCCGAGCACCTGGACGACGTCCCGGTGCTGCTGGCGCTCTTCGCCGATCTCCGGGCCCTCGCGGCGGTCGACCGCGACCACGACCGCTACACGTTCGCCGGCGGCGCGTCGATCTACCCGTTCGCCTGGAACATCCTCCTGGCGGCCAGGACGGAAGGCCTGGGCGGCGTCGTCACCACGATGGCGATCCGCCAGGAGCAGGAGGTCAAGGCGGTGCTCGGCGCCCCGGACGAACTGGCGCTGGCGGGCCTGATCGCCCTCGGGCACCCTGTGCTGCAGCCGCGGCGGTTGCGGCGGGCCGCGGTGGGCGCGTTCACCACCGTCGACCGCGTCGACGGGCGGCCGTTCGGGCACCGGGGCTAGCGGCCGTCGTCTGGGATCGCCTGGCTCTTGGGCACTCACGTCTCGTGGTCGCTGCCCCGGGGCTTCCCAAGAGGCCGCCGGGGGCGGCCTCTAGTTACAGGGTGGGGGCGGTCACGCGGGCGTCAAGGACAAGCCGGCTGCGCCGGGCCCCTCCGGGGCTCCTTGACCCCCGCCTGACCGCCCTTTTGACACTCACGGTGGCCGGAAGCAGGGGCTTCTTCAATCTGGCGTGCGAAAGTGGTTGATAACCAACCACCTTCGCGTCCAGTTTCCCGCGGCAAGGACTTGCGCCGGCCGCAGACCCTCCGGGCCACCACCGTGAGTGTCAAAGGGCGGTCGGGTGGGGGTCAAGGAGCCGCCGAAGGCGGCCGAGCGCAGCGAGCTTGTCCTTGACGCCCGCCCGAGCGCCCCCACACTCGCCTTGGAGGCCGGCTCTGCCGGCCTCCTAACCGGCCTCGTTGTCGTTTTCGTTGCCTCCGCCGTTAGCGGCGCATGGCCCCCACTAGCCGCAGGACGTACCAGAAGAGCAGCATCACCGAGGCGAAGAGCTGGACCGCGGCGCCGACGTAGGCCTCGGACGGGTAGCGGCGGATGATCGTCTGGGTCTGGTAGAGGATCGAGCCGCCGGCCAGGGCGATCATCGCCACCGAGAACCACACGCCCAGGTGCAGCCCGAACAGCGCCGCCGACACGATCAGCAGCAAGGCGCACAGGCCTGCCCACAGCATGATCGGGCGGATGAACGACAAGTCGCGGCGGGTGACCAGTCCGACGCCCGTGAGGCCGACGAAGCCGACCGCGGTGATGGCTGCGGCCACCCAGACGTCGGTGGCGCCGTCGTCGGCGACCCGGAAGAAGTAGTAGAGGAACGGGGCGAAGATCAGGCTCTCGGCCGCGGCGATGCCGAACAGGCCGAGGTACTGGCGCTGCGGGTTGAGGATGTCGTGGGCGGCGCTCGTGGCCATCCAGCTCACGATCATGAACGCGCCCAGGATCAGCAGCCAGACGTAGCCCCGGCCGCTCTTGGCGATGAAGTCGTACAGCTTCCCGGCCACGCCCAGGTTGAAGAGGAGGGCCTCGAACGCGACGAAGGCCACCAGCGCCGCACCAAGGTGCTGGTAGACGCGGACGAGGAAGTCGCCTCGGGCGACGTCGTCGAGTGTGGCGACCGGGCGGTACCCCGGCATCGCAGCGGACATGCCAGCCTCCTCCGACGCCGGTCGTGCGCCGCCCGTCGGTCCCATCAATCTATCCAGCCGCCGTGCCGGTCCGTAACCGGCCGACGCCGGCGTCAGAACGATAAGTGAACGTGTTCCCACTCCCCGTGTGAACGCCTCGGCGGGCCCGCGGCGGTGATTAGAGTGCCGCCCACGGATACCACCCGTGACCTTGACTTCTCGTCGCTCCTGGCCGCCGCGCGCCAGGGCGAGCAGCGCGCGCTCACGGAGATCTACCGGGCTTACCAGCCACGACTCCTCCGCTACCTGCGGGCCCAGGAGTCGGGCATGGCCGACGACCTGGCTGCCGACGTGTGGCTGGCCGTGGCCCGGGGCTCAGCCGGTTCGACGGCGACGAGGCCGGATTCCGGGGTTGGGTGTTCACGATCGCCCGTCATCGGGTCATCGAGCACCGCCGCCGGATCGCCCGCCGCCGCACCGAGCTGATGTCCCACGATCGCCTCGACGGACCGATCGAGCGGGGCCTGGGTGGCGACCCGGCCTGGCTCGTGATCGAGCAACTCGGGGTACAGGAGACGGTGGAGATGCTGGTGTCGGGGCTGGCCCCCGACCAGGCGGAGGCGGTGCTGCTACGGGTCCTCGGCGGATTCGACGTGGGCGAGGTGGCGCGCATCATGGGCCGGTCTCCCGGCTCGGTGCGGGTGCTATGCCATCGGGCGCTGAAGCGCCTGGCAGCGAGGATGAGCCAGGAGGCTCTGGCGGAATGACACACAACGGCTGGACGGACATGGATGATTTCGACGCCGAGCTCGACCGGCTGCTCGCGGGCGCCAGGCCCTCGGCAGACGCGCCGGCGTGGTGCGGCGACGTGGCAGTGCTGGTGCGACGGGCGACGGCCCCCGCGCGGCCCGACGAGCTGGCCCGCGAGGCCTCCATCGTCGCCCGCATGCGCGAGATCCGCCTGGCGATCGTCGCCGGCGACGAGCCGGCCGCGGTGGTGGACGAGGACGACGACACCGGTGCCGGTGCTCTCGGCGATGCCAAGTCGCCCGAGTCACCGCTGACCGCCGCGCCCGTGCACGCCCGCAACGGGAGCGTGCCGCGCGACCTCGCCGTGCCGTGGTCTGCGGCGATCACGGCCGAGGGCGAGATCACGCGGGTCGCCGAGGTGCCCGGCGCCGAGGCGACCGACACGCCCGACGACGTCGCCGCGGCGGCCGCCTCGCTGCGCCGCGTGCCCGACCCGCTTGCGCAGCGGCTCCGAGCCCGAGTCGCCGAGCAGCAGGAGGTCGTCGACCTCGACGCCTACCGGGCCAAGCACGGTGGGGAGGCCAGCTACCAGGCCAAGCATGCGGCCGAGCGGGCCGCCGACGACCATCGTGCCGTCGTCCGGACCGTGAGCCGGGTCGTGGCGATCAAGGCAGTCGCGATCGCCACCGCCGCCGCCATCGGCGTCGCCGCCGCGGCGGCCGCCACCACCGGCATCATGGCGAACGTGGTCGTCCCGGTCATCAACGAGAACGTCGGCAAGCCGGTGACGACCGTCCCGACGCCGACCACCCACCACTCGGCGCCCGGCGACGCCACCACCGGGGCCCGGCGGGCCACCACCACCGGCGAGTCCAACATCAGCGACTGCGGCACCATGTCGCTGCTCCCGACGTGCGTGCCGCTGCCACCCACGCTGGTCATGACCGTGCCGCAGGACGTCGCCGCCGAGGTCACGGCCGCCACCGCCGACAAGCAGACGACACCGACCGACGCGACCACGTCGACCACGGTGGCCGACACCACGACCACCAGCGAGACGACGCCCGAGTCGACGACGACGTCCGAGCCCGCGCCGCCGACGACCGAGGCCCCGCCGGATACGACGGTGCCGCCGTCCGACCCGGGCCAGAGCTTCAACCCCCTCGGCGAGCCCTGAATCGCGGGTCTCGGGAAATTTTCCCGAGATCTGTAACGCGTACTAACGCTGGCGCGATCTAGAGGGTGCAACAACTCTGCATCAGCGACTGGGGAGAAAGTTCGGGCGGGCTTCACTCCCCTCCGCAGGAGCCTCCGGCTGCGCGGGCGGACCGCTGATGAAGAGGTGGGTGAGCCGGGGTCGGGCGGGCGACCCCGGACACGCACCTCCTGCCCATGGCGGCCAGGAGGGCGTCCCCGGCCACCCATCTCGCCCGCTCCGGCGGGTCGGTCGGGCCGAGCCGGGGCGGACCGACCGCGTTCAGGTGGGCCGCAGCGCCGTCGAGCTCGACGACGTTGTCGTACAGCACCCGACGCCGCGCCGCCGGGTCGATGGCCTTGGCCTCACGCAGGTAGTCGAGCGGCTCCGGCAGCGCCTCGATGTGAGGCCAGTCCGAGCCGAACAGCACGCGCTCGGCGCCCATGTGCTCGACGACGGTCGCCAGGTCGTCCTCCCAGAACGGGTTGATCCACACGTGGCGGCGGAACACCTCGACCGGGTCGTCGCCGAACCACCCCGGCATCTTCCGATCGATCGAGCGCAGCTTGCGGAACAGGTCGGGCAGGAACTCGGCCCCGTTCTCGACCGACGCCACCCGCAGGTTGGGGAACCGCCGGAACTGGTTGGCCAGCACCATCGACAGCAGGAAGTCGTGGACGGCCTTCTCGATCGCGAAGTTCTTGAGCGACGGGCCGTAGCCGCCCCCCGAGAACGTCGCCGCGAACCCGTCGACCGCGTAGCCGTCCGAGGACACGCCCGAGTCGCCGGCGTGGACCACGACCGTCGCACCGGCCTCGTTGACCAGGCCCCAGAAGGGGTCGAACATCGGGTCGAACGGCGAGCGCCGCCCGAGCGCCGTGGTCGGGGCCGCCGTCCGCATGACCAGCAACCGGGCCCCCTCCCCGAGCGCCCACTCGGCCTCGGCGACCGCCCAGTCGGCGTCGGCGAGGGTGACGTAGGGGGCGGCGAAGATCCGATCCTCGTAGGCGAAGCCCCAGTCCTCGGCCAGCCACCGGTTGAACGCCCGGAACGTGGCGCAGACCGCCGCCGGGTCGTGGTGCAGCGGCTCCTCGTAGATCATCCCCAGCGTCGGGAACAGCCAGCAGCCGGCCAGGCCCTGGTCGTCCAGCGTGGCGAGGCGGGCGTCGCGGTCCCGGTACTCGGGCCTGATCGGCTCGTGGTCGCGCAGGCGCTGGAGCGGGTTGACGCCCTCGGTGTTGCCCCGGAAGTAGTCGTACAGGCAACCCGGCTTGGACACGGGGTCGAACGTGGGGTTGCTCACCGCCCGGCTGACCCGCCCGCCGAGGACGTGGTACTGCTTCCCGTCGATCGTCGCCCACTGCACGCAGCGGGGGCCGAGCGCGGGGTCGAGGTGGCGGGTGAAGGCGTCGAGCGCCTCGTAGTAGTGGTTGTCGGCGTCGAAGACGGGCTGGCCGGTCTCGTCCATGGCCCCAGGGTAGAACACGTTCTCGTCAACCTTCCTGTCGATCGAGCAGCGGCCCGGTCCCACGACGCGAGGTCGGCCGCCGCCGCGTAGGTGTCCTCCAGGAACCCGAGCAGCAGGCCGTCGGGGTCGTCGGCCTGCCGCACCGCCCGGTAGGGCAACACGAACTCGCCGAGCTGCCCGTCGTAGCCGGCGACCCCGGCGGGGCGCACCGCGGCGGCCGGGAAGCCGTCCGGCTCGGGGTAGGCGTAGGAGTAGAACACGCCCTCCTCGGTGCCGCCCGGCCAGTACCCGGCGCTCGACACCTCGTGTGAGTACGCCTCGACCATCACCCAGTCGGCGCAGTTGGGCGCGCCGCCCGGGTGGCGGGGCGCGGGCCGGCCCGAGAACCTGGTCACCGCCAGGTCGAACGCACCCCAGAAGAAGTGCACCGGGCTCGTCTTGCCGGCGAAGCGCGCCCGGAAGCGATCGAACACCCGCTGCGCCTGCACCAGCGAGAGCCAGAACCGCTGCGCGTACTCCGCGTCGTAGGCCATGTGCTCGTGGTCGTCGGCGAACGGCGTGGCGTCGACCATCTCGACGGGCCGGGCCAGGATCTCGACCCCCAGGTGCAGCTCGGCGAGGCGGGCCATGGTCTCGCCGTAGAAGTCGGCGACCGACCGGGGACCGAGCGCGATCACCGTGGCGTGCCGGCCCACCGGCTCGATCGCCAGCTCGTGCCGGGTGAAGTCGAACACCATCTCGAACGCGGTCGATCCGTACGGCATCAGCGACGTGGTCAGGCCCCGGGCGGTGACGTAGAGCGGGACGTTCCACCAGTGGTTGGCGCGGGGCGCCAGCGCCAGGCGCACCTTGCCGACGATCTGGGTCCAGCGGTGCAGGGTGTCGCGGGTGTCGGCCCACTCGGCGAGCGGCAGCTCGGGCCACGCCGGCGTCACCCCCGCCTCCGCCCTGGGCTACGCGCTGCGGCGCGTGCGGGCCGGCGCATCCGCCGGCGGGCCGGACGCGGGCGGCGGGAGCGGCGTCGCCGGGGTCGCTGCCCGGCGCCACCAGGCCCGCAGGCGCCCGACCGCGGCGGCGGCCCGGTCGGCCACGGCCCGGCTGGCGCTGCCGCCGGGCATGCAGACGTCGGCGTCCGCCGGGGGCGGCGAGGATGCGGCGTCCGCCAGGCCGTCCACGAGCAACGCGGCCAGCTCCGCGCCGTCGGCGGCCGAGAGCCTCGCGGCGCCCGTGCACACGTCGTCGCGCCAGGTGCTGACCACGAACTGCCGCGACTCCTGGTGCCACGTCACCCGCAGATAGTGCCCATTGCGGCGGGCGTCCTCGATGATCACCCGGTGCCGGCGTGCGGTTCGCTGCCCCATGCAGCGATTGTGCACACGAGTCGGCGAACCCGCAACGGTCACGGTACGCTGACAATCCTGACTGGGCCGATCATGATTCTCCGCACGTGATACGTCGACTGTTCTCCTTTCCCGACCCCGTGAACGAGGTCTCGGCCCGCCTGGTGGCGGGCGGCGTGGTCGCGCTGTCGCTGGTGACGATCGCCTTCGACCTGCCGCCGCTGACCGCGCTGATCGCCTACGGGTTCGTCGCCCGGGCGCTCACCGGGCCCACGCTGAGCCCGCTCGGCCAGTTCGTCACCCGGGTCGCCACGCCCCGCCTCGGGCTCGCGCCCCGCCCGGTGCCGGGCCCGCCCAAGCGCTTCGCCCAGGCCATCGGCGCAGTCCTGTCGACCACGGCGGCCGTGCTGGCTCTCGGCTTCGGCCTCCGGGGTGCGGCTTACGCCGTGCTCGGCGCCCTCGTGGCGGCCGCGAGCCTGGAGGCCTTCGCCGGCTACTGCCTCGGGTGCCGGATCTTCGCCCTGCTGATGCAGGCCGGCGTCATCCCCGAGACGGTGTGCGAGCGCTGCGCCGACCTGTGGGGACCGGCGGCTCAGACCTCGGCGTAGGCCGCCAGCCAGCGGTCGAGCTCGGCGAACACGCGGCCGCGGGCCTCCTCGCCCGACAGCGTCAGGTCGTGCACGCCGCCCGGGATGCGCACGATGGTCACGTGCCGGCCGAGGCGCGGGGCCAGCAGCGCGATCCGGTCGGCGTCCAGCACGATGTCGCTCGTGCGCATGCGATCGTCCCACTCGCGGGACTGCAGGCTGGCGTCGGACGACATCGACAGGATCGGCACGTCGATGTCCAGGCCCCGAGCCACGCGGCGGTGGCCGACGACCGCGGCGTTGAGCCAGCCGACACGCACCGGGTGGGGATCGACCGGCTTCCACGCGAGGTCGAAGTCCCACTCGCCCTTGAAGTCGCGGTGCAGGCTGTGCCGCGTAGTGCGGCGTCATCGGGAGTGGCACGGCCGCCATCGGCCGGCGCTTGGCCCACGGCCGCAGCGCCCGGCCCACCGCCGCCCGCACCGCCCGGGGCGCATAGGTCTCGAGGAACGGGCTGTTGAAGACCAGACCGTCGACGAGGCCGCGACCCCGCCGCCGGTGCGCCCACAGGGCCAGCACCAGGCAGCCGGTGGAGTGCCCGGCGGCGAGCAGCCGGTCGTGGCCGTCGACCTCGCGGACGATCTCGACGGCCGCGTCGATCTCCTCCTGGTAGACCTCCATCGAGGTCGTGTAGTTGGGCGTCTGGTGGGGCCGCAGCGACCGCCCGTACTTGCGCAGGTCGAGCGCGTAGAAGTCCCAGCCCCGGGCGACGAAGTGGTCGGCGAGGTGGGTCTGGAAGAAGTAGTCGACGTAGCCGTGGACGTACAGCACCGCCCGCCGCGCCGGCGGATCGCAGCGCCGGCGCACGAGCGTGGCGACGACCTCGCCCTCGTCGTCGGGCGCCAGCGCGAGCGTCGCCGCCTCGTAGCCGTCGCCCAGGACGTCGGGCGCCCACTGCGGTTGCGCGCCCATGCGTCAGCCGCGGAACCGGTCCATGCGCCGGCGGTCGCGCTCGGTGGGGCGGCCCGTGCCGCGCTCACGGGCGAAGACGACCGGCTCGTCGTGGTGCGAGGGCGGCGGCGGGCTGCGGTCGATGTAGCACTCGGCGGCGATCGCCGCGCCGACCCGCTTGTCGATGAGCCGCACGACCTCGTACACCCGGGGCCGGCCGCCGATGCGGGCCTCGACGACGTCGCCGGCGCGGACCACCGAGGCCGCCTTGGCCGGCGACCCGTTGACCCTGACGTGCCCGCCGCGGCAGGCGTCGGTGGCCGCGGTGCGCGACTTCGTCGCCCGGACGGCCCACAGCCAGGCGTCCACCCGCGTCACAGGGCGCCCGCCAACCAGCGCTCGAGTCCCACCGAGCGGGCCCAGATCGGCGTCACCGCGCCCACCAGCACCTCGATGTCCTGAGGCCGGTCGCGCCGGACGAGCTGGTCGTAGGCGAGGTTGATCGTCATCGTCTGCAGCGCCAGGGCCGTGAGCCACGTGTCGACGTCGGGCGGGCAGATGCCGGCCTGCTGGAGCCGCACGATCCAGCGCTCGATCCGCTGGGCGCCCCGCATGACCGTGCCCCGCCGCGTCATGCGCACGTCGTCGTCGACCACGTACACCCGCTCGATCGACTCGGCGATGACACGCAGCCGCGAGACCACGAGGAAGTACTGGCGGATGCCGTAGGCGACGTCGCGCACCGGGTTGCCCTCGGCGTTGCCGGGATCGCTGCGCCCGTAGGAGTAGAGCTCCTCCAGCGCGCGCTCGGCGACCTCGCGGAACAGCGCCTCCTTCGAGTCGAAGTAGGAGTAGAAGCTGCCGGGGGTGACCCCGGCCCGGGCGGAGATCTCGGCGATGTGGACGGCCGGATAGGGCTGCTTGTTGAACAGCTCCCATGCGGCGTCGATGAGCCGGGCCCGGGTCGGGACGCCCCCCGCGCCACCTTCGCCGCTCATCTCCCCGCCGGTCACGCCAGGAACGCTAGCCGTACGACATCTGTTCGGCAGCGGCATCGGCCCACATCACCCGCGGCGGGGGATGCGCGCCGGCGTGGCGGGCGCACGCTACGGCCCTGCTCTCACGCCTGGAGGACATGCTGTGACGGACTTCGACGCCGGGCTCGGCTCGCCGACCCCGCCACCTCCGCCGCGCCCGGTCGAGTACGGCGACCTCGACACCACTGGATGGTGGCTGTCGATCGTCGGCGGGGCGCTGCTCCTCGTCCTGGGTATCTGGATGGTCACCAACCTGTACGACTCGCCGGTCGTGCTCGCCTGGCTCGTCGGCGCGTCGCTCATCCTGAGCGGTGTGGTCGAGGTGATGGCGCTGCACGGCGAGCGCGGCATCGGCTGGGCCGTGTGGATCTCGGGCGCGCTGTTGGTCGCCGCGGGCGTCGCGGTGATCGTGTGGCACGCCATCACCCTGTGGGCGATCGCAGTCCTGGCCGGCGTCGGGCTCGTCTTCGCCGGCGTGATGCGCCTGGTGACGGCGTTCATGAACCGGGACGAGCCCGACTTCGTGCTCAACCTGGGCCTCGGCGTGCTCGGCGTCGTCGTCGGCGTCATGGTGCTCGCCTGGCCGGAAGCCACGCTGATGGTGCTCGCCCTGATCCTCGGCATCCGGTTCATCGTCACCGGCGTCGTCGCCATCGGGATGGGCTGGCAGCTGCACCGCCTGGCCAGCTGACCGGCCGACCGCGGGGCCGGCGATGGGCTCAGCCGCCGCCGGCCAGCTCGCGAAGAACTCCAGGGCGGTGCGGGTCTTGGTGGTCTGCTCGCCGCCGAGGTCGACGCCCTTGCTGACGAGGAAGGCCCGGGCCTCGATCGCGACCTCGAGCGCCTCCGCGGGCGCGGATTTGGTCGACAGCTCGACGACCTGGGAGCCGTCCGGGTAGAACCACAGCTCGGCGACGACCCGGCGGGCGAGCTCGGCGGGCTCGAACTTGAGCTTGAACACCGTCACCGGGCCCAGCACCCCCAGGTCGTCGAGCCCGACCCCGTCGGGCGCGTGCTCGGCGTAGAACGCCCGTTGGCCCTTGGTGAACAGCCTGCGGATCGACTCACGGCCGCCGGCCACGTCCCGCGTGCCGCTGCGGTCCTCCCCCTTGAGCGACGCGCTGCACATGTAGCCGCCGGGCATGGCGTCGACCTCGACCACCATCTCCGGATCGGACCGCAGGTGCGCGGGCAGATCGGCCGGGACGACCGGGCGCAGCTTGACCACGGTGTCGTCGCCGCGCCCCTGCACCCGCCGGGCCCGCACGACGACGCCGGCACGGTCGAGCGCCAGGTCGGGGGTGTCGAAGAAGTACACCTGCCGGATCTGCGCCGAGAGCGGGTCGAGGTCGAGCGCGATGACCAGCGCGCGCCGCTGGGCGTTGGGCAGCGTGAGCTTGAGCTCGACGCTGTCGGCCTGCTTGATCAGGGCGAGCGCCTGGAGCAGGTCCTGGTCGGAGAGTCGGAGCGGCGCGGTATCGGTCACGCGGTGACCGTAGGGCCGCGCCGGGCACGTGTCCTAACCCGCGACGGATGAAAGACGGGGCGGACCTTCGGCCCTACCGGCGGTGCGCCCGGCGTGCCAGCCTGGCTGCCGAGGAGGACGACGGATGAAGCGCACGATCGACGCCCGCACCGGCCTGGAGGTCCTAGACCACGACGAGTGCCTGCGGCTGCTGGCCGCCGACGAGGTCGGGCGCCTCGCCCTCGTGGACGGCGGTGCGCCCGCGGTCTTCCCGGTCAACTACCGGCTGGACGGCGAGGCCATCGTGTTCCGCACGGCCCCTGGCACCAAGCTCGCCGTCGGCCCCCGCGCCCCGGTGGCGTTCGAGGTCGACGCCTTCGACCGCACGATGCGGACCGGCTGGAGCGTGGTCGCCACCGGCCGGCTGGAGGAGGTCACCCAGTTCGATACTGCGACCTACCAGCGGATGAAGGACCTACCGGTGGAGCCGTGGGCGGGCGGCGAGCGCCCGCACTGGATGCGGCTCGTGCCGAGCCGGATCACCGGCCGGCGCATCGTCCCGGCCGGGTGAGCGTCCTGTGACGGCGACCATGCGGGCCTGGGCCGTCGACCGCCCCGGGCCGATCGACAGCGGGCCGCTCGTCCCCGTCGAGCGGCCCGTTCCCGAGCCGGGGCCCGGGGAGGTGCGGGTGGCCATCCGGGCCTGCGGCGTCTGCCGCACCGACCTGCACCTGGCCGAGGGCGACCTGCCCGTCCACCGGCCCGGCGTCGTCCCCGGCCACGAGATCGTCGGCGTGGTCGACGCCGCCGGCCCCGGCGCCGACCGGTTCGCGGCCGGGCGACCGGATCGGGATCGCCTGGCTGCGGCGCACCTGCGGGACCTGCCGGTTCTGCCGGCGGGGCGACGAGAACCTGTGCCTCGACCCGGCGTTCACCGGCTGGGACGCCGACGGCGGCTACGCCGAGCACGCCGTGGTCGACGAGCGCTACGCGTACCGGCTGCCCGACGCGTTCGGCGACGAGGAGGCGGCGCCGCTGCTGTGCGCCGGCATCATCGGCTACCGGGCGCTGCGGCGCGCCGCGCTGCCGCCGGGCGGCCGGCTCGGGATCTACGGCTTCGGGGGCTCGGCGCACATCGCCGCGCAGGTGGCGCTGCACGAGGGGGCGACCGTCCACGTGATGACCCGGGCGGCCGAGGCCCGGAGCCTGGCGCTGGAGCTGGGCGCCGCCAGCGCCGGCGGTCCCGACGACGAGCCGCCCGAGCCGCTCGACGCCGCCATCCTGTTCGCACCGGCCGGCGACCTGGTGCCGGTCGCGCTGGCCGCGCTCGACCGGGGCGGCACGCTGGCGGTCGCCGGCATCCACCTGTCCGAGATCCCGCCGCTCGACTACGACGGCCTACCTGTTCCAGGAGCGCCAGGTCCGCAGCGTCACCGCCAACACCCGCGCGCGACGGCGAGGAGTTGCTCGACCTGGCCTGCCGGATCCCGATCCGGGTCACGACGACGCCCTACCCGCTGTCCGCCGCGGACCGGGCCCTGGCCGACCTCGCGCACGGGCGGGTCCGGGGCGCGGCCGTTCTGGTCCCGGGCGCTTGACGCAGGCACCCTGGTCGCCGTGAAGATCGCCATCGTGGGCGCGGGCGAGGTGGGGGCGGCGGCCGCCTACGCCTGCCTGCTGCGGGGCGTGGGCGACAAGCTCATCCTGTGCGACCTCGACCGGGCCAAGGCCGAGGCCCAGGCGCTGGACCTGGCGCATGGCGTGCAGTTCGCCCGCATGACCGACGTGCGGGGGACCGACGACCTGGGCGCCTGCGCGGGCGCCGACGTGGTCGTGCTGGCCGCCGGGGCCAAGCAGCGGCCCCACCAGACCCGGCTCGACCTGGCGGCCGACAACGTGGCGATGTGCCGGCTGGTGCTGCCCGAGGTCGTGGCGGTCGCCCCCGGCGCCCTGGTGCTGGTCGTGACCAACCCGGTCGACGTCGTGGTCCGCGCCGCGCTGGAGATCAGCGGCCTCGACCCGGCGCGGGTCATCGGGTCGGGCACCGTGCTCGACACCAGCCGGCTGCGGCGGCTCCTGTCGGAGCGCTGCGGCGTCGCCGTGCAGAACGTGCACGCGTACATCGTCGGCGAGCACGGCGACTCGGAGGTCGCCTTGTGGTCGAGCGCCACGATCGGCGGCATCCCGCTCGACCACCTGGGTGACGCCCTGGGCGGCCCGCCGTCGCCCGACCAGTGCCGCACGATGCTCGACGACGTGCGCCGGGCCGCACACCGCATCGTCGCCGGCAAGGGCGCTACCAACTACGCCATCGGCGTGGTGACCGCCCGCATCATCGAGGCGGTCGACCACGACGAGCGGCGGGTGCTCCCGGTGAGCACCTACCACGCCGGCTACCAGGGCATCGAGGACGTGTGCTTCTCGGTCCCCACGATCGTCGACCGCCGGGGCGTGGCCGCCCGGCTCGACGTCCCGATGGACGAGGCCGAACGCGCAGGGCTGGCGGCGTCGGCCGAGGCCATCCGCCGCGCGTGCGCCACGGTCGGCCTCTGACCGACGCCGTCCGGCTCAGGCCGTGCTGAACGATCGCTGGTTGCGCTGGCTGGCGGTGGCGCCCCAGTGCGACACGTCGATCAACACCGCGAGTCCGACCCAGAACCAGTCCCAGCCGGTGACGCCTCTCGTGACGTCCCACAGCAGGATGTAGATCAAGGTCGTGAACGGCAGGAAGATGATGCCCAGCACCGGCCAGACGAACGACGTGAAGATCGCGTCCATCTGGTTGGGGCGGGCGATCCAGAAGATGATCACGGCGAACCGGGGGAACATCCCGGCGAAGATGGCGAGCAGACAACCCATGGGGCGCATCCTCGGCCGGCCCGACCGGGCCGGCATCCCCCGTAGGGGGTGATGCCACGGCCACCACGGGTGCGGTTTCATCTACCCATGGCGCTGCACCAGAAGCTCGTCGAGGATCTCGCTCCGCTGGTCATCAGCCCGATCTACGCCCGGCCGGGCGAGGCGGCCCACGCCCCCCGCCACCGGATGCCCGACGACCAGCGAGCACCCGAGACCGCCTACCAGATCGTCCACGACGAGCTGATGCTCGACGGCAACGCCCGGCTCAACCTCGCGACGTTCGTGACGACGTGGATGGAGCCCCAGGCCGAGAAGCTCATGGCCGAGACGTTCGACAAGAACATGATCGACAAGGACGAGTACCCGCGCACGGCCGAGCTCGAGCTGCGGTGCGTGAACATGCTCAGCCGCCTGTGGAACTCGCCCGACGGAGGAGCACGCCACCGGCACCTCGACCACCGGGTCGAGCGAGGCGGCGATGCTCGCCGGCATGGCGCTCAAGTGGCGTTGGCGCGACCGCCAGCGGGCCGCCGGCAAGCCCGACCGACAGGCCCAACATGGTCATGGGCGTCGAACGTCCAGGTGTGCTGGGAGAAGTTCTGCCGCTACTGGGACGTCGAGGCGCGGCTCGTGCCGATGGAGGGCGAGACCTACCACCTCACGGCCGACCAGGCGGTCGCGGCACTGCGACGAGAACACGATCGGGGTGGTCCCCGTGCTCGGCTCGACGTTCGACGGGACGTACGAGCCGGTGGCCGACATCTGCGCCGCGCTCGACCGCTCCAGGCCGAGACCGGGCTCGACGTCCCGGTCCACGTCGACGGCGCGTCGGGCGGCTTCGTCGCGCCGTTCATCGACCCCGACCTGGAGTGGGACTTCCGGCTGCCCCGCGTGCAGTCGATCAACGCGTCGGGCCACAAGTACGGCCTGGTCTACCCCGGCGTCGGCTGGGTGATCTGGCGCAACCCGGAGGCGCTGCCCGACGACCTGGTGTTCCACGTCAACTACCTCGGCGGCGACATGCCGACGTTCGCCCTCAACTTCTCGCGACCGGGCAACCAGGTGGCGGCGCAGTACTACAACTTCATCCGGCTCGGCTTCGACGGCTACCGCCGTGTCCAGCAGGCGTGCCGCGACGTGGCCCGCTACACCGCCGACGCGGTGGCCGCCATGGGCCCGTTCCACCTGATCACCGACGGCAGCGAGCTGCCGGTCTTCGCGTTCGCGCTCGACCGACGACGACCGCAACTACACGGTGTTCGACGTCGTCGGACGTCATCCGCGAGCACGGCTGGCTGCTGCCGGCGTACACGTTCCCCGAGAACCGGCAGGACCTGGCCGTCATTCGGGTCGTGTGCCGGCTCGGGTTCTCTCGGGACCTGGCCGACGGGCTCGTCGAGGACCTCGGCCGCACGATCGGCTGGCTCGACAAGCTGGACTCGCCGCTGCCCGATGCGGAGAGCCGCACCGCGTTCCACCACTAGCCGGCGTTTCCGGCTGCACGGGCGACTTACCGTCGGTAGATTTCGAGGCATGGCTGAGGGGGATAGCTCGCGACCGTGCCGAGACGACGACGAACCGCTGCCGATCAAGCTCGGTCCGGTGTCGAACGGCGAGTTCCATCCGGTGCCGCACAGCCCGGTCGTGCGCGAGGCGATACGCCGCACATACCGGCTGGCCGACGAGAACGCGCGGCGGCTGGGCATCTCGCGCCGCAAGTTCCTGAACAGCACGATGGGCGCGGCAGCCACGCTGTACGTCCTCGGCGCGTGCTCCAAGGACGAGGCCGCGATCGCGGGGCAAGAGCCCGGGCGGGTCGTTCGACGTGTCCGAGGACGCGACCACCGACACGTCCACGGCGCTGGAGGAGCTGGGCGGCGAGGAGTTCATCTTCGACGTCCAGACCCACTACGTGAACTACGACGTCGCCGAGGCGGCCGGCGAGTGGACGCAGACGTTCCCCCAGAGCAGGTGCCCCGAGGGCGCGGCCGCCGGGACCGCCAAGGTGTGCTTCACCGCCGATGCCTACTTCCGCGAGGTATACGCCCGGGCCGACACGTCGATGAGCATCCTGTCCGCCCTGCCCTCGCAGGTGCTGCCGGGCCTCGCAGCCGGCGGACATGGCCTTCGCCATCGAGACCGCCAAGCAGATCGGCTGCGACGGGCGGGTGCTCATGCACGGCGGCGCCTATCCGCACCAGGGCCCGATCGAGGCCGCGCTCGATGAGCATGGATCAGTTGCGGCAGGACTACGACATCGTGGCCTGGAAGATCTACACGATGACGCCGACCGAGGCGCACTTCTACTTCGACGACCACGACCCGAGCCGGCCCGCAGATCGGGCAGCGCTTCATCGACCACGTGCGCGAGCTCGGCCCGCCGATCATCTGCACGCACAAGGGCATCTCGTCGATCGTCTGCTCCACGCCCGAGCTGGCGTCCCCGAGCGACATCGGCCCGGCCGCCGCCCGCAACCACGACGTGTCGTTCGTCGTGTACCACTCCGGCTTCGAGCCGGGCCAGGAGGGCGGCGACGGGCCCTACGACCCCGACAACCCCGCACCAGATGGGCGTCGACCGCCTCATCCGTCGTGCCAGGACGCCGGGCTCGAGCCCAACTCGAACGTCTACGCCGAGCTGGGCGGCACGTGGTGGTTCGTCATGCGCAACCCGGACGAGGCCGCGCACATGATCGGCAAGCTGCTCAAGTACATCGGCGAGGACCGGGTGGTGTGGGGCACCGACTCGATCTGGTTCGGCACCCCGCAGGACCAGATCCAGGCGATGCGGACGTTCCAGATCAGCGACGAGTTCCAGGAGCGCTTCGGCTATCCGAAGCTGACCGACGAGATCAAGGCCAAGATCTTCGGCATCAACTCGGCCCGGCTGTACGACATCGAGCCGATCACCGGCCGGTGCGACATCTCGCCCGAGGACGTCGAGGCGGCCCGGGCCAGCATGCCGCCGGCGCGTACCTACGGCCCCGAGACCTGGGCCGAAGCGGCCGCGATGATCGCCGCCCACCAGGGCGGCCATCTGTTGTAGGGGCCACTCCCCCGTCGCGTCCGGCCGGCTACCGGGGGCCGGTCGACACGAACGCCCCGGCCCGCTTGGTCACCCGGAACACCCCGCCCCCGGCGGCGAAGGCACGGTCGAGCGCGGCGACCAGCTCGGCCTGCTTCTCGGGGGACGTGCCCTCCCCGGGCGGGTGCGACAGGAAGTAGGCGACCACGTCGTCGCGGTCGGTGCAGTGCAGCTCGTCCGGGTAGTCGCGCCAGTCGACGGCGGCGAAGCGCTCGCCCAGCATGCCGGCGCCCGACACGTCGCCGAACGCGTCGATGGCCTGGCTCCCGGCCGCGCCGCCGAACACCTCGGCCGCGATCTCCCACATCTCCCGGTGGTGCCCGGCGCCGTTGGTGGCGGTCAGCGCCACGCCGCCGGGACGCAGCACCCGGGCGAGCTCGGCCACCGCCCGGGGCGGCTCGGGCACGTGGTAGAGCATGTGGTTGGCCACGACGACGTCGAACGAGTCGTCGGCGAACGGCAGCGCCTGGGCGTCGGCCGGCCGGGCATGGAGGGAGGCGTATCGGTCGAGGGCGCCCACCCGCTCGTGGGCCTCGGCCACCATGCCGGGCGACAGGTCGGTCAGGGTCAGCCGCAGCCCCGGCGGCAACAAGGCCGCCGCCTCGGCCCACACCCACCCGGGACCGCACCCGACCTCGAGCACCTCGCCCTCGGCCGGCCAGTCGATCTGGGAGACCAGCCAGTCGAACCACGGCACCGCGGCCGTGCCGTAGCGGATGTGGAGGTTGGCCCGCGCGGTCAGGTTCCTCGGGTCGCGGTACTGGACGTCCCGCAGGTACGCCTGGTCGCCGCCGACGAATGGGTCCCGCGCCGCCGTCATGCCTCGTTTTCTACGCGGAAGCCGTCGCCATAGCGACCACTTCCGCGTAGAAAACGCGAAACGGGGCCTACCCGGCCAGGCGCCGCAGCCAGCCCGGCTGGGGCTCCTCGGCGCGGCGCTGGTGTCCGCGGGCACGCAGGACGTCGGTGCGGGTGCAGATGCCGACCAGCCGGCCGCCGTCGACGACCGGGAGGTGGTCGACCTGCTCGTCGAGCATCGCCGCCAGGGCGTCGGCCGCGGTGTCACCGGGCGCCACCGTCACCAGGTCGCGGCCGTAGGCCTCGCCGAGCGGCATGGCCGGGTCGGCCTCGCCGACCAGCACGTCGCTGCGGGTGACGATGCCGACGCAACCGCCCTCGCCGTCGACCACCGGGTAGGCGCTGTGGCTGCCCGAGCCGCCGCCCAGGCGGAACCGCTCGACCGCCAGCGCCACCGGGGCCGACGCCGGGAGCGTGGCGACCTCGCGGGTCATGACCGCGGCGACCGCGGTCGTGGTCAGCACGTCCGGGTAGTAGCCCTCGGGCACCCGCAGGCCCCTCCGGCTGAGCTTCTCGGTCATCAGGCTGTCGCGCAGCAGGCTGCGGGCAACCAGGTCGGCGAGCACGGTGGCCAGCATCAGCGGCAGCATCGCGTCGTAGTCGCGGGTCAGCTCGAACACGAACACGATCGAGGCGAACGGCGCCCGGGTGGCGGCCCCGAAGGTCGCGGCCATGGCGACGAGCGCGAACGCACCGGGCGAGACGCCGGCGCCGGGCAGGGCGTCGGCCGCGAGCTGGCCGACCAGGCCGCCGGTCGCGGCGCTGATCAGCAGGATCGGCGCCAGGGTGCCGCCCGAGGTCCCCGACCCGAGCGCCAGCCACCAGACCACCAGCTTGCCGATCGCCAGGACCGCCAGCGTCGCCAGGGCCAGCCGGCCGGCGAGGACGTCGTCGATCACGTCGTAGCCGACGCCGAGCGCCCGGGGCACCACCAGCCCGACTGTGGCGAAGGCGACGGCACCGATCACGGGGTGCCAGAACTCGTCGACCGGCAGCCGGCGGTACAGGCCCTCGACCGCGAACAGCCCCCGGGCGATCACCACCGCCAGCAGCCCGCACAGCAGGCCGAGCGGCACGAACAGCGGGAGCTGGGCCAGGCCGGCGAAGTCGTGGTGGGGCACGGAGAACAACGGGCCGCTGCCGAACAGTGCGGCGTGGACTGCGCCGGCGATGCTGGTCGCCACGACCAGCGGCACGAAGGCCCGGGCCGAGAACTCGAACAGCAGCAGCTCGATCGCCAGCACGACGGCGGCCAGCGGCGAACCGAACGTGGCGGCCATCCCGGCGGCCGCCCCGCTGGCGAGCAGGATCTTGCGCTCGCTCGGCGACACGTGGACGACCTGGCCGAGCAGCGAGCCGATGGCGCCGCCGGTCACGATGATCGGGCCCTCCGCCCCGAACGGCCCGCCGGTCCCGATGGCGACCGCGGCCGACAGCGGCTTGGCCACCGCGGTGCGGGGCGCCACCCGGCTCTGGCGGGTGAGCACGGCGTCCATCGCCTCGGGGATGCCGTGGCCCCGGATTACCGGGGCCCACCGGGCCAGCAGCGACACGACGAGCCCGCCGGCGACCGCCACGAGCACGATCTGGGGCCCGGGGTGGAGGTCGCTCATGCTCGGCAGCCCCCACCCCCAGCGGCCGAACAGCGCCAGGTTGGAGATCAGCCCGATCAGGTGGACGAGGACCCAGGCCGCCCCGCCCGAGGCCAGGCCGACCAGCGCGGCGAGGACGGAGAGGCGGAGGAGGCGGGACGGGGGTGTCGGCGGGATCATCCGGGTTAATGTATCGTGTTACGATATGTCGTCCCCAGCCGGCCCGGGCCCGCCGCCGACCGACCAGGACTACGAGCAGCTCCTGGCGCTGCGCGACGAGCTGCGCCGGTTCCTGCACTGGAGCGAGGACCAGGCCCGCGCCGCCGGCCTCACGCCGGCCCAGCACCAGCTCCTGCTGGCGGTGCGGGGCCACCGGGGCGACCCGACGGTGGGCGAGATCGCGGCCCACCTGCTGCTGCGCCATCACAGCGTCGTCGAGCTGATCGACCGGGCCCAGCAGGCGGGCGTCGTCCGCCGACTCGTCGACGCCGACGACCACCGTGTCGTGCGGGTCCGCCTGACGCCCGCCGGCGAGTCCCGGCTGGCGGCCCTGGCGGCCGCCCACGTCGAGGAGCTGGGCCGCCTCCGCCGGCGGCTGCTGGCTCCGGCCTGAGCGGATTCCCCGGATGCCCGTATCGTGAGCGGGTGGATGATGGCGCTTCCCTGAGCCGCGCAGATCGCCGGCTGCTGTCCGAGTTGGTCGACGACGGCGTGACCATCGACGCCGGCGACCGGGTGCGCGCGATCGTGCTGGACGAGCTCGGCTACGCCCGGCGCCCCCCGCAGTTCGAGCGCCGCACCCCGCTGTACGGGTCGCTGGTCGTGCCCGACGATCGCTCGCTGATCACCGCCGGCGAGCTGGTCGAGCTGGTCCCGCTGGAGGGCATGCCGCTGGCGGTGGCCCGACGGTTCGCCGACGGCAGGTCGACGTTCCTGGCCCGGGGCGAGGACGGCAGCCGGATGCTGGCGACGTTCCGGCGCAGCATCCAGTACGAGGCCGACATGGTCGAGGTCCAGGCCGACATCGGCGCGTTCGTCATCCAGCGCACGCCGGTGCTCGGCGTCACCCGGCTGTTCACGCCGACCGCCACGATCGAGTGGTCCGGCTACCGCTGGACGGCCCGCCCCAACGCCCAGGCCCAGGAGGCGTTGCTGCGGCCGTACCTGCCGCAGCTGCGCCCGGCCGTCCTCGGCGGGCTGCTCGAGCTCGCGGTGCACTGGCTCAGCCCGGGCCGGGCGGGCGCCACGCTGGTGGTGCCGGGGCAGCATGGCGACGCCGGCATCGACCTCGAGCAGTCGATCGTGGCACCGGACCTGTCGGTGACCACCCGCCACCACTACCCCGCCCTGCTGGCCGCGCTCTACCAGAGCGACCTGGCCACGATCGTCGACGACGACGGCAGCATCCGCCGCATCGGCGCCGGCCTCCGGTCGACCGCCGAGGCCGACGCCGCGGTCGGCACCCGCCGCAAGCCGGGCCGTGCCCCGGGCCGCTCGGACGTGGACACGAGCGCGGAGGACGGCGGCGAGCGGTCGTGGGGCATGCGCCACCTGTCGGCCGCCCGCTACACGTTCGACCAGCCCGGGTCTGTGGCCGTGGTCGTGAGCGAGGACGGACCGGTGTCGGTGTTCTACCGGGGCAAGTCGCTGTCCAAGTGCGCCGCCAGCCTGGTCTCGGCCGAGGCGACCCCGGTCAGCGCCCGCTGAGCGGGAGCGGTGCCGGTCAGGCCGACGGTGCGGCGTCCGCCGCCGGCGCCCCGGCGGCCGGAGCGACGATCCGGGCCTTCATCGACTGGAACTCCTCGTCGCTGATCGTGCCGCTGTCCCGCAGCGCGGCCAGCCGGGTCAGGTCGTCGACGGCGGCGTTGCCGGTCGTGTCGACGGTGGTGCGGACATAGCTGTCGAACTGCTTCTGCGCCGCGGCGGCCTGGTCGAGGGCCCGCTGGCTCATGCTCGGCCCCCGGGCGATGAGGTACACGAGGCACCCGATCAGCGGGAACAGGATGAGGCCGATGACCCAGACGGCCTTGCCCACGCCCGACACGGTGTGGTCGCGGAACAGGTCGGTCAGCACCGCGATGAACACCCAGATGAACATGAACAACACGAAGATCCAGAACGTCGTGATGAGCAGGTCGCCCAACTCGACTTCGGCGATGACCATGGAGGTACCCCCTGTGGTGGCGCCCGCGGCATCGGTCACGGGTACTCGACCGCGCCTCGCCGCCGCGTGACATCACCCAACGGGGGTGACATCCGCGCCGGGCGCCCCCGGCCGCGCTAAGACTGGCGCCCCATGGGAGAGGCGTTCTTCTGGGGGGCAGTGGGAGCGTCAGCCCTGGTTGTGGGTGCCGTGATCGCGCTGGTCACGCCCATCCACAAGCATCTCCTCGGGTTGGTGATGGCGTTCGGCGCCGGCGTGCTGATCAGCGCGGTGGCGTTCGACCTGGCCGAGGAGGCGTCGAACACGGCCGACGGCCCGGGCACGGTCGCCATCGGCATGGCCGTGGGCGCGGTCGCTTTCTACGTCGGAGACGCCCTCATCGACCGCATGGGCGGCGCCGAGCGCAAGAGCTCCAGCGGCGGCCAGGCCGAGGGCAACGGCCTCGCGATCGTGCTCGGTGCGGTGCTCGACGGGATCCCGGAGTCGCTGGTCCTCGGCATCGGCCTGCTGGCCGGCACCGGGGTGAGCGTGGCGTTCCTCGCCGCCGTGTTCATCTCCAACCTGCCCGAGGGCCTCGCCGCCACCGCCGGGCTGACCGCGTCGGGGTGGTCGGCGCGGCGGATCATCGGCCTGTGGACGGTGGTGGTGCTGGTGTCGGCCCTGGCGGCGCTGGCGGGCTTCGGCGTGTTCGACGACGCCTCGCCGACGTCGATCGCCTTCGTGCTGGCGTTCGCCGGCGGTGCCGTGCTCACCATGCTGGCCGACACGATGATGCCGGAGGCGTTCGAGAACGGCGGCCCCCAGGTCGGCCTGCTCACCACCGCCGGGTTCGCGGTCGCCTTCGGCCTCCACCTGATCGACTAGCGGTCTCAGCCGGCGACGCTGGCGGCTCCTTCCCCGGGCAGGCCCGGCAGGTCGGGCAGCCCGTCGACGAAGGTGACGGTGTTGGTGCGCACGGCCGGGACCCGGGCGCCCCGGATGACGACCCCGGTCAGGTTCAGCGGGTCGGTCGCGTTGACGGTGACCCGCTCGCCCGACCGGGGTGAGCGGCGCACCGCCGCCAGGCCGTCGACCGCGGCCGGCAGCGCGTACTGCTCGCCGCTGAAGCCGCCGACGAAGCGCCCGCCCCGCACCAGCCCGCGGTCCTCGAGCCGGCGCAGCGCCCACTGGAGGTCGCGCCACGGGAAGCGCGAGTCGAGTCGTGGACCGCGAGGTCGCGGAACACGACGCCCCACCGGTGCAGCAGCAGCTCGGCGACCGCCTCGGCGAGCTCGTCGCGGTCGACGGTCGGCGCTCGACCGGCCGCGACGAGCGACCACCGGCCCGGCCGCCGAGCGTCGGGCCCTGCGGCACGCTCGGCGCACGGCGCGGACAGCCGGCGCGCCGGCCGGATCGGCCGGCGCGGGCCCCGTCGACCCGCGCCCGGATCGCGCCGAACCCGTCGGACGTGAGCAGCCCGCGGGCGACGCCGTCCCACAGCGCGCGCTCGATGTCGTCGGGCAGCCGGCCGGTGTCGCGCGACCAGCTCGGACAGCGAAGCACGCGCCCGCTCGGCCCGCAGCACCTCGACCATCTCGGCCGTGGCGCCCGACGGCCGGGCTCCTCGGGCTCGGCGCCGCCGCGGGCGCCGCGGCTGCAGCAGCCACGGCAGGTCGTCGCGGAAGACGACCGAGATCGGGCGTGGCCTTCGACGGCGCGCCCGCCGGCGCGTCGGCGTCGTCGCGTGCCGCGGCGATGAGCCGCAGCCAGGTGACCTCGCCGTCGTGGCACAGCCGGTCGAGCCAGCCGGGGCGGTAGTCGGCGCACCCGGCGACCGAGCAGCTCGGGCTCCCACGCGACCGCGGCGGCCTCGTAGCCCTGGAGCTGGTCGACGACGGTGCGCAGCCCCGGCGTCGCCCGCGAGCTGGGTGCCGGGCGCGACGTGCTGCCAGCGCAGGAGGAAGCGCATGAAGTCCTGCGCGGTGACCGGCTCGACCCGCTTGCGCCGGCTGCGTGCGGGAGTAGGAGTGCATGCGGGCCAGCAGCCGGCGGGCGCACCCACTCGCGTCGCTCGGCGTCGGCGGCGTCGGGTCGGTGTAGCGGCCCTGGAGCGCGAAGCCGTCGTGCTCGAGCACGGCGAGCCCGACCGTGACCCGAGGCCGGGCGGCAGCGTCGGTCAGCGTCGGCCAGCGCCGCCGACGGTGCGTGACGCCGGTGATCTCGAGGTGGCCGCGGAGCACCGCCGCCGACCGTTCGCGTCGTCGTCGCCGGCGAGCGCGCTCGACCGGCGGCCGCCCGGGCGGCTCGGTCGGTCGCACCACCAGCGTCGGGCACGCCGTCGCCGCCGCTCGCGGACCGCACCCGGCCCCGGGCCGCCAGCTCGGCGTAGAGCGTCGCGCCACTCGTCCCGCGCCGGCGTGACGACCAGCGACGCGAGCAGGTCGTGGAGGTCGTCGGCGCTGCGGCGGGCTCGGGCGTGACCTCGTCGTCGACCCGCTCGATCGCCGCCGGGTCGAGCGCGCCGATCGACGTCAGGTCGACCGGCGAGGCCCCGGCGGAGCGGGACCGCGTTGGTGCGGCGGTTCTGGACGCCTCCTCGTCGTCGAGGAACGCGTACGGCCGGGCGGTGAGGATCTCGTGGGCGAGCACCGACGGCTCGGTGGTGTCGACGCAGTGCACCGGACGTCGCCCGCTCTCGATGCCGCTCGAGCAGCGCGCGCACGCCGTCGACGTCGAGCGCCTCGTGCAGCGTGTCGTGCGATCGTCTGGCGGACCAGCAGGTGGTCGGGGATCTCGATCGGGCCGGTGACGTTCTCCTGGCACGCGGCCGCCTGCGGGAACACCGCGGCCATGAGGTCGTCGGCCTCCATGCGCTGGATCGGCGGCGGGTTGCGCCGGCCGCCGCGGAAGCGCAGCACGATCAGCGCGCGGTTGAGGTTCCAGCGCCAGCGGGACTGGAACATCGGCGAGTCGAGGATGGCCTGGCGCGAGCGTGTCCTCGACCGTGCGGGCGTTGCAGGTAACCGCGGCACGTCGTCGAGCGGGAAGCTGTGGTGCGGACCGAGCGACAGCACGATCGCGTCGTCGGTGGCCGCCGCCTGCAGCTCGAAGTTGAACGTGCGGCAGAACTTCTTGCGCAGCGCGAGCCCGAGCGCGCGGTTGATGCGACCGCCGTAGGGCGAGTGCACGACGAGCTGCATGCCGCCGGTCTCGTCGAAGAAGCGCTCGAGCACCAGGTCGCTCGTGGGTGGGCATCGCGCCCAGCACCGCCCGGCCGACGGCGAGGTAGTCGACGATCATCGCCGCGGCGACGTCGTCGATGCCCGGCCGCGCTCGACGAGCCAGGCCCGGGCGCCGTCGGGGTCGCCGGCCGCGAGGCAGCTCGTCGACCGCGCGCGCGCAGCGCCGGACACCTCGGCCGACAGCTCGGCGGTGCGGGCCGGCGCCTCGCCCATCCAGAACGGGATGGTGGGCGGCGCGCCGCCGGCGTCGCGCACCCGCACGACGCCCGGCTCGACCCGGCGGATCTGCCACGAGTGGGTGCCGAGCAGGAAGATGTCGCCGGCCATCGACTCGACGGCCCAGTCCTCGTTGACCGTGCCGATGAACGTGTCGTCGGGCTCGGCGACGACCCGGTAGTCGCCGGTCTCGGGGATCGCGCCGCCCGAGGTGAGCGCGGCGAGCCGGGCGCCCTTGCGGCCGCGGACCTCGCCGTTGACGCGCGTCGTGGTGGACGTAGGCGCCGCGCCGGCCCCGCCCGGTCTCGATGCCGTCGGCGACGAGGTCGAGGACCTCGTCGAACTGCGTCGCGCGTCAGGTCGCGGTACGGCGCGGCCCGGCGCACGAGCGTCGAAGAGGTCGTCGGTGCGCCACTCCTGCGCGCGCGACCTCGGCGACGATCTGCTGGGCCAGCGATGTCGAGCGGGAGCGACGCGGCGGGATCGATCGCGTCGAGCTCGCCCGCCGCGCACCGCGGCGAGCAGCGCGGCGCACTCGACGAGCTCGTCGCGGGTGAGCGGGTAGAGCCGGCCCTTCGGCGTGCCGCGCGCGGCTGTGGTTGGACCGGCCGACCCGCTGGAGGAACGTGGCGATGCTGCGCGGCGAGCCGATCTGGCACACGAGCTCGACCGGGCCGATGTCGATGCCGAGCTCGAGCGACGCGGTGGCGACGAGCGCCCGGAGGTCGCCGGCCCGCAGGCGGCGTCTCGACCCGGTAGCGGCGGTCCTTCGACAGGCTGCCGTGGTGCGCGGCGACCACGTCGTCGCCCAGGCGTCTCGCCGAGCTGGTGGGCGAGCCGCTCGGCCAGCCGCCGGGTGTTGACGAACACGAGCGTCGTGCGGTGCTCGCCGACGAGCGTCGGCGATGCGGTCGAGCACGTCGCCCATCTGCTCGGCCGACGATGACGGCCTCGAGCTCGCCGTCGGGCAGCTCGAGCGCGAGGTCGAGGTCGCGCTGGTGGCCGGCGTCGACGATCGCCGGGAGCGGCCGGTCGCCGACGAGCAGGCGCGCCGACCGTCTCGATCGGGCGCTGCGTCGCCGACAGGCCGACGCGGTGTCGGGCGCGCGTCGCACAGCGCCTCGAGCCGCTCGAGCGTGAGCGCGAGGTGCGAGCCGCGCTTGTCGCGGGCGACGGCGTGGATCTCGTCGACGATGACCGTCTCGACGGTGCGCAGCATCTCGCGGCTCTTCGCGCTGGTGACGAGCAGGTAGAGCGACTCCGGCGTGGTGACGACGAAGCTCGGCGGCCGGCGCAGCATCGCCGCGCGCTGCGAGCTCGGTGGTGTCGCCGGTGCGCACGGCGACCCGCAGGTCGGGCGCGTCGAGCCCGAGCTCGGCCGCGACCTCGGCGATCTCGCGCGAGCGGCCGCTCGAGGTTCTCGGCGATGTCGACGGCGAGCGCCTTCAGCGGCGAGACGTAGACGACCCGGGCGACGTCCGCGACCGTCGTCGCCCGCGCTCGTGCGCCGCGGTAGAGCCGGTCGATGCACGACGAGGAAGCCGGCGAGCGTCTTGCCCGACCCGGTGGGCGCGGCGATCAGCGTGTCGTCGCCCGCGGCGATGTGCGGCCACCCGTCGCGCTGGGGCTCGGTCGGCCCGTCGGGGAACCGGCGCGGGAACCAGGTCGCGACCGCGGGGTGGAACCCGTCGGCAGGCAGATCCGGGGTGAAGAGGGAGAGGGTCTCGACGGTCGCCATAGGGCTACGACGAGGGTAGCCAGCCCCTGTGACAGTCTCCCCGATCACGCGTTTTGTCCCCGGAAACGGTCGCCAGGGCGACCACTTCCGGGGACAAAAGCGGACTACTCGCCGTCGTCCTCGTCGGAATCGCCGTCGAGGGCCAGGAGCCCGCCCGTCGCCGCCAGGGCCGTCGCCAGGCCCGCGGCGCGGTCGACCACCGCGGCGATCGCCAGCTCGGCGCCGGCGCTCGATCCGGGCAGCGGCGGGTCGCCCAGCGACCGGACCAGCGCGGTCGGGTCGGACGCCGGGGTGATCGGCGCAGGCGGGGGCAGGGGCGGGACCGGGCGCCAGAGGTCGATCGGCTTGGCCTTGCCCTGCTTGCGGGCGTTGCGGCGCCGGCGCGAGCGCTTGTCGTCCTTGCCGCCCCCGCCGCCGCCCGAGCCGTTACCGGAGCCGTTGTTCGCCATCAGGCCACCCCCTCGGTGAGCAGGGCGTCGGGCCGGAGGCCGAGCGCCCGTGCAGCTGGTCGGCGTCGAGGTCGGCCAGCGAGCTCGACTTCGGCAGCACGAGGTCGGCGATGTGGCGCTTGCCGGCCACGACCTCCTCGACCCGCTCGTCGACCGTGCCCGGGCACACCAGGCGGTGGCGAGATGACGGTGCGGGTCTGGCCGATGCGCCAGGCGCGGTCGCGGGCCTGGTCCTCGACCGCCGGGTTCCACCAGCGGTCGTAGAGCACGACGTGGTTGGCGGCGGTGAGGTTGAGGCCCGGTGCCGCCGGCCTTGAGCGACAGCACCAGGGCGCCCGCGCCCTCGCCCGCCTGGAACTCCTCGATCATGCTGGTCGCGGGCGCCGCGGGCCAGGCCGCCGTGGTAGCAGGCGATCGGGCATGCCGGTGACGCTCGGTGAGGTGGTCGGCCAGCCGCACGCCCCACTCGGCGAAGTGGGTGAAGATCGAGGACCCGCTCGCCGGCCGCGAACACCGACTCGACGATCTCCTCGAGCCGGGCGAGCTTGCCCGAGCGGCCGGCGAGCGGGCGGTCGTCGTCCTGGTAGGCGGCCGGGTGGTTGCAGATCTGCTTGAGCGCGGTGATGGCGGCGAGGATCTGCGCCCTTGCGCGGCTCGCTCGCCCTCGGGCAGGTCGCTGGCGAGCGACGAGCTCGTCGAGCACCGCCTGGTAGAGGCCGATCTGCTCGGGCGGTCATCGTGCAGTGGTCGAGCTCGTCGATGCGGTCGGGCAGCTCGGCGGCGATCTCGGGCTCGGCCTTGGTGCGGCGGAACACGAGGATGCCGTTGAGCGCCCGCAGCGCCGCCTCGCCGGCTCGCCGCGACGAGCTGGGCGATGAACGTGCGGCCGGGCGCCCGACGAGGCCGGGGTTGGTGAAGTCGAGGATGGCCCACAGGTCGCCGAGGCCGTTCTCGATCGGCGTGCCGGTGAGCGCGAGGCGGCTGCGGGCGGGGATGCGCCGCAGCTGCTGGGCGGTCTCGTTGGCGGGGTTCTTGATCGCCTGGGCCTCGTCGAGCACGACCGCGGTCCCACGCGATGCTCGGCAGCGCCTCGACGTCGCGCACCGCGGTGCCGTAGGTGGTGATGACGACGTCGGCGCCGGCCGACCTCGGCCGCGAGCTCGTCGGCCGCGGCGCGCGGCGGCGCCGTGGTGCACGACGACCCGCAGGCCGGGCGTGAACCGCGCCGCCTCGGCCGCCCAGTTGCCGACGACGGCGGGCGGGGCGATCACGAGCGCCGGGCCGTCGCCGGCCGTGCGAGCGAGGTGGGCGAGCATCGTCGGCGTCTTGCCGAGGCCCATGTCGAGGGCGAGGCAGCCGCCGAGCCCGGCGGCGTCGAGGAAGCCCGAGCCAGCCGAGCGCCTCGGCCTGGTAGCTGCGCAGCTCGCCGACGAAGCCCTCGGGGCTCGGTGACCGGCTCGGTCGACACGCTCCGGCGCCGCGCCGAGCAGGTCGGCGGCCCAGCCGCCGCCCTCGACGCGTGATGCCGCCGGCGAGCGGCGAGCCCTCGAGGCCGAGCGGCGTGGCGCAGGATCTCGGCGCCGGTGAGCTGGGTGGTGTCGGCCCGCTCGGCCAGCGCGGCGGCCGCCTCCTCGAGGTCGGCCCGGTCGAGCTCGACCCAGCGGCCGCCGGGAGCGGACCAGCGGGCGGGCCTCGGCGGCCAGCCGGGCGATCGTCGGCGGCGGTGAGCTCGACGTCGTCGAACACCGCCGACCAGCGCACGTTGGCGAGCTGGTTGGCGCCGACCGACGGTGTCGCCGGCGGGCTCGGCGAACAGGCGCAGCGACGGCGTCGGCCTGCGGCGCGACAGCGCGGGCACCCGCACGTCGAAGCCGGCGGCCTCCAGCGCGGCGCCGGTGACGGTCATGAGCTCCCACGCCTCGTCCTGGCTCGAGCACCACCTGGCCGCGGCGCCGGCCGCCGGCCCGCTGGAGCAGCGGGCAGGATGCGCTCGAGGCGGGCCAGCTCGTCGGCCAGGGCCTGGCGGCCCTCGCTGTCGGCCAGGGCCACCTCGACGGGCAGCAGGCCGCCCTCGGCGCCGGGGCCGAGCACCGACAGGAACCAGGCGTCGCCGCGCGTCGGGCGGGTCGAGCTGGACGACCAGCCGGTCGCGGCCGACGCCGTGACACGGGCTTGGACCAGCGGCCGAGCCGCTTGGACACCTCGGCCGCCGCCGCCGACCGGGGCCGGGAACGCCGAGCCGTCGAGCCGGGTGATCACGGCCTCGGCCGCCGCCGCCGCCGTGCGGATCACCGGCGGCGGGGCCGGCAGCTCGAGGCGGCCGGCCGCGTCGGTGGCGATGGCGTCGACCACCGCGCCGAGCACGTCGAGGGTCACGACCCGGGCGTCGGCCCGGCCGAGCACGGTCACCGGCCCGGGCATGGCCGCGGCCAGCTCGTCGACCTCGGCCCGGTCGACGTGGGCGGGCGCCCAGCGCACGCGCAGGTCGACCGTGCGGCCGTCGGACCGCCGGTTGGTGCGCAGCGTGGGGACGATCGCGCCCCGAGCCACCAGGCGGACGGCGGCGACCGCCACCCGCCCGAGCCACGTGACGCTGGACGCCGACCCCGTCGCCGCCGAGGCCGCCGCCGACGGCCACCAGCCAGCCCGAGGGCGTCGGCGACCGGGATCGACAGGGCCGCGGCCCGCTCGCCGGTCGGAAGGGCCACGCCCGCGGTGCTGGTTCCAGCCGACCGCGGGGCCGCCGATGGCCTCGAGCCGGTCGGACAGCTCGTCGTTGGCTCACCGGCGCGACGTCCGGGCCGGCGGCCCACACGACGACCTCGCCCTGCGACCACGAGGCCTGGAGCCGGACCTCGCCCACCGGGTCGGGGGCGACCAGCACGGCGGACGAGGCGTCGGACACGCTGAGCAGGCGCTCGTAGGCGGCCTCCAGCCGGTCGAGCTCGGACTCGAGGTCGGCCACGACCTGGTCGCGCTCGGCGCCCTCCAGGGCGCGCGCCGCGTCGAGGTGGTCCTCGGCGTCGTCGAGCAGGCGCTCGAGGATGCGGCGCCACCCGGGCGCGTCGGACTCGAGGAGCGCCAGCTGCTCCTCCGTGGCGATGCCGTCGACCGCCGCCCACGCGGCGGCCTCCAGGGCTCGGCTGGCCTGGTCCATAGGCAATCCGACGCTCCCCGCGCCGTACCTCCGCCGTCCACGCGACGGCGAGGAAGTTGTCCGCCCGGCATCGACGAAACGGACACGGACCCGCCCGTTCCACCACCCCACCGGGGGCGGGATGCCGGATGCGCTCAGGATACGGCCTGGTGCCGCGGACCACACGTCATGCGGAGGAGTTCGTGTGAGCGCGACCGCTCCTGGGCGAGTGGCGTGGGGCGTCCGAGGGTGGCGGAGTCTGGCCCTGGGGCTGGTAAGGAGGCCGCCGGGGGCGGCCTCCAATGTGATGGTGGGGGCGGTCGGGTGGGCGTCAAGGACAAGCTCGCTGCGCTCGGCCGCCTGCGGCGGCTCCTTGACCCCCACCCGACCGCCTTTTCCACTCACGGTGGCCGTGGGTCGCCTCTGTTCGGGGGTATCTTCGTTCTGGGTCGCGAAAGTGGTTGATAACCAACCACCTTCGAGGCCAGTTGCCCGCGCAAGGACTTCCCCCGGTTAAACCAACGGTGTAAGGGTCACCGTGAGTGTCAAACGGGCGGTCGGGCGGGGGTCAAGGGAGCCCGACAACCGGCCCCGCCGCCCTTGACAAGAAAAGTTGTCAGGGGCAGGCTGGTCCCCGTGCACGACGTCGACGTGATCGAGGACCCGGCCGCCGCCGCGGTGGCGCTGGAGCCGATCCGCTCCCGGCTGCTGGCCGAGCTGGTCGAGCCCCACTCCGCCGCGTCGCTCGCCCCGCTGGTCGGCATCACGCGCCAGAAGGTCAACTACCACCTGCGCCGCGCTCGAGTCGCACGGCCTGGTCGAGCTGGCCGCCGAGCGCAAGCGGGGTGGCATCACCGAGCGGCTGCTGCGGGCCACCGCCGCCAGCTATGTCATCTCCCCCGCCGCGCTCGGCGCTGCGGCCGCCGACCCCGAGCGGTCCGGCGACCGGCTCTCGGCCCGCCACCTGGTGGCGCTGGCCAGCCGGCTGGTCCGGGAGGTCGGCCTGCTGGTCCGCCGGGCGGACGAGACCGGGCGCCGGCTGCCCACCTTCTCGATCGACACCGAGATCCGCTTCCGCTCGGCCGAGGACCGGGCGGCGTTCGCGGACGATCTCACCACCGCCGTGGCGGCCCTCGCCGCCCGGTACCACCACGACGACGGCCGGCCCCACCGGCTGATCGTCGCCGCCCATCCCACCCCACCCCGCGAGGAGCAGTTCGCCATGACCAGCCCCGACGTTCCCCTCCGCATGGAGATCAGCATCGTGCTGGAGGCCTCCCCCGAGCAGGTGTGGGAGGCCATCGCCACGGCGAACGGGATCACCTCGTGGTTCGTGCCGACCGACTTCGAGGAGCGCGTCGGCGGCCGTTTCGCCCTGCACATGGGCGAGGACGCGTCCGAAGGCACGGTCACCGGCTGGGACCCGCCCCGGCGCCTGGAGTACGAGGAGCCCCACTGGGCCGAGCTGACCGGCCACCCCGAGGCGAGCGTGACCCCCCTCGTCACGGAGTTCCTGGTCGAGGCCCGGTCGGGCGGTACGTGCGTGCTCCGCGTCGTGAGCAGCGCGTTCGGCACCGGCGCCGACTGGGAGAACGAGTTCTTCGCCGAGATGGAGAAGGGCTGGGCGCCGTTCTTCGAGCACCTGCGGCTGTACCTGGCCGACTTCCCCGGCGAGCGGGTGACCTCGCTGACCGCCGACGCCAAGCTGGCGGCTTCGCTCGACGACGTGTGGTCCGCGCTCGCCGCGGCCGTCGGGACCACCGAGCCCGGCAAGCCGGTCGACCTGCGGGGCCTCGGGGGCGAGGTGGTCCGGGCGTCCGGGCCCCCCGACGCCACCGGGATATTGGTGCGGCTCGCCCTGCCGATCCCCGGCATGATGAGCGTGTACGCCAACGGGCAGGGCGACGAGGTCGTCGTCTACCTGCTCGGATACCTGTTCTCGCCCGACGCCCCCGCCTATGTCGAGCGCGAGCAGCCCGGGTGGCAGGCCTGGCTCGACGACCTGGCCCCGGCATCGCGCTGACCCGGAAGGACCCCGTTGTGCACGCTCCCCCCGACACACCGGCCATCGAAGCCCACGGCCTGGTCAAGACGTTCGGCGAGACACGGGCGGTCGACGGCATCGACCTGTCCGTGCGCGCCGGCACCGTCTTCGGCGTCCTCGGGCCCAACGGCGCCGGCAAGACGACGACCATCCGGATGCTGGCCACCCTGCTGCACCCCGGACGCGGGCTGGGCCCGCGTGCTCGGGCCACGACATCGTCGCCGAGGCCGGCGCGGTCCGGGCGTGCGTGAGCCTGACCGGCCAGTTCGCCTCGGTGGACGAGGAGCTGTCGGGCCGCGAGAACCTCGTGCTGCTCGGGCGGCTGCTCGGGTTCTCGCGGGCGCGCCGCCGAGGAGCGGGCGGCCGACCTGCTCGACGCCTTCGGCCTGACCGACGCGGCCAACCGGCTGGTGTCGACCTACTCGGGCGGCATGCGACGCCGGCTCGACATCGCCGCCAGCATCGTCGTGACGCCCGACCTGCTGTTCCTCGACGAGCCGACCACCGGCCTCGACCCCCGCAGCCGCAACCAGGTGTGGGAGATCGTCCGGGTGCTGGTGGCGGCGGGGACGACGGTGCTGCTCACCACGCAGTACCTCGACGAGGCCGACCAGCTCGCCGACCGCATCGCCATCATCGACCACGGCCGGATCATCGCCGAGGGCACCGCCGGCGAGCTCAAGGCGTCGGTCGGGTCGGGCACGCTGCACGTGCGGGTGCACGACCCCGACGACCGCGGCGCCGCCCACCGGATCCTGTCCCACGCACACCGGCGTGACGGTCCAGCTCGACGCCGACCCGGTCGCCCTGTCGGTCCGCGGCGCGGACGCCGGCCCAGGTCATGGCCGCCCTGGGCGAGCTGGCGGCGGCCGGCATCGCGGTCGACGAGTTCGCCCTCGGCCAGCCCAGCCTGGACGAGGTGTTCCTGGCCCTCACCGGCCACCCGGCCGAGGAGGCCACCGACGAGGAGGAGGACGCGGCATGACTGCCACCCCGACCATGACCGAGCCGGCCCTGGCCGAGGCGACGCTGCGGGCC
Organism: uncultured Acidimicrobiales bacterium; assembly: GCA_963739835.1. Lineage (GTDB taxonomy): Bacteria > Actinomycetota > Acidimicrobiia > Acidimicrobiales > VFJN01 > ZC4RG19. Next base: position 240,006 of record CAVUBW010000012.1, read on the forward strand.
GCCCTGTCGAGCCGGGTCCGGCCGGCGCCGCCCTCCGCGCTGGCGGCGTCGCTGACGTTCGCATGGCGGTCGATGCTCAAGATCAAGCACGTCCCGATGCAGCTGTTCGACGTGACGATCTTCCCGATCATGTTCACGCTGCTCTTCACGTACCTGTTCGGCGGGGCGCTGGCCGGCTCGCCGACGGAGTACCTGCAGGATCTGCTGCCGGGGATCCTCGTGATGACGGTCGTGATGATCACCGTCTACACGGGCATGGCGATCAACACCGACATCCACAAGGGCGTGTTCGACCGCTTCCGCTCGCTGCCGATCTGGCGGCCGGCGGTGCTGGTCGGCATGCTCCTGGCCGACGTCGCGCGCTACACGGCGGCCTCGGCGGTGGTGATCGCGCTGGGCGTGGCGCTCGGCTTCCGGCCGCGACGGCGGCCCGCGCGGGCGTGGTAGCGGCGGTGGCGCTGCTGCTGGTCTTCTCGTTCAGCCTGTCGTGGGTGTGGACGACGATCGGCATGGTCATGCAGACGCCGGAGACGGTGATGCAGATGAGCATGACCGTGCTGTTCCCGCTGACCTTCGCCAGCAACGTGTTCGTCGACCCGGCGACGATGCCGGGCTGGCTGCAGGCGATCGTGCGCAACAACCCGATCAGCCACCTGACCACGGCGTCCCGGGGACTGATGCACGGCTCGGTCGACTCGGCCGCGATCGGCTGGGTGATGGTGTGGAGCGTGGGCCTGGTCGCGGTGTTCGCCCCGATGGCGATGCGGCTCTACAACAAGGAGCGCTGAGGCCCTCTGGCCACCGCTCGACGGCGACTCGGCAGTCCGCCCGACGATTACCTGTACCGCTCGCGCCTCACCTACCGCCAGAACCGCGAGGAGCTCGCGTTCGACGTCGCCGAGGGGCTGTTCAGCACCGCCGCCGTGGACGCCGGGACGGCGTTCCTGCTGCGCTGGCTGGGCGGCCCGGGGTTCGCGGACGTCGGCGCCGTCCTCGACCTCGGGTGCGGCTACGGCCCGATCGGCATCGCTCTGGCGCGGTTCCGCGAGGGTCGATCGGCGCTGTGTGTCGACCGGGATGCGCTGGCCGTGGAGTACACCGCGTGGAACGCCGAGCTGAACGGCGTCGGCGACCGCATCGAGGCCCGCGCCGGCGTGGGCTACGCCGACCTGCTGGCCGGCGACCGGTTCGACCTCGTCGCGTCGAACATCCCGGCGAAGGTCGGGCCCGGGGCGCTGGAGCACTTCCTCCACGCCGGCCGCGATCACCTGATCCCCGGCGGGCGGGTGGCCGTCGTCGTGATCGACCGGCTGCGCTCGTCGGTCGAGCAGTCGCTCGACCGCACCGGGACCGAGGTGCTCGAACGGCACGACAACCGCGGCTACGCCGTCTTCGTGTTCCGGCCGGCGGCCGCGACCGGCGACGGCGATCCCTACGGGCGAGGAGCGCCGCAGCAGTTCGCGGTCGGACCAGCCGAGTGGCAGGTGCGACCGACGTTCACGCTGCCGGAGTTCGACACCCTCGCGTACTCCACGCTGGAGGCGACGAAGCTCGTCGGGGGCCTCGCCGACGACTACGTCGTCGCGGGCGTCGGGCACGGGCACCTTGCCGCCTTCGTGCTCGCCACCACGCCGGCCGCCCGGGTCGAGCTCGTCGATCGGGATCTCCTGGCGCTCCGGGTGGCGGCGGACACCGTGAGCCGGTCCTTCGGCCCCGAGCGGGCAGATGCGGTCCGGACCCGACACGCCGCCCGGCCGACGGGAGGCCGGCGCGTCGAGGGCGACTGTGTCGTGATGCGCCTGGACGAGCGTGAACCGGTCGGCGTCACCGCGGAGACCGTCGTCCGCCTGGTCGGCGAGGCGCCGGGCCGCAGCACGCTGGTCCTCCACGGGCGGGCCGCCGACCTCTCCCGCACCATCGAGGTCCTCCGGCGGCGCGGCTCGCCGGTGAGGGTCACGAAGGAGAGCCGGTCACGGGGTCACGGCGCCGTGCTGCTGGCCGTGAACTAGTCGTTTTGTCCCCGGAAACGGTCGCCCTGGCGACCGTTTCCGGGGACAAAAGCGCGTCTTTAGCGGGGCGGGATCTGCTGGACGGCCCAGGCGTTGCCGTCGGGGTCCTTGAAGAACGTGAACTTGCCCCACGGGAACGTCTGGACCTCGCTGGCCTCGACGCCCCGGGCGACCAGCTCGGCGCGGGCCGCCTCGGCGTCGTCGACCACGATCTGCATGCCCTGGACCGAGCCCGGCCGTGCGTCGGTCATGCCGGTGCCGATGCTGATCGAGCAGGCCGAGCCCGGCGGGGTGAGCTGGACGAAGCGCATCTCGTCGCTGACCTGGTGGTCGTGGTCGGCGTTGAAGCCGACCTGGTCGACGTAGAACGCCTTGGCCCGATCGACGTCCGAGACGGGGAGGGTGACGAGCTCGATCTTCCAGTCCATGCGGCCGAGACTAGGCGCCCATCGCGCGGGCCTTCGCGTCGAGGTAGCGCTGCTCGGGCACGCTCGTGGTCCGGCGGGCCGCCGCCCGGTAGGCCTCCCGCGCGGCGTCCCGGTCGCCCGCCATCTCGTGGAGGTGGCCCCGCACCGCGGCCAGGCGGTGGTGCCCCGCGACCCGGGCGTCGGCGTCGAGCGACACCAGCAGCGCGAGGCCGGCCTCCGGACCCCGGACCATCGCCAGCGCCACCGCCCGGTTGAGCGTGACCATCGGGTTGTCGGCCGACTCGCGCGAGCAGGTCGTACAGGGCGAGGATCTGCGGCCAGTCGGTGTCGCCCGCCGCCGGCGCCTCGTCGTGGACGGCGGCGATCGCGGCCTGGAGCTGGTACGGGCCGAGCGGCGCCCGGGGCAGGGTCTCGCTGATCAGCGCCACCCCCTCGTCGATGGCCGCCCGGTCCCACAGGCTGCGGTCCTGCTCGGCCAGCGGGATCAGCCGGCCGTCGGCGCCGGTCCGGGCCGGCCGCCGCGCGTCGGTCAGCAGCATGAGCGCCAGCAGGCCCGCCACCTCGCCGTCGTGCGGCAGCAGGCGGCGGACCTCCCGGGTCAGGCGGATGGCCTCGCCGGTCAGCGCGGCACTGGCCAGCTCCGCGCCGGAGCTGGCGGTGTAGCCCTCGTTGAACACCAGGTACAGGACGTTCAGGACGACCGCCAGCCGGTCCGCCCGCTCGTCCGGCGGCCGGCATGGCGAACGTGGCGCCCGCCGCCCGGATCTGGGCCTTGGCCCGGCTGATCCGCTGGGCCATCGTCGCCTCGGGGACGAGGAACGCCCGGGCGATCTGGGCCGTCGTCAGGCCGCCGACCGCCCGCAGCGTCAGGGCCACCTGCGACGCCGGGGTCAGCGCCGGGTGGCAGCACAGGAACAGCAGCGCGCAGCGTGTCGTCCCGGCCGTCGCCGCCGGGCGGCCCCTCGTCGGCGCCCGCGGCCAGCCCCGCGCCGCCGGGCGCCCGGGCCGCCACCGTCGCCTCCCGGCGCCGGCTGGCCTCGTCGCTGCGCACGTGGTCCACCAGCCGCCGGCCGGCCACGGTGACCAGCCACCCGCCCGGGTTGGCGGGAACACCCTGGGCCGGCCACTGGACCGCGGCGGCCAGCAGGGCCTCCTGCACCGCGTCCTCGCACCGGTCGAAGTGCCCGTGTCGCCGGACCAGGGCGCCGAGGACCCGGGGCGCGAGCGTTCGCAGCAGGTCCTCGACGCCCGGCTCGGCGGTCACATCTCCATCCCGCCGGCGTTCATCACCGCCCGGACCTCGACGCCCATCATCCGGGCCTCGGGCATGATCGCCGCCAGCGCCTGGGCCCGGTCGAGCGTCTCGCACTCGACCTCGTAGTAGCCGGCGAACTGCTCCTTTGCCTCCAGGTACGGCCCGTCGGTCACGGTGGGCGCGCCGTCCTGTACCCGGACGACCGTCGCCTGGTCGGCGCCCGTGAGCGCCGCGAACCCGACCAGCTCGCCCGACTCGCGGGTCACGGCCTGGAAGTCGTCGTGGGCCTTGAAGATGGCCTGCTGCTCCTCCTCGCTCATCGCCTCCATGACGGAGGGGTTCATGTAGATCATCAAGAGGTACTTCATGGGTCGCTCCTTTGGTCACCCCTGTGTCGAAGCCCGCCACCGATCCTCGACATCCTCACACGACCCTCACATCGCGGGTGTCTGCTCGCCTCATGGACGAGAACGCACCTCTCCCGCCACCCAAGCGCCGCCTGGGGCGCCGCGGCCTGGCCGCCGCCGTCGTGGCCGTCACGGCCGTGGCGGTGGGCGGCGCCGTGGCGTTCGCCGCCGGCGGCGAGGACGACCCGCCGGCGACCACGGCCGCACCCGCGCACGACGCCGACCACGACCACGCCGGATCCACCGACGGCACCGCCGGGCCCGACGCCGGCACTGGCGGACCCGATGCCCCGGGCGGGCCCCACCGCGGCGCGCCACCACGGCCACGACCACCCGGCGCTGACCCCCTACGCCGACCGCTACGCCGCGGCCACGGCCGACCAGCAGGCCGCGGCCGACGACCTGCAGGCCGCGGTCGCCGCCACGGTGGCCCCCTACGCGGACGTGAACGCCGCGGTCGCCGCCGGCTACCAGGTCGTGCACGGCACCGAGGGCCGCATCGCCCACTACCTCAACGTCGACGCCGCCCGGGACGGGCGGGTGCTCGACCCGTCGCGGCCCGAGGGCCTCGTCTACTACGAGGCCGGCGGCGGCGAGCCCGTGCTGCTCGGGGCGTTCTTCGTCGCTCCCAAGGGCGCCGCCGTCCCCGACGACGCCGGCGGCATCGTCGTGTGGCACAGCCACGACCCGGCCTGCACCGGCTTCTTCGCCACCCCCGAGGCGCCGTGCACCGGCAGCCGCCGCATGCTGCACGTCTGGACCGCCGACCACGTCGAGATCAACGCCCCCCGGCTCGGGCGGACGGTCGGCGTCGACATCGTCGACCCGTTCGGCGCCCCGTTCACGGCGTCGATCGCCCGCAGCGATTGACCCCCGGCCCGCCGGACGGAGGACGATAGGCGGCGATGGAGCCACCGACCGTCCTCGTCGTGGAGGACGACGACCAGATCGCCGACCTGCTCGCGCTGTACCTCGGCCAGGCGGGGTTCGCCGTGGTCCGAGCCGGCGACGGCTACGGCGGCCTGCGCCTGGCGGCCGAGCGCGAGCCGGTGCTGGTGGTGGTCGACATCGGCCTGCCGGGCGGGATCGACGGCCTGGAGGTGTGCCGGCGCCTCCGGGCCGACGGCGACGTGCCCGTGCTGGTGCTGACCGCGCGGGGCGACGAGGACGACCGGGTGACCGGCTTCGCCTACGGCGCCGACGACTACGTCACCAAGCCGTTCTCGCCCCGCGAGCTGGTGGCCCGGATCCAGGCGATCGTGCGGCGCAGCGGCGGCGCCCACGCGGGCACGGTGGCGGTCGGTGACGTCGAGGTCGACCTCGCCCGCCACGAGGTCCGCCGAGCCGGCCGGGCCGTGCCGCTCGCGCCCGCGAGTTCGCCCTGCTGGCGGCGCTGGTCGAACACCGGGGCCACGTCCTGTCCCGGCGCCAGCTGCTCGACCTGGCCTGGGGCTACGACTACCTCGGCGACGAGCGCACGGTCGACGTCCACGTCCGCCAGCTCCGGCGCAAGCTCGGGCCCGACCTGCCGCTCGCCACCGTCGTCGGCGCCGGCTACCGGCTCGGCTGAGCGATGCGCCGCCGCCTGCTCCTCGCCATCGTCGGCACGGTGATCGGCGCGGTGGCGCGTGGTCGGCCTGGGCACGCTCGCCCTGACCCGGCTCGACGCCCGCCGCACGGCCGAGCACGAGCTCGGGGTGCGGGCCGGCGCGCTCGCCGACGTGCTGGCCGAGGTGCGCCCGGCGCGGGCCGGCATCGTGGCCCGGCGGCTGGAGGCGTCGCTCGGGGTCGACGACGTCGCCCTGGCCTCCCTCGACGCGCCGCCCGACTGGCTGCCGCCGGGCGGCGTCGCCCGGCTGCGGGCCGGCCAGACCGTGACCGCCACGCGGGGCGGCACCGTCCACGCGGCCGCCGCCCTGCCGCCCGGTCCCGCCACGCCCGGCGGCCGCGCCGTGGTCCTGACCGACAGCATCGACACGGGGACCGGCGCCGCCGGGCGGTGGTTCGTCGTGGCCGGCGCGGCCACCGCCCTCGCCGGCGTGGCCGTGGCCGCGGCGCTGGCCCGCTCGCTGGCCCGCCCGCTGGCCGCGACCGAGGCCACCGCCGGGCGGATCGCCGCCGGCGACCTCGACGCCCGGGTGCCGGTGCCCCGCGCCGGCGACGACGAGCTGGCCCGGCTGGCCGGGGCCATCAACGCCATGGCGGCGTCGCTCCAGCAGTCCCGGCAGGCCGAGCGCGACTTCCTGCTGTCGGTGTCCCACGACCTGCGGACCCCGCTCACGTCGATCCGCGGGTGGTCGGAGGCGCTGGCCGACGGGGCGGCCCCGGATCCCGCCGCCGCCGGGGCCACGATCGGCGAGGCGGCCGCCCGCCTCGACCGGCTGGTCGGCGACCTGCTCGACCTGGCCCGCCTGCGGGCCCGGACGTTCAGGCTGGACGTCGGCCCGGTCGACCTGGCCGAGGTGGCCGCCGGCGCGGCCGAGGCGCTGCGGCCCGAGCTGTCCGACGCCGGCCTGGACGTGGTGGTGGAGCTGCCGGACGATCCGGTCGTCGTGTCCGGCGACGCCGACCGGCTGGCCCAGGTGGCCGGCAACCTGCTCGACAACGCGGGTCGCCACGCGGCGCGCCGGGTCCGGATCGTGGTGGCCGCGGCCGGCGCGGAGGCCGTCCTCGCGGTCGACGACGACGGCCCCGGCATCGCGCCCGAGGACCGGGAGCTGGTGTTCGACCGGGTCCCTGCTGACCGCCGGACGGCCCGGCGCGGCACCGGCACGGGCGTCGGCCTCGCGATCGTCGCCGAGCTGGCGGCGGCGATGGGCGGCCGGGTGGCCGCCCAGGACGCCCCCGGAGGCGGCGCCCGGCTCACGGTCGTCCTTCCCGGGACCGCGCCCCGCAGCGAGACGCAGCCCGAAACGACCGAGGCCGGGCGCCAGCCCGGCGGGGATGACGCCGGCCAGCCGGAGGGTTCCCGCCCGGCCCCTCCGGCTGTGCCGCCGTCGCCCGCCACGTCGTGAGTGCTGGGGCTCGCACGACGCCAGGCAGCAACCTACGCGCGAGCGTCCCGCGGCGGATCAGTAGGACCTACGTATTCCTGGCCTCCGTAGCACCCGGGGCGCGGGTCAGTAAGACCTACGTATTCCCGGCGTCTGTAGCATCCCGGGCGTGGTCGCACGCTGGCCCCTCGTTGGGCGGGCACGGGAACTCGCCGAGCTGCGCCGCCTTCTGGGCGCGGATGCAGCCAGCCGCGGCGTCGCGCTCTTCGGCGAGGCCGGGGTCGGCAAGACGCGCCTGGTCGACGAGGCCGTGGATATCGAGCGGGAGGCGGGGGCATCGGTCGAGTGGGTGCGGGCCACCGAGGCGGCCCGCGAGATCCCGCTGGGGTCGTTCGCCCACGTGCTTGCGCCGAGCGAGGGCGCACACCACCCCGACGACCTGCTCCACCTGGCGCTGACCGGGCTGCGCGAGCGCGCCGGGTCCGGGCCGTTCGTGCTGGCCGTGGACGACGCCCACCTGCTCGACGACGTGTCGATCGCCCTGCTGCACCTGGCGCTGACCCAGTCGCCGGTGCGGGTGCTGGTGAGCGTGCGGACCGGCGAACCGCTCCCCCAGGGCCTGGTCGGGCTCTGGAAGGACGAGTCGCTCGCCCGGCTGGACGTCGGCCCGCTGTCCCGGGAGGCGACCGAGGAGCTGGTGGTCACCGTGCTCGGCGACGGCGTCCCCGCGTCGCTGCTCGACCGGATCTGGCAGCTCAGCCACGGCAACGTGCTGTTCGTGCGCGAGCTGGTCACTACCGCCGTCGAGCGCCGGGCGACCGGCGCGGCCGGCCGCATCGTGCTCAACGCCGGGACCAAGGACCGGCTGCGCGACCTGGTCGAGGAGCGCCTGCGGCTGATCGAGCCCGAGCGGCGGGCGGCGCTCGAGATCGTGGCGATGGGCGAGCAGGTCCCGCTGGCCGCGGCCGAGCGCCTGATCGACCCCGCCGACATCGAGGCGCTCGAGCGCCGGGGCCTGGTCGAGGTGGTCGACGCGGGCGAGACCGAGATGCTCCAGGTGGTCCACCCGCTGCACCGCGAGGTGCTGGCCGCCAGCCTGCCCCGGCTGCGGCGGCGCGCGCTGCTGCGCGACCTGGTCGGCGCGGTCGGTGACCTCGACAGCTTCGACCCGCTGCGGATCGCGACCTGGCGCCTCGAGTCGGGCGATCCCGGCGACCCGGACCAGCTGCTCGTGCTGGCCCGCGAGGCGCTCGGGCGGTTCGACCACCGGCTGGCCGAGCGGCTCGCCGTCGCCGCGGGCGGCACGGCCCGGGCCGACGCCGGGCTGATCCTGGGAATGGCGCTGGCGGGCCAGGGCCGCATCGGCGAGTCCGAGGCGGCCCTCGCCGTCGTCCGCCCCGCCGACGCCGAGGCGGTCGCCCAGGTGGCACTGGCCCGGGCCAGCAACCTGTTCCTCCAGCTCGACCGGTCGACCGACGCCTACGAGGTCCTCCGGGTCGCCGACGAGGACCTCGCCGGCTATCCGGTCTGGCAGGCCGAATGCCGGTCGGTGCTGGCGCAGATGCTGATGTTCTCGTTCCGGCTGCACGAGGCCGGCCAGATCGCCGAGGCCCTGCTGACCGACCCCGACGCCCCGGAGACGGCCCGAGTGCGGGCGGCGCCGGTGGCGATGACCGTGCGGGCGGCGGCCGGGCACCTCGACGCAGGGATGGCGCTGCTCGACGACGAGCTGGACGCGTCGGCGCGCCGCCACCTGCGGGAGGTGCCCTACGGCGAGGTCCAGCTGCGGATGGCCCGGTTCCAGGGGATGTACTGGGCGGGACGGGTCCGGGAGATCGACGAGTTCACGGCCGACGACCTCGGCCTGCGGGTCGAGCACCCGCCGCCGTCGCTGCGGGGCATCATCTCCGGGTTCCGGGGCGGGGCGCTGCTGGCGCGGGGCGGGCCCACGCCGCGCTGGCCGAGCTGCAGCGGTCGTGCCGGGCGCTGGCCGAGTCGGACTGGTTCGGGCAGCGGCCCCTGGCCGAGGCGATGCGGGCCCGGGCGGCGGTGTTCGCCGGCGACGTCGCCACGGCCGAGGAGGCGATCGCCGCCGCGGACGCCGCCTACGCCGCCGACATGCTGCGGGGCGCCAGGACCCTGCCGTACATCGAGCTGTCCCGGGCCTGGGTGAGCGCCGCCAACGGCGCCCGGGCCGACGCCGCCCAGCGCTGCCTGGCCCTGGCCACGGCGCTGGAGCACAGCGCCAAGCCGCTCGCCGTGGAGGCCGGGCACGCGGCGGTGCGCCTGGGGCGGGCGGCCGACAGCGTCGGCCTGCTCGACCGGCTGGGCGGGTCGGTGGACGGCCCGCTGGCGCCGGTGGTGGCCCGCCACGCCCGTGCCCTGGCGTCCGGCGACCCCGACGCCCTGGCGGCGGTCGGTGACGAGTTCGCCAACCTGGGCGCCGACCTGCTCGCGGCCGAGGCGCTGCGGGCGGCGTCGAACGGCTGGCGCCGGGCGGGCCGGGGCGTCCCCGCGTCGACCGCCGCCCGCCGGGTGGACGAGTTGCTGGCCGAGTGCGGGCACCCCGAGTCGCCGGCCCTGGAGGCGATGGCCGTCGTCGGCGAGGAGCTGACCGAGCGCGAGCGCCAGGTGGCGGTGCTCGCTGCCCGGGGACGGACCAGCCCGGAGATCGCAGAGGCGCTGTACCTGTCGGTGCGCACGGTCGACACGCACCTGCACCGGGTCTACCGCAAGCTGATGATCGAGGGCCGCCACCAGCTGCCGGAGGCGATGGGGATCACCGCGGCGCCCCCGGGGTCGCCCGGCCAGTCCGGCCCGCCGGCGCCGACAGTACGTAACGGCTACTGACGCCACGGTGGCCGGCGCTCGGTACGTTCGTCCCGTGTGCGACGGTGACCAGCCTCGGCACCTCGCCGTCGGGGCCGGTGCCTCCCCCGCCGACCCCGGCCCCTCCGGGGACGGAACCGACGACGTCGTCCAGGCGGTCGCCGACTTCGTCGACGACCTGGTCGACGACGAGGGCCAATCCGCGGCGGAGTAGTCGGGGGCGTCAGCCGAGGTCGGTGGCGTCGGCCATCTCGGCCAGCTTGGTGACGGTCCGCCAGTTCCGGGTCGTGCCGGAGGGCTTGAGCCGCCGGTCGACGTCGGCGGCGAGCTTGCTGCGCCCCAACCCGTTCGGCATGAACAGGAACACCTCGTGCCCGTCGACGATCACCTCGTCGGGCGCGTAGCGCGCCGGGTCGTCGATCCCGAGCGAGACCCGCCCGGACCCCCCGAGGAACACGACGTGGAGGGCGCCGGGATCCTCGCCCCGGGCCAGGAAGGGGTTGCGGTCGATGACGCCGGCCAGCTCGTCCCGGGACCGCACGACGACCTCGGGCGTGACGTCGGACCCGGCGGCGACGGCGTCCCGCAGCGTGCGGGCCACCGCAGCGCTGTCGCCGCGGGGGCTGGCGAACACGACGTTGCCGCTCTGGATGTAGGTCCGCACGTCGGTGTACCCGCACCCGGCCACGATCTCCCGGAGGTCGGCCATCGGCAGCTTCCCGTGCCCCCCGACGTTGATCCCCCGCAACAACGCCACCATCGCCGTCGTCATGACGTCATCCTGCCCCACCCTCGCGTTTCGTACGCGGAACTGGTCGCTATGGCGACCACTTCCGGGGACGAAACGGGGATGCGGCCCTAGCCGAACGCATCGCCGGCGTACGCGTCGAGCCGGGCCGCCAGCTCCTCCGGGTGGGCGAGGGCCGGCAGGTGGCCGCCCTCCATCTCGTCGGGGACGAGGCCGAGGCGCTCGCCCGCCACCCGGCGCTGGAAGTCGGCCGGGAACAACCGGTCGTCCCGGCAGAGCAGGAACCGCGTGGGCACGTCGGGCCAGGCCGGCAGCGGCCACGGCTGCACGAACGGCGTCCCGGACTGGGCCCGCATGTGGTGTGCCGACTCGGCGGCCACATCCGCGGGCACGTCGTGGAGGAACAGGGTCACGGGATCGTCGTCGTCGGGATCGCGGCCCTCCCGCTCGGCCTGCGCCCGGCGGGCCGCGGCGGATCCGGTGTTCGCCCCCCAGTCGTCGCCCGACTCCCCCGGCCGGGGCACCATCGCCGCCACCAGCACGATCAGCCCTACCGGCCGGCGGGCCGCGACCAGCGGCGCGGTGAACCCGCCCAGCGACTGGGCCACGAGCACGAGACCGTCGCCGGGCCGGTCGCCGATGGCGGCCTCGACCGCGTCGGCGTAGGTGTCCAGGTCGGCCGTGTCGTCGTCGCAGGGCAGGTCGACGGCGACGACGTCGTGGCCCCGGGCGGCCAGCAGAGGGACGACGCGGTGCCAGTACCAGGAGTCGGAGCCGGCACCGGGGATGAGGACGAAGGTGGTCACGGTCATAAGACGAGACGGGAGGCGTTTTCTACGCGGAACTGGTCGCTATGGCGACCGCTTCCGCGTAAAACGCGAGATTGGCTCGCCGGGGAGTTCGCCGGGCGGTGAGGGAGGTGAAACGCCGCCGAAACCTCCGCCCGGCATGCTCGACCTGTGATCGGTCCGCTCACCGGGTACTCGATCGGCATCACGGGCCATCGGCGTTGGGAGGAACAGGCCGAGATGCTGACGCGCCGGGGCGCCCAGGTCGTCCACGGGCCGGTGATGCACACCTCCCTGCTCCACGACAGCGACGCCACCCTGCGGGCGACCGAGCGGGTGCTCGCCTCCCCGCCCGACCTGGTCGTCCTGACCACGGGCATCGGCACCCGGTCGTGGTTCATGGCGGCCGAGTCCGCGGGGCTCGACGGCGGGCTGCGCGCGGTCGGCGGCGGTGCCACCGTGCTCGCCCGCGGGCCCAAGGCCCGGAGTGCGGCCATCGGCGCCGGCCTGGAGGTCGACTGGCAGGCGCCCGACGAGACGAGCGCCACCGTCCTGCGCCACCTGGCGGCGATCGGGGTGCGGGGCCGGCGGGTGGCGGTGCAGCGCGACGGCGGCCACCCCCTCCTGGCCGACGGGATCCGGCGCCTCGGCGCCGAGGTCGTGGACGTGCCGGTCTACCGCTGGGACCGGCCCGACAACCCGGCCCCCGCCCTCCGGCTGATCGAGGCCGCCTGCACCGGCCGGCTCGACGCCGTGACCTTCACCTGTGCCTACGCGGTCGAGAGCACCTTCGCGCTGGCCCCGGACCCCGACGCCCTGCGGGACGCGCTGTCGACCGGCGTCCGGGCCGTCGCCGTCGGGCCGGTGTGCGCCGCCGCCCTGCGCCGCCACGGCGTGGACGGCGTGGTCGAACCGGGCCGGGCCCGCCTGGGGGCGATGGTGCAGGCGCTCGTGGCGACGCTCCGCGCCGCCCACCGCGACCTGCGCTACGGCGGGCGGACCCGGCGCTGGCAGGGCGCCGCGCTGGTCGACGACAACAGCGGCACGGTCGCCAACCTCACCCCCGGCGAGTCGGCGGCGCTCGACCTGCTGGTGCGCCGCTCGCCGGCGGTCGTCGCCAAGTCGGCGCTGGCGGCCGAGGGCACCGACACCCACGCCGCCGAGGCCACGGTCGCCCGGCTGCGGTCGAAGCTCGGGCCGCTCGGCGCGGCCATCCGGACGGTCCCCCGCCGGGGCTACGTGTGCGCCCTGGAGGTCGGCCCGGCCAGCGGCTCGACCTTCACCGCGCACTGCTTGTAGTTCGGCTCCCGGCTGATCGGGTCGAACTGGTCGTCGGTCAGGCGGTTGACGCAGCGCTCGTCCCAGTGGAACGGGATGAACACCTCGCCCCGGCGGCCGATGGCGGTGACCCGGACCCGGATCCGGTCGATCGCGCCCCGGGTGGAGGTCACCCGCACCCAGTCGCCGCCCCGGACGGCCAGGGCGGCGGCGTCGTCGGGGTGCATCTCGACCCATGCCTCGGGCGAGAGCGACTCGAGGATCGGGATCCGACCGGTCTTGGTCCGGGTGTGCCAGTGCTCGACCGTGCGGCCGGTGTTGAGCAGGAAGGGGTAGGCGGGCCGGGGCGCGTCCCGGATCGGCTCGGGCTCGACGGGCAGCACCCTGGCCCGGCCGCCCGGCCGGGAGAACACGCCGTCGGCGTACAGCCGGGGCGTGCCGGCGAGCGGGACGTCCGGGTCGCCGGCCGGGCACGGCCACTGGACGCCGCCGGCGGCGTCGACCCGCTCCCAGGTGATGCCGCTGTAGTCGCACGGCCGGCCGGCCGAGACCCGGCGCCACTCGGCGAACGCGTCCTCCGGCCCGGCCCAGCCGGCGAACAGCTCGTCGGCGCAGCCCCAGCGCCGGGCCAGGTCGAGGAAGATGGCGAAGTCCGGCCGGGCCTCGCCGGGCGGCGCCACCGCCGCCCGCACGCGCGACACGCGGCGTTCGCTGTTGGTGAAGGTGCCGTCCTTCTCGCCCCAGATCGCCGCGGGCAGCACGACGTGGGCCAGCGCGGTGGTCGGCGTCTCGAACCCGTCCTGCACGACCAGGAGGTCGAGCCGGGCCAGTCGCCGCCTCCAGCACCTCCCGGTTGGGGAACGAGACCGGCGGGTTGGTCGCGATGATCCACAGGCCCTTGATCCGCCCGGACATGACGGCGTTGACGATGTCCGGATAGGCGCGGCCCCGCTCGGCCGGCAGGCGGGACTCGTCGACGCCCCACAGCGCGGCCAGCTCGGCCCGGGCCGCGGGGTCGTCGTAGGCCCGGTAGCCGGGCATCGACGCCGTGAACCCCGACTCGCGGGTCCCCATCGCGTTGCACTGGCCGGTGATCGAGAACGGGGACGAGCCCGGCCGCCCGATGTGGCCGGTCAGCAGGCACACCGTGTTGATGAGCGTGACCGTGTGGGTGCCCTGGACCGAGTGGTTGACGCCCATCGTCCAGGCGATCGTGCACCGGGGGGCGGCGGCGATCGTGCGGGCCAGGTCGCGGATGGCGTCGGCGCCGATCCCGCTCTCGGCCGCGGCCCGGTCGACCGTCCAGGCGCCGAGGTGGGCGACCAGCTCGTCGACGCCCTCGACCCGGGCCCGGGCGGCGTCGAGGTCGACCAGGCGCTCGTCCAGGAGCGTGACCAGGACGCCGTTGAGCAGGGCGACGTCGCCCCGGGGCCGGACCGGCAGGTGGACGTCGGCGATCATCGCCGTCTTGGTCACCCGGGGGTCGACGACGATCGTCGTCTTCTCCCCGCCCCCGGCCATCAGCCGGGGCATGAGCAGAGGGTGGTTGTCGGCCAGGTTGGCGCCCCACAGCACGACGACGTCGGCCTCGGCCAGGTCGTCGTAGCAGCCCGGCGGCCCGTCGGTGCCGAAGCTCAGCTTGTAGCCGGCCACCGCCGACGCCATGCACAGCGTGGTGTTGCCGTCGTAGTGCGCCAGGCCCATGCCCAGGCGCACGAGCTTGCCCAGGGCGTAGAACTCCTCGGTGACCAGCTGGCCGGTCGACAGGACGGCCACGGACTCGGGCCCGTACCGGTCGACCAGGTCCCGGAACCCGCCCGCCACCCGGTCGAGCGCGGCGTCCCAGGAGGCCGGCCGCCCGTCCATCCGTGGTTGGGTGAGCCGCCCCTCGGCCCGGAGCATCTGGTGCTCGGACAGCCCCTTGGGACAGAGGCGGCCCCGGTTGACCGGGTGGTCGGGGTCGCCCTCGACGGCCACGGCCCGGCCGTCGCGCACCCCGATCCGCATGCCGCAGCCCACCGAGCAGTAGCCGCAGGTGGTCCGCACCCACGAGGTGGCGGCCCGGCTGGCGCTGACCGGCCCCCGCTCGGGGTCGTCGACATAGGCGTAGCGGTCGCCCCCGTGGTCGGCGCCCAGCCACCGGCCGACGCGCTCGGCGACGCCCCGGATCATCGGTGGCTCCCGGCCGCGCCCCGCCAGAACGAGCCGGGCATGTTCAGCGGCACGACGGTCACGAAGAACAGCCACCGGCCGACCACCTCGCCGGCCGCCAGCGCGGCGAACACGAGGCCGGGCCAGGCGCCGGACGCCGCAGCCCACGCCGCGACGGCGACCGCCGCGACCCGGGCGACCGTCCACGGCCGGAACCAGCGCAGCTCCAGGCGCACCGCGCCCCACCACGGCTGCTCGGGGCGGCGGGCGAGGCGGGCCCAGTTGAGGGCGGTGGCGGCCACCGCGACGAGCCCGCCGGCGACGCCGGCGACGGGGTGACCGGTGAGCGGCGGGCCCAGCGCCAGCGCGGTCGCGAAGAACCGCACGACCGTGAGCGGCGTGTCCCACGCGGGGCGGCCCGGGACGACGTAGAGCCGGGCCGAGGCGAACACGCCGGCGGCACCCGCCGCCGCCGCAACCAGCGCCAGGCCGGGCACGAGCACGGCGCCCACCGCGAGCGCCGCGTACAGCGACAGCAGCGCGACCTCGCGCGACAGCCACGAGCGGCGCAGGTTGCGCAGCGCCTTCCACGCCGCGATCGGCCGGCCGAGGTGGGCGAGCGCCCCCACGAGGCCGGCACCAGCCAGGCCGGCGGCGAGCAGCCGGTCGCCGGCCGTGGCCGCGGTGGCGCTCACGCCCAGCGCCACCTGGCTGATCAGCGTCAGCCACACGAGGGGCCAGTGCGGGTGCTCCGGCCGCAGGTTCCAGTCGCTGGCCGAGAACGCCTCGATCGGCACGTCCCGGGGCAGCGTGATCCGGGTGGTCGACAGCGTGATGTCCGCGCTCGGAAGGCAGGGCGCCTCGCCGGCCGCGTGGTCCGCCCGCCACTCCTCCGGCCGCACCTTCTCGACCGTGATGGCGTGGGTCGGGCAGGCGCCCACGCACGCGGGGGCGAAGCCCGACTCCAGCCGGGGCTGGCACAGGTCGCACTTGGTCACGATGCGCCGGTCGGGCTGGAAGGCCGGGACCGAGTACGGGCACGTCCAGGTGCAGTACTGGCAGCCGATGCAGTCGTCGGCGTGGTGGGCGACGATGCCGTTGTCGAGCTTGGTGTAGGCCCCGGTCGGGCAGCCCTCGAGGCACGCCGGTTCGAGGCAGTGGTTGCAGCCCAGCGACAGGTGGAAGCGCCGGGTGTGGGGGTGGTCGCCGCCCTCGATCTCGCCGACCCGGCGCCACACGGTGCCGGCCGGGAGGCCGTTCTGCTCCGCGCAGGCCACCTCGCACGAGTGGCAGCCCACGCAGGCGCCCATGTCGAACCCGAAGCGATAGTGCTCGCCGGCGTCGAGCGCGAGCAGCTCGGGGCGCGCGGGGCCGGCCGGGCGGGCCCGGGACCGGGGCTGGAGGGCGACGGCCACCTCCACCGCGTCAGACCCCGGCGAGGCGGCGGGGCGAGGGCCGCAGGTAGACGGCCCAGGTGACCAGCACGCAGGCGACGTAGAACGCGATGAACCCGATGTAGGCGGCGTCCGCCGTCCCGTTGGACAGGAACGATTGGCGCAGCGCCAGGTTCACGAACACGCCGCCGAACGCCCCGATCGACCCGGCGATGCCGATCAGCGCCCGGGACAGCCGGCGGGCGTTGCGGGCCTCGGCCTCCATGTCGCCGCCGGCCGCGATGGCCCGGGCGGCCTTGGCCGTGAAGATCGCGGGGATCATCTTGTAGGTCGAGCCGTTGCCGATGCCGGACAGCGCGAACAGCGTGATGAACCCGGCGATGAACAGCGGCAGCGACCCCGCCAGCGACGCCGCCAGCACGACGCCGGCGCCGGCGGCCATGGCCGCGAAGTCGACGAGCGTGACCCGGGAGCCGCCGAAGCGGTCGGCCAGCCGCCCGCCGAACGGGCGGATCAGCGAGCCGATCAGCGGCCCGAGGAACGTCAGCGACGCCGCCTTGATCGGCGTGTCGAACGTGTCGGCGAACTGGACCTGTAGCACCTGGCCGAAGG
Source organism: uncultured Acidimicrobiales bacterium (assembly GCA_963739835.1). GTDB lineage: Bacteria > Actinomycetota > Acidimicrobiia > Acidimicrobiales > VFJN01 > ZC4RG19. Next base: position 256,898 of record CAVUBW010000012.1, read on the forward strand.
CGAAGCTGAACCCGATGAACGACCCGAACGTTCCGATGTAGAGGAACGACATGACCAGCGTGTGCGGGTCGCGGCAGACGTCCCGCATGCCCCGCTTGGCGTTGGTCGCGTGCGTCAGGTTGTCCATGAACAGGGTGGCGCACAAGGCCGCGATCACGACCAGCGGGATGTAGACGCCGAGCATGACCTTGGGGTGCTCCTTGCCGGCCGTGGCGAGCACGGCCAGGCCCACGAGCTGGACGCCGGCCACGCCGAGGTTGCCGCCCCCGGCGTTGAGGCCGAGGGCCCAGCCCTTCAGCCGCTCGGGGTAGAACGACTCGATGTTGGCCATCGACGACGAGAAGTTGCCGCCGCCGACGCCCGCCACGCACGCGGCGGCCAGCACGGAGTTGAACGCCACCCCGGGGTGGAGGACCAGGCCGGCCGCCACGCACGGGATCAGCAGCAGCAGCGACGACACGATCGTCCAGTTGCGCCCGCCGAAGCGGGCGACCGCGAACGTGTAGGGCAGGCGCAGGAAGGCGCCGAGCGCGGTCGGTACGGTGGTGAGCAGGAACTTCTGGGCGGGCGTGAAGCCGTAGTCGTCGCCGAGGAACAGCACGAAGACCGACCACAGGCTCCACACCGCGAAGCCGATGTGCTCGGAGAAGATCGAGAAGACCAGGTTGCGCAGGGCGGTCCGCTTGCCGCCGCCCTCCCAGAACTCGGGCTCGTTCGGGCGCCAGTCGTCGATCCAGTGGGGCCGGCTCGGCGTTCCCGGTGGGGCGGCGGTCGTCGGTGGTGGGGCGGTCGTGGCGTCGAGCGCCACGGGTGGTGAGGTGGACACGGTTCCCTCCAGCGGGTGTCTTGTGATGGCGGACGGCGGTCAGCGAACGAGGACGCGGCTCTCGGCGGGCTCGGGGCCGGGCGCCCAGCGCTCGGCCAGGGCGGCCTGGATCTGGAGCGAGAAGCCCTCGGGCGTGAAGCGGCGCACGGTGCGGCCGAGCGACTCCCCGGGGTGGCGCAGGGCCTCCCACGTGCCGACGATGGCGGTGACGGCCGCGTCGAGGTCGTCGGTGGCGACCCGGCCGACCACCACGCCGATCTCGTGGTCGTCGAGGTCGGCGCCGACGTAGACCTGGTAGCCGTCGGTGGTGCGACCGGCGACCCGCACCTTCGAGCCGGCGAGGCCGATGTCGCCGATCTGGTGCTGGGCGCACGAGTTGGGGCAGCCCGACACGAACACCCGCAGCGCCGAGTTGCGGCGCAGCGCCGGGTTGCCGGCGAGCCCCCGGCCGGCGCCGGGCGAGTCGGTGATGCCGAGCGCGCACACCGACGCCCCGGTGCAGGCCCGGATCTGGGCGGTGTGGCCCTCGCCGAGCAGGAACACGTGGCGCTCGGCCAGCGCCGCCCGGATGGCGGCCACGCCCGCCAGGCCGACGTTGCGGAAGGCGATGTTCTGGTCGCGGGTGAAGGTGAGGTGGCCGTCGGCGTAGCGGTCGGCCAGGTCGCAGCACAGGTCCAGCTCCGACGAGCAGGTGTCGCCGAGGGGAAGGTCGATCGTCACCGACGCCAGGCCGGGCGTGCGCTGGGGCCGGACGCCGGCCGACCACCCGCCCGGCGGGACGTGGCGCAGGATCTCCAGTCGCTCCGGCTCGCCCAGCACGTCCGCGTGCGGCACCGGCGGCTGGTCCCGGCGCCGGGCGGCGTCGAACGCCACCTGCCACGCGGCCCGGAAGGCGTCGGGGCCGAGACCGTCGACCACGTACTTCATCCGCCCCTTGGCCGGCTCGTCGAAGCGCCCGTGGGTCACGAACACGTCCACCAGCGCCTCGACCGCCGCGGTGACCTGGGTCCGGGGCACGAACGGGGTGAGCAGGACGGCCAGCGACGGCGCCTTGCCGAGGCTGCCGCCGGCCCACATCTCGTAGCCGGCCTCGCCCTCGACGACCGTGGACACGAGCCCGGCGTCGTTGACCAGGGCGTCGTGCCGGCACCGGGGCGACCCGCCGAGCGCGACGTTCAGGCGGCTCGGGAGGGTGACGTTCAGCTCGGCCGACCGGGCGATCAGCGTGTCGGAGATGAGGCGGGCGTCGGGGAAGGCGTCGAACGGCTCGTCGAGGCCGACGCCGGCGTCCTCGGAGCACATGACGTTGCGCACGGTGTGCCCGCACGCCGAGCGTGTCGACAGCCCGTAGCGGGCCAGGTCGGCGAGGACGGTGGCGACCTCGCGGTCGCGCACCCAGTGGAGCTCGACGTTCTGGCGTGTGGTCAGGTGGAGCCAGTCCTCGGCCTGGCGGGCGGCGATGCGGGCCAGACCCCGGACCTGCTCGGTGGGGGCGACGCCGCCGGGGATGCGCACCCGGACCATGAACACCTCCGGCTGGAGCTGCATGCACACGCCGTGGGTCTTGAGCGCGTAGCGGTCCTCCGGGGTGAGCCAGCCGTCGCCGTCGGCGGTGAGGCGGGCGAAGTCGACGGGCAGCCCCGCCCGCTTGGCGGCGGGGATGTTCGGTCCGGCCATGCGACGGATTGTGGGCAAGCCGGCGACCGCCGTGGTTTCCCCGGTGGGAACGTTCGCTCACCCCGCCCCCGGGGCCGCTGTGAGGACGCCGTCAGCGTGCGTTCACACGGTCGCGGCCGGGCCGGACCCCCAGGGACGGGTGGGGGGTGCCCCGGATGGGCCGCGCGGGGTGGCCGGACGACAGTGTCGGCCGTGAACTCTCCTCCTCCTCCGCCCGGCCTCCGGCAGCCGGCGCTGGTGCTGGTCGGCCCGTCCGGCGCCGGCAAGTCGGCGCTCGCCGCGGCGCTCACCCGCCTCGGGGTCGTCACCGTCCATCCGACCTGGACCACCCGCCCGCCACGCCCGGACGAGGCGGCCGCCGGGTGCGTCGAGCACCGCTTCGTCTGCGACCGCCGGTTCGACCGCATGGCCGCGGCCGGCTGCTTCGCCGAGGTCGTGCGACCGTTCGACGGCGCACACCGCTACGGCGTGCCGCCCGTCCCCCGCCGCCCGGCCGCGCCCCCTGGCGCGGTCGACACGATCGACCTGCTGCTCCTGCGGGCGTGCTATCTCGACCGCGCCCGGGCGCGGCTGGGCCCGGCGCTCGTCTACCAGATCGAGGCGCCGCCGCCGGTGCTGGCGGCCCGCCTGGCCGCACGTGGCACCGGCGCCGCCGAGACCCTGGCCCGGCTGGCGTTCGACGTCGAGGACACCGCCATCGGCCGCCGCCTGGCCGACCGCATCCTCGACAACCAGGGCACCCTCGGCTCGCTGGTCGGACGCACCCTGGCCGCCCTGGCGGACGACTTCGGCGCCGCCCACGGGCGCCGGGGCGTCACGGTCGGGAGCGCGGCATGAGCGCCAAGCCCGTCCGACGCGAGCCGGGCGGCCCGGGGCCGTCGCCCCGCGTGCCGGCTCCCCCGCCCCGGGAGCGCGCGCCGTTCCCGTCCCCGGAGTCCCGGCCGCCTTACCAGCCGCCGCCCTCGCGCAGCGTCTGGCGCACCGTGGGGATCGTGGTGCTGTTGCTCCTCGCGATCTGCGGCCTGGTGTACCTCGGGCTGATCCTCCTCTTCCTGCTCGCGATCAACAGCATGGGAAGCAACAAGTGACCGCCGCACCCGGGCCCGACCCGGTGGCGCCCCGTCCCGACCGCCCGTCGCGCTGGCACCGGATCCCGCAGATCCTGCTCGTCTCGTCGCTGGCCCTGTTCGTGGCCAGCGGCCTGGCCGCGTTTGTCACGCCGCCGGCCGCGGTGACCACCACAGTCGTCCTGCGGGTCCGCACCCTGATCGCCCTGGCCCGGCCGGCCGTGCTGTTGCTGGTGATGATGTCCGCCGCGGCCGGCCTGGCGGCCTCCGGGGCCGGGGACCGCCCGGCGGCCGTCCTGCCGGTCGCGGTGGCCGTGACCGGGTTCATCGTGTTCGCCGTGGCCGTCAACGACCTGGCCGACGAGGCCGTCGACCGGGTGAACCTCCCCGGCGGGGCCGGGCGGCCGCTGGTCCAGGGGCGGGCCGACCGCCGGGACATGGTGATCGTCGCCGGCGTGTCCGCCGCCCTCGCACTGGCGGCCGCGCCGCTGGTCGGGCTCACCGGCGTCGTCGTGGTCGCCGCCGGCCTCGTGTTCGGCACCGCCTACTCGCTACCACCCGTGCGGCTCTCGGGGCGCGGGGCGCTGGCCCCGCTGCTGCTGCCCGCCGGCTTCGTGGCCGTGCCGTTCCTGCTCGGCCTGGCCGCCGGCGGCGCCCCCCTGGCTGGCCGCAACGCGGTGCTGCTGGCCGGCCTCTACATCGGCTTCATCGGGCGCATCCTGCTCAAGGACTTCCGCGACGTCCGGGGCGACGCCCTGTTCGGCAAGCGGACGTTCCTGGTGCGCCACGGTCGCGTGGCGACCTGCCGGACCAGCGCGGTGTGCTGGGTGCTCGGCGCCGCCACGCTGCTCGCGGCCCCCGGCATGTCGGTGGCCGTGGCCGCCTCGGAGGTCACGCTGCTGGCCGTGGCGCTCGTCCTGCTGCGCCGGCTGCGCAGCGACGGTGGCCACCGGCGTGACGAGTCGCTCATCTCGGCGATCGCCATCGTCGGGCGGGGCATGGTCCTGGTGGTGATCGCCCAGCTCAGCGCAGTCGACGCCCACAAGCCGGCGCTGTTCGCCGCCGGACTGGTCGCGCTGCTGACGGCGCTCATGCTGGCCGACGTGCGGTCGATGCTGCGCTACGGACCCCGCACGCGGCTGCGGCTGCCGGCCGACATGCTGGCGGCGCCGCCCGCCGAGGCCCCCGTCCCGGCGTCGGCCCGGTCGGTGGGGAGCGCCCGGATGGCGGCGTCGACGCCGAGCGCCGGGATGCGGACGTGCGCGGGCGGGTCCGCGGCCGGCGGCGCCGCGGTCCGGATCGGGACGTCGACCGGTGCGGCCGCGCCCGGTGTCCCGGGCGCGGCCGCCGGCGGGACACCGGTCGGGGCCGCCTCCCCGCCCGGCGCCGCCGTCCCGCCGTCCGTCGGCGCGCCGCCCCGCCCGCGCCGGTCTCCCCGGAGCACGCGCCCAGCAGCTGGACCACCGCCACCACCACCAGCGCGCCCACGGCCAGCCGGTAGCCGGCAGCGCCGGAGCCGGTCGCGCCGGTGGTCCGGCCCGCGGCGCCGCGCCCCGAGCAGCCCCGTGCGGGCGGTCTGCCACCAGCCCCCCAAGGCGACACCCGCCGCGCCGCCCAGCAGTCCCTGCACCCAGCCCACCCCGCCGGCCGGTCCGGGGACGGTGGGCGCCGCGGTCCCGGCCGGCCCGGCCGTGTCGAACCCCACCCGGGCGACGATCTCGGGTGCGGCGTAGGCGGCATCGTCGATGCGGGCCAGCACGACCTCGGCCCGCCGCTCGGTCGCCAGCCGGATGACCACGTCGACCAGGTGCCGCCGCTGCTCGTCGGCGAGCGCCAACCCGGACGGGCTCACGTCACCGAGCACGATCATCTCGGCGCCGCTCGGATCCGGCGCCCCGCGGAACGCCCCGCACCCTCCGCTCGCAACCATGGTCAGAGCGACGACGACCAGCCCCACCACCCGGGTCCCGACTCCTCGGGACTGCGGCCGGTGGCGGCTCTGGCACTCGGCGACCGTGCTGACGCTGGACCTGCCGTCGCGGCTACGGATAGTGCACATGGCAACCTCCGATAACCGTCGATCGGTAAGATGGAATGTGGCATTTGCCTAGTTACTTCGTCAATTGACAAGTCAATGACGACAATTGACGCCGAGTTGGTCGTAGACAGGGTTGGGAGGCTGGAGTAACTTCTGATCGCGCGGTGCAATGACCTGCCGGGGTGGATCGATTGCCGCGTGAGCGGGGATTGTTGGGGGTAAGGTGCCGCGCGATGGTGCAACTCGACCTCAGCGGTCGCCCTCGTCAGCTCGGTGACACTGCCAGCCCGACAGCACACGCACAGTGGTCACCGACTAGCCCAGCCCCTGGTCCCGGAACGTGAGGACGGTTTGGCCCGCCGAGAGCCCGCCATCGAGAGCATCAGCGCCGCCCTGAAGAGCCTTCGCACGTTCGCGGGCCTGACGGTCGAGCGACTCGACGCGACGAGCATCGACGTCGCCGCCCTGGCGGAACTCGACATCGTCGGGCAGATCGCGGCGATGCATCGCGTGGGGACCGGCCGGGCGATCGTCATGGCCGTGCGGGCTGCGGCGGAGCGCCTCGCTCCGGCCGACCGACTGATCGCCGACGCTGCGCTGTGCCTGCGGCTGCTCGCCAACGGCGATCTCGAAGGTGCGGACGTCGAGGGCCTTTACGCCGCCGACGTGCACCAGCGGCGCCGCTGGCTGTCGGGGAACTGGGACCGGCTGCACGCCGCCGCCGGCGAGAGCCGTCCGCCCCCCGCGCCGACCGAACGGGCCCTGCGGTATGAGGGCGAGGTCGAGGCGTTCCGCAAGCTGGCCGACAATCTCCTCACGCTGTCTCCGCTGGAGGTGTCCGCGGCCGACGCAAAGAACACGCCCGCCGATGGCCCTCGGGTCGTCGTTGTCGGTGCAGCCGTGATGGACCACATCTACGCGGTCGACGGTTTCCCTTCGCCCGGTGGCGTCGTGCATGCCGCGGCCTTCCGGCGTGCGCCCGGCGGCAAAGGGCTCAACCAGGCCGTGGCCGCCGCGCGCCTCGGCATGGACGTCCACCTCGCGGCCGCCGTCGGCGACGACAGCGCCGGCGCGGAGATCGTGCGCTTCCTTCAGGGTGAGGGCGTCCGGACCGAGATGGTGAAGGTCGTGCCCCACGCCCGGACCTCGACGACCGCGATCTTCGTCTCCGAGCCCGGGCGTACCGGGACCGTCGTCTGGGACAACTCCGTCCAGGTCGCGCTACGCCCCTACGACCTCCTGAACCCCGCCGTGCGCGAGCGCCTCGAGCAGACCGACACCCTGCTGGTCACGTTCGAGGTCCCGACCGAGACCATCGACGCGGCGCTGGCCGCTGCGTTCGACGTCGAGAAGCGGCCGCGCACGATCGTCACCGCCTCGCCGCCGGACCCCAGCTCCCAACTCGTGGACGAGCGGCTGCGCCATGTCGACTACGTCGTCGGCGCCCGCACCGATCTGGAGGCGCTCGTGCCGGAGGTGCTCGGCGATGCGGATCTCGACTACCTGGCCACGCAGCTGTTGCTACTCGGCGCGGGTGCCGTGTGCCTGGCTGAGGACTTCGACGCGCGCATCTGGTCACAGCGGCTGACATCGACGGCGCCGAGCCGCCCGGCCAGCTACCCGGACCTTCCCGCCTCCCGGGACGCCTTCGCGGCCGCGCTGGCACTGCGCGTGCACGAGAAACGCGGCGAACCTGACAACTCGGATGTCTCCTGGGCCGCCGCCGCCATGATCGCAATGCAGCGTCATATGGGTTCCGCCAGCTCGATGCCGCGGCGAGAGGACATCGACCGAGTCGTCGAAATCACATCGGCCAAGGGGAGCAGCGTTGCTTAACCTTCCTTCCGTCGAGCACCACCTGGTCACCGACCGGGGCCCCGTCCGGGTGGTGGTGCAGAACCCGTCATACCGGGACTTCGACAACCTTCCGACCAGCGCCTTCGTGATCGGCGAGCCGACCGACGGGTGCCTGGTGCGGGTCCATTCGCGTTGCCTGTACGGCGACGTCATGGGGTCGCACGAGTGCGACTGCGCCACGCAACTGCACACCTCGCTCACGATGATGTGGACCGAGGGCGCGGGCGTGCTGGTGTACCTCGAACAGGAGGGCCGGGGCGCCGGGCTGTTCGCCAAGGCCACCGCGTGCAGCATGCAGCAGGCCGACGGCCTCGACACGTTCGCTGCCTACGAGGGCCGCGGATGGGAGCTCGATCTGCGCACCTATGACGCCGCGGCGCGCATGCTCGCTCGGCTCGGGCTGAGCTCCGTGCGGCTGCTCACCAACAACCTCGACAAGGTCGACGGGCTCACGAAGCACGGGATCGGTGTCGAGCGGGTGCCGCTCGTGTGCGAGCTCGCTCCCGAGGCCGTGCCGTACATCGAGTCCAAGCGCGCCCGCGGTCACCTGTTCGACGAGATGTCGATGCCGGCATAGCGGCGTAAGGGCTTTTGTACGCGGAAGTGGTCGCTATGGCGACCACTTCCGCGTACAAAACGCGAGACGGGCTACAGCGCCTCGCCCGTCGTCCGCCGATCGCCAGGCGACGTCGAAGCGGCCGTCGAGGACCAGGAAGAACTCGTCCGTGTGGTCGTGGACGTGCCAGACGTGGTCGCCCTCGGTGCGGGCGATGCGGACGTCGTAGTCGTTCACCCGGGCGACGATCCTCGGGCTGTAGACCTCGCCGATCGTCGCCAGAGCCGCAAGCGCAACCTGTACCTCGACGGCGACTTCCTGCCCGAGCGATTCGTCGGCGCGGCCGTCGACCACACGACCATCGCCGACCCGCCGCTGCGGGCGGCCATCGCCGGGCTGCACGACACGCTGGTGGCCCGGGACGATCCGCTCGGCGCCGAGGGCCGGTTGGCGCTCGTCGGTGCGCGCCTCGCCGCCCACCTCTCGCCCGAGCCGGTCCGGGACGGCCGCGGCGAGCGCGGCGTCGCCCACCAGCTGCGGCAGCTGCTCGACGAGCACACCGTCGAGCCGATCACGCTGCGCGCCGCCGGCGCCGTCCTCGGGCGCTCGCCGTCGCACCTGGTGCGCAGCTTCACCCGGGCGTTCGGGGTCAGCCCGCACGCGTACGTCATCGGCCGGCGGGTCGAGGCCGCCCGACACCGGCTCCTGGCAGGCGAGCCGCCCGCCGCGGTCGCCGCCGCCGTCGGGTTCTACGACCAGGCCCACCTCACCCGGCACTTCCGCCGGCACACGTCGGTCACGCCCGCGCGCTTCGCCGCCGGCCCGGCGGTCAGAGCTGGCCGACCCGCTGGCGCACCAGGCTGAGGTACTCGGCCACCATCAGCTCGCCGTCGCCGGCCGTCAGGCCGCTCGCCCTCGTCTCGGCCGCCAGGATCGTGGCCGCCTTGAGCATCCACAGGCCGGCCCGCACGACCAGGGCGGGGTCGATCGCCATGCGGCGGTAGCGGCCGAACGTCGGGGCCGCCATGTACCTCGTCCGCACTGCCTCGTACAGGTCGACCGCGTTGGCCGGCTGGGCGAAGCGGTCGGCCAGCGGGGCGTCACCCGGGCCGAACGCCTTCTGCATGTCGCCCCACAGCGGCATCACATCGCGCATCGTGCTCGCCTTGAGGACGCGGCCCCAGCACTCGGTCGGCGGCGAGCAGGCGAACAGCTCCTGGGCGGTGAAGAACGCCGGGGCGTCGACGAGCGGCCGCCCGTTCGGCTCGCCGATCAGCGCGTTGCGCAGCATCGCGGCCTCCACCGCGTGCAGGCCGTAGTAGTCGATCGCGGCGGACCGGGTGTCCGGGTGCTTGCTCAGCTCGTGCCGGAGCTCGTCCTCGACGTCACGCAGGTGTTCCGCCCATAGTGGCGGGTCGAGGCCGGCCTGGGTAGCCAGCGCGTCGACCGTTGACCGCAACTCCATCGATCCCCCCTTGGCACCACGTCTCGCCCCCAGCACCGATCGCGATACGACCCCGGCCGTGCGGCAGCGGGAACCCGAGCACCATCCCGTCGTTCGCCCGCATCGGCCACGCCCCTCGTATCCCCACCCTGGATGCTGCTTCCGCCACGAGCTAGGGCGAGCGTAGCCAGTCGCGCGGCCCCACGCGCGGAGTCCGCGCGCCCACCCCGGGTAACACAGTGTCAACGCCCCGCCGTTGCGTGCGGCGCGGTCAGAGCCAGGCGGGGACCTGCGGGGGGCGGCCGTCCGGCGTCGTGGCCGCCAGATCGGCGCCGTCGCTGCGGCCGATGAGCCACGCCAGGATCGCCGGCGCCGGCCCGGTCACCTCCGCCGGCTCGCCCGCCCCGCCGATCCGGACCGGCGAGCCGGTCGAGCCCGACGGGCGCACGGCCAGCGGCGGGCAGTCCTCCCGGCCGGCCAGGCCGTCCGCCACCTCGGCCACGAGGCGGGCGACCACGTCCGCCGGGATGTCGGCGAAACCGGCGCCGGCGCCCAGGTCCACGCCGTGGACCCAGCTCTCGCGCACCCGCATCCACGGCACCTCGTCGGCCTCGATCGGGCGGCCCCGGGCCGTCCGGATCGGGGCCGACCACGCCGCCTCCGGCAGCATGTCCGCCACCGCCAGCAGCCGGGTCGACGCCGCCACCGCGTCCGCCCGGACCACCGACGGGGGGCGGGTGGCGCCCACGTCGATGTCGGTCGCCCGCTGCTCGGCCGAGCGGTACATCGGGGTCTCGACGCCCGACTGCGCCCACGCCAGGAGGTTGATCAGCGCGTCGGCGTTGCGGGCGAGGTGGCTGACCAGGTGCAACCGCGACCAGCCCTCCAGGCGGCACGGCCCGGTCAGCGCCTCGTCGTCGAGCGCCGCGACCCGGGCCAGCACGAACTCCTCGCCCCGGCGGAACTGGTCGAGGAGGGCGGCGTCCGGGGTCACCCCAGACGCTCTTTGCGGCACCGGTTCCGGCACTCCCCCACGCCGGCGACGCGGGTGACGACGACGTCGCCCTCGGCGAGGAACCGCGGGGGCGTGCGGGCGGCGCCGACGCCGCCCGGGGTGCCGGTGGCGATGATGTCGCCCGGCTCCAGGGTCACGATCGCCGAGATGTACGCCACCAGCGTGGCCGGGTCGAACACCAGGTCGGCGGTGTCGGCCTTCTGCATCGTCTCGCCGCCGACCTCGCAGGCGATCTCCCGCGACGGGCCGGGCGACTCGTCGGCGGTCACCAGCCACGGGCCGACCGGGGTCGACGCCTCGAACGTCTTGCCCTGCAGCCACTGGAGCGTGCGGTTCTGGTAGTCCCGCACCGACACGTCGTTGAGCACCGAGTAGCCGGCGATGGCCGCCCCCGCGGCGTCGGCCGAGACGTGGCGGGCCGGCGCGCCGATCACGACCGCCAGCTCGGCCTCCCAGTCGACCCGCTCGCTCACCGCCGGCAGCACGATCTCGTCGTGGGCGCCGATCAGGCTGCTGCGGTACTTGGCGAACAGCGTGGGGTGCTCGGGCAGCTCCCGCCCCATCTCGAGGATGTGGGAGCGGTAGTTGAGCCCGACGCAGACGATCTTGTCCGGCCGCGGCACCAGCGGGGCGTAGTCGAGGTCGGCGACCGGGCGGCGCGGGCCGTCCGCCGCCTCCGCCCACGCCGCGCCAGCCGTCGCGGCGCAGCACCGCGCCGACGTCCTCGGCCGCCAGCTCGACCGCCTCGTCGCCGTCGATGCGCACGGCGACCGTCGCGCCGCCGTCCCGGATCGTCGCCAGCTTCACGCGTCCACTCCCTCGGGTGCCGTCAGGCCGAGCGCCTCGATCACGGGGGCGTCGGAGAACACGAACAGGTCGAGCCCCGAGCCGGCCGCCTCGGCGCCGACCGGGCACCACGATGGCACGGCCACGACGTCGCCGGGGCCGACCGCGACCTCGCGGCCGTCGAGCCGCACCACGCCCTCGCCGGCGAAGACCTGCCAGACCGACGAGCCCACCCGGCGGTCGCCGGACGAGACCGCGCCGGGAGCCAGGCGGTGCATCTCCATGCGCAGCGTGACCAGCGCGTCGCCGCCCGTCGCGGGGTTGGTGTAGCGCACCGCGGCGTGTCCGGGCCCGAGCGCGCCGGCCCGGCCCTCGGCGTCGAGCGCCAGCTGGTCGCGCAGGGCGGCGTCGGTGTGCTCCCACCGGTAGGCCATCAGCGGCGAGGTGCGGGGCACCGGCGCGCCGATCGGGCGCAGGCCGGCATGGCCCCACAGGCGCTCGTTGTGGGACCGGTGCGGCGTCGACCGGTCGGTGATCTCGTCGGGCCCGAACTGGAAGAACCCGGCGTCGAGCGCGGTGACCAGCGGGATGTCGAGCCCGTCGAGCCAGGCCATCGGCGCCGTCCGCCGTGTTGTGGTGCTCGTGCCAGCGCCACCCGGCGGTGAGCAGCAGGTCGCCCTCCCGCATGGCCACCGGGTCGCCGTCGACCACCGTCCACGTGCCCTCGCCTTCGAGGACGAACCGGAACGCGCTCTGGCTGTGGCGGTGGGCCGGTGCCACCTCGCGGGGCCCGAGGTACTGGACCGCGGCCCACAGCGTCGGGGTGGTGTAGGGCTCGCCCCCGCAACCGGGGTTGGCGTAGGCGATGGCGCGGCGCTCGCCGCCGCGGCCCACCGGCACCAGCTCGCCGGACCGGGCGGCCAGCGGGCGGACGTCGGCCCAGCGCCACACGTGCGGCACCGCCGCCGGGCGCGGGGCGGCGGGCATCAGGTCGCCCCGCACGGTCCACAGCGGCATCAGTCCGTGGGTGGCGAAATCGGCGTAGAGCCGCCGGAGCGCCACCTCGTCGTCGGTGGTCGTCACCAGGCAAGTATGACACTTGCCGTGTCTGTCGATTCGCCCACCTGTCCAGCAGGTTCGCGCCGGTAGACTGCTCGGAATGACGCTCACCCAGCTGGGGGACGAGGTCAACCCGAACGAGGTCAACCTGCCTCGGATGCAGACGGGCGCCAACCCGCAGCACCTCATCGTCACGCTGCTCGGCGACTACTGGTTCGGGCGCCGGGAACACCTGCCGTCCGCGGGGCTGGTGTCGCTGGCCGGCGAGTTCGGGATCACCGCGACGAGCGCGCGGGCCGCGCTCAGCCGCCTCGCCCGCCGGGGCCTGCTCGACTCGTCCAAGACGGGCCGCAACACCTTCTACGCCCTGACCGCCCGGGCCGAGCGCGTGCTCGACGAGGGCCTGAGCCGGATCATGTCGTTCGGCGTGGTCGACCGGCCCTGGGACGGCTCGTGGGTGGTCGTGATCTTCTCGGTGCCCGAGGAGCAGCGCGACCTGCGCCACGTCCTGCGCGCCCGCTTGCGGTGGCTGGGGTTCGGGCCGCTGTACGACGGCGTGTGGGTGTCGCCCCGGGCGTCCGGCGACGAGGCCGCGGCGCTGCTGGCCGACCTGGGCGTCGCCAGCGCCACGGTGCTGTCGTCACGGGTCGTGCGGGCGCTCGACGGCGGCAACCCGCTCGGAGCCTGGGACCTCGACGCCCTGCGCGACGAGTACGAGACCTTCGTCGGCACCTTCGAGCCGCTGCTCGACCGCGTGCAGCGGGGCGAGGTCGGCGGCGCCGAGGCGCTGGTCGCCCGCACCCGGGTGATGGACGCCTGGCGCCAGTTCCCCGGGCTCGACCCCGAACTGCCCGAGGACGCCCTGCCCGGCGAGTGGCCCCGCCGCGACGCCCAGCGGATCTTCGCCCAGGTGTACGACGCGCTCGGGCCGATCGCCGAGGTGCGGTTCCAGCAGATCCTGGCCGAGCACGCGCCGGACCTGGCCCTCCGGGCCCGGTACCTCACGACGTCCGCCGAGCGGCGCCGGTCGTCGCCCGCCTGAGCCCGTGGCCCAACCCGTCGCGGTCCTGGTCGTCGCGGGCAGCCGCCGGGACGGGTCGTTCACCCGGGCGGTGTGCGACGCCGCCGCCGAGGCGCTGACCGCCGCCGGCGCCACGGTGGCGCGCTGGGACGTCGCCGACCCGTTGCTGCCGCTGGCCGACCCAGCCCACCACCGCGACCCCCGCACCCACCCGGACCCCGACGTTCGGCGGCTGGTGGGCGCGGCCGACGCCGCCGATGCCTTCGTGCTGGGCACGCCCGTCTACCACGCCGCCGAGTCGGGGGCGCTGAAGAACCTGCTCGACCACCTGGCGATCGCCCAGTTCCTGTACAAGCCGGCTTCGCTGGTCGGCCACGGCGGGCGGGTGCGCAACCCGCAGGCCCTCGACCACCTGCGGCTGACGCTCCGGGGCGTGCTGGCGGTCGCGCTGCCGACCCAGGTGGTGGCGGCGATGGGCGACTACGACGCCGACGGACGGGTGGCCGACGCCGAGATCCTCAAGCGGCTCGACCGGATGGCGCACGAGCTGGTGACGTTCACCGAGGCCACCCGGCCGATCCGGGCCCGGCTCACCGGGCGCTACGCCTGACCGGGTTCACAGCCCGCAGAGGTCCGTGATCAGCCAGACGAGCGCGTCCTCGGCCGCCGGCGTCAGCGTCGCCTCCCCGAACGTGCCGGTGGCCTCGGCCTCGCACACCCGGCTGCCGACCAGCACCGCCGCCAGGGCCGTTATGTGGTGGCCGCCGTCGTCGTCGTCGGATGCGGTGACGTCGAGCTGGGCGGCGTCACCGAGGTCGAGCGGGGTCGTGGTCACGCCCTCGCTCTGTTCGGGTGAATCGTTCGCGTCGACCGTGTCGAACTCGTAGCGGCCGGCCGCCCCCTGGGGGTCGTACTCGTCGAACCACATCGCCCGCACGCCGGTGAACACCCCGTCGCCGCGCCCCTCGTACGTGCAGAAGAACGACATGACGACGTCGTCGTTCATGCTCTCGAGCTGCAGGTCCTGGCCGAGGCGGTCGCCCACGTCGGCGGCGGCCGGGCAGCCGGTACCGGCGGCCGGGTCGCCGCTCGCCGGGGTCTCGTCCGCGCCCGACGGCGCCTCCCCGAGGCCGCAGAGCGTCGACACCACGTAGACGGCCGCATCCTCGAACGGGGCGGGCGGCGCAGTGCCGGACGCGTCGACGTCGCCCTCGAAGTTGCATACCCGCGCCCCGACGCGGATGCGCGCCCGCCCGAAGATCTTGTAGCCGCCGGCGTCGTCGGGCTCGGCGAAGCTGTCGACGAACGCCTCGTCGCCCAGGTCGAGGTCCCGCGACCGCCAGCGGTCCTCCTGACTGCCGGGCGCGTCGCCGTCGGGGAACACGCCGTTCTCGAACTCGACCCGGGCCCGCTCGACGTCCTCGTTGCGCGACCGCGACGCCGACCACACCCGGCCCTCCCCGTCCTCGTACGAGCAGAGCAGCTCGGCGTCGCCGAGGACGAAGCCGTTGTGCCCCAGCTCGAGCGCGATGCCGACCCGGCGGCCCACGTCATCGGCGGTCGGGCAGGCCGTCGGGAACGAGCCAGGCCCGTCCGCGCCCCCTGCCTGCCCCGCCGGTGCAGCAGCGCCGCCCGGCGGGTCACCGCCGTCGTCGCCACCGCCCGCGCACCCGCCCGCGAGCGCGGCGCATACGACCGCCAGTCCCAGAGCCCTGCGCATCGAGCACCTCCGCCACTCGATACCCCCGCGGCGCCGTAGTGGCGCCGCCGCTCTGCCGCGACCGTACCGCCCGACCGCCGCGAGCGGTCGTCGCCCTCCCCGCTCAGTCGTCGATCGCCGCGTAGGCGCAGGTGAGGAAGTCCTGGCTCACCTCGGGCATCGGCCAGGGGCGCTGCCAGGCCCGGTTGGCGCACAGCACGGCGACCAGGTCCTCCGCCGGGTCGTTGATCCACGTCGTGCCGAGGCCGCCGCTCCAGCCGTAGGTGCCCACGCTGCCGGCCACCCCCTCGCGTCGGGCCCGGACCGCCAGGCCCAGGCCCCAGCCCTGGGACCCCGTGGGCTCGGGGCCTGCGGCGCGCTGGGCCGGCGTGAGCTGGTCGGTCGTCATCGCCTCGACCGTGGGGCGGGACAGGATGCGATTGCTCCTGTGCACCCCGCCGGCCGCGAGCATCGAGGCGAACGCCACCAGGTCGTCGACCGTCGAGACCATCCCGTCGGCGCCGTTGGGGAAGGCCGGCGGCGTCGACCACTGGCCGTCGGGGGCGTCGTAGGTCGCCCGTACGCCCGTGCCGGGGTCGGTCCAGTAGAGCGGGCCGAAGCGGTCGCGCGCCCCGGGCGGCACGGAGAACCCCGTGTCGGCCATGCCCAGCGGCCCGAACAGCCGCTCGGCCAGGAACGCGTCCAGCGGCTGGCCCGCCGCCCGGGCGACCAGGACGCCGAGCACCTGGGCGCTGACGTGGTACAGCCAGCGCTCGCCCGGCTGGGCCATCAACGGCAGCGTGCCGAGCCGCCGGAGCCACTCGTCGGGGGCGGGTGTGCCGGCCGGGGCGGGCGGGCCGACACCCAGCTCCAGCTCGGCCGCCGCGGCCAGGACCGGCTGGGCGCCGAAGGCGGAGAAGTCGAAGCCGAGTCCCATGCGGAACGTGAGCAGGTCGCGCAGCGTGATCGGCCGCTCGGCCGGGACCGTCTCGTCCAGCGGCCCGTCCGGCCGCGCCAGGACGCGGCGGTCGGCGAGCTCGGGCAGCAGGTCGTCGACCGGGTCGTCGAGCCGCAGCCGGCACTCCTCCACCAGGATCAGCGCGCCGACCGCGGTGATCGGCTTGCTCGTCGACGAGATGCGGACGATGGTGTCCCGGGCGACCTCGGGGCCACTGCCGGGCTCGAGCGTGCCGGCCGCGCCGCCGTGCACCTCGCCCCGGCGCGCCACGGCCCACGCCAGCCCGGGCACGTCGCCGCGCTCGACGTGGCCGGCCAGCACGTTCGCCAGCCGTTCCAGCCGGGCCATGGACAGTCCTCCTGCGCGCACCAGCACGGCGCACCTCCCTCGTCGCGATCCCGGGTACAGACTGCCCGCCGCGCCCGGACTCATCGCCCGGTGTGCGATCCTCGCGCCGGGCATGGCAACGACGCAGCGCGAGTCGTTCTACGACGCCCAGCGGCGACACCGGCGGTCGGGCTGGCGGTTCTCGGTCCTGTCCGGCGCGGCCGTGCTGCTGCTCGGCGTGCCGCTCAGCGTGATCGTGTCGCCGTTCGTCGCCGCCGTCGGACTCGTGACCATGGACGTGGTGAACCTGGTCATGCCGATGCCCGACCCGCTCGACGACATGCGGGACCTCGGCGAGGACGTGTCCAACGCCGACCGCCGCGCCGGCGGCCTCGTCGGAGTACCGCCGCGACCTGGCGACGGAGGACGCGCCGGTCGGCGCCGACGACCAGCCGGTCGGCGGGGACCTCGCGACCTTCCTGCCCCCGCTGCGCACCCGGCTCGCCCGGCTCGAGGCGCTGGGCGCCACGGTCGCCGCCCACCCCGACCGGCCGCCCCGGCGCCGGGCGGGCTTGCTGTTCACCGCCCTGAGCTGGGTGGTGGGCCTGATCCTGCTGGCCGTGATGCTCGTGCTGTTCGTGTGCCTGTTCGGCTGCCTCGCGGCGTTTGTCTACCTGGCGATCATGTTCGAGCTGGCGCTGGTGGCTCCCCTGGTCGCCCTGTCGCACGCGCTGCTGCGCTAGCGGCCAGCAGCGCCTCGGCGTTGCCCCCGGCGACCGCCGCCCGGTCGTCGGGGCCCAGGCCCTCGACCGCGTCGAGCAGGCCCAGGGGGTCGTCGACGCCCATGTCGAACGGGAAGTCGGTGCCGAGCACGACGCGCCCGGCGCCGACCCGCTCGATCAGGTGCCGCAGACCGGTGGGGTCGTGCACGATGCTGTCGAACCACAGCCGGCGCAGGTAGGTCGACGGCGGCTCCGCGCACGAGCGGGCGTCGTCGCGCATCCGATGGGCGTGATCCGAGCGTGCCGGGTAGGTCGGCAGGTACCCGCCGCCATGGGCCGCGACGACGCGCAGCCCCGGGTGGCGGTCGAGCACGCCCCCGAAGATGAGGTGCGACAGCGCGAGGGTCGTCTCGGTCGGGTTGCCGACGACGTTGAACAGGTACGACCGGGCCAGCCGGGGGCCCAGCGTGCAGCCCCACGGGTGGACGAACAGCACCGCGGCCAGCTCCTCGGCCGCCGCCCACAACGGCTCGAAGGCGTCGTCGGAGAAGTCCCGATCGCCGGCCCGGGTGCCGACCATCGCGCCGGCCAGCCCGTGGGTCGCCACCGCGTGCCGCAGCTGGTCGGCCGCCAGGTCGGGGTGCTGGAGGGCGACGCTGCCGAGCCCCAACAGCCGGTCGGGCGCGCGGGCGCAGAGCTCGGCGACGCCCTCGTTGACCGCGGCGACGATGTCGGCCGCCGCCCCGCGGCCGGCCCAGTAGTGGTACTCGCTCGGCGACGGGCTGACCACCTGCACGTCGAGGCCCATGCGGTCCATCGCCGCCAGCCGCACGTCGAGCTCGAGCAGGCCGGGAACCCAGTCGGCGACGACCCGGCCGTTGTACGCCGCGGACGCCGGCCCCATCGCCTCGGCGTGGCGGCGGTTCTCGTCCGCCAGGCCGGGCGCGTCGGCGACCAGGGGTCGCACGCCGGGCAGCAGGCAGTGGGCGTGGAGGTCGTACGTGGTCACGGCGGGGACGCGCGGTCGGCCGGTCGGGTCACGCCGCAGATCATGTCGGATCGGCGCCGGCGCCGGGAACCTTCGGAGCCGGTCACGCATCGGGACGTGTGTGGCGGGGCTCTACCACACCTTCGATTTCGTCATCGGCCTTCGCCGACGCCTCACCGACCTCGCCGCCACCATCGCCACCGACACAACCTGGACCGACCTCGAGACCCACATCGCCACCACCTCCCCGGCCGGCCGGCCGCCACCGAACTCCTCCCGAGCCTCGCCCAGCTGGCGGGCCCGGTGAGCCCCCCGCCGAGCGGAGGCCGGCCACCCATCGCGACGTCGGAGCCGGAGCCGGGGCCGGCTCCGATGTCGCCGCGACGGCCCCGCGCCACGCCTGGGCCGAAGGTGCCGACGGCCCACCTGACCGCGATGGGCTCCCCGAGGCCTGCTGAAATTCCCGGGAACCTTTCGCGCCCGTCGCGCATCGGGACTGCTGGGGGAAGTACGGCTGGAGGTCGGGGGTGCAGGTCTCGGGATTCGAGGAGGTGTACGAGGCCGAGTACGTGCGCATGGTCCGGGTCGCCGCCATGCTCGCGGGCTCGTCCGCACGCGCCGAGGCTGTCGTCGACGACGCGTACGTCGCCCTGTACCCCCGGTTCGGCACGGTCGCCGATCCGGCCGAGGAGCTCTACCGCTCGCTCGTCGATGCCACCCGGTCGGCCGGCGCGTCCGGCGTGCAGTGGGCCGCCCTCCGGAGCCTGGCCCCCCGCGTCCGGGCGGTCGTGGTCCTCCGCTGCTACGCGGGCCTGCACCCGGCGGAGATCGCGGGGATCCTCGGCTGCAGCGTCGGCACCGTGCGGGCCACGCTCGACCTCGCCGGCGACGAGGCCGGCCACCGCACGCGCCTCGCTGCGCTCGCGGTCACCATCGCGGTCACGCCGGGCTGGGAGCGCATCCGGGCCCGCGCCGACGTCGCGCCGACCCCCGCCAGGCGCGGAGAGGCGCTCGTCGCCTCCCGGCTGGGACGCCTGGCGGGGGTCGGGGCGGCGGTCGCGCTCGCGACCGCGGTGGTGATCGCCCGCTGGGACGACGGCGGCATCGAGACCGCGCGGCACACCGCGCCGAGCACCGCGACGACCGAGCGCCGCGACCCGCTGACCATCGCGTCGACGACCACGACCTCGGCTGCGCCGCCCGTTGCCGCGCCCGACGGGTTGCTGGCGGCCGTTCCCGCCGGCGATGCCGCGCCGGCGCACGGCCTGCCGCAGATGCTGGACGTGCTGGGCCTCGGCCCGGACGACGTCGCAGCGGGCGGCGACGCCGAGGCCGGCGCCGCCGAGGAACCGGTCGCGGCGCCCAACGAGGGGCCCGAGCCCGAGACCGGGCCGGCGATCGATCCGTCGTCGCTGCCCGATCCCGCACCGGCGACCGACGCCGCGCCGATGACGGCGCCGCTCGTCCACGTGCGCACCGCCGAGCCGCCCACGGAGGGACCGGACGGGTGGACCGTGGCCCAGGCGATGGACTACGGCTTCGCCGGGTGGTTCATCATCACGTACCACGTCGAGGACGGCGTGGTCTCGTTCGCGGAGTGGATCGTCGACGAGTTCGCCGAGCCGGTGGCGGTCGACTCCGTCGACTTCCCGGTCCGCCCGGGCCAGAACTGCCTCGTCACCGGCGCGGCCAGCGACGCGTACCCGGGCCTCGTCCCCTATCGCTTCGTCGCCGGGGTGGTCCGCGCCGACGCGGTGCGTGTGGACCCGGTCGGCGGGGTCGCCGGCCTCGGCCCCGACATCGACTTCGAGGACGACGGCTTCGCGACCCTCGGACCGGAGATCGCCCCCGGGCTCCGGACGTGGATGGCGGTCGTCGTGTTCGACTACCTGCGGGTCGAGGTCCACGACGCCCAGGGCAACGTCCTGCACACGGCCAGCGAGACAGATCGCGATGCCTTCCCGGACAGGTGTTGAGCCGGATGCGGTCCGCACCGGCGGGATCGTCGCCGTTGCGGTTGATGGCGTCGCGGTCGGGGTTCGAGGAGGTGTACAAGGCCGAGTACCTGCGGATGGTCCGGGTGGCGGCCATGCTGCTGGGCTCGACCGAGGGCGCCGAAGACGTGGTCCAGGACGCCTACGTCGCCCTCTACCACCACTTCGACACCGTCACCGACCCCGCCGGCTACCTCTACCGCTCCGTCGTCAACGGCTGCGGATCACGTTTCCGCCACCGCAAGGTCGTCGCCCGCTTCCGCCACCTCACCACCACCCCCGACACCACCCCCGACGCCGTCGACGTCACCTGGAGCGCCCTGCGCGCCCTGGCCCCCCGACGCCGCGCCGTGATCGTCCTGCGCTTCTACGCCGACCTCCCCCTGGCCGAGATCGCCCAGATCCTCGACTGCAACCTCGGCACGGTGAAATCCATGCTCCACCGCGCCCTCGGCGAACTGCGGGAGGTGATCGAACCATGACCGACCTACGCGACCGCGCCCGCGACGAAGCCGACCTCCGCCAACGCCTCAGCGACCTCGCCGCCACCATCACCACCGACACCACCTGGACCAGCCTCCAAACCCACATCGCCACCACCCCCGCACCACGCCCACCCCGGCGGCTCCTCTCCCCCACGCGCGTGCGCATCGCGGCCGCCGCCGCGGCCGTCGTGGTCCTCGCCGCCGCCGCCCTCCTCGTGGCCCGCCACGGCGACGACGACCGCGTCCGCACGGCCGACACCACGACCACCACCTCCTCCTCGACGACCACGACCCGACCCGGCGAGACCACCACGCTGCCGCCGCCCGCGACCAACATCCCCGGGACGCCCTCGCCCGTCGCCCGCGCGGACCAGACCCCGCTGATCGACCTGCCGCTGGTGGAGGACGTCCTGGGGTTCGGCTCCGGCGGCGGGCTGACCGATACGGGCCAGCCGGTGCCGATCTCGCCGTCGCCGACCGCGCCCACGACCACGACGACGACCGGCCCGACGATCCTGCCCACGGGCCCCGACGGCAACCCGATGATCCACTACCCGGCCGACCCGAACTGGGACCCGATCCTCACGTACCACCAGGAGGGCCAGACCGACGTCATCGACGTCTGGGTCAACCTCGGGCCCGGCGGCGTCCAGCACCTGGACCACATCGAGATCCCGCCCCGGCCCGGGCAGAACTGCCTGATCCTCGGGTCCACGACCACGCCGCTGTTCGACGTCCCGATGGGCGGGGACCCGATGCGGATCATCGGCGGCGTCGTCACGACGCAGGCCCCGGTCCTGTTCATGACCAACATCCCGCCGAGCGTGGGCGCGCCCGTCGACGACCTGGGCTTCCCCATCAGCAGCATCGAGGCGTTCCCGGGCCTCCGCCTCGTGATGCTGCTGGTGCCCGGCGACTTCGTCAAGCTCGACGCCAAGGACGCGAACGGCGTCCTCCACCACACCGTGACCGCCGCCGACCCCGACGCGTTCCCCGACACCTGCTGAGCGCTGCCCGGGCGGGCACAATCTCCGCATGACCGACGTCCATCCCGCGCTGGTGGTCGGCGCGGGTCCGGTCGGGCTCGCCGCCGCCCTGGCGCTGCGGGCCCACGACATCCCCGTGACCGTGCTGGAGGCCGAGGCCGAGGGGCGCGAGCGTCCCGGCAGCCGGGCGATCTTCCTCCACCGGGAGTCGCTGGAGCACCTGGAGTCGATCCGGCCCGGGCTCGGGTGGGAGCTGGCCCGCAACGGGCTCGTGTGGACGACCAAGCGCACGTTCTGGGGCGAGGACCTCGTCTACGAGCGGACCTATCCTCCGCCGGCGCCCCACCGCCTGCCGCACTCGACGAACCTGTCGCAGGTCGCGATCGAGGGGATCCTGTTCGACGCGGCCAAGAACGCGGGCGTCACGTTCGCGTGGGGCCAGGAGGTCGCCGGCGTGGCGGCCGACGGCGGCGGCGCGGCGCTGACGACGGCGGCCGGCGAGACCTGGCGGGCGCGCTACGTCATCGGGGCCGACGGCGGGCGCTCGGCCGTCCGGGCCGCCGTGGGGATCGAGCTCGAGGGACCCCGCGTCGACCGCGCCTTCGTCATCGTGGACGTTGCCGACGACCCCGACCACCCGATGGTGCCCGAACGGGTCTACTACTACGAGCACCCGGCCGTGGAGGGTCGCAACGTCCTGCTGGTCCCGTTCGCCGGCGGCGTCCGGGCCGACCTCCAGCTCCGCCCGGACGACGACCCCGACCGGTTCTCCGACCCCGAGGGCGTGGCCCGCTGGATCGCCCGGGTGCTCCCCGAGCGCTACGCCGACCGGGTGACCTGGGTGTCGACCTACCGCTTCCGCCAGGTGGTGGCGTCGTCGTTCGTCGACCCGTCCGGCCGGGTGCTGCTGGTCGGCGAGGCGGCGCACCTGTTCGCCCCGTTCGGCGCCCGCGGCCTCAACTCGGGCATCCCCGACGCCCTCGTGGCGGCGGGCGCGGTGCGGGCGGGGCTCGACGACCCCGGCGGCGAGGGCCCGGGGCCCGCGGCGGTCGCCCGGTTCGCCGCCACCCGCCGGGAGGCCGCCCTCTACAACCGCGACGCGGCCGGCCTGGCGCTGCGGCACATGTCCGCGACCGGCTGGCGCACCCGGCTGCGCCGGCGGGTCAACGCCGCGGTCGCCCGGCGGGGCCTGCGGGCCGGCGCCTGGCTCGACTCGTCGCCGTTCGGCCCCCGGGCGGCCGAGTTCCGCAGCGACACCGGCTCGTACTAGGGCGTTTTGTCCCCGGAACTGGTCGCCATAGCGACCGCCGCCGGGGACAAAACGCGCCGTCAGCGCCGCACGACGAGCGCGTCCAGCGCGACCGGGCCCGTCGCCGTGAGCCGCACCGGGTTGAGGTCGACCTCGGCGACCCCGGGCTCGGCCAGCAGCGCCGCCACCGCGCGCACCACCGGCGCCAGGGCGGCCGCCGGCAGCTCCGGATCGACCTCGGCGACCATGTCCTCGACGTCGCCCGCAGTCGGCGGAGCCAGCCGCAGCGCGGGGCGGCGGACCCGCTCGACCCCGGTCCCGCCCCACCCCAGCGCCACCACGGGGCCGAACGACGGGTCGCGGGTACCGCCGACCAGCAGCTCCGGCCCGGGACCGACCTCGGCCTCGACCAGGTAGCGGCCGCACGCCGGGCCGGCGTCGAGCACGTCGAGGGCGGCGTCGAGGGCGGCGTGGTCGCGGACGCCGCCGTGCACGCCCCCCACGGCGACCTTGTGGTCGACCCCGGGGTCGAGCACCTTGACCACGACCGGCGCCCCCAGTGCGTCGAGCGCGGCATGCGCCGCCTCCCGGCCGTCGCAGGCGCGCCGTGCCGGGCAGGTGACGCCGAGCGCCTCCAGCACCGCCTTGGCCTCGTGCTCGTCGAGCGGCCGGTCGCCCGCCGGCAGCGCGGCGCCCGCGCCCCCGCCGGGTGGTGCCACCGGGCCGGCCCCGGCGCCGGCCCGGTGGCGCGACCGGGCGTCGTCGACCAGCGCCCGCATCGCGCGGGCGGCCCGCTCGGGCGAGCGGTACAGCGGGACGCCGAGGGCGGCCATCGCGATCTGGCGGCGGTCGAGGGTCTCGCGGGGACCGCCGGTGCCGAAGACGATCGGCAGGGCGCCGGCCACCCCCGGGGTCGCCAGCGCGGCGAGGGGATCGACGGCCTCGCCCTCCTCGATGGCGTAGACGACGAGACCGTCGATCGCGTCGTCGCCGGCCACGAGGGCCAGCACCTCGCCGAACGTGTCCGTGGGCCGGCCGGTGTCGACCGGGTTGCGCTGCCACGTGAGCGGCGGCAGCAGCCGGCCGAGGCCCGCTTGCGTCGGCTCCGCCAGGTCGGGAACCGCCACGCCCGCGCTGCGCAGCGCGTCGGCGACCAGCAGGCCGGGGCCCGCCTGGCCGGTCACGATCCCCACCCCGGGCGCCGGACCGGGCCGCACTCGCCGCACCGCCAGCGCCCGCAGGGCGTCGACCATCTCGGTGAGGTCGTCGACGACCACGGCGCCCGATTGGCGCAGCGCCGCCCGGGTCAGTTCGAAATCGCCCAGCAGCCGGCCGGTGTGCGACCGGGCGGCCCCGTCCACGTCGGATCGCCCGACCTTCAGCGCCACGACCGGCGCCGACGCCGCCAGCCGGGCGACGGCCTCGCATAGGACGCGGCCGTCGTCGACCCCCTCGACGTGGATACCGACCGCCGAGGTGCCCGGGTCGCCGGCGAGGTAGTCGAGCACCTCGGCGAAGCCGACATCGGCGGCGTTGCCCAGGCCGACGGCTAGCCGCAGGCCCAGGCCGTCCTCCGCGGCGAGGAAGCTGGCCGCGACGCTCACGCCGCCGCTGCTGGCCACGATGGCGGCGGGTCCGGGCTCCAGGCCGGTCATGTCGGGGACGAAGTTGGCGAACACCCCGGCCGCCGGGTGCACGAAGCCCGACGTGTTGGGGCCCAGCAGGCGGATGCCGTGGCGCCGGCACACGGCCAGCGCCTCGTCCTGGCGGCCGCGCCCGCCGGCGGACTCGGCGAACCCGCCCGCGCAGACGACCGCCGCGGCCACCCCGGCGGCACCGCAGTCCTCCAGCGCCGCGACGGTGACCTCGGCCGGCACGACCAGCACCGCCAGGTCGATGGGCTCGCCGATCGCCGCCACCGACGGCCACGCCCGGCGGCCCGCGATCTCCGGCGTTCGCGGGTTGACGAGGTGGAGCGCGCCCGGGAACCCGGCGAGCGACCGCACCATGGCGTTGCCCGCCTTGCCCGGCGCCGCCGACGCACCCACCACCGCGATCGAGCTTGGCGCGAACAGGCGCCGCAGCGGGTGCTCGGTCACCCGGTGATGGTGCACATCTACCGATCTCGTCGTCAACCTTAGTGTCGACGATCGGGCGACCACTGTCGGAGTCGATGTGACGATGTCTTGTGCCGACCGTCAGCACATGTGTAGAACGTCGTCGTGGGGGGCACGCCGGTGTTCGCCGTACCCGACATCGCGGCGGAGCGCCGCGCCGACGGGTGCTGGCTGCTCCGGTCGCGGACGCCGCTGGACGATCCGGAGCGCAGCGTGGCCCGCGTGGTGCGCCGCTGGGCCGAGGCCCGGCCGGATGCGCCGGTGTTGGCCGAGCGGGCGACCGGCGGTGGCTGGCGCACCGTGACCTGGGGCGAGGCGTGGGAGACCGCCCGGGCCGTCGGCCAGGCGATGCTCGACCGGGGGCTGGGACCAGACCGCCCGGCGATGGTCCTGTCCGGCAACGGCGTCGACCACGGGCTGCTCCTGCTCGGCTGCCACGCGGCCGGGGTGCCGCTGGTCCCGGTGTCGGTCGCCTACTCACTCCAGAGCCGCGACCACGCCAAGCTCCGCCACGTCGTGGCGACCACCCGCCCGGGCCTCGTGTTCGTGGCGGGGCGGGCGCCGTTCGCCGCCGCGCTCGACGCCGTCGCCGGGGTCGCGCCCGGCGCCGAGGTCGTCGACGACCTGGCGACCCTGGCCGCCACCCCGCCCGGGACGACCGTCGACCGGGCGACCGAGCGCGTCGGGCCGGACACGGTCGCCAAGATCCTGTTCACGTCCGGCTCGACCGGCCTGCCCAAGGGCGTCGTGACCACCGAGCGCATGCTGTGCGCCAACCAGCAGATGGCCCGCCAAGTGTGGCCGTTCACCGCCGAGGAACCGGTCGTGCTGGTCGACTGGCTGCCCTGGAGCCACACGTTCGGCGGCAGCCACAACCTGGGCCTCGTGCTGTGGTCGGGCGGCACGCTCTACGTCGACGCCGGCCGGCCGGTCCCGGGCCTGCTGGACGCCACCCTGGCCAACCTGCGGGACGTCTCGCCCACCGTGTACTTCAACGTGCCGGCGGGGTTCGCCGCGCTCCTCCCCCACCTGGAGGCCGACCCCGCGCTGGCCGAGCAGTTCTTCGCCCGGCTGCGGTTCGTCATGTACGCGGCTGCGGCCCTGCCCCGCGACCTGTGGGACCGGCTCGACGCGGTCGCCCGGCGCACCCGGGGCCGTCCGGTGCCGCTCACCGCCGCCTGGGGGTCGACCGAGACCGCCCCGCTGGCCACCACCGCCCACTTCCCGCTCGACGGTCCCGGCTGCATCGGCGTCCCGGTCCCCGGCGTGACGCTCAAGCTGGTCCCGGACGGCCGCAAGCTCGAGATGCGGGTGGCCGGGCCCAACGTCACCCCCGGCTACATCGGCGACCCGGCGCGGACCGCCGCCAGCTTCGACGACGAGGGCTTCTACGCCATGGGCGACGCCGGGCGGTTCCTCGACCCGGACCGGCCCGAGCGCGGGGTGGTGTTCGACGGCCGGGTGGCGGAGGACTTCAAGCTCGCCACCGGAACCTGGGTCAGCACGGGCGCGGTGCGCACCGGCCTGGTCGGCGCGGGCGGTGGCGCGATCGCCGACGCGGTGATCGCCGGCCCCGACCGGGAAGCCCTGGGCGCGCTCGTG
Organism: uncultured Acidimicrobiales bacterium; assembly: GCA_963739835.1. Taxonomy (GTDB): domain Bacteria; phylum Actinomycetota; class Acidimicrobiia; order Acidimicrobiales; family VFJN01; genus ZC4RG19. The sequence goes on from CAVUBW010000012.1 coordinate 283,371, forward strand.
TGGCTGGCGCCGGCCGGTGATGCCCGGGCGCTCCGCGCGGCGGTGGAGAAGCACAACGCCGACCATCCGGAGTCGTCAGCCCGCATCACCCGCGCGCTGGTGCTGACCGAGCCGCCGTCGATCGACGGCCACGAGATCACCGACAAGGGCTACATCAACCAGCGGGCGGCCCTGGAGCGCCGGGCCGCGGCGGTCGAGCGCCTCTACGCCGAGCCGCAGGACGCCGACGTCCTGCGGTTCGGCTGAGCCGGCCTCAGATCCGCTCGAGCTCGCTGCCGTCGAACAGCGGCTCGACGCCGTGGCGGGCGACGTCGGCGTCCATGTCGGCGTCGGGCGGACGCTCGGTGGCGTCGCCGGCCGCGGCGGCCGCGCAGATCAGCGGCAGCATGCGGGCGTCGCTGCTGGTGTTGAGGAACACCTGCGGGTTCCCCAGCACCCAGCGCACGGCCCGGCCGACCGCGTCGGCGTCGACCAGCGGCTCGTACCAGCTGTGGCGCGGGCCGTCGTGGTCGGGCCGCCAGCGCCGGCGCGCCACCGACTTGATCGTCTGGACCGCCACGCCCCGCTCGGCGCACACCGCCAGCAAGTCGTCGACGTCGGCCCGGTAGGCGTCGTCGCGGGTGCCCGCGTAGCTGTAGGGCAGCAGCACCGAGTCGAACGGGTGGCGTTCGAGGCTGCGCAGGTGCATGCGGGCGATGCGGTTGCCGTGCCCGGTCACGCCGACGAAGCGCACCAGGCCCTCGTCGCGGGCCCGCTCCAGCGCCTCGACCGCGCCGCCCGGCCCGTGGGCGACCTCCCACTCGTCGGGCTCGACCAGGTTGTGGAGCTGGATCAGGTCGACCCGGTCGGTCTGCATCCGGGTCAGCGACCGTTCGAGCGAGGCCCGGGCGGCGTCGCCCGTGCGCTCGTGGGTCTTGGTGGCGAGGAAGAAGCGGTCCCGGTGCTCGGCCATCCACGGGCCGATGCGGAGCTCGGAGTCGCCGTACATGGCCGCCGTGTCGACGTGGTTGAGCCCGTGCCGGAGGATCTGCTCGAGCACCTCGTCGGCGCGCTCCTGGCGCATCGAGCCGAGGGCCGCGGCGCCGAAGACGACCCGGGTGCTGTCGTGGCCGGTGCGGCCGAACGGGGCGGTGGGGATCATGGTGCAAGCCTCCCCCGGCAGTCTGGCACCGATCCGCGCGGTCAGCCCGGGACCTGCGGAGGGGGCTGGGCCGGCGGCGGTGCCGTGGTCGACGGCGGGACCGTGGACGGGTCGAGCTGGTGCATGACCCGCTCGATCTCGGGTGCGAGCCACTCGGCGACGACCGCCGTCGTGGTCCGGGTGAAGTGGATGCCGTCGGGCCGGAGCCGGTGCTCGTCGGGGCGGGACGCCACGTACGACGCGAGGTCGACGAGCCCGACCCGCGGGTGCGCGGCGGCGACGTCGGCGACCAGCTGGCGGTACCGGGCCATGCGGGCGGGGTCGGACGCGGGATCGGCGAGGGGCGGGTCGACGCCGTCCTCGCGGAACACGACGACGTCGGGCGCCAGCACCAGCTCGACGACCCGCACGTTCGCCAGCAGGCCGGTCACGAGGCGGTCGAGGTTGGCCTCGACCGCGGCGTCGAGCTGGGGGTCGCGGCCGAGGGCGAGAAACGGCCCGCTGGTGCCGAGGCGCTGGTCGCGGACCTCCCACGGCCCGAACTCGACGATGGCGACGTCGGTGCGCTCGCGGTGGAGGGCGGGGCCGACCTCGTCGAGCCAGTGCGCGCAGCGCTCGGGGATGTCGGTCGTCCGTTGGCGGATGAGGCGCTGCCCCCGCTCGATCAGCCCGCACCCGATCTCGATCTGGCCGTGGGCAGGGGCGAGCCGGTCGAGGTGGTCGATCGTCCAGTCGATGACGCCGAGCCCTGTCATCAGGGCGGTGGAGTCGCCCACGAACGCGATCCGGGGCGCGGTCGAGGCGTCGATCCGCCGCTGCCGGGCCATCAGGGCGGCGATCGTGCGGCGCTCCGCCGGCGTCGCCCGCTCGGGGTGGGCGAAGGCGTTGGCCAGCTCGGCGTTCGGGTCGGCGGGCCCCTCGACGACGGCGCTGGCGGCCGCGTAGTCGGGCGGCGGGGCCACTGACCGCAGGCCGCTGACCGCCACGATGGCGACCACCGCGCCGGCGACGGCGGCGACGGCGATCCGGGGCGCGACCCGCACCGGCGGCCAGCGACGGGAACGGACCGGCTGCTCGACGAACCGGTACGACGCCGCCGCGACGAGCACGGTCAGGCCGAGCCCGATCGGGAGCCGACCCTCGCCGGGCAGGGCCGTGCGGTGCTGGAGCACGACCATGATCGGCCAGTGGACGAGGTAGGCCCCATAGCTGATCACGCCCATCGCCACGAGCGGCCGCAACCCGAGCAGGCGGCGCACCGGCCCGGCCGGCTGGAGGGCGGCGAGGATGACCAGCGCGTTGAGGCACGCATAGACCGCGAACCCGCCCCGGTAGAGGAAGCGGTCGCTGCGGTCGACCAGGTGCCAGGCGGCGATCACGGCGACCAGCGCGGCGGCCCCCGCGACCTGCACGGCCAGCCCCCGCCCCCGGACGCGCCCGGCCGCCGCCGGCGGGCGCCGCCGCGCCCGGTCCCACCACAGCGCGAGGAGGCAGCCGATGGCCAGCTCGGCGATCCGGGTGTCGGTGCCGAAGTAGGCGCGGTCGGGGCCGGCCGTCGTGACCAGGTGCGCCGACCAGGCGACCGAGGCCACTGTCACCGCGGCGATGCCGGCGGCCAGCACGCGGCGCGATCCCCGCCCGACCCGCAGCGCCAACGCGAGCGCGAGCGGGAACACCAGGTAGAACTGCTCCTCGATCGCCAGCGACCAGAAGTGGGTGTACATCGACGGGCTCTCGAAGATCGCCGCGTACGACGCGCCCGACCGGATCAGGTGCCAGTTGGCCACGTAGAACAGCGACGAGAGAGCGTCGCCGCGCAGGTGGCCGACTTGGGCGTCGCTGCCGGCGAGCAGGGTGAGCACCGCGGTGGCGAGGATCGTCAGCACCGCCGCCGGCAGCAGCCGCCGCGCCCGCCGCGCGTAGAAGCGGGGCGCGTCGACACGTCCGGTCCACCGGTGGTCGGCGAGCGTGATCGTGGTGATCAGGAACCCGGACAGCGTGAAGAACGTGGACACGCCGAGGAACGCGCCACCCGTCCCGCGGATCTGCGCGTGGAACACGATGATCGCCAGCACCGCCAGGCCCCGCAGGCCGTCGAGCGCCGGCTGGTAGCCGAGCCGACCCGCCGGTTCGGCGGCGGGAACGTCGGTAACGGTCTCGCTACGTGTCGTGCTGACCCCAGGCACGACCGCCATGATGACAGAAATCACTGCAATCGTCGTGGCCCTGTGTCGTGACCAGGTTCGGGTAGCGTCGACCCGTATGGCCGGGGTTCAGGCACCGTCGCGCGAGACCTCCGCCGGCGAGCCCGCGCCCCCGGACGCGACCCCGGCCGAGCGGCCGCGGCGCTGGTCCGCCAACCGTCGCTTCTGGCTGGGCGTCGCAGCCGCGATGGTGGTCGGCCTCGCGCTGCGGCTGGCGATCGGGGCCACCGACGACGCCCCGGCCACCGACGAGACGGCCTACCTGGCCTCGGGGATCTCGTTGGTCGACGGCCACGGGTTCGGCAAGTTCGGCCACCCCGAGCTGCACTTCCCGCCCCTGGTGCCGGCGCTGCTCGGCGCGGCCGACAAGGTGTTCGACGACCCCCACACCGGCACGGTCGTGCTCACGTGGCTCACCGGCACGCTCGTGCTGGTGCCGGTCGCGCTGCTCGGCCGCCGGGTCGGCGGGTCCCGGGGCGGCGTCGCCGCGGCGTGGGTCGCGGCGCTGGCGCCGGGACTGGCGACGACGCCGGCGGCACGGGGCGCGGGCAGCGAGGCCGAGTACACGCTGCTGGCGGTCACCGCGCTCTGGCTCACGGTGGTCGCGTGCGACGCGGGCGGCGCCCGGGAGGGCGCGCGCCCGCTGTCGGTCCGCGCCCTGGCCGCGGCCATGGGCGCCGGGCTCGGCGTCGGGCTGGCCTACCTCGCCCGGCCCGAGGGCCTGCTGCTGGGCGTCCCGATGGCCGCGGCGCTAGCGGTCGCCGCCTGGCGGGGAGCGCGCCGCCGCTCGGTCGCCGGCATCCGGCGCTGGATCGCCGCGGTCCCGCCGCTGGCGGCGTTCGCGCTGCCGCTGGCGGTCTGCATCGTGCCGTACGCGTCCTACCTCCACGACCACACGGGAAAGTGGCAGCTCACGGCCAAGACCCAGGACGCGTCGATCGAGGCCTGGCGGGCGGTGGCGAGCGGCCACCGCGAGGCTCGCGACCGTGTGCTCTACAGCCCCGACGAGACGGGCCTGCACTTCACGACCGAGCGCACGTCGCTGACGGGCCTCGCCAAGCAGGATCCGGCCGGCTACGCGGGCATCGTCGTGACCAACGTCCGCGAGCTTGGCCGCAACGTGGTCGGCTGGTGGCTGCTGCCGCTGCCGGTGTGGGGCCTGGCCGCCTGGGGTGCCTGGCGCCTGCGCCGCCAGGGCGCGGCGCTGCTGGTCACGGCGGTCGGTCTGGTGCCGGTGGCGACGTCGCTGGCGTTCTTCGTCCAGCCCCGCTACCTGGTGGTCACGACGGCGGCGGCGGCCGTGCTGGCGGGCGCCCAGCTCGCGGCGCTCAGCACCCGCTGGTTCCGCCCGTTGGCGGCCCTGACGGCGGCGCTGCTGGTGATCGGCTCGGTGGGCGCGTTCGTCGGCGGCGGCGGCTGGTGGCACCCGGTCGACCAGACCGACCAGCAGCGGGCGGGCGAGTGGCTGGCCGACCACAGCGAGCCGGGCGACCGGTTCATGACCCGCAGCTTCGTGGTCGAGTACTTCGTGGGACGCCCGGCGGTGGCGCTGCCGTACGCGGACCTCGACGAGATCGTCGACTTCGCCCGCCACTACGGCGTCCGCTACATGGTGGTCGACCAGACGAGCGCCGGCCGCGTCCGCCCCCAGATCATGCCGCTGCTCACCGACCAGACGGGCGCCACGGCCGAGGCCAACGGTCTGCGCCTGGTCCACGAGGACAGCGCCGAAGGCCGCAAGACGAGGATCTTCGCCCTCGACCCGGCCCCGCCCGAGTCGACCGACACGGGCCCGGGCCTGGGCTTCATAGGCGACGGGTAGCCCCCAACCGCGTCAGGCGGCCGCGGGCGGCGGCTCGTCGGGTGGCTGCGGCGCTCCGGGGTCGGCCGGCGGCTTGTTCCGCGACCGCAGGTACAGCACGACGCCGCCCACGACGACGGCGGCCACCAGCAGGCCGATGATCACGAACGGCAGCGCGTTCGAGCCGCTGTCGTCGGTCTCGGTGGCGTCGCTCTCGATCGTGACTGTCGCGTTGAGGTCCTCGGTGGTCGACGGCGCGGCCGCGGTGGTCGTCGGCGCCGCAGCCGCCGAGCGCCGTCGTCGCGGGGATGGTCCCCGGCCCGCCGGCCACGAGGTCGAGCACCGGCCCCGGGTGGTCGGGCTCGGGCGCGCCGGCCGGCCAGTCGCCGATCCAGCGGTCGACCTCGCCGTTGTCGTAGGTCTGGACGGCCTTGAACTGCAGGCGGCCCTCCTGGTCGGGCAGCGGCCCGAGGGTGATCGGCAGCAGGAGGTCCTGTGACCCCGGCGCGACCGTCCACATCACCCCGGTGGCCGTGGTGCCGGCGCCGACCCCACCGCCGACCGGAGTGGCCGTCATGCCCTCCCCGGGGCTGAGCTCCGCGATCGTCAGCGGCTGCGGGAACTGGAGCTCGACGCTGACCGTGCTGGCGTCGGGCTGCTCGTCCTCGGCGAACAGGTTGAGGGCGATGATGCTGCCCGGGGCGGCAGTGTTCGGCTCCCACTCGGTGTGCGCGGCCGCGGGCATGGCGGCCAACACGACCGCGGCCGCGGCGACCACCGTGGCCCCGGCGCCGGCGCGGATCGCTCGTCCCATGGTCCCCCTGTCCGTACGGTGCGTGACATCGTCTCCCGCCGGCCGGCATCATGCTGGACCACGCAGGATCCCACGGAGACACACCGGCGATGAGGGCCCGGGCCACCGGGGCCGACGGTCTGAGCGCGCAAGCCATCGCCGGGCCGCACGTCGTGCTGCTCGGGCTCGACATGCGGCGCCCCAAGACGCGGGGGCTGCTCGGGTTCGCGATCGAGCGCACCGACCCCGTCGAGGACGAGCGCTACTGGCTGCGCGGCTTCCGGGTCTTCCGCTCGAACGCCGACGGCGTGCGGCCGGGCCACTCGGTCAGCCTCCGGGAGCACCCGCTCCAGTCGTTCCTGTGGGGCGACTACACGGTCAAGCCGGGGCGGCCCTACCGCTACCGGGTCGTGGCGCTCTACGGCAAGCCCAAACGGCTGGAGCCCGGCGCCGAGGTGACCGTCGACGTGACCACCGAGGCGACCGACGACGGGATCCACGGCATCCACTTCAACCGGGGCGTGGCGGGCAGCCAGGCCTACAACCGGCTCTTCGGGCGGCCACCCCGCGACGGCGACCGCAGCGACCCGGCGTACGACTGGCTGGGCCGGGGGCTCGACCAGGCGATCATCGACTTCGTCGGCCGGGCGAAGGGGTCCCGGTTCGGGCTGCGGGCGGCGGTCTACGAGTTCGCCTACCCCTATGTCCTGGACGCGCTGCGCGCTGCGGCCGACACCGGGGCCGACGTCCGGATCATCTACGACCGGCGGGGCGCGCCCGGCAAGCGGGGCGGCCGCCACCGGGTGTGGGAGTCGAGCGAGGCGGCGATCCGCAAAGCGGGGATCGGCGACCTGGTGATCCCCCGCAAGACCAACAACGCGATCGCCCACAACAAGTTCATCGTCCTGACCGAGGACGGGGCGCCGACCGCCGTGTGGACCGGCTCGACCAACATCACGTGGGGCGGGATCTTCGGCCAGTCGAACGTCGGCCACGAGGTCCGCGACCCCGCGGTCGCCGCCGCCTACCTCGACTACTGGGACCGCCTCCAGCCCGACCCGGCGTTCGCCGCCATCCGGCCCGGCAACATGCAGGCATGCCCCGACCCGCCGGACCGGCTGGGCAAGGGGGTGACGCCGATCTTCAGCCCCCGCGGCGACCTCGGGCTGATCGACTGGTACGCCGACCAGGCCCGGCGGGCCAAACGCTCGTTCTTCATGACGTCACCCTTCGGCGTCCACCCCAAGATCGCCGACGCCATCCGCCCCGAGTCGAACGTGCTGCGCTACCTGGTCCTCGAGGCGGAGGACACGGGCGTGCGGTTCGACCAGGACACCGACGTCAAGGTGGCGGTCGGGTCGTTCCTCAAGACCGACATCCTCGACCGCTGGACGGTCGAGCGGCTGAGCGGGCTCAACAACAAGGTCCTCTACTCGCACACCAAGTTCATGCTGATCGACCCGCTGGGCGACGACCCGCTGGTCGTGTCGGGCTCGGGCAACTTCAGCGACAAGTCCGTCTCGGACAACGACGAGAACATGCTGCTGATCCGCGGAGACACTCGGGTGGCCGACGCCTACCTCGGCGAGTTCATGGCGATCTTCAACCACTTCTACTTCCGGTACTTGTCCCAGAAGCTGCAGACCCGGGGCGGCGAGGACGCCGCCTACCTGCGCGAGGACGACAGCTGGGTCGACCGCTACTACGACCGCACCCGGCCGAGCTACCGCCAGCGCCTGCTGTTCCGCTGACGGCGTTGCACCCGTCTCTCGCGTTTTGTACGCGGAAGTGGTCGCTGGAGCGACCAGTTCCGCGTACAAAACGCTTCTGTCACTCGCCGTCGCTCGCCGACGCCCGGGCCAGCAGCGACGCCATGTCGGCGCCGGGCTGGTAGGCCGCCATTGGGTCGGCCCGCACGACGGCGTCGAGCGCGACGGCGTCGGCGCCGACCAGGATCCGCCATTCGCCGGCCCGCACGCCGTCGAGGATGATCGTCGCGGCCTCGGCGGCGGACGTCGGCGCCCGGTCCCGGAACCCGTCGGCGAACATGCGCACCATCCCCCGCACCTCGTCGTCGCTCAACGTCTCGGGGAGGCCGCGGGCGGCCAGGCGGCTCCGCGCCTCGGCCAGCTCGTCGGCGGTCATGTTCTCGGGGTCGGAGCCACCGTGGGCTCGGCGGGTGTTGGCGATGATGTCGGTGCCGATGTGGCCCGGCATGACCACCGCCACCTTGAGGTGGGGGGCGTTGACCCGGAAGTCCTCGAGCAGCGCCTCGGAGAACCCCTTCACCGCGAACTTGGCGGTGCTGTACGCCGTGTGGGGCACGCCGGCGATCGCCGTCGTCCAGAACCCGTTGACGCTGCTCGTGTTCACGAGGTAGCCGTCGTCGGACGCGATCAGCAGCGGCACGAACGCCCGGGCGCAGTTGTAGACCCCGCCCCAGCACACGCCGAAGGTGCGCTCCCACTCATCCTGCGGCCCGGCGACGAAGCTGCCGCCGCCCCCGATGCCGGCGTTGTTGAACAGCAGGTTGACGTGGTCGGTGGCGTGCTGGTCGAGCACCTCGTCCCGGAACCGCTCGACGGCGCCGGCGTCGGCCACGTTGCACACGTGGGTCGTGACCCGCGTGCCGGCCGGCGCGCCCGCCGTCGCCCGGGCCGCGGCGTCGGCCAAGCCGGCCTCGTTCACGTCGCACAGGGCGACCGCGCACCCCGCCGCCGCGAGCTGGACCACCAGCTCGCGGCCCATCCCGCTGCCGCCGCCCGTCACGACGGCGATCTTCCCCTCGAACGTCTCCACCTGCGCCTCCTCCGGCCGACCGGGGATGTCTACCGCGTCACGCCGGGCCGACGCCCTGGGGTATGGCGGCGAGGACGGCCCGGGCCACGGCGACCGTCACGTCGTTGCGGGTCTCGGCCGGTGTGCCGGGCCGCAGGAAGACCGTCGTCTGCAGCACGTGGGGGCCCCGCCGGGCGATCACGGCCCCGCCGTAGCGGTTCTGGTAGGCCTCGTCCCCGACGTCGGGGACCGGATGGCTCAGGGGGGTCGGGTCGTCGCGGTACGACTCGATCTCGTCGGGGTCGACCCACACCAGCTCCACCGACTCGGAGTCGGCGCCCCGGTACCGGACGACCATCCCCGGGCCGTCGAGCGCGCCCCGGACGCGGTCCGGGTCGGGGTCGGGCGTGAGCGGCACCCCGACCACCACGGCGACCCAGTCGGGCCCGGGCAGGGGCGGCGGGGCCGGGCGCGGGGGCTTCGGGTCCTCGGCCGTGGGCTCCGGAGCGGCGACCACGACGGTCACGCCGCCGGCCTGGCGCAGGCGGCGGGTGACCTGGGCACGCACCACCGAGCCCTGGCTCACGCCGACCTCCCACGGGAACCGCCAGGCCCGGACGGTGTCGCCCGTGCCGTCGTCGACCGCCAGGTACCAGGACCGGTCGTCGTAGCGGCCCCACCGGCGCCAGCGCGCCCGCACCCGGCCCCGCAGCACCCGGCCCTCGACCTCGGTCCGGCCCGAGATCAGGTCGGCGATGCCGAGATACAGCATCCAGACCCCCCGCACGACCAGCACGACGCCGAGCGTCATCAACGCCACGGCCAGGCCGACGGCGCCGGACAGCAGCGACGTCGCGGCCACGGCCAGGACGCCGACCGCCACGTGCCCCAGCCCGGCCACGGCGACGCGGCGGGGGTGCTCGCCGTAGCCGGGCGGGATCCACCGGGGGTAGCGGATGCGGACGATCCGCCAGCGACCCCCGACCGAGCTCCACGCCTCGCGGTCACCCTCGGCCCCGAGGGGCAGCTCGCGCACGGCGCCGTAGGCGACACCCAGCGCGGCCCCGTAGGCGAGGTGGCGGTCCCAGACGGCGACGCCGGCGGGGCCGTGCTCCGCGAACACGGTGTCCTCGGCGAGCGACGAGCGCAGGCCCAGCCACCGCGCCGCGGCCTCCCGACCCGCGGGCGTGTCCCGCTGGCCCTGGACGACGAACACGGCGGCGCCGAGCAGCAGGAACGCGCCGCCGCCCAGGAACACCATCCCGCTGATCGGGTCGTCGCTGTCACGCTGGCTGGAGGCGCCGGTGCGGTGATGCGCGGATTCCTCCAACGTCGAGGCCGCCACGGCCACCGTGAGCCCGACGACCGCCGCCGCCACCAACAATGGCCCTCCGGCCGCCCGCGGCCACCGGTTGCGGGACACGCCCCGGGCCTTGGCGTCGCGCACGACCAGCCGGCGGAACCTGCGCCACCAGGCCGCGGATGCGCCGCCCGGCCCGGTCGCCAGTGCCTCGGCCGGCACCTGGCCGTCGGGCGTGTCGTCGGCCAGGCGGCGCACGTGGTCGAGCACCATCTGCTCGTAACCGGTCAGCGGGTCGCCGGCGGCCGCCGACGTCTGGCGGACCCCGACGACCGTCCGCTCGCCCGGGTGCTCGATCGTCAGGTGGCCCCGTGCCGCCAGGTCGAGCAGCGTGGCCGGCACGGCGCTGCGATCGAGCTCCCAGTCGTGGGTGATCAGGTTGACGACGGCCGGGGGCTCGGGCCCGCCGAGGTCGAGCGTGGCCGCCCCCGGCGCCACGCGGCGGGGGTCGGTGAACGCGAGCACTGCGCCGTAGGCCAGGAACCACACGCCGGCCGCCGCCGCGGCCGCCAGCCACAGCCACGGGCCGAGCGCGCGCCAGCGCTCCACCAGATCGGCCCACATCTCGTCCTGGTCGGCATCCGCCAGCCAGCCCAGCACCGGGGGTGCGACGGCCGCGCCCATGTCGCCTCGCTTCCCACCCCGGTTGGCGCGAGCGTACCGACCCTCCGGGGCCGGCGGGCGTCAGCGCAGGTCGAACGCGAGCTCGAAGCTGCGCACCGCGCCGGCGAACACGTTGGGCTCGATGTCCGGCGGCGTCACGACCCGCAGGTTCGTCCAGCGCTGGGTCAGCGCGGCGAACAGCCGGCGCAGCTCCAGGCGGGCGAGGTTCGCTCCCACGCAGAAGTGGGTGCCGCGGCCGAAGGCGATGTGCGGGTTCGGGTCGCGGCGGATGTCGAACCGGAACGGGTCGTCGAAGACCGCCTCGTCCCGGTTGGCGGAGGGGTAGGCGAGCATGACCCGGTCGCCCGCGGCGACCGGCTGGTCGCCGATGTCGTCGTCGGTCAGGACCCGCCGGAACATGTTGTTGAGCGGGGTCACCCAGCGGATGACCTCCTCCACCAGCCCGTCGACGAGCGAGGGGTCGGCCGCCGCGGCCTCCCACTGGTCCGGGTGCTCGACCAGCACGGCCAGGCCCCGGGCGATCACGGTCCGGGTGGTCTCGGCGCCGCCCGCGATGAACAGGCCGGTCTCGTTCATCAGCCGCTGCGGGTCGTAGCCGGCGTTGGCCCAGGTCGAGATCAGGTCGTCGGCCGGGCACTCCCGCCGGGCCGCCGCCGTGTCCTGCAGCAGCGGGTCGAACTCGCCGATGGCGCCGATCACGCCCATGAGGGCGTCGGTGTCGAGGCGGACCGAGTCGGTGCGCATCAGCCGCTCCGACCACGACTTCACGTCATCCCAGCGGTCCTCGGGGAAGCCGAGGAGCTCGGCCGTCAGCCGGGACGGCAGCTGGGCGGCGAGGTCGTGGACTACCTCCAACCGGCCTCTGTCGGCCACCGCGTCGAGCAGCTCGTCGATCCGGTCGCGGAGGAACGCATCCTGGTCCAGCACCGCCCGGGGCGTGAACCGCCGGCTCACCAGGCGCCGCTGCTCGAGGTGCTGCGGGTCGTCGAGGGCGATCATGTTCGACTCGTCCATGGCCAGGTTGACCCGGTAGGAGCCCCGCGACGAGAACACGTCGCTGCGCCGCTCGACGTCGACGAGGTCGGCGTGGCGGGTGACGACCCAGAAGCCGCTGGCCTCGCGGTAGACCGGCTCCTCCCGGCGCGCCCACGTGAAGAAGTCGTGCACGCGGTCGAGGTCGACCCACCAGGCCGGGTCGAGCAGGTCGGCTCGGGTGGCGTCGCTCGCCGCTGCCGTCATGCCGGGAACGTAGCGGGTGCCACGTCGGTCCGCCCCGCCCGTAGCGTGGGCGGCCGTGACCGGGTCCCCCGATTCCCTGCCGCCGATCGCCAAGCGCGTCCCGACCGAGCGCACCGTGCACGGCGAGACCGTCGTCGACGAGTACGCCTGGCTGCGCGACCGCGACGACCCCGACGTGGTCGCCTATCTCGAGGCCGAGAACGCCCACACCGAGGCCGCCGTGGCCGACCTCGCCGACCTGCGCCAGGCGATCTTCGACGAGATCCGCTCGCGCACGCAGGAGACCGACCTGTCGGTGCCGGCCCGCAAGGGACTGTGGTGGTACTACAGCCGCACGGTCGAGGGCAGCCAGTACGGCATCCAGTGCCGCCGCTCCGACGAGCACGACGAGGCGACCGAGCAGGTGCTGGTCGACTTCAACGAGGTCGCCGGCGAGTCGCCCTACCTCGACGTCGGCGCGTTCGACGTCAGCCCCGACCACCGCACGCTGGCCTACTCGGTCGACTTCGACGGCGACGAGATCTTCACCATGCGGTTCAAGGACCTCGCCACCGGGGACCACCTGCCGGACGAGATCCCCGGCACCTACTACGGCACGGCCTGGTCGGCCGACGGCCGCACGCTGTTCTACGTGACGCCCGACGAGGCCAAGCGGCCCTACCGGCTGTGGCGCCACCGCCTCGGGACCGACGTCGCGACCGACGAGGTCGTCCACCAGGAGGACGACGAGCGGTACTTCGTCGGCGTCGGGCTGACCCGCAGCGAGCGGTTCGTCGTCCTGTCGCTGGGCAGCATGGTCACGAGCGAGATGTGGGTGCTGCCGGCCGGCGACCCCGAGGGCTCGTTCACGCTGGTCGAGCCGCGCCGGGAGGGCGTCGAGTACCACCTCGACCACCAGGGCGACCGGTTCCTGCTGGTGACCAACGACGAGGCCGAGGACTTCCGGCTGGTCGAGGCGCCCGTCGAGAGGCCCGGGCGGGCGCAGTGGCGCGACGTGATCCCCCACCGGCGGGGCACCCGCATCCTGGGCGCCGAGGCGTTCGCCGGCCACGTCGTCGTCCACCTGCGCCAGGACGGGCTGCGGGGCCTGCGGGTGATCGAGACCGGGGGCGGGACGGCCCACGACGTCGCCTTCGACGAGCCCGTGTACACGGTCGGGGGGTCCGGCGGGAACCTCGAGTACGCGACCACCGGCTACCGCTTCCACTACACGTCGCTGGTGACGCCGGGGTCGGTGTACGACTACGACCTCGACTCCCGGACCCGGACGCTGCGCAAGCGCCAACCGGTGCTCGGCGACTTCGACCCGGTCCGGTACGAGTCGCGGCGGGAGTGGGCGACCGCGCCGGACGGCACCGCGGTGCCGGTGTCGCTGGTGCGGCGCCGGGACCACCCGGACGGGCCGGCGCCGGCGCTGCTGTACGGCTACGGGGCGTACGAGGTGAGCATGGACCCGGGCTTCTCGATCGCCCGGCTGTCGCTGCTCGACCGGGGCGTCACGTTCGCCATCGCCCACGTCCGGGGCGGCGGCGAGATGGGCCGGCACTGGTACGAGGACGGCAAGCTGGCGCACAAGCGCAACACGTTCACCGACTTCCTGGCCGCCGCCGACCACCTCGTCGAGCGGGGATACACCCGGCCCGACCTGCTCGCGGCCCGGGGCGGCAGCGCCGGGGGGCTGCTCATGGGGGCGGTCGCCAACCTCGGCCCGGAGCGGTTCCGGGCGATCGTGGCCGAGGTCCCGTTCGTCGACGTGGTCAACACGATCCTCGACCCGAGCCTGCCGTTGACGGTGACCGAATGGGAGGAGTGGGGCAACCCGGTCACCGACCCGGAGGCGTACCGCTACATGCGGTCGTATGGGCCCTACGAGAACGTGGCGGCCCGGGCCTACCCGGCGATCCTGGCGACGGCCGGCCTCAACGACCCACGCGTGTCGTACCACGAGCCCGCCAAGTGGGTGGCCCGGCTGCGGGCCGTGGCCGGCGGCGGCCGCCCGGTGCTGCTGAAGACCGAGATGGGCGCCGGCCACGGCGGACCGTCGGGCCGCTACGACGCCTGGCGGGAGGAGGCGCTGGTGCTGGCGTTCGTGCTGGACGAGATCGGCGCGGCGGGGTCCCGGTAGGGTCCGGCCATGGCGACGGGAGACGGCCGGCGGGTGGCGATCGTGACGGGGGGCGCCAGCGGCATCGGCCGCGCCACGGTCGCGGGCCTGGAGGCGGCCGGCGTGGCGGTGGCCACGTTCGACCGCACGGGCGACCCGCCGGTCGACGTGCGCGACGCCGCGGTGGTCGAGGCCGCGGTAGCCGGGGTCCGGGAGCGGTTGGGCCCGGTGGACATCCTGGTCAACGCGGCGGGCATCGCGGCGCTGGCCGACCTGCAGGACCCGGCGTACCCGGCGGTGTGGGACGAGGCCCTGGCGGTCAACCTCCAGGGCACGCTCAACACGGTTCGGGCGTGCGTGGCCGACCTGCTGGCGAGCGACGCAGGCAGGATCGTCAACATCGCGTCGACCGAGGCCCTGGCGGCCGGCCGCAGCGCCGGCCCGTACACGGTGTCCAAGCACGCGGTCGTCGGCCTCACGCGCTCCCTGGCGGTCGACCTCGGCCGGAGGGGCGTCACGGCCAACTGCGTCTGCCCGGGCGCCACGCTCACGGGCATGACAGCCCCGATCCCGGAGGAGGCACGCGAGGCCTACGGCCGCCGCAACATCCCGGCGGGCCGCTACGGCAGCCCGGAGGAGATCGCCTACATGATCGTGACCTTGACGGCGAGGGAGGCCTCGTTCGTCAACGGCGCGGTGATCCCGGTCGACGGCGGCATGATGGCGATGTCGCGGTAGGACAATCCCCCGGGGCGGCGGTCGGGTGGGGACCTACCATCCCGCGATGCGCTTCGACCTCCCCGCCGACAAGCTGCCCACCGCCTGGTACAACGCGCTGCCCCGCCTGCCCGAGCCGCTGCAGCCGCCGCTGCACCCGGCCACCCGCGAGCCGGTCGGTCCCGACGACCTCGCGCCGCTGTTCCCGATGGCGCTCATCGAGCAGGAGATGTCGCGCCGAGCCCGTGGATCGACATCCCCGGCGAGGTGCTCGACATCCTGCGGCTGTGGCGGCCGACGCCGCTCGTGCGGGCCGAGCGGCTCGAGCAGGCGCTCGGCACGCCCGGCGCGCATCTACTTCAAGGACGAGTCGGTGTCGCCCGGCCGGCTCGCACAAGCCGAACACCGCGGTGCCGCAGGCGTTCTACAACAAGGCAGGAGGGCATCACCCGGCTGACCACCGAGACCGGCGCCGGGCAGTGGGGCACCGCGCTGGCGTTCGCGTGCGCGCAGTTCGACCTCGAGTGCAAGGTGTACATGGTGCGGGCCTCGTACGAGCAGAAGCCGTACCGCCGGGTGCTCATGGAGACGTGGGGCGGCGAGGTCGTGCCGTCACCGGTCGACGACCCGACCAGCCCCGGCTCGCTCGGGCTCGCGATCAGCGACGCGGTGCGCGACGCCGTCGGCCGCGACGACACGCACTACTCGCTCGGCTCGGTGCTCAACCACGTGCTGCTGCACCAGACGGTCATCGGGCTCGAGGCCAAGGAGCAGCTCGCGCTCGCGGGCGAGACGCGGCCCGACGTCGTGATCGGCTCGTGCGGCGGCGGGTCGAACCTCGGCGGCATCGCGCTGCCGTTCGTGGCCGACGCGGACGTGCGGCTGCGTCGCGGTCGAGCCGTCGTCGTGCCCGACGCTCACCGAGGGCACGCTTCGAGTACGACTTCGGCGACACCGCCGGGCATGACGCCGCTGCTGCCGATGTACACGCTCGGCCACGACTTCGTGCCGCCGTCGATCCACGCCGGCGGCCTGCGCTACCACGGCGACTCGCCGATCATCTCGGCGCTGGTGCAGCGACGGGCCGCATGGAGGCGGTCGCCTACCCGCAGGGCAAGATGTTCGAGGCCGCCGTGCAGTTCGCCCGCACCGAGGGCAAGCTCCCGGCGCCCGAGACCGGCCACGCCATCCGCGCCGCGATCGACGAGGCGCTGGCCGCCAAGGAGACCGGCGAGGAGCGGGTGATCCTGTTCAACTACTCGCGGCCACGGCTTCCTCGACCTCGTCGGCCTACGACGACTACAACCACGGCCGCCTGATCGACGAGTGACCGCCGTGGCCGCTGCCGCCTTCAAGGACCTCTGCCTCGACGCGGCCGACGCCGGGGTGGTGGGCCGCTTCTGGGCTGCGGCCCTCGACATGCCCCTGGAGACGCTCGACGACGGCGACACGGTCGTGCGGGGCGGCCCGCTCCATGCGCTCTGGATCAACCGGGTGCCCGAGCCCAAGCGCGGCAAGAACCGCGTCCACCTCGACGTGTACGGCCGTGACGCCGGACCGCTGCTCGACCTGGGCGCCACGTTTGTCGCCGACCACGACCGCTGGCAGGTGCTGGCCGACCCGGACGGCAACGAGCTCTGCCTGTTCCCCGATCCCGATCCGGACCCCGACGCCGGAGGCCCGCCGGCCCGGCCGTTCGCCCTGTGCGTGGACAGCGCCGAACCGGTGGCGCTGGCCCGGTGGTGGTCGGGCCTGCTGGGCGGCACCCTCGGGCCCGGGCCCGACGGCGAGCCGCGGTGGCTCCACGGGGCCGCCGGGCTCGACCCGATGGAGTTGCGGTGCGTCCCGGTCGCCGACGAGCGGGTGGCCAAGAACCGCTGCCACTGGGACGTGACCGCCGACGTCGAGGCCCTGGTGGCGGCCGGGGCGACCGTGCTGCGCCGCCCCGACGACGAGATCTCCTGGACCGTCCTCGCCGACCCGCAGGGCAACGAGTTCTGCGCCTTCGCCCCGCGCTGAGGGCTGCGCTCGCGGCTACTCGCCGGTGAGGCCGTCGACCGACTCGCGGATCAGGTCGGCCTGGCCGTTGTGCCGGGCGTACTCCTCGATCATGTGGACCACGATCCAGCGCATGCTCGGCGTCCGCCCGTCGCGCCGGCCGCGCCGGGACAGCTGCCCGAGGTCGCCGTCGGCCAAAGCCTCGACCACCGCGTCCCTCGACCGGTCCACGGCGTCCTGCCAGTGGCGGCGCAGCTCGTCCGGCGGGTCGTCGGCGGCCGAGTGCCACTCGTGGTCCGGGTCGTCCGCCCAGCCGGCCGGGTCCCACGGCGACTGCGGCGCGCGCCCGCGCAGCCGCTGGCAGAACCAGCTGTCCTCGACGATGGCGAGGTGCTTGAGCATCCCGCCGAGCGTCAACGGCGAGGGCGCCACGGTCGCCGCCAGCCCCGCGGCGTCGAGGCCCGAGCACTTCCACGCCAGCGTCGCCCGCTGGTAGTCGAGGAACCCGAGCAGGGTGGCCGCCTCGTCGCCGGCCAGCGGCGGCTCCGTGCGGCCTCGGTCATCCACGTCTGTCATGGGCCTACCTTCGCGCCGGCCTGACCCGGGAAACGGACCAGGGCCGGCGCAGCGGCAGCCCTACTCCGTGCTGCCCGGGTCGCCGAGGGCCAGCTTGCCGGCGTAGGCCAGCGTGGCCTCCGGGGTGAGCGGGTGGAACGTGCCGGCCCGGACGTCGCGCAGGGCCCGCTCCAGCGGCGAGCGCCGGAAGTAGGCCCGGCCGCCGAGGGCGTCCACGGCCAGGTCGACCACCTCGATCGCCGAGGCGACCGCGATCCGCTTGGCGACCATCACCGTCGCCATCGTCGCCGCCGTGGCGCCGTAGTCGTCGCCCAGCTCGTCGAGCGCGCCGAGCAGCGACCACCATGCGGTGCGCAGCGTGGCGTCCATGAGCCCGACCTGGCGGACCACCGCGGGCACGGCCGTGCGGGCCTGCGGACCGCGGACCGCTCCGCCCAGACCCTCGATCGCGTGGTCGCGGGCGCCCGCCGCGATGCCGAGGTACGTCGCGGCGACCACCGGGGCGAAGTGCAGGGCCGCGGCCGTCAGCGGGCCGCCGAACTCGCCGTAGGGCCGGCGGCCGGTGACCTTGGACGCCGGCACCCACACGTCGTCGAGCACGACGTCGTGGCTCGCGGTGCCGCGCATGCCCAGGGTGTCCCAGGTCTCCTCCAGCCGGACGCCCTCGGCGGCCATCGGCATGCCGAAGTGCACGACCTCGCCGCCCGCGCCCGGCTCGCCCACCACCGCGCAGGTGGCGATCACGGTCGCCGCCGGGGACTGGCTGCAGAATGTCTTGCGGCCGGTCACCCGGAACCCGGGCTCGGGCCCGTCGGGGCCGGGGCCGTCCGCCGGCACGGCCTCGGTGGTCGGCCACAACCAGTCGGACCCGCCGCTGGTGGCGAGCACGATGCCCTCGCCGGCGATGCGGCCGAGGACGCCCGCGGCGTCCGGGGCGCCGTGGCGCCAGCGGAACGCCTGCATCAGCGTCAGGTACTGGTGCATCGCGGAGGCCAGCGCGGTCGCGCCGTCGTGGCGGGCCAGTTCGGCCTGCGCGTAGCAGACCTGGCGGAACCCGGCGCCCTGGCCGCCGAGCTCGGTGGGGACGGCCAGCGCCAGGTAGCCGCTGTCGCGCATGGCCTCGTAGGCCTCGCTCACGAACGTGGCGTCGCGGTCGTGGTCGGCCGCGTGCCGGGCCGCGACGGCGCCGATCCGGGCCGCCAGCGGCACGAACTCGTCGTCGCCCGGCCGGACCGGGGTCGGGTAGGTCCCGGCCGGGACAGGGGGTGCTTCGGTGATGGTCATCGTGGTCTCCGCCTCCTGGGGTCGTGCGGGGACCGTACGAAGGAACGGCGGGCCCGGGTAGTTCACAGATTGAACCGCCCCGCCGGGCGGCGGGATGCGACACTGGCCGGCGTGCGGACGTATGCCCAGTACTGCCCCATCGTGCGCGCCGTCGAGGTGCTCGGCGAGCGCTGGACGCTCCTCATCGTGCGGGAGATGCTCGTCGGCGCCCGCCGGTTCAACGACCTCGCCCGGGGGCTGCCCGGGCTGTCGCGGGCCCTGCTGTCGCGGCGGCTACGCCAGATGGAGGCGGCGGGGCTGATCGTGCGCGCGCCGGACGGCTACGACCTCACCGAGGCCGGCCAGGAGCTGGCCCCGATCGTGTTCGGCCTGGCCGAGTGGGGCGCCCGCCACGCCTTCGGCGACCCGCAGCCCGAGGAGCTCGACCCGGAGCTGCTCATGTGGTGGCTGTGCGGCCGCATCACGTCGGTCGAGGTCGAGCGCAAGACGGTGATCCAGTTCGAGGTGCGCGACGTCCGCCGCCTGTTCTGGCTGGTCGTCGAGCCGGCCGACGTGTCGGTCTGCGTCGTCGACCCCGGCTTCGAGGTCGACGCCGTGGTGCGGGCCGACATCGCCACGCTCTACCGGGTCTGGGAGGGCGAGATCGACCTGCTCGACGCCGTCCGCGCCGGCGACGCGGACATCTCCGGCGCCCGCCGCATCGTGTCCAAGCTGCCGGAATGGCTGGCGCTCAGCCCGGTCGTCCCCTACGTGAGGGCCGCCCGCGCCACCGGGCGACGAGGCTAGTAGCCCCCGACCAGCGGGGATGCACGTTCCGAGAACAGCGGGGCGAGGTCGCGCCGGCCCGACACGCCGAGCTTCGCGTAGACGCGGTACAGGTGGGTCTCCACCGTGCGCCTGGACACCGACAGGCGCGCGGCGATCTCCACGTCGGTGAGGCCGCGGGCCGCCAGACCGGCCACCTCGCGCTCGCGGGTCGTCAGCCCGTCGCCGCCCCCCGGGCTGCGCAGCAGCTCGGTCGTCGCCCCGTCGCAGCGCTCGGCGAACTGCTCGGCGCGGGTGCGCAGCCGGGCCGCCCTGGTGAGCGCGCCCTCCGCCGCCGACGCCGCCGCGGCCGCCGCCGCCAGCTCGGCGGCGTGCAGTTGGCAGCCCAACTCCTCGAACCGGGCGCCGACCGTCTCCATCGCGTCGGCATCGCGGTCGGCCAGGGCCTGGACCGCAGCAACCAGCGCAGGAAGCAGCTTGCCCTCCAGCTCGGGCAGGTCGTCGATCAGCTCGGCGGCCGCCGGCGCCGCCCCGTGGCGGGCCGCCTCGTAGAGGGCGAAGATCGCGTACGCGACGTGGCCCGCGGCGAGCCCGCGGCGGGCGGCGATCAGGGCCCGGGCCCGGGCGTAGGACAGGTCGCCCGCGGCGGCCTCGACCGCGGCCGACAGGTACTCGTGCTCGACGGCGTACATGGCGCCCGGGGCCAGGGGGCTGGGTAGGTCCGACCGCCCGGTCAGCGCCCGGGCGTAGCGCACGTGGTCGATGGCGCAGGCGCGGGTCATGGCGTCGCCCTCCAGCGCCACCACCGCCTCCAGGAAATACTGCTCGGCGCGGCGGAGCGCGCCCCGCCACAGGGCGATCTGGCCCAGCCGCAGGGCGTACACGCCGCGCAGCAGCCCGGCGCCCTGGCGGGTCATCCGCTCGTAGGTCTCGTTGGCCAGGTCCTCGGCCCGGTCGAGGTCGCCGACGAAGCGGTGGCCGGTCGGCACCGCGGTCTCCAGCTGGCCGACCATGTACTCGTTGAACGCGGGGTGGTCCGCCAGCCGGGGCAGTGCGGCCGCCGCCCGCGTCAGGGCGGTGACCGGCTTCCCCACGAGGTTGAGGGCGGGGATCAGCACGAGGTCGGCGCTCAGGCGGTCGGACTCGGACGAGCGCTCGTCGTCCAGCACGGCCTCCGCCGCCCGCCGGGCCCGCTCGACCTCGCCGGCGAGCAGCCAGATCAGCGGGATCTGGCCGGCGACGAAGCCCCACTGGCCGTCGTCGATGTCCTCCAGCAGCCGCTCCAGGCGCTCGGCCGCGTCCCGTGACCGGTTGAGGCCGAAGGCGAGGACCAGCGCCAGGTCGACCTCCCGGTGGCACTGCTCGCTCGACGAACCGGACGGCAGGCTGCTCAGCAGCGCGGCCGCGTCGTCCGGGCGGCCGGACACCGCCATGACCTCGGCGAGCGTCATGATCGCCGCCGTGGCATGACCGCCCTCGGCCGCCAGCGCCCGGCGGGCGAGCGACTCGGCGAGCGCCGCGTCGACGAGGGCGTAGCGCCGCGCCGTGGTCAGCAGCTCCCCGGGGGACACGTCCAGCCCGGCGTCGATGCGCCAGCGGACGACCCGGTCGCCGACGTCCACGGGGAGCGGGCGGGACGACACCGCGCCGACCAGGTCGCGGAGCAGCCGGCGCCGGCGGATCGGCCCGAGGGCGTCGAGCAGCACCTCGGCGATCAGCGGATGGCTGAGCCGGGCAGCCGCCTGCGCCGAGTCGTCGAGCACCAGCAGGCCCCGCTCCTCGAGCCGTTCGAGCGTGGGCCCGTCGACCATGTCCATCACGACGTCGACCGGCAGCGGCTCGGCCACCGCGAGCAGGTCGAGCGCGGTGCGGTCGCCGGATCCCATGCCCTCGAGCCGGCCGGCGATCAGCTCGCGCAGCCGCGGCGGCGAGGCGAACGGGCCGGTCAGCGTCCACATGCCGCTGCGGTTGGCGAGCGCGCCGCCCTCGAGCGCGGCGGCGAGCAGCTCGCGGGCGAACAAGGCGTTGCCCAGCGTCCGGGTCCACAGCAGGTGGAGGAACTGGCCGTCGACCGGGCCGCCCAGCACCTCGCCGACGAGCAGGTCCATCGCCGGGCGGCTGAGCGGGTCTAGGTCGAGCCGCCTGCACGACCCGTCCTTCCACAGCCCGACCACCGCGTCGGGGACGTCCTCGCCCCGGCGCACGGTGGCGAGCACCCGGAGGCCGTCCTGGCTGACGAGCTGGTGGGCGAGGGCGGCGGAGGCCTCGTCGAGGGCGTGGGCGTCGTCGATCGCCACCACGTCGGGCGTCCGGGCCAGGATCGCCTCCCGGGCCCGGGCGAGGGACGCGGCGTCGTCGAACGGCAGCAGCGGCGCGAACGCGCCGAGCGGCATGACGCCCGACGAACGCGTGGCCCGCACCTTCAGCACCCGCATCCCGGCGACCTCGCTGCGCTCGACCGCCTCGGTGAGCAGGCGCGTCTTACCGACGCCCGCGTCGCCGACCAGCACCACGCCCTGGCGGGTCGCGAGCGCGTCCGCCACCTGCTCCAGCTCTGCTTCGCGCCCGATCAGCGGCCACGCCAGGTGCACCCCCAACCTCCTCGCCGGATCGTGGACCCCGGGCTCATGCTACGTAGTCGGCGGGGGCCGCGTACGTAGTCGCGCTACGGATGACCGCGGCGCGGGCCCGTGGGACATTGGCGTCTCAGCCAGAAGCCTCTCTCCTCGGACGGTTCAACGGTGGCGGGTCGGGCGGCCGGCGCGGGTGGACGCGGTGGTGCAGCCGACAGAGCCCACCGGGTCCGCCCGGCGCCGAGTCACCCGTCGCTCGACGGCTCTCCCCTGCCGCCAGGCGTCGTGGGACCGGCGCGCCCCGGGTCGATCTCCAGCTCGATCCGCGGCGCCCGGTCGAGCAGGCGGCCGACCGCCCGGGACACGGCGGAGAGGTCGATGTCGGCGACGAACGTCGAGTAGGTGAGCCACGTCAGCGCCCAGCCGGGATCGAGCACCCACGGCGGGCGGTGGACGGGACCCCGGCAAAGGCCCAGCCGGCGCAGCTCGACCAGCGCAGGCACGTCGAACAGGTCGAGCTTGCCGACGAACAGCGTCCCCACGCAGTCGAGCCGATCCTCGACGAACGCGGCCCGGATGAACGTGCTCACCGCCAGGAAGCCCGACAGGTACACGCAGTCCTTGGTGAACGGCGCCCCGCCCGTGATCGGCCCGCCGCGGAACACCCGCCGGGTGCTCTCGAACGCCTGCTCGGGCCCGGGCGACCGGTCGGCGAACCAGCGGTACAGCTCGACGAAGTCGGCCCCGTCGATGACCATCTGGACGGCGAGGACACGGTCCGCCAGGCGGCGGAACCGGTCGAGCTCCAGGGTCCCCGACACGAACTCGGCGAAGACAGCCAGGCCCTCCTGCGTCCGGGTGGTGCCCGGGTGGCCCACCGCCAGGATCGGCAGGTCGGGCTGGTGCTTGCCGTTCACCGCGGTCAGCACATGGATGAACGCCTCGTGGTTGAGCAGCTGCGCGGCATCGCGGGCGGTGAAGCGGGCGCCGGACCGGACCTTGACGCGGCTGGCGGTGGCGAGGGCGTTGGCCGACAGGTCTTCGACGACCTCGATCTTCGGGGCGTCCTCGGGGCCGAAGTGGGCCGTGACCCCGGCGCGCAGGATGTCGGCCACCTCGCCGGCCGAGTGGTCGCGGGCGACGTCCAGCGACAGGCCCACGCGGTCCAGCCCGGCCAGCACCTCGTGGACCCGCTCGGCCAGCTCGTAGGGCGTCGTCGGGTCGTAGCGCATCGGCGTCTTGGGCGTGCCGTAGAGCTCCCGGTTGTAGGACAGGAACGACTCGCTGCCCCGCGCCGCCAGCATGCGGGCGGTGTGCTCGACCGCCCCGGCGACCGACTCCAGCCAGTCGTCGACCAGGCCGCCCGGGTAGATCGACCGGCGGATGTCGCCCACCGCGTCGACGATCGGCGCCTCGTCGAAGTCCGGGTAGTCGACCGCCGGCAGCGCGTCGGCCCCGCCGGCCAGGAACTCCTCCCGCACCGAGACCGGCCACTGCAGGGCGGACAGCACCCGCATGGGCTTGGCCACCTGGTACAGGCGGTGCGCGACGTCCCGGTACCGGTCGGCGTCCGCCTCGGCGCCGGCACCGGCGCTCACGGCGGGGGCATCCCCTGCGGCCGGGGCGGCGTGGCCGGATACGACGGCTCTGCCGGCCAGGGCTGCGCCGCGGCGGGCGGTCGGGGCTGCCGGACCGGCCGGGGCGGGGTGAGCTTCGCCGTGAGCCAGTCGATCGCCCACCGGATGAACAGCACCGCCAGCGAGTAGACGATCATCGCGAACAGCAGCGAGGTGTCGAGCACCGACTCGCCGTTGAGCGTGATCGGCTCGAACATCCCCCGGAACGGCGCCATCGTCCGCTGCGCCGAGCGGTACACCCACTCGACGAACGACGCCGTCGGGCTGGCGCCCAAGAGCAGCAGCACGAACGCCAGCACCAGCAGCACCAGGTTCACGATCAGCCAGGCGTACACGAGCCAGAGCAGAACCTTCGCGACCTTGCCGACGGACAGCCAGCCACTCGCGTGCGCCGGCGCCTCCGACCCTGTCGCCCCCGTCGTCTCCATGTGGGCCTCCCCCAGGGCTATCCGTTGCGTGCGCGCGATCGTCGCCCCCGGCGGGCGCCCGCGGGTCACCCGGGGCGGGTGGTATCCCGGTCGCCGGCGCGCCATACCCTCGGGACGTGGACCGCAGCGACGCCGGCACCGGCCCCGATGTCGGCGCGGGCCCGATCGAGCCGAGGTGGCCGGTGGCGCTGGCGGTGCTCGCGTTCATCGTCATCACGGTCGTGCTGCGCCTCGCAGTGCCGCGGCGCGAGTCGATCGGACCGCACTGGATCGTGCCGGCCATCGAGGTCGGGCTGCTCGTCGTGCTGCTCGCCGCGAGTCCCGAGGACGTCCGGAGGCACGCCCGCTGGTTCCGCCGCCTGTCGATCACCCTGATCCTGCTGCTGGTCGTCGTGGCGCTGGCGTCGACCGCGATCCTGATCATCGAGCTGGTCACCGGCGCCGAGGTCGCGCAGTCGGCGGACTCGCTGCTGGCGTCGGGCACCCTGGTCTGGGCCGGGAACGCCCTCGTGTTCGGGCTGCTCTACTGGCAGCTCGACAGCGGGGGGCCGCTCGCCCGCCACCGCGCGGAGCGGGAGCATCCCGACTTCGCCTTCTCGCAGAACCTCAACCCCGAGCTCGCCCCGCCCGGCTGGCGTCCCCGCTACGTCGACTACTTCGTGTTGGGGCTCACGACCAGCACGGCGTTCAGCCCGACCGACGTGATGCCGCTGGCCCCGTGGGCGAAGCTGACGATGGCCACCCAGTCGCTGATCTCGCTCGCGGTCGTCGGCCTCGTCATCGCCCGGGCCATCAACGCCTTCACGTGAGCGGGCGGCCGATGGACCAGGAGGACGCACGGCTGCGCCGCACCGAGCTGATCGCCACGATCGTGCTCAGCGTGGCGGCCGTGGCGACGGCGTGGAGTAGCTACCAGGGCGCGCGCTGGCGGGGCGAGCAGGCGGTCGAGACGAGCCGGGCCACGGCGGCGCGCATCGAGTCGTCCGAGGCCGCGACCCGGGCCGGCCAGCTGACGCAGATCGACATCGCCACCTTCACCCAGTGGGTCGATGCCACGGTCGGCGGCGACACCACGCTCGCCGACTTCTACGAGCAGCGGTTCCGGGACGAGTTCGCGCCCGCGTTCGCGGCGTGGCAGGCGACGGACCCGTTCGCCGACGCCGACGCGCCGCCCACCCCGTTCGCGATGCCCGAGTACCGGCTGGAGGACACCCGCCGGGCCGAGCAGCTCGACGCCCGCGCCAACGCCCGCACGGCGGCCGCGGGCGCCGCCAACGAGCACGCCGACGGCTACCTGCTGGCCGTGGTGCTGTGCGCCACGGCCCTGTTCTTCGCCGCCGTCTCGGGCAAGCTCCGCGGGAGGCGCCCGCGCGAGATCATGCTCGCGATCGGCATCGCGTTCCTCGTCGGGGCCGCGGTCTGGGTGGCGACCCAACCCGTGTCGCTCACCTGAGCAGCGCGTGGAACGGCCACGGCGCCACGTCGAGGTACTCGGAGCCGACGAGCCGCGCCACCGTCTCCGGCCTGATCTCGGTGCGGCGGGCATAGGGGCTGCGGTCGAGATGGTCGCGCACGCGCGCGTAGGCCTGCACCCGGTCGGGCAGCGGGTCGCCGGGGACCGGGCGGCCGTGAAGCCGGTGGACGTAGCCGACCGCCTTCAGTGCGGTCAGCACCTCGACGCCGGACCGAAGGACGACATCCGGATCCCCTCGGGGCCCGAGCCGCGAGGCCGCGAGCGCCGCAGCGAGAGGCCGGGTGCGGGCGAGGTCGGCCAGCCGACCGCGCACGGCCGGGCGCTCGGCGAGCACCGTGCACAGCGCCTCGATCGTGACGTACTGGGCGACAATGCCGTACGCCACGAGCGGCTGCAACGGCACGGCCACAGTCGGGACCGTCCCCGGGAGACCGGTGCCCGACGCGTGGGTGATGCGCCGCACACCCGCGATGACCGTGGCGGCGTCGCCCCAGGTCACCAGGGCGATCCCGGTCTGGCTGGCCCCCCAGAAGTAGCCGCCCACGTGCCAGCCCGAGGGCTGGTCGGTGTGCGCGGCGCGGCGGTGATCGTCCCACGCCAGGTCCGCCGACCGGCCGGCGGCGAAGATCGTCACGCCGCCCGGGGTGAGCAGCAGGTCGGCGGCCCGGCTCCGGGGCCGGCCCGGCAGCAGCAAGCCGTCCGACAACGCCAGCGCGCCCGCGATCCATCGCCGTCGGAGCAGCCACGCGCGCCAGCCCGTCACGGCCGCCAAGGGGCCCATGGCCGCAGTATCGTCGGCCGGCCCTGGGCGCAGCGGCAGACGTCCGAGCCTGCACTGGCCGGGCGCGCGGGCGGGTGATGCTCGACCCCTCGGGTCACCCGTTCTGCTTGTGGTCCTGACCCGCACCGCCCCGGCCCGGTCCGGCCAGGTGGTCGGCGATCAGGCGTAGCTGCCGGGCGAACCGGGCGCGGAACTCCTCCGAGTCGGCCTTCACGCCGCAGATCCGCTCGATCGTCTGGGGCATCGACGCCGGCGTCAGCACCGCGCCCATGAACAGCAGCAGCACGTACGCCGGGTCGAGGTCCTCGGCCAGCTCGCCGGCGGCCTGGCGCTCCCGGAAGGCCGTGACCTCGGGGTCCTCGCCCTCGCCGTGCGAGGCCTCGTCGGGCAACGCGGCGCCGGTCAGTCCCTCCCACAGGAAGATGCGCATGAACTCGGGCTGGTCGAACCCCACGTCGAGGTAGGCGATCGCCAGGTCCGCCAGGGAGAGCCGCTCCGCATCGATGCGGTCCTCACGCTGCTGCCAGCCGCGCAGGATCTCCTGGTAGAGGCCCTCCTTGCCGCCGAAGTAGTACGAGATGAGCTGGGTGTTGACCCCGGCGCGGTCGGCGATCGAGCGGACTCGGGCGCCCGCCGCGCCCTTCGCCGCGAACTCCGCCAGGGCGGCGTCGAGGATGCGCTGGCGGGTCCGCTCGGCGTCGCGCTGGCGGTCGGCGGGGTCGGGCGAACGGCGGGGCGTGGCGCTCTGAGCAGGCACGACGGCCACGCTACCGGCCGGCCCGACCATTGTCCATCACCCCAGTAACAAAATCACTCACTCATCTGATTGACATCACTCACTCAGATGAGTGATAGTGCCGGCATGACCTCCATCCTCGAAGCCCACGGACTGACCAAGAGGTTCGGCAAGACGCAGGCGCTCGCCGGGCTCGACCTCACCGCCCACCACGGCCGCGTCACCGCCGTGCTCGGCCCCAACGGCGCCGGCAAGACCACCTTCGTGCGCTCGGTCGCCACGCTGGTGCGGCCCGACGGCGGCACGCTGCGGGTCGGCGGGGTGGACGCCCTGCGCCGCCCGGCCGACGTGCGCCGGGTGATCGGGCTGGCCGGGCAGTACGCCGCCGTCGAGGAGGCGATGACCGGCCGGGAGAACCTCGAGATGGTCGCCCGGCTGTTCGGCCTCCGGCGCCGGGCCGCCCGGGCCGCGGCGACCGCCGTGCTCGACCGGCTGCGCCTGGCCGACGACGCCGACCGCCTCGTCCGCACCTACTCGGGCGGCATGCGGCGCCGGCTCGACCTCGGCGCCAGCCTGGTCGGCGCCCCCGGCCTCCTGCTGCTCGACGAGCCGACGACCGGGCTCGACCCCCGCAGCCGCAGCGACCTGTGGGACGCCATCCGCGACCTGGTCGCCGCCGGGACCGACGTCCTGCTGACCACGCAGTACCTCGACGAGGCCGACCAGCTCGCCCACGACATCGTCATCGTCGACCACGGCCGGGCCATCGCCGCCGGCACCCCCGCCGAGCTCAAGGCCCGGGCCGGCCGGGACGTGATCGAGGTCCACGTGCGGGACGCGGAGGCGCTGCCCGCCACGGCCGACGCGCTGGCCCGGCTCGACCGCGACCCCCGGGTCGACACCGCCACCCGGCGGGTGTCGGTCGCCGTCGACGCCGGCACCGACCGGCTGACCGACGCCGTCCGCCTGCTCGACGGGAGGGGCGTCGCCGTCGACGACATCGCCCTGCGCCGACCCACCCTCGACGAGGTCTTCCTCACCCTGACCGGCAACGCCGACCCGGCATCCCCGCCCACCGCAGCCTGACTGGAGCACCGACATGACCGCGACCATCGTCCCGACCACCATCACCGATCCCCCCGCCGGGCCCGCCACCGCCGTGGGCGCCGGCCTCGCCGCCAGCTCGCTCGCCGTCGCCCGGCGCACGGTCCGCAAGTTCGTCCGCACCCCCCAGCTCATCGTCGTGAGCACGGTGCAGGGCGTCCTGTTCCTGTTGATCTTCCGCTATGTGTTCGGCGGCGCGATCGACTCGGGCGGGCTCGACTACGTCAGGTTCCTCGTGCCCGGGTTCGTCACGACGACCATCCTGTTCGCCGGTACCGGCTCGGCGACCGGGGTGGCCGAGGACGCCCAGTCCGGCTTCTTCGACCGGCTGCGCTCGCTGCCCATCCCCCGGGCGGCGGCTGTCGTCGGCCGGGCGTTGGCCGACAGCGGCCTGCTGCTGTGGACCCTGGCGGTCACCACCGCCGTCGGCTTCGCCACCGGGTTCCGGCTGTCCACCGACGTGCCCCACGGGCTGGCGGCCTTCGGGCTGCTCGTGCTGTTCGGGTTCGCCTTCGAGTGGCTCTTCATCGCACTGGGCCTCGTCGCCGGCAACGCCGAGGCGGCCCAGGGCCTGTCGATGCTGGTCTTCCCGTTGACGTTCGTGTCGAGCGCGTACGTGCCCACCTCGACGATGCCGTCGTGGATGCAGCCCGTCGCCGAGCACCAGCCGATCACCGCCATGGTCAACGCCGTGCGCTGCCTCACCGGCGGCCCCGAGGCCGAGGCCCTGCTCGGCCACACCACCGGCCACTACGTGGTGGCGTCGCTGGCCTGGGCGGCGGGGATCGTGCTGGTCTGCGCCCCCCTGGCGGTCGCCCGCTTCACCCGCCGCTAGCCAGGAGGCGCAACGCGCGTCCCGCGGACGATCTTCTGTCCCCGGAAGTGGTCGCCATAGCGACCACTTCCGGGGACAAAACGCGGTTGCCCGGGTGTTACGTTCCCAGCTTCGTGAGCCTGGTGGCCCAGTTGCCGAGGGAGGTGCGGGTGCCGCCGCAGCTGCCGATCGCGCCGGTCAGGTACTGGTCGAGCGTGCAGGTCTGGGCGATGTACTCCGACGCCAGCCAGATGTCGTTGCCGTCGGTGACTGCGGCGCCGTAGTCGCCCCAGCGGGTGCGGGGTGGGTCGCCCACGAACGCCTTGTAGCTGGTGAAGCCGTCATCCACCCCGACACCGGCCGCCGCGAACTGGATGGGGCCGACCTGGCCGCGCTGGTTGATCCGGGCGTACGCCGCCGTCGGGTGGTGGTCCTCCCCCATCACCGTGAAGGCGATTGCGCCGCGGCCAGAGGGCGTCAGCGCGATCGCCGGCATCGACAGGTTGTTGTCGGCGAGGGCCAGGTAGCCCTGGCGCTCGACGAAACCGGCGACGTCGTTGGCGCTCACGACCGGGTGGACCTTGAACCACACGATGCCGGCCTTGATCTCACCGTTCACGTTGACCGCGGTTCCCGCCGAGCCCCACAGCGAGCCGTTGGCGTACCACGTCTGCTGCATCCGCGTGTCGAGCGAGTCGGGCGTCGAGATGACCTCGTCGTGCGCGGGCTCGTCGAGGAAGAAGAGGTTCCAGCAGCCGGTCCCGAACTGCGTCGGCCGCGTGGTGTCGTTGACGCACTGGCCCAGCGGGAAGTCGCCCGTCTGCTGGTCGGACGTGGGCGGGAACACGTAGACCGCGCTGGGTATCAGCCGGCTGCGCATGCTCAGCGCGGGCGTCGCCGAGTTGAGCGACGACGTGTTGGTCAGCGCCCACACGCCGATCTTGCGGGCCGTGCCGGTCGGGTTGCCGGTCTCGGTGCCGTCGCCGGCGATCGTGCTGAGGAAGAACTCGGTGCCGCCCCGCTCGTTCGAGTACTGCCCCGCCGGCGAGGTCGCCGGCCAGACCGTGAAGCCCGGCGTGCCGCCGACCGTCAGGTTCTCGACCAGCGTCACGCGCACGGTCGGCCCGTGGGCCGAGAGCTCCTGCTTGGAGAACGCGAACACCTGGCCGCCGCTGAAGTTGGGGCCGAACAGGTCGTACTCGTTGGTCGAGATGTAGATCCCGTTCTTGTCGCCGCCGATGTGCGGGTAGTCCTGGAAGCAGGGCCCGTGCGAGACGCCGTCCTCATCCTTGCACCCGTGGTCGGGCGTGCCGTCGGTGCCGTCGTTCTGCGCCGGGATGCGGTAGACGGTCCAGGCGCCGGTCGGGTCGCCGGTGTTGGACACGGCCACGTCGATGGTGTTCTTGCCGGTGAAGTCGCCGTTGGGCAGGGACCCGAGCGTCGTGTCGGCCACGATGAACCGGTTCGAGTCGGGGTCGTAGTGGCAGATCGGGTCGATCACCTGCGGGCCGATCTCGCCAGTCGTGCGGTTGATCGCCGCCGGGTAGCCCAGGAAGGTATTGAGGTCCTGGACGCCAGTGAGCGCCGCCCCGGTGCGGTCGTGCACGCGGATGACGCTGTTCGTGGCCTCGACGACGAACCCACCACCGGCGCAGAGAGCCTGGTCGGGCGGTTCGAGCGAGAACTGGTTGCCGCCGTTGGCCAGCCGCTGGTCGCGGTGGTTGAGCCCCGGCACGCTGGCCGCGGCGTCGCTGGCCGCCACGGCGCTCGACTGCACCCGGGGCGCGTCGAGCGGCTGGGGCGGGAACGCGTTCCGGTGGTTCGGGTGCTCGCGGTTGAACTGGCCAGCCTCGCCCTGCGGTGCGACCGCGGTCATGTCGGTCTCGACCGAGCCGGCCTCCTCCTCCGGGCGCCCCACCCGGATCTCGGGCTGCTGAATCCCCTCTACGCCGATCGGCTGCGACCGGATGCTCGTGGTCGCGGACGCCGGGATCAGCCGCGTCCCGCTCGACGCCGCTTGGGCGCCCGCGGGCGACGGTACCCCCGGAGCGACGACCGCCGTCGCGCCCAGCAGGAGTGCGATCCCCCCGACAACAGCTCGCCTCTTCATGGCGACCCCCTGATTGTGGTCCAGCCGCCCAGCCCCGGCCAGACTGTCACACGCAGCGTCGCCGTGCGCCGCCGCAGCGAATCAGCTGGGTCTCGACGATCGCGGCTCTAGGGCAGAAGTGTCCCGAGCGCGAGGACGACCACGGTCAGGCCGGCCAGGATGGCGAGCAGCGGCCAGACGAATCGCAGGTACTTGCCGTAGGGCACCCGGGCGATGGCCAGGCCGCCCATGACGACCGCGGACGTCGGGGTGACCAGGTTCAGCAGGCCCGACGCGCTCTGGTACGCCGTGACCACGAGGCTGCGGTCGACGCCGGCGAAGCTCGGCGAGCGGGGCCATGATCGGCATCGCCACCGTGGCCAGGCCCGACGACGACGGGATGAGGAACGACAGCGGCAGGAACAGGACGTACATCACGACCGCGAACGCCGCCTCGCCGACGTCGCCGAGCGCCTGCTCGGCCCAGTGGAGCACCGTGTCGGTGATCTGCGCCGTTGTTCATGACCACCGTGATGCCCCGGGCGAGGCCGATGATCAGCGCCACGCCCAGCAGGTCGCGGGCGCCGTCCACGAACGTCGACGTCAGCTCGCCTTCGCCCATCCTGCCGACCAGGCCGATGATGATCGCGAACAGCAGGAACGAGGCCGTCATCTCCGGGAACCACCACCACAGGGTGGGCAGGCCGATCCCGAGGTCCTCCCACGGGATGACGCCGTAGATCATGACGACGAACGCCGAGGAAGAACAGGACGAGCACGACCTTGTGGCGCGCCGGTCAGGACGACCTCGCCGCTGCTGTCGTCGACCGCCGCCGAGAAGTGCGCCTCGTTCTCCGCCTTCTGTCGTAGACCAGCGATCTGCGACGGGTCGGCCTGCACCCGCGTCGGCGTAGCGCATGCACGAACCAGATGCCGATGGCCAGCCCGACCACGAGGATGACGAGCCGCAGGACGAGGCCGTCGGTCGATGGCGATGTCGGCGAAGCCGGAGGCGATGCCGGTGGCGAACGGGTTGATCGTCGAGCCGAGCACGCCGATACCGCAGCCGAGGAGGAGCACCGAGCGCGCCCGACGAGCGCGTCGTAGCCCGCGGCGATCATCACCGTGATGATCAGCACGTAGAACGCGAGGCTCTCCTCGGCCATGCCGTAGGTCGTGCCGCCGATCGCGAACACGATCATCAGGATCGGGATCATCCAGCCGCTCGCGGCCGTGCAGCCGCTCGCACGAGCACGGGCGATCCCGGCCTGGATGGCCCCGGTCTTCATGGTGACGCCGAGGAAGCCGCCGATGACCAGGATGAACAGGGCGACGTCGATGGCGCCGAACAGCTCGCCGTTGTTCCAGACGTCGATGTTGCCGGTCGTCGGGTCCTCGATGCCGTACATGCCGTTGATCGGCGCCTTGAGCGAGTCGAGCGACGATCCGCTGGGGGTCGGGCTCGATCTCGTGGTAGGTGCCGGGGATCGGCTGAGCCGTCCTCGTCGAGGTCGTACCGGCCGGCCGGGATGATCCAGGTCGCGATCGCGGTGAGCACGATCAGGACGAACAGGATCGTGTAGGCGGACGGCAGCGTGAACCGGGGCTTGTGCACCTCGGTCCCGGCGTCGTCGCCGCCGCCCCCGCCGTCGCCGCCGGCGTCGGTCGCGACGGGCCGGCGTCGTCGGGGGTCGTCTGCACGTCACTCGACATGGCCATCTCCTCCAGCGGCGGGCACCGGCTCGGCGTCCGGCGCCGCCGGTGGGCTCGACGTGCTCGATGCGGAAGCCGAGTGAACGCCGTAGACCAGCGCGACGAGCGGGTTGAGGAGGTTGAAGAAGGCGTACGGGCAGGTAGCTGATGGTCGGGACGCCCGAGCACGCCGGTCATGTACGCGCCGCAGCTGTTCCACGGCACGAGCGGCGACGTGACGGTGCCGGTGTCCTCGACCGTGCGGGACAGCATCCGCGGGGCGAGGCCCCGGCGGGCGAACTCGCCCCGGTAGACCCGGCTCGGCAGCACGTCGGCGACGTACTGGTCGCCGGCGACGATGTTCAGCCCGATGCAGGTGCCGACGACCGAGGCGATCAGGCGCGCCGTCCGACCGGGCCCGGCGCACGACCGGGCGCGATCAGCCGGTCGAGGAACCCGGCCTCCTCCATGATCGCGGCGAAGCTGAGCGCGCCCGAGGATCAGCCAGACCGTGGTCAGCATGCTCGCCATGCCGCCCCGCGAGAACAGGTCGTCGATCTTGGCGTTGCCGCTCGTCGACACGAACCCGTTGGCCATCGACGTCGTAGATCGCCTCGATGCCGTCGAGCAGCGCACCCTGGTCCGGGCTCGTCGACGAACGCCTCGACGACGTCGGGCTGGGTGAACGACGCCAGGACGCCGGAGAACAGGGCGACCCCGAAGATGGCGAGGAACGGCGGCGACCTGCCGCAGCGCGAGCACGATCAGCAGGAGCAGCGGCAGCAGGTTGAGCGGCGAGATGTTGAACGCCGTGCGCCAGCACGTCGCGGGCCGCGTCGGTGTCGATCGCGGCCGAGGCCGGATCGGCCAGAGCCCGATGACCAGGAAGACCACGAGCGCCAGCACGAACGACGGGACGACCGTCCACATCATCGCCCCGGATGTGCTCGTTGGTGGTGACCCCGCCGACCAGGCTCGGGACGAGGATCGTCGTCTCCGACAGCGGCGTCATCTTGTCGCCCACGTAGGCGCCGGAGATGACCGCGCCCGGCGGCGATCGCGGTCGACACGCCGAGGATCGGGGCCATGCCGACGAACGCCACCCCCAGGGTGCCGGCGGTCGTCCACGAGCTGCCGGTGACCATGCCGACGACGCGCGCAGATCGACCGCGACGGCCAGGTAGAAGATGCCGGGCCGCAGCAGCGCGATGCCGTACGACACGACGGTCGGGATGGTGCCGGCCATGTTCCACGTGCCGATCAGCGCGCCGACCGCCAGGAGGATGAAGATCGCGCCCATGGCCGAGGACACCCCGCCGACCGCGGCGTCGCGGATGCGGGCCGCGGTGTAGCCGTTCTTGAGCGCGACGAGGCCCGCGACGACGGCGCTCGCCAGCAGCGCCACCTGCAGCGGCCCGTCGGTCGCGTCGACGCCGAACAGCACGATCGTGAGCACGAGCAGCACGATGAGCACGACCACCGGGAGCGAGCGCGTCGAGGAAGCTCGGGGCTCGCGGCTCGGCGGCCGCCCCTTGGCCTATGTCGGCGTCCACCGTCGGCCTAGGTCTTGATCACCGACGACGCGCGACATCCTCGGGATCGGGGAAGCGCGCCGCCGACGCCCGGGTCGTCGCGCGCGAAGGCGAGCAGCAGGACGAGGCCGAGCGCGGCCAGCGCCACGACCATCCAGCGCACCGCGTCGTGCGTCACCACCGCCGCCCCGTCACGACCGGGTCCCGCAGCAGCGGGCACGTCATGCAGTGGCCGCCGCCGCGGCCCTTGCCCAGCTCGAAGCCGGCGATCTCGATCACCTCGACCCCGGCCTCGCGCATCTTGGCGATCGTGTACGTGTTGCGCTCGTAGGCCACGACGACGCCGGGCTCGAGCGCGACGACGTTGTTGCCGTCGTCCCACTGCTCGCGCTCCTGCTGGTAGGCGTCGCCGCCGGTCTCGACGACGTGCAGCTTGCGCGACCCCGAGGGCGTCGGCGACGGCGCCGAGACGAAGTCGTCCTCGACCGTGACGTGGAAGTCGCCCGCCTTGTCGCCGGGCCGCAGGCTGATGGCCCGGATGTCGCTCGACCACCTTCGGGTAGGCCGTCGCCTTGTCCCGGTCGAGCAGGGTGAAGACCGTGTCGAGGTGCATGTGGGCCCGGTCCTTGGTCATCACGGCGGCGATCACCCGCTCGGCGGCGCCCTGCGCGAACAGCGCCTTGGCGATCTGCTCGATCATCCGGCCCTGGGTCCGCTCGCTCATGCCGATGAGCACGGCGCCGTTGCCGATCGGCATGACGTCGCCGCCCTCCAGCGACGCCAGGCCGAAGTCGGCGATCTCGAACCGGCCGTCGTCGCCCACCGGCGGGTACCAGAACTCGAAGTCCGCGCCGGCGAACATCGGGTGGGCCCGGTAGATCGCGGCGACGTTGTAGGCCTCGCGCCGGCGGGCCGGCCAGTACATCGGGTTGATCGAGACGCCCGCCGTAGATCCAGCACGACGAGTCGCGGGTGAACAGCGTGTTGGGCAGCGGCGGCAGCACGAACTGGCTCGGTGTCGTCGATCGCCGCGCCGATCAGCGACGTCGCGCCGCACGGCGGCCAGGTCGAGGCCCGCCTCCGCCACGGTCAGGCCGCCGATCAGGTGGCGGGCGAGCTGGTCGGCCCGGCATCTCCGCGAGCAGCGCCCGGATCTCGTCGACCAGCGACCAGCCGACCGTGTACTCCGACGCCACCAGCTCGATCAGCCGCGTCCGGGCCTCGTCGCTCGCCGCCAGCGTCTCGGCCAGCAGGTCGGC
The DNA here is from genome assembly GCA_963739835.1 of uncultured Acidimicrobiales bacterium. Lineage (GTDB taxonomy): Bacteria > Actinomycetota > Acidimicrobiia > Acidimicrobiales > VFJN01 > ZC4RG19. The sequence goes on from CAVUBW010000012.1 coordinate 318,874, forward strand.
GAGCAGGAACACCTCGACCCCCCGCTCCCGCATCCGGGCCACGAACTGGTCGTGCTCGTGCTGGGCCCGCTCGACCCACAGCACGTCGTCGAACAGCAGGTCGTCGTGGTTGGACGGCGTCAGCCGCTGCAGGCTCGAGGCCCGGGCGGTGGACCATGACCTTGCGGAGCCTGCCGACCTCCGAATGCACGCCGAACTCGCTCACGTCGTCTCCTCCTTCGCCGGCTCGGACGCGGCCGGCACGACAGTACGTGCCCGCGGTGCCCTCGACGATCGCCTCGATGTCCGCCGAGCGCGCCGATGGCGGCGCGCTTGCCGGTCGCCTCCACGAACCGCAGCGCGGCGTCGACCTTCGGGCCCATCGAGCCGGCCGCGAACTGCCTCGCCCCGCAGCTCGTCGGGCGTGACCCGGTCGAGGCGGCGCTGCTCGGGCGTGCCCCAGCCGTCGTACACGCCGTCGACGTCGGTGGCCATGACGAACAGGTCGGCCTCCAGGTCGCGGGCCAGCAGGCTCGCTCGGCCAGGTCCTTGTCGATCACCGCCTCGACCCCGACGAGCGTGCGCTCCGCGCCCGTGCTCCCACGTCGTCGGGATGCCGCCGCCGCCGGCGCAGATCACCAGCACGCCCCGCTCCAGCAGCCAGCGGATCGGCCGGATCTCGAAGATCCGCTTGGGCGCCGGCGACGGCACCACCCGCCGGCAGATGCTCGCCGTCGCGCTTGAAGACCCAGCCCTTCTCCGCGGCGAGCGCGTTCGGCCTCGCGCGTCGTCGTAGATCGGGCCCGACGAACTTGGTCGGGTCGGCGAACGCCGGGTCGTCGGTGTCGACCTCGATCATGGTGAGCAGCGTGGCGAACGGCACCTCGGGCGGCAGCAGGTTGCCCAGCTCCTGCTCGATCAGGTAGCCGATCATCCCCTCGGTCTGGGCGCCGAGGACGTCGAGCGGGATAGGCCTCGACCTCCTTGTAGGCCGCCGCCTGCAGCGCCAGCAGGCCGACCTGCGGGCCGTTGCCGTGGGAGATCACGAGCTGGTGATCGCTGGGCCACCGGCGCCAGCGACTGCGCCGCCACCCGGACGTTGGCCCGCTGGTTCTCGGCCGTCATCGGCTCGCCCCGCTTGAGCAGGGCGTTGCCGCCGAGTGCGACGAGGATGCGCACGGCCGCTCACCCGAGGGTCGCCACGAGCAGCGCCTTGATCGTGTGCAGGCGGTTCTCGGCCTGGTCGAACACGATGCTGGCGGGCGACTCGAACACCTCGCCGGTGACCTCGAGGCCCTCGGTCATGCCGGTGTGCTCCATCATCTCCTTGCCGACGACCGTGTTGGGGTCGTGGAACGCGGGCAGGCAGTGCATGAACTTGACCTTGGGGTTGCCGGACTTCTCCAGCAGCGAGGCGTTCACCTGGTAGGGCGTGAGCAGGCCCACCCGCTCGGTCCACACGTCCTTGGACTCGCCCATCGACACCCACACGTCGGTGTGGACGAAGTCGGCGCCGCTGACCGCCTGGGCGGCGTCCTCGGTGACCGTGATCTGCGCCCCCGTCCGCCCGGCGATGTCCCGGGCGATCGCAACCACGTCGTCCGGCGGGGCCAGCGCCGCGGGGCCGGCGAGGCGGACGTCCGCGCCGAGCAGCGCACCGGTCACGAGCAGCGACCGGCCCATGTTGAACCGGCAGTCGCCGACGAACGCGTAGGTCAGCTCGTCGTACGGCTTGCCGCTGGCCTCGTGCATGGTCAGGAAGTCGGCCAGCATCTGCGTCGGGTGCCACTCGTCGGTGAGGCCGTTGTAGACGGGGACCCCGGCATACTCGGCCAGGGTCTCGACGTCGGACTGGCGGTTGCCGCGGAACTCGATGGCGTCGAACATCCGGCCCAGCACCCGGGCGGTGTCGGCCACCGACTCCTTGTGGCCGAGCTGCGAGCCCGACGGGTCGAGGTAGGTGACGTGCGCGCCCTGGTCGAAGGCCGCGACCTCGAACGCAGACGCGGGTGCGGGTCGAGGTCTTCTCGAAGATCAGGGCGATCTCCTTGCCCTCGAGGCGGCGGACCTCGGTGCCGGCGTACTTGGCGATCTTGAGGGCCTCGGAGAGCTGGAGGAGGTGCCGCAGCTCCCTCGGCTCGAAGTCGATCTCCTTCAGGAAGCTGCGGTTGCGCAGGCTGAACATTCGTCTCGCTCCCGTGTCCGGACTGTGCCGTACCGACGATGCGTCTCAGGCGGGTGGGCCGCCCCCACCCATGCCGGGGTGGTGGCCGCCCACCCGCGCCGGCGCGACCGTCGGGAGGCCGACGAGGAGGTAGGAGTGGACGTTCTCTACGACGAGCGCGCCTCGGCGCCGAAGGGCACGGGGTGGCTGACGTTCGCCGCCACCCTGCTCATCCTGAGCGGGATCTTCAAGGTCCTCGACGCACTGTGGGCCTTCAAGTACGACGACGACGGCGCGATCTCCAAGCGGGTGCAGACCATCCTGTTCGAGGGAGACCTCACCTCGTGGGGCGTGGTCTGGCTGGTCGTCGGCATCGTGCTGATCCTGGCCGGCGCGGCGGTGATCACCGGGTCCGAGTGGGCGCGCTGGATCGGGATCGTCGTCGCCGCGGTCGCCGCGGTGTCGTTCCTCCCCTGGATCTACTTCGAGCCGTTCTGGACGATCCTCAGCGTGACGCTGGCGATCCTCGTCGTGTACGCCCTGGCCACGTATGGTGGCCGCCCGACGCCCGACGTGCAGGCGCCGGCCTGAGCCGGAGACGACCATGACCGCGACCGTGACCGCCCCCCACGGCGGAGGATCAGCAGACAGACTGGTATGGGCTGGCGACCGACGAGGCGTGCCGCCGGCTGGAGGTCGACCCGGCGGTCGGCCTGAGCGCGGCCCAGGTCGCCGAGCGGCGCGAGCGCTACGGGCCCAACAAGCTCGCCGAGGAGGCCAAGGAGCCGGGCTGGAAGGCGTTCCTCCGGCAGTACAAGGACCTCATGCAGCTCGTCCTGGTCGGGGCGGCGGTGGTCAGCATCGTCGCCCTCCAGGAGGTGTCGACCGGCATCGTCGTGCTGGGCCTGACCGTGCTCAACGCCGTGATGGGCCTGCACCAGGAGGGCAAGGCCGCCGAGAGCGTCGCCGCCCTGCGGCAGATGCTGATCATGACCGCCCGGGTCCGCCGGGACGGCGAGATCTCCGGGATCCCGGCCGAGGAGCTGGTGCCCGGCGACATCGTCAGCTTCGAGGCGGGCGACAAGGTGCCGGCCGACGGCCGGATCCTGGTGTCGGCCACGCTCGAGATCGAGGAGGCCGGCCTCACCGGCGAGTCGCTGCCGGTGGCCAAGTCGGTCGACGCCGTGACCGGGAGCGACGTGGCGCTCGGCGACCGGGTCGACATGGCCTACATGAACTCGCAGGTCACGCGGGGCCGGGGCGAGATGGTGGTCACGGCCACCGGCATGGCCAGCGAGGTCGGCCACATCTCCGGGATGCTCAGCGGCGTCGAGCAGGAGAAGACGCCGCTCACCCGCCAGCTCGACCAGCTCACCGTGCTGATCACGCTCATGGCGTCGGCCGCCCTGGTGCTGATCGTCGTGCTCGGCCTGGTGCGGGGCGAGGACTTCGACGACCTGTTCCTCGTCGGCATCAGCCTGGCCATCGCCGCCATCCCCACCGGCCTGCCGGCCGTGGTCACGTTCCTGCTGTCGGCCGGCACCCGCGACCTGGCGGACAAGGGCGCGATCGTCAAGCGGCTGCGGTCGGTCGAGACGCTCGGCTCCACGTCGGCGATCTGCTCGGACAAGACCGGGACGCTCACGCTGAACCAGATGACGGCCCGCCAGCTCGTGACCGTCGGGCGGCGCTACGGCGTCGACGGCGAGGGCTACGCCACCACCGGGCGCATCCTGCGGGTGGGGGGCACCAGCGACACCGACCTGGAGCAGTACACGCTGCCCATGGCGCTGGCCAACGACGCGGTCATCCGCGACGGCGCCTGCATCGGCGACCCCACCGAGGGCGCGCTCGTCGTGCTGGCCGCCAAGAGCGGGATCGACGTCGAGGAGACCCGGCGCACCTACCCGCGGCTCGCCGAGGTGCCGTTCGACGCCGAGTACAAGCTGATGGCGACCTTCCACGAGATGGACGCCGGCGGACGCCGGGTGGTCCGGTGCTTCGTCAAGGGCGCCCCCGACGTGCTGCTGGCCCGGTCGACGCAGTACCTCGGCGAGGACGGCGTGACCGCCCCCCTGGCCGGGGCCGGCCACGACCGGGTGCTGGCCGAGAACGACCGCTTGGCGAGCGAGGGCCTGAGGGTGCTGGCGGTGGCCCGCCGGGACTTCGACCCCGCCACGTTCGACCCGTCCGGCGATCTGCTCGCCCTGATCGCCGAGCTGGAGTTGCTGGCGCTGGTCGGGATCGTCGACCCGCCCCGCAAGGAGGCCAAGGACGCCATCGCCCTGTGTCACGACGCCGGCATCCGCGTGCGGATGATCACCGGCGACCACGCCACCACCGCGGCCGCCATCGCCGGCCAGCTCGGCATCGAGGGGCGGGCGATGACCGGGGCCGAGTTCGCGGCGCTGCCCGACGACGCAGCTGAACGCCCAGGTCGACGAGATCGGCGTGGTGGCCCGCGTCGCCCCCGAGGACAAGGTGCGCCTGGTCAGCATCCTCAAGGGCCAGGGCAACATCGTGGCGATGACCGGCGACGGCGTGAACGACGCGCCGGCGCTGACCCGGGCCGACATCGGCGTGGCCATGGGGATCACCGGCACGGAGGTCACCAAGGACGCCGCCGAGATGATCCTCACCGACGACAACTTCGCCACGATCGTGACGGCGGTCGAGGGCGGCCGGGGCCTCTACGACAACCTGATGAAGTACATCCGGGTCCAGATGATCATGCTCGCCGGCTTCATCCTCACCTTCGTGGGCGCGGGTGTGTTCGACATCGCCAACGGCGTGCCGCTGACGCCGCTGCAGATCCTCTACATCAACTTCGCCATCGACGTGCTGCTGGCCATCGGCCTCGGCTTCGACGCCCCGTCGCCGGGCCTCATGCAGCGCAAGCCCCGGTCGCCGGACGATCCGGTGATCCCGCGGCCGCTCGCGGCGCGACTCGGATTCGCCGGGCTGCTGATCGCCATCGGCGTGCTCGCCGTCGTGGCGTACGGCGAGGACCGCTACGGGCTGCTCGTCGCGACGACGATGGGGCTGGTCACCACCGCGCTGCTGCACATCGCCGCGCTCGGTGGAGTGGCGCGACCCGCGCAACAGCGTGTTCCGCCATGGCGACGATCGCCAACGCCCGGTTCAACAAGCTGATGCTGGCGTCACTCGCCCTGACGGTGCTGGTCACCACGCTCAACATCCTGGAGCGCATCTTCGACACCGCCGAGCTGACCGGTCCCCAGTGGCGGGTCTGCCTGATCGCCGTGATCGGCTACGTCGTGCTGGCCGAGATCGGCAAGTTCATCGTGCGCCGGGTCGATCCCGGCGACGCATGACCGACGCGGGTACGCCCGCGGCCGCCGGCGGCGAGGCGTCCGTCGACCTCCGGGTCGCCCTGCGCCTGGCGGCGGCCATGTTCGTGCTGGTGGTCGACACGTCGCTGATGAACGTGTCGATCTCCGCGGTCGTGCAGGACATCGGCACGACGGTGAGCGGCGTGCAGTCGGCCATCGCGCTGGAGGCGCTGGTGTCGGCGGCGTTCATCCTCATCGGCGGCAAGGTCGGCGACCTGATCGGCCGCAAGCGGGCCTTCGTGCTGGGCCTGCTCGGCTACGCGATCGGCGCCCTGGCGATGACCGTCGCCCAGGGCCTCACCGCCATCATCGTGTTCTGGGCGATCATCGGCGGGCTGGGCGCCTCGCTGCTGCTGCCGGCGATGCAGTCGCTCATCCACGGGAACTTCGTGGGAACCGCGCAGAGGAAGGTGTACGCCCTGGTGGGCGCGGCTGCGGCCGTCGCCGCCGCGGTCGGGCCGCTGCTCGGCGGCGCCATCACGACCTACCTGTCGTGGCGGGTGGCCTTCGCCTTCGAGGTCGTCATCATCGCGGTTGTGCTCTCGGGCATCGGCCTCGTGCGCGACGTCCCCTACACCGGGCCCCGGGGGGTCGACGTGGTCGGCTCGCTGCTGTCGGTGCTGGGCATGGGCGGCATCGTCCTCGGGATCCTGGTGTGGCAGGAGGGCGGCGAGTCGGTGGTCGCGATCATGGCGCTGGGTGCGGTGGCGCTGGGCGGGCTGGTGTGGTGGCTGCCCCGACGCAAGCGAGCGGGCAAGCCGGCCCTGCTCGACCCGGACCTGTTCCGCTCGGCGCTGTTCCGCTACGGGGTCACGGGCCAGATGCTCCAGCAGATCGCGCTCGGCGGCACGATGATCGCCCTGCCGATCTTCCTGCAGATGGTGCTGGAGTACAACGCCATGCAGGCCGGCCTGTCGATCGCCCCGCTGTCGCTCAGCATGTTCGCCATGGCGCTGGTGGCCGGACGCCGGGCGGGCCGGCGGCGCCCCGCCGCGATCATCCGCGCGGGCTTCGCGCTCGGTGAGCGCCGGGATGGCGGTGCTGCTGCCGATCGTCCCGCGGGCGACGTCGGGCTGGTGGCTGGTCGTCCCGCTGATCGTCGTGGGCTGCGGGCTCGGTCTGCTCGTCTCGCAGCTCAACAACTACACGCTGTCCCCGATCGAAGAGGAACGGGTCAGCGAGGCGGCGGGGGTCAACTCGGCGGCGGGCAGCTTCGGCCTGTCGTTCGGCCTGGCGTTCGCCGGGGCGATCATGCTGGCGACGCTGTCGCTCGTGTTCACCAACATGGCCGAGTCCAGCCAGGTCCTGCCGCAGGACGAGCAGCAGCAGGTCGCGGACGCCCTCGACGACGACGCCGAGGTGATGAGCAACACCGCCCTGGACGCCCAGCTGGAGGGCCAGCCGCAGGACATCCAGGACGAGGTCATCCGCATCAACACCGACGCCCGGCCGCGGGCGCTCCAGGTCGCCCTGTGCATCCCGCTGCTCGCCGGCCTCGCGGGCCTGGCCAACTCGTTCCGCATGATGCGCCAACCCGACCCCGAGCCCAGCGAGGCGGGAGAGATGGTGCTCGGCGGCTAGACCTGACGCGTTTTGTCCTGGAAGTGGTCGCCATGGCGACCACTTCCAGGGACAAAAACATCAGAACGGCGTCGGGATGGGCTGGCCGGCGAGCTCGTGGTCGACGTAGTCGCCCGGCTCGTCGCGCTTCGGCAACTCGATGTCGCGGTGCGCCAGGGGCTCGTAGGGAACCTGGCTCAGCAGGTGCGTGATCAGGTTGAGTCGGCCGCGCCGCTTGTCGTCGGTGTGCACGACGTACCACGGCGCGAACGTGGTGTCGGTCGCCGCGAACATCTCGTCGCGGCAGCGGGCGAAGTCGTACCAGTGGGTGTACGAGCGCAGGTCCATGTCGGACAGCTTCCAGATCTTCCGGGGGTCGTCGATGCGGCTCTGCAGGCGCTTCGTCTGCTCGTCCTCGCCGACCTCCAGCCAGTACTTGAGCAGCAGGATCCCCGCGTCCACCATCGCCTGCTCGACGCCCGGCACCAGTTCCAGGAAGCGCTTGGCCTGCTCCTCGGTGCAGAACCCCATGACCCGCTCGACGCCGGCCCGGTTGTACCAGCTGCGGTCGAAGATCACGACCTCGCCGGCGGCCGGGAAGTGCGGGACGTAGCGCTGGAGGTACATCTGGGACTTCTGGCGCTCGGTCGGCGACGGGAGCGCCACGACGCGGAACACCCGTGGGCTGACCTTGTCGCCGATCGCCTTGATCGTGCCGCCCTTGCCGGCCGTGTCGCGGCCCTCGAACACGACGCAGACCTTGGCCCCGGAGGCCTTGACCCACTCCTGCATCGCCACGAGCTCGCCGTGCAGCCGGCGCAGCTCGGCCTCGTACTCCTTGCGCTTCATCTTCGTCATGGTCATCTCCCAGCCCGCACACTGGCGTGACCGGGGGTGGGGCGGCCCCACCCGGGCGCGGGTGGGGTCACCCCAGAGGGGTGACGCCCCGGGAGCGACGGGAGGTCCACCCTGGCCGCGTGGCCCTCCCCGCCGTCGAGCCGCACCGGACGCCGCGCCCGCCCGGAGCGGTTCCCCACTACGTCCGCCGTGCCCGCCTGCACGACCTGCTGGACGACGCCGTCGCAGGTCCGCTGACCCTGGTCGTGGCGCCGGCCGGGGCGGGGAAGACCTCCCTGCTCGCGGGCTGGGCCGCCGAGTCGCCACTGCCGACGGCGTGGCTGTCGCTCGACGAGGGCGACCGCGACCCGACCCGGCTGTGGCGCCGCGTCGTCACCGCGCTCGACCCGCTGGCGCCCGGGTGCGCCGCCGGCGCCCTGGCCACGCTGCGGACGTCGGGCGCCGTCCCGGCCGCGGTCGACGCGCTGCTCGCGGACCTCGACGACCGGGCCGCGCCCGACGCCGCCCTCGTCGTTGACGACGCCCACGTGGTCGACGACGACCTGCTGGTCGGGTCGCTGGCCCGGTTCCTCCAGCACCTGCCGCCCTGGCTGCGGGCGGTGGTGGCGACCCGCCGGGACCTGGCGCTCCCCCTCGACCGCCTGCGGGCCCGGGGCCAGCTCCGCGAGGTGCGCTTCGGGGAGATGCGGTTCACGCCGGAGGAGGCCGGCGTCCTCCTGGAGCGGCTGGCGCCCGACCTGGACGAGGGCCAGGTCGGCCGGGCCGTCGCCAATGCCGAGGGCTGGGCCGCGGCGCTGCAGCTGGCGGCGCTGGCGGCACGCTCGGCGCGAGCCAGCAACACGGTCTACGCCCCGTGCGTCGACGACCGCGACCTCGTCCAGGACTACGTGGTCCACGAGGTGCTCGCCGGCGAGGACCCCGTGCTGGTCGGGGCGCTGGCCGACGTCGCCGTGGTCGACCGGATCGACCCGAGCCTCGCCCGCGCCCTGACCGGCCGGGGCGATGCGGGCGACCTGCTGCGCCGGGCCGAGGCGCGTGGCCTGTTCGTGACCCGGCTGCCGGGGCGGGGCTCGTTCGAGGTCCATCCGCTGGTGCGGGGGCGCTCGTGGCCCGGGCGGCGGCGCACGAGCCCGAGCGCCTGGCCGAGCGGCACGACCGGGCGGCCCGATGGTACGAGGCGGCCGGCGACGCCGTCCCGGCGCTCGACCACCTGCTGGCGGCCGGGCGCCCGCGCGACGCGCTCCGCCTGCTGGCCGCCGAGCACGCCGAGCTGTACGACGCCGGCCGGGAGCCGTCCGTGCTGCGGACGATCGCCGCCATCCCGCCGGAGGTGGCCGACGCCGACCTGCCGGCCATGCTCGAGTACGCCTGGTGCCACCTGCTCGTCGACCGGCGCCGCTTCGTCGAGCTGGTCGAGAAGCTCACCTGGTGGGCCGACACGCCCGAGACCGATCCCGCCATCCGGCCCCGGGTGACCATGCTGCACTCGGTCCGGGCCACGGTCAGCGGTCGATGGGTGGACGGCGGCCTGCTCGCGAGCCAGGCGCTGACCACGATGGGCGACGGCTGGTGGCGCGACCCGCTGGGCCGGTTCGGCTGGAACATGGTCGCCCGCGACGTGGCCCTGTCCGAGCGCTGGGACCCGGACGCCGACGAGGTCCGCCAGGGCGAGCTGGCGCTGAGCCGCGACCCCGAGCGGTGTCTCGCCTTCGAGGGGACCCGGGCGCTCGGGGAGGCCCTCGCCGGGCGCCCAGTCGACGCGCTGCGCGTCGCCGCTGCCGTCCGCCACGCCGCCGACGTCGCCCAGCTGACGATCCTGCGCCTCGAGCTGGGGGTCGCAGAGGCGGTCGCTCACCGGGAGATCGACGATGGGGCCCGCGCACTTGCCGAGCTGGAGGCCCTCGCCGCCGCCCCTGCGGGCACGATGCTCTACTGCCAGCTGCTCGCCGCCGCCGAGCTCGTGCAGGCCCACCTCGACGCCGGGAACGTCGCGGCCGCCCGCGACGACCTGGGGCGGACCGAGGCGCTGGTGGACGACGGGCCGCTCGGGCCGGATGCCCGCAACTGGCTGGCCCGGTCGGGGACCCTCGTCGCGCTGGCCGAGGGCGCCGCCGGCGAGGCCCGGCGCTGGTCCGACCAGATCGACGACCCGTTCTGGGGGCCCGTTGCGACCGCCCGCGTCGACCTGGCCGTCGGGAACCGGGCCGACGCCAGGTCCGCGCTCGGCGCCGCCGTCGCCCGCTGCGCCCGCCACGAGGTGGTGCGGGCGCTGCTGCTGGCCCGGGCGGTCGACCGGCGGGACGAGGCGCTACGGCTGGCGGCGGCCGCGGCCGGGCGGGCCGCCGGCCTCGGGCTGCTGCGGACCGTGGCCGCGGAGGGCCCCGACGTCGTGCAGCTGGTCGAACGGGCCGCGCACCGGGTCCCGGAGAGCTGGATCGACCGGCTGCGGCGCGCCGCGCTCCCCGCCCCCGGGCGGGCGGTGCTGACCCCGGGCGACCCGGTCGCCACGCTCACCGACCGCGAGCGCGACGTGCTGCGCCTGCTGGCGAGCCGGCTCACGGTGCGGGAGATCGCCGGCGAGCTCTACGTCTCCCCCAACACCCTCAAGTTCCACCTGAAGACGATCTACCGCAAGCTGGGCGTCGGCTCCCGCGCCGATGCGGCGGAGGTCGCCCGGCGCATGACGGCGGTGCCGCCGCGCTGAGCCCGCCGGAGACGTCCGCGGCGACCACCTTGGCCGCCTGGCGGGCGAACTCGCGCTGGGTGATCAGGCCGCGCACGAGCAGGTCGGCCAGCTCGGCGAGCGCGGCCACGGGATCGACCATCGCCTCCCAGCCGCGTTGGGGAGCGTCCGGGCGGGAGGGGGGCCGGACCAGCAGGTCGGGCTTCTGCCGGCGGGAGGGGCGGTTGTGGTGCATCGTCAGCCTCCGGGGTCGTCGGGCTCCATCGCGGCGGCGGCCTCGACCCGCAGCGACGAGATGCGCTCGCCGGCCGCGATCTGGCCGCCCGCCCGCCTGGCGGCCAGCGACAGCTGCTCGGCCCAGCGGTCCTCGGCCACCACCACCAGCGCGACCTCGCCGGCCCGCACGGCCCGTGAGGCCAGCCGCAGGTCGTTCTCGCTCAGCAGGCCGAGGTCGTCGGCCAGGTCCCGCAGCGGCGCCAGGTCGTCGAGGTCGCCGACCTCCAGCACGTCGAGGGCGCCGTCCCGGCCCCGAGCCAGCACGACGACGTCGAGGACCCGGATCTGCTCGGCGCGCACCAGGTCGGTCAGCGCCGGCACCACGCTCCCCAGCGCCCCGCGGTCGGGCAGGGTGACCACGAGGTACTCCACGAGGTCGGTCGCCCGCTCGGGGGGCTGCTGGGCGGGCTCGGGTGCGTCACTCAACGTGCGGTCCTGTCTCCTCCAGCCACCGGGCGGTGACACGCATCGTGGCGGCGGGCGGAGTGGTCGGGCACCACCCCATCGCGGGTGGGGCCGGCCCACCCCCCGCCCCGGAAGCATGCGGGTGCCGACGACGCGGGCGAACGACGGAGGAGCGCGCGAAAAATGGACAGCACGGACGCCGGACCGGTCGACGTGATCCTGCTCGGGTTCCCGGGCAACCGGTTCGACGGCGCCATCGCGCCCGCCCTGCGCGACCTGGTGGTCCGCGGGCTCGTCCGGGTGGTCGACCTCCTGTTCGTGACCAAGGACGACGACGGCACGGTCGGCTCGATCGAGCTCGCCGGGCTGGGCGCCGACCTCGAACCGGCCTTCGTGGACCTCGACGGCCAGCTCGAGGGCGGCCTGCTCGACGCAGAGGACGTCGAGGACGTGGCCAGCGGGCTCGAGCCCGGCAACTCGATCGCCGTGATCGCGGTCGAGAACCTGTGGGCGATCCCGTTCGTGAACGCCGTGCGTGCGTCGGGCGGCGAGGTCATCGACCAGGCCCGGGTGCCGTCCGACGTCGTGTCGGCCGTCCGGCAGCTGGCCCAGCAGGACGTCTGAGGCGGAGGGACCGGGATGGGACTCGTCCGGGGCATGGCCCGCACCGCGGTGGTCGCCGGCACGGCGACGGCCGTGTCCAACCGCGTCTCGCGGCGCCAGGCGGCACGCTGGCAGCAGCGGGACGACGCGCAGCAGGACCAGGCGTACGCTCAGCAGCAGGCGTACGCCCAGCCGCAGGTGGCCTATGCTGCACCGCCGCCCGCGCCCGCCGACGCCGGCACGGGCGACGTCACCGACGAGCTCCGCCGGCTCGCGGATCTCAAGGGCCAGGGCGTGCTCACCGAGGAGGAGTTCGCCGCGGCCAAGGCGAAGATCCTCGGCATCTAGAGATCTCGATTCACCGATAAGTGGAGGTAAGCGCGATGTTCTTCGCGGATGGGTTCGGCACCGGCCAGGTCTTCTGGTCGATGCTCTGGTTCTTCCTGTTCGTCATCTGGATCTGGTTGCTGATCGCCGTCTTCAGCGACATCTTCCGCAGCCCCGACCTGTCGGGCTGGGGCAAGGCGATCTGGTCGATCTTCGTCATCTTCGTCCCGTACCTGGGCGTGTTCGTCTACCTGATCGCCCGGGGCGGCAAGATGCACGAGCACGCCATCGCCCAGGCCCAGGCACAGGACCAGGCGATGCAGTCCTACATCCGTGACGTCGCCGCCACGAGCGGCGGCGGCAGCGGCAGCACGGCCGACGAGCTGGCCCGGCTGGCCGACCTGCGGGACAAGGGCGTCATCAGCGAGGACGAGTTCCAGCAGCTGAAGGCCAAGGCGCTCGCCTGAGGCGCACGCCGCGGCCATGGCCAAGGCCTACTGGATCAACACCTTCCGGCAGATCCGCGACCCGCACAAGCTGGCCGCGTACGTCGAGCTGGCAGGTCCGGCGATGCAGGCCGCGGGCGGGAGATTCCTCGCCCGCGGCCTGCCGGCCCGCGTGTTCGAGTCGGGCCTCCGGGAGCGCACGACCCTTATCGAGTTCGACAGCGTCGAGCAGGCGGTCGCCGCCTACGAGAGCCCGGCGTACCAGCAGGCGCTGGCCGCGCTGGGCGACGGCGCCGAGCGCGACCTACGGATCGTCGAGGCCGTCGGCTGACGCCGGCCGGGGCTGTGCCAAGGTGTCGCGATGGCACCGCAGGACTGGCCCGACGACTGGGACGAGCGCAAGGCGGGCGCCGGCTGCCCGATGTGCGCGTCGCTCGGTGGCGGCGACGACGAGCGGACGCTGGCGGTGGCCGAGCTGGCCTGGACCGAGGTGCGGCTCGAACGTCGCAGCCGCCTACCGGGGTACTGCATCGTCATCTGGCGCCACGGCCATGCCGCCGAGCCGACCGAGCTGAGCGCCGAGGGTGCGGACGGGTACTGGCGTGACGTCGTCGCGGCGGCCCGGGCGCTCGACGCCGAGTTCCGGCCGGTGAAGCTGAACCTGATGACGCTGGGCAACGGGGTCCCGCACCTGCACACTCACGTCGTCCCCCGCTACCCGGGCGACCCTGCCCCGGGCGGTCCGCTCCCGTGGGACGCGATGTTCCTACCCGAACCTGCCGACCCGGACGTGCTGCGCCGGCAGGCCGACGCGATCCGCGCACGGCTCGTCCGGCTGGGCTGACGGCGCAGCGCCCTTTCACCCCATCCGGGGGAGGTTTCCTCCCGAGCGTGCCCGTACCGTCACGGGAGTGGATGAAGTGCTCCGGCGCCCGCACGTGGTCATCCTCGGCGGAGGGTTCGGCGGCGTCGGCGCCGCCGTCCATCTGGGCATGGCCGACGTCGACGTGACGCTCGTCGACCGGAACGACTACCACACGTTCCAGCCGCTGCTGTACCAGGTCGCCACCGACCTGCTGGAGGCGTCGGCCGTCGGCCACCCGCTGCGCGACCTGTTCCACGAGCACCCGCACGTGACCGTCCACAACGGCGAGGTGACGGGCATCGACCTCGACGCCCGCCGGATCACGTTCGCCCGGCGCGACCCGATGACCTACGACTACCTGGTCATCGCCCTCGGGGCCAAGGTGACGTTCTTCGGCGTCGAGGGCGCGGACGAGCACGCCTTCCCGCTCTACACGCTGGCCGACGCCGTCCGCCTGCGGGCCCACGTGCTGGAGGTCTGGGAGGACGCCGACCGCGACCGGTCGCTCGTCGACGCCGGGGCGCTCAACGTCGCCATCGTCGGCGGCGGCCCCACCGGGGTGGAGAGCGCGGGCGCCCTGGCCGAGCTGTACCGGCAGGACTTCGCCAAGGACTACCCCGGCGTGCCCCCCGACAAGGCCCGCATCGTGCTGCTCGAGGCGAGCGACGACCTGCTCGGCATGTTCCGCTCCGGCCTCCGGGCCTATGCCCGCCGCGCCCTGGCCGACCGGGGCGTCGAGGTGCGCACAGGCGAGGTGGTCGCCTCGGTCGACGCCGACGGGGTGACGCTGCGCTCCGGCGAGGTCATCCCGACCCGCACCCTCGTCTGGGGCGCGGGCCTCACCGCCAACCCGCTCGTGAAGACGCTCGGCGTCGACCTGGCTCGGGGCGACCGGCTGCCCACCGAGGCCGACCTCAGCCTCGCCGGCCGGCCCGAGGTGTTCGTCGTGGGCGACGTCGCCTGGACCACCGTCGAGGGCAGCGACCGGGCCCTCCCCCAGCTCGGCTCTGTCGCCCTGCAGGCCGGCGAGCACGTCGCCGGCAACATCGGGCGCCTGGCCGCGGGCAAGCCCACCGAGCCGTTCCACTACCACGACAAGGGCACGATGGCGACGATCGGGCGGGGCGCCGCGGTGGTCCAGACCCAGGGCGGGCGCACCCTCAAGGGCCGCACCGCCTGGCTGGCCTGGGGCGCCGTCCACCTGGCCCTGCTGTCGACGGGCGAGGACCGGGCGAAGGCCGCGGTCGACTGGACCTGGTCGGCCTTCACCCATGAGCGCCCAGGACGGATCAGCGTCCGCACCGATACCCCCTGAACCACCCGCAAGAGGAGAGACCGCAATGGCGCCATCCCCCCGCCGCCACCAGGCTCCGCCGGCGGACATGCTCGTGATCTTCGGCATCACCGGCGACCTCGCCAAGGTGATGACCTTCCGCTCGCTCTACCGGCTGGAGAAGCGCGGCCTGCTCGACTGCCCGATCGTCGGCGTCGCGGTGGACGACTGGACCGAGGCCCAGCTGATCGACCGGGCCCGGACCTCGATCGAGGGCACCGGCGAGGAGCTCGACAACGCCGTGTTCGACCGGCTGGCGGCCCGGTTCCGGTACGTGGCCGGCGACTTCGCCGACGCCGCCACCTACGGCCGGGTCGGCGAGGCGATCAAGGGGGCCGAGTCCCCGGTGTTCTACCTGGAGATCCCGCCGTTCCTGTTCGGCAAGGTCGTCGCCGGCCTGGCCGACGCCGGCCTCACCACCGCGGCCCGGGTGGTGATCGAGAAGCCGTTCGGCCACGACCAGGACTCGGCCCGGGCGCTGGCCGACGAGCTCCACGAGCACCTCGACGAGGCGCAGATCTACCGGATCGACCACTTCCTCGGGAAGATGGGCACCGAAGAGCTGCTTTACCTTCGCTTCGCCAACACGATGCTGGAGCCGGTCTGGAACCGCGGCTTCGTCGACTGCGTCGAGATCACCATGGCCGAGAGCTTCGGCGTGGAGACCCGGGGGCACTTCTACGACCCCGTCGGGGCCCTGCGGGACGTGGTGGTCAACCACCTGCTGCACGTGGTGGCCGCGACGGCGATGGACCCGCCCGCCGGCCGCGACCCGAACACGCTCAAGGACGCCGAGCTCGCCGTCTGGCGGGCGGTCCAGACCGCGGACCCGGCCCACTACGTGCGCGGCCAGTACGACGGCTACCTCGACACCCCGGGCGTCGCCGCCGACTCGACCACCGAGACGTACGTCGCCCTGCGCCTCGACATCGACAACTGGCGCTGGTCGGGCGTGCCCTTCTACATCCGCACCGGCAAGCACCTGACGGCCACCCAGACCGAGGTGCGGCTCGTGTTCCGCCGCGCCCCCCGCCTCGGCTTCGGCCTCGTCGAGAACCGCAAGATCGAGCACAACCAGTTCGTGGTCCGCCTCGACCCCACGACCGGTGCCCGGCTGCAGGTCGAGGCCAAGCGGGGCGACAAGTTGGAGCCAGAACCGGTCACCTTCGACCTGGAGTTCGCCGACCAGGGCGGCGAGGGGGCGACGCCGTACGAGGTGCTGCTGCGGGCCGCGCTCCTGGGCATCAGCACCCGCTTCACCCGCCAGGACGGCGTCGAGGAGCAGTGGCGCATCATGCAGCCCCTGCTCGACGCCCCGCCGCCGGTCCACCCCTACGCCCAGGGCTCGTGGGGACCCGCGGAGGCCGACCGGCTCCTCGTCGGCCACAGCGGGTGGCACGGCCCCTGGGTCGAGTCGTGAGCGACACCACGGCGCCGGCCCCTGCCCCTGCTCCGGCCGCCATGACGCAGCCGACCGGGGCGTCGCCGTTCCCGCCGATCGAGGACTACGCGTTCCTGTCCGACTGCCACACCGGCGCCCTGGTCTGCCCCGACGGCTCGGTGGACTGGCTGTGCGTGCCCCGCTTCGACTCGCCCAGCGTGTTCGGCACGCTGCTCGACCGGGGCGCGGGCACCTTCCGGGTCGGCCCGTTCGGGATCAACGTGCCCAACGCCCGGTTCTACGAGCCCGGCACCAACGTGCTCACGACCACCTGGCACACGACCAGCGGCTGGGTCGTGGTCCGCGACGCCCTGACGATGGGACCCCGCACCGGCGACGACACCGTCACGCCTCACACCCGTCCACCGACCGACGACGACGCCGACCACATGCTGGTCCGCACCGTCCACTGCCTCGACGGCCGCGTCGAGGTGGAGCTCGTCTGCGAGCCGGTGTTCGACTACGGCCGCACCGCGGCGAGCTGGTCGCTCGTCGGCGACGACCGCCACGCGGCCGACGCCAGCGGCGCGGGCGTGACCCTGCGGCTGGCGACCGACATGGCGCTCGGCGTCGAGGGCGGGCGTGTCCGGGCCCGGCACGTCCTCACCGAGGGCGAGACCGCGTTCTGCGCGCTGTCCTGGGCCGAGGGGCTGGCCGTCCCGTCAGGGGCGGACGACGCCGAGGCCCGCGTGACGGCCACCGTCCGGTTCTGGCGGGACTGGCTGGACCAGGCCCGCATGCCCGACCACCGCTGGCGCGAGCCGATCCAGCGCTCGGCGCTCGCCATCAAGGGCCTCACCTACATGCCGACCGGGGCGACGGTGGCCGCGCTCACCACGTCGCTGCCCGAGACGCCGCACGGCGAGCGCAACTGGGACTACCGCTACACGTGGATGCGCGACACGACCTTCACGCTGCAGGCGCTCCACTACCTCAACCTCGACTGGGAAGCCGACGAGTTCATGCAGTTCGTCGCCGAGCTCCAGCCGGTCGAGGACGGCGGCCTGCAGATCATGTACGGCATCGACGGGCGGCGGGACCTCACCGAGACCACCCGCGACGACCTGTCCGGCTACGACGGCGCCCGCCCGGTGCGCATCGGCAACGGGGCGTTCGACCAGCGCCAGAACGACGTCTACGGCGCCGTGCTCGACTCGATCCTGCTCCACACCCGCCGCAGCCAGCGCCTGCCCCGGAGCCTGTGGCCGCTCGTCCAGTCCCAGGCGGCCTGCGCCATTGCGGTCTGGCGAAATCCCGACCAGGGCATCTGGGAAGCGCGCGGGGCGCCGCAGCACTACGTCTCGTCCAAGCTGATGTGCTGGGTGGCGCTCGACCGGGCCGCCGAGCTGGCCGAGCTGCGCGGCGACGGCGAGTCCGGCGAGTCCTGGCGGGCGACCGCCGAGGAGATCCACGCGGACATCCTCGACCACGGGCTCACCGCCCAGGGCGTGCTGCGCCAGCACTACGACACCGACGCCCTCGACGCATCCACGCTGCTGGCCGCCATCTTCGGCTTCCTGCCCGGCGACGACCCCCGGCTGCGGGCCTCGGTCCTGGCCGTCGCGGACGAGCTGACCGAGCACGGGTTCGTGCTGCGCTACCGCACCGACGAGACCGACGACGGGCTGTCGGGCCGCGAGGGCACCTTCCTCATCTGCTCGTTCTGGCTCGTGTCCGCGCTCGCGATCGTCGGCGAGCGCCGGCGGGCCCGGGACCTGATGGAGCGCCTGCTGCGGGTCGTCGTCGCCGCTCGGCCTCTACGCCGAGGAGTTCGACACCGACACCGTCCCACCACCTGGGCAACTTCCCCCAGGCGTTCTCCCACCTGGCGCTGATCGAGGCCGCGGGCCGGATCATCGTCGCCGAACGGCTGGAGGAGCTGACGTGACCACCTCCTACGACGTCATCGTCATCGGGAGCGGCGCCGGCGGCGGCACGCTCGCCCACCGCCTCGCCCCCTCGGGCAAACGGGTGCTGATCGTGGAGCGGGGCGGCTGGCTGCCCCGCGAGCCGGGCAACTGGGACACGGCGGACGTGTTCGTGGAGGGCCGCTACATCTCGGCCGACACCTGGTACGACGATCACGACCACGGCTTCCAGCCCCAGGTGCACTACTACGTGGGCGGCGCGACGAAGCTCTACGGCGCCGCGCTCTACCGGCTGCGGGCCGAGGACTTCGGCGAGCTGCGCCACCACGACGGCGTGTCGCCGGCCTGGCCGATCTCCTACGGCGACATCGAGCCGTATTACACCCAGGCCGAGGCGCTGTACCAGGTCCACGGCGCCCGGGGCGAGGATCCGACCGAGCCCCCGGCCTCGGCGGACTACCCGTTCCCGGCGCTGGCCCACGAGCCCCGCATCCAGCAGCTCGCCGACGACCTGGCGTCCGCCGGCTACCACCCGTTCCACGCCCCGTGCGGCGTGCTGCGCGACGAGGCCAACCCGCCCTACAGCACCTGCGTCCGGTGCGGCCGCTGCGACGGGTTCCCCTGCCCGCTGCACGCCAAGAGCGACGCCGAGGTGATGGCGGTCCGGCCCGCGCTGCTCCAGCCCAACGTGAGCCTGCTCACAGGCGCCCGGGCCGTGCGGCTGGAGACCGACGCCGCGGGCCGGACCGTGACCGGCGTGGTCGTCGAGGTCGACGGCGGCGTCGAGACGCTGACGGCCGACGTCGTCGTGGTGTCGTGCGGCGCGGCCAACACCGCCAAGCTTCTGCTGGCCTCGGCCAGCGACACGCCACCCGGACGGCCTGGCCAACGGGTCCGATCAGGTCGGGCGCAACTACATGTTCCACAACAGCCAGGCCGTGCTGGCGCTGTCGCACGAGCCCAACCCCACCGTGTTCCAGAAGACGCTCGGCCTCAACGACTTCTACCTGTCGGGCGGCGGGGACGGCGACGACGGCTACCCGCTCGGCAACATCCAGATGGTCGGCAAGTCCCAGGCCGAGATGTACCGGGGCGAGAAGCCGCTGGAGACCCGGCTGGCGCCGACCTTCGCCTTGCGCGACATCGCCGACCATGCGGTCGACTTCTGGCTCTCGACCGAGGACCTGCCCCGGCCCGACAACCGGGTCACGCTGACCGCGGGCGGCGACGTCCGGATCGCCTACACGCCCACGAACGAGGTCCCGGCCCAGGAGCTGTACCACAAGCTCCAGTCGATGCTCGGGCACCTCGGCATGCACCCGGACCACCTCATCCCCCGCCACGCCTACCTGCAAGACCACGATCCCGGTGGCCGGGGTGGCCCACCAGGCCGGCACCTGCCGGTTCGGCACCGACCCCGCCACGTCGGTGCTCGACGTCGAGTGCCGCGCCCACGAGCTCGACAACCTCTATGTCGTCGACACCAGCATCTTCCCGAGCATCGGGGCGGTGAACCCCGCCCTGACCGCGATGGCCAACGCGCTGCGGGTCGGCGACCAGCCTGCTCCAGCGCTTGGGCTGAGCGCTGCCATGTCCGTGCTGCTGGCGGTGGACCCGGTGCCGTGGGCGCGGTCGCAGATGGCGTTCACGCTCGCGTTCCACATCATCCTCGTGCCGCTCGGCGTGTCGTGGGCGTTCATGACGCTGATCGCCAACTACCGGGCGATCAAGCACGACGACGCGCGACGCGCTGCTGCTCGCCCAGCGCTGGTCGAAGTACATGGCGGTCACGTTCGCCGTCGGCGCGGTGACCGGCACCGTGCTGACCTTCGAGTTCGGGCTGCTGTGGCCGCGGTTCATGGGGCAGTGGGGCGAGGCGTTCGGCGTGCCGTTCGCGTTCGAGGGCCTGTTCTTCTTCACCGAGGCGATCTTCGTCGTCGATCTACATCTTCGGCTGGCAGCGCCTGAAGCCCGTGGGCGCACTTCTGGACCGGCGTCCCGATCGTGATCGCCGGCATCGGCGGCAGCGTCGTCGGTGGTCGCGGCGAACGCCTGGATGAACGCGCCGTCGGGGTTCACGCTCGACTCGGCCGGCAAGGTCGTCGACGTCGACCCGTGGCGGGTGATCTTCAACGACGCGATGCCGCTCGAGGCCGCGCACATGCTGGTCGCCGCGTACGTCGTCGGCGGGTTCCTCGTCGCGTCGGTGTACGCGGTCGGGATGCTGCGGGGCCGCCGCGACCGCTACCACCGGCTCGGGTTCCTCATCCCGTTCACCGTCGCGGCGATCGCCACCCCGATCCAGATGGTCGTCGGCGACTCGCTGGCCCGCTGGGTCTACAACAACCAGCCGACCAAGTTCGCGGCGATCGAGCTGGTCCCCAAGACCAGCGAGCGACGTGCCCGAGACGCTGCTCGGGCACCTCAACGCCGACGGCACGGTGAGCGGCGGCATCGCCGATCCCGGGCCTGGCGTCGTGGCTGTCCGACCCGGCCGACGGCACCACCACCGTCGTCCAGGGCCTCGACGCGGTCCCCGCGGACGAGCGGCCGACGACCGCCGAGGTCAACATGGTGCACCTCGCGTGGGACGTCATGGTCGGGCATCGGCACGCTGCTGTTCCTGCTGGCGCTCTGGTACGGGGTGGCCTGGCTGTTCCGCCGGCGACATGCCCCGGAGCCGGCTGTTCCTGCGGCTCGCCGTCGGCGGCCGGGGTGCTCGTCGGTCGTCGCGCATGGAGGCCGGCTGGGTCGTCACCGAGGTCGGCCGCCAGCCGTGGATCGTCTACAACCACATGAAGGTCGAGGACGCCGCGACCGCCAACACCGGGGTGTGGATCACGTTCATCGTCGTCGTCGCTGCTGTACGTCGGGGCTGGGCGTGACGACGATCCTCGTGCTGCGCGGGCATGAGCCGCCGCTTCCGGCGCAGGGCGAGCGTCGAGCGACGCCGACGTGCCGTACGGCCCGCGACGTCGACATCCCGGCGCCGCGAGGCCGAGCCGAGGTGCCGGTCGGATGAGCACCGCCGCCGCCGTCGTCCTGTTCGTCGGCGGTCACCGCGTACGCGGTCTTCGGCGGCGCCGACTTCGGCGCCGGGTTCTGGGACCTCGTCGCCGGCGGCACCGAGCGCGGGGGCGCGGCCCCGCGCGGTCATCGACCACTCGATCGGGCCGGTGTGGGAGGCCAACCACGTCTGGCTGATCTTCTGCTTCGTCGTGCTGTGGACCGGCTTCCCGGAGGCGTACGCGTCGATCACGCTCACGCTGTTCGTGCCCGCTGACGCTCGCCGCGCTCGGCATCGTGCTGCGGGGCTCGAGCTTCGCGTTCCGCAAGGCCGTGTTCCGCACGCGCGACCGGCGCAACTTCGGCGCCGCGTTCGCCATCTCGTCGGTGCTCGTGCCGTACTGCTTGGGCGCGGTCGCCGGCGCCATCGCGTCCGGGCGGGTGCCCGCCGGCGGCAAGGCCGGCGACCCGTGGGACAGCTGGGTCAACCCGACCTCGATCCTCGGCGGCGTGCTCGCCGTCGTGCGTCGTCGCCTACCTCGCCGCCGTCTACCTGGTCTGGGACGCCGACCGGCTCGGCGACGAGCCGCATGGTCGAGTACTTCCGGCGCCGGGCGATCGTGGCCGCCGTCGTCGCCGGCGTCGTCGCCGTCGTCGGGATCTTCGTGCTGCGACGCCGACGCCGACTACCTGTTCGACGGGCTCACGTCCCGCGCCCTGCCGCTCGTGATCCTCTCCGCGGTCTGCGGGCTGGCCTCGCTCTGTGCTGCTGCGGCAGCGACACCACCGCGGCGCCCGCCTCGCCGCCATCGGCGCCGTCGCCGCCGTCGTGCTCGCCTGGGGTGTCGCCCAGTGGGACTACATGCTCCCCGAGACGCTGACCGTCGACCAGGCCGCCGCCCCGTCGGGCACGATCGCCGCCGTCCTGGTCGCCACCGGGCTCGCCGCCGTGCTCATCGTCCCGGCGTTCGTGCTGCTCTACGTGCTCGACCAGCGCGGACTCCTCCCGGAGGAGGGCGCGCCGGAGGCCGGGGCAGCGGGCTGAGACAACCCACCGACCCGGCCTCCGGTCCGGCATCAGGCGGCCACGGGCTCGGCGGCGAGGGCGGCGTAGGCGGCCGCGAGCGCACGCAACTCGGTGGCCCCGTCGCCCCGGAACGACGAGCCGTGCATGACGGCCAGGGTCGTGGGGTCGAGTGCGGCCAGCCGCTCCAGCGTCGGCAGCAGGTCGGGTCCCCGGGACGTCCCGTGGAACAGGTCCTCGGCCGTCAGCGACGGCTCGACCAGGTCGTCCTCCGTGACGGCGGCGACGTCGCCGATCTGGGTGAACAGGTCGCCAGCGAACAGCGTCCCGGTCGTCTCGTCGAAGCCGGCGGCGCGTCGGAGAGGTCACCCGCGGGCCGGCCTGGTGGGAGGGGGATGGGGTGCCTGATCAGCCGTGGCGGCGCACGGCCAGGCGCAACCGCAGCCGCGCCGCGATGAACCGCCCCCGCGCCTCGGCGGCCGCGGCCTTGACGCGGCGGCGCAGCTCGGCCCAGCGCCGGACGGTCCGGGCGAGGACGGCCACGACCGCCCGCACCGCCCGGCCCAGGCCCAAGGCGGCCGCGCGCACCGCCCACACGAGCGCGCGTCCGCGGTGCGCAGGCGCAGCGCCACGCCGTCGGCCAGGGCCACCGCGGCACGCACGGCCCCGGTCACCAGCTCCCACGCGAGGAACGCCGGCGCCAGCGCGACGAGCAGGATGCCCACGAGCACGCCACCCGCGGGTTCCTGCGCCGGCGGCTCGTCCGCCCGATCGGGGCCGGGCGCGAGGGCGTCCAGCTCAGCGACGGCCTCGCGCCACGAGTCGTGGTGGGTCCGCAGATCGGCGGCCGTCGCCGTCCACGCCGCGACCCGCACGCGGACCAGGCGCTGCTGGGCCGAGCCCCGGGGCGGCCGGCCGGCGAGCACCGCGGCCACTTCCAGCAGCGCGTTGTCGGCCTCGGCCACGACGTCCGGCCCGTCGGGCACGCCGTCCAGGGCGGCGGCCGCGTGGAGGTCGGCGTAGGCGGCGGCAACCTCCGGCGGCACCAGGTGGGCGACGCCGCGGCCGCCCGTGCGGCGGCGGGCGGAGAGGCGCAGCGCGGGCATCACGACGCCGAGCGCCACGAGCGGGACGCCGGCGAGGGGGTCGACGGCTACGGCCAGGGCCACGCCGGCGGCGACGAGCAGGGCATCGATCCAGGACATCGGGACCTTCCTTCGGGCTGAGCAGAATTGGCTGTCTCAGCCGAAGGTCTCGCCGGGTTCTCACCCGGGGCGCCGGGCCCGCAGGCCGTGTTGACGACGCCGATCCTGGGGCTACTCCCCTCCGGTTGCGGCATCTGACCCGCACGCCGAGTGCGGGGTTACACCCCGCCCCCGCGTTTCTGTACGCGGAAACGGTCGCCCCGGCGACCGTTTCCGCGTACAAAAAGCTGGCGGCGACACGCTCGTTGCGCCTCGCCGCCGCCGGCGGCGACACCCCCGCTCTTGCCGCTGCCGGGGGCGCCGAGCAGCACGACGACGCGGGCCACGGCCCGACCCTAGGCCGGCCTCGGGGGAAGGTCGCCCGACAGCCAGCGCGGGGTCGTCTCGACCCGGGAGAAGCGCCAGCCGCCGGGGGTGCGGACGAGGTCGAAGCCGTAGACCTCGCCGAGGCTCGTCCGGAGCGGCGGCGGGCCCGCCGGGGCGGCCGGCACGTCGGCGGGCGTGGCGATGTGGAGGACCAGGTTGGTCCGGGCGGTCGCCCGGTCGCCGGTCACGTCGACGAGCACGTTGGTGATGACGTGCTGGAACCGCTGATCGGCGGGGTGGTTGCGCTCGGCCTGGGCGATCAGGGCCTCGCGGCCGGCCGCATCGCCGCCCGGCGTGCGCACGGTGGCGTCCTCGACCAGCAGCTGCCGCAGGTCGTCGAAGCGGCCATCGTCGAGGCACGCGCCGAGGCGGTAGACGAGGTCGGTGATCTCGTTGTGGTCGTGGAGCACCCGCAACTCGGGGTGGACGTCGCTGGCGGGGATGGTGGTCATCGGTGACTCCCTGTCGAGACAATTCGTTGGCGATCCCAACGATATAGGCGATCGTTGGGAGAGTCAACGTTTATTGTTCCAACGATTTCCGTTCCCCCGGTGGGCGTCGGCGACGACGTTGGTACGTTGCTCGCATGGAGACGGCACGACGGGTCGCACCGGCGCGGGTCCGGTCCAAGCCGAGCTGGCTGCTCAACCAGGCCGCCGTGCCGGCCAACCGGCTGGTGGCCGAGGCGCTGGCCGGCATCGACGCACGGCGGCACCACTACGTGGTGCTCGCCGCGCTCGACGAGGCGGGGCCGGCCAGCCAGGCCGATCTGAGCCGCCGCACCACGATCGACCGCAGCGACATGGTCGCCGCGATCAACGACCTGGCCGAGCGGGGCCTGGTCGCGCGCACGCCCGACGCCGCCGACCGGCGCCGCAACGTCGTGACGCTCACGCCCGCCGGCCGGCGCCATCTGCGCAAGCTCGACGCGGTCCTCTCCGGCGTGCAGGACGACCTGCTCTCGCCGCTGGACGCCGACGAGCGCGACCTGCTCGTCGGCCTGCTCACCCGCCTCGTCGACCACCACGCGGGCACCGCAGCCGACGGCGACGACGAGGAGAGGGGATCGACATGACGACCGGGGCGCTGGAGGGCCGCGTCGCGCTGGTCACGGGCAGCTCCCGCGGGATCGGCGCGGCGATCGCGTCGGCCTACGCCGCGGAGGGTGCCCACGTGGCGGTGCACGGCCGCGACCGGGAGGCCGTCGAGGCGGTCCGCGCCGGCATCGAGGCGGGCGGCGGGCGGGCCATCGGGCTGGTGGCCGAGCTCACCGACTACGCCGAGGTCGAGGCGATGCGGGAGGAGACCGAGGCGGCGCTGGGGCCGATCGACGTGCTGGTGGCCAACGCCGGCGGCAGCCCGATCCCCCCGGGCCCGCTGGAGGACATCAGCCCGGAGGACTGGCACCGCTCGGTCGACGTGAACCTCACGGCCACGTTCCTCACCGTGCGCAGCGTCCTGCCGGGCATGAAGCAGCGGGGCCGGGGCGTGATCATCACGATGTCGTCGGCCGCCGCCCGCCGCACGACCGCGATGTCGCCGGTCGCCTACACCGCGGCCAAGGCGGGGATCACCCAGCTCACCAAGAGCGTGGCGCTGCAGGCCGGGCCGGCCGGCGTCCGCACCGTGTGCCTGGCGCCCGAGACGATCCTGACCGAGCGCAATCGGTCGATGATCCCGGACGACGTCCAGGAGTCCCTCCGGCAGTCGCACCCGATCGCCCGGCTGGGCGAGCCCGAGGACGTGGCCCGCGCCGCGGTGTTCTTCGCATCCGACGAGGCGGGCTGGATCTCGGGGATCACCGTCGACATCGCCGGTGGATCGGTCCTCGCCTGAGCCCGGACGCCGGTAGCGTCGAGGCTGTGGGCGATGGGGACCGGGACAGCGAGGCCCGGGTGCCGACCGTGTGGCCGGGCGACCGACGACCGCAGCGCTCCGGCCGAGACCGTGGAGGTCCGCGGCGATGGGACGGACCTCGGAGAGCGGCCCCCCACCGAGCCGAGCACCGTCGTCGCCGCGCCCGACGGCTCGTTCGCGATCACGCTCCCGCCGGGCTGGGTTGCCGGCTTCCTCGACCCGGGGCTCCCGCCGGTCGGCGAGCAGATGTTCCCCGGCGATCGCCCGCGGCATGGAGGTCTTGTCGTCGTTCCGGCTCGGGACGTACGACACGCGGTCGCTGCCCATCGTCCCCACGCCCAGCACCCGCATCGTGGGCGAGGGCACGATGGACTCCGCCAACGGCCCCGTGGCCTGGGTGGAGTTCCGGACGCTCGGCAACGGGTTCGCTGGTGTCCGGTACATGGTGACCGGCGGCGAGGTTCGTCCGGCCGTGTCCGCCTTCTCCGCCGTCGACGACGCCCCCGATCCCGGGCGGCTCATCGAGTCCCTGGCGCAGTCGGCCGCCGGCCTCGCGGCGATGAAGCACTACATGGCCGTGGCGCACGCCCTGCGCCGGCCGGCGGCGCCGGTGCTCGATCTCGGGTGCGGGGCCGGGCACGACCTGGCCGTGCTGGACACCGTCGGCGTCCGTGGCGTCGGGGTCGATCCCAGCGCGGTCATGCTCGACGCCGCCGCCGGCGGGACCGGCGCTCCCCTCGTGCGGGCGACCGGCGAGCGGCTGCCGTTCGCCGACGGCGCCTTCGCCGGGTGCTGGATCGAGCGGGTGCTGATGCACGTCGCGGAGCCGGCCGCCGTCGTCGCCGAGGTCGTCCGGTGCGTGCGGCCCGGCGGGCTGCTGACCGTGTTCGAGCCCGACTGGTCAACCCTCGCGATCAACGGCACGCCCGTGCCGGCCGGATGGCTGAGCATCGCCCGCCACCCGGCCATCGGCGCCGCGGTCGGTGACCTGCTCACCGCCGCCGGGTGCGACGTCCGCGACCGCGTCGAGGAGCGCTCGTGGTGGACCGCGGACGAGTTCGCCCGGATCACCCGCCTGAACCGGTCGCTCCACCGGGTCGTCGCCACGGGGACGGCGTCCCGGTCCGAGGTGCGCAGGTGGCTGGACGAGCAGCGCCGCCGGACCACGGCCGACGACTTCCGGGCCGAGATCGTGAAAGTGCTCTGGGTCGCCACCACGCCCGCCGGTTAGCGGCGGCGGGCGACCGTCACCAGAGCGAGCAGGTGGGCGGTCAGCGTGCCCCCGCCCTCGACCACGCGCCGGTGCACGCGGCGGATCAGCTCGGCCTGCGCGTCCGGCGCGAGCCGCTTGACGCCCGACTGGGTCGCCAGGTTGTCGGCGTAGTCGTCGGCCGTGAACGTGACGTCGAACCGGTGGCGCCGGATCGTCGGCTCCTCGAACAGCCCCGAGGCCCGCACGGCCGGGCCGAGGTCGCCGACCAGATCGGGATGCCTGGTCGCCGGGTCGACCCTTTCGGCCCCCACCGCGGCCCAGTCGTCCTGGACGTCCCACCAGAACCGGTCGGCGCCATCGGGGATCACCCACGGCGTCGCCAGCACGGCCAGGCACCCGCCGGGCCGGAGCACGGCCGCGGCCAGCGCGAACCGCAATCCGGGATCTATCCAGTGGAACGAGTTGCACGCGACCACGCCGTCGAACCGTGCGTCGCCGGGGTCCCAGTCCTCGAATGACGTGGTCACCACCTCGACGCCCGGGAACCGGGCGAGGTTGCGCCGCGCCTGCTCGGCCAGCCGCGCGCCCAGCTCCAGCGCCACGACCCGCAGCCCTCGCTCGGCCAACTGGCGCGTGGCCTGCCCGGTGCCCGGGCCGATCTCCACGACCGCCGAGCCCGGCGCCACGCCGGCCAGCGCGACGAGCTCGTCGAACACGTACGCCGGCGCGACGGGGCGCGACCGGTCGTACGCCGCCGCGTCGTCGTCGAAGGTGGCGCGGCACTGCTCCCGCTCGCCCGTCTCCCAGGGCGGAGTCCACGACATGGCGACAGTCTGTCCCGTTGACAGCACCCGCGGCCGCGCTTATTTTCCTAGTCGGTTAATTAGCTACCCCGGAAAGTACCGAGCGAGGCGCCGGCCAATGACGATGACGACGGCGATTGACGACGAGCGGCTCGACGAGACCTTCGCCGCCCTGGCCAACACGACCCGGCGGGCGATCCTGGCCCGGCTGGCCGAGGGCGACGCCACCGTCAACGAGCTGGCCGAGCCGTTCGCGCTGACGCTGCCCGCCATCTCCAAGCACATCAAGGTGCTGGAGCGGGCGGGTCTCGTCGTGCGGGGCCAGCGCGCCCAGTACCGGCCGTGCGCCCTCGACGCGGGGCCGCTGGCCTCGGTCTCGACCTGGGCCGAGCGCTACCGGCCGGTGTGGGAGGCGCGCTTCGACCGGATGGACGAGCAACTCGCCCGCCTGCAGACCCCGACGAGGAGACGGACAACATGAGCGACCGCAACGGCCCGGCGGACGCGGTGGTGATCGAGCGAAGCTTCGACGCCCCGCTGGACCTCGTCTGGCGGATGTGGACCGACCCCGACCACTTCCGCGCCTGGTACGGCCCCACCGGAGCCACCATCCCGGTGGCCGAGCTGGACGTGCGCGTCGGCGGCGCGCGCCGGGTGTGCATGGAGGTCGACACGCCGGACGGCCCGATGCGGATGTGGTTCACCGGCGAGCACCGCGAGGTCGTCGAGAACGAGCGGCTCGTCTACACGGAGTCGATGTCCGACGAGCACGGCGACGGGGGGTCCCCGGCCACCGAGGTGATCGTCGAGCTGACCGACGTCGGCGGCCGCACCCGCATGGTGATGACCCACGTCGGCGTCGCAAGCGACTCGCCGGGCGCGGCCGGATGGACGATGGCGTTCGACAAGCTCGCCGCCCACGTCGCCGCGAGCCTGGCCGGCTAAGGCCGCTCGGAGGTTTTGTCCCCGGAACGGGTCGCCAGGGCGACCGTTCCAGCGGACAAAACGCGACGTCAGCCGTCGGTGTCGGCCGCGAAGCTGACCTGCGACGTGTCGACGGTTCCGCCGCGCCGCCCGGGGGCGTTCTCGTACCGCCAGTAGAGGTTGGTGTGCGCGATGACCTGGTCGGGCGGCGGAGCACCGTACTCGGTGAGGTCCTCGGTCGTGTGGGCGTCGGCCACGAGCGTCGCGTCGTACCCCCGGGTGAGGGCGCCGTGGAGGGTGGCCCGGATGCAGGCGTCGGTCTGCGCGCCGGCGACCACCAGCCGCCCGACGGCCCGGTCGGCGAGCACGTCCTCCAGGTCGGTCTCCTCGAACGAGTCGCCGTAGCTCTTGTGGACGAGCGGCTCCGAGTCGCGCCGGACGAGCTCGGGGACGTACTGCCACCCGTCGCTGCCGAACGGGGTCCCGTCGTCGTTGTGCTGCACCCAGATCACGGGCACGTCCTCGGCGCGCGCCCGCTCGACCAGCGTGTTGATGTTGGCGATCACGCCGTCGCGGTTGTGGGTGCCGGCCACGACCCCGTTCTGGACGTCGATGACGAGCAGCGCGGCGTTCGGGCGATCGGGCAGGGTCGTCATGCCTCTGTTGTACCGCGCGGGGCGACGGCCCGGACCCAGAACCGCTCGGCGTCGACCCGGATCGGCGCCCCGTGCAGGGCGACCAGCGCGTCGCGGTGCCGGTCGGGCGAGAAGTCGGGCACCGCCCACGGCACGTTGGCCAGGTACCAGGCGAGCGCACCGACGTCGGCGAACACCGTGGTGGCGGTGCCCGCGGCCGAGTCCTGGACGTCGAAGCCGGCCCGGGCGAGCTGGGCGCAGGCCAGGTCGAGGTGGACGTCCCGGTCGGGCGGCGGGGCGAGGCCGATCAGCTCGTGGAACGGCCGGGCCCCGGGGCTTCCCTGCTGGGTCAGGAACGTGCCGCCGGGCGAGAGCACCCGGCGCACCTCGCCGGCGGCGAACGCCTCGTGACGGTTCACGACGAGGTCGAACGCGCCCCGGCGGAACGGCAGCCGGCCCCGGGCCGGGCCGGTCTCCTGGTCGACGTTGTCGACCGCCCCCTCGTCGTGCACGACCGCCACCCCGAGCGGCGCCAGCCGGGCGGCCGCCACGGGCACGTTCGGCGGCCACCCCTCGGTCGCCACCGTGCGGGCCGCCCGCCGCCGCCCGCTCAGCCACTCGCCGCCCCCGGTCCCCATGTCGAGCATGGACGAGGCCCGGGCGGCGGCATCGTCGACCATCTCCTCGAAGCGCCACGGCGGCGGCTCCAGGACGATCCGGTCCCCGAGGACCGTGAAGTCCCAGCCCCGGAACGGAACCGCCAGCGCGTCCCGGACGAGCCGGTCCACGGCATCCGACGACATGTCCGCCAGTCTGCCGACTTTCCTCGTTCGGGCGTCGAAAGTGGTTGGTTACCAACCACTTTCGACGCCAGAACGCCGTGCAACAACTTACGGCGTCACGACCGGCAGGCTCTCCCAGCCCCGGACCGTCGAGGTGCGGGCCTGGACCGCGTTCTCCCAGTCGACCTCCCACGTCGGGAAGCGCTGGAGCACCTCGTCGAGCGCGACCCGGCCCTCGAGGCGGGCCAGGCGCCGCGCCCAGGCAGAAGTGGATGCCGTAGCCGAACGACAGGTGGTGGTCGATGCGGCGGCGGACGTCGAAGCTGTCGCCGTCGGGGAACTTGCGCTCGTCGCGGTTGGCCGACGCCGTTGAGCAGCAGCAGCACGCTGCCCTCCGGGACCGTCCTGGCCGTGGTGCTCGACGTCGCGGCGTGACGTAGCGCGCCTGGACCGGCGACGGCGCCTCGTAGCGCAGCAGCTCCTCGATCGCGTTCGGGACCAGGCTGCGGTCCTCGACCAGCTCGCGGCGCTGGTCGGGGTGCTCGGCCAGCACCTTGCCGGTCCAGCCGATGAGCCGCGTCGTCGTCTCGTTGCCGGCCGCCGCCAGCAGGTTGACGTAGCCGAGCACCTCGTCGCGGGTCAGGCGGCGGCGCACCCCGTCGACGTCCGTCGAACTCGGCCTGGAGCAGCTCGGTCATCAGGTCGTCGGACGGGTGCTCCGCGCGCCAGTCGATGTACTCCGCGAACGCCGTCGGACTGGCCCGACCGTCGTCTCGGCGTCGAAGGTCGGCATCGTGCCCTCGTCCAGGCGGAGGCCCTCGTCGATGCGGTCGCGGAGCGTCTCCTGGTCCTGCTCGGGGATGCCGAGCAGCATGCCGATCGTGCGCATCGGCATCTGGGCGCCGAGGTCGCGGACGAAGTCGAAGCCGCCGCTGCCGACCAGCGGGTCGAGCGACCGGGCGCAGAAGTCCCGGACCTTGGGCTCGATCGCCGCCATCCTGCGGGGGGTGAACACCCGGGACAGCAGGCCCCGGTGCAGGTCGTGGTCGGGCGGGTCCTCGAAGATGATCGAGCCCGGGCGGGATCTCCATGCCGCTGCGGATGATCTCGAGGATCGACCCCTTCGCCGAGCTGTACGTCCGCCAGTCGACCAGCCCCCGCTCGACGTCGTCGAAGCGGCTCAGGGCGTAGAAGTCGTACCGCTCGTTGTAGTAGAGCGGCTGCTCTTCACGCAGCCGGCGCCAGACCGGGTACGGGTCGGCGTCGATGTCGAAGTCGTACGGGTCGTAGTAGAGGTCCGGCTCGGTTGCGGTCATCGCGCTGTCCCCTCTCACGATGCGACGGAGATCGCCTTGACGTCGAGGAACTCGTCGAGCCCCTCAGGGCCGAGCTCGCGCCCGAACCCGCTGGCCTTGACCCCGCCGAACGGCGCCGCCGGGTCCATGCTGTAGGGCTGGTTGACCCCGAACGTGCCCGTGCGGACCCGGCGGGCGACCGCCAGGCCCCGGTCGACGTCCGCGGTCCACACCGAGCCCGACAGCCCGTAGTCGGAGTCGTTGGCGAGCCGCACCGCCTCGTCCTCGTCACGGTACGCGATCACGCCGAGCACCGGACCGAAGATCTCCTCCCGGGCGATGCGCATCCCGTTGTCGACGTCGGCGAACAGCGTCGGCCGCACGTACCAGCCCCGCTCGACGCCCGCGGGCAGGCTCTCGCCGCCGACGACCAGGCGGGCGCCCTCCTCGCGGCCGAGCCGGATGTAGTCGCGCACCCGCTCCTGCTGCCGGCGGGCGACCAGCGGGCCGATCTCGGTCGCCCGGTCGGACGGGTCGCCGACGACCAGCGCCTCGACCATCGCCGCCAGGGCGTCGACCATCTCGGAGTAGCGGGACTCGGGGACCAGGTAGCGGGTCTGGGCGACGCAGGCCTGGCCGCCGTTCATCAGCCCGGCGACCCGGGCGCCCGGCGGCCACGGCCTCGGGATCGGCGTCGTCCAGCACCACCGCGGCCGACTTGCCGCCCAGCTCGAGGCTCACGCGGGTCAGGTTGGCCGCGCACGCCGCGGCCACCTGCCGCCCGGCCGCGGTCGACCCGGTGAAGGCCACCTTGTCGACCCCGCGGTGGCCGACCAGCCGCTCGCCCACGGCCCGGCCGCCGGGCAGCACGCTCACGACGCCGAGCGGCAGGCCGACCTCGTCGATCATCTCGGCGAGCAGCAGGGCGTCGAGCGGCGTCTCGGGCGCCGGCTTGACCACCACCGCGCAGCCGGCCAGCAGGGCCGGCGCCAGCTTCACCACGATCGAGAACTGCGGCATGTTCCAGGGCACGACCGCGGCGACGACGCCGACCGGCTCCTTGCGCAGCGTGACGTCCTGGCCGTAGTAGCCGGGCCGGACCTCCTCCCACCGGTGGACCGCGGCGACGTCCGCGAAGGCGCCGAGCATCGCGGCGGGCAGCGCGGCCTGGGCCAGCTTCGAGAACGTGATCGGCGCCCCCATCTCGGCCGTCACCAGCTCGGCCATCTCGCGCCGGCGCTCGCCGTAGAGAGCGGCCAGGCGGCGGACGGCCGCGATGCGCTCGGCCGGGTCGAGCCCGGGCCAGGGGCCGTCGTCGACCGCCGAGCGGGCGGCGGCGACCGCGCGGTCGACGTCGGCGGGCCCCGCCGCCGGCGCCCGGCCGATCGCCTCCTCGCTGTGGGGCGAGATCACGTCGATCGCGTCGCCGGAGCTGGGCGCCGCCCACTCCCCGCCGACGTAGAGGCTTGCTGCTCGCATTGAAACTAACGTTACACTGAAACGGAAAGCATGTTCTCATTCGGCCGAGGGGGAGGGGCGCGATGCGCATCGGGGCGATGATCGGCCCGGAACGGGGCCGCTACGCGACCAAGGTCGACCGCCTGCGCGCCGACGCCCGCTGGGCCGAGGAGGCCGGGCCTGGCGACCGTGTGGATCCCCCAGATCCCCGACGAGTTCGACGCCCTGACCGCCGCCGCGCTGGTCGGCGCGGAGACGGGCCGCATCGAGATCGGCACCGCCGTCGTCCCCGTCCAGCCCCGGCACCCGATCGCCCTGGCGCAGCAGGCCCTCTCGGTCCAGGCCGTGTGCGGCGGCCGGCTCACCCTGGGCCTCGGCGTGTCGCACCACTGGATCGTCGACGAGATGCTCGGGCTGCCCTACGAGCACCCCGCCACCACCATGCGCGGCCACCTCGACGTGCTCGACCCGGCCCTCGCCGGGACCGGGCCCGGTCGACGTCGAGAACGAGCTGTTCCGGGTGCACAACCCGCTCGACGTCACCGACGTCGCGCCGACCCCGGTGCTGCTCGCCGCCCTGGGCCCGGCGATGCTGCGGCTGGCCGGCGAGCGCACCGACGGCACGATCCTGTGGCTGGCCGACGAGCGGGCCATCGCCACCCACGTCGCCCCCCGCATCACCGCGGCGGCCGAGGCCGCCGGCCGGCCGGCGCCCCGCATCGTGGCCGGCGTCCCGGTGTGCCTGTGCCGCGACGACGAGGTCGACGCCGCGGTCGAGCGCACCAACCGCATCCTGTCCGAGGCCGAGGTGTCGCCCAACTACCAGCGGCTGCTCGACATGGGCGACGCCCGCGACGTCGGCGACATCCTCGCCGCCGGCAGCGAGGCGACCATCGAGAAGCGCCTCCGGGCCTTCGCCGACGCCGGCGCCACCGACGTCTCGGTGCGGGTCGTCCCCATCGGCGACCGGCCGCGACGAGCTGCTCGCCTCGCTGCGGCGCACCCGCGACCTGCTCGCCTCGCTCGCCGAGTCCCTCTGACGTGGAGAGAAACCGATGACCCGATCATCCCTCGACATCCCGGTGTTCGACGCCGACAACCACCTCTACGAGACCCGGGACGCGCTCACGAAGTACCTGCCCGACCGCTACAAGGGCGCCATCGACTACGTCGACGTGCGCGGCCGCACCAAGATCGTCGTCCGGGGCCAGATCAGCGAGTACATCCCCAACCCGACCTTCGACGTCGTCGCCCGCCCGGGCGCCCAGGAGGACTACTTCCGCCACGGCAACCCCGAGGGCAAGAGCCGCCGCGAGATCTTCGGCGAGCCGATGCGGTCGATCGCCGCGTTCCGCGAGCCGGCCGCCCGGCGTCGAGCTGATGGACGAGCAGGGCATCGACCGGGCGCTCATGTTCCCGACGCTCGCCAGCCTCGTCGAGGAGCGGATGCGCGACGACCCGCGAGCTCACCCACGCCGTCGATCCACGCGCTCAACCGAGTGGCTGCACGAGACCTGGAACTTCGACTACGAGGGCCGGATCTTCACCACGCCGGTCATCACCCTGCCGATCGTCGAGCAGGCCATCGAGGAGCTGGAGTGGGTCGTCGAGCGGGGCGCCCGCGTCGTGCTCGATCCGGCCGGCGCCCGGTGCCCGGCTACCGGGGCCCCCGCTCGTTCGGCCTGCCCGAGTTCGACCCGTTCTGGGAGAAGGTCGTCGAGGCCGACATCCTCGTCGCCATGCACTCGCTCCGACAGCGGCTACGAGCGCTACACCAACGAGTGGATGGGCAGCGACCAGCGAGATGCTGCCGTTCCAGCCCCAGGCGTTCCGCATGCTGTCGCCGTGGCGGCCGGTCGAGGACGCCGTGTCCTCGCTCGATCTGCCACGGCGCGCTGTCCCGCTTCCCGGCGCTCAAGGTCGCGGTCGATCGAGAACGGCAGCAGCTGGGTCGAGCCGCTGCTGACGCAACCTGGCCGACCTCTACAAGAAGATGCCGCAGGACTTCCTCGAGGACCCGTCGAGGTGATCAAGCGCAACATCTACATCAGCCCGTTCTGGGAGGAGGACCTCGGCGCGCTGGCCGAGCTGCTCGGCGCCGAGCAGGTGCTGTTCGGCTCCGACTACCCGCACCCCGAGGGCCTGGCCGACCCGGCCAGCTACGTCGACGAGCTGGCCGGGGTGCCCGACGAGCACGGTCCGCAAGATCATGGGCGGCAACCTCGCCCGCCTGATGAACGTCGAGGACGCGGTCGTCCGGTGAACGCCGCCGCGGCGCCGGCCACGATCCCGGCGCTGACCGCCGCCGCGGCCGAGCGGCTCGGCGACCGGCCCGCCGTCGTCGACGGCGACGCGCGACCCGGCTGACCTACGCCGAGCTGCTCGACGCGGCCCGCGACGTTCGGCGCCGCCCTCGTGGCCGCCGGCATCGAGCCGGGCGACCGGGTCGCCCTCTGGGCGCCCAACAGCGCCGAGTGGATCGTGGCCGTGCTCGGCCTGTTCCAGGCCGGCGCCGTGCTCGTGCCGGTGAACACCCGGTTCAAGGGCGTCGAGGCCGGCCGACATCCTGGCCCGCAGCCGGGCCCGGGCGCTCGTGACCGTGACCGACTTCCTCGGCACCGACTACCTCGGCCTGCTCGCGCGACGCGGGCGCCGACCTGCCCGACCTGCGACACGGTCGTGGTCGCCGCGGGGCCCGCGCCCGACGGCGCCGAGCCGTGGGCCGACGTTCCTCGCCCGGGCGACCGACGACGGCGCGGGCCGAGGTCGACGCGCCGGGCCGCCGGCGGTCGAGCGCCGACGACCCGTCCGACATCCTGTTCACCTCCGGCACGACCGGCGTGCCCAAGGGCGTGGTGCATGACCCACGGCCGCACCCTGCGGGTCGCCACCGACTGGGTGGCGATGACCGGCCTCGGGCCCGACGACCGCTACCTGATGGTCAACCCCTACTTCCACATGTTCGGGCTGAAGGCCGGGATCCTGGCCTGCGTGGCGGCCGGGGCGACGATGCTGCCCGAGCCGGTCTTCGACGTCGGACCGGGTGCTGGCCCGGGTGGCGCGCGGAGCGGGTCACGGTCCTGCCCGGGCGCGCCGACGCTGTACCAGTCGCTGCTCGACCACCCCGACCGCGACCGCCACGACCTGTCGAGCCTGCGGGTCGCCGTCACCGGCGCCGCCGACATCCCGGTCGAGCTGATCCGCCGGGTCGCCGCCGAGCTGCCGTTCTCGACGATCGTCACCGGCTACGGGCTCACCGAGGCGGGCACGGCCAGCGCCACCGTCCCCGACGACGACGCCGAGACGGTCGCCACGACGGTCGGCCGGCCGCGGCCCGGGCTTCGAGCTCCGCATCGTCGACGCCGAGGGCGCGGACGTCGCCCGCCGGCGAGACCGGTGAGGTCCTGCTGCGGGGCCCGAGCGTCATGGCCGGCTACCTCGACGACCCGGAGGCCACCGCCGAGGCGCTGTCGCCGGACGGCTGGCTGCGCACCGGCGACCTCGGCGTCGCTCGACGACCGGGGCTACCTGCGCATCGTCGGCCGGTCCAAGGACATGTTCATCGTCGGCGGGTTCAACGCGTACCCGGCCGAGATCGAGAACCACCTGCTGCGCCACCCCGACGTCGCGCCAGGCGGCGGTCATCGGCATCCCCGACGAGCGCCTCGGCGAGGTCGGCATGGCCTTCGTGGTCACCGCGTCGGGCGACCCGGCGGCGGCCGGGGAGATCCAGGCGTGGTGCCGCGACCAGATGGCCAACTACAAGGTCCCCCGTGTCGTCGAGGTCGTCGACGCGCTGCCGGTCAACGCCACCGGCAAGGTGGTCAAGGACGAGCTGCGGGCGCGGGCGGCCAAGGACCGGCAGGAGCCGGGCGCCTGATGACGCTGATGCACCGGGGGCTCGAACGGGCCGCGGAGCGGTTCGGCGACCGGGATGCCGTGCTGGCCGGCGACGAGCGGTGGTCGTTCCGCGCGCTCGACGGCCTGGCCAACGCGTTCACCCACCACCTCGCCGCCCAGGGCGTCCGGCCGGGCGAGCGGGTGGCGGTGATGACCACCAACCGGGTCGAGTTCGTGGCCGCCGTGCACGCCGTGAGCAAGCTGGGGGCCGCCGCCGTGCTGCTCAGCCCGGCCTGGAAGGCCGTCGAGGTCGA
The DNA here is from genome assembly GCA_963739835.1 of uncultured Acidimicrobiales bacterium. Taxonomy (GTDB): domain Bacteria; phylum Actinomycetota; class Acidimicrobiia; order Acidimicrobiales; family VFJN01; genus ZC4RG19. The sequence continues at coordinate 355,757 of CAVUBW010000012.1, forward strand.
CCATGCCCTGGGGCTGACCTCGCCCCGCCACGCCGTCGCCGACGGGGCGGCGGTCGGGCTGCTGGGCGAGCGGCTCGGGGGCGACGCCGTCACCGATCTCGACGATCCCGGCACCGCGGCCGCCGTCGGGGGGCAGGGCCGGGACCGGCCGAGCCTCGCCGCCGGGCGCGAGATCGACGACGTCATCCTGGTGTTCAGCTCGGGGACGACCGGGATGCCCAAGGCCGTGCGCCACACCCACCGCTCGCTGCGCCACGCCACCGCCCACTGGGTGCGGGCGCTCGGGCTCGGTCCCGACGACCGGTTCCAGGTGGCCACGCCGCCGTCGCACATCCTCGGCCTGCTCAACCTGCTCGCCGCGGCCGAGGCCGGCGCCACCGTGCGGCTGCACGCCCGGTTCGACCTCGACGAGGTGCTGGGCCGCATCGCCGCCGAGCGCATGACGCTGGAGATGGCCGTGGCGCCGATCGCGCTCGCCCTGGCCAACCACCCCCGGCTCGAGGACCACGACCTCTCGTCGCTGCGCTACATCATGTGGGGCGCGACGCCGGTGACCGAGAGCGTCGCCCGGGTGGTGACCGAGCGGACCGGCGTCCGCTGGCTGGCCGCCTACGGCGCGAGCGAGCTGCCGGTCATCGCCGCCAACCCGATCGACGACCCCGCCGCCTGGCGCCTCGACTCGGCCGGGCTGCCGCCCGCCGGCGTCGAGCTGCGGGTCGTCGACCTCGACGGCGGCGGGGCGCTCCCGCCGGGCGAGATCGGCGAGATCCAGGCCCGCAGCCCGTCGGTCATGGCGGGCTACCTGCCCGACGCCGCCAACGCCGACGCCTTCGTCGACGGCTGGTACCGCACCGGCGACGTCGGCTGGCTCGAACCGGACGGCTGGGTCCACCTGACCGACCGGGCCAAGGAGATGATCAAGGTGAACGGCTTCCAGGTGGCGCCGGCCGAGGTCGAGGCCGTGCTCCACGGCCACCCAGCGGTGGTCGACTGCGCCGTGTTCGGCGTGGCCGACGAGCGGGCCGGCGAGGTGCCGGTCGCCGCGGTGCAGCTCGACCCCGACCGCCCGGTGGCCGACGGCGAGCTGGAGGCGCTGGTCGCCGGCTCGCTGGCGACCTACAAGCACCTGCGCGAGGCTGGTGGTGGTGGACACCATCCCCCGGCTGCCGTCCGGCAAGGTGCTGCGCAGGACCCTGCGCGACGAGTGGGTGGCGGGTTAGTGGACGTCCGCCTCTCACCCGAGCAGCGAGCGCTGCGGGACTCGGCGGCCCAGGTCGCCGAGCGACTGGGCCCGCACGCCGTGGGCGATCTCGACGACCCCGAGCGGGCCGCCAAACTCGACGCCGCCGTGACCGCCTCCGGCTGGCGCGAGCTGCGGACCGGAGCCGACGGTGGAGAGCCGTGGGCCTCGGGCGTCGAGGTCGCCCTCGTCGCCGAGGAGCTGGGCCGGGGCCTGGCCGACGTCCCGTTCCTCGGGCCCGACGCTGGCCGCCGAGCTGCGGCGGCTCGCCGGGGCGCCCCCGGCGCCGCGGCCGAGACCGTGGCGCTGACGCCCGACCTGGCGGCGCCCGCCGCCACCGGCGGCGACACGCTCACCGAGGCCGCCGTGGCCGTCGACGCCCGGGGCGCCGCGGCGGCGCTCGTGCTGGTGCCGGCGCCCGGTGGCGGGCACGCCCTCGGGCAGGTCGCCGCCACCGGCGAATCCCGCGCCGTCGACCTGACCCGCCCGAGCCTGGCGCTCGCACCCGGCACCACGGTCGCAACCGTCGCGGGCCAGACCCGGGTCCTGGACGACGACGCGCTGACGCGCTGGACGGCGCTGGGGCTGGCCGTCGCGTCCGCCGACCTGGTCGGGACCATGCGGGGCGCGGTCACGCTCGCCTGCGACTACGCCCGCGACCGGCGCCAGTACGGGCGGCCGATCGGGTCGTTCCAGGCGGTCCAGCACCTGCTGGCCGACGCCTTCGTCGCCGCCGAGGGGTCGGCGCAGCGTCGCCCTCCACGCCGCCTGGGCCGTCGACGCGCTGGCGCCCGCAGAGGCGCTGGCCGCCGCGGCGGTCGCCAAGGCCTACTGCGCCCGGGCTGCGCGGATGGTGTGCGAGACGGCGATCCAGGTCCACGGCGGCATCGGCAACACGTGGGAGTGCCTGGCCCACGTCCACCTGCGCCGGGCGCTCGTCGCCGGCGACGTCCTCGGCGGCGCGGGCGCCAGCCTGGCCCGGGTCCTCGACCACCACGGCATCGGAGGCGCACGTGGACTTCGGTGACTCGCCCGCCGAGGCCGAGTTCCGCGCCCGGCTGGCCGGCTGGCTGCGCGACAACAACCCCGGCCTGCCGGCGTCGTCGACGTCGGACGACTACTGGGCCGGCCAGGCCGCGTGGCACCGCTCGCTGTACGACGCCGGCTTCTTCGGCCTGTCGTGGCCGGCCGACATCGGCGGGCGGGCGCTGCCCAGCGTGTACGACGTGATCCTCGACGAGGAGCTGGCGGCCGCCGGCGCCCCGCCCCGGCCGAGCCTCGGTTACCTGGTCCAGGGCATCCTCGAGCACGGCAGCGAGGACGTCCGGCGCCGGTTCCTGCCGGGCATCGTCAACGGGCGCGACCGGTGGTGCCAGGGCTTCAGCGAGCCCGACGCCGGCTCGGACCTGGCGTCGCTGCGCACCCGGGCCGAGCGCGACGGCGACGACTACCGCATCACCGGCCACAAGGTCTGGACCAGCTACTCCGACGTCGCCGACTGGTGCCTGCTGCTCGCCCGCACCGACCCCGACGTGCCCCCGCACAAGGGGCTCTCCGCGTTCCGCGTCGCCATGCGCCAGCCGGGCGTCGAGCAGCGGCCGCTGCGGATGATCAACGGCATCACCAGCGAGTTCGGCGAGGTGACCTTCGACGGGGCCCGCGTGCCCGCGGCGGACATGATCGGCGCGCCGGGCGAGGGCTGGCGGCTGGCCATGACCGTGGTGAGCCACGAGCGCGAGCCGGGCGAGCTGGGCTACGTCGCCCGCTACAAGAAGCTGACCAAGGAGCTGACCGCCATGGTGCGCGCCGACCCCGCCCGCTACGGGCCCGAGCAGGTCCGCGACCTCGGCTGGGCGCTGGTCGAGGCCGAGATGCTGCGGCTGCACGTCTGCCGCCGGCTGTCCGACCGCCTCGACGGCATCACCCACGGGCCGGAGGGGTCGGTCGACAAGCTGCTGATGACCCAGGTCGAGCAGGCCGTCGGGCACGCCGCCCTCGGCGTGGGCGGCGCCGCGCACGGCGAGGGCGACGGCACCTGGCTGGCGGCGTACCTGTACAGCCGGGCCCAGTCGGTGATGGGCGGCACGTCGCAGATCCAGCGCAACCTCGTGGCCGGGCGCATCCTCGGGTTGCCGGCATCATGAGCTACGACCTGCCCGACGAGCTCCAGGTCGAGGCCGACGGCCCGATCCGGATCGTCCGCCTCAACCGGCCCGACCAGCTCAACGCCACCAACCACGAGCTCCACGCCGGGCTGGCGGCCCTGTTCCCCCAGCTCGACGCCGACCCCGAGGCCCGGGTGGCCGTGATCACCGGCAACGGGCGGGCGTTCTCGGCCGGGGGCGACTTCGGCTACATCGACGAGCTGGCCCACGACGCCGACCGGCGGCGCGAGTCGCTGACGCACGGCCGCCAGATCGTCGCCGGCATGGTGGCGTGCCGGGTCCCGATCGTCGCCGCCGTCAACGGGCCGGCGGTCGGCCTCGGGTGCAGCCTCGTCGCACTGTCCGACATCGTCTACATGGCCGAGAGCGCGCACCTCGCCGACCCCCACGTGCTGGTCGGCCTGGTGGCGGCCGACGGCGGCCCGGTCACCTGGCCGCTGCTGACCAGCCTCCAGCTGGCCAAGGAGTACGCCCTCACCGGCGAGCAGATCCCGGCGCGCCGGGCCGCCGAGATCGGGCTCGCCAACCACGTGTGCCCGGACGACGAGGTGCTGGACCAGGCGCTGGCGTGCGCCCGGCGCATCGCCCGCCTGCCCCGGCGGGCGACCGAGGACACCAAGCGCATCCTCAACATGCACCTGGAGCGGGCCGTGCTGGCCACGCTCGACTTCGCCCTGACCGCCGAGGACCGGTCGTTCACGTCGCCCGAGCTGCGGGCGAACATCGACCGCCTGTTGTCCCGCGACCCCTGAGAGGAGAGCCCCACCCGTGGACTTCGAATTGGACGACGACCAGCTCGAGCTGCAGCGCGTCGTGCGCGACGTCGTCGAGCGCGAGTGCCCCCCGGCGCTCGTCCGCGCCGTCCTCGCCGGCGGCGACGAGGCCGACGGGCTGTGGAAGCAGTACGTCCAGCTCGACTGGCCGAGCCTGACCGTGCCGGCCGCCGACGGCGGGATGGAGGCGACCGCGGTCGAGCTGGTGATCACGCTGGAGGAGCTGGGCCGGGCCGCCGACCCCACACCGTTCCTGGCCACCACCAGCCAGTACGTGCCGCTGGTGCGCGAGTTCGCCGCCGGCGACCGGCGCAGGGAGCTGCTCGGTGCCGTGTGCGCCGGGGGCACCGGCGCGGCGGCGTACGCCGCGGGCGAGGTGCGGGCCCGGCGCGACGGCGACGGCTGGGTGCTCGACGGCATCGCCCGCCACGTCGTCGACGGCGACCGGGCCGACGAGCTGGCGGTGGTCGCCGGCAGCGACGAGGGCGTCGGAATCTTCCTGGTGCCGGCCGGCGCGGTCGACGCGGTCCGCACCCCCACGTTCGACGGCTCGGTCCACCTGGCGGACGTGACGTTCGCCGGCGCCCGGGTCGGCGCCGACCGGGCGTTCCGGGGACCCGGGGTCGACCGGGGTGTCGAGCGGGCCCGCGACGAGGCGGTCGCGGGGCTGGCGGCCACGATGGTGGGGGCGTGCCAGCGGGTGCTCGAGATCGTGGTCGACCACGTGAAGCAGCCGCCGGCAGTTCGGCGTGCCGATCGGCTCGTTCCAGGCGGTCAAGCACATGGCCGTCGACATGTACATCGCCGTCGAGCGGGCCCGGGCGCTGTGCCACTTCGCCGGGCTGACCATCGCCGAGGACGACCCGCCGGCGGTCGCTGGCCGCCTCGCTGGCCAAGGCGGCCGCCGGCGACTGCCAGCGCCTGGTCGCCCGGTGCGGCATCCAGCTGTTCGGCGGCCTCGGCTTCACCTGGGAGAACGACGTGCAGCTGTACCTGCGGCGGGCCAAGGTGGGCGAGCCGCTGCTCGGCACGACCGCCGAGCACCGGGCCCGGGCGGCCCGCGCGGTGCTCGCCGCCCGGCCGACGGAGGCGGCGTGATGCGGCTGAGCTTCGACGAGCGCACCGAGGCGTTCCGCCGCGAGTTCGCGGCGTGGCTCGACGAGAACGCCCCGGACGAGGCCACGGCGATGTCGGCGCGGCCCCGGTCGACCGCCGACATCCCGGCCTGGGCCCGCGACTGGCAGCGCAAGCTGTTCGACGCCGGCTGGCTGCTGCCCGGGAACCCGCCCGAGCACGGCGGCCGCAACGCCACGCTGGTCGAGCAGTTCGTGCACCAGGAGGAGCTGGGCCGGCGCCGCATCAGCCCGAGCTACAACCCGCAGGGCCTGAGCATCATCGCTCCGTCGATCCTGGCCTTCGGCACCGAGGAGCAGAAGCGCCGGTGGGCGGTCCCGATCCTGCGGGCCGAGATCACCGCCGCCCTCGGGCATGAGCGAGCCCGACGCCGGCTCCGACCTCGCCGGCCTGCGGACCCGGGCCGTGCTCGACGGCGACCGGTTCGTGGTCAACGGCCAGAAGGTGTGGACGTCGGGCGCGCACGACGCCGACGTCATCCTCGCCTTCGTCCGCACCGACCCCGACGCCCCCAAGCACAAGGGCATCAGCACGCTGGTCGTCCCGACCGACAGCCCGGGCCTGACCCGGCGCCCGTTCGGCTCGATCGTGGGCCCCGACGACCTCGACTTCAACGAGGTGTTCTTCGACGACGTCGAGGTACCGGTCGGCAACCTGATCGGCGACTTGAACGGCGGCTGGCGGGTGGCGACCGGCTCGCTGGGCCACGAGCGGGCGATGCTGTGGCTCGGCTTCGCGGAGCGGATGGACGATGTCGTCGATCACGGCGGCGACGTGCTGGCGGCGGGCGGCCTGGCGGATGACCCGCTGGCGCTCGACTGGTACGGGAACGTGCTGGTGGACAGCTACGCGCTCCGGCTGCTCGGCTACCGCACGCTGGCCAAGGCCCGCCGCGGCGTCGAGGCGACCGAGCAGTCGCTGCTGAAGCTGCTGGGCTCGGAGGCGGTGCAGGCGGCGACCCTCGCACGTGCTGGAGGCGACGGGCCCCGACGGCCTCGACCCGATCCGGCCCAGCGCCCCCCTCAACCCGCTGCACGGGGACTACCAGACGGCCAGCTGGTGGGAGCGCTACCTGCGCAGCTTCGCCGGCACGATCGCCGGCGGCACGTCCCAGATCCAACGCAACATCATCGCGGAGCGGGTGCTGGGCCTCCCCCGCTGACCCCGTCTCGCGTTTTCTACGCGGAACTGGTCGCCAGGGCGACCAGTTCCGCGTAGAAAACGCATGTGCGGACGAGGCTGTGCGACCTGCTCGGGATCGAGCACCCGATCCTCAACGCGCCGATGGGGATGGTCGCGGGCGCACGGCTCGCGGCGGCCGTGTCCGCGGGCGGCGGGCTCGGCCTGATCGGCGGCGCGTTCCGCGAGCCCGACGGCCTGCGGGCCGAGATCCGCGCCGCGGGCGAGCTGACCGACCGCCGGGTGGGCGTGGGCTTCATCACGCACCTCGCCGAGACCGGCGAGTTGGCCGCAGCCGCCCTGGCCGCGGGCGTGGGCGTGATCGCCCACTCGTTCGCCGACCCGACCCCGTTCGTCGCCCCGGCGCACGACACGGGCGCGCTGGTCCTGTGCCAGGTCCGCACGGTCGCCGAGGCCGAGCACGCCGCCGCGGCGGGCGTCGACGTGGTCGTCGCCCAGGGCACCGAGGCCGGCGGCCACACCGGCCGGGTGTCGACGCTGCCGCTGGTCCCGGCGGTGGTCGACGCGGTGGCGCCGCTCCCGGTGGTCGCCGCGGGCGGGATCGGCGACGCCCGGGGCATCGCGGCCGCCCTCGTGCTCGGCGCCGACGGCGTGTGGCTCGGCACCCGCTTCGAGGCCACCCCGGAGGCGGCGGTGAACCAGGCGTTCCGCGAGCGCATCGTGGCGGCCGGCACCGACGACACCGTGCTCACCGAGACGTTCGACCTGGCGATCCGGGCGCCGTGGCCGGAGGGCATCGCCATGCGGGCGCTGCGCAACCGGTTCACCGACGAGTGGCACGGCCGCGAGGACGAGGTCCGGGCGTGGCCCGAGGACCGCGCCGACGACTACCGCACGCGGGACTACCTGTTCTCCGCCGACTACGGCGTCACCCCCGCGGGCGAGTCGGTGGGCGTGGTCGGCGGGGTCGAGCCGGCGGCCGACCTGGTCCGCCGCCTGGCGGCGGAGACCGCGGCGCTCCTGCGGGATCGTCCCCGGTCGCTTCTCAGCTGACCGCGACCCGCAGCAGCAGCTCCGCCACCGCGGCCGGCTCGGTGATCATCAGGTCGTGGCCGGTGTCGATGTCCCAGACCCGGCCCTCGGCCGGCCGTGGCCATGCAGGCTCGGGTCCCGGCTGGCGAGCGTCGACGTGCAGACGATGTGCGTCTGCGGGATCGCCGCACACCGCGGCCTCGTCGGCCAGCACCAGCGGCTGCTCGAAGCACCGCCACGGGTGGGGCGTGAGCCGGTCGTCCATCCAGGCGATGTCGTCGGGGTCGGTCACGCCGTAGTGCGGCAGCGGCTCGGTCCCGGGGAACAGCACCAGCTCGACGCCGTCGACCACCTGGCCCGGCTGCGGGCGCGCGGCCATGAGCGGGCGCGGCGACGTCGGCGCAGCGACTGGCCGTTCACCGGGGTCGCCGCGTCGAGGTAGACGAGGTGGCCGATGCGGTCCGGCGCGCGGTCGGCGACGCCGGTGATCACCATGCCGCCGTAGCTGTGGCCGACCAGGATCACGTCGCGCAGGTCCTCGTAGTGGAGCACCGCCACGACGTCGCGGATGTGGAGTGTCGAGGTCGATCGCCGGGCTCAGCAGGTGCGCCCGCTCGCCCAGTCCGGTCAGCGTCGGGGCGTACACCTCGTGGCCCGCCGCCCGCAGCCGACGGCGCCACCCGCCGTAGCACCAGCCGCCGTGGGCTCCACCGTGGACCAGGACGTACGTCGCCATCACGTCGTCAGGATCGACACGCCCGCGGTGCCGGGCGCGCCGTAGAGCTGGGTGTAGCCGACCTTCGGGCTCGCCCGGCACCTGCCGGTCGCCGGCCTGGCCGCGGAGCTGCAGCACGATCTCGTGGACCTGGCGCAGCCCCGAGGCGCCGATCGGCTCGCCGTTCGCGATGAGGCCGCCGTCGGTGTTGACCGGCAGCCGGCCGCCGATCTCGGTCGCGCCGTCGGCGACGAGCTCCTCCTGCTCGCCGTCGGCGCAGAAGCCGTTCTCGGCCAGGTGGATGACCTCGGCGCCGGCGTCGGTGTCCTGCAGCTGGATGACGTCGACGTCCTCGGGGCCGATGCCGGCCATCTCGAAGGCGGCGCGCGACGCGTCGACCGTCGGGCCCGCCGTCCTCCTCGATCGGGAGCCACGGGCTGTGCACCTCGAACGCGCCGAGCCGCCGCGTCCGCACGCGTCGTGGCGCGCAGGTAGATCGGCGTCGTCGGTGTAGCGGTGCGCGCGGTCGGCCCGGCACAGCACCACGGCGGCCGCGCCTTCGTCGGGGCTGCAGAACATGTACTGCGTGAGCGGGTAGTTGAGCATCCGCGAGCCGAGGATCTCCTCCTCCGAGAGCGGCTTGCGCCGGAACGCGTTCGGGTTGAGCGCGCCGTTGCGGTAGTTCTTCGCCGCGACCCGGGCGAGGGTCGTCGGCGAGATGCCGTGGTCGTGCATGTACTTGTTGATCTTCATGCCGAAGAACTTCGTGGTGAGGAAGTGGCCGAGCTCGCCGTACCACGACGGGCACGCGTAGTCAGACGCGGGTCGGCGCTGAACGCGCCCGGGCAGGTGCTTGTCCATGCCGACGGCGACGCCGAGGTCGTGCTCGCCCGAGCCGGATCGTGTCGGCGGCCAGCGCGAGCGCGCTCGCCGCGGTCGCGCAGCCGTTGTAGACGTTCGTGAACGGGATGCCGGTGAGCCCGAGGCAGCGCGACCACCGCGTCGGGGTTGTCGACCTCGTAGCTGCCGCCGAACGCGAACTGGATGTCGCGCCACTCGACGCCCGCGTCGGCGAGCGCCGCGCGGATGGCGTCGCGCCCATCTCGATCGCCGACTTCGCCCCCGAAGCGGCCGAACGGGTGCAGCCCCACTCCGACGATCGCGACGTCGTCCATGCTCAGCTCCTCCTGCGGCTCAGACCGGGCGCGAACGCGAACGTCACGACCTCGTTGCCGTCGTCGTCGGTGCGGAACGGCACGAGCACGAGCTCCATCTCCATGCCGATGCGTCGAGCTTCGCCGGGTCGGCTCTCGGTGAGGCGCGCCTCGACCTTCACCTCGTCGCCGAGCTCCACTAGCCGACGCCGTAGGGCCGGAAGGTCTCGCTGGTCTCGCCGCCGGCGTAGGGCCCGGGCAGGAACTCCTGGGTGGTCCAGGCCCACAGCGTGCCGCGCCGGGGCAGCAGGTGCTCCGCCATCTCGGTCGACGCGCAGCGCGGGCACGAGGCCTGCGCGGGGAACGTGACGATCGCCGCACGCCGGCGCACCGGCTGCCGATCAGCTGGGGCTCGTCGGACGGCCACGTGAAGACATCGGGGGCGAAGGCGACCTGGGCCACGGGGTTCTCCTCGAATGCGACTAGAGGGGCAGGATGTCCGGCAGCGACCGGCGGGCGAGCAGGTCGTCGCCGAGCTGGCGGGTGAGCGAGCGGGCGTCGCCGAGCAGGCTCGTCGAGCACGAGGACCCGCCGGACGTAGCGGTGGAGCGGGTGCTCGGTGGTGAACCCGATGCCCGGCCAGCACCTGCTGGCAGTGGCGGGCGACCGTGCGGGCGCCGCGGCCGGCGAGCGCCTTGGCCATCGCCGCGGTCAGCGGGGACCGGTCGCGCCAGGCGGCGTCGAGCACGGCGTCGGCGGTCTCGATCGCGACCAGGGTCTCGGCCAGCCGGTGGCGGACGGCCTGGAACGTGGCGATCGGCTGGCCGAACTGGACCCGCTCGAGCGGCGTGCGTCCCGTGCCAGCTCGAGCATCGCCCGCGAGGCGCCCGACGAGCTCGTGGGCGAGCGGCCCGCTGGCCGGCGGCCACCGCGGCCGCCCACGTCGACCGGGGCCGGCGTCGGACGCCGGCACCGCGCTCGCCGGTCACCTCGACGAGGCCGAGCGCGGGGATCGACGCCGGCGATCGGGCGCAGCGCCGAGCGTCGCCGGTCGCGACGACGGCGGCGGCGCTTCCCGCGACGGCGACCACGACGACCGGTCCCGGCGCGGCCAGCGCCGACGGTGCCGAGGCCCGGCGACGGCGAGGCGCCGTCCGTCGACCGTGCCGGGCGGTGCCCAGCGCGCCGAGCGGCGGGCAGCACGACGCCCACGGCTCGGACCCGAGCCCCAGGGCGCCGAGCCACGACCCGGTCGAGCGCGGACGACGTCGGCGTTGGCCGCGCCCTGGAGCTCGAACAGCAGCGACACGGCGGCGCGCGGGTCGTCGGCCAGCGCGTCCGCGCCAGCCCGAGCTCGCGTCGAGCGCGGCGTCGAGCGCCGCGCCCGTGTGGCGGCTCGGTGGCGTGCGCGGAGGCTCCGTTGGCGAAGCAGCTCCAGCGTCGTCGGCGTCCATCAGCGGTCGCTCCCCAGGTCGAGCAGGCGGCGGGCGATGATGTTGCGCTGGATCTCGGCGCTGCCGCCGTAGATCGTCGCCGCCCGCGAGTAGAGGAACTCGGTCCGCCACCGCTCGCTCGGCGGGGTCGTCGCCGAGCGTCACGTCGTCGGCCAGGCCGTCGGCGACCAGGTCGAACACCGCCTGCTCGGCCGTGGCCAGCAGGACCTTGTCGATCGAGGTCTCGGGCCCGAGCTGCTCGCCCGCGCGCCAGCCGGTGCTGGGTGGCCCGCGACCGGGCCCGGAACGCGTAGAGCATGCTGGGACACCTCGCCCACCTCGGCCGGGTCGAGCGCGCCCGCCGGGGCGGCGTCGAGCAGCTGCTCGAGCCGGCGGTGCAGGAACGCGCCGCGGTGCCACAGCGCGGTGCTGCGCTCGAACGGGAGCAGGTCCATCGCCACCGACCAGCCCTGGCCCTCGTCGCCGAGCGTGCGGTCGAACGGCACGACCACGTCGTCGAAGAACACCTCGGAGAACTCCGGCGCGCCGTGCATCGTCTCGATGCGGCCGGACGGTGATCCCGGGCGTGTCCATGTCGACGAACAGGGCGGTGATGCCGCGGTGGGCCGACTCGGGCGTGCCGGTCCGGGTCAGCAGCACGCAGCGCTGGGCGTACTGGGCCAGGCTCGTCCACACCTTCTGGCCGGTGACCCGCCAGCCGTCGTCGGTCGCGCGTCGCCCGGCACGAGAGGGCGGCGAGGTTGCTGCCGGTGCCCGGCTCGGAGAACCCCTGGCACCAGGTCTCGTCGCCCCGCAGCAGCCGGGGCACCATCGTCGGCGGCCAGCTCCGGCGGTGCGTAGTCGATCATCGTCGGCGCCAGCACCTCGGTCATCGAGTAGATGCCGGGCTCGACCAGGTCGCGGGCGGTGAGCGCCTCGCCGAGGTAGGCCCGCAGCAGCGGCGAGCCGCCGAGCCCGCCGACCCGCTCGGGCCAGCCCCAGCGCATCCAGCCGGCGTCGTAGGCCAGCCGCTTGACCTTCGACAGCTGGGCCATCTGCTCGTCGAGCGTCCCCAGGCCCGCGTGGCCGGGCGCGAGCTCGTCGTGCGTGCTCGTCGAGCCAGCGCGTCGAGCGCCGGCCCGGAACTCGTCGAGCTCCACGCCGTCCTACCCGGCCGCGCGCGGTCGGCTCGGGGCGGGTCGGGTCGTGGGCCTTGCCGGAGTCGCGGGCGCCGCTGCGGCGCAGGAACGTCATCGACCGGGTGCGCAGCCGCCAGCCGCCGCTCGGTGCGGCGGTAGGTGTCGGTGTACCAGCCGATGCGCATGTCGTGGTTCGTCTGGTCGACGAAGCACAGCGGCTGCTCGCCGGTGCCGGTGTCGCCGTCGAGCTCGAGCGCCGGCGTGCCGACCATGAACAGGCCCTTGGGCGCGGCCGCCACCAGCGTCGGGAAGTCGGCCAGCGGCGTAGGTGTCGCCGAAGGCGCTGTAGGTGCCGTCCGGCGTGAACACGTCGATCACCGCGTCGATGTCGTCCTTGGTCATGCCGACCGCGTACCGGGCGAGCAGCTGCTCGATCTCGATGATGTCCGACAGGCGCGACTGCTCCATGGTCAGCTCCCCTCGTAGCCGTAGACGACGTGGACCGCGGCCGTGGTGGGCACGGACTGGCAGGTCAGGATCCAGCCCTCGGCGACCTCGTCGTCGGTCAGGACGTCGTTGACGTGCATGGTGACCTCGCCCTCGACCAGCCGGGCCATGCAGGTCGCGCAGTTGCCCGACTCGCACGAGAACGGCGGCGACATGCCCATCTGGCGGGCCGTCTGCAGGATCGTCGTGCCCGGGTGGTGGTCGACCGTGGCGGTGCGGCCGTCGAGCTCGACCGTGACCTGGGCCGACGGCGCCTCGGCCGGCTCGGCCGCCTCGGGCGGCGGCGCAGGGGTGAACCGCTCGATGTGGATGTCCGCGGCGGCGACGCCGCGGGCCAGCAGCGTGGCCTCGACGACGTCCATGAACGGCGGCGGCCCGCACACGTAGTGGTCGGCGTCCGCCGCGAACGGTGTGATGGCGTCGGCGTCGACGAACCCCCGCTCGACGTCGAGGTGGTGGACCACCGCCAGCCGATCGGGGTGCGTCGCGGCCAGCGCGTCGAGCTCGGCGCGGAAGATGGTGGCGTCGCGGTCGCGGTTGGCGTACAGCAGGCGGACGCGCCGGGAGGTGGTGGCCAGGGCGGTCTTGACCAGGGAGAACACGGGCGTGATGCCGCTGCCGGCGGCGAAGGCGACGACGTCGCGCTCGCCGGGCCGCAGGCGGAACACCCCGGCCGGCGGGCTGGCCTCGACCACGTCGCCGGGCGCCGAGCGCGTCGATCATCCGGTTGGACACGACCCCGCCGGCGACCCGCTTGACCGTGACCGCCAGCTCGGCGTCGACGCCCGGCGCCGACGACATCGAGTAGCACCGGTGGTGCACCTCGCCGTCGACCTCCAGCCGGAAGGTGCAGGAACTGGCCGGCGTCGTACGCGTAGGCCGCCCGCAGGTTGTCGGGCACGTCCAGCACGAACGTGGCGGCCTCGGCGGTCTCGCTCACGACCCGGCGGACCCGGAGCGGGTGGAACCCGTGGTCACGGGGCACCTCCCGCTGCGACGCCGTCGGTGCCGAGATCGCCATGAATAGTCACGATAATCTAGTTCTCATGGAGCGACAACGTGGTTGCGCAGAGCGTTGGCACCTGCGGGCGGTGCCGCCGTCCCTGGCCGACCGCTACCGGGCCGCGGGCTGGTGGACCGACGCCACCCTCGGGGACATGGTGGCCGACGGCCTGGGCGTCGGGGCGACGTCCCGTTCCGGGTGCACTCGGCCGTCCGCCCGTGGGACGGCACGTTCGCCGACGTCGACCGGGCCGCCCGGTCGCTCGCCGGCGTCGCTGGCCGCCCGGGGCGTCGGCGCCGGCGACGTCGTCGTGTTCCAGCTGCCCAACTGGGTCGAGGCCGGCATCACGTTCTGGGCCGCCGCCTACCTCGGCGCCGTGGTCGTGCCGATCGTGCACTTCTACGGGGCCAAGGAGGTCGACTACATCCTCGGCGCCACCGAGCCCGACGTGGTCGTGACCGCCGACCGGTTCGGCCACGCCGACCACCTCGCCGTCTACGACGACGTGCTCGCGGACGGCACCCGGGCCCGCTGTGGCTGGTCGTGGGCGAGACGGCACCGGTCGACCTGCCCGCGGCGGCGAGGCCGTTCGCCGCGCTGCTCGACGCCGAGCCCCTCGCCGGACCGGCCGCCGTCGACCCGGACGCGCCGGCGATCGTCGGCTTCACCTCGGGCACGACCCGCGACCCCAAGGGCGTCATCCACTCGCACCGCACGATCGGCTTCGAGACCCGCCAGCTCGACGCACATGTTCCCCCAGGGCGGCCCGCCGCAGATCACCGGGGCGCCCGTCGGCCACTTCATCGGGATGCTCAACGCCTTCCTGGTGCCGCTGCTGCGGGCGCACCCGGTCAACCTGGTCGACGTCTGGGACCCGGGCGAGATGCTGCGCCTCATGCGGGACGAGGGCCTCGGGGTCGGCGGCGGCGCCACCTACTTCCTGACCAGCCTGCTCGACCACCCCGACTTCAGCCGACGAGCACCTGGCCCTGATGCCGTTCGCCGGCCTCGGCGGGTCGACCGTGCCGGTCGCCGTGATCGAGCGGGTCGACGCGGCTCGGCATCAAGGTGTTCCGCAGTCCTACGGCAGCACCGAGCACCCGTCGATCACCGGCTGCCACGTCGACGACCCCGAGGACAAGCGGCTGACCACCGACGGCCGGCCGCTGCCCGGGGTCGAGATCCGGCTCGAGCCGGACGGCGAGATCGTCAGCCGGGGCCCGGACTGCTGCCTGGGCTACACCGACCCCGAGCTCACCGCCGCCGTGCTTCGACGCCGACGGGCTGGTACCGGACCGGCGACGTCGGCGTCCTCGACGACGAGGGCTACCTGACGATCACCGACCGGATCTCCGACATCATCATCCGGGGCGGCGAGAACATCAGCGCCCAGGAGGTCGAGGAGCTGCTGCTGCGGCATCGACGGCGTCGCCGAGGTCAGCGTGGTCGCCGCCCCCGACGCCCGCCTGGGCGAGCGCGCCGCCGCCGTGCGTCCGGCTGCGCGCCGGGGCGGGGCCGCGCCGACGCTCGAGCGGACGTGCGGGCCCACCTCGACGCCGCCGGGCCTCGCCCGCCAGAAGTGGCCGGAGTCGCTGCACGTGGTGGACGACTTCCCCCGCACGCCGTCGGGGAAGGTCCAGAAGTTCGTGCTGCGCCGCCAGCTGCGGGACGGACGGCTGGAAACTACGTTCTCGTCTGATTAGAGTTCCACTCTGAGCAGGGGAGGATCGCATGTCTGTCATCACCACCGAGCGGCTCAGCGACACGGTCGGGGCCGAGGTGATCGACGTCGACCGGGAGCGGCTATTGCACGACGACGACCTGCCCGCCGCCTGCCTGGAGGCGCTGGAGGCCAACGGCGCCCTCGTGTTCCGCGACCTGCACATCGACGACGCCGCGCAGGTCGCGTTCAGCCGCCGGCTGGGCCGGGTGGAGACCTTCGGCAAGGGCGAGCTCCCCGAGATCTTCCGGGTCACGCTCGACCCGGCCAGGAACCCCGCGGCCGCCTACCTGCGGGGCACGTTCGACTGGCACATCGACGGCTGCACCGAGGACATCCCGATCATGGCGACCATGCTCAGCGCCCACGCCGTGGCCGACACCGGGGGTGAGACCGAGTTCGCCAGCACCTACGCGGCCTACGACGACCTCGACGACGACGAGAAGGCGCAGCTGGCGTCGGTGCGGGTGGTCCACACCTTCGAGGCCGCCCAGCGCCTGTCCAACGACGACCCGACGCCCGAGGAGCTGGCGCTGTGGCGCCGCGGCCCGCCCAAGGAGCACCCGCTCGTGTGGACGGCACCGGTCGGGGCGGCGCTCGCTCGTGCTCGGCGCGACGGCCGACCACGTCGTCGGCATGGACCCCGACGACGGCCGGGCCCTGCTCGCCGACCTCCTGGCCCGCTCGACCACCCCCGACCGGGTCTACCGCCACAGCTGGAACGTCGGCGACGTGGTGATCTGGGACAACCGCGGGGTGCTGCACCGGGCGTGCCCCTACGACCCCACCTCGCCCCGCGACATGCACCGCACGACGTTCGCCGGCGACGAGCCGATCCAGTGACGACCACCCACGAACGCACCGCCGTCGTCACCGGCGGCGGCTCGGGCATCGGGCTGGCCATCAGCGAGCGGCTGGCGGCCGACGGCCTGGCGGTGGCCGTGCTCGACCGGGACGGCGACGCCGCCGATGCCGCCGCCGCCAAGATCGCCGCCGCGGGCGGCACCGCGATCGGGCTGACCGTGGATGTCACCGACCGCCCGGGGGTCGAGGCCGCGGTCGACGCGGTGCGGGCCGGCCTGGGCGCCCCGACCGTGCTGGTCAACAATGCCGGGCTCGACGGCTTCGACGAGTTCCTCCGCATCACGCCGGAGAAGTGGCGCCGCCTGCTGGAGGTCAACCTCACCGGGGTGTTCACCTGCTGCCAGGTCGTGGTGCCCGACATGCTGGCCGCGGGCTGGGGGCGGATCGTCAACATCTCGTCCTCGAGCGCCCAGGGCGGCCAGCCGCTGATGACCCACTACGTGGCGTCCAAGGCGGGCGTGATCGGCTTCACCAAGGCGCTGGCGCTGGAGCTGGGGCCCAAGGGGATCACGGTCAACACGATCCCGCCGGGCTTCATCGACACGCCGATGCTGCGCAAGAGCGAGCAGCGGGGACTGTTGGGCAAGGGCGTCGACTTCCACGCCGCGCAGACGCCGGTCCGCCGCGTCGGCCGGCCCGAGGACATCGCCGCCATGTGCTCGTTCCTCGTGCGGGACGAGGCCGGCTACGTCACCGGGCAGGTCCTCGGCGTGAACGGCGGTCGCAACACGTGAGATTCGCCCTCTCATAACCGTTCGCTTGACTTCTACCGGGAGTAACCTGTTCTCATGGCGACAAACCCACCGGCGGCCGAGGGCTCCGCGACCGAGCGTGCGGGCAGTTGGCGTGAGCTGGCGGTCGCCCGGTCGCTCGATCCCGCCCGCGCCCGGGCCGAGCAGCGGGTGCAGCGTTTCCTCGACGCCGCGCTCGAGCTGATGCGCACCGAGTCGGGGCGGGAGTTCACGGTCCAGGACGTGGTCGAGCGCTCCGGCCAGTCGCTGCGCAGCTTCTACCAGTACTTCGCCGGCAAGCACGAGCTGCTGCTCGCCCTGTTCGAGGAGGCGGTCCGCACGACCGCCGAGCAGCTCGAGGCGCTCATCGCCGACGTCGACGACCCGATGGAGCGGCTGCACCTGGCCGCGGTCGAGCACTACCAGCTGTGCCGGCCGACCCCGAAGACGCGCGCGCCCCGCAAGAGCGGCCCGACGCCCGCGGCCATGGCCGAGTTCGGCCAGCAGCTGCTGACCGCGCACCCGCGGGAGGCGTCGCGGGCGTTCATCCCGGTCGTTTCGCTGTTCGAGCGGATGATCGACGACGCGGCGGCCGCCGGCGCCATCCGCCCGGGGCTGCAGCACCGCCGGGTGGCCGGGGTCGTGCTCCAGGCGATCATGTTCAACGCGTTCGCGGCGACGATCAGCGGCTCGTCGATCGGCCCCGACGGTGCGGCCGAGGCGGAGGAGCTGTGGGGCCTGCTCATCCGCGGACTGGGGACCGGCGAGACGGCCTGACCGGCCGGCCGGCGACAACACGGGGGGAACGGGTATGCGAGTGATCTGGCGCGGCTGCGCGACCGTGCTCGTGCTGGCGATGCTGGCCGGGGCCTGCTCGTCGGGCGACGACTCCGGCGACGACGCCGGCGGCTCGGCCCCGTCGACGACGGCGGTCGAGCGCCCGGAGGGGCCGGCGGCGGCGCTGGCGCCGCTGGAGGGCGGGACCGGCACGATCCTGGCCGCGGCGAGCGAGGGCCCGTCGCTGGCCGACGCCGGCTACGAGCAGGCCGAGTACTCGGCGTCCGGGACGGCCACGTCGTACGCGTCCGCCGCCCCGCTGCCGACGGACGGCACGTTCGACCTCACCCCGGGGCCGCAGGCCGACTACGTGACGCGGATCGTGGTCCGCCGCCCGACCGACCCGCATGACTTCAACGGCACGGTGGCGGTCGAGTGGCTCAACGTGAGCGGCGGCGCCGACGCGGCCCCCGACTACACGTACCTCGGCGACGAGCTCCTGCGGGGCGGCTACGCATGGGTGGGCGTGTCGGCCCAGCAGATCGGCGTCGAGGGCGGCCCGGTGGCGGTGTCGGTGCCCGGGGCCGAGGAGCTGGGCGCCGGCCAGGGCCTGAAGAAGCAGGACCCGGCGCGCTACGGCGAGCTGCACCACCCGGGCGACGCGTACGCCTACGACATCTACACGCAGGTGGCGCGCGCCCTCCGGTCGCCCGGGGACGTGGACGCGCTGGACGGCCTCGGCGTGGCGCGCATCCTGGCGGTCGGCGAGTCGCAGTCGGCGTTCGCGCTGACGACGTACGTCGACGGGGTCCAGCCGCTGACCAAGGCCTACGACGGCTTCCTCATCCACAGCCGGGGCGGCACGCCGTTCCCGCTGGGCCTGCCGGGCGCCGGCATCGACATCGCGTCGGCGCTGGGCGGCCAGCCGACGACGATCCGGACCGACAGCGACGTCCCGGTGATCGTGGTGGAGACCGAGACCGACGTGCTCGGCATCCTGAGCTACCTGCCGGCCCGACAGCCGGACGGCGACAACTTCCGCCTGTGGGAGGTCGCCGGCACGGCCCACGCCGACAAGGCCCAGCTGGGCGGGACGGAGAGCATGCTCGGGTGCTCCGAGCCGATCAACCGGGGCCAGCAGACGTTCGTCCTGCGCTCCGCGCTGCGCCACCTGGACGAGTGGGTCGGCAAGGGCACCGCGCCCCCGGAGGCCGACCGGCTGTCGATCGACGAGTCGGGCGCCGCCCCCGCGTACGTCCTGGACGAGGCCGGCAACGCGGAGGGCGGCGTCCGCACCCCGGCGGTCGACGCCCCGGTCGACGTCGTGTCGGGCATCGCGCCGGCGGACGCCACGGTGATCTGCCTGCTCATGGGCCGCACCGAGGCCCTGCCGGCGGACGAGCTGGCGCAGATGTACGACTCGCCGGACGACTACCTGACGGCGTACGAGCAGGCGACCGACGACATGATCGACGCCGGCTTCGCCCTGCCCGAGGACCGGGACCAGATCCTCGACGGCGCCGACGCGTCCCGCATCCCCGAATAGGAGTTTTGTACGCGGAAACGGTCGCCCTGGCGACCGTTTCCGCGTACAAAACGCGATCAGTCGTCGTGGCGGTAGATCTCGCCGCCCTTCATCACGAACCGCACCTGCTCCGTCACCCCGATGTCGGTCGTCGGGTCGCCCGGGACTGCGATCACGTCCGCCAGCAGGCCGGGGGCCAGGCGGCCCCGGTCGTCGGCGTCGATCAGCTCGGCCGCCACCGTCGTCGCCGCCCGGATCGCCTGGACCGGGGTCATGCCGCGGTCGACGAGGGCGATCAGCTCCTTGGCGTTGCGGCCGTGGGGGATGGCCGGGGCGTCCGTGCCGCACGCGATCTTGGCGCCCTTGGCGATCGCCTTGCTGACCGTCTCCTTGGCCCGGGGGAAGACCTCCGCCGCCTTGGCCTGCAGCTCGGGCGCCGCCCGCGACACGTCCATGCCGTCGGCCAGGTACGTCGTCGCGACCAGGAAGACCCCCCGCTCGACCAACAGGTCCAGCGTCTCGTCGCTCATCAGCGAACCGTGCTCGATGCAGTCGATGCCCGCCTCGATCGCCGCCCTGATGCCCTGGTCGCCGTGGGCGTGGGCCGCCACCTTGAGGCCCGCCCGATGCGCCTCGTCGGCGATGGCCCGCAGCTCGTCGTCGGAGTACTGCTGGGCGCCGGCCGGGCCCGTGTGCGACATGATCCCGCCCGACGCGCACACCTTGATCAGGTCGGCGCCGTGCTTGATCTGGTAGCGGACCGCCCGGCGAACCTCGTCCACGCCGTCCGCGATGCCCTCCTCGACCGTCAGGGGCAGGACGTGGGGGGCGAACCTCTGGAACATCGTCGGGTCAAGGTGGCCGCCCGTCGGCGTGATGGCGTGGCCGGCCGCCACGACCCGTGGGCCGGGGATCCAGCCGAGGTCGATCGCCCGCCGCAGGGCGACGTCGAGCAGCAGCCCGCCCGTCTGCACGAACAGGCCCAGGTTGCGCACCGTCGTGAACCCGGACCGCAGCGTCCGCCGGGCGTTGGCGACCGCCCGCAGGGTGCGCACCGCCGGGTCGTCCTGCACCGCCACGAGCGGGCTCTCGTGGTCCGGCCCGCCGAGCAGCAGGTTGACCTCCATGTCCATCAGCCCCGGCAGCAGCGTGAGGTCGCCGAGGTCGACCTCCACCGCATCCTCGGGCACGGCGCTCGGGCCGACCTCCACGATGCGGTCGCCCTCGACCAGCAGGTCGCCGGGCTCGATCAGCTCGCCCTTGTCCACGTCGAGCATGCGGGCGCTGCGCAGGTGGACCGGCGGCCGGGGCGTGCGGGAGCGGGGCATGCGCGCCAGGGTAGCCCCCGCGGACACCACGTTCCCGAAAAACGTAAACGTGCTTTCCGCCGCCGGCTCGTGGCAGCATCGGCCCCGTGCCCTCCATCGCTGAGCTCCAGGACATGACCGGCCGGGTCGCCGTCGTCACGGGCGGGTCCCGCGGCATCGGCCGCGCCGATCGTGCAGGCGCTGGCCGAGGCGGGGGCCGACGTCGTCGTCGCCTCCCGCAAGCTCGACGCCTGCGAGGCGGCCGCCGCCGAGGTCGCCGCGGCGACCGGTCGCCGGGCCGTCGCCGTGGCGTGCCACGTCGGCCGGTGGGACGACTGCGACCGCCTCGTCGCCGAGACGCTGGACCGGCTCGGCCGGCTCGACGTGCTGGTCAACAACGCGGGGATGTCGCCGCTCTACCCGAGCCTCGACGCGGTGACCGAGGACCTCTACGACAAGACGCTCGCGGTCAACCTCAAGGGCCCGTTCCGCCTCGGCGTGCTGGCCGGCACCCACATGGCGGCCCACGGCGGCGGGACGATCGTCAACGTCGGCACCGTCGGCTCGCTCATGGCCAGCGTCAACGAGCTGCCCTACGCCTGCGCCAAGGCCGGGCTCAACGCGCTCACCGTCGGCCTGGCCGACGCCTTCGCCCCCACCGTGCGGGTCAACGCCATCCTCCCCGGCCCGTTCCGCACCGACGTCACCAAGGCCTGGCCGCAGGACATGCTCGACGGGGCCTTCGTGCCGCTCGGCCGCCTGGGCGAGCCCGAGGAGATCGCGCCGCTGGCCGTCCACCTCGCCAGCGCGGCGTCGAGCTACACGACCGGCGCCATCATCCGGGTCGACGGCGGGATCACCCGGCGGGTGTGAGCGACCCGATCACCTCGCCGAAGCGGGCGAGCGTGTCGGGCGGGGCGAAGTCGGCGAACCAGACGTAGAACCGCTCGACGCCCCGCGCCCGCAGCGCGCCGAAGTGGGCCGCCAGCTCGCCCGCGGTGCCGACCACCACGGCCGGGCCCAGCCCCGTCGGGCCGAAGCGCCGGGCGACCATCTCGGCCACCGCCGGCCGCTCGGCCTCGCTGGGCGCGAGCGCAACCATTGTCTGCACGGACACCCGCGCGTCGCCGGCCCGCTCGCGGCGCTCGTCGAGCCGGCCCAGCTCGTGGATCGGGACGTTCCACCAGTCGGCGTGGGCGCGCACCACGGCCAACGTCCGGACGCCGACGCCGCCGACCACGACCGGAATGCGGCGCGTCGGCACCGGTCGTTGCTGGGCGTCCCGCAGGCGGAAGAACCGGCCCTCGTAGGTGACCGGCTCGCCGGTCCACAGCGCCCGCATGACGTCGAGCGACTCGGCCAGCCGGGCCACCCGCTCGCGGGGCGGCGCCTGGCCGACGCCGAAGGTGTCCAGCTCGTCGGGCACCGAGCCCCACCCGATGCCCAGCTCGAAGCGCCCGCCCGAGGCGTGGTCGAGCGTGGCCGCCTGCCGGGCGAGCACCGCCGGGTGGCGCAGCGCGTCGCACAGCACGAGGTGGCCGACGACCAGCGACTCCGTGCGGGCCAGCAACCAGCCCGCCAGGGTCATCGCCTCCCACATGTCGTGCTGGGTCGCCAGCGGCGGCGCCAGGTGGTCCATCAGCGCCAGGCCCTCGAAGCCCGCCGCCTCGGCCGCCCGGGCCCGTTCGACGACGGCGTCGACCGGCATCCGCATCTGCGGCAGGAACAGGTGGAAGCTCACGACCGCCCACCGGTCACCGAGGCCAGGCAGAACCCGGCGACGTGGTCGATCTCGGCCCGACCGGGCCGGATCCGCCCCCACAGGTAGTCGGACAGCTGGCCGACCACGGCGTTGGCGACCAGCGAGGCGTCGAGCGCCGGCTCCGCGCTCCCGAGGTCGGCCAGGGGCTCGTGCAGCAGCGTCGCCAGCGGCGCCGCTGCCGACGGGCGGCCCGACGGCAGCCCCTCCCCCACGCTGCCGCCGTTCCACAGCACGGCCAGCGTGGTCGAGGCGATGTCCTCGTCGGCGGCCTGCGACAGCACGCCCTCGACCCAGCGCCGGACCCGGCCCTCCGGGGTGGACTCCTTGGCCATCTGATGGGCCAGGTAGCTGCGCAGCCGCTCGGCTGCCGTCCTCGAGGATGGCCGCGACCAGCGCGTCCTTGGACGGGAAGTGGCGGTAGAAGGCGTCGTTGGACAGCCCGGCGGCGGCCACGATGTCGGCGACCCGGGGCCGCGACGTGGTGCCGCACCGCCGCATCACGTCGAGCGCCGGCGTCGAGCAGGCGGCGGACCTCGTCGGCGTAGTCCGCCCCCCGCCGCGCCAGCGTGCGCTGCGCGATGCGGGAGGCGACGTCGTCGGGCTCGGCGCCAGGCTCGGACAGAATTGAATTCGCCATCGCCAGAATCATATTCTGCGCGACGAGAGGGGAGACGCGATGGCGTGGGACTTCGAGACCGAGCCCGAGTTCCAGGAGAAGCTCGACTGGGTCGACGAGTTCGTGCGCGAGGAGGTCGAGCCGCTCGACCTGGTCTGGCCGCGGCCTCGAGTTCACGCCCGCTGGACGACGACCCGGCGCAAGGTCGATCGACCCGCTCAAGGACGAGGTGCGCCGGCCAGGGGCTGTGGGCCACCCACCTCGGCCCCGAGCTCGGCGGCCAGGGCTACGGCCAGCTCAAGCTCGCGCTGCTGAACGAGATCCTCGGCCGCTCGCAGTGGGCGCCGATCGTGTTCGGCTGCCAGGCGCCCGACACCGGCAACGCCGAGATCATCGCCCACTACGGCACCGCCGGAGCAGAAGGAGCAGCTACCTCCAGCCGCTGCTCGACGGCGAGATGCTTCTCCTGCTACTCGATGACCGAGCCGCACGCCGGCGCCGACCCGACGCATGTTCACGACCCGCGCCGTGCAGGACGGCGACGAGTGGGTCATCAACGGCTGGAAGTTCTTCTCGTCGAACGCCAAGACCGCGTCGTTCCTCATCGTGATGGCGGTGACCGACCCCGACGTGAGCGCCGTACCAGGGCATGTCGATGTTCCTCGTGCCCGACCGACACGCCCGGCGTCAACATCGTCCGCAACGTCGGCCTCGGCGGCGAGCCGCTGGACGAGGGCTCCCACGCGCTCATCCACTACGAGGACGTGCGCGTGCCCGGCGGACGCCCTGCTCGGCGGCGAGGGCCAGGCGTTCGCCATCGCCCAGACCCGCCTCGGCGGCGGCCGCATCCACCACGCGATGCGCACGATCGGCCTGGCCCAGAAGGCGCTCGACATGATGTGCGAGCGCGCGCTCAGCCGCGAGACCGCAGGGCGAGCCTGCTCGCCGACAAGCAGTTCGTGCAGGGCTACATCGCCGACTCCTACGCCCAGCTCGTGCAGTTCCGGCTGTTCGTGCTGTACACGGCGTGGCAGATCGACAAGTACAACGACTACCGCAAGGTCCGCAAGGACATCGCCGCGGTGAAGGTCGTCATGCCGACGGTGCTGCACGACATCGCGTGGCGGGCGATGCAGGTGCACGGCGCGCTCGGGCGTCAGCAACGAGATGCCGTTCATCGGGATGATGCACGGCGCCGCGGTCATGGGCCTCGCCGACGGCCCGACCGAGGTGCACAAGGTCACCGTCGCCCGCCAGGTGCTGCGCGACTACCAGCCCAGCGACGACCTGTGGCCGACCGAGCACCTGCCCAGGAAGCTGGACGCGGCGCGGGCGAAGTTCGCCGAGTACCTCGAGCACGAGGTGGGGAACCTGTGATCGACTTCGACCGCCTCGCCGCGTGGATGGACGACGCAGGGCCTGCCCGGCAAGGGCGAGCCGATCGAGCACCGCTTCGTCTCCGGCGGCACGCCAGAACGAGATCTACGAGATCCGCCGCGGCGACCTCGCACTGCGCGCTGCGCATCCCGCCGCCGGACGGCGCCCGACCGCCGCGACGACGGCATCCTGCGCGAGTGGCGGATCATCGAGGCGCTCGACGGCACCGACGTGCCCCACACCGCCGGCCGTCGCGGCGTGCGACGGACCCGTCGGTGCTCGGCCGGACCTTCTACCTGATGGGCTTCGTCGACGGCTGGTCGCCGATGGGCATCGACGACGGCGTGGCCGGCGCCGTTCGACACCGACCTCGACGCCGCGGCAGGGGCTCGCGCTACCAGCTGGTCGACGGCATCGCGCTGCTGTCCAAGGTCGACTGGCAGGCCAAGGGCCTCGAGGACCTCGGCCGGCCCGACGGCTTCCACGAGCGCCAGGTCGACCGCTGGACCGCGTTCCTCGAGCGGATCAAGGGCCGCGAGCTGCCCGGCTTCGACGAGGCCGCGGCGTGGCTGCGCGCCCACCGGCCGATCGACTACATCCCCGGGATCATGCACGGCGACTACCAGTTCGCCAACGTGATGTACCAGCACGGCGCGCCCGGCCCGGCTGGCCGCCATCGTCGACTGGGAGATGGGCACGGTCGGCGACCCCAAGCTCGACCTCGGCGTGGGTGGTGCAGAGCTGGCCCGAGGACACCGATGGCCCCGAGGCGAGCCGTCGGCCAGCTACGTCGACATGACGCGGCATGCCGTCGCGGGACGCAGATCCTCGCGCACTACGCCGAGGTGTCGGGCCGCCAGGTCGACGACATCGACTACTACGTGGTCCTGGCCAAGTGGAAGCTGGCGGTCGTGCTCGAGCAGGGCTACCAGCGGGCGGGCGACGACGAGAAGCTCCTGGCGTTCGGCCCGATCGTGCTCGAGCTCATGGAGGACGCCGCCGAGCTGGCCGAGACCACCGACTACGCGCCTGACGTGCGGGCCGCGGTCTGCCGGGCGTACGGCCCGCCCGAGGTCGGTGGCGGTCGACGACAGCTTCCCGTCGCCGCGGCGTCGGGGCCGGGCCAGGTCCGGGTCCAGGTCGCACGCGGCCGCGGTCAACTTCCCGGACGTGCTGCTGGTCGCCGACAGCTACCAGCTCAGCGTGCCGGTGCCCGTTCGTCCCGGGCAGCGAGTTCGCCGGCGAGGTCGCCGACGGTGGGCGACGGCGTCGACCGGGCTCGTCGTCGGGCGACCGGGTCTTCGGGCACGGCGTTCGTCGGCGCGTTCGCGGAGGAGGTCGTGGTCGGGCGCGGCCGCGCTGCGCCCGGATGCCCGCCGGCGTCGACCTGACGCGTCGGCGGCGGCGTTCGGCGTGGCCCACCGCACGGCGTACCACGTGCTGCGCTCGGTGGCCGAGGTGCAGCCGGGCGAGGAGCTCGTCGTGCTCGGGCGCGGGCGGCGGCGTCGGCCTGGCGACGGTGCAGCTCGGCGCGCGCTCGGGCGCGCGGGTGACGGCCGTGGCGTCGTCGGGCCCGAGAAGCTGGAGGTCGCGGCGGCCGAGGGCGCAGCCCGGGCTGATCGACCACCGGGCCGGCGACCTGCGGGCGGCGCTCCGGGAGACGCTCCCCGAGCGGCGCCGACGTGGTGGTCGACCCGGTGGGCGGCGACCTGTCGGAGCCGGCGCTGCGGGCGCTGCGCTGGGGCGGCCGGTTCGTGACGGTCGGCTACGCCTCGGGCGAGATCCCGCGCATCCCGCTCAACCTGGTGCTGCTCAAGGGCATGCCGGATCCTCGGCTTCGAGTTCCTGTCCTTCGCCACGCACGCCCCCGACGAGGTCCGCCGCAACGAGGCCGAGCTGGTGGCCCTCCTCGCCGAGGGCAGGATCCGCGCCCCACATCGGCGCCACGTTCCCCCTCGACGACGACGGCCGCCGCCCTCCGCCTGGTCGCCGACGGCCAGGCGATCGGCAAGGTCGTCGTCGACGTGTCGGAACTCCAACACGAACGACCAAACGACGAACGAGGCCGGTTAGGAGGCCGCCGGGGGCGGCCTCTCTGTCGATGATCGGGGCGGTCGGGTCGGCGTCAAGGACAGGCCGGCTGCGCCGGGCCCCTGCGGGGCTCCTTGACCCCGCCCCGACCGCCCTTCTTGACACTCACGGTGACCCTTACACCGTTGGATTTCCTGGCGGAATGTCCGTGCCCGGGCTTTTGGCCCCCCGTACTGGTCGCTCTGGCGACCGTTTCGCGGGGACAAAACGAGGAGACCCCCTAAACCGGGGCTCCCCACGCCCACCGTGAGTGGAAAAGGCGGTCGGGTGGGGGTCAAGGAGCCGCCGTGGCGGCCCGGCGCAGCCGGCTTGTCCTTGACGCCCGCCAGACCGCCCCACATCACGAAGGAGGCCGCCCCCGGCGGCCTCCTTACTAGCCCCTGGGACCACAGCGCGGCGATGCAAGTGCCCACACCAAACCCCAGCGACCGGCCGCCTACCCGGCCCTGACACCCAGGTGAACCGCCACGCCCGGCGCTGCTAAGCTTCCTCTACCAGAGCGCAAATGTCGTTCTCACCCGAGGGGAAGCCATGGAACTCGACGATTTCATCCTCGTCAGCGTCGACGACCACCTCATCGAGCCGCCCGACCTGTTCGCCGGGCACCTGGCGCCGGAGTACCTCGACCGGGCACCCAGGCTGGTGCGCACACCCGAGGGCAACGACGTGTGGCAGTTCGGCGAGATCATGATGGAGACCGCTGCGCTCAACGCCGTCGCCGGGCGGCCCAAGGAGGAGTACGGCATGGAGCCGCAGTGCCTCGACGAGGTGCGGCCCGGTTGCTACGACGTGCACGAGCGGGTCAAGGACATGGACGCCGGCGGCGTCCTGGCCTCGATGAACTTCCCCTCCTTCCCCACCTTCACCGCCCGCACGTTCCTGAGCGACGACGTCGAGCTGTCCAACGCTCTGGTCCGGGCCTACAACGACTGGCACATCGACGAGTGGTGCGGCGCCTACCCCGGGCGCTTCATCCCCATGGCCGTGCCCGCCATCTGGAGCGCCGAGGAGACCGCCGCCGAGGTCCGCCGGTGCGCGGCCAAGGGCTGCCACTCGCTCAGCTTCACCGAGAACCCCGCGGCGCTCGGCTACCCCAGCTTCCACGACGGGTACTGGGACCCGGTCTGGCGGGCCTGCGTCGAGACCGCCACCGTGCTGTCGATCCACCTCGGGTCGTCGGGCCGGCTGACCATCCCCGCGGTCGACTCGCCGCCGGACGTGATGATCACGCTGCAGCCGATGAACATCCAGTCGGCGGCTGCCGACCTGCTGTGGTCGCGGGTGCTCAAGGACTACCCCGACCTGCGGGTTGCCCTGTCCGAGGGCGGCACCGGCTGGATCCCCTACTTCCTCGACCGGGTCGACCGCACCTACGAGATGCACCGCGCCTGGACGCTCCAGGACTTCGGCGACCGGCTGCCGAGCGACGTCTTCCGGGAGCACTTCCTCACGTGCTTCATCAGCGACCCGGTCGGCGTCGAGATGCGCAACCGCATCGGCGTCGACAACATGGCGTGGGAGGCCGACTACCCCCACAGCGACTCGATGTGGCCCACTGCACCCGAGGAGCTGGGCGCGGTCTTCGCCGCCAGCGCGGTGCCCGACGACGAGATCGCCAAGATCACCCACGAGAATGCCATGCGGTGGTACTCGTTCGACCCCTTCGCCCACGTGCCGAAGGCGGAGGCCACCGTCGGCGCCCTCCGGCGCCGGGCGGCCGGCCACGACGTGTCGACCATGTCCCGCAGCACCCGCATCCGGACCCCCGACGAGAAGCTCGAGGGCTTCCGCCGCCGGGCCCGCCGCGCCGTCGCCGCCGCACGGTGACCGCCGTGGCCCCCGCACGCCAGATGTCGCTGGTCGGCTTCATGCAGGCCGGCAACGTGTCGGTCTACGCGGGGTCGTGGCGCCACCCGGCGACCGAGCACGGCTTCCTCGACCGCCGGCTACTACCAGAAGCTGGGCCGGACGCTCGAGGACGGCTGCTTCGACATGATGTTCTTCGACGACCGGCTGGCCATGCCCGGCATCTACGGCGGGTCGGTCGCCGACGCCGTCCGCCTCGGCGCCCGGCCGGTCAAGCTCGACCTGAGCATCGTGCTCGGCCTCGTCGCCGCCGCCACCCGCCACATCGGCCTCGGCGCCACCTACTCGACCACGTACTACACGCCGTTCCACGTGGCCCGGACCTTCGCCACGCTCGACCACCTCTCCGGCGGCCGGGCGGCCTGGAACGTCGTCACCTCGGTCAACGACGGCGAGGCCCAGAACTACGGGTTCGACGCAGCACCTCGACCACGACGCCCGCTACGACCGCGCCGACGAGTTCCTCGAGGCCACGACCGGCCTGTGGGACACCTGGGACGACGACGCCCTCGTGCTCGACCGGGAGAGCGGCATCTTCGCCGACCCCGACAAGGTCCACGAGCTGGGCTACGACGGCGACTGGTTCCAGGTCCGGGGGCCGCTCACCGTGCCCCGGTCGCCGCAGGGCCGCCCGGTGCTGCTCCAGGCCGGCTCGTCGGGCCGGGGCCGGGACTTCGCCGCCCGGTGGGCCGAGCTGATCTTCACCGGCGACCCCAACGTCGACGTCGCCCGCTCGCACTACAAGGACCAGAAGGAGCGCATCGGCCAGCGGGGCCGCGACCCCGAGGGGGTGCGGATGCTGCCGATGGCCTACACGGTGATCGGCGAGTCGCGGGCCCACGCCGAGGAGCGCGAGCAGCTGTTCCTCCACGAGCTGGTCGACCCCCAGGCGTCGCTGACGCTGCTGTCCGAGCTGATGAACTACGACTTCTCCGGCCTGGCGCTCGACGCGCCCATCACCGACGAGCTGGTCGAGTCGGTGTCGGGCATCCGGGGCCTCGTGCAGAACCTCCGCCAGCACATCGGCGGCACCGTGACCCTCGGCGACCTGGCCGGCCACCGGGCGACCCTGCTCCAGGGCCCGCGGTTCGTCGGCACCGGCCGGGAGGTCGCCGACCAGATGGAGGAGTGGTTCGCGGGCGACGCCTGCGACGGCTTCGTCATCGCCGCCACCCACGTGCCCGGCGCCTACGAGGACGTCGTGCGGATGGTCGTCCCGGAGCTGCAGCGCCGCGGCCTGTTCCGCACGCGCTACGAGGGCACGACGCTGCGCGACCACCTCGGCCTCGCCCGGCCGGCCGTGGCCCGGCGTGCCTGACGCCCGGCCGCTCGACGGCCTGCGGGTCGTCGAGGCGGCGACCCTCGCCGCGGGGCCCATGGTGGGGACCGCGCTGGGCGAGTTCGGCGCCGAGGTCGTCAAGGTCGAGCAGCCCGGGACCGGCGACCCCATGCGCACCTGGGGCGACCGCCGCGACGGCATCGGCCTCGTGTGGAAGAGCGTGAGCCGCAACAAGCGCTGCGTGACGCTCGACCTGCGCCGGACCGAGGGCCAGGAGCTGTTCCACCGGCTGCTCGACGTGAGCGACGTGCTCGTCGTCGGCAACCGGCCGAGCGCCCTGGCGCGCTGGGGCATCGACTGGCCGTCGGTGCACGCCGCCCACCCCCGGGTCGTGATGCTGCACGTCACCGGGTACGGCCGGGGCGGGCCCAAGAGCGACCGGCCCGGCTACGGCACCCTGGCCGAGGCCATGAGCGGGTTCGCCCACGTCACCGGCCAGCCCGACGGTCCGCCCACGCTGCCGCCGTTCATGCTGGCCGACGGCGTGGCGTCGCTGGCCGCCACCTACGCCGTGATGATGGCGCTCTACCACCGCGACGCGCGGGGCGGCGAGGGCCAGCTGGTCGACGTCAACCTGATCGAGCCGCTCGCCCGGTTGATCGAGTCGTCGACGCTGGCCTGGGACCAGCTCGGCGCCGTCCCCGGCCGGGTCGGCAACCGGCTCGACGCCAGCGCGCCCCGCAACGCCTACCGCACCGCCGACGGCCGCTGGCTGGCCATCTCCGGGGCGTCGCCGAGCATCGCCGCCCGGATCTTCAAGGCGATCGACCGGCCCGACCTGGCCGACGACCCCGACTACGTGGACCCCGTGCGCCGCCAGGAGCGGGCGGCCGAGGTCGACGACCTCGTGGCGCAGTGGGTCGTCGGGCGCACGCTGGACGAGGCCATGGCCACCTTCGAGGAGGCCGAGGCCGCGGCGGCCCCCGTGTACGACGCGCCCCAGCTGCGCAACGACGAGCACCTGCGGGCCCGGGGCAGCTTCGTGACCGTCGACGACCCCGACTTCGGCCCGACGACCGTGCAGGCGCCGGTCGCCCAGCTGACCGCCACACCGGGCCGCGTCGACCACCTGGGCCGGGCGCTGGGCGCCGACAACGACGCGGTCTACGGTGACCTGCTCGGCCTCGACCCCGACCGGCTGGCCGCCCTGCGGGCCGATGGCGTCATCTGAAGGAGGACCGATGCCCCCGCCCCCGCCTGTGCCCCGCTCCCGGCGGTCCGAGCTGGCGACGCCGGCCAGCAACGAGCGCATGTGCGAGAAGGCCGCCCGGTCGGGCGCCGACCTGGTCTTCCTCGACCTGGAGGACGCCTGCGCGCCCGTCGCCAAGGAGGGCGCCCGGGCGATCGCGGTGTCGGCGCTGACCGGGCTCGACTGGGGCGACACCGTGCGGGCCGTACGCATCAACGGGCTCGACACCCCGTGGTGCCACGGCGACGTCATCGAGGTGGTCACCGGCGCCCGCGATGCGCTCGACGTGCTGATCGTCCCGAAGGCCCGCACGGCGCGGGACGTGTGGTGGGTCGACGTCCTGCTCACCCAGCTGGAGGCCAAGCTCGGCCTCGACCGGCCGATCGGGCTGGAGGTGCTGGTCGAGGAGTCCGAGGGCCTGGCCAACGCGGTCGAGATCGCCCGGTCGAGCCCGCGGCTGGAGGCGATCATCTTCGGCGCCGGCGACCTGTCGGCCTCGCAGCGGGCCCGGGTCGACGGCAACTTCGACCCCGCCGGCGACTACCCGGGCGACTTCTGGCACTTCGCCCGGTTCCAGGTCGTGACGGCCGCCCGCATCGCGGGGATCGACGCCATCGACGCCCCCTACCCCGCCTACCGCGACCCCGACGGCTACCGGCGCAGCGCGGTGCAGGCCAGCCTCTTGGGCTTCGACGGGAAGTGGGCGATCCACCCCGACCAGATCGCGATCGCCCACGAGGTGTTCTCGCCGACGCCCGAGGAGGTGGCCGACGCCGAGGCGGCGATCGAGGCCTACCGCCGGGCCGAGGCCGACGGGGTGGGCGCCATCGGGCGGGACGGCCGGCTCGTGGACGCCGCCCACATGCGGCTGGCGGCCAACATCCTCCACCGAGCGCGATGACCGACGACCTGGGGACGTCGGGCCTGCGCCTGGAGCGCGACGGTGCGATCGCCTGGTGCGTGATCGACCGGCCGGCGGCCCGCAACGCCCTGACGCCGGCCATGTACTTCGGCCTCAAGCGGGCCGTGCGCCTGGTCAACGCCGATCCGGATCTCGCCGCGCTGATCATCACCGGCACCGGCGACGTGTTCGCGCCGGGCGGCGACCTCGGCGGCCGGTCCGAGCCGGGCGACACGCCCGTCCCCGACGGGCTCGGGCCCGAGATCCTGCCGTTCCTGGCCATCCGGGACAGCCCGGCGCCGGTGATCGCCGCGGTCAACGGCGTGTGCCAGGCCGGCGGGCTGCTGATCGCGATGATGGCCGACATCGCCGTGGTGAGCGACCGGGCCACGTTCCGGGTGCCCGAGCTGCTGCGGGGCATCCCCGACGCCACGTACGCGGCCGCACTACCGGCCCACGTCGGCGTCGCCGTCGCCCGGGACCTCCTGCTCTCGGCCCGCCGGTTCGACGCGGCGGAGGCGCTGCGGCTCGGGCTGATCGCCCGGGTCGTCCCCCACGAGGACCTGCGGTCTGCGGCGAGGACCGCGGCCGAGGAGGTGCTGCGGACGGCGCCCGCGGCGCGGGCGCAGGTGAAGCGCATGCTCAACCAGCGCTACGGCGACATCGACTACCAGACGATGTTCTGGGCGCTCGACCACTCGCCCGAGCCGCGGGAGGGCATGCGGGCGTTCATGGAGAAGCGGGACCCCAGCTGGGTCCCGCAGGCCAACGGGGGGCAGGCGTGACGACCTACCGGGTGGTCCAGTGGGCGACGGGGAACATCGGCTCCCGGTCGCTGCGGTCGGTGATCGAGCACCCGGCGCTCGACCTGGCCGGGGTGTACGTCCACACGCCGGACAAGGCGGGCCGCGACGCCGGCGACCTGTGCGGCCTCGAGCCCACCGGCGTCGTGGCGACCGACGACGTCGAGGCGATCGTGGCCCTGGGCGCCGACTGCGTGCTGTACATGCCCCGGGCCTGCGACATGGACGAGGTGTGCCGGCTGCTGGCGTCGGGCGCCAACGTGGTGACGACGCGGGGCGAGTTCCACCACCCGGGGAGCATGGACCCCGCGGAGCGGGCACGGGTCGAGGACGCCTGCGCCGCGGGCGGCACGTCGATCCACAGCACGGGGAGCAGCCCGGGGTTCATCTCCGAGGCGGTGCCGCTCGTGCTGACGTCGATCCAGCGCCGGCTCGACGGCCTGACGATCGACGAGTTCGCCGACCTGTCCGAGCGGGACTCGCCGGGCCTGCTGTTCGAGGTCATGGGCTTCGGCCGGCCGCCGGCGGCGTTCGACGAGCGCCGGCTGGCCCACGGCCGGACGAGCTTCGGCCCGTCGCTGCGCCTGCTCGCCGAGGCGCTGGGCGTCCCCCTCGACGACGTCGAGGCCACCGGCGAGGTCGCCACGGCCGCCCACCCGGTCACGATCGCCGCCGGCCCGATCGAGGCGGGCGCGGTCGCCGCGCAGCGGCTGACGGTCACGGGCGTGCGGGACGGGCGGCCGCTGCTGCGCTTCCGGGCGTGCTGGTACTGCACGGCCGACCTCGACCCGGCGTGGGACCTACGGCCCACGGGCTGGCGCATCCGCGTCGACGGCGACGCGCCGCTCGACGTCGACATGCCGTTCCCGATCCCGATGGAGCGGATGGGCGCCATGACACCCGGCTACACGGCCCACCGCGCCGTGAACGCGGTCCCGATCGTGTGCGCCGCACCGCCGGGCATCCGCACGACGGTCGACCTACCGCAGATCATCGCCCGGCTGGGCTAACCGGCTGACCCAAGTCCTCTACATATGTAGAGTTAGTGCGTGGCTCGCTTCGCTCACCGCCGACACTCGACCCAGACGGTGGCCGTCCTGCGGGCGCTGGCCGCCGACTCCGGCCGGTGGCGCCATGGCTACGACCTGGCCGGGGAGGTCGGGCTCAAGTCGGGCTCGCTGTACCCGATCCTCATGCGCCTGACCGACCAGGGACTGCTGGAGTCCCGGTGGGAGCTCGACCCCCCGCTCGGCCGCCCGACCCGCCACCTCTACCGTGTCACCGCGGCGGGGATCGCCGCGGCGCTGGCCGACGACGCCGACGCCGACGCCGGTGCCCTCGCCGCCCGGGCACCGCGGCCCCGGCCGGCGGCCGGGGGGTGACGGGCGTGGTCTCGGTACGGGCGCTCGTCGGTTGGGTCGTGGTCGGCGATCTCGTCGTGCTCGCCGCGCTCGCCGTGCTGTTGCAGGGCCGGAGGACGGGTCCGGACAGGGCCGCTCGCGTTCTCCGCGTCGCGGTCCGGCGGCTGCCCGCTGGCGCGGGCCGAGTGGGGGCGGGCGATGGTGGCCGAGCTGGCGCACGTCGACGGCTCGGCGGCCCGGTGGCGGTTCGTCCTCGGATGCCTCCGGGTGGTCGCGCTTCCGCCGCTGCCCTCGGCCGGGCCGCCCCCCGCCGGTGCCCTGGTGGCCGTGCTCGCCGGCGGGGTCGCCGTGTACCGCAGCGTCCCCCCGGCGCACGCGTTCGCCGTGATCCTCACGGCCCTCGGGGGGCTCGCCGTGCTCGTCGCCTCGTTCCGGCCGGACCTGGCGGTGCGCACGTCCGGCGCGATCGGGATGCGGGCGTTCGTGCTCGCCGGCGTGCCCGCCTGCATCGGGGCGGTGCTCGTCGCGATCGCCCGGTACCCGCGGGCCGGCGACGATCCCCTGCACCTGTTCGCGCTCGTGCTGGCGCTCGCGCTGGTGGCGTACGCCTGGATCGCCCTGTTCCCGCCGGCGCCGCTGCGCCCGCACCGGGGCCGGACGACAGGTGGGGCGCTCGCGGCCGGGCTGCTCGCCGGCGGCCTCTGGGTGTTCGCGAGCGCGGCCGCCGACTGGGGGTGGAGTCCTGCCGTCGCCGCGCCGGCCAGGGTGGCGGCGCTGGCCGTGCCCGCCCTGCTCGCCGCGGCGCTGACGCCGCGAGGGCGCGGCGGCGACCGGCGCTGCGCTCGGGCTGTGGACCGGGTTGGTCTCCGGCGTCGCCTACTGCGTCACGCTCGTCGCCGTGACCTTCGCCTCGCTCGACATCTACGGCCACAACGCCGCCGTCGTCGCCGAGTTCCGGGCCAGCGGGCAGCCCTCGCTCGCCAGCTTCGTCGTCAGCGACAACCTCGGCGCCGCCGTGGTGATGCTCGTGGTCCTGCCGGCGCTCGGGCTTGCGGCGGGCGTCGCCGGCGCTGTCGGCGCGGCCGCCGTCAGCCGGCGGGCCGTGCCAGGGTCTTGAGCTCCAGGTACTCGGCCAGGCCGGCGACGCCCATCTCGCGGCCGATGCCCGACTGCTTGTAGCCGCCGAACGGGGCGTCCGGCCCGTAGTACATGCCGCCGTTGATGCTGACCGTGCCGGCCCGCAGGCGGCGGGCGACGCCGGTCGCCCGCTCCGGGTCGGTGCCGAAGACCGCGCCCGACAGCCCGAAGATGGAGTTGTTGGCGATCGCCACCGCGTCGTCGTCGTCCCGGTACGGGTGCACGACCAGCACCGGGCCGAACACCTCCTCCTGGGCGACCGCCGCGTCGGGGTCGACGTCGACCAGCAGCGTCGGCTCGTAGAAGTAGCCCGCGGGCAGCCGCTCGGGCCGCTGCCCGCCCGTGGCGACACGGGCGCCGTCGGCCACCGCGCCCGCGACATAGCCCTCGACCTTGGTCCGCTGGGCCTCGCTGATCAGCGGGCCCATCATCATCGACGGGTCCTTGGGGTCGCCGTAGGGGACGCCGGCCATCGTGCCGGCCACGAGGTCGACCGCCTCGGCGAGGCGGGCCTCCGGGACCAGCAGCCGGGTCGTGATCGCGCACCCCTGACCTGCGTGCGAGCAGATCGTGAAGCCGGCGAACATCGCCGCCAGCTCCAGCTCGGCGTCGTCCATCACGATGAACGCCGACTTGCCGCCCAGCTCGAGGAACACCTTCTTCACGGTGGCGCTGGCCGCCGCCATGATGCGCCGGCCCGTCGCCGTGGACCCGGTGAAGCTGACCATGTCGACCATCGGGTCGGTGACCAGCACCTCCCCCGCCTCCGGCGACGCCGAGGTCAGGACGTTCACCACGCCGGCGGGGATGTCCGTGCGCTCGGCGATCAGCCGCCCGAGCGACGAGGTGATCCAGGGCGCCTGCGGCGGCCCCTTGACCACGACCGTGCAGCCCGCGGCCAGCGCCGGGACCAGCTTGGCCAGGGTGATCTGCACCGGGTAGTTGTACGGGACGATCGCGGCCACGACGCCGACGGGCTCCTTCTCGACCCACCGGCTGTGGAGGCCGCCCCGCACCTCGGCGACGCCCAGGTCCTCGTGGAACTCGTACTTGTCGAGCAGGTCCGCGTACCACGACACGATCTCGATCGGCGTGTCGAGGCCCGGGCCCTGGGTCAGCATGTGCGGCAGGCCGGTCTCCGCGATCAGCAGGGCCCGCAGGTCCTCCCGGTCGGCGGACAGCGCGTCGTGCAGCTGGCGGAGGCAGTGGGCCCGGAACGCCGGGTCGGTCGCCCAGGTGCCGGTGTCGAACGCCCGGCGGGCGCTCTCGACGGCGCGGCGGGCATCCGCGGCCGAGGCGTCGGCGGCCGAGCCGAGCGTCTCGCCGGTGGCCGGGTCGTCGGTCGGATAGGTGCGCCCGCCCTCGGCGGGCACGAGGTCACCGGCGATGAGGAGGTGGTCGTCGTGCCACATGTCAGGGCACCGGCTCCACGACGGCCTCGATGGCCGAGGCGCCGCTGTCGGGCACCCGCGGCTGGCGCCACACCTCCACCGGGAACGACACGGTCACCAGCGAGGCGAACACCCACAGCAGCCGCTTGGCGTCGTCGGGCAGGGCGCTCAGCTCGAAGCGCTCCAGGTAGGCGGCGGCGTCGTCGAGGCGGGGGAACGCGGCGTCGTAGAACGCCTGCAGCTCGTCCATCGTGCTGGCCAGCCGCCGCGCGTAGCGCTCGCGCTCGGTCGGCAGGCCCCAGCCGGCGTAGGGCTCGAGGTCGGAGAACTCGGCGGGCAGGGAGGGCATGGGTCGGGGTCTCCTCGGGTCAGGACGCGGCCGAGATGCGCACCGGGGTCCCGGGCTGCTGCTGCTGGTACTGCTCGACGTGCTCGCGCGCCGTGCGGTGCAGGTGGCGCAGCAGGACCTCCTGGTCGTTCAGGGGGAACTCGGTCACGGCCCGCGACTCGAGCATCGTCTGCGTGGCCTCCAGGGTGTTGCCGTCCTGGAGCGCGTATTCCTTGAACGTCACCACCGCGAGCTCCTGCTGGAGCCGCTCGAAGGCGTTCCGCGGCGGGACGAAGTACAGCGTCCCCTCGAAGATGTGCGTGTTGTAGGAGGTCGGCCAGTAGTGGTAGGTGAGGTACCAGTTCGGCTTCCAGATCAGCAGCATGAAGTTGGGGAAGAACACGAACGAGTCGATGCCCCAGGCCGGGTGGCGGGCAGGGTTGACGCCCGGGGGCAGCTCGTCGAGGCCGAGATCGGGCGCATCCCAGGGGCCGAACAGGCCGCTGCGCAGCTTCCGCTCGATCGGCTTGACCATGCTCAGGTCCTTCGGCGGCGACATGCCGCCCCACGAGGAGACCATCGAGTGGGGGCCGTCGACCTTGTAGGCCAGCGCCTCGTAGCCGGCGCCCTGGAGCTTGCGCGACTCGTCGGCCACCGCCTGCTTCGCGTGCAGGACAGGTGCGTGGTAGAACTCGGCGAACGCGTCGATGAACAGCTTCCAGTTGCTGCCGACCTCGGCGCGGTAGCGGTGCACCTGCGTCATCTGGTGGAACGGGTAGCCGGTCAGATCGGCGGCCAGCCCGCCGAGGTACTCGGCCAGCGGCGTCGTGTCCGAGTCGTCGAGGTTGACGAAGACGAAGCCCTCCCACACCTCGCAGCGCACCGGCACCAGGCCGTAGGCCGAGCGGTCGACGTCGAAGAACTCGGAGGGCTGCTGGACGAAGTTGAGCCCGCCGTCGAGGCCGTAGCGCCAGCCGTGGTACTTGCAGGTGAACTGCCGGCAGGTGCCGCTCGTCTCCTCGCGGGGGTAGTCGTTCCACACGAGCTTGTTGCCGCGGTGCCGGCACATGTTGTGGAAGGCGCGCACCTCGCCGCCCGTGTCGCGCAGCACGACGACCGACGTGCGGGCCGCGTCCAGCTCGCGGGTGAAGTAGCTCCCGGTGCGGGGGAGCTGCTCGACCCGGCCGACGTTCAGCCAGGTGCGCCGGAAGATGGCGTCGCGTTCGAGCTCGTAGTGCGCCGGCGAGATCGAGTCCTCGTACGACACCGGGCCGGTGTCGAGTCCGAAGTGCTCGGTCCAGGAGCCTTCGGGAGGCTTCGTGAAGTGCGGCATGATCGCGACGATATCAGGAATCTCGCTCAGCGAGAAGATTGTTCTCGCTTCAGGTCATCGTCGAGCTCGACCCCGAACGACCGGAAGGCCATGGCCAGCGCGTCGTAGGCCCCGACGGTGAACACCACGTCCATGAGCTGGCGCTCGTCCAGCTCGGCGGCGAGGGCGGCCCACGTGGAATCGCCGATGGTGGCGTCGGCGACCAGCTCGTCGGCCGCCCGCAGCAGCGCCGCGTCGAGCGGCGACCAGCCCGGCGCGTCCGGGCCGACGACCACCCGGGCGACCTCGCCCGCGTCGATGCCGGCGTCGGCGGCGAGCACCGCGTGCTGGGCCCACTCGTACTCGGCGTCCCGCAGCGCGGCGACCCGCAGCACGAGCAGCTCGCGCTGGCGCACCGACAGGGTCGTGGCGAACAACACGTGGCCGTTGAACGTGTGGAACGCCCGGGCCAGCGCCGGGTGAACGGCCAGGGTGCCGAGGACGTTCAGGCCCTTGGGCCGGTCGTCCCGGCGCTCGGGGAAGGGGTGGCGGGGCTCGGGCGGCCGCAGGGCGGCGAGGGCGTCGCGCATCTCGCGCGGCCACTCGGCGGGCGGCAGGGGTCGGATCCGGGCCATGACCCGGACTCTATTGGTCGCGCCCTGGTCGCTGCTGTGCGAATGCTCAGCATGCAAGAATCGCCGGTGCATGCCGTCGACATCGTCATCGACATCGACCTCGACCCGCCGCATCGGCGCCGAGGACTCGGCCACCCGGCGCGCCCTGCTCGACGCCGCCCAGCACCTGCTGCTGGAGGAGGGCTACGCGGCGGTGACGTCGCGCCGGGTCGCCGCCCGGGCGGGACTCAAGCCCCAGCTGGTGCACTACTACTTCCGCACGATGGACGACCTGTTCCTCGCCCTCGTGCGCCGGGGCGCGGAGCAGAACCTCGAACGCCAGGCCGAGGCGCTGGCGTCGCCCGAGCCGCTGCGGGCGCTGTGGGAGCTGGGCAACGATCGGGCGGGGACGATCGTCACGGTCGAGCTGTTCGCCCTGGCCAACCACCGCAAGACGATCCGGGCCGAGCTGGCGGCCTACGCCGAGCGATTCCGCCGGCTGCAGCGCGAGGCGCTGGCGACCGCGCTGGAGGGCTACGGCCTCGACCCGGAGACCTACCCGCCCGACGCGGTCCTGGTGCTGCTCACGAGCGTGTCGCAGGTGCTCGTCATGGAGGAGGCGCTGGGCATCACCACCGGCCACGCGGCGATGCGGGCGGTGGTCGACCAGGTCCTGGCTGGCTTCGAGGGCCCCGCCTGACCGACGCGTTTTGTACGCGGAATCGGTCGCTATGGCGACCGATTCCCGCGTACAAAACGAGAGAGGGGGGCCGCCGGTGTCTAACATCCCGGTCACCTAACGGGGAGGACCGGGATGGGGGACGACATCGCGGCGTTCTTGTCGCTGCGCTACGACCTGCGGGCACCGGCGTTCGGCGCGCCGCCCGAGGCGCTGTACCGGGCGGCGCTCGACCAGTGCGCCTGGGCCGAGCAGCACGGCTTCTTGATGGCGACGCTGTCCGAGCACCACGGGTCCGACGACGGCTACTGCCCCAGCCCGCTGGTGATGGCGGCGGCGGTCGCCGGCCGGACCAGCACGCTGCGCATCCTCGTGGCGGCGCTGATCGTGCCGCTGTACGACCCGATCCGCCTGGCCGAGGACCTGGCGGTGCTCGACCTCGCCAGCGGCGGCCGCGTCGACCTCGTGCTCGGCGCCGGCTACCGCGCCGAGGAGATGGCGATGTTCGACCGGCGCATGGACGAGCGGGCCGCCCTGGTCGAGGAGGGCGTCGCCGTGCTGCGGGCGGCCTGGACGGGCGAGCCGTTCGAGTACCGGGGCCGCCGGGTCCGGGTCACGCCGAGGCCGGCGCGCCCGCAGGGGCCGGGCCTGCTCATGGGCGGCTCGACCCCGGCCGCGGCCCGCCGGGCGGCGCGGCTCGGCGACGGCTTCGTCCCGGTCGACCCGTCGCTGTGGCCGGCCTACGCCGAGGCGTGCCGCGAGCTGGGCAAGGAGGCCGGTCCCCCGCCCCCGCCGCAGGGCGCCCGCTTCATCCACGTGGCCGACGACCCCGACGAGCGCGTGGGCCCGCATCGCGCCCCACGCCCTCCACGAGACCAACTCGTACGGCGCCTGGCTGGCCGCCGCCGACGCGCTTGGCCCGTACGAGGCCAGCGACGACGCCGACGCCTTGCGGGCCAGCGGCGCCTACGTGGTGCTGACCCCGGACGAGTGCGTGGCGCAGGTCCGGGACACGGGCTCGCTGCTGCTGCACCCGCTCATGGGCGGCCTCGACCCCGACCTCGCGTGGGAGAGCCTGGAGCTGGTCGCCGCCAAGGTCATCCCCCGGCTGCGGGCGGACGCCTAACCGCGATCAGCGGGCGCTCGGCACCGAGAGGTCGACCGCGCGGGACGCGTGCTGGCCGACCTTCGCGGCGTTGGTCGAGCGGATCGACACGTCGTGGCCCGCCGCGCTGGCCCGCAGGGCGCCGACCGTGCAGCTGCTCGCGGCCGCCGAGGGCGCGTGAACGGGTCGTACCGGAAGTGCTTCATGGCGTTGAGGTGCGTGATCCGGTCGATGTCGTGGTCGCTGACGCCGTCGAGGTGCGTGGCCAGCTCCTCGGGGGCGAACGGCCACGTCGAGTCGGAGTGCGGGTAGTCGCACTCCCACATCACGTGGTCCATGTTGAGGAACGTCCCGGCTGGCCATCGCCGAACTTGTCGTCGATGAAGCACGTGAGGACGTGCTCGTTGAAGACCTCGCTCGGCAGCTTGTCGCCGAAGTCCTGGCCGGTCCAGGCGTGGTGGCGGCGGTAGTTGTAGTCGACGCGCTCGAGGAAGTACGGGATCCAGCCGATGCCGCCCTCGGACAGGGCGATCTTGCAGGTCGGGGAACTTCCGCAGCACCGGCGACCAGACGAGGTCGGCCGCGGCCTGGACGATGTTCATCGGCGTCAGCGTGATCAGGCAGTCGATCGGGGCGTCGGGGGCCGTGATCACGAGCTGCGACGACGAGCCGATGTGCAGGCACACGACGACGCTCCTCGTCGCGGCACGCCTGCCAGAACGGGTCCCAGTGGTCGGAGTGGAAGCTCGGCCAGCCCAGCTTGGACGGGTTCTCCGAGAAGGTCACCGCGTGCGCGCCCTTGGCGGCGGTGCGGCGCACCTCGGCGGCCAGCACCTCGGGGTCCCAGATGGCGGGCAGCGAGCACGGGATGAAGCGGCCGGGATGGGTGCCGCACCACTCGTCGATGTGCCAGTCGTTGTAGGCCTGCACCATCGCCAGGGCGACGTCCTTGTCCTCGGTGCGGGCGAACAGCTGGCCGCAGAACTGCGGGAACGACGGGAAGCACAGCGAGCCGAGCACGCCGTTGGCGTCCATGTCCTTGACCCGCTCGTCGATGTCGTAGCAGCCGGCCCGCAGCTCGGCGAACGAGGTCGGCTCCATGCCGTACTCCTCGGGCGGGCGGCCGGCCACGGCGTTGAGCGCGACGTTGGCGATCTCCTGGCCCTCGTAGACCCAGGCGTTGGTGCCGTCGTCACGGGTGACGAACTGCGGCGCCAGGTCGGCGTACTTGGCCGGCAGCCGGCCGTCGAACAGGTGCGGCGGCTCGACCACGTGGTCGTCGACGCTCACCAGCACCATGTCGTCGATGTCCATGGCCCGACCCCCTCGGCTTCCCTCGGCTCACGAACTAACAGTTAGGTCACGACCGTAGCAGCGTCGAGCGCGTTTTCTACGCGGAATCGGTCGCCCGGGCGACCGATTCCGCGTGAGAACGCCGCATGACGACGACGGTCGCACCCAGCCAGCGCCGATCCGGCAACCCGGCGCTCAACCAGCGGTTCGTGGAGACCCAACTCGTCTCCACGCCGGCCGTGACCCGCACGATGTCGGTCTTCGGCGTCACCCTGAAGACGTTCGTCCTGCTGGCGTTCGTCGTGGCCGGGGGCGCGTGGGGGTGGTCGTCCGCGACCGTGCCGGTGGGCTCCGACCT
The DNA here is from genome assembly GCA_963739835.1 of uncultured Acidimicrobiales bacterium. GTDB lineage: Bacteria > Actinomycetota > Acidimicrobiia > Acidimicrobiales > VFJN01 > ZC4RG19. The sequence continues at coordinate 397,638 of CAVUBW010000012.1, forward strand.
CGGCCAGGGCTACGCCAACACCACCGTGACCATCCCCGGCGGGTTCTGGCTCGCCAGCTTCGCCGCCTTCGGGCTCAGCATCGCCGTCATCGCCGCGCCGGGACGGGCGGCGCTGTTCGGCATCCTCTACGCGATCTGCGAGGGCTTCTGCCTCGGCGCGATCTCGGCGATGTTCGACGCCCAGACCGACGGCATCGTCGGGGCCGCCGTGCTGGCCACCGTCTGCGTGTTCGCCGTCGCCCTGTTCCTCTACGCCACCCGCATCATCCGCCCCACCCGGGGATCGCGTTCGCCGTCGCGGCCGGGCATCGGCGGGCTCATGCTGCTCTACCTGTTCGTGTTCGTCCTGTCGATCTTCAACTGGAGCTGGCTCTACTCCGACGAGTTCCGGTCCGTCGGCATCGTGGTCACCCTCGTCGCGGTCGTCCTCGCGGCGATGAGCCTCATGCTCGACTTCGCCACGATCGAGGCCGGCGTCGAGGCCGGGGCGCCGAAGCAGCTGGAGTGGTACCTCGCCTTCTCGCTCACCGTCACGCTGGTCTGGCTGTACCTGGAGATCCTCAAGCTGCTCGCGCTGCTGTCCCGCAACCGCTGACCACCGGGTCAGTCGCTCGCGACGAGATCCGCCTGCACGACCCGGCGCAGCAGCTTGCCGGTCTCGGTGAACGGCAGCGAGTCGGCGAACATGACGACCTCGGGGGTCTTCGATCCCCGCAGGACCCCCCGGGTGAAGGCCTGCAGCCCCGCGGCGTCGACCGCGCCGCCCGGGGTCCGCACGACCACGGCGGCGATGCGCTGGCCCCACTCGTCGTCGGGGATGCCGACGACCGCGACCTGGGCGACGTCGGGGTGCTGGAGCAGCACCTCCTCGATCTCGGCGGGGGCGATGTTCTCGCCGCCCCGGATGATCGTGTCGTCGCTGCGGCCCTCGATGAACAGGTAGCCCTCCGCGTCGAGCCAGCCGCGGTCCCGGGTCGGGAACCAGCCCTCGGGGTCGGTGGGCGCCTCCCGGCCGGCGTACTCGCCCGACACCTGCTCGCCCCGGACCCAGATCTCGCCCGGCTCGCCGGCCGGCAGCGGGTCGCCGAAGGCGTCTCGCACCTCGACCTCCACCGTCGGCAACAGTTTGCCCGCCGACGCCAGGCGGGCGATCGCCGCCTCGTCGCCGTCCCGGGCCGCCCGATGGTCGTCGGGGCCGAGGATCGCGATGGTCGAGCTGGTCTCGGTCAGCCCGTAGGCGTTGGTCAGCCCGACGTCGGGCAGCAGCTCCATCACCCGCTGGAGCACCGGGGCCGGCGTCCGGGCCCCGCCGTAGGAGAGCGCCCGCAGGCTCGGCAGACCCCCGCCGCCCTGGCCCTCGGCGTCGAGGACCTCGCTGATCCGGGCGAGCATGGTGGGCACCACCATGGCGTGGGTGATCCGCTCCCGCCGGACCGCCGCCACCCAGGCCGCGGCGTCGAACTGGGCGAGGTACACGATCCGCCGACCCAGGTACAGGTTGCTGACCAGGTTGGCCAGCCCCGCCACGTGGTAGGGCGGGACGCTGACCAGCACGGCCTCGTCCGGCCCGGCGCCCGCGAACTCCACCGTCCCGATCACGTACGACGCCAGGTGCCGGTGGCGCAGGACCGCGGCCTTGGGCGCCGCCGTCGTCCCGCTGGTGTGCAGCAGCACCGCCGGGCCCTCGCCGTCGGCCGGCGCCTCCCCCGCCGCTCCGCCGGCCCGGGCCGCGGCCACGAAGGCCGTGGCCTCGACCACCCGGTGCCCGCGGGCCGCGAGGGCATCCCCGAGTGCATCCCCCTCGGCGACGACCAGCGTGTCGCCCAGCGGGACCAGCATCTCGTGGAGCTGGTCCTCCGCCAGCCGGTAGTTCAGCGGCACGAACGGCACCCCGGCGGCGGCTGCCGCGAACAGGCCGATCGGGAAGGCCAGCCCGTTGGTCCCGACGTAGGCCAGCGCCGACGCGCCCTCGGCCGCCGGGGCCGCCGTCCAGGCGCACGACAGCAGCTCGGCGGCGCTGAGCCGGTCGTCGCCGGCCTGTACCGCGGTCGCGTCGCCGCCCGCGCCGGCGACCATGTCCAGCAGCAGGAGCAGGTTCACCGGCGGTCGCCCCGGCCGTTCAGTCGGACGAGGGCAGCGGCTTGGCGCCCTTGACCAGCAGCGCCTGGCCGGCGAGCGTCAGCGCCCCGGTGCCGGCGCGGGTGCACAACAGCTCCAGCCCGGCGTCCTCGTCGGCGTAACGCTTGCCGACGAGCGGCCCGTCGCCCAGCGACGCGTCGAGCGTCGCGCCGGCCGGTGCGTCCTGCCCGTCCTCGAGCAGCGGCGCCCCGCCGCAGCCGACGTCGACGTCGCCCGCCGGCGCCCGGACGACGACCACCTGGGCGTCGCACACCGCGCTGTGCAGCTTCTGACCCGGTCGCAGCTCCATGGACCCGGCATCGTAGCTGGCGCGCGATACCCCGTCTAACAGTAGGGTCACATGTCGAACGGCGGCGCCGCACCCGGAGGGAACCATGCCCGACTACAAGTTCGTGCAGTACGAGACGCTCGACGACGGGCTGATCGCCCGGATCATGCTCAACCGGCCCGAGGCCCGCAACGCGCAGAACCGGGGGATGCTCGTCGAGCTCAACGACGCCTTCCTCGCGGGCCGAGGCCGACGACGACGTCCGGGTGGTCATCCTCGGCGGCGTCGGCCCGATGTTCTCGTCCGGGCCACGACATCGGCTCGAAGGTGTCGCTCGAGGAGTACGCGCCCGGACCCAACCAGCACCCCACCCGGCGCGATCAACGGCGGCACCCGCAAGGGCGCCGAGAACCTGATGCTCCAGGAGTGGCACTACTTCTTCGAGAACACCCGGCGCTGGCGCAACCTGCGCAAGATCACGATCGCCCAGGTCCACGGCGACGTCTACGCCGCCGGCCTCATGCTGCTGTGGGCGTGCGACCTGATCGTCGCCGCCGACGACACCCGCTTCGCCGACGTGGTCGGCACCCGGCTCGGGATGTGCGGCGTCGAGTACTTCGCCCACCCGTGGGAGTTCGGGCCCCGCAAGGCCAAGGAGCTGCTGCTCACCGGCGACGCCATCGACGTCGACGAGGCGCACGCGCTCGGCATGGTGAGCAAGGTGTTCCCGGCCGACGAGCTCGCCGACCGCACGCTCGAGCTTCGCCCGGCGCATCGCCGAGCTGCCCACGATGACGTCGCTGCTCATCAAGGAGGCGGTCAACCAGACGCGTCGACAACATGGGCTTCTACAACGCGCTCAACGCCTGCTTCACCCTGCACGAGCTGAACCACTCGCACTGGGCGCAGGTCAACGACGACGGCTACCCGATCGCCGAGGAGGACTCGGGCATCCCGAACTGGCAGGCAGGCGCCGCCCATCGTCACCGCCGTGAAGGACAAGGTGCGTGCCGATCAGTAGCGCACCCGCCACGCCGACCGACGGCGAGCCGGACGAGGTGGTGCGGCGGGCGCCCTTCTCGGACAACCCCCACGTCGGCGCCCGCGGGCAGCGGACGCAGCAGCGGATCGTCGACGCCGCCCTGCGCGTGTTCGGCGACGACGGCTACCACCGCTGCGGGGTCGCCCGGATCACCGAGCTGGCCGGGTGCTCGCGGGCGTCGTTCTACCAGTACTTCGCGGGCAAGGAGGACGTGTTCCGCCACCTGACCGGGCAGGTGGCGCGCCAGATGCGGGCGTCGACCGAGGCGCTCGGCCTCGTGACGCCGGACGCCGAGGGCTGGCGGTCGATCCGGGCATGGGTCGCCCGTTACGGCGAGATCTACGAGCGCTACGAGGCCGTGTTCCTCGTGTTCCAGACCGCCGCCGAGAGCGACGCCGCGGTCGCCGGTGGCTCGGCGCGGACCGCCGAGCGCCAGGTCGCCGCGTTCCGGTCGCGGCTGGCGACGACGAGCCTGCCTCCCCGCCAGCTCGACCCGGTGATCACGCTGCTGCTCGAGTGCCTGCCCCGGACCTTCGACAACGCCTCGGTGCTGCGCTCGGTGGCGCCGGCGGCCTACCCCGCCGACCGGGTCGGGGACGGTCTGGCCGACGTGGTGCACCGCACGCTGTTCGGGCTCCAGCCGGTCAACGTGCACGAGCCGGCCGGGCGGCCGCCGCCGGCGCTCGAGTTCAGCGGGGTCATGCGGGCGGCGCTCGAGCACGACGGCGTGGCCCGGGACCTGACGCCCGCGGGCCGGCGCACGCTGCAGGCGCTGATGGACGCGGGCCGCGAGCTGTTCGTCGCCCGCGGCTACCACGACACCCGCATCACCGACATCGTCGCCGCCGCCGGGCGTGTCCAAGGGCGCCTTCTACCGCTACTTCGACACCAAGGAGCGGATGGTCCAGCTCCTGGCCACCCAGGCCATCCGCACCGTGTCGTCGGCCCTGGCGGACGTGCCGCCGGCCGCGCCGGACGGCGCCGCCGGCGCCGGGGCCCTGCGGCGCTGGCTCCGGCGCTACAACGCCACCCAGGCCGGAGAGGCGGCGATCATCCGGGTGTGGGCCGACGCCGCGGCGCAGGAGACGTCGTTCCGGTCCGATTCCGCGGCCGCGCTCGACTGGGGCCGGCGGCGGATGGCGCACTTCCTGGGGCCCCGGGGCTTCGGCGACGTGGACGTCGAAGCGGTCCTCACGGTGGCGCTGCTCGGCACCTTCGGGTCCCGCGAGCGGCCGTCCGCCACGATCGACGCCGCCGCCCACATCTTCGAACGGGGCCTGCTCGGCCGTTAGCGTCTAACATGCCGGTCACATCTGCGAGGGAAGGAGAGGGGATGCGCACCGTCGTGGTGGGCGCTTCGAGCGGGCTCGGGCGCTGCATCGGAGTCGGCCTTGCCCAGCGGGGTGCCCGCGTGGCGCTGATGGCGCGCCGGCGCGGGCGGCTCGACGACGCCGCCAAGGAGGCCGGCGAGGGAACCCTGGTGGTCGAGTGCGACGTCACCGACGAGGCGTCGTGCCGCTCCGCGATCGCGGAAGCGGCCGCCGGGCTCGGCGGCATCGACGCCCTCGTCTACTCGCCGGGGATCGGGCCGCTGGTCAAGCTGGTCGACACCGACGCCGAGACGTGGCGCCGGGTCTTCGACACCAACGTCACCGGCGCCGCGCTGGTGACGGCGGCCGCCATCCCCCACCTGACCGAGTCGGCCGGCGCCGCCATGTACCTGTCGTCGGTCAGCGCCTCGCACACCCCGCCGTGGCCCGGCCTCGGTGCGTACGCCGTCAGCAAGGCGGCGCTCGACAAGCTGGTCGACGCCTGGCGGGCCGAGCACCACGGCATCGGGTTCACCCGCCTGGTCGTGGGCGACTGCGGCGGCGGCGAGGGCGACTCGGTGACCGGCTTCGCCGACGACTGGGATACCGAGCTGGCGGTCGAGGTGGCCCAGGTCTGGGCGGCCCGGAACTACCTGAGCGGCACGGTCATGGACGTCGAACGGCTCGTGGCGCTCGTCGACGCGGTGCTGCGGGAGGGGGCGACGATCTCGGTGCCCTCGATCACGGTCGCCCCCCGCCACGTGGTCGGGACGTGACCGAGCGAAGCGAGGTCCATGAGCACAGTGGCCGTCGCCACGAAGTGGCGATGCCGTCACGGGGCCAGAGGGCGCGCCAGTGACGGCCGGTCCGGTCGAGTTCGACCCGTTCTCGGACGAGTACTTCGACGACCCGACGGAGGTCTACCGGCGCCTGCGGGACGAGGCGCCCGTCTACCACAGCGAGCGCTACGGGTTCTACGCGCTGTCGCGCTTCGACGACGTCGTGGCCGCGCACCGCGACTGGCAGGGCTTCTCCAGCGCGCACGGGGTCGACCTGTCGACCCTGTCGACCGACCCGGAGCTGATCCGCAGCTTCCGCATGATCATCATGATGGACCCGCCGGAGCACGAGCGGTTCCGCAAGCTGGTCAGCCGGGTGTTCACGCCCCGGGCGGTGACCGCGCTCGAGCCGATGATCCGCGAGGTCGTGGTCGCGTTCCTCGACCGCCTCGACGGCGACGCGGTGTTCGACGCGGTCGCCGACTTCTCCGCCCTGTTCCCCGTCGAGATCATCTCCCGCATGCTGGGCGTCCCCGAGGACATGCGCCAGCAGGTCCGGGAGTGGATCGACGTCAGCCTGCACCGCGAGCGGGGCCAGATGAACCCGACGAGCGAGGGCCTGGCCGCGGGGATGGCGTCGGGCGCCTACTTCTACGAGCTGGCGGCCGCCAAGCGCCGCGACCCGGCCGACGACATGCTGTCCCGGCTCACGCAGGTCACGGTGGACCGGGGCGACGGCACCGAGACCGGCCTGGACGACGCCGAGATCGCGGGGTTCGCGGGCCTGCTCGGCGGCGCCGGCGCCGAGACGGTGACCAAGCTGGTCGGCAACGCGGTCGTGCTGTTCTCCCGCCACCCGGACCAGTGGCGAAAGGTGGCCGCCGACCCGGCGACGGTCCCGGGCGCGGTCGAGGAGATCCTGCGCTACCTCCCGCCGAGCCAGTACCAGGGCAGGTTCTCGGTCGAGGACCGGACCTTCGAGGGCGGCACGATCCCGGCCGGCCACCCGGTGCTGCTGCTCACCGGCGCGGCTACCCGCGACCCCCGGGCGTTCGACCGGGCGGACGACTTCGACATCGACCGCCCGCCCAATGTCGCCATCGCCCTGGGCCACGGGGTCCACGCCTGCCTGGGTGCGGCGCTAGCCCGGATGGAGAGCCGGATCGCGCTCGAGGAGCTGGCCCGCCGCTGGAACCGCCTGGAGGTCGACGAACCGGGCCTCCGCCGGGTCCACATGTCCAACGTCGCCGGCTACGCCAACGTCCCCGTCCGGGCCGTGCGCTGAGCCGCACCCATGTCCGCGTCAGCGGGCCAGTTCCAGCTCGCCCAGGTAGGCGCGCTCGATGCGCTGGCCGTCGGCCAGTAGCTCGGCGGCCGGGCCCCGCAGGACGACGGTGCCGCGGTTGAGGACCGCCGCCTCGTCGGCCACGCCCAGGGCGAGCTTGACGTGTTGCTCGACCAGGATCACCGCTGCGTCGTGCTCGTGGGCGATCTGGCGGACCGTGGCGAAGAGGGTCTCGACCACCAGCGGGGCCAGGCCCATGCTCATCTCGTCGACCAGCAGGACCTTGGGTTGCTGGATCAGGGCCCTCGCCATCGCCAGCATCTGCTGCTCGCCGCCGGACAGGGCGCCCGCCCGCAGCTTCCAGCGGTGCTCCAGCGCGGGGAAGACCTCCAGCAGATCCCTCGGGGCCGGGCCCTTGCGGGACCTCGCGACCTCCAGGTTCTCCTCGACCGTGAGGGTCGTGAACAGCGAGCGGTTGTCCGGGACCAGGACCACACCCGCCCGGTTCGCCGCGACCGCGTTGCCCCGGCGCAGCGGGGCGCCGTCGACCCGCACCTCACCGGACCGGGGCGGCAGCAGGCCCGCCAGCGTCAGCAGCAGCGTCGACTTGCCGGCGCCGTTCGGGCCCAGCAGCGCCAGGACGCTCCCGGCCCGCACGTCGACGTCCAGGTCGCGGAACACGAGCGTGGCGCCCCGGCCGCCCGTCAGGGCGCGGCATTCGAGCCGGGCCGCCGGCACGGCGTCCGACACAGGGGTTCGCTCGGTCATGCCGTCACCGCCGTCGCGTCGTGCATCTGGCCGAGGTAGGCCTCGGCCACCGCGCGGTTGGCCCTGATCTCGTCCGGGCGGCCCTCGGCGATCACCGCGCCGAAGTCCAGCACGTACACGTGGTCGCACACGGTCAGCACCAGGTTGACGTCGTGGTCGACCAGCAGCATGCCCGTGCCCGTGGCGCCGATGTCCCGGATGCGCTCGCCCAGCCAGGCGCTCTCGTCTGTGTCGAGGCCCGCGGCCGGCTCGTCGAGCAGCAGCACCCGCGGGTTGGCGACGCACGCCCGGGCGATCGACACCAGCTGGCGCTCGCCCTGGCTGAGCTCGCCGGCCGGGCGGTCGCGCAGCGCCGAGATCCCCACGCCGGCCAGCGCCCGGTCGACCGCGGCGGACCGGTGGGACCGGCGGCCGCCCCTCGCCGCCACGCTGACGTTCTCGGCGACCGACAGGTCGTCGTAGAGCTCGAGCGACTGGAACGTGCGCGCCACCCCGGCCTTGACGCGGACGTGGGGGGCCAGGCCCTCGATGCGCCGCCCCGCCAGCTGGACCGATCCCGTCGCCGGTGTGAACCCCGTGATCGCGTCGATCACGCTCGTCTTGCCGGCGCCGTTCGGGCCGATGAGGCCGACGATCCTGCCGCCGTCGACCCGCAGCGACACGTCGTTGACCGCGATGACGCCGCCGTAGCGCACCGTCATGTGCTCGACGAGTAGCGCCGGGATGCCGGACGGCCGGGCGCGCTCGCCATCGTCGATGTCCGCATCGCGGTCGCCGACCGGCGCGGCCACGACCGCCGGCGGGGCCGGACCCGCGCCCGCGCCCCGGCTGCGGGTCCGCCACCCGGCCCAACGGTCGGCCAGCCGGTGACCCGCGGCGGCCACCCCCTCGGGGTTGGAGATGAGCGTCGCGATCAGCAGGATCCCGCTGATCACGGTGAACCACTGGCCGAGGTCGACCCAGCGGTCGAGGGCCACGAACACGATGCCGGTGCCCGCCAGCACGCCGGCGTTGATGCCGCCCCACACCGACGTCACGCCGGCCAGGTAGGCGGTCGACAGCAGGGCGAGCCCGCCGAGCGCGGTGAACGAATCGAACGTCACGACCCCCCGGCGGTAGGCGAGCAGGGCGCCGCCCAGGCCGGCGATGAACGACGCCAGCGCGAAGCTCAGCACCTTCACCCGCACGACGTTGACGCCGGCCGCCGCGGCCGAGCGCTCGTTGGCGCGCACCGCCAGCATCGCCGAGCCCAGCGTGCTCCGCCGCAGGCTGGCGACGCCCCAGGCCACCACGACCAACGTGACCAGGCACACGAGGCCGAACTGGATGCGGGGGAACTCCTTGCCCACGCCGATGCCCAGGTCGGCGCCGAACAGCGACGGGGGCGTCACCCGGGCGCCCGCGCTCGGGACGATGTCGACGTTGCGGAACCACACGGCCTCGATGGCGTACGCGAGCGCGAGCGTCACCACCCCGAGCGTGAGACCGCGCAGGCGCAGCGCCGGCAGCCCGACGGCCACGCCGATCACCGTCGCCATGAGCGCGGCGAGCAGCGGGGCGAGCGGGAACGGGACGTGCCAGCTCTGCGTGAGGAAGCTGAGCGTGAACGCGGCGGTGCCCGCGAGCGCCAGCTGGGCCAGCGACACCTGCCCGGCGTAGCCGGTCACGACCACCAGCGACATCCCGATCACCGCGGCGATGAAGGTGCCGATGACCGCGGCGCGCCAGGTACCGGCGGTGAGCACCAGCGCGGCCACGCCGACCGCGGTGCCCGCGAGCGCGGGCACGAGCAACGACCGCGGCCGGGGCGCGTGGCCCAGCCGCTGGCGGACCAGCCCGCCGCGCGCCGGCATGCCGCCGCCGATCGCGACCAGCGCGATCAGGATGACGATCAGCGGCACCAGCTCGGACGACCCGGTCTGGGGCACCCAGTCGTGCTGGGCGGCCAGCGACAGCGCCTCGGACTGCAGCATGCCGATGGTGATGCCGGCCGCCACGATGACCACGAGCCACTGGAACCGGCCGACCACGGCGGCCGCCAGGGCGGGCACCACGAACAGCGTGTAGGTCACCGGCGTCAGCGGGCTCACCGGGGCGATCAGGATGCCGGCCATGCCGGCGATCACCGCGCTGATCATCCAGTTCACCAGCGCAACCCGATCTGGCGACACGCCGCTCACGTACGCGCCGGTCTGCGACTCGGCGGTCGCCCGGGTGAGCAGCCCGAAGCGGGTGTACCGGAAGGAGACGGCGAGCACCAGGGCGAGGCCCGCGACCGTCAGCGCCAGGTAGGCCCGGTCCGACAGGATCAGCACCGACCCCAGCTCCCACCGCTTGGCGGGGAAGATCGGGGCGACGGTCACCGGGTTGGTGCCCTGGCGGATGGCCAGCACGCCCTGGAGCACGACGAGGACGCCGAGCGACGCGACCGCTTTGGCGAGCGGGGGCGCGTCGCGCAGCGGCCGGAACACGATCAGGTACATCAGCGCGCCCAACACCGCCACCAGCACGAGGGCGATGGCGGCCGCAGGCAGGAACCCCAGCTCCTGGCCGAGCTCCACGCTCTTGGGCAGCCCCGGCACGGGCACGAGCAGCGCACCCTTGCGCAGCGCGGCATAGGTGTAGGCCGCGTACAGGGCGATGGCGCCGGTCGCGAAGTTCACGACCCCCGACGCCCGGTACGTGATGACCAGGGCCAGGGCCAGCGCGGCGAACACCCCGCCGTTGCCGAGGCCGAGCATGAGGGAAGCGATGTGGTCCACGATGCAGGTCTCCGGGCGTCCGGGGCGTGCGGGATGCGCGGGGGTCGAGTATCGCCGGGGCCGGCCCATCCCGGGTGGGCCGGCCCCGGCTGAGGGGACTAGGGCAGGATGTCCGTCGAGTCGACGGGCGTGTAGGTGGTCGGGTTGCCGTCGGCGTCGAGGGTGGTCTGCAACCACTCGTTCGAGCAGACCGCAGGCAGCATCGCGATCGCGGAGCCGCCGCACTGGTACTTCACGCCGCCGCCGCCGGGCAGATCCGACTCGGGCATCGCCTTGATGGTGGCGATGACCGAGGTGGGCGTGATGTCGCCGGTGATGCCCTTGAGCGACGTCGCCAGCGAGGCCATCGCCGTGTAGCCACCCATGGCCGTGTTGTTGTTGACGTCCTTGACGTCCTGGCCGTAGGTGCTCATCACTGCCTCGTACAGCTGGAACGTCGGGTCGTCGGTCGCGCCGAGCGCATTGGACGCCGTGACGTAGACACCGTCGAGCACGTCGCCCGGCACCGCCTCCCGCGTGGCGTCGGTGATGCACTGGGCGACGACCGCGATCGCGCCGTCGTAGCCGACCGCCTGGAGCCCGTTGAGGGCGGCGATGCAGAACGCGTCGTTGCCGGTGATGTGGACGACGCCCGCCCCGCTGGCCTTGACCTGCTGCATCTGCGCCGTCATGTCGGCCGTGCCCGGCGCGATCGGGATGACGTCGTAGTCGAGGTTGGCCTTGCCCATGACGGCCGGGGCGAGCTGCTCGACGCCCGTGCGGGCCTGGGGCACGTCGATGATGACGAACTCGACCTTGTCGCTGTTGGTGTCCTTGGCCACCGACACCGGCAGGCCGAACAGGGTCGTCAGCGGGTTGACCAGGACGAAGCTCGACTGCGTGTCGACGACGATGCCCTGGCCGCTGGTCTGGTACCACATCGTGGGGACGCCCGCCGCGTGCAGCGGCTCCCACACCGAGTCGGCCACCGCCGACTGGCTGAGTGCCACGGCCTCGACGCCCTCCTCGACGAACTTGTTGGCGCAGTCGGTCGCGCCTGCGGGGTCGGCGCCGGTCTCGCACGTCACGACCTCGATCGGCCGGCCGCCAATGCCGCCCTGGTGCTCGTTGAAGTAGTCGGCCGTGGCCTTCGCGGCGCGGAGCTCATCGGTGTTGTCGAACGCGTCGGTGGCGCCGTCGGACACCATGCCGACCTTGACCGGGTCGCCCGTCGCCTTGTTCGCGGGCCCGAGCAGCGCCGCGGCGTCGACCGTGGTGCCGGTCTCGCCGGACGAGCTCGAGTCGCTCTTGTCGTCGCCACCGCATGCGGCGACCAGCAGCACGCCCAGGGCGGCGATCGCCAGCCCTCGCCGGCGCCACCCCCCGCGGCGCGCTGACGCTTCCTTCGGTTCAACCATGTGCCCCCTCCTGATCTGCTGTCGTTTGGGCCTGATCCGTTGCTCCCGGGCGGCGGACGCTCATGGTGCGGGCACGTCCAGCACGACCGCGGTCGACATGCCGCCGCCCGCGCACATCGCGGCGACGCCGGTGCCGCCGCCCCGCCGCCGCAGCTCGTGGACGAGCGTGACGACCATGCGGGCGCCGGTCATGGCGATCGGGTGACCGAGGCTGCAGCCGCTGCCGAGGACGTTGACGAGCTCCTCGTCGATGCCGAGGACGCGGGTCGTCGCCACGCACATCGCGGCGAACGCCTCGTTGATCTCCCACAGGTCGATGTCGCCGACGCCGAGAGCCCGGCCCGGTCGAGCGCCTTCGGGATGGCGATCGTCGGCGCGAGCCCGGTGCGCTCGGGCGGCACGCCGACCGACGCCCAGGCCCGGACGATGGCCAGCGGCTCGAGCCCGTGGGCCTCGGCGAGGTCGCGGTCGGCCACGACCAGGGCCGCGGCGCCGTCGTTGGCGCCGCAGGCGTTGCCGGCGGTGATGCTGAAGCCCTCGATCTCGGGGTGCAGCGGCTTGAGCGACGCCAGCTTCTCCATGCGTCGTGTCGCGCCGCGGGTGCTCGTCGACGGCGAAGGTCGTCGTGGTGCCGTCGCGGCGCGTCACCTCGATCGGGACGATCTCGTCGGCGAAGCTGCCCGTCGTCGATGCCGGCGACGGCCCGCTGGTGCGAGCGCAGCGCCCAGGCGTCCATCTCCTCGCGGGTGACGCCGGCCTCGACCGCGGCGTTCCAGCCGACGGTGATCGACATGTCCATGTTGGGCGCGTCGGGCGGTCGCGGTGGCTCGGCGACATCCAGTCGTCCCAGTCGTCGGTGCCCGGCGTGCGCCGCAGCGACCGCGGCGACGTGGACGACGAGTGCGCCCCGCCGGCGACGACGACGCGGTCCATGCCGGCGCGGATCGATGGCCGCGGCGGTGGTGACGGCGGCGAGGCCGGCGGCGCAGTGGCGGTTGTGGGCGAGGCCGGCGCACGTGCTCGAGGCCGGCCTCGATGGCGGCGTAGCGGGCGATGTCGCCGCCGCCGTAGAGCGTCTCGCCGAGCACCACGTCGTCGATGAGGGCCGGGTCGAGCCCGGACCGGCGCACGGCCTCGGCGACGACCGTGGTGCCCAGCTCGAAGGCGTCGACGTCCACGAGCGTGCCCTTGAACGCCGTCCCGATCGCGGTGCGTGCCGTCGACACGATGACCGCGTCAGCCACCGCCATTCCCCCTCCGTTCCCCGGGGCCCTTGTGCCCGTCGTCACATGTGAACCGTAGTTTCGCATTACGAGAATGGCGTTGCAAACCGCTTAGAACCGCCGTGTTCCGTCCATGCGTCGCACCATCCCGTCCTGGACGAACGACGCGACCAGCGTCGCCGTCGGCCCGGAACACGTGCGGCCGTCCCGTAGCACCGCCCGCGCCCGGCGTAGGGGCTGTGGTGCGAGAGCAGCAGCCACTCTCCGGCCGGCGCACGGCTCGTGGAACGTGAGCGTGTGGCTGACGACGCCGGTCGACACCGTGACGTGGGCCTGCGCCTGCCCGACGCCGTCGTGCGGCCGCATCGCGGTGCCGATGAGGAAGCCGTCGGTGGCGAAGGCCAGCAGGGCCTGGTCGACGCGCCGGATCGTCGGGCGCAGCCCGACGAAGCGGGTCCAGACGTCGAGGTCCGGCGGACCGACGAGGCGGGGTCGCCGATGTCGACGTCGCCGACGATGCGGATCTCCCAGCCGTCCGGCTGGCCCGCGGGCGTGCCGTCGTCGGGGCCCGGCGACCGGCGGCGGCGGCGTCGGCGTGGCGGATGAGGTCGGGCTCGTCGGCGCTCAGCAGCACGAGCGAGCGCGTGCACAGGCGGTCGCCCTGGCTGATCGTCACGCGTGCTGCTGGCGAACGCGCGACCGGCGTGCATGCGGTCGACCGCGATCGACCAGCGGCGTCTCGGGCGAGGCGCCGCGGGCGAAGACCGTGTGCACGGTCTTGACCCGCTTGCCGTCCTGGCCCGCGAGCCCGGCGACGATCGACTGGGCCGAGCAGCTGACCGCCGAAGACCACCCCGTGGCCGGCGTCGACGTTGCCGGCCCGGTAGCGGTCGGCGCCCGTCGGGCTCCAGCGTGAGCGCGCCGACGAGGGCGTCGATCGCGAGCACGGCTACTTCGGCGGGAAGCGCAGGGCGCCGTCGAGGCGGATGTTCTCGCCGTTGAGGTAGGGGTTGCGGGCGATCGACGTCGACCAGCAGGGCGAACTCCTCGGCTGCCCCATGCGCTTGGGGAACACGATGCTGCGACCAGCTGCTCCTGCACCGCCTCGGGCACCCTGAGCATCAGCGGCGTGCCCATCGTTCCGGGGGCGAGCGCCCCTCCTGGTCCACCTGCCCGCGCCCGTCAGACGGGGGCCGGCGCGTCGACGCGCATCAGCCGGCCGAGGTTGCCGCCCATGACCGCGGCGACCTGGTCGTCGGGCAGGCCGGCGGGCAGGTGGTCGACGTAGCTGCACGGCTCGGCCAGGCCCTCGGGATGCGGGTAGTCGGAGCCGAACAGCACGTGGTCGGCGCCGATCGCGTCGATCGAGCTCGGCGATGTCGTCCTCGTGGAACGGGCTGACGTAGACGTTGCGCTTGAACGCCGTCGACCGGGTCCTCGTCGAAGGCCTGCGGCATCTTCCGGTAGACGTCCTCGAGGTGCTCGAGGAACGGCACGACCCAGTCGCCGCCGTTCTCGATCGAGGCGACCCGCAGGTCGGGGAACCGGGTGAAGGCGCCGTGGCAGACGAACGCCGCCATCGCGTCCTCGATCGGCCGCTTGCCCATCGTGAGCATGCGGAACGGGTCGGGCCGGAACGGCAGCATCTCCCCCGGCCCGGTCCAGTCGCTCTGGTAGCGGGAGTAGCCGCTGTCGGAGGCGTGCATCGACACGAGGATGTCGGCGTCGACGACGGCCTGCCAGAACGGGTCGAACTCCCGATAGCCGAACGACCGCGAGCCGCCGTAGCCGGGCACCGGCGCCGGACGGATCAGCACGGTCCTGGCGCCGCGCTCGACGCACCCACTCCAGCTCCTCGATCGCCTTCTCGACGATCGGCAGCGTGATGATCGGCGTGGTGAAGATGCGGTCCTCGTAGTTGAACGACCACGTCTCGTAGAGCCACTCGTTGAGCGAGTGGATCACGGCGTGGATCAGCTCCGGGTCGTCGCGCATCCGCTCCTCGAGCAGGCTGGCGAGCGTGGGGAACATGCAGCGTGCGGTCGACGCCCTGCTCGTCCATCAGCTCGAGGCGAGGCGCCGGGCTCGCGGAAGGCCGGGATGCACTGCATCGGCTCGCCGACGAGCTCGCGGTACGACTTGCCCTCGGGGTTGCCGACGCGGAAGTACTCCTCCTGGGCGCCCGGGCGGGCCACGACCTCGAAGGTCGGGTTCGGGATGTACTCGCTGATCGTGCCGCGGACGACGATCTTGGTCCGGCCGCGGACCTCGACGTAGTCGATCGCACCGCTTGTAGCGATCGGGCAGGTGCCGGGTGAACGCGTCCTGCGTCTCGTACAGGTGGTTGTCGGCGTCGAACACCGGGAACCCGAGCCGTGCGTCCATGCCTCGGAGAGTAGGCTGTTTCTAACGATCGGGTCAACTACTACGCGGCTGACCTGGGCGATCGGTGCGGGAGAACACCATCGGCGTGCGCATTACCTAACATCTCGGTCATACTGTCGGCGGACACAGGAGGGGTCGATGACCGCAGTCATGCAGGGCGTCCGCATCCTCGAGGTCGCCGAGCACACGTTCGTGCCCGCGGCCTCGGCGCTGCTCGCCGACTGGGGCGCCGAGGTCATCAAGATCGAGCACGTCGAGCGGGGCGACGCCATGCGCGGCCTCGCGTCGAGCGGGCTCGGCGATCATGGGCGACCGACGTGCACGTGCTGCTCGAGCACTCCAACCGGGGCAAGCAGAGCCTCGGCCTCGACCTCACCTCGCGCCGAGGGCCTCGACATCCTCTACAAGCTCGCCGCGACCTGCGACGTGTTCCTCACCAACAAGCTCCCGAGCGTGCGCACGAAGCTGCAAGCATCGACGTCGACGACATCCGGGCCCACAACCCCAACATCATCTACGTGCGCGGCACCGGCCAGGGCGAGCGGGGCCCCGACGCCGACAAGGGCTCCTACGACTCGCTCGCCTTCTGGTGCCGGGCCGGCATCGCCATGGGCGTCAAGCAGGCCGACGTACGACTACGTGCCGGCGCCGCCGGCGCCCGGCTTCGGCGACTCGATCGGCGCGATGACCATCGCCGGCGGGATCATGGGCGCGCTGTTCCACCGCGAGCGCACCGGCGAGGCCACGATCGTCGACGTGTCGCTGCTCGGCATCGGCATGTGGTCGATGGGCGCGGCGCTGGCGCTCTCGCTCCAGCTCGGCGTCGCCGTGGGCGCCGCCGCCCGCCGAGGCGCCTCGACCGGCAACCCGCTGCGTCGCGACCTACCAGACCAAGGACGGCCGGTACCTCGCGTTCACGCTGCCTGCAGGCGGCCAAGTACTGGCCCGAGGCTCTGCGAGGTCGATCGGCCGGCCCGAGCTCGCCGACCGACGCGCGCTTCGCCGACGCACGCGTCGCTCATGGCCAACGCCGCCGACGGCCGCCGAGGCTGCTGCGCGAGGCGTTCGCCGAGCGCACCGCTCGACGAGTGGCGCGAGCGGCTCGCCGACTTCAGCGGGCAGTGGGCGATGGTGCAGGACACGCTCGAGGCGGCCGCCGACCCGCAGACCGTGGCCAACGGCTACGTCGCAGGACTGCGAGACCGCCGACGGGCACGCCGTTCCAGCTGGTCGCCGCGCCGGTCCAGTACGACGAGCGAGCCGGCCGCCCCGCGCCGGGCGCCGGAGTTCAACGAGCACGGCGACGCCATCCTCGCCGAGCTCGGCCTCGACTGGGACACCATCGTCGACCTCAAGGTCCGCGGCGTCGTCGCCTGACCGGCGCCTGTCCCGACCAACGCCATCCGCCCCACCCACCCCACCCCACACGGAGCAAGAACATGAGCACGTTCGATGCGTTCCGGTACGACGGCAAGCGGGCGCTGGTCGTCGGCGGTGCCACCGGCATGGGTGCCGCCGTCGCCGAGCTGGCCCAGGACGCCGGCGCCGAGGTCGTCGTCATGGACCGCGCCGAGGTCGACGCTGCCCGGGCGTCAAGGCGATCCAGCGTCGAACCTCGCCGACAAGGCGTCGATCGACGCCGCGGTCGACGAGTGCGGCGGCCCGGTCCACGCGCTGTTCTCGTGCGCCGGCGTCGCCGACGGCACGCCCGGGCATCGAGCGCATCAACTTCATCGGCCACCGCCACCTGATCGACCGGCTGCTCGAGCGGCGGCATGCTGCCCCGCGGCTCGGCCATCGGCTTCATCTCGTCGGCCGCCGGGCTCGGCTGGGAGGCGAACCTCGACCGAGCTGCAGGAGTACCTCGACATCCCCGACTTCGACGCCGGCGCCGCAGTGGGCGCAGGAGCAACGGCAAGGCCGACTACATGTGGAGCAAGCAGGCGATCAACGCCTACGTCGCCCGCGAGGCCTTCGCGCTGCTCAAGCAGGGCATCCGGATCAACGCGATCTGCCCCGGCCCCACCGACACGCCGCTCGCCCAGGCCAACGAGGAGATGTGGCTCGGCTTCGGCGCCGACTACCGCGCCGAGGTCGGCATCGAGGCGTCGACCCCGCTGGAGCAGGCGTACCCGCTCGTGTTCCTGTGCAGCGACGGCGGCCCGGCGCATCACCGGCATCACGATGGTCACCGACGCCGGCTACTTCAGCGCCGGGCATCACCGAGTCGTTCCCGGCGGCGGCCCCGGCGGTCGACTTCCTGGCCAACACGACCTTCTAGCTCGCCGGTGCGACCGCTCCCCCAGCTCACGCCCGTCAACGAGTGGTTCTGGACCTCGGGCGCCGACGGCCACCTGCGGATCCAGGGCTGCGACGACTGCGAGGCGCTCGTCCACCCGCCGGCGCCGGTGTGCCCGGCGTGCCGCAGCCGGTCGTCGGGCGCCGACGGTGGTGTCGGGCCGGGGCACCGTCGTCGGCGTTCACGGTCAACCACCACCAGTGGCTGCCCGGCGTTCGAGCCGCCGTACGTCGATCGCCAACGTCGCGCTCGCCGAGGACCCGACGCGTGCGCCTCACCACCAACGTCGTCGGCTGCGAGCCCGACGAGGTCCACGTCGGCCAGGAGGTCGACGGTCCGCTTCGAGCAGCACGACGACGTGTGGCTGCCGCTGTTCGAGCCGACCGGCGGCGACCGACCCGGTCGACCGGGTCCCGCGAGCCGCGAGCGGCCGCGTGCGCCCGCCCGCCGGTCAGCGCCGACCGGTTCGAGCACCGGGTCGGTGCTCGTCCGGCGTCGGCCGCTCGGCGATCGGCCGGCGGCTGATGGTCGACCCGCTGTCGCTGACCGTCGACGCCTGCCTCGCCGCGGTCGCCGACGCCGGGCTCACGCCTCGACGACATCGACGGGCTGTCGACCTACCCGGGCGTCGGCGCGGCATGGGCATGAGCGAGGGCGGCGTGACCGCGGTCGAGGAGGCGCTGCGGCTCCGGCCGACGTGGATCAACGGCGGCGGCGACCTGCCCGGGCCCGGCGGCGCGGTGATCGCGGCGATGCTGGCCGTGGCGAGCGGCCTGTGCCGCCACGTCCTGTGCTTCCGCACGGTCTGGGAGTCGACCTACGCCGCGCTCGGGCTCGGCGCGGGCGGCGGCCGGCGGCGGCCGGGTCATCGGGGCCGATGCAGGAGTGGCGGGCGCCGTTCGGCGCGCATGTCGGCCGCGAACTGGATCGGCATGAACGCCAACCAGTACCTCCACCGCTACGGCGCGACCCGCGAGATGCTCGGGCTGGATCGCGCTCAACGGCCGCGCCAACGCGGCGCGCAACCCGGCCGCCATCTACCGCGACCCGATGACGATGGACGACTACCTGTCGGCCCGGCCGATCACCAGCCCGTTCGGCCTCTACGACTGCGACGTCCCGTGCGACGCGTCGATCGCGGTCGTCGTGTCCGACGCCGTCGGTCGCCGGCCGACCTGCCCAAGCCGGCGATCCGGGTCGAGGCGGTCGGCACCCAGATCACCGAGCGGGTCTCGTGGGACCAGGACACGGTCACCCACGAGCCGCAGGTGCTCGGCCAGTCGGCCCACCTGTGGACCCGCACCGACCTGCGGCCCGGCCGACGTCGACGTCGCGCTCGTCTACGACGGCTTCACCTTCAACGCCATCTCGTGGCTCGAGGCGCTCGGCTTCTGCGGCTTCGGCGAGGCGAAGGACTGGCTCGACGGCGGCCGCCGCATCGCCCTCGACGGCGAGCTGCCGGTGAACCCGCACGGCGGCCAGCTGTCGGAGGGGCGCACGCACGGCTTCGGCTTCCTGTACGAGGCGATCGCCCAGCTGCGGCACGAGGCCGGCGACCGCCAGGTCGCCGGACGCCCGCACCGCGGTCGTCACCTCCGGCGGCGGCACGCCGTCCGGCGTGCTGCTGCTGCGCCGCGACGGCTCCTGAGCCCGTCGCCGGATCAGGTCGCCGTGAAGCCGATCTCGGTGAAGATGCGGTTGCCGCTGGGGTGGGACGCGTGCACCTCGATCTTGTACTCGACCCCCGCATTGAGGAACTCGGCGGGGACCGTCAGGCTCGTGTCGCTGGGGTCCATCGTCACGTCCAGCACCCGCTGCTCGTCCGCGCTGGTGACGATCACCTCGTAGTCGACCGCGCCCGCCACCGGCGCCCACCGGATCACTGCGGCGTTGGCGGGGAGAGTGCCGCCGTCGGTAGGCGCGAGGAACTGCGGCACGTCGAGCACGGCGTGGGAGAACGGCACGAGCGACGACAGCTCGTGCCCGTCGATCGTCTCGCCCTCGAAGCGGTAGTTCCCCGTGGGGAACAGGCGCTTGAACTCGGCGAAGGGCAGCTCGGTGAAGGGCGGCTCGCTGCTCTCGGAGAACAGCTCGGTCAGCCCGAAATCCTTGAGCACGCCCGTGGCCGTGATGTCCAGGAGGCGCCGGCCGTCCGGCCGGAGGATCTCGAACTCCTTCCACTCCTCGGCGTCGGCGAACACCTGGAACCCGGCGTCGCCGTCGGTCGCGTTGTACTCGATCTCCAGCCGGGCGTCGTCGAAGGGCGCCACGGGCTCGCGATCGGCGTGGGCCGCGGCCGGGGCCACGAGCGGCACGACTCCGAGCGCGACAAGTCCAATCCATGCGCGATGGGACACGGTCTCTCCTCCCGCAGGAGGGCGCCGCCCGGGCGGCGGCGTCCCTCGGGTCCCGTCGTACCGCGCCGGGCCTGACCGCAGACTGAACGGCCGGGCCGGCTCAGCCCTCGCAGCCGAGCACGATCGTCCCGTTGGTGCAGGTGTCGGTGCCGTCGCCGCCGACCAGCAGGTCCACGCCCGGGCCGCCGTCGAGGGTGTCGTCGCCACCCAGGCCGGCGATGAGATCGACGCCCCGGCCCCCGGCGAGACGGTTGGCTCCGGCGTCGCCGGCGAGCAGGTCGGTGGCGCCGGAGCCGGTCACGTTCTCGACGCCGTCGAGCGTGTCGTGGCCGGCAGCGCCGAACACATGGCCGGGCGATCCGAGCAGGGCCAGGACGCCGGCCGGCGCGGCCGAGTAGTCGACCGTGTCGCTGCCGTCGCCGCCGCACACGAGGTCGTCGCCGGCGAGCCCGGCGATCGTGTCGTCGCCGGCCAGGCCGGCGATCACGTCCCGGCCGGGCGTGCCCGTCAGCGTGTCGTCGCCGATCGTGCCGGTGACAGTCGCCGGCTCGCCCTGGCAGGTGGGCGCGACGACCTGGATGGTCGCGACGACGGCCGGCGACGCGACCGTGCACGACCGGCTGAAGAACTGCGAGAAGTCCGGGGCCACGCCCGCCTCCTCGGCGCTCACCGCCGCGACCTCGATCGTCGTGCCCGGCGGGCCGGTCGCCGTGAAGTGCTCGGTGGCGGGCCAGGGCATCGGGATGGGGATCGGCGGCGGGAACGGGATCGACCCCATGTTGACCTCGCCGCTCGGGCTGACGGCGCCGGTGACCGAGATCGTGCCCTCCACGGCGTTGGTCGGGGCCGACTCCACGGCCCCACTGGCGACCCCCATGCCGGTGACCACCACGTCGAAGCCCGCGCCGGCCTCCACCTGCGCCGGGACGTCGGCCGACATGCTCAGCACCCCGAGGTCCTGGTGGGGCGCCGGCGGCTGGACCGAGCAGAATGCGAAGAAGTCGCCGCCCACCGGCACCGCACCCGCCGGTGGTGCCCACGCCACGCCGCCCGCCAACGCCAGAGCGCCGACGACGGCGCCCGCAACCCGCAGCCGCATTCCCCTGCCTCCCGGTGCAGCCCCGGTCCCCTACCCGGAGTGGCCCAAGGCTACCCGGACGCGCCGGTCCCCGGAGGTCAGGACGTAGTGGGCCGACGCCCGAGCGACGTACAGGCGATGGTCGGCGTCGCCGACCACGTCCGCGGCCGTCCACGGCGGGGCGCCCTGGGCCTCGGAGCGCCGCGAGTAGACCACGATCAGCCCGTCCAGGTCGGCGTCGCCGACCGCCTCGGCTGTGGCCTCGACGTATGCCGCCCGGCCCGCGCCCACCGGCACCGTCGAGTCGAAGACGACGATGCCGACCTCGGGCCGTACCGCGACGTTGCGCGAGTGGCGCGCGTCGGGCCGCGACACCCATAGGAACCGCACGTAGTCGTCGTGGGCGAACCACACCGGCGACGCCCACGGGGCCCCGGCCGCGTCCGCGGTGGCGAGCGTCAGGTAGGCGTTCTCGTCGACGATCGCCCTGAGAAGATCATCGGACATGACCCCCCTCCTCACACGGCCGGAAGACTAGCGACGTCGTGGCAAACCTGACGCTGCGGCGGCTCAACCGGGCCACGCTCGCCCGCCAGCTGCTGCTTCGGCGCGAGCGGTTGCCGGTCGTCGACGCCGTGCATCGCGTCGTGGCCCTGCAGGCCCAGTCGCCCGCGTGGCCCTACGTCGCCCTGTGGAACCGGCTCGACCCCTTCGACCCCGCCGACCTCGACGCCGCGTTCGCGGCCCGGGCCGTGCTGAAGGCGACGCTGATGCGCATCACGCTCCACGCGGTGCACGCCGCCGACTACCCGGACTTCCAGGCCGGGATGCTGTCCACCCTGCGCGCCGCCCGCGTCCACGACCGCCGCTTCACGTCGTCCGGGCTGACCGCGACCGAGGCCGACGCCCTCGTGGGCGAGGTGGTCGCGTTCTGCGCCGAGCCCCGCACCAACGCGGAGGTCGAAGCGATGCTCGCCGACCGGCTCGGCGGCCCGCCCCCGCCCGGCCTGTGGTGGGCGCTGCGGAGCTTCACCCCGGTCGTGCATGCGCCGACCGGCGGGCCGTGGTCGTTCGGGCCCCGGCCGGCCTACGTCGCCGCCCCCGCCGAGGCCGCCCCCGGCGCCGATCGCGACCGGTCCCTCCAGGTGCTGATCCGGCGGTACCTGGAGGGGTTCGGGCCGGCGTCGGTGGCCGACGTCGCCCAGTTCGCCCAGCACAAGCGGTCCACGGCGCGCGCCGCGCTCACCGCCATGGCCGGCGCCCTCGTCGTGTGCGAGGGGCCAGGGGGCGCCGAGCTGTTCGACGTCCCCGGGGCGCCGCTGCCCCCCGAGGACACCCCGGCGCCCCCGCGGCTGATGGCCATGTGGGACAGCACCCTGCTGGCCTACGCCGACCGCAGCCGGATCCTGCCGGACGAGTACCGGGCGCTGGTCATCCGGCGCAACGGCGACGTGCTGCCGACGCTGCTCGTCGACGGCCACGTCTGCGGGGTGTGGCGGCCGGTCGAGGGCGGCGTCGAGGCCCGGGCCTTCCGCCCGCTGCCCGGCGGCGCCTGGGACGGGCTCGCCGCCGAGGCCCGCGGCCTGCTCGCCATGCTCGACGCACACGGGCCGGCGGTCCACCGGCGCCACCTGCGCTGGTGGACCGCCATGCCCGCTGCCGAGGTCAGGGTCCTGCCCGGATGACCGTCGCTCAGTGGCAGGCCTGCGTTCCGGAGTCGCCGAACGTCTGGCCCGCCACCGGAAGGAACCGCCAGTCGTAGCTGGTGGCGTGCAGCGTCACCTCCAGCACCCCCCAGGCCGTGCTGTTGCGGACCTCGCTGCCGGTGGCGGCGGTGGCGAAGCTGTAGTGGCTGCGCCCGCCGGTGCCGACTACGAACGAGCGGATCCCCCGGGCGTTGTCGACCGCGCCGGTGGCGTTCATCGGCGCGAACCGCTCGTAGTTGTGCTCGTGACCCTCGAGGATCAGGTCGGCGTTGGCGTCGTAGAGCGCCTGCCACAGCGCCTGCACCGACGTGCTGGAGCCGTGCCTCGAGCCCGACGAGTAGCGAGGGTGGTGCCAGTAGGCGGCGACGCAGGCGGCCGAGTGGGCGGCCAGGTCGGCCCGGAGCCACTGCTCTTGGGCGCTGCCGGCGCCGCAGGCGACGACCCCGCAGTTGGAGTTGAGGCTCACGATGTGCCAGCTGCCGACGTCGTAGCTGTAGTAGCCCTTGGCCGGGTCGCCGGCGGCGGCGCCGAAGTAGCCGAAGTAACCGCTGGCGCCCGACGTCTTGTAGTCGTGGTTGCCCGGCGCGGGCCGGGTGCGGGCCTTGTACTGGCCCCACGAGGGGTTGTAGCAGTTGGCGAACTCGCTGGCCGTGCCGCTGTCGTAGACGTTGTCGCCGGTCGTGAACACGGTGCCGGCGTTGGCGCCGAGCAGCGCGGCGGTGGCCTCGTCGCCCGACGATGCGCACGAGGCGATGTCGCCCGCCCCGAGGATCACGGGGTCGCCGCCCGGCGCGGTGGTCGTCGTGGCCTGCGTCGTCGTCGTGGCCGTGGTCGTCACCACGAGCTCCGGGGCGGTGGCGCCGGTCTCGCGCGAGTCGTAGTAGGCGCCGTCGCCGTTGGCCGACGTGATGCCGAGGCTGACGGTCCCGTTGCCGGGGACCACCGACGTGACGTCGAGCTCGTGCCAGGCGTTGCGGTTGACGGCGCCGAACGACCCCGCCGTCGCCCCGTCGATGGCCGGCTGGTTGTTCCAGGTGGTCCCGGTCTCCGACCACGACGTGCTGGTCATGTGGCGCACGGTGCCACCGGCCGGGCTGCCCCCGTTGCCGATGTCGTCCGCGTGGAGCCGCAGCTTGACGCTCGTGACCGTGCCGCCCACGCCGGACACGTTGAAGCGGAGGAAGGTCCGCCGCACCGGGGAGTTGTCGACGTCGAGCTGGCCCGACGTGCCGTAGTTGGTGGTGGTCGTGTCGCTCTGGACGTAGGTGTCGGCGACGGGGGTGAAGGTCGTGGTGGCCGGCGCCGCACCGGGCGACGAGATCACCTCGCGGCCGACGGCGACGGCCACGAGGGACGAGACGAACAGGACGGCGACGATCGCCTTGGTGCGCTTGCCCATGGGCCCGGTCCCCTCTCTCTCGGGAGCACTACGCCTCGGACGTACGATCCGAACATGACGCGGCACGGAACGTGATGCCACAGCCAGTCGGCGTGCCCTTGAACTCTTCGCCCACCACCCTCGCGGATCGGGGGCTGGCCGGCGGTCACCCGACACCGCCCCGGTCCCCACGTTTCTGACAGGGCTCAGTGCCATAGCGGTAGGTCATCGCTGACAGAAGCCCTTGGCGGTGGCACTAGCTTGCTGGCGTGTCGGGCAGGGTGCGCGCCGCGATCGCGACCGTCTCATCGCCCCCGTGGCGGCGGGCGCCGTGGCTGCTGTGGCGGCACCCGGGCGTGCTGGCCATGGTGGCCGGCGCCACCATGGTGCTGGTGGCGCCGCTGGCGGCGCTGCCCCTGTTCCTGTCGTCGGTGGGCACGGCATCGGTGACGGTGCAGGCCGCCGAGCGCTGCCCCGCGATACCGGGGCCTCGTACACGCAGTTCATGGCCCCGGGCGACGCGGCGGCGCCCGCCGGCGATCCGCTGGGCCCGCTCGCCGGCGCGCTGGGCACGGCGACGCGGTGGTCCGCCATGCACGACGTGCGGGTGAGCGGCCCCGATCCCCAGCGACGGCACCGCGGCCGTGGTGCTGACCCGCGACGGGTCGACCGACCACGTCGACGCGATCGCCGGCACGCCGGGGGCCGCGCCCGGGGCGTGGCTGACCGACCGGGCCGCCGAGAAGACCGGCCTGGGGCCGGGCGACGTTGCGACGATCGACGGCGCGGCGGTGCCGGTCGTGGGCGTCTACCGCGACCTGGCCGGGCCGACGGTGGACGACTACTGGTGCGCCCATGCCGACATCCTGCTCACGCGGGCCGAGGGCACCGACCTCACGCTGCCGCCGCCGGTCGTGCTGGTCGACCGCCCGACGTTCGCCCGCCTGGCCGCCGACCTGGGCGCCGAGGGTGTGGCCGTCACCTGGGAGACGCCGCTGCGGGGCGGGATGACCGTGACCGACACGGCGGCCCTGATCGACGACCTGGCCTGCGCCTCGCCGGTCGCCGCCCGGCTGGTCTGGTGCGCCGGGCCGCGGGCGGCCCCGGCCCCGGCCGACCGCGATCGGGCCGTCGCCGGGATGTTCCTGACCCACCTGCCGTTCGTCGTCGACCGCTCGGGCTCGATCCGGACGTCGGTCGCCGGCGGGGTGTGGCCGGTCGCCGGGCTCGCGGCGCTCGCGGGCATCGGCTTCGTGGCCGCGGCCGGCTCGCTGTGGGTCGAGCGTCGCCGCCGGGAGGTCACGCTGCTGACGGTGCGGGGCGTCTCGCCGGCGGCCCTCGGGCTGAAGGCGGTGCTCGAGCTGCTCCTGCCCCTGGTGGCCGGGGCCGCGGGCGGCGTCGCGCTGGCGTACGGGCTGGTGCGGTGGCTCGGGCCGTCGCCGGTCGTCGAGCACGCGGCCGTCGTCCAGGCGCTCGCGGCCGGAGCCGCCGGGCTGGCGGTGGCCGTCCTGGTGGTCGGGGCGGTCGTCGCCCGCCGGGTGAGCGCCCGGCCGGCCACCGGGGTGCGGGCGGTGTGGCTGCGGGCCGTGCCGTGGGAGCTGGTGCTCGTCGCGCTGGCCGTGCTGTCCTACCGTCGCCTCGGCCACTGGGGCGTGCCGGTGAGCCACGGCGCCGACGTCACCCGGGTCGACCCCCTCGGCCTGCTGTTCCCGGTGCTGTTCATCCTGGCGGCGGTCGCCGTCGCCTCCCGGGTCCTCGTGCTCGCGCTGGGGCCGCTGCGGGCCGCGAGCCGGGGGTGGTCGATCCCGCTGTACCTGGCCGTGCGGCGGGTATCCCGCTACCGGGTGGCGGTCGTCGGCCTGGTCGCCGCGTCGGCGCTCGCCGCCGGGGTCCTCGGCTACGCCGCCACCCTCAACCGCTCGCTGGAGGCCACGCTCGACACCAAGGCCCGTGCGTACGTCGGCAGCGACGTGGCGATCCGGCTGCGGCCCGGCGAGCGCCTGCCCGCCGGGCTCGCCGGCGGTGCCACCGACGTCGACTCCTACACCCGGGCCGGCGTCCGGACCGGCGGGCAGGAGCAGAAGGTCACGGTCCGGGCCATCGACCCGGCGAGCTTCCGCGACGCCACCTTCTGGGACCCGTCGTTCTCGGCCACCGGCTTCGGCGACATCCTCGACCGCCTGGCCGCCCCCGCGGGCGACGGCCCGGTGCCCGCGGTCGTCGTCGGCCTCGACGGTCTGGGCGACCGGGCCGAGGTGGTGGTCCGCGGCCCCCACCGGGGGCGCTTCACGATCGAGCAGGTCGCCCACGCCCGGGGGTTCCCGGGCATGCGGCGGCCCACCCCGACCGTGTACGTCGCCGCCGACAACCTCGACCGGCTCGAGCTCGGCGGTGCCGCGCACGAGACCTGGATCCGGGGCGGCCGCGACCGGGTCATCGCCGCCCTGCACGCCGCCGGCACGGGGTACACGGAGCTCCGGAAGCCGAGCGACGTCATCGACCGCCCGGCGTTCCTGACCGTGGCCTGGACCTTCGACTTCATGCAGGCGATCGCCGTCGCCGCCGGTCTGCTCGTGCTCGGCGGCCTGGCCGCCTACCTCGACGCCCGCCGCCGCCACCGGCTGCTGGGCTACGCGTTCGCCCGGCGCATGGGCCTCACGTCGGGCCAGCACCGCCTCGCACTCCTGGCCGAGCTGGCCGCCAGCGTGGTCGCCGGGTGCTGGCTCGGGCTCGGCATCGCGCTCGCCGGCGCCTGGCTCGCATACGCCCGGATCGACCCGGTGCCGACGTTCCGCCCCGGCCCGGTCCTGCGCCCCGCCATCATGGTCGTCATGGCCCTCGCCGCCCTCGCCACCGTGGTCGCGGTCGCCGCCGCCGCCCTGGCCCAGCGCCGGGCCGACGGCGACAGCCCCGTGGACGTCCTCCGTGCCGGCGCCTGACGCCGCGGCCGCCTCGTGCCGCGCCGTCGCGGTGCGCTACCCGACCCGGATGGGCGTGGTCGACGCCGTGCGGGACGTGGACGCCGACTTCGGTCGGGGGCGGCTGTCGGTTCTGGCCGGGCCGTCGGGTTCGGGCAAGTCCTCGCTGCTGCGCACGCTCGCCGGCCTCCAGGCGCCGGCCCGGGGCTCGGTGGTCGTCGACGGGGTCGACGTCGCCAGGCTGTCGGCTGGGGCCCGGCGCCGCTTCCGGCGGCGAACGATCGGCGTGGTGCTCGAGGAGCCGTCGGCCAACCTGCTGCCCCGGCTGCGGGCCGAGGAGCAGGTGGCACTGGCCGCCCGGCTCCGGGGCGTGCCCGCCGGCGGGGCGGAGGACCTGCTCGCCATGCTCGGGCTGGCCGGGCGCCGCCGGCTGTACCCCGAGGAGCTGTCCGGCGGGGAGCAGCAGCGGGTCGCCTTCGCCGCCGCCGCGGTCGGCCCCCCGGCCCTCCTCCTCGCCGACGAGCCGACCGCCGCCCTCGACACCGCGTCCGCAACGCTGGTGATCGAGGCCATGCGGCACCTGGTCGCCGCGGGGCGGACGCTGGTCGTGGCGTCGCACGACCCGGACGTCATCGCCGCGGCCCACGCGGTCACGTCGCTCCGGGACGGGCGCGTGGTCGCCGCATGACGGCCGCCGGGCCCGTCCTGCGGGTGGTGGGGGTGCACAAGGCGTTCGCCACGCCCGCCGGCGACGTCCCGGTGCTCGACGGCGTCGACCTGGAGGTGCGACGGGGCGAGGTCGTCGCGCTCGCCGGCCGCTCGGGCTCGGGCAAGACGGTGCTGCTCACGGTGGTCGCCGGCTGGGAGCGCCCCGACGCCGGGACGGTCGAGCGGCCGGGCGACGGCCCGGGCGCCGGGCGGCCGGCGTGGCACGACGTCGCCGTCGTGCCCCAGTCGCTCGGGCTGCTCGACGAGCTGACCGTCGGCGAGAACATCGCCCTGCCCGGCCGCCTCGACCACCGTTGCGGCGACGACGTCGCCGAGCTGGCCGCCCGCCTCGGCCTCGACCACCTGGTCGACCGGTTCCCGAGCGAGGTCTCGCTCGGCGAGCGGCAGCGGGCGGCGCTCGCCCGGGCTGCGGCCGTCGTGCCCCGGCTGCTGGTCGCCGACGAGCCGATCGCCCACCAGAACGACGCCTGGGCGGAGGCGGTGATGGCGGTCGTGTCCGACCTGGCGGAGCGGGGCACGGCCTGCCTGCTCGCCACCCACAACGAGCTGGCCTTCCGGGCCGCCGACCGGGTCGTGCGGCTGGTCGACGGCCGCATCGAGCCGGACGGCAGCGCCGCCTGACCGTCAGCCGCCGCCGGCCGCGCCGATCTCGGCGTGGGCCTGCAGGATGGCGACCGCCTCGACCGTCGCGTAGCCCCGCCACTCCAGGGCGCCGGCCGGCGACGACGAGACGAAGTCGACCACCCAGCCGCCGTCGGGCTGCTGGAGCCCGGCGAGGCGGTCGAGCTCGGCGGCGATCACGGCGTCCGCGAGCAGCTCCCGCAGCGGACCGCCGGGCCAGGGCGAGTAGTTGAGCGGGCGGAGCATCTCGCCCTCGGCCCCGCCGGGCACCGGCAGCGTCCCGTCCGCGGGGAGCAGCCCGACCAGCCGGCCCAGCGCCGCGGCCGCCCCCGCATGCCGGTCCGCCGCGGCGTCGAGCGCCTGGAGTGCGAAGGACAGCTCGTAGGGGTGCGTCGAGCCGTCGACGCGCGCGGCGGCGCGGACGCAGTACTCGACCGCCCCGGCGAGCCAGGGGTGGGCGGCCACGTCGGGGTCGTGGCGGGCGACGCGCAGCGCCTGGGAGGTCACCGCGCCGGTGATCTGCAGCGACGACGCGTCCTGGTCGGCGCCGAGCCACCACGGCGAGCTGCCGGCGGGGTCGGTCACCGGCAGCGCGAACGGCACGCCGCCGTCGGGGAGCGAGACGCGGGCCATCCAGTCGCACAGCTCGACGGCACGGGGCGACCGCACCGGCGCGACCTCGGCCATCGCCTCGAACGCGTGGAGGGCGGCGCCGGGCTGGCTCTCGGGCGACCGCAGGTCGGCCTCCAGCCCCCAGCCGTAGCCGCCGTCGGCGTTGCGGTACGCGTCCAGGGCGGCCAGCACGCCGTCCGCGTCGCCCGTGCCGAGCAGGAGTGCGAGCCGCCGCCGGTCCAGCACCCGGCCGTGGCCGGCGAGGAACGCGGTCGCCGCTGCGGTGTCGATCGTCATGCGTTCTGTCCTCATGCCCCGATGATGGGGCGGTGGGCGGCGCCGGGTATTGAACGTTCCGGCCATCACGGGGCCAGGCGCTCGGCCTCCCAGTCGAGCAGGGCCCCGGGCGGCAGCCCGCCCAGCTCGCGGCTCTCGCGGGTGAGGTGCGCCTGGTCGGCGTAGCCCGACTCGACGGCGAGCCGGGCCAGGTCACGCGCCGGCGCCGTGCGCCGCGGCGCGCAGGAACCGTTGGAACCGCAGGATCCGGGCGAGCAGGCGGGGCGGGTAGCCCACGGCGTCCTCGACCCGCCGGCGGAGCTGCCGCTCGCTCAGCCCCACGTCCTCGGCCACCGTCCGCACCGGCACCCCGGGGCGCCCGGCCAGCGCGGCGGCGATCCCGAGCCCCACCGGGTCGGGCGCCCTCGCCGCGCCCACCCGGGCGGACACGCCGTCGACCAGCACCCCGAGCCGGGCCTGCCAACCCGGCGCCTCGACCACGCGGGCCCCGAGCGCGGCGCCCGGCCGGCCCCACAGGGCGTCGAGGGCGACGTCCTGGTCGCGCAGCTCCGCGGCGCTGGCGCCCACGAGCGCCGGCGCGGCCCCGGTCCGGAACCGGACGCCCACGGTCAGCGTGCCCCGCGGGAACCGCAGTGTCGTCGGCCGGGTGGCGGGACCCGCGAGCACCACGTCGTCGCCCAACGCCACCACGTCGACGCACCCGTCCGGGAACACCGGCTGCTCGTACAGCCCGTCGCCGGCGGCCACGCGGTGGACCCACAGGCACTCGACCCAGGGCGCCAGTGCGGCGGGGGCGGGCAGCTCCCGGTAGGTGGACGCGGGCGGCGTCGCCACCGGTCAAGTATGCCGGCGCAGCAGCTCCCCGAGGGCCCGGAACGCCCGGCCCCGGTGGCTGAGCGCGTGCTTCTCGGCCTCGCTCATCTCGGCGAACGTGCGGCCGTCGCCCTCGGTCGGGACGAAGATCGGGTCGTAGCCGAAGCCGCCCGTGCCCCGGGGGGCGTCGGGGACGCGGCCCTCGACCACGCCCCGGACGACCAGCACCCGGCCGTCCGGCCAGGCGGCCGCGGCGGCGCACACGTAGCGGCACGCCCCGCCCCGCCGCCGGGACGCCGGCCAGCTCGCGCAGCACCTTGTCGGATCGCAGTCGCGCCTCGTCCGGCCCACCGGGCCGAGTGGACGCCCGGCGCGCCGCCGAGGGCGTCGACCTCGAGGCCCGTGTCGTCGGCGATCGGCCGGACCCCGCCGACCTCGGCCGACGGCCACGCGCCTTGAGCCGGGCGTTGTCCTCGAGCGTGTCGCCGGTCTCCTCGACGTCGGGGATCGGCCGGGCGCGGCGCAGCTCGACGGCCGTGCGGCCGAGGATCGCGCCGATCTCGTCGAGCCTTGTCGGGTTCGCCGGTGGCGAGGACGAGCCGGCCCTGGCTCACCTCTGCCGGACGACCGGGCGGAGGCCGGGCGGCTCGGCGAGCATCTCGCTGCTGGAGGGCGATGATCTCGCCGATGCCCTTCTCGGCGAGGCCGAGCAGCTGCGTCGAGCTCGCCCCGGCGTGAACGCCAGGCCCTCGGCGGTGCCCTGCACCTCGACGAAGCGGCCCTCGGACCGGTCATCACGACGTTCATGTCGACCTCGGCCCGGCCGTCCTCGACGTAGGCCAGGTCGAGCACCGGCGACGCCGTCGACGACGCCGACCGAGATCGGCGCGCGCAGCACGTCGGTGCAGCGGGTGGGCGCCGATCACGCCCTGGCTGCACGAGCCGGGTGCAGCGCGTCGTGCAGCGCGAGGTAGCCGCCGCAGATCGACGCCGTGCGGGTGCCGCCGTCGGCCTGGAGCACGTCGCAGTCGACGGTGACCTGCCGCTCGCCCAGCGCGGCCAGGTCGCACGACCGCGCGCAGCGACCGACCGATGAGCCGCTGGATCTCCTGGGTGCGGCCCGACGGCTTGCCGTCCTTGCCGCCTCGCGGTCGATGCGCTCGGGCGACGAGCCCGGCAGCATCGAGTACTCGGCGGTCACCCAGCCCTTGCCGCGTGCCCCGCATCCACCGGGGCACGTCCTCGTCGACCGAGGCGGTGCACAGCACCCGGGTGCGGCCGAAGCTGACGAGCACCGAGCCGGCCGCCATCTCGGTGAAGTCGCGCTCGAAGGTGATCGGGCGCAGCTCGTCGGGGGCTCGTCCGTCAGCGCGCATCGCCACGCACCGTAACCCGCGGCCGGTCAGGGCACGATCGTGGCGCCGGTGACGGCGACCTCGACCGGGCCGCCGAACGCGCTGGCGGCGGCCGCGGCCTGGCGGCCGGCGTCGACGCCCGGGACCACGTGGGTGAGCACCAGGCGGCCGGCGCCGATGTGCCGGGCGAGCTGACCCGCCTGCCCGCCGGAGAGGTGCTCGAAGGTGTCCTCGTCCTCCGGCCGAAGCGACGCCTCGCAGATGAACGTGTCGACCCCCTCGCCCGCCGCCCCCGGCGCCCAGGCCGGGCCCGTGTCGGCGCTGTAGAGGAGCGACCGGCCGTCGGCGTCGACCCGCACGGCCAGGGTCTCGACGGGGTGGTCGGTACGGCTGAACCGCAGCGACAGGTCGCCGATGCGCAGCGTCGACGTCTCGTCGACCGTCGACCACAGCAGCGTCGGCGCCAGGTCGCCCCCGAGCACGCTCCGCACGAGCGCCTCGGTCCCGGCCGTGCCGAACACGGGCAGGTCGCCGAGGCCGAGCACGTAGCGCATGGCGTTGCGCAGCAGCGGCAGGTCGAGCCAGTGGTCGGGGTGCTCGTGGCTGAGGACCACCGCGTCCACCTCGGCCAGCGGGACGTGGCGCTGGAGGTTGGCGAGCGCGCCCGGCCCCAGGTCGACGACGAGGGTGGCGCCCCCGCCCCGCACCAGGTAGCCGCTGCAGGCGCCGCCGGGGCCCGCGTAGGTGCCCGAGCACCCGAGCACCGTCACCGCCAGCCCGTCTTCGGCCCGGTCGTCCACCCGCCTTACGCTACGCATCAATGGAGTCATTGTTCGCCGCGCTCGGCGTCGTCTTCGTCGCCGAGCTGGGGGACAAGACACAGCTGGTCGCTCTCAGCTTCGGCGCCCGCCACCGCCTGGCCCCCGTCATGGCCGGCGTCGTGGCCGCCTACATGGCGACCAACCTGCTGTCGGTGGTGGTCGGCGGCCTGCTCGGCGCCACCCTCCCCACCCGGGCGATCGGCCTGACCGGCGGGGTGCTGTTCCTCGTGTTCGCGGCGTGGACGCTGCGGGGCGGCGGCGACGAGGACGAGGTGGCCGAGGACGCCGGCGAGGGCGAGACGTCGAGCGGCGTGGCGGTGACGGTGTCGGTGGCGACAGCGATGTTCGTGGCCGAGCTGGGGGACAAGACGATGCTGGCCACCACCACCCTGGCGGCCAAGGGCAACCCGGTCATGGTGTGGATCGGCGCCACCGTCGGCATCATCCTGGCCGGGTTCCTCGGCGTGCTGCTCGGCCGCTGGTTCGGCGCCCGGCTGCCGGAACGGGTCACCCGCATCGGCTCGGCGGCCCTGTTCGCCGTGTTCGGCGTGGGGCTGATCGTCACCAGCCTCTGACGCTGGCTTCAGGTCTCCAGCGGCTTCAGCTCGGCGGCCAGCTCGGCCAGCTCCGCGTCCCAGTCCTCCGGCTCGCCCAGCGGGACCACGACGAACTTGGACGCCCCGACCGCCACGAACCGCTCGACCTGCCGGCGTAGGCCGGCGATGCCCGACGGCACGACCTCGCGGGTCGAGTGACGGGCGCCTCGATGCCACCACCGCGGCGATGGCGTCGGGCAGCTCGCCCCGCGTGTAGAGCACGAGAACCCCGAGGTGCTCGGGGTCGATGGCCCGGCCGTTCTCGGCCGCGGCGGCGGTGACCGCCGCCCAGCCGGACTCGACCTCGGCGGGCACCGTGAACGACGGCAGCCAGCCGTCGCCGAGCCGGCCGGTGCGGCGCAGCTCGGACGGCGAGGTGCCGCCGAGCCACACGTCGATCGGCTGCTGGACCGGGCGGGGCCGCAGGGTCACGCCGTCGACCCGGAAGTGCTCGCCGTCGTGGTGGACGTCGTCCTCGGTCCACAGCCGGCGGATCAGCCCCAGGGCCTCGTCGAACAGGCCGGCCCGCGCGCCCCGCTCGACGCCGAACGCCCGGTGCTCGGCCGGGACCGGGGCCCCGAGCCCGACCGCGGGCAGCAGGCGGCCGCCCGACAGCCGGTCGAGGCTGGCCAGCTCCTTGGCCACCACGACCGGGTTGCGCCCCGGCAGCACGAGGACGCTCGTGCCCAGCTTGAGCCGCCGGGTGCGGCCCGCGGCGACGGCCAGCGCGATCAGTGGGTCGGGCCCGGGACCGGTCAGCCGCTCGCTGAGCCACAGCGAGTCGAAGCCCCTGGCCTCCAGCGCGTCGACGAAGCCGGGGAAGCGCTCGGCGTCGCCGGTGAGCGTCTGCGTGCCGAGCCCGAGGCCGATGCGGATCTTCACGACGGCGGCCGGCTAGAAGACGATCAGTCGCTCGGCCATGGCGGCGACCTCGTCGAGGTCGTCGGTGTAGGCGCCGGTCGACAGGTACTTCCAGCCGCCGTCGCACACGATGAACACGATCGTGCCCGTCGTCGATCTCGCTCGGCCACCTTGGCCGCCCCGGCCAGCGCCGCGCCGGCGGAGATGCCGGCGAACACGCCGCACTCGCCGAGCCAGGCGGCGGGTCCACTCGATCGACTCACGGGGCCGCACGACGCGCTTGCGGTCGAGCAGGTCGAGGCCGCCCCACTTCTCGAAGACCGGCGGGATGTAGCCCTCGTCGAGGTTGCGCAGGCCCTCGACCCGCTCGCCGAGCGGCGGCTCGACCGCGATGACCTTGATGTCGGGGTTCTGCTCCTTGAGGTAGCGGCCGACGCCCATCAGCGTGCCGCTGGTGCCGAGGCCGGCGACGAAGTGGGTGATCTCGGGGCAGTCGCGCCAGATCTCGGGGCCGGTGCCCTCGTAGTGCGCCCGCGGGTTGGCCTCGTTGGCGTACTGGTAGAGGAACGCCCACTCGGGGTGCTCGTCGGCCAGCGCCTGGGCCCGGCGCACGGCGCCGTTCGAGCCCTCGTCGCCCGGGCGTGAGGATGATCTCGGCGCCGAAGACCTCGAGCAGTCTGGCGCCGCTCGATCGACACGTTCTCGGGCATGACGATCTTGATCGGGTAGCCCTTGAGTCCGGGCGATCATCGCCAGGGCGATGCCGGTGTTGCCCGACGACGGCTCGATGATGCGTCTGCCCGGCGTCAGCGTGCCGTCCGCCTCGGCCGTCCACGATCATCTGCCGGGCGATGCGGTCCTTGACCGAGCCGACCGGGTTCTGGCTCTCCATCTTGGCGAGGATGCGCACGTCCGGGTTGGGGCTGAGCGCGACTGACGTCGACCATCGGCGTGTTGCCGATCATGTCGAGCGACCGAGGAGTAGACGGCCATGGGTTCCCTCGAGGCGGGCGCTGTTCTGAAAGTCGAGTGGTCTGGTCGACAGGATTCTACCGGTCGTCCAGCCCGACCGGCTCCTCGGCGATCGCGCCGTCGACGATGCGGTACGACCGCAGCACCGCCGAGCCGCCGCTTGAGCGACACGATGACGTAGTGCCACGCCGGGGTCGGGCGCCTGGGCGACGTCGGTGGGCGACGGGTAGGCCTCGGTGTGGGTGTGGCTGTGCATCACGCCGATGATCTCCAGGCCCCGGTCCTCGGCGTCGCGGTCGGCCCGCAGGTGGTCCTCGGGGTCGACCGTGTAGACCCGGCTCGACGCGGCCACGTTGCGGCACGGGTAGAAGCGCTCGGCCGCGGTCGGCCCCCGGCTCGCCGGCCAGCAGGCCGCAGGCCTCGTCGGGCAGGCCGTCGTAGGCGTGGCCGACCATCTGGCGCCAGACCTCGGTGGTCAACGTGAGCACGGCCGCGGAGACTACCGGTAGCCTGGTCAGTCCCCCTATGACCCCCGCCCGCTCCCCCGCCCGCACCGACGCCCGCTCCGGCTCCGGCACCAAGCTCATCGCGGCCAACCGCCGGGCCCGGCGCAACTACGAGGTGCTCGAGACGGTCGAGGCCGGCCTGGTGCTGCGGGGCAGCGAGGTGAAGTCGCTGCGGGCGGCGCACGTGCAGATGGGCGACGCCTACGCCCGCATCGACGGCGGCGAGGCGTGGCTGGTGTCGCTGCGCATCTCGCCCTACGACCACGCCCAGGTGCACTCCGGCCACGAGCCCGACCGGCGGCGCAAGCTGCTGCTCCACCGGTCCGAGCTCGACCGCCTGGCGCAGGTGGTCGACGAGCAGCGCCTGTCGCTCGTGCCCCTGTCGCTCTACTTCCGCGACGGCCGGGTCAAGGTCGAGCTGGCGCTGGCCCGCGGCCGCAAGACCTACGACAAGCGCGAGGTCCTGGCCAAGCGCGACGCCGAGCGCGAGACGGCCCGGGCCATGGCCCAGGCCCGCAAGGGCTCCTGACCGCGTCGTCCGCGTCCGGGGAGGCGCCACCAGCGTCAACCTCCCCCGTTTTGTCCCCGGAATCGGTCGCCCTGGCGACCGATTCCGCGGACAAAACGCGGCCGGGGGCGAGGAGGCGCCACAAGCGTGTCGCCGACGCCCCCCGGGCACCGATGGACCGCCTGATACCGGTCACCCTGGTTGTGTGCCCACGGGCACACAACCAGCGTGTCCCGGGGCAACGACGCCAGCCACCGGGGGTGGTGTGGTGGCGTCATGGCGGAAACCAGCACAGCAAGTCACACCGACGAGCCCGAGCCTGGTGACGAGGGGGCGGAGATCGCCGATCTGGTGGCCCGGGCGCGGTCCGGCGACCAGGGCGCACTCGACGAGATCGTCGACCGCTGCTCCCCGATGCTCCGGGCCGTCGCCCGGCGCTACGTCCGGCGGCCTGCCGACGTCGACGACGTCGTCCAGGACGTCTGGGTGAGCTTCGTGGAGCACCTCGACCACATCCGGTCGCCGGAGGCGACCCGGGCCTGGCTGGCCCGGGTGGCGACGCACGCCGCGTGGCGGGCATGCCGGCGGCTCGACCGTGCGGCCCCGGTCGCGGACGTCGGCCAGTGGTCGGCGCTCGACGACACCGAGGAGTCGGGCCTGCGCAATGCCCGGCGGTCAGAGGTGGCGGGGCCGCTCGGCGCGGCGCTGGACGGCCTGCGGCCGGCCGACCGCCGCCTGGTCGAACTGCTCGTGGCCGACGACCGGCCCGACTACCGCACGATCAGCCAGGCGCTCGGCCGGCCGATCGGCAGCCTCGGGCCGACCCGCCAGCGGGTCCTGGACCGCTTGCGGCGCCAGCCCGCGATCGCACGTCTCAGCGGTGGCCTGAGCACCCAGCGCACGCGATGGGCGCCGCCGACTATCGTCCGGAGGGACGAAGCCAGCGGCGAGGAGGAGGCGTGCTCGACTCGCTAGGCGATCGTGAGCGGGCCGCGCTCCTGCGTGTGGCGGTACGGCGGCGGTTCCGGTCGGGCGAGGTCGTCTTCCACGAGGGCGACCCCGGCGACACGCTCCACCTCGTCGTGCGCGGCGTGTTCATCGCCCGGAGCGCCGGGAGCCTCGGCGAAGCGATCGGCGTCAACATCCTCGGCCCGGGCTCAGTGTTCGGGGAGGGCGTACTGGTCAATCCCGGCACTCGCCGGTCGGCGACGGTCGTGTCCATGCACGGCGGCAACACGCTGATGGTCGCCCGGGGCGACTTCGAGGCGCTGCACGATCGCGAACCCAAGGTGGACCGGTTCCTCGTCTCGGTGCTGGCGGAGCGCAACAGGGTGCTTACGTCCCAGATCGTCGAGCTGCTCTACACGCCGGTCGAGCAGCGGATCCACCGCCGGCTGCTCGCCTTCGTCGACGCCGTCGAGCCGTCCGACAGCAACGGCTGGGTGGCGCTCAACCAGACCGATCTGGCGACGTTCGCCGGCACCACCCGCTCGACCGCCAATCGCGTGCTGCGACACGCCGAGCGGCGCGGCATCGTCGAGCTGGGCCGCGGGCGGATCCGGGTGGTCGACCGCGACGCCCTCGCCGCCAGGACCTGATTCGCCCGGCGGCGGCGCAGGCTGTCACGCTGCGGGGCATGGTCGACGCCCGGAGCTGGGGTGAGCGCGACGCCGCCGTGGTGTGGCACGGGTTCACCCAGATGGCGTGCTACCTCGACAACGAGCCGGTCATCGTCGAGGCCGCCGAGGGCCACGAGCTGATCGACGTCGAGGGCCGCCGCTACCTCGACGCCATCTCGTCGCTGTGGGTCACCACCCTCGGCCATCGGGTGCCCGAGCTCGACCAGGCGCTGCGCGACCAGATCGACCGGGTCGCGCACGCCACGCTGCTCGGCAACGGCAGCCGCACGGTGATCGAGCTGGCCGAGGCGCTCGCCGCGGTCGTCCCGGTGGACCGGCCCCATTTCCTGTTCGCGTCCGACGGCGCCGCCGCCGTCGAGCAGGCGCTGAAGATCGCCTTCCAGTACTGGGCCAACCTCGGCGTCGCGGGCCGCACCGGGTACCTCGCCCTCGGCCATGCGTACCACGGCGACACGGTCGGGTCGCTGTCGCTGGGCGCCGGCGGGTTCGGCACCGACCTGTTCGACCCACTGCGCTTCGCGGTCGTGCGCGCGCCCGGCTACGACGACCCCCGGGCGCTGGAGACCGCCGCCGACCTGGTGGACGAGCACGGCCCACGCCTGGCGGCGGTCGTGCTCGAACCGCTCGTGCAGGGCGCCGCCGGCATGCTGCGTCGCCGATCCCGGCGGCTACGGGCCGCTGGTCGAGGCCTGCCGGCGCCACGACGTCCTGCTGGTGACCGACGAGGTCGCGACCGGCTTCGGGCGGACCGGCACGCTGTTCGCCGGCGAGCAGTGCGGCCTGCGCCCCGACCTCATGGCCATCGGCAAGGGCCTGACGGGCGGCTACCTGCCGCTGTCGGCCACGGTGGCCAGCGATCGGGTCTACTCGGCGTTCCTCGGGCCCGACCTGTCGGAGCGGACCTTCTACCACGGGCACTCCTACAGCGGGAACGCGCTGGCGGCGGCGGTCGCGCTCCGCCACCTGCGGCTCCTGGCCGAGCAGGACGTTGTGGCCGGGGCCCGGGCGCGGGCGGCGACCCTGCGGCGCCTGGCCGGCGAGCGGCTCGCCCCGCTGCCCGCGGTGGCCGACGTGCGGCTGTGCGGGCTGATGGGCGGGGTCGAGCTGGCCCCGCCGGCCGACGGGCTGCGTTGGGGGCGCCGCGTCTCCGCGGCCGCCGTCCGCCGGGGCGTGCTGCTGCGCCCGCTCGGCGACGTCGTGGTGCTGATGCCGCCGCTCACGATCAGCGACGGCGAGCTGGAGCGCATCGTCGACGTTCTGGCGGCCGCGATCGGCGAGGTGTACGGGGACGGCGGGGTCGGCTCGTGACGCCGGGGGCCGGTGGGTGGGACGCCCGCGTCGGCGCCGAGCTGACGGCGATCCGGGAGGCGGGCCGGTGGCGCGAGGTGCGCGACCTGGACGCGACGGGCCCGGTCACCGGGACCATGGGCGGCGAGCCGGTGGTCGTGTTCGCCTCCAACGACTACCTCGGCCTGTCCCACCACCCGGCGGTCGTCGCCGCGGGAAAGGCCGCGCTCGACCGCTGGGGCGCGGGATCCGGCGCCTCGCGGCTGGTCGTCGGGTCACGCCCGGGCCACCGGGCGCTGGAGGCCGACCTCGCCGACTGGAAGGCCTGCGACGCGGCGCTGCTGTTCCCGACCGGCTTCGCCGCCAACCTCGGCGTGCTGGCGGCCCTCGGCGCTGCGGGCGTGACGATCCTGTCCGACGAGCTCAACCACGCGTCGATCGTCGACGGCGCCCGGCTGGCCCGGGCCGAGGTCCGGGTCTACCGCCACGCCGACCTCGACCACCTGGCCAAGCTGCTCGTCGACGTCGAGGCCGCCGGCACCGGGCCGGCGCTGGTGGTCAGCGACAGCGTCTTCTCGATGGACGGCGACCTGGCCGACGTCGACGGCCTGGTCGAGGTGTGCGCCGGCCGGGACGCCCTGGTCGTGCTCGACGAGGCCCACGCCGTGCTCGGCCCCGCGGTCGATCCCGGCCGGGCGGCCGACCGGGGCGTGCCGGTCCTGCGGGTGGGCACGCTGTCCAAGGCGCTCGGCTCGCTGGGCGGGTTCGTGGCCGGGCCCCGGCCCTACGTGGACCTGCTCCGCAACCGGGCGCGCCCCTTCATCTTCACCACCGCGCCGACGCCGGCCGACACCGCCGCGGCCGGTGCCGCCCTGGCCGTGGTGCGGTCGGCGGAGGGCGACGCCCTGCTGCGGCGCCTGCGGGACAACGTCGAGCGCCTGCGCCCCGGCCATCCGAGCCCGATCGTGCCGGTGATCCTGGGCTCGGAGCGGGCCGCGCTGGCGGCGTCCGCCGCGCTGGCGGCCGATGGCCTGCTCGTCCCCGCGATCCGCCCGCCGACCGTCGCGCCCGGCACGTCGCGCCTGCGGGTCGCGCTGTCCGCCGCCCACACGGCCGACCAGGTCGACCGCCTCGCCGCCGCACTGTCCACCCTGCCCGGCCCGATGCCCGATGGACCCCCGGCCTGAGCGGCTGGTGCTCGTGGCGGGCACCGGCACCGAGGTGGGCAAGACCTGGGTGGCCTGCCGGCTGGCCCGGGCGCTGCGCCGGCGGGGACTGGTCGTGGCGGCCCGCAAACCGGCCCAGTCCTACGAGCCCGACGCCGATCCCGTCGACAGCGACGCCGCGCTGCTCGCCCACGCCACGGGCGTCGACCCGGCGGTGGTCTGCCCCCGGCACCGCTGGTACCCCCTCGCGATGGCGCCGCCGATGGCGGCCGAGGCCCTGGGCCGCCCGGCGTTCACGGTGGCCGACCTGGCCGGCGAGCTGGCCTGGCCGCCCGGCGTGGGGGTCGGCCTGGTGGAGTCGGCCGGCGGCGTGCGGTCGCCGCTGGCGTCCGACGGCGACACGCTGGTGCTGGCCGCCGCGCTGCGGCCCGAGCGGGTCGTCCTCGTCGCCGACGCCGGCCTCGGCACGATCAACGGCGTGCGGCTCGCCGCCGCCGCGCTCGCCCGGTGGCCGACGACGGTCGTCCTCAACCGCTTCGACCCGGACGACGATCTCCACCGGCGCAACCGCGACTGGCTGGCCGGCCGCGACGGCCTCGACGTGGCCGTCGACGTCGCCGACCTGGTGGCCCCGATCGTCGGCTGGCCGACCTGAGGCGCGCCGCCCGCCCCCGGGGAACAGCCGGGGAGCCGGCGACCGCCGGCGAGATCTCAGGAAAAATAGTTCGTGGCCAGGGGCAACGTGATGCTCACCTGGGCTCCGCCGAGCGGCGAGCGGTCGATCGCGAGGCCGCCGCCGCCCGCCTCGGCGGCCCGGCGGGCGATGTCGAGCCCCAGGCCGGTCGACCCGCCGCCGGTGGCGCCGCGGCCCACGGCGACCTCGGGGGCGGCGATCCCCGCGCCGGCGTCCTCGACGACCAGGCTGACCAGCCCGTCGGTGCAACCGACGCGCAGCGCGTAGGGCGTCCCCTCCGGTGTGTGGGCGAAGACGTTGCCGACGAGGGCGTCGACCGCGGCCGCCGCCTCCTCCTCCGACAGCGACACCGGGCACCCGCCGCCGTCGGGCCCCCCGTCGAACCGCCAGGGCCGGCCGTCGTCCTCCGCCAGGGCGCTCCAGAAGTCGGCCCGCTCTCGGGCGACCTCCGCCAGGTCACACACCGCCCCGACCACGCCCGAGTGCAACGGCCGGCGGGCGCTGCGGATCAGCTCGGAGATCGCGGCCTCCAGCCGCTCGACGTCCCCGGTGAGGACGGCGTCGCCCGATGCCTCGGCGTCGAGGCGCAGCGCGGTGAGCGGGGTCCGCAGCCGGTGGGACAGGTCGGCGACCCGCTCGCGCTCCGCGGCCCGCAGCTCGTCGATGCGGTCGGCCAGCAGGTTGAGCGCCCGTGCGGCGTCGGCCAGCTCGGGCGTCGGCCCGGGGTCGGCGCGGGCGTGGGCCTCCCCGGCGGCCAGCGCCGCGGGCGGTCGCGGACAGCTCGGTGGCATCGCGGGTCACCGAGCGGGCCAGGCGGTCGGCGATGACCACCGCGGCCAGGATCAGCACCAGGGCGACGCCGGCCAGCGCGGCCCACGCCGTGCGGACGCCCCGGGTGAGCAGTGCGGCGGGGATCCGGGCCCGCACCACCGACACGCCCGCACCGGTGACCACCGGGCGGTACAGCTGGAGCTCGCCGCCATGGTCCCGGGTGAACGACCGCTGGGCGGCGAGCTCGAGGTCCTGGTCGTCGGCGGGCGTCGCGTCGCCGAGCATCATCTCGTTCGGCAGCCACACGGTCAGGCGGCCGTCCGCCCCGCTGGTGGTGCTCGAGATCGCCGCCAGCACCGACTCCGGCATGGGGTCGACCGCCAGCACCGGGGCGAGCGACGCCGTGTCCCGCTCGGCGGCTTCGACGGCCCGGTCCCGGGCGACCGTGCGCACGAGCGCCCCGAGCGGCACGGCGAACGCCACCACCACCAGGCTGGTGGTGGCGAGCACGACCAGCACGATGCGGCGGCGCACGGGTCGCGGACCTCAGCCGTCGTCGGCCGGCGCGACCAGCTTCACGCCCACCCCCCGGACCGTGTGGAGGTAGCGGGGGGCGGTGCCGGTCTCGCCGAGCTTGCGCCGGAGCCAGGACAGGTGCACGTCGACGGTCTTGTCGGCCCCGCCGTAGGGCTGCTGCCAGACCTCGGCCAGCAGCTCGCGCCGGCTCACGACCTCGGGGCTGCGCCGCATGAGGTGGGCGAGCAGGTCGAACTCCAGGCGGGTCAGGTCGAGGGGCCGCCCGTCGACGGTCACCTCCCGGCGGCCCGGGGCGATGGCCAGCCCGCCGATCGCGAGCTCGCCGTCGGCGTCGGCGGCGGGCGACTGGTCCGCCCGGCGCAGGACCGCCCGGATGCGGGCCTCGAGCTGCGCAGCCGAGTAGGGCTTGACCACGTAGTCGTCGGCGCCCCTGTCGAGCAGGCGGACGATCTCGGCCTCGTCGTCGCGGGCCGTGGCGACGATGACGGGCACGGCCGAGATGCCGCGCAGCATCTGCAGCACGTCGGCGCCGTCGAGGTCGGGCAGGCCGAGGTCGAGGACCACCACGTCGGGCCGCCAGTCGACCGCCGCCGTGAGCGCCGCCGCACCGGTCGCCTCGCTGCGCACGACGTGGCCCGCGCCGACGAGGCCGCGGGCCAGCGACTCGCGGATCGGTTGGTCGTCCTCGATGACCAGCACGGATGCCACGGGGTGCACGGTAGGTCGGCCACGGCCCGCGGCGACAGCCGCACGGTCCCGGTTTCCCGGGCTTAACCAGGGCTTAAGGTCTGGTTTGGGTCGCCCTAGGGGCGCGACGCGATCATGATCAAGTGCGGCGGATACTTGCATTCGGGCTCGCCTGGCTCTGCGCCGCCGTCATCGCGGTGGTGGTCGCCTGGCAGGGGGTCGGACTCGTCGGCGACCAGGTCACGAGCGACCGCCCGGCGACGCTGACCTCGTCCCAGGTCGAGGACGCGCTCCAGGGCGACGCGACCGACTCGCCGACGGTGCACCCGGACGGCACGAGCACGTCGACGGCACTACCGCCGTCCGCCACGCCGGGCGCGACACCACAGGCGGCCGGGAGCGCCCCGGCGTCGCCGAACAACCCGTCGGGGACCGCCACCACCGCCACCCGGGCGACCGCCACGCCCGGTGGTGGTGGTGGCAATACGGGTAGCGGCGGTGTCGTCCCGGGAACCGCCGCCCCCGGCACCGCCGCACCGCCGGCGCCACAGGCCGTGAACAAGACCTTCATGGTCAGCGGCGGAACGGTCGAGATGCACTTCGCCCCCGAGGGCACGACCCTCGTGTTCGCCACCCCCAACGCCGGCTACCAGATCACCCGCAACGAGCCGGGCGACAACAACGGCTGGCGCGTCGAGTTCGAGGGCCCGGCGGGCAAGAGCCGGATCGACGGCTGGTGGGACGGCGGGCCTCAGTTCCGGATCCAGGACGACGCCGCGGGCGGCGGCCATGGTGGCGGCATCAGCGGCGCCGACTGATCCCACCCGTTCTTAGGCAGTGTTTAGGGGATCGGCGACACGCCGTTAGCCGACCGGACCCGATCCTGTGGGGCGTACGCCAGACATCCCCCAGGAAGGACCCCTCACCCATGAACATCTGGCCCAAGACACGCCTCGGCATGGCCGCCGGGGTGGCAGCCGGGAGCGTCGGCATCGCCCTGGTTTCCGGGTTCGGCGTCGCGCCGGCCCTGCTGTCGACCGCCGCGGCCCGCGGCGCGGACGACTCCCCCTCCACCACGGTCGGCAACGACAACGGCGGCGCCGGCACGACCATGCCCACCACCGTGCCCGCGGGCGCCACCACCCGGGTGGTCGACGCCGCCGGCGCCGGGACCGTCACGGTCTCCGTGTCCGACGGCAGCCTGGCCCTTGTGAGCGCCGTGCCCGCCGCAGGCTGGACCGTCGAGGTCGAGCAGGCCGACGGTCCCGAGGTCGAGGTCGACTTCC
This sequence comes from uncultured Acidimicrobiales bacterium, assembly GCA_963739835.1. Taxonomy (GTDB): domain Bacteria; phylum Actinomycetota; class Acidimicrobiia; order Acidimicrobiales; family VFJN01; genus ZC4RG19. The sequence goes on from CAVUBW010000012.1 coordinate 441,491, forward strand.
GCCGCGACGGCCAGCGCGTCCAGGTCAACGTCGAGATCGAGGACGGCGAGGTCCGCGAGCGGGTCCGCATCCGCGACGAGGCGACCGGCACCGAGGTCCGCATCGAGAACGGCGTGGTCGTCGAGGCCAACGGCCCCGAGGCCGGCGACGACGAGGGCGACGACAACTCCGGCCCCGGCCCGAACTCCGGCCCCAGCGCCAGCTCCGGCCATGACGGCGCCGACGACGACCAGGTCGACAACAGCGGCCCCGGCAACGGCGGCGCCGACGACCCGGCCGACCACGACGCCGGCGACGACCACGGCGGTGACCAGGTCGACAACAGCGGCTCGGGCCACGGCGGCGCCGACGACCCGGCCGGCGACGACCACGGCGGCGACGGCTGATCCGCCGCAGCGCCTAGCGCCGAGACCGCGCCGTCGGCCGGCGAGCCTTCTGTCCGGGGCGCGCCGGCCGGCGCCGGGTTCGGTGACCGTGGACCTCCTGCCCGGGGTCCACGGTCACCGACCGTTTTGGAGCCGGTAGACTCGCTTGGCTGGATACCAGCTGTTTGACAAAGGGGCTGATCGGTTTCGACGTCGGGACCGGAAGCCGAATCGTGCGACCGGAGTTGCTCAGACTCCTTAAACGGGGCACAAACACAACTGCCGATGCGCAGTACGCCCTCGCCGCCTGATAACCAGGCGTAACGAGAGCACCAGCGACCCGTGAGGGCACGCGGGGCCGGATCACCGCAGCCCGGCAACAGAAGCGGTGGTTGACGGCGGGAAAGACCGCTGGCGGCGGGAAAGACCGCTGGCATCAGGGAAAGCACCTGGCGGCGGCCTCCTCAGCGGGGCCCACCGACCCGGCGGTGCGGCAGCCGTAGAGCCGTAAGCCTCGGGAATGGTCGTAGCGCGGTCGGCAACCGCTCGGCGGACGGGGGTTCGATTCCCCCCAGCTCCACGCAGGGGTCCCGGACGGTGCACAACCGTCCGGGAGACACCCTCTGACCTGGGGCTACGGTCCGCCATCGGGTTGGGCCTGATCAGACCGTGCACCGCGGTTGCTCTCAGGGTTGCTCCCAGCTTCGCCGGGGTGAATCCGAACCCCGCCGGAGATATCCTCGTCGTCCGCCAGGTTGTCGCCGTCGAGGATGGCGGCGGCGCGTTGGGCGACCGCTTGGGGGCGACGGCCGAGGCGCTTGACGTAACCGGCGGTGGTGGCGGGCCGGACGTGGCCGACGAAGCGCGCGATGTCCTCCAGGGCCTCGCCGCCGTCCACGAACAGCGTGGTGACGACGGTGCGGCGACCGGTGTGGGTGCCGAGGTCGGCAGCGATACCGGCGGTCTTGCCGGCCTGCTTGACGATCTTGGCGACCGCCTGGCGCAGCACGAGTCCGCCGGTCGGGTTGGTGAACACGAGGTTGATCCGCTCACCGCCGTACGTCGTGGTGTCCCAATGCGGGGCGGCCGCCCGCTCCTGGTCCTGCAGTTCCTGTCGCTTCCGGAGCAGAGCCACGACAGTGGGCATGAGCCAGTGTTCGCCGCGCGCGCCTTCGGTCTTTGGTGGCCCGAGCTGCTGGCCCCGGCCGTCCACATACACCGACGCCCGCCGCACCAGCGCGGTGCCGGCCTCGAAGTCCACGTCCTCCCAGGCCAGCCCCAATACCCTACGCCTGCAGGGCGGTGCGCGGTGGGGCGGAACCGTCGCTACGCGCGGCGTTGGGGTGCCGGGCAATGCGGGCTTGACGAAGGTCCGGCCTCTACGGTGTTGACGTGCGTGTCGTTGTGTCTGGTGCCGGACTGGCCGGGCTAGCCACCGCGATCGCGGCAGGTCGTGCCGGTCATGAGGTGCTGGTGTGCGAACGAGATCGCCACGCCCCGCCGCCAGTGGAGGAGGCGTTCGACAGCTGGGAACGGTCCGGCGTCGGACACTTTCGCCAGCCCCACAACTTCCTCGCGCTGGCACGCACGACGTTGCAGGAGGAGGCACCGGAGCTGCTCGAGCGCCTCGCGAGAGCCGGGGCGGGCGAGGTCGACCAGACAGGCCTGCTGCCAGCGGGCGCCTGGCTCCCTGAGGATGCGCAGTTCGCCACGATCGCATGTCGGCGGCCGGTCTTCGAGGCGGCGCTCCGGGAAATGGCGGTGTCCACTCCCAATGTCACCCTGCGGAGCGGCGTCGTGATGGACGGCCTCGTCGTCGACCGTCGGATCGGTGCTGTGGTCGTGAGTGGCGTGCGGACGCAGGGAGGGGTCATCGAGGGCGATCTCGTCGTTGATGCCGCGGGCCGGACGTCGAGGGTGCGTGGCTGGCTGGAGCTGGCCGGCGCGGAGTTGCCAGAGCGTCGTGAGCAGGACTGCGGGATCGTGTACTTCAGCCGGCACTTCCGTTTCCGGCGGGCTGTCGAACCACCTGGCGGCCCGTACATCCTCGGTGGGCCGCGAGGCGATCTCGGCTATCTCGCCTACGCCGTGTTCCTCGGCGACGACCGCACGTTCTGCGTCGTCCTGATGACGGCGCCCGGCGATGAGCACTTCAAGGCGCTGCGAAGCGCCGAAGCCCACCAGGCCGTTGCCTCGCGGATCCCCGGCCTGGCGGAGTGGGTCCACGAGGATGTCGCCATCCCACTCGGCCCATCGCTCTTCATGGGCCGCCTTGCCAACACCGTTCAGCTCGTTCACGGCGGCGCCACGCAGGGCGTGGCATCCGCCGGATCGGCGACACCTGTCCCACACCAACCCGACGTTCGCGTACGGCGCCTCGCCGTCGCTGCGCCAGGGTTTCCGCTCGGGGCGCTGCTCGGATCACGATCCCGTGAGGCATCCGAGGTGTTCGAGACCGCTCACGGCCCCATCTCGTTGCACGATCGAGGCGGTCTCGGCCGAGGTCCTCGCCTGACGGCGTGGTGGTCGGGTGGGCTCGTCGACCCGACGGATCCGAACCAATCGATGGCCCTGGCGCTCCGATTTGTCGTCTACGCCGCTGCTGGCCGTGACCCCGAGATATTCCGGGCCGTTGCCCGCCGGATCGGCGCCCTCGACCCGGTTGATGCGCTCTCTCGACGAGTGGACCTCATCGAGCGCGCTCTCCACCATCCGGCGGGAGATGCTCGCCCACACTCCCGTTACCGAAGCCGTCCCGAGAGGAGTTGACAGCCGCAGTTCCCTGACGTCGGCGCCATTTGCCCGGCGCCACGCCCGCGGCGTTGGGGTGCCGGGCAATGCGGGCTTCACGAAGGTCCGGCCTCTACGGTGTTGACGTGCGTATCGTTGTGTCTGGTGCCGGACTGGCCGGGCTAGCCACCGCGATCGCGGCAGGTCGTGCCGGTCATGAGGTGCTGGTGTGCGAACGAGATCGCCACGCCCCGCCGCCAGTGGAGGAGGCGTTCGACAGCTGGGAACGGTCCGGCATCGGACACTTCCGCCAGCCCCACAACTTCCTCGCGCTGGCACGCACAACGTTGCAAGAGGAGGCACCGGAGCTGCTCGAGCGCCTCGCGAGAGCCGGAGCGGGCGAGGTCGACCAGACAGGTCTGCTGCCAGCGGGCGCCTGGCTCCCTGAGGATGCGCAGTTCGCCACGATCGCATGTCGGCGGCCGGTCTTCGAGGCGGCGCTCCGGGAAGTGGCGGTGTCCACTCCCAATGTCACCCTCCGGAGCGGCGTCGTGATGGACGGCCTCGTCGTCGACCGTCGGAACGGTGCTGTGGTCGTGAGTGGCGTGCGGACGCAGGGAGGGGTCATCGAGGGCGATCTCGTCGTTGACGCCGCGGGCCGGACGTCGAGGGTGCGTACCTGGCTGGAGCTGGCCGGCGCAGAGTTGCCAGAGCGTCGTGAGCAGGACTGCGGGATCGTGTACTTCAGCCGGCACTTCCGTTTCCGCCAGGCTGTCGAACCACCTGGCGGCCCGTACATCCTCGGTGGGCCGCGAGGCGATCTCGGCTATCTCGCCTACGCCGTGTTCCTTGGCGACGACCGCACGTTCTGCGTCGTCCTGATGACGGCTCCCGGCGATGAGCACTTCAAGGCGCTGCGAAGCGCCGAAGCCCACCAGGCCGTTGCCTCGCGGATCCCCGGCCTGGCGGAGTGGGTCCACGAGGATGTCGCCATCCCCATCGGCCCATCGCTCTTCATGGGCCGCCTTGCCAACACCGTTCAGCTCGTTCACGGCGGCGCCACGCAGGTGCGTGGCATCCGCCCGATCGGCGACGCGCTGTCCCACACCAACCCGACGTTCGCGTACGGCGCCTCGCTGTCGCTGCGCCAGGGTTTCTCGCTGGGGGCGCTGCTCAGCGATCACCACGATCCCCATGAGGCATCCGAGGTGTTCGAGGTCGCTCACGGCCCCGATCTCGTTGCCCGATTCGAGGCGGTGTCGGCCGAAGACCTCGACCGACGGCGCTGGTGGTCGGGTGAGCTCGTCGACCCGACCGATCCGAACCAATCGATGGCCCTGGCGCTCCGATTTGTCGTCTACCCCGCTGCTGGCCGTGACCCCGAGATATTCCGGGCCGTTGCCCGCCGGATCGGCGCCCTCGACCCGGTTGATGCGCTCTCTCGACGAGTGGACCTCATCGAGCGCGCTCTCACCGTCCGGCGGGAGATGCTCGCCCACACTCCCGCAGTACCGAAGCCGTCCCGAGAGGAATTGACAGCCGCACTTCCCTGACGTCGGCGCCATTTGCCCGGCGCCCGCGCCCGATCGAAGCCTGTTTGTGTCAAGGAGCCGGTTTGGGGGCGCGTCGAAGCAGCGCCGTGGCGCTGGGCGTAGCGTCGTGGTGGGTCCGGGAGTGACTTGACCGAAGAGCCGGCCGTCAGGGTGCAGAGCCGGTCACGCTGGCCATTGGAGTCGTTCCCGTTGTCCTCCCGGGCCCGCTGAATCAGCGGTGGCTGTCGATGAGGAGCTGGCGGTAGACGGCGTCGCTGATGCGGCGCTTGAGGGCTCGGAGGGCTTCTTTGCGGCTCTTGCCTTGGGCGAGCTTGCGGTCGAAGTCGGCGCGGCCGGGCGTGTCGTGGCTGACCTGGGTGATGGCCGCGACGTGAAGGGCGTGGTTGATCCGACGGTTCCCGCGGGGGTTGAGCCGGTGACGGATCCGTGGGCCGCTGGACGCTTCGACCGGGGCGGAGCCGTTGTAGCGGGCGTAGTGCCCGGCGGTGGGGAACCGACAGACGTCACCGGTGTGGCCGACGATGAGGGCGGCGGCGACGGGGCCGACGCCGTATACCTCGGTGACGGTGGTGCCGGAGGACTCGACGGCGTCAGCGATGCGGGTTCTGATGGCAGCGAGTTGGGTGTCGAGGCGACGCACGTCGGTGAGCAGCTCGCCCGCCATGCGCTTGCGTTCGATGTCGACCAGGGTGACCGGGCGCAGTCCTCGCAGCGCGTTGGCGGCCCGTTGGGCGGACAACAGGCGGGGCAGGCCGCCGGGGATGAGCAGGCACAACAGGGCGTGCAGCCGGCAGATGACCCGGGTGCGTTGCGCGACGAGGTCGTGATGGCGGTCCGCAAGCAGGCGCAGCACGGCGCTGTGGTCGACCGCCGTGACGGTCCGCAACCTGCTGTGGCGCAGCACGACGATCGCCGCCGAGCGGGCGTCGTGCGGGTCTGTCTTATCGGTCCGGCCCACATCGAGCAGCCGCACCCGAGCCGACTGAAGCGCCCCGGGTCTTGTGGAGGCATTGATCCCACGGAGAGGGTGGAGTCATGCCAGCACCGAGGAAGTACCCGAGGGAGGTTCGGGAGCGGTCGATTCGGCTCGTGCTCGAAGCCCGTGAGGCCGAGCCTGAGTTGTCGTTGAACGCGGCGGTGGAACGGATCGGGCCGCGTCTGGGGGTGAACAAGGACACGCTGCGGGGGTGGGTGAAGCAGGCCGAGATCGACGCCGGCCGCCGGAGCGGCGTCACCACGGCCGACGGAGCCCGGATCAAGGAGCTTGAACGGGAGGTCCGCGAGCTCAAGCGGGCGAATGAGATCTTGTTGGCGGCGTCCTCGTTCTTCGCGCGGGAGCTCGACCCGCGACATCCGTGGTGATCGCTTTCATCGACGAGCACCGGGCCCGCTTCGGGGTCGAGCCGATGTGCAGAGTGCTGTCTAACCACGGCATGCGCATCGCCCCGAGCACCTACTACGCAGCCAGGATCCGGCCCCCGTCTCAGCGGGCCGTCCGGGACGCGGTGTTGCTGGTGGAGATCCGCCGGGTGTGGAGCGAGCGGCGCAAGGGACGGCGGCTGTATGGGGCGCGCAAGGTCTGGAACGAGCTGCGTCGGGAAGGCAACCCGGTCGCTCGCTGCACCGTGGAGCGCCTCATGCGAGCCAACGGCATCGTCGGTGCCCGACGGGACAAGTCCTTCACGACCACCCGGCCCGATCTTCGGGCGGCCCGGCCGCCGGACCTGGTGCAGCGCCAGTTCCGGGCCACCCGGCCCAACGAGTTGTGGATCGTGGACTTCACCTACGTGCCGACCTGGTCGCACATGGCGTTCACCGCGTTCGTCACCGACGTGTTCTCCCGCCGGATCGTCGGGTGGCGCACCAGCTCGTCGATGCCGACGGACTTGCCGCTGGACGCGCTGGAGATGGCCTTGTGGACCCGCGACCGGGACGGCCAGCCCGTCCGCGGCGTCGTGCACCACTCCGACGCCGGGAGCCAATACACCTCGATCCGCTACTCGAACCGTCTCGACGACGCCGGCGCCGTCGCGTCGATCGGCAGCGTGGGCGACAGCT